>JAOPYE010000039.1 GCA_025964775.1 Marmoricola sp.
AGGACGGTGGCCACGACGCCTGCCGTCTCGGCGACCACCGGTGAACACGTCGCGTACACGACGACCCCTCCGGGACGGACCGCATCGAGCGCCGAAGCGAGGAGCGCCTGCTGGAGTCCGACCAGTCCGGCGACATCGCCCGGGCTGCGGCGCCAGCGACTCTCCGGACGGCGGCGCAGGGCGCCCAGGCCCGAGCACGGTGCATCGACGAGCACCCGGTCGAAGCTGGCGGCGGGCCACGCTGGCGCCGTGCCGTCCGCGGCGATCACCCCGAGGATGCCCCCCGATGCCGCCCGCACGCCGTGGGACACCAGGCGGGCCCGGTGCGGCTGCAGCTCGTTCGCCAGCACCTTCGCTCCCCGGGTGGCCGCGAGCGCCGCGAGCAGCGCCGCCTTGCCGCCGGGGCCGGAGCAGAGGTCGAGCCAGCGCTCGTCGGGACCGGCGACCTCGGCTCGTGCCAGCAGGAGGGCGACCACCTGGGACCCTGCGTCCTGGACTCCGGCACGCCCTTCACGAACGGCCGGAATCGCGCCCGGGTCGCCCCCGTCGAGCTCGACGGCGTACGGCGAGACGGCGAGGTGCCTGCCGCCGAGCTCCTCGCGGGTGGCCAGCCCCGGACGTGCGACCAGGGTGACCGCTGGTCGGGCGTTGTCGGCCGCGAGCAGGGCCTCGAGCTCGGAGGGACGATCCAGGGCCTCGGCCAGCGCGTCCAGCACCCAGGCGGGGTGCGAGGTCCGGTCAGCCAGCGAGGCCCCGGAGAGCCAGTCGGCCAGCGAGCGTGCCGACACCTTGCGCAGGACGGCGTTGACCAGGCCGGAGGGCTTGTGCCCGATCCGGTCCTTGACCAGGTCGACGGTCGTGCCGACCGCGGCATGGGTGGCGACCCGGGTCGAGAGCAGCTGGTGGACGCCCAGCCGCAGCGCATCGCGCACCGCAGGATCCAGCGGCCGCGCGACGAGCTGGGCCAGCACGGCGTCGTAGGAACCCTGCAGGCGCAGCGTCCCGCTGACCAGCTCGGTCGTCAGGGCAGCGTCGCGTCCGGTGATCCGGCGCTCGCGCAGCACCCGCGAGAGTTCCAGGTTCGCATAGGCGTCCTGGTCCGCGACGGCCCGCAGCACGTCGTAGGCAGCACCGCGGGCGGCATCAACCCGGGGCATGTCCGAGCCCTTCGAGGTGAGTCTTCACGAGGCGCTTCGGCGCGCACGCGCACCACGCCTCGGTGATCACCTCGGCCAGCTCGTCGTACGAGATCTCACCCAGGCGGGAGAGCTGGACCAGGACGGCGTTGTAGCCGCTGAAGTGCGGGATCGTGAAGAACGGGCCGTCAGCGGCGACCAGGGCTTGTTTGTCGTCGTCGTTCGCCGTCCGGATCACCAGCAGGTCCTCGTACTCGCGACCGTCACCGTCCACGGCGCTGCGGTGCGGCTTGCGGTAGAGCACGAACCCGCGGCCCTTGTCCACGCCGTCACGGACGCGGTGCGGCACCAGCCACGTCGGGACGTCGCCCCAGCTCGTGCCGAACCAGGTCTGCGGCAGCGAGCCGCAGATCGCGTCGACGTCGCCGGGTGTGGCCGCGCGCGTCGCCATCAGGCACCCAGCACCAGGTGGACCGGAGCATGCAGCCCGCGGGCCCAGTCGGCTGCCGGCATCGGCTTCTTCCCGACCGGCTGGACCTGACCGAGCAGGACCGGGGTGGTCCCGGTGCCGACCAGCACCTCGTTCTTGCCGATCTCGAGCACGCCGGGTGGCAGGTGGTCGCGATCGGTCAGGGTCACCGGGCCGAGCTTGAGCCGTTCGCCGGCGTACGTCGTCCAGGCGCCGGGATCAGGGGAGCAGGCCCGGATCCGCCGGTCGACGCCGAGACCGGGGTCCTCCCAGTCGACGTGGGCGTGCTCGACCAGGATCTTGGGGGCGAAGCTGACCCCGTCGGCCTGCTGTGCGCGCGCCTCGATCGACCCGTCCTCGATGCCGTCGAGGGTGGCAACGAGCAAACCGGCTCCGCCTTCTGCCAGCTTGGCGAGCAAGGTGCCCGCCGTGTCGTCGTCGTGGATCAGCTGGGTCATCAGCCCGAAGGTCGGGCCTGCATCGAGTTCCTTGACGATCCGGAAGGTCGTTGCCCCGGTGACTTCGTCACCGGCCCAGATCGAGTGCTGGACCGGTGCGGCCCCGCGCCAGTTCGGCAGCACCGAGAAGTGCAGGTTCACCCAGCCGTGCACGGGGATGTCCAGCGCTGACTGGGGCAACAGGGCTCCGTAGGCGACGACCGGGCAGCAGTCCGGCTCGAGGGCCTTCAGGGCGGCCTGGAACTCCGGATCACGCGGGTGGTCGGGCTTCAGGACCGGTACGCCGAGCTCCTCGGCCAGGTCGGCGACCGGCGAGGCCACCAACTTCCTACCGCGCCCTGCCGGAGCGTCCGGACGCGTGACGACGGCCACGAGGTCGTGCCGGCTGTCCGCGATCGCCTGGAGCGAGGGCAGCGCGGGTTCCGGGGTGCCGGCGAAGACGACCCTCACAATCCGAACCCGTTGGTCGGGTGCGGCGAGAGCTTGACTTGGGTATCGACCCCGAACCACTCGGATTCGCGGATGGTCTTCATCGCGGCCTTGCGCGCCTCACGGTCCAGCCGGTCGATGAACAGCACGCCGTCGAGGTGGTCGGTCTCGTGCTGGATCGCCCGCGCGAGCAGGTCGGAGCCCTCGATCCGGACCGGCTCGCCGTACAGGTCGAACCCGGTCGCCACGACCGAGAGCGCGCGCAGGCAGTCGATGGTGAGGCCCGGCAGCGAGAGGCATCCCTCGGCCCCGTCCTGGATCTCCTCCGAGAGCGAGAGCACCGGGTTGATCAGGTGGCCGAGCTCGCCTTCGACGTTCCAGGTGAACACCCGGAGGCCGACGCCGATCTGCGGAGCCGCCAGTCCCGCTCCCGGCGCGTCGAGCATGGTGTCGGTGAGGTCGGTGACCAGGGTCCGGAGCTCCTTGTCGAAGTCGGTCACCGGCAGAGCAGCGCTGCGCAGCACCGGATCACCGAACAGCCGGATCGGCCTGATGGACACTCGTTCTCCTTCGCGTGGGACCGGCCAAAGTCTAGAGGGATCGCAGGATCAGCCGATCGACACCGGATCGACCTCCACCCGCAGGTGCGCCTCCTTGCGGGCCGAACGCTGCGCCTGCATGGTCAGGAGCGCTGCCGACAGTGCGGCGCCACTCATCCGCGGCACCCGTACGACGAACCGTTCACCCTCTTCGATCAGCACCGGACCCAGCACCTCGGCACCCTCGGGCAGCCCGACTCCGGCCAGGGCCTGCTCGACGGCGCCGGCCCGGCCGCTGACGGTCGCCACGCGCGAGGCGGGTGGAAGGTGCGCTTCCTGCCGTTCGACGATCTCGCGCTGGGCGAACCCGGCCGCATCCCAGCGGACGAGCGCCTGGAGGACCGGCCGAGCCGGGTCACCCACAGCGATCACCCTGCCCGGAATGGGGCCCGGGCCGGGGCCTGCCAACGCTGCGGCGTTGGTCCAGCGCCGCAGCGCCTCCTCCTCGGCCCGCAGGTCCGATCGGGCGAGCAGGAGCCACGTGTCGAGCAGGACCACCGCGGCGTAGCCGCCGGCCACCCACGGCTCGGCGCCCGGCGTGGCCACCACGATCGCCGGGCGACGCGCGACCTCGGCCAGCACCCGGTCACTCGCAGAGCTCTGGACGGGCACGGACGGGAAGGCCCGACCGAGCTCCTCGGCGGTGCGCCGATCGCCGAGCACCGGCGCCCGCAGCCCACGGCCCCCGCACTCCGGACAGCGCCAGCTCGCGGCCACGGTCCCGCACCAGGTGCAGGTCGGCGGTGCGTGGGCGGCGGTGATCCCCAGCGGCCCGTGGCACACAGGGCACGCTGCCGGGGTCCGGCACGAGTCGCACGACAACCGGGTCGCATAGCCCGCCCGCGGGGTCTGCACCAGGACGGGTCCGGTCACCAACCCGTCGCGGATCACGTCGAAGACGCCGCGCGGCAGCCGGGCCGCGCCGGCGGCGGGATCGCGTTCCTGCTCACGGTCGCTGGCGCCCGCTATCGACACCGCGACCCTGCGCCTCAGCTCTTCACGCGGCAGCGCCACTTCTGCTGCCCAGCCGCTGCGCAGCAGGTACTCGGCCTCGACACTGCGTCCGTGGGCCCCGAGCAGCGCGGCCGCGTCCTCACGCTGGGCCCGCAGCAGCAGCACCTCGCGGGCGTGCGGGTACGGCGCCCGCGGCTCGGCGTACAGGTCGTCGCCGTCGTCCCAGATCGCCACGAGTCCCAGGTCGTGGACCGGAGCGAAGGCCGCGGCCCGGGTGCCGATCACGACCCGCACGGCCCCCCGCGAGACCGCCAGGAACGCCGCGTAGCGCTGGGCGGGACCGGCGTCAGCGGTCAGGACGACGTACTGGTCGGTGCCCAAGCGGGACCGGAGGGCACCGTCGAGGCGGTCGACGTCGCGCCGGTCCGGCAGGCACACGAGCGCGCCGCGTCCCGACGATGCCGCAGCCACGACGGCCTCGGCGAGGAGCACGGCCCAGTCCTCCCCCGGGCCTGCGGCCCACACGACCCGCGGATTGCCGCCGGCGCCGAGGGCATCGAGCAGTCCGGCGCCACCCGGGTAGGCCGCCCACAGCCCGTTGTCGGCGCGCGCGGTGATCGCCGAGCCTGGCGTGCTCGCCACCTTCTCGGTCGTCGCGTGTCGCGCAGGGACGGCGAGCCGCAGCACGTCGGACCGGGTGCCGGCGTACCGCGCAGCGACATCGGCGACCAGAGCGGCAATCACCGGGGCCAGCACGGGCTCGGGGCTGACGACGCGACGAAGCGGCTGGATCCGGCCGGCATGCGCGGAGGTGGCTGCGCGCTCGAGCACGAAGCCATCGACGTCCTGCCCGGCGAACCGGACCTTGACCCGGGCCCCTGCCACGGCGGTGGCGGCCATCTGCTCGGGGACGCCGTAGTCGAACGGCCGGTCCAGGTGGGCCAGTGGCAGATCCACCAGCACCCGCGCAATCGGATCCGCCTCGGCCAGCACCGTCGGCTTCCGCACCTTCGGCGGCGTGGCCTGCCGGGCCTTCGCACGGGCGATGCCGGGCAGCGAGAGCTGCTCGTCGCCCTCCTCGGCCGGTCCTGCGGTCATGGGCCCATCCAACCAGTCGCCGCCGACCCGGCCGAACGCCCGTACCAACGCAGAACCGGCCGTCCCCGGGTGGGGACGGCCGGTTCGCGGTGATCAGATGCCGGCGACCTTCTTGAGTGCCTCGGCGCGGTCGGTGCGCTCCCAGTAGAACTCGGGGAGCTCACGGCCGAAGTGGCCGTAGGCGGCCGTCTTGGCGTAGATCGGGCGCTTCAGGTCCAGGTCGCGGACGATGGCGGCCGGGCGCAGGTCGAAGACCTCGAGGACGGCCTTCTGGATGGTCTCGTCGGAGACGACACCGGTCCCGAAGGTCTGGATGAAGACGCCGACCGGTGCTGCCTTGCCGATGGCGTAGGCGACCTGGGCCTCGCAGCGGGTCGCCAGGCCGGCGGCCACGACGTTCTTGGCCACCCAGCGCATCGCGTACGCCGCGGAACGGTCCACCTTCGAGGGGTCCTTGCCGGAGAACGCGCCGCCACCGTGACGGGCCATGCCGCCGTAGGTGTCGACGATGATCTTGCGACCGGTCAGGCCGGCGTCACCCATCGGACCGCCGACGACGAAGTTGCCGGTCGGGTTGACCAGGAGGCGGTAGCCATCGGAGGCGATGTCGAACGTGTCGAGCACCGGGTCGATGACGTACTTCTTGATGTCGGGAGCCAGGGTGTTCTCCAGGTCGACGCCCTCGGCGTGCTGGGTGGAGAGGACCACGGTGTCGACGCGGATCGGGCGGTCGTTCTCGTCGTACTCGATCGTGACCTGGGTCTTGCCGTCGGGACGCAGGTAGTCCAGCGTGCCGTCCTTGCGGACCGCGGTGAGCTTCTCGGCCAGGCGCTGCGCGATGCTGATCGGGAGCGGCATGAGCTCCTTGGTGTCGTCGCAGGCGTAGCCGAACATCAGGCCCTGGTCGCCGGCACCCTGGCTGTCGAGCTCGTCACCGGAGCCGTCGACCCGGGCCTCGAAGCCCTTGTCGACGCCCTGGGCGATGTCCGGGGACTGCTGGCCCAGCGCGATCTGCACGCCGCAGGAGTTGCCGTCGAAGCCCTTGACCGAGGAGTCGTAGCCGATCTCGAGGATCTTGGCACGGACCAGCTGCGCGATCGGGGCATAGGTCTTCGTGGTCACCTCACCGGCGACGACGACCAGACCCGTGGTGATCAGGGTCTCGCAAGCCACACGGCTGTCCGGGTCGTCGGTCAGCAGCGCGTCCAGAACGGTGTCGCTGATCGCGTCGGCGATCTTGTCCGGGTGTCCCTCGGTGACAGATTCCGAGGTGAACAGACGTCCAGTCACTTGTTGTCTCCTGCAGTTCTCCGGTCGGTGCAAACGAGCCGGTAAGTCATGGATTGGGTGGTGCACGGACAGCCTAACTGACCGTCCTTATGGTGAGACGGCATCTCACGAATTGCGACGCGTCGGCTTCAACGCGCCTCGAGCAGCAGGACCACGCGGTCCCAGATCACCTGCGCCACAGCGCTCTTCGAGCCGCGCTGCACCGGAGTCGAAGAACCGTCGGCGCCGAGGACGACGGCCTCGTTCTCCTCGGCCCCGAAGACCTTGCCGCCGCCCACGTCGTTGACCACGAGCAGGTCGCAGCCCTTGCGAGCCAATTTCGTGCGGGCGTGGTCCATCACCGACCCGGCGGCATCTCCGGTCTCGGCAGCGAAGCCGACCACGACCAGGTCCGGGTGCGGACGGTCGTGGGCCAGGCTCGCCAGGATGTCCGGGTTCTGCGCCAGCCGGATCTCGGGAACCGACCCGTCCTCGGCCTTCTTGATCTTGGAGTCGGTGAACGTCTCGGGGCGGAAATCCGCCGGCGCGGCAGCCATCACCACGACGTCGGCGCCCGGTGCCGCGGCCATCACCTGGGACTGGAGCTCGGCGGTCGTCTCGACCCGCACCACCTTCACGCCTGCCGGATCCGGCAGGGTCACGTTGGCGGCGATCAGGGTGACCTCGGCCCCACGCGCGGCCGCGGTCCGGGCCAGGGCGTAGCCCTGGAGCCCCGAGGATCGGTTGCCCAGGAAGCGGACCGGGTCGAGGTACTCCCGGGTACCACCGGCCGAGACGACGACGTGCTTCCCGGCGAGGTCCTGGGACTGGCTGCCGCCACGGGCGAGCAGGTCGGTGGCGATCGCGTAGATCTCGGCCGGGTCGGGAAGCCGGCCCTTGCCGGTGTCGGCGCCGGTGAGCCGACCCTCGGCGGGCTCGATGACCAGGGCGCCGCGCTCGCGCAGGGTGGCGACGTTGGCCGCAGTCGCCGGGTGCTCCCACATCTCGGTGTGCATCGCGGGTGCGAAGACGATCGGGCAGCGAGCGGTGAGCAGCGTGTTGGTCAGCAGGTCGTCGGCCAGACCGTGCGCGGCCTTGGCGAGCAGATCCGCGGTGGCAGGAGCGACCACCAGCAGGTCGGCGGTCTGCCCGATCCGCACGTGCGGCACCTCGTGGACGTCGGTCCAGACCTCGGTGCTCACCGGCTTGCCGCTCAGGGCGGACCAGGTCGGCGCGCCGACGAACTTCAGCGCGGCCGCCGTCGGGACGACCGTCACGTCGTACCCGGACTCGGTGAAACGGCGGAGCAGCTCACAGGCCTTGTACGCAGCAATCCCGCCGCTCACGCCGAGGACGACATGAGGACGGGACTGAGCAGTGTTCATCAGTGGGTCTGCGTCACTTGGCCGCAGACTCCGCTGCGGCCTCGTCGGGGTCGATGTCCTCGCAGACCAGCAGGTCCTCGTTGATCTCGCGCATGGCGATCGAGAGGGGCTTCTCCTGGACGTGGGTGTCCACCAGCGGACCGACGTACTCCAGCAGGCCCTCGCCGAGCTGGGAGTAGTACGCGTTGATCTGCCGAGCACGCTTGGCGCTGTAGAGCACCAGCTTGTACTTGGAGTCGGTCTTGGTCAGCAGGTCGTCGATCGGGGGGTTGGTGATCCCCAGGGCAACGGGCTGGGTGCCGGACACGCTCATCGAGCCTCACAGAGATAGGAAGAAGACGATCCCGGACAGACGTGCCTCAGGACCGGATCAACTCTACCAACTCTTCGACCGCAGCGGGAATCGTGTGGTTCACGATCGTCGCGTCGAACTCCGTCTCGGCGGCGAGTTCGGCACGAGCGGTCTCGAGGCGGCGTTCGCGCTCGTCGGGCGTTTCGGTGCCGCGTCCGACCAGTCGGCGGACCAGCTCGTCCCACGACGGCGGTGCCAGGAACACGAATCTGGCCTCCGGCATCCGCATCCGGACCTGGCGCGCACCCTGCAGGTCGATCTCGAGGAGCGCCGGCCGGCCGGCGGCGAGCGCCTCGAGGACAGGCTGGCGCGGGGTGCCGTAGCGGGCGTTCTTGTGGACCACGGCCCACTCCAGGAGCTCCTCGGCCTCGACCAGGGCGTCGAACTCGTCGTCGCTCACGAACCGGTAGTGCACGCCGTCCACCTCACCGGGTCGTCGTGCTCGCGTGGTCACCGACACCGAGATCCAGATCTCGGGGTGGTGCTCGCGCAGCCATGCAGTGACCGTGCCCTTGCCGACGGCGGTCGGGCCCGCCAGGACCGTGAGCCTGGTCGGTGGGGTCCCGGGACTACTCACCGGTGGGGAATTCGGCGACGAGCGCCGCGATCTGCTTCGCACCGAGACCGCGCACGCGTCGGCTCTCGGAGATCTTCAGGCGTTCCATCACCTGGGCGGCGCGCACCTTGCCCAGGCCGGGCATCGACTGGAGGAGCTCACTGACCCGCATCTTGCCGATCACCAGGTTGGTCTCGCCCTCGGCGAGCACCTCGGCGATCGAGGCACCCGAGTGCTTGAGGCGGTTCTTGACTGCAGCCCGCTCGCGTCGCGAGGCAGCGGCCTTGTCCAGGGCGGCCTGGCGCTGCTCGGGAGTGAGTGGTGGCAGGGCCACAGGGACGACCTCTTCTCGACGTACGACGTGCAGGGTGGGGTGGGGTGCAATCTAGTCAGCCGGAGTGACTTGCTGCAACGCGGCCCCGCAACTGCCCGCCGCGTCGTCACGTACTGCGGCGAGGACGCAGGAGTTGCCCCCGCTCACAGGCCGATCTGGAACTGGCAGACGTCCTTTGCCTGCTGCTCGATCCCGTTCGCCGCGTCGACGACGTCGGGCGCCGACAGCTCGTTCGCGGCAGCGGCGATCGACGCCTCCGTACTCGCGGGCGTCCCGGCCGGGGCCTTGCCGTTCACGAATTCGCGGGGATGCAGGTGCGCTGCCGCGATGGTGTCGTGCAGGCTCTGCAGCGCACCGATGAACGTCTGCCAGTCGGCGCGCACGTCATCGGGAGCGTCAGCGGCCAGGACCTTGAGCTCGGGCAGGTTCGTGATGAGCTCGAGTCCGGTGCCGTCGTCGGCGAAGATCCCCTGGTGGGCCTGCAGTGCCGAGCAGTAGCGCTCCGTCACCGACTGTCCGCACCCGGTCAGCACCAGCGCCAGTGCGGCCAGGACGACGAACAGGCGGCCCGCCCTCATCGGCGGGCCAGTGCCGCGAACGAGGCCGCGGTCCGCTCGGCGGCATCGCGCAGGGCGAGCGGATCCGGGCCCGCACCGAGGATCTCGCGCGAGCTCGACGGCAGCACCAGGTCCAGCACCCCGTCGAAGATCCGGCGTACGTCGTCCGCGGTCCCGCCCTGGGCACCGATCCCGGGCACCAGCAGCGGACCCCGGATGTCCAGGTTCACGGACGCCGGGTCGGCGATCGTCGCTCCGACCACCGCACCGAAGGACCCGAGGGTCGCACCGCCGGCGTTGGCTTCGCGCAGGGAGTCCAGGACCGAGGCGGCCACCGTGCGCCCGTCGGGCCGGATCGCGTGCTGGTAGTCCGGGCCTTCGGGGTTGGAGGTCAGCGCCAGCACGAAGACACCGGCGTCGTGCTTGCGGGCCGTGGCGAGCATCGGGTCAAGGCTGCCGAACCCCAGGTACGGGCTCGCGGTGATCGCGTCGGCAGCGATCGGCGAGGCCGGGTCCAGGTAGGCGTCCGCGTAGGCCTGGGCCGTGGTGCCGATGTCGCCGCGCTTGACGTCCAGGATCACCAGGGCTCCGGCGTCGCGGCACCGGCGGATCGTGCGCTCGAGGACGGCCACGCCGGCAGAACCGAAGCGCTCGAAGAAGGCGGACTGCGGCTTGACCGCCGCACACACCGGCGCGAGTGCCTCGGCGGCACCGAGGGCGAACGCCTCCAGCCCTGCCGTGGTCTCGGGCAGGCCCCACGCGGCGAGCAGGCCCGGGTGCGGGTCGATGCCCGCGCAGAGGGGACCACGCTGGTCCATCGCTGCACGCAGGCGCCCACCGAAGGATGTGCTGTCGGTGGTGGTGGTGGTGGTCATCGGCGTTGCTCCTTTGCGATGGAGGCGTTGAGTTTCCGCGCCCACAGCGGACCTTCGTAGATGAAAGCCGTGTAGGCCTGAAGCAGGTCCGCGCCGGCAGCCAGTCTCTCGACGGCGTCCTCGACGCCGGCGATGCCACCTACCCCGATCAGGGTCATCTCGGGGCCGACCTGGCTGCGCAGCAGACGCAGCACGGCGAGCGAGCGCTTGCGCAACGGTTCGCCCGAGAGTCCCCCGGCCCCGGCACGCTCGATCTCCTCGGCGGTCGACACCAGGCCGGTGCGCTCGATGGTGGTGTTGGTCGCCACGATCCCGGCGAGGCCGAGGTCGGTGGCGAGCTGGGCCACCTCCAGCACGCCGGCATCGCTGAGGTCCGGCGCGATCTTGACCAGCAGCGGCACCGGGTGCCCGGTCACGTCGTCGGCACGCTTGCGCACCGCGCGCAGCAGCGGCTCGAGCCTCGCGGTCGCCTGCAGGTCCCGCAGGCCGGGCGTGTTGGGCGAGGACACGTTGACGACCAGGTAGTCGGCGTACGGCGCGAGCAGGCCGGTGCTCTTCTCGTAGTCGGCGATCGCGTCGTCCTCGCCGACGACCTTGGTCTTGCCGATGTTGATCCCGAGAACCGGTCCACGGCGTCCTCTCGAGCTCGACGCCCGGGCCTCGAGTCTCCGGGCCACCGCCTCGGCACCGTCGTTGTTGAAGCCCATCCGGTTGACCACGGCCCGATCAGCGGGCAACCGCACCAGCCGGGGCTTCGGGTTCCCGGGCTGGGGCTCACCCGTCACGGTGCCGATCTCGATGAAGCCGAAGCCCAGGCCCGCGAGTGCGTCGATACCGACGGCGTTCTTGTCGAAGCCCGCTGCGAGTCCGAGGACCCCCGGGAAGTCCAGGCCCATCCGCCGTACGCCGGCCGGTCGCGAGCCGAGCCGGCTCACGCCGCCGAGCACTGGTGCTGCAGCCCGGATCGCGGCGAACGCGGCGTGGTGCGCCTGCTCGGGGTCGACCCGGGTGAGGACCTTGTCGAACAGCGCCCTATACACGGTCACTTGTCCTGAGGAGGTTGCGCAGCAACCGGCTCGAAGGGAGCCGGTACCTCCCCGGCTGCCGTGACCAGTGCCCACTCCTGGAGCGATCGGACCCCGATGTTGCCCGATCGCAGCGCCTCGATGCCCTGGACTGCCGCCGCGAGCCCCTGAACCGTCGTGATGCACGGCGTGTTGGTGAGGATCGCAGCCGTCCGGATCTCGTACCCGTCGACACGCGAATCACCGCCGGCCGTCGTGCCGTGCGGGGTGTTGATGATCAGGTCGATCTGGCCGTCCAGGATCAGCGCCACGCTCGTCGGTTCACCGTTCGGCCCGGTGCCCTCGAAGTGCTTGCGCACCACGGCGGCCTTGATGCCGTTGCGGCGGAGCACCTCGGCCGTGCCCTGGGAGGCGAGGATCTCGAATCCGGCCTCGGCGAGCACCTTGATCGGGAAGATCATCGTGCGCTTGTCACGGTTCGCCATGCTCACGAACACCCGGCCCGAGGTCGGCAGCGAACCGAACGCTGCGGTCTGGGACTTGGCGAACGCCGTGCCGAAGTCGGCGTCGAAGCCCATCACCTCGCCGGTCGACTTCATCTCCGGCCCGAGCACCGTGTCGACGAACGCGCCGTCAGGGGTGCGGAACCGGTTGAAGGGCATGACCGCCTCCTTGACCGCGATCGGGGCATCGGCCGGCATCTCGCCGCCGTCCTTCTCGGGCAGCACCCCGGCCGCGCGCAGCGAGGCGATGGACTCCCCCAGCATCACCCGGGCTGCGGCCTTCGCCAGCGGCGTCGCGGTCGCCTTGGAGACGAACGGGACCGTGCGACTGGCGCGAGGGTTGGCCTCCAGGACGTAAAGCACGTCGGCGCCGAGGGCGAACTGGATGTTGAGCAGCCCGACCACGCCGATCCCCTTCGCGATCGCCTCGGTCGCCTCCCGGATCCTGGTGATCTCCGCGGCGCCGAGGGTGATCGGCGGCAGCGCGCAGGACGAGTCGCCGGAATGGATCCCGGCCTCCTCGATGTGCTCCATCACGCCACCGAGGAACAGGTCGGTGCCGTCGTAGATCGCGTCGACGTCGATCTCGACCGCGTCGTCGATGAACCGGTCGACCAGCACCGGGCGGTCCGGGGTGATCCCGTCCAGACCGGTGGCAGCCTCCATGTACCCCCGCAGGGTCTCGTCGTTGTAGACGATCTGCATGCCTCGACCACCCAGCACGTACGAGGGCCGGACCAGGACCGGGTACCCGATCTCCGCAGCGATCTCGCGGGCATCGGCGAACGACACCGCTGTCCCGTGCTTCGGCGCCACCAGGCCCGCCTCGCGCAGCAGCCGTCCGAAGGCGCCGCGCTCCTCGGCGAGCTCGATCGCCGCCGGCGAGGTGCCCACGATCGGGACGCCGGCGTCCTCCAGCCCCTGGGCCAGGCCGAGTGGGGTCTGGCCGCCCAGCTGGCAGATCACGCCCGCGATCGGGCCCGCCAGCGACTCGGCGTGCACGACCTCGAGCACGTCCTCGAGGCTCAGCGGCTCGAAGTACAGCCGGTCCGAGGTGTCGTAGTCGGTCGAGA
>JAOPYE010000026.1 GCA_025964775.1 Marmoricola sp.
ACGTCATCCGGACCTCGTGCGCCAACGCCAGCAGATCGCTCAACGCCGCATCCGAGGTCTGCATCACCCGCAGGATCTGCGCCTCGTCCAACGGCACACCGCGCTCGAGCACCTGCTCACGAGCGATCGCCAGGATGTCTGCATTCATGAATAGCTCCGGTGAGAGAAGTGCGGCGTGGTGGCCCGAACTGGGAGTGTGGGCGTCGCGGGCCACCACGCACGAGGATCAGTCGTTCAGTTCCTCCGGCGCCAGCATGAACTCGCCGATGTAGGTACGCGACTGGTCGGAGTTGAGCGGCTGGAACATGGACGCCGCAGAGTCGCGGTACAGGCGCTCGAAGATGGTGCCCCGGCGGAAGGACGACCCACCGACCAGGCTCATCGCGTGCTTGCTCATGTGCATGACGTTCTCGGCGATGAAGGTCTTCGCAAGACCGATGTAGGGGAACCGGAGCTCGAGCGGCCAGTTGTCGTCGTACCCCTCGCTGACCTCGGTACAGGTGCGGTAGAGGACGCGGCGGGACAGTTCGTTGCGGGACGCCATGTCGCCGACCCCGTCGATGATGTGGCCGACGCCGGCAACCTTGACGTCCTCGGCGACGACTGCGCCGAAGACCGCGCCCAGCGTCTTCTTGGACAGGGTGGCGCGGGCCTCTTCGAGGATGCGGTTCTGCATCCCGAGGTAGATGCTGGCGAACATGAGCGAGGCCCACTCCAGGACGCCGAACGCGCCCGAGCGCCATTCGCAGATGAAGCCGTCCTCGGCAACGTAGTAGCCGTCGAAGACGATGGTCTGGGTGCCGGTGGCGTGCATGCCGAGCGCGTCCCAGGTCTTGACGATGCTGATGCCGTCGCCCTGGCCGTTCTCATCGACCTTGAACTCGCCGATGAAGAAGGACTCGGCGTTGACGCGGTCCTGGAAGTCCTCAGGCAGGTTGCCGTCAGCATCGGTGATGGTCGCGTTGGTGGTGATGATGTCCGCGGCCTCGCAGAGCGTGCCCCACGTCTTCTTGCCGTAGAGCTTCCAGCCACCGCCCTCCTGGGGCACGGCCTTCATGTCGGCAAGGCCGCTGAACCCGGCGCGCTGCTCCGAGAACGGGCCGAACATGATGTCGCCGTCGGCGACACGACCCAGCCAGTACTTGCTCTGGGTGTCGCTCATCAGGCCCATCGTGATGCCGACCATGATGTAGTGCATGTTGTAGGCCAGCGTGATCGCCGAGTCACCCTTGGACAGCTCGCTGACCACCTTCGAGGTCGCGAGCAGGTCGCCGCCGAGGCCGCCGTACTGCTTCGGCACCGGCAGGGCACCGAGGCCACTCTTCTTGAAAGCCTCGATGGAGGGGTACGCGAAGGTGTTCTCGACGTCGTACTTGGGCCCGATCTCGCGGAAGAAGAGCGAGAGCTCCTCGGCCTTGGCGAAGGCGGCGTCGAACTCCGCCTCGGTAATGGTGTCGTTCATGTTGACTCCTGCATTGTCGTTGGAGGGACTGGTCGTCAGCCGACGAGCAGGTCCGTGCGGCCGGCCTCAGTGAGGATGGCCTTGTACTTGTCGAAGATCGGGCCGGTCAGAGGGAGCAGACCGAGTGCGGTGGTGCGCTTGCCGTCGAGCTTGACCTTGCGCTGAGCCATCGCCAGGGTGAAGTTGAGCTGGCCCTGCCAGAAGCGGTTGGCGTTGTCGGAGCTCATCCGCAGCTGCACGGTCGACGGCGCCGCGGCTGCCGCATCACCGGTGAGCACCTTCTGTCCGGGGAAATCAACCAGGATCGAGGCCGGCGGATCGGTCTGCGTGATCTGAACGACCAGGCTCCCGTCCTTGGTGGCCTCGACGAAGGTCGGGTCCTGCACGCAGGCCTCCATGGCCTTGCCGATGTAGGTGTAGACCTCGTCGGCGTCCTTGAACGTACTCACCGTCGTACCTCCTTCTCCGTGACCACCAGGGCCTCTGGCAGCGGTTCGACCGTATGACCGGACAGGTACGGCTGACGTCACCCCGTGGTGGGTTGTTCCACGTCCGAGGGAGGGTTCTTGGGCGTACGCCGCCCGTACGGGAACTGCTGCGCGCCCCTCCTACGGGCAGTAGGGATCCTCCCGCGGGGGGAAGTGCCGGCGTCCCACCACTCCTACCGTCGATGGGTGAAGTTCGTCACCGATACGCGCGGCGGACCGAGAAGACCCAGACAAGGAGATCTCATGAACTACCCGTTTGCCGTGAAGTGGCTGAAGGCGTTCCGGGACAGCGCGGAGTCGATCTGCGAGCTGTACGCCGACGACTTCGTCTTCGAGGACCCGATCCTCGACCAGTACCAGATCCGGGACAAGGGTGACCTCGGCCGGATCTTCGTGCTGTACGCCAACAAGGACCGCACCAACGGTTACGGCGTCCACAACTTCCGGATCCGCGGCTACGAGGGTGACCACCGCAGCGGCCTGATCCGCTGGGAGTGGACCCCGGAGGACTGCGGCAACTTCGTCGGCGTGGACGTGGCCGACAAGCCGTTCTTCACCCAGGGCCACACCTTCCACGTCTACAACGACGAGGGCAAGATCGTCCGCGAATCCTCCTGGTGGGACCTCGGCGCCATTCTCAACGCCGTCGACTACCCGGGCGCCGAGAAGGCCCAGTTCGCTTCCAAGACCGCCGCATTCGCCTGAAAGGGACTGACATGACTAGCACTGCATACGCCGAACGCTGGGCGGAAACCCGCGTGAACGACCTGGACGCACACCGCACGCTGTACGCCGCCAGTGAAGAGTTCTGCATCGAGAGCCGGATGGTCGACGACCACCTCGGCGACACCATCTCGACCGATGCCGAGTTCTTCGAAGGCCTCGCCGACTACGCGAACAAGGACGCCGACAGCGGCCGTGGCATCCAGACGATCACGGTCGCCGAGGTCTTCTCCGGCAACGACCACGCGATGATCCACTGGGACTGGACCGTCACCGCAGCTGACACCTACCGCGGCTATCCGGTCGACGGCAAGACGCTGACGAGCAAGGGCTCCACGTTCCTGCAGTTCAACGACGCCGGCGAGATCATCCTCGAGTCGACCTTCCTCAACGAGAGTCCGATCTTCCAGCAGCTGGGGCTGCCGATCATCACGCCCCACTACTGGGAAGAAGGCTTCGATCCCGCTTCGCTCACTGCCTGAGCGGACCATGCACAACGGCGATGGCCGGGGACCTGAACGGGTCCCCGGCCATCGCTGCGCTCAAGGAGTGTCGGCGCCCGCGGCCTCAACGTCCGAGGAACCACGTGTCACCCCAAGGGGTAGTCGTGTTCATCCCCTCGGATGTCGTCCAGGTCACACCCCGGGTTTTACGTTCGTGGCAGACATCACCCGGACCGTTTTCGGTCGGTAGGAAAGCAGGAGCTATGTGGGGCACTTTGCCGGACACGCTCGACAAGGCGTGCGGGAACTTCCAGGAGCGCATCGCGATCATCGACGACGAGCGCACCCTGACCTACACCGGGCTGCGCGACCTCTCGAACCAGATCGGTTCGGCCCTGGTGGCCATCGGCGTCGAGAAGGGCGAGCGGGTCGGGCTCCTGCTGCCCAACTCCCTCGAGTTCATCCCGTCCCAGCACGGCGTCTGGAAGGCCGGCGCAGTGCTGGTGCAGATGCCGACGCGAGCGTCGGCGTCGGTGCACCAGGCGAACCTGGAGCAGACCGAAGCGACCACGTTGATCTACCACGCCAAGTTCGACGACACGGTGGCTCAGCTTCGCGGTGCGCTGCCGCGCCTCATCAACTTCGTGCGGGTCGGCGGCGACCCCGCAGACTCCGCTGACCACGATTTCGCCACCCTGGTCGGGAAGCAGCCGACCGATCGGCCCGACGTCGCGATCGACCAGCACGACGAGTGCTACGTGCTCTTCACCTCCGGAAGCACCGGTGAGCCCAAGGGTGTGCTCCAGTCCCACTTCACCTGGGGCCACTACAGCATCACCGCTGGTCTCGAGATCGGAGACACCCGCTTCGGCGAGGTCTTCGCCCACGGCGCACCGCTGACCCACTTCAGTCAGATCTTCGTGATGCCGACCTTCCTTCGCGGCGGTACGAACGTGATGCTCCCCGGCCTCGAGGTCGACGCGCTGCTCAATGCGATCTCGCGTTACGGAGTCACCGCGACCGCAGTCGTGCCGACGATCATCTACCTGCTCCTCGACCACCCGCACCGCGAGGACCACGACCTCTCCTCCCTGAACACGATGATCTACGCCGGCTCGCCGATCGCACCCGACCGGTTGAAGCAGGCGCTCGAGGTCTTCGGACAGATCTTCATCCAGGCGTACGCCGGCACCGAGCCCGGTTACGTCTCCTGCCTTCGCAAGGTCGACCACCGCGTCGACACCGAGGAGGATCTCCGCCGGCTCGCTTCAGGCGGTCGTCCGATCCCCTACGTCGACGTCTCGATCCAGGACGACGAGGACAACCACCTGGCGCAGGGCGAGGTCGGGGAGGTCTGCTCGCGACAGCTCGGCCAGATGCTCGGCTACGTCGACGCCACGCGCAATGCCGAGGCACTGCGAGCCGGGTGGGTGCACACCGGCGACATCGGGAAGATCGGCGACGACGGCTTTCTGTACATCGTCGACCGGAAGAAGGACCTGGTCGTCAGCGGCGGCTTCAACGTCTTCCCCCGTCAGGTCGAGGACGTTCTGCTGGGCCACCCAGCCGTGGCGCAGTCGGCCGTGATCGGCGTACCCCACGAGAAGTGGGGCGAGGCCGTGCACGCGTTCGTCGTGACCAAGCCCGGTGCCACGACCACCGTCGAGGAGATCCAGGCACACGTGAAGGCCGAGCTCGGCGCCATCCCGTCGCCCAAGACCGTGGACTTCATCGCCGAGCTGCCCGTCAACCCGGCCGGCAAGGTCGACAAGAAGGCACTGCGCCTCCCGTTCTGGGAAGGCCGCGACCGCCAGGTCGGCTGACCCACCCGTTCACCACCACCCAAACCGATTACCAGGAGACAACGATGAGCGTTCCCCACTACCCCCTCCACATCAACGGCGAGTGGGTCGACACCGACGAGAAGTACGAGATCCGCAGCCCCGCCACCGGCGAGCTCGTCGCGACCGTCGCCAAGGGTGGTGTCTCAGAAGTCGACGCCGCTGTCGCCGCCGCGAAGGCAGCCCATGCCGAGGGAACCTGGCGCAACACTCCGCCAGCAGATCGTGCGGCCCTCATCAACAACGTCGCCCTGAGCCTCGGTGGCCGCCTCGAGGAGCTCGCCGCGCTGCAGACCCGCGAGAACGGCGTGACCATCAGGGTCACCGGAGCCCTGCACATCGGACTGTCCGTGGCGCAGATGCAGTACATCGCGGCCCAGGCCACGACCTACGAGTTCGAGAAGAGCGGCCCGGCGATCGGCCCGGTCCCCGCCGAGGGCATCCTGCGCCGCGAACCGCTCGGCGTGGTTGCTGCGATCGTGCCGTGGAACATCCCGCTGCTCGTGATCGTCTGGAAGGTTGCGCCCGCGCTGGCCGCCGGCAACACCGTCGTCCTCAAGCCCGACGAGCACGCGCCGTTGATCGCGCTCGAGCTGATGAAGGAGTTCGAGAAGGCAGGTCTGCCCAAGGGCGTCCTGAACGTGGTCGTCGGTGACGGCGAAGACGCAGGAGCTCACCTGAGCAGCCACCCCGACGTACGGAAGGTCGCCTTCACCGGTTCGACCGCGGTCGGCAAGAGCATCCTGGCCGCGTCGGCGGACACCGTGAAGCAGGTGACCCTCGAGCTCGGCGGCAAGGGCCCGAACATCATCCTCGAGGACGCCGATCTCGACGTCGCCATCGATGGCGCGATCTACGCCTGCATGGCGAACAACGGCCAGGCGTGCGAGGCCGGAACCCGGTTGCTCGTACCCGCCTCACGCCGTGACGAGATCGTCGACCGACTCGTGGCCCGCGTCAACACCATGACCATCGGTGACCCGATCGAGCTGGCCACCGACATCGGACCGCTGATCACCGCCGAGCAGCGGGACCGCGTTCTCGAGCACATCGCGTTCGCCGAGTCCGAGGGTGCCAAGGTCGCCACCGGTGGTGGAGCGCCGGTCGGTGAGCAGTTCGCCCACGGCAACTTCGTGGAGCCGACCGTGATCGTCGACGTCACCAACGACATGCGGATCGCTCGCGACGAGGTCTTCGGGCCGGTGCTCGCGGTGCTCACCTACGACACCGTCGAGGAAGCCATCGCGATCGCCAACGATACCGAGTACGGACTGTCGGCTGGTGTCTGGGGCAGCGACGAGACCAAGACGCTCGACGTAGCCCGTCGCCTCGAAGCCGGGATGGTCTTCGTCAACGACTGGCACGTGCTGCACCCGGAGTACCCGTTCGGCGGCTACAAGCAGAGCGGCCTCGGTCGCGAGGGCGGTCCGGACGCGCTCGATGAGTACACCGAGCAGAAGTACATCTCCATCGACCGCTCGGGCGGAGTCGAGAACAAGGCCTACGCCCTGGTGCTCGGCACCCCGGCCTGACCCAGAACCGTGCACACCAACCCGATGCAGACCAGAACCGAGGAGGAGCAATGAACCTGAACGACAACGCGAGCGCAGTCGACCGCGTGGAAGCAGCTCTCAGCGAACTCCGTCTCGGCCGCGGCGTGGTCGTCTTCGACGACAACGACCGTGAGAACGAAGGCGACCTCATCTTTGCCGCGGAGTCGATCACTCCCGAGCAGATGGCCTTCGTGATCCGGCACACCAGCGGACTGGTCTGCGTCGGGATGGAGGGCGACCGCCTCGATGAACTCGGCCTCCCACCGATGATCGAGGCAGCCAACGACCCCCGTGGCACAGCCTTCACGGTCTCGGTGGACCTCATCGCGGCCACCTCCACCGGCATCTCGGCGGCAGATCGCGCCGTGACCGCCCGGGCCCTCGCAGACCCGAACACAAACGGGCGCGAGTTCAGCAAGCCCGGCCACCTGTTCCCGTTGCGGGCGCGCCCCGGTGGCGTCCTTCAGCGCACCGGCCACACTGAAGCAGCTGTGGACCTGTGTCAGCTCGCCGGCCTGCAGCCGGTCGGTGTCCTCGCAGAACTGGTCAACGCCGACGGCACGATGTCAAGGATGCCGGATCTCGTCCGGTTCGCTCGCAAGCACCACATGGTCCTGCTCTCCGTCGGCGACCTGGTCCGCTACCGGATGGGCCAGGAGTCACTCGTGCAATGCACGGCGACAGCTCGTGTCCCCACCGTTCACGGCGAGTTCGCAGCGTGCACCTATCGCTCCGAGGTTGACGGCATCGAGCATGTCGCCTTCGTCTGCGGTGATCCCGCGGGTCGCAGCGACGTGCTCGTCAGGGTCCACTCGGAGTGCCTCACCGGCGACGTCTTCGGCTCCACGCGGTGCGACTGCGGCGAGCAGCTCCAACTGGCCCTCGCCGAGATCGGTCGAGCCGGCAGCGGCGTACTCGTCTACCTCAGGGGCCACGAAGGCCGCGGCATCGGTCTGACCCACAAGCTCCGCGCCTACCAGCTCCAGGACGAGGAAGGGTTGGACACCCTCGACGCGAACCTCGCTCTGGGCCTGCCGATCGACAGCCGGGAGTACGGCGTCGGCGCCCAGATCCTCCGCGACCTCGGCATCACCTCGATGCGTCTGATGACCAACAACCCCACCAAGTTCAGCGGCCTCTCGGACTACGGCATCACCATCTCCGAGCGCGTCCCGCTGGTGATCCCGCCGAACCAGGACAGCGCCCGTTACCTGGCCGCGAAAGCCGAACGCCTTGCCCACGACCTCGCACCCCGAACGGAGCACCCGATGAGCGAGACCCCTCCCGCCCTGTTCAAAGAAGCGATGGCTGCCTTCCCGAGCGGTGTCACGATCATGACGACGGTGGACAAGGGCGGCGAACCCCGCGGTTTCGCAGCAAGCTCGTTCTGCTCGGTCTCGGTCGACCCGGCTCTCGTACTCGTCTGCATCGCCAAGACCGCCCAGTGCCACGATGCCTTCTGGGACAACGACGAGTGGGCTGTCCAGGTCGCCGGCGCCCACCAGCTCGACCTGATCGGTCGCTTCTCCACCAAGGGCGCCGACAAGTTCGCCGGTGGCGAGTTCGTGCCTGACTCCCGTGGAGTCCCGGTCCTTCCGGACGCGTCGGTGGTGCTCACCTGCACCGCGCACATGCGCTACGACGGCGGCGACCACACCATCCTGATCGCAAGGGTCCGCGAGGTGACCCTCAAGGAGGCTCCTCCGGTCCTCTACTTCCAGCGCGAGTTCCACGATCTCGACCCGCGCACGCCGGCGAGCGTTGAACCGCGATGAGCCTCGACATCGCGCGACCGCCGAGCTACGAGGAGGTCCTGCGCCCGATCACCACCTCGGGCCGGGTGATGCGCGCACTCCCCGGATGGGTGCAAGGACTCGTCGTCGAAGTCGGCCAGGCCGGTCAGCTGCTCGGCTACCTGGTCAAGACCGCCGTCACGAACCCGCGGGGCTACTGGGGTGCCACGCGGGACGAGATGTACTCGATGCTGAGGTTCTGCTGGCTTCCGGTCGCGCTGGCGGTGGGTGGCTTCACCTTCCTGATCGCCAACTACGCCTATGACCTGCTGAGCCTGCTCGGCGCCGGCAACCGACTCGGGACCTACTTCGTCTTCGCCACCCTTCGGGAGATCTCACCCTTCTGCACCGGCATGGCCGTGGCCGGCGTGATGGGGACCGCGATGACCGCGGACCTCGGAGCCCGGCGAATCCGGGAGGAGCTGGATGCCCTGACGGTGCTCGGGGTGGATGCGATCCGAACGCTCGTGCTCCCGCGGGTCATCGCGATCACCGTGATGATGGTCGCCTTCAACGTGATCGGCAGCGTCCTCGGGATGGGGATGGGACTGATCTCCGCCACGTCACTGGGGACGACCTCCCCAGGCGCGTATCTCGGCAACATGCTGGGTGCGCTGACGGTCCCCGAACTCGTCGGCACCACGGCCAAGTGCGTCCTGATCGGCCTGTTCATCGGGGTGGTCTCGGCCCAGAAGGGCCTCACCGCCAAGGGCGGCGCCGAAGGCGTCGGTCGGGCCGTCAACGAGGCCGTCGTGCTGTCCTTCGCTGCCGTCTGGATCCTGAACTTCGTGGTCAACGCCACGATGCTCGGCCTGAACCCCGACATGCTCATCAACCGGTGAGGACACCATCGTGACCACCACACTCGACCCTGACCAGCAAGCCCACGACCTGGAGGATCCAGACCCCCAGGAAGCGTCGAGCACCGGCGCCGGCGGGTTCGGCGGCTACAGCGACGGACGATCCCTGGTCGAAGACCTGGGCGAGATCACCACCTTCACGTTCTCGGTGCTCAGAAGCCTTCCCGACGTACGGCACTACGGGTCCGAGGTGCTCCGCCAAGCAGGCATCTTCATCCTGAAGAGCAGTCCGATCATCTGGTTCATGATGTGCATGCTCGCCGCCGAGATCTCCCTCGAAGCTCACTACCTGCTTTCCCAGCTGGGCGCCGGTGGCTACACCGCGGTGTTCAACTCGACCGCGGACTACACGGTGGCTCCCGAGATGTTCGGCTGGATCGTGTCGGCCAAGGTGGGCTGCGGCCTGGTGGCCGAACTCGGCTCAATGCGCATCAGCGAAGAGGTCGACGCGGTCGAGGTGATGGGCCTGGACCCACGGGCCTACCTGGTGAGTACGCGCGTCGTGGCCATGCTGTTCGTCGCACCGTTCATGTTCGTCACCGGTACCGGATTCATGTACATCGTCAACTACCTCCTCAACGTTGACGTCTTCCACAGCGTCTCGGCTGGCGGCTACCTGTCGGTCTTCTGGGCCTTCACCACCCAGCAGGACCTGATCCTGTCGCTGATCCAGGGCGTACTCATGGGAACCCTGATCATCCTGGTCGGCTGCTACTACGGCTACAACGCCAGCGGCGGGCCTGTCGGCGTCGGCAAGGCGACCGCCAAGTCGATGGTCATCAACCTGGTCATCGTCAGCGTCCTCGGCTGCATCTTCCAACAGCTGTTCTTCGGTGCGTTGAGTCGTGCCCCCATCAACTTCTAACGCACGTCACCCGTCGCCAGAAGGCCGAAAGGAACACCATGTCATCGCATCTCGCAACACGTCCGGACGAGTCCGTCGACTACGACGAGATCTACGCCGAAGGCATCATCGTCGAGAAGGACCCGAACCTCACCCACAGCGTCAAGGTTCGTGACCTCAAGAAGTCTTTCGGTTCCTTCGACGTCCTCACCGGTCTGAACCTCGACTTCGCCGACGACTCGATCACGACGATCCTCGGCCCGTCCGGCACCGGCAAGAGCGTCCTGCTCAAGCACATCGTCGGACTGCTCGAGCCGGATTCGGGCATCGTCGAGGTCTTCGGCCAGGACCTGTGGCGCATCTCCGAGAAGGAGCGCCAGGAGATCCGCAAGCGTTTTGGGGTCCTCTTCCAGGACGGCGCCCTGTTCGGCTCGATGAACATCTACGACAACGTCGCCTTCCCACTGCGCAAGCACACCGACAAGCGCGAGTCCGAGATCCGCGAGATCGTGATGTCGCGCCTCGAGGAGGTCGGACTGACCAAGGCCGTCGGCAAGTTCCCCGGCGAGGTCTCCGGCGGCATGAAGAAGCGCGCAGGCTTCGCACGCGCACTGGTGCTCAACCCGAGTGTGGTCATGTTCGACGAGCCCGACTCCGGCCTGGACCCCGTACGCACGAGCTTGCTGAACGACCTGATCCTCAAGGTGCACGCCGAGCACGGCGGGACCTACATCCTGGTCACCCACGACATCCTGACGGCCCGCAAGGTCAGTGACTACGTGGGCGTCGTCTGGAAGGGCAAGCTCATCCACTACGGCGACACCGAAGAGGCCTTCAACTCGGAGATGCCGTTCGTGCGCCAGTTCCTGTCCGGCAATTCTGTCGGCCCACTCGGGATGGACTGACGTGACCAAGCGCAAACTCCTCATGGCCGCGGCGGCTGCTCTGGCAGTCGTGGTGGTCGGACTCCACGTCACCGGAGGCCCGGGCTACCAGGTCAAGCTGGTGATGCCCTCGGCCGCGATGCTGTCGAAGCGCACTCCGGTCTGGATCAACGGCCAGAAGGCCGGCGAGGTCACCTCGCTCGCGGTCCAGAACGGGATGGCGGTTGCCACCGTCTCGATCAACGGCTCGTGGGGCCCGCTGCACACCGGCACCAGCTCGCGGGTCGACTGGGTCTCGGTCGTCGGCGAGCGGGTGCTCACCCTCTATCCCGGCCCGAAGTCCAATCCCGTGATCCCCGACGGTTCGATGTTCCAGGGGCCCTCGGCCCAGATCGAGGTCGACCAGCTCCTGGCAACCCTGGACGCACCGACGCGGGCCCACCTCACCTTGCTGCTCGGTGGCCTCAACCAGACCGTCGCCGGACACGAGGACCAGCTCCGCCAGGCCATCGTGACGGCGTCCGGAACCGTCAGGGGTCTGGGCGAGATCATGCAGGCCGTCGGAAGCGACGGCCCGGCGATCCACGCACTGGTCTCGCAGCTGAGCCAGATGACCACGGTTGCTGCCCAGCGGCAGGACAAGATCGCGCACACCGTCGCGAACCTCAACACGGTCACCTCCGCCGTTGCGGCGCAGCAGACCCAGCTGACCAGCACGCTCCAGGAACTTCCCTCAACCCTCGCGGCAGCTCGGACGACCCTGGGCAAGGTCCCAGGAGCTGTCGACGCCACGGTCGGTCTGCTCAACGCCCTGCAGCCCGCGACCAGCAAGCTGCCGGCCATCAGCGCCGACCTTGCACCCACCCTGGTCGACCTGCGTCCCGCGATCGGGGACCTTCGGCCGTTGATGACCGCAGCCCAGACCTTGCTCGGAGAGACGCCCCGGCTGCTGGACACCAGCCACCAGGTGGTGCCGAGCGCGTCCGTTCTCCTCAACGGGATCGAGCCAGCCATTTCATTCCTGCGCCCGTACACCCCTGAGGCAGTCGGCGGCCTCGACAACTGGGGCCAGGCCTTCGCGCCGTACGACGGTGCCGGTCACACCTGGGCCGGTCTCCTCGCCCCCGGCGTGAACGCATTCAACGAATCACCGGTGCCCCTCCCCTCGACCCGGCTGGATCCGACCCCGGCTCCCGGGTCCGTGGTGGGACAGCCCTGGACCGACGCGACTGGAAGTGGGATCCGATGAGCATCAAGCTCAAGACCGCCGCGTGGGCAGGTGCCGGCCTGCTCGCTGCCGGGCTGCTCGGCCATTCCCTGCTGAGCAACGGGCCCAACAGCCACCAGGTCGAGGTCGTCGCGACGTTCGCCGACTCGAGCCCGCTCATCGCCGGCAACGTGGTGAAGGCATCCGGCGTGAACGTCGGCAGGATCACCAACATCCAGCTGAAGGACGGGAAGTCCCAGGTCACGATGGTGATCGACAAGTCCGTCCTGCCGCTGCACCAGGACGTGCAGGCGATCATCACCACGCAGGACCTCCTCGGGGAGCGGTTCGTCAAGCTCGAACGGGGAACCGACAGCTCTCCCGCTCTCTCGGCTCCCTACGTGATCAACGCGTCCCGCACGTCGCGCGTCGTCGACCTCCAGGACGTCCTGAACTCCGTGGACACGCCGACCGCAACGGCACTGAGCGCGCTGCTCACCGAGTCAGGCGAAGGCGTTCGGGGACAAGGCGCGAAGGTCGATGCGACCGTCGCGGGCCTGAAGCCGGCCATGACCCAGGTCAAGGCGCTCGCGTCGATCCTGTCGACGCAGAACGCCCTCCTCACACGTCTGGTCGACAGCACCCAGCCTGTCGCCGCAGCCCTGGCCACCAGCGAGGGCAAGCCCCTCGACCAGCTGGTCACCTCGGCAACCCAGTCGTTGAGCGCGGTGGCGGACGAGCGCGAAGCCTTGCGGGCCTCGTTGCAGCAGCTTCCGCAGACCATCGCCAACTCGCGGGCCGCGCTCGCAGAGCTCGCGGGAGTCGCTGACCCGGCAACCCGCACCCTGGCGTCGCTTCGCCCGGTCACCAACGACCTGACGGACATCAGCGGCGAGCTCCAGCGGTTCGCGAACGCCGCCGACCCGGCGCTCGCGTCGCTCCCTCCGGTGCTCAACCAGGCAGACAAGCTGCTGGCGCAAGCAGCCCCGGTCGTCCAGGCACTCCGACCGGCGTCGAACAGCCTGGTTCCGATCGGATCATCGGCCAAGCACCTGTCCGACGTGGCGCTCAGCGGCCAGAACCTGACGAACCTGATGGAGTTCGTCAAGGGCTGGTCGATGGCGACGAGCGACTACGACTCGATCAGCCACTACTTCAAGGCGATCGTTCCGCTCTCGCCGAACGCGCTCGGCGACACGGCTGCCGGGCTACTGCCCGGATTGCCGGACAACATCCTGCACGGGCTTCCGGTTCCGACGTCGCCCACCCTGCCGCTGCCTCCGCGGACCAGCGGTCCTTCGCTGACCAGCCCCAATGCGACCGGTCTGTCGCAAACGCAGGAGACCAACCTGCTCAGCCAACTTCTCGGAGGCCTGCTATGACCGACAGCGTCACACCCGACTTCAAGGCCCGCTCGCTGTCCTTCCGGGCTGGTCTCATCGTCCTGGTCGTCATCGGAGCCATGATGTACCTCACCTTCAAGGCACAGACCGGCATGCCGTTCGCGAAGACCACCCAGGTCCAGGCGTACGTCAACAACATCCACTCGCTGAAGGTCAACGACCTGGTCCGCCAGAACAGTAAGCGGATCGGCCGGGTGAGCGCCATCGACTACTCCCACGGTGCTGCGCTCGTCACGATGTCGATCGACGGCGACGCCCACGTCTACAAGAACGCCACCACCACCATCGGCGACGTGTCGGCACTGGCGACCAAGTTCATCGACCTGAACCCCGGTACGCCGAGCGCCGGCGTGCTCACGGCGCCGATCCCTACGTCGCAGACCTCGGACTCGGTGGACCTGTACCAGTTGCTCGACGTTCTTGACCCCACCACCCGTGATGCCGCGACCTCGACGCTGCGCAACGTCGGTGGCGGGCTTGCCGGACACGGTGACGACCTGCATGCCTTCCTGGCTTCAGCACCCGACTCGCTCAAGGCCCTGGGCACGATCTCCGGCGCACTGGCCTCGGACAAGGCGAATCTCCCCCAGCTCCTGAGCGAGGTCAACACGCTCTCGAACCACCTCGTCGGCCGTCAGCAGCAACTCGCAACGCTGATCAAGCAGAGCGACGCGACTTTCCAGGCTGTCGGCGTTGGCTCCGGAGCACCACTTCGCAAGACGCTGTTCGAGCTCCCGAACGCGTTGGCGCACGTCAACCACGCGATGAGCAACCTCCAGCAGCCTCTCCACCAGACTGGTCTGGCTCTTCGAGCGCTCGAACCGGGCGCCCAGGCCCTCGGACGTTCGGATCAGAATCTGCGCGGATTCCTTCGCGATGCAGTTCCGGTCGCGGCCCAGATCCCCGCCGTGGCCGCCCAGTCGATTCCTGCCGTCGAAGACATCACCAAGACCTTCGCCGACGCCCAGCCGCTGGCCGACCAGGTGGAGCAGGCGCTGGCAGATCTGCTTCCGCCGCTGCAGTACCTGGCCCCGTATGCGATCGACATGCAGGAGCTGTTCCTCCGCGGCCGCAGCTTCGTGTCCGAAGGCCCGAGGCCCGGCGTGCGTTACGCCCGGCTGGGGGTCACGCCCGGCGTCAACACCCTCACCGGCGCGATCTTCCCGTCCAGCAACCTGCCCCAGGACAACTACCCGGCTCCCGGGGTCGCCCAGTTCGACCGCGCCAAGGGCCTGCTGCCGACCGGTCTCCTTCCCGGAGGGAAGAAATGATGACGAACCGAAGCAAGCCCCTGCTCTCAGCGCTGCGGCCGAGGACGCCGAAGGCGATGGGGATGGTGGTGCTCGCAGCGCTCGCGCTGTTCGCCATCTTCTCCTTCGACCACCCGCGCATCCTGACGACCCTGTCTCCGGGCCAGCACCTGAATGCTGCGTTCACGACCGGTTACAAACTGTCGCCGTACGACAGCAACGTGAAGATCGCCGGCGTCAAGGTCGGCGTCGTCACGGGACTCACGCGCAGTGCCACCGATGGCCAGATCGTCTCGATGAAGCTCGACGAGGGCACCCGCGAGAAGCTCGGGAGCGCACCGAGTGCCAACATCCGGCCCACGCTGCTCCTCGGGGGTACCTACTACGTCGAGCTGGTTCCCGGTGGCTCGAAGCGAGCCGTGGCCGACGGCAGCACGATCCCGGTCAGCCGGACCACTGTTCCGGTCGAACTGGACAAGGTGATCAGCACCGTGACGCCGACGGCGTCCGAGTCGGTCAAGGGCACGGTCGCCAAGCTGGACGAGACGCTCCAGAACGGCGGCACCAGCCAGGTCCAGAAGTTGATCGACTCCGGACCGCGCACGCTCGGCCCTGCGTCGCAGGTCCTCGCAGGTCTTGAAGGAACGAGGCCCGACCAGGACCTGGCTGCACTGGTGGGAAGCACTCAGAACCTTGCCGCCGCACTCACCCGGAAGCAAGGCCGTCTGGGGTCGATCATCGACAACCTCGACACGGCTTCCGCGACCTTGGCCAGCACCAGTGCTGCCCTGGCCGCAACGATTTCCTCGGGTCCTTCGACGCTCAACGTCACTCGCGTCGGGCTGACCAATCTGAACGCGACGCTCGACCAGCTCCGCGTCACGGCGACGACGTTCCGACCCGCGGCCAACGAGATGAACGGCGTGCTGACCACCCTCGGGCCGGTCCTGAAGCGGGCCCGGCCCGTGATCGCCAACACCAGGACCGTCGCCCAGGACGCTCGTCCGCTGGTGCAGGACCTGGTGCCGACAGCCACCCTCGCCACCGGCGTCCTCGACGACTTCAAGGGCCCGGTGCTCGACAGACTCAACGGCCCGATCACCGCCGCCGTGATGTCGCCCTGGCACGGGACGGGCATCTACAACGGCGGCGGCAACGACCAGCCGCTCTACAAGGAGACCGGCTACCTGCTCGCCAAGACCGCCGATGTCTTCCAGTTCCACGACAACAACGGCGCGAGCGGACGTCTGATGGCCGGTGTCGGTCTCAGTACCGCAGGCGGGATCGTCGACCACTCGCTCGAGGAGTACCTCCAGTCGCTCGGGTTCGGCCTGCCCCTGGGGCCGCACGAGGGGTCCAACGCCAACGAACCCGGCGGACTGTCGCTGCCCAACAAATCAGGAGCGCCCACGAAGGCCAACGGCCTCTCGGTGATCGCGCAACTGCTTCAGCTGCCATGGCTCACAGGGAGTGCGAAATGACTGGTCAGACAAGGACGTCGCAGTGGAAGGAAAAGCTGGCGACCGTGCCCGGCCTCAGCCGGGACGTGACCGCAGTGGTCCTGATGCTGGTGGTCGGCCTGATCACCACGGTGGCGATCAAATCCAACCTGGGCGGCACCTACCCGTGGAACGCGAGCACGATCGTCCGGGCCGAGTTCTCGCAGGTTCCCGGCCTCAACCCGCAGAGCAAGACCGCGGTGACCATCGCCGGCGTCACGGTCGGGACCGTCACTCACACCGAGGCGACCGACCACAACACCGCGATCATCACGATGAAGCTGGACGGCAGCTACACGTTCTACGGCAACGCGCGCGCCGTCCTGCGACCGAAGAACCCGCTCGACGAAATGCAGATCGAGCTCAACCAGGGCTCGCCGGCAGCGGCGCCACTCGCCTCATCGACCCCGATTCCGGTGTCCCAGACTGAGCGACCGGTCCAGGCCGACGACATCCTCGACCACCTCGACGCGCGATCACAGCAAGCCATGACCGACCTCATGGTCGAGTCCGACGCGGCCCTGACACATGCCCCGACCCAGCTCGCCGGCGGCCTGAGCGAGACGTCGGCCACCCTGGATGCCCTGGAGCCGGTCGTCACGGCACTGCAGACCAGGCGGACCAAGATCGCCCAGCTCGTGACGGCACTGTCCGAGATCTCGGCTGCGGTCGGCCAGAACGACCAGCGCGTCACGCGACTGGCCGGCGCCACCGAGCAAACCCTGTCGGTTCTCGCCGAGAACGACGGTGCCTTGCGGCAGAGCATCGAGGCGTTGCCCGGCCTGTCCGCCCAGCTCCGGGACACCCTCACCAGCACCCAGGCACTGACCACCCAGCTCAACCCGACGCTGGTCAGCCTCAACAACGCCTCGGGTGCCCTTCCGCCCGCCCTCGAGCGCTTCCGCTCGACCTTGGTCAACCTGGGCAAGACGGTCGACGCAGCCAGGCCCGTGCTCGACAAGGCCGTCCCCGTGATCGCCGACCTGCGCCCGACGGTCGCCAATGCACGAGCGGCGCTCGGCACCTTGTCGTCGGTGACCGGGGCACTCAACGCGGACACCCAGACGGTGATGTCCTACCTGACCGACATCAAGGCCTTCGTCTACAACACCACGTCGGTGTTCGGCGCCGGTGACGCCAACGGGAGCATCATCCGCGGCCACCTGATGGTGCCGCTCCCCGGTGGAGGCGTCCTGCCCAATCCGCTCAACAACGTTCCGGGAGGCAAGTGATGAAGCGCATCTTCGGCGGCGCCACCGGCAGGGTGATCACCCTGGGCATCTTCTTCGCGACCTGCGCGGTGATCATGGGCGTGCTGTACACCGGTACCGGCGAGCCGCTGCCGTTCATCAGCCAGAAGAAGTACACCGTGAGCGTCGACTTCAAGGACGTCGACAACCTGGTCAAGGCTGCCCAGGTCCAGGAGGCCGGCATCCTCGTCGGAGAGGTCCGCAGCATCACCCGCGTCGACTCCAGCACGCTGCGGGTCACGTTGACGCTGAACAAGGACGCGGCGCCGCTTCACCAGGGTGCCCGGTTCCGCCTGGGGTCGCGCACGTTGGTCGGCGAGTCCTACCTCGCCCTGACCGACGGCAAGGGTCCCGTGGTGCCGGACAACAACCACCTACCCGCCAGCGCCGCCGAGCCGAGTGTCCAGCTCGACGACGTGCTCGCCAGCGTCGATGCCAACACGCGTGGCCAACTGCGCAGCCTGCTGCGCGGCCTCGGTCAGGGCACGGCAGGGACCGGCACGGACGTCTCGTCCTTGATGACCGGGTTGGGCGACCTCGGGCGGGGTGGCCACACCGCCCTCGCCGCGATCTCGGCCCAGTCGCAGGACCTCGAGTCGCTGGCGCGTGAGACCTCCACGGTTCTGCGGGCCCTCGACACCGGACAGGGCGAGATTGCCGACCTGGTGACCGGCGCCAACACCGTCACCAGAGCCACGGCCGGTCAACGGGCCGCCATCGAGCAGACCCTGCGACTGGCGCCCGATGTGCTGACCAACGCCACGACGGCATCGGACTCGCTCACCACGCTGTCGGGCGCTTTGGCGCCGGTGGCCACGGACCTGCGGGCAGCCGCGCCGAACCTGACCCTGGCGCTGAACGAACTACCGGGGACGACCACGGACCTGCGCGGCATGATGGCTCCGCTCTCACGAGTCCTCGACGAGGTTCCGGCCACCCTGACGCGTATCCCGCAGAACGGTGTCGACCTTCGAGCGTTCATCCCGCAGGCTCACGCCACCCTCAACGACGTCAACCCGATGCTCGCGTACGTCCGCCCCTACGGCCCGGAGCTGTCGGCGTACTTCGCGAACTTCAACGCAGTCCTGAACTACCGCGACGAGAACGGCGCCTACTACCTGCGGCTGACCCCGCTGCTGAACACGAACTCGCCGCAGCTGCCGGTCAAGGTTCCGAATCTGCTCGGCAACTACACCAACGCGTTCCCGGCTCCTGGCTCCGGGGCCCGCCCCGGTCCGTTCACGGGGACCTATCCGAGAGTGCAGCGCGAGAGCCCATGAGGTTCTTGACGGGGCGTTTCCTGGTCGGGCTCATGCTCACCGCCGCTGCTGCGGCGGTGGTGGGCATCGGGCTGACCCAGGTGCGTACCGACACGACGACGGCTTCGTTCCTGCCGCTCAACGACCCGACCCAGAAGGCCACGATCGAGGCCGCGCGCTCCTTCGGCGGCGACCCGATCGTCGTACTCGCCGAGTCGAGCAAACCGGCGGCGCTGCTCGAAGGCGACCAGATCACCAAGCTGGTCGGACTCGAGGGCGCTCTCTCCCGGCTACCCGACGTAGCGGTCGTCTACGGGCCCGGCACCGTGCTCAACCAGGTCGCCTCGTCGGCCCAGGACATGCTCGCCACGATCTCCGGCCGGCGCGACGGGATCCAGGCAGCGGCCCGGATCAAGGCACAAGCAGCCGGCAAGAGCCCTGCGGCAGTGGCGGCAGCAGTGGCCCGGTCCGTCCAGGCCTTCGACGTCCGGTACGGCGCACTCCTCGTCAAGGGCCTACCCGCCGGACTCCCCACGCTTCACAACTCCAGGTTCGTGCAGTCCGTCGTCTTCGACCAGGACGGACAGCCTCGCGTGCAGTGGCGGTTCGTCGTGCCGCGTCCCGATGCCGTCGCCATCGTCGTGCGACCGCGCGACCAACTCGATCAGGCAGCTACCGAGCGGCTCGTCGAGGCCACGAAGGCGGTGGTGAACGGCGCCGGGCTCCACACCACCAGGATCACCGTGACCGGCATGCCCGTGGTTGCCGCCGGTCTGGGTGGCCTGTTGCGCCACGAGATCCCGGTCGTCGGTGCCTGTGCGCTCGCCTTGATCGGAGGCTGCTACCTGTTCCTGCCGTGGCTTTCCCGTAAGCGCCATCGCCTGTTGCCACTCGCAGCCACACTGGCGGCGACCGCCGTGACGCTTGCAGCATTCGGCTGGCTCCACCACCCGGTCTCGCTGGGGGTCGTCGCCTTCCTGCCGATCCTGTTGGGAACAGGGAGCGACTTCCCGGCCTACCTCGTCCGCGGCGCCGACCGGCGTCGTGTGATCGTCACCGCCACCGCGGCAGCCGCCGGATTTGCGACCCTCGGGCTTTCCCCGGTGCCGTTCGTCCGCGACCTCGGGTTGTCCCTGGGTGCCGGCGTTCTGCTGGCAATCGGGTTCGGGCTGTGGGCAAGCCGACTGGTGGACGGATCCGCCACAGCCATCCGGCCGCGCGACGACGTCAGGACGACCGTGTCCAAGCCGGCTCTCGGCTGGGCAGCTCGCGCTGCGCTTCTCGCCGTCGCCGCAGGGATCTCCGTGACCGGCTGGATCGCGCTCCCCCACCTTCGGATCGAAGGTCAGCCGGAACGCCTGGCCGCGGGCGCACCTGAACTGACCGACGCACATCACGCCCAGAGCGTGCTCGGGTCAGCCGGTGAGGTCGACATCCTGGTCCGCGGGAACAACGTCATCACCCCGGCCTCGCTGGCCTGGATGACCGATGTCCAGGACCTGACCCTCCAGGACTTCGGCGATCAGCTGCACCCAGTGGTCAGCCCGCCCACCTTGCTTGCCTTCCTCGGACCCAATCCGACGGCCGAACAGCTTCAGGCCGGCTTGAACCAGCTGCCCCCCTACCTGCTGAGCTCCGTGATCCGTCAAGACGGCAAGGAAGCAGTGCTCAGCTTCGGCATCAAGCTCGGCGACGTCGGCAGCCAGCAGACGCTGCTGAACGATCTCCGCAGAGCCATCCCGACGCCGCCTCGAGGTTTGCGCGTCGACCTCGCCGGCCTGCCGGTCGTGACGGCCCGCGGCTACCAGTTGATCTCCAGCAACAGATACGTCACCGGGCTTGTCGGGATCGCGGCCGCCGGGCTGGTCCTGCTGATCGGCCTGCGCCGCAAGTCGGACGCGCTTCGCGGCATCCTGGCAGCAGGGCTCGCGACGGGGTGGGGCCTCTCCGTCGCGCTGGCCCTGGGCATCTCGTTGACCCCGCTGACCGTCGCCCTCGGATCGCTCGCCACTGCCACGGCCTGTGAATTCAGCGTCCTGCTCGGCGGTCCGCACGACGCGCGGGTACGTCGTTCGGTGCTCGTCGCCGCTGCGGCCGCGACCTGTGGCTATCTCGCCCTGACGGTCTCCGGGCTGACCGTGATCCAGAACTTCGGGCTGTTCCTCGCCGCCACCGTGCTGTTGTCGCTCGTGGCAGCGCAGGTTGTCCGCCTGCTGATGCCCGAACGAGCGGTGGCGCCCGAGGTGGCTGCCCTGCCCGTCGACTCACGAGAAGAGGTATTGGTATGAACGTCCTGAGCCAGATCCGCTTGCCGAAGAGGCCACTGATGCGTGCGGTGCTCGCCGTCCTGGTCCTGGCCGTCGTAGCCGGTGGAGTGATCGGCGGCATCAAGAGGTTCACCGGCCTCCCCGGTGATGCGGCCTTCAAGTACGGCAATGCCGTCGTGACCCAGAGCGCACTCAACAGCCGCATCGAGCTGCTCGGAGCGCTCTACGGCATCAAGGCGCCGACAGGCACGAAGGCGAAGGCGACGTTCGAGCGCGACTCGGCGAAGGCCGTCGCGGTGAGCATGATCCTCGATCACGCTGCCGCCGCCCACGACATCGTCATCGCCGACAAGGCGGCGCGGGACACGCTCGCGGGAATGATCACCACCCAGCTGGGTTCCAACGCCGCTTTCATCAAGATCCTCGCGGAATTCGGGGTGAACGAGCAGAACGTCCTGGACGAGATCAAGCGCCAGCAGGCGACTGCCCGGCTGTTCCAGGTGGTGACCAAGGGCGCCGTCGCTTCGGTCACGGATGCGCAGGCCCAGGCCTTCTTCGCCAAGAACCCCTCCGCGTTCTCCGTGCCGGAGACTCGCCATCTCGCCAACATCGTGGTGGCCACCCAACAGGAAGCTGATGCGATCCTGGCCCAGCTCAGGGCCGGCAAGAACTTCGCAGCGCTCGCACAGAAGACCTCGCTCGACGACAGCACCCGCAGCTCTGGTGGCGACCTCGGCACTGTCGACGCCGCCAAGCTCGAGAACACCTACGCCGCGGCGGCATTCTCGACACCGGTCGGCGGCGACTTCGGGCCGGTACAGACCAAGTTCGGCTGGAACGTGGGCACAGTCCTGGCGATCAAGCCAGGTACGACCGCCACCTACGCGACTGCCAAGGCCCAGGTCGTGGCGACGTTGCAGTCACAGGTCGCGATGAAGGTGTGGGACGCCTTCCTCGCCGATCAGATCAAGCAGGCGAACGTTGACTACGCCTCCGCGTACCGACCTGCACATCCGGACGCCCTGCCTGCTGCCCAGCCCGGCGTGCCCAGCGCGTCTGCATCGGTAGCGCCGTGATCGTCGCGGCGGTCTCCTTTGCCTGTGCCTTTGCCTGTCTGGGCATTGGCAGGTGGGGGCGCCACAACTCCGCCGATCTTGTACCGCAGACCCTCACCGCCGACAGCCGGGCAAAGAACGAACGCTCACTGCGACGAGGCGCCTGGTCGATGACCATCTTCGGCGGTCTTTTCGTCGTGAGCGGGTTGATCGCCGGGGTCAGCGCCGCGATGGGAGTCGGGAGTTGAAACCACCCGGTAGGAGGGGAAAGCCACCCCCGTACGGCGACGACCTGCGGCCACCCGCCCCGCGAGCATGGAGACACGGTCCCGGAGGCGGCACCGCGATCGTCCGACCCGGCGTACACGTCCGACGCGCTCCACACTGAAGGAGGAAGACCGTTGACCACGCTGAGATCGACCCTGGACCTCGAGGGCGAGGTGTACCTGGGGAACAGGGCTGCCCAGGAGGCCGCGCTGGCCGACCTCGAAGAGCAGCTCGACCTGGTCCGCGCCGGCGGCGGCGCGAAATATGCGGCTCGCCATCGTGAGCGCGGCAAGATGCTCGCCCGCGAACGCATCGAGCTCCTGCTGGACCGGGATGCACCGTTCCTGGAGTTCTCCTCGCTGGCCGCCTGGGGGACCCAGTTCACCGTCGGCGCCAGCATCGTCACCGGACTCGGGGTCGTCTCGGGAGTCGAGTGCGTGATCATCGCCCACGACCCGACGGTCCGCGGCGGCACGATGAACCCCTACACGCTGCGCAAGAACCTGCGCGCCCTCGACATCGCCAAGCGCAACCGGCTTCCGGTGATCAACCTGGTCGAGTCCGGCGGCGCAGACCTGCCCACCCAGTCCGAGCTGTTCGTGCAGGCCGGCAAGATCTTCCAGGGTCTCTCCGAGCTCTCCGGCCTGGGAATCCCCACCGTGGCCCTGGTCTTCGGCAACTCGACCGCCGGCGGCGCTTACGTACCGGGCATGTGCGACTACGCCGTGCTCGTGGACAAGGCCGCCAAGGTGTTCCTCGGCGGCCCGCCCCTGGTGAAGATGGCCACCGGTGAGGAGTCCGACGACGAGGAGCTCGGCGGCGCCGAGATGCACGCCCGGGTCTCCGGACTCGCCGATCATTTCGCCGTCGACGAACGCGACGCCCTGCGCATCGGGCGCCAGATCATGTCGGAGATCAACTGGCGCAAGCACGGCCCCGGGCCGAGCCTGGACGCCGATGCTCCGCTCTACGACGAGGACGAGCTGCTGGGCATCGCCGCCGCCGACTTCCGGGTCCCGGTGGATCCTCGAGACGTGCTGGCACGTGTGGTCGATGGCTCGCGCTTCGGGGAGTACAAGCCGCAGTACGGCAGCAGCCTCGTCACCGGCTGGGCGTCGATCCACGGCTACCCGGTCGGCATCCTCGCCAATGCGCGCGGTGTGCTGTTCAGCGAGGAGGCCCAGAAGGGCACCGAGTTCATCATGCTGGCCAACCAGCTCGACGTCCCGTTGATCTTCTTGCAGAACTGCACCGGCTTCATGGTCGGCAGGACCTACGAGCAGGGCGGCATCATCAAGGACGGCGCGAAGATGATCAACGCCGTCACCAACAGCACCGTTCCGCACCTGACGATCAACATAGGCGCATCGTTCGGAGCCGGCAACTACGGGATGTCCGGCCGCGCCTTCGACCCCCGGTTCATGTTCACCTGGGTCAACGCAAAGCTTGCCGTCATGGGTGGGTCGCAGCTGGCCGGTGTGCTGTCGATCGTCGGCAGGCAGGGCGCGGAGGCAGCCGGGCGCGAGTTCGATCTCGAGGCCGACGCCATCAAGACCAAGCAGATCGAGGAACAGATCACCGCCGAATCGCACTCGTTCTTCACCAGTGCGCGGCTGTACGACGACGGCGTGATCGACCCGCGCGACACCAGGACCGTGCTGGGCATGGCCCTGTCCGCGGTGCACTCCCAGGTCATCGATGGCAGGCGCGGCTACGGCGTCTTCCGGATGTGAGAACGGAACCCATGGCAATCATCAACAAGCTCCTCATCGCGAACCGGGGCGAGATCGCGTCGCGCATCATTCGCACGGCCCGCACGATGGATATCGCGTGTGTTGCGGTCTATTCCGATGCCGACGCTCATGCGCCATGGGTGCGCGAGGCTGACGAGTCCGTCCACCTGCCTGGCAACGCTCCCGCTGACACCTACCTCCGTGGCGACCTCATCCTCGCTGCCGCCAAGCTGACGGGCGCAGACGCCGTTCACCCGGGGTACGGGTTCCTGTCCGAGAACGCCGGGTTCGCGCGCGACTGCGCTGCCGCCGGAGTGATCTTCGTCGGGCCGCCGCCTGAGGCAATCGATTCGATGGGCTCGAAGATCGAGGCCAAGAAGATCATGGCCGCGGCAGGGGTGCCGGTGCTTCCGCAGGTCACGGTCTCTGACGACGCGACGATCGATGCAGCTGCGCTGATCGGAAGGGTGGCAGCGGATATCGGATACCCGGTGCTCGTGAAGGCGGCGTACGGCGGCGGAGGTCGCGGCATGCGCATCGTCCACGACGCTGACGGACTCCTTGAAGCCGTCGAAGGTGCCCGCCGCGAAGCCGTCACAGCCTTCGGGAACGGCACCGTCTTCCTCGAGCGGTTCCTCGACTCTCCGCGTCACATCGAGGTGCAGATCTTCGCTGACACCCAGGGCAACGTCATCCATCTCTTCGAGCGCGAGTGCTCGATCCAGCGCCGGTACCAGAAGATCATCGAGGAGTCGCCGTCACCGGTCGTCGACGACGCGCTCCGCGAGGAGCTGGGAACCGCAGCCGTCGCGGCGGGCAAGGCGATCGGGTATGTCGGAGCCGGCACGGCAGAGTTCGTGATGGGCTCCGACGGCCGCTTCTACTTCCTCGAGGTCAACACCCGGCTTCAGGTCGAACACCCGGTTACCGAGATGGTCACCGGCCTCGATCTGGTGCGACTGCAACTGCGCGTCGCCGAGGGACATCCCCTTCCGGAGGAAGCCCTCACAGCGACTGTCACAGGTCACGCCATGGAAGTGCGGCTGTACGCCGAAGACGTCGCCGCCGGATTCCTGCCGGCGACCGGCACCGTGCACGGGTTCTCCGTGCCTGACCTGCCGGGCATCCGGGTCGATGCCGGAGTCACCGTCGGATCCCAGGTCGGGGTGCACTACGACGCGATGCTCGCGAAGGTGATCGCCCACGGCGCCACTCGCGACGACGCTCGCCGCACGCTGGCACGGGCCCTGGCGGAGAGTCAGCTGCACGGTGTCGTCACCAACCGTGAGCTCCTCGTCGGGATCCTCCGGGAGCCGGAGTTCGCGGCGGGCACCATCGACACGGGCTATCTCAGCCGCCACGACCCCCTTGCCCTGAGCCGGTCCTGGCACTCGCCCGTCGCGGTCGCCGTCCACGCAGTTGCCGCCGCACTGGCAGCCCAGGCGGATCGCCGCACGGGTGCCAAGGTTCTGCCCGGACTGCCCTCTGGCTGGCGCAACGTGCCCAGCTCGTACCAGCAGGCCACATTCCTCGCCGACGGTGAGGAGATCGACGTCCGGTATCGCCTGGCCGACCCCAGCATCGAGGTGCAGGTGAACGGCGAACCGTTGGCCGCAGTGTTGCTGCTCGCCGCCACCGATCGGCAGGTCGACCTCGAAGTGGCCGGTGTCCGACGCCTCTGCACGGTTCGTCGCGTAGGTGAGGTCTCGTACGTCGACAGCGTGCTCGGCAGCACCACGTTGGTCGAGGAGCCTCGTTTCCCGGAGCCCGGGTCGCGAAACGCTCCCGGATCGCTTCTCGCCCCGATGCCCGGGACCGTGGTGCGGGTAGCAGTGCAGCCCGGCGACCAGGTCACCGCCGGCACCGTGGTCCTTGTCCTCGAGGCGATGAAGATGGAGCACAGCGTCGTCGCGCCGGTCGACGGCGTCGTCACCGAGATCGGCGTCAGCGTGTCGCAAGCCGTTGACCTCGGAACCGTGCTGGCTGTCGTCGAGGAGCAGGCATGACCACGGACACGCGCCCCACCGAGACCCAGAGCGTCACCTACGAGGTCCGCAACGGCGTCGCATGGCTGACGATCAATCGCCCCGAGGCACGCAATGCCCTCAATCGCGAGGTCCGGGACGGTCTGTTCGCCGGGGTCCGCCGGTTCAACGAAGATGACTCGGCCCTCGTGCTCGTACTCACCGGAACCGGCGACCGTGCCTTCTGCGCGGGCGGTGATCTGAAGGAGATGGCCGACACCGGCCTGCAGGTGCCGCCCGCCGACTTCGTGCCACAGTTCGGGCGCAACATCGAGGTCAGCAAGCCGACGATCGCTGCCGTCAACGGCGTGGCGTTCGCCGGAGGATTCCTGCTGGCCCAGACGTGTGACCTCGTCATTGCCTCCGACAACGCGCGCTTCGCCGTGACCGAGGTCAAGGTGGGCCGCGGAGCCCCGTGGGCTGCACCGCTGTCCTGGTTGCTGCCCCCACGGGTGGCGATGGAGATGCTGCTCACCGGTGATCCGATCAACGCCCGCCGTGCCCACGAGCTCGGTTTCGTGAACAAGGTCGTGACCTCCGAACGACTCGTGGAGGAGACCCAAGCGCTGGCCGAGCGGATCGCCGCGAACGCGCCTCTGTCGGTGCGCGCGGCGAAGCAGACCGTACGGCTCGCCGCCGAACATCCTTTGCGGCAGGCCTTCGACGAGGCGGAACGGATCTGGGAGCCGGTCTATCTGAGCGCCGATGCCCAGGAAGGGCCGGCAGCATTCCGCGACAAGCGTCCGCCGCAGTGGGTCGGCCGATGAGCGCCGCCCTGCAGGCCCTGCTCGGAGACCTTGCTGCCGAGACTGAGGTCCTCTCCGAAGTCCTCACCGGACTCGACCCGGACCGGTGGGAGTACGCCACCCCCGCGGACGGGTGGTCGGTCCGCGACCAGGTCAGTCACCTCGCATTCTTCGACCAGGCCGCCGTCACCGCAGCCACCGATCCTGACGTGTTCTGCGTCGACGCTGCTGCCCTCGTCGAGCTCGGCCCGCAGTTTCCGGACGTGGTTGCCGAGCGCTTCCGCACGATGCCCGTCCCCGAGCTTTACACCTGGTTCGCCGCCGCCAGGGCTGACCTCCTCAGCACCTTCGCCGCCTTCGACGGCAACGAGCGGGTCCCATGGTTCGGCCCGAGCATGAGTGTGATGAGCTCGGCGACGGCCCGGTTGATGGAGACCTGGGCGCACGGCCAGGACGTGTACGACACATTCGGGCTGTCCCGTCCGCCGACCGCGCGCCTCAAGCACATCGCCCACCTCGGCGTACGGACTCTTGGCTTCAGCTTCCTCCTCAATGAGCGCGAGCTGCCCGAGCTGCCGGTCCGCGTCGAGCTCCTGGCTCCGGACGGGAGCACCTGGACATGGGGCGAGCCTGAAGCAGGTGATGTCGTCCGTGGATCTGCCGAGGACTTCTGCCTGGTCGTCACCCAACGACGTCACCCGCTCGATACCGATCTCGTCGTGACCGGCTCGACGGCAGCGGCCTGGATCTCCATTGCGCAGTCGTTCGCCGGCGCGCCAGGTCGAGGTCGCGACGCCATCGGCCCCTATCTGAAGGAAAGCTCGTGAACCCGCGCCGTCCGCTCCGAATCGCCAACTGCTCGGGCTTCTACGGCGACCGGATCGCCGCAGCACGCGACATGGTCGACGGCGGAACGATCGACGTCCTGACCGGCGACTACCTGGCCGAACTCACGATGCTCATCCTGTGGAAGGCCAAGCAGAGGGACCCGAGCGCCGGCTACGCGAAGACCTTCCTGACCCAGATGGAACAGGTCCTCGGGACCTGTCTCGACCAGGGAATCCGGGTGGTCGCGAATGCTGGCGGACTGAATCCTGCCGGCCTCGCGACCGAGCTGGGCGACCTGGCCCAGCGGTTGGGACTCGCTCCCAACATCGCCTACGTCCACGGTGACGACCTCGCCGAACGGATCCCCGGTCTGGTGGCTGACGGCCACCTGCTCGCCAACCTCGACACCGGACAGTCCCTGGCGGACTCCGGCGCGAAGCCGGTGACCGCCAACGCGTACCTGGGCGCCTGGGGAATCGTCGAGGCGCTCGACGCCGACGCCGACATCGTGATCTGCCCGCGGGTCACTGATGCGTCGCTGGTCGTCGGGCCCGCCGCCTGGTGGCACGGCTGGACCCCTGCAGATCACGACGCCCTAGCGGGTGCCGTTGCTGCCGGCCACGTCATCGAGTGCGGCCCGCAGGCCACCGGCGGGAACTACTCGTACCTCTCCGAGGTGACAGACCGCCGTGCTCCCGGCTACCCGATCGCTGAGGTTGCCCACGACGGCAGCACGGTGATCACCAAGCACGAGGGCACCGGCGGCCTGGTCTCGCCCGGAACCGTGACCGCACAGCTGCTCTACGAGATCGACTCCCCAGCGTATGCGAACCCCGACGTCGTGGCTCACTTCGACTCCATCCGGCTCAGCCAGGAGGGCGCGGACCGCGTGCTGATGTCAGGCGCGACAGGCAGTCCCCCGACCCCCGACCTCAAGGTCGCGGTGAACTTCCTCGGCGGGTACCGCAACACCATGACCCTGGTCCTGACCGGCCTCGACATCGAGGAGAAGGCGGACTGGGCCAGGGCTCAGCTGTTCGACATCCTCGGTGGCGAGGAGTCGTTCGAGCAGGTCGACGTACGGCTGCTCCGGTTCGACCAGCCGGATGCACCGACGAATGAACAGGCCACGGCTCACCTGAGGGTCACCGTCATGGACCCTGACGCCAGCAAGGTCGGCCGGCGGTTCTCCAACGCGACGATGGAACTCGCGCTCGGTGGGTACGCCGGCTTCCACACGACCACACCGCCCACCAGCGAAAGCGCGTACGGCGTGTACTGGCCGACGTTGGTGCCAGCCGAGACAGTGACGCACAAGGTAGTCCTCCCGGACGGCAGCGAGCACGTGGTACCGCCTGCAGTCGGCGTAGTCACGACCACCATGGTCACGGAGCCCGAACCTGCGCCGGACCATCTCCTGGCCGGCCCGACTCGTCGGGTGCCACTGGGAACGATCTGTGCCACCCGGTCGGGTGACAAGGGCGGCAACGCGAACGTGGGCGTGTGGACCCGTGATGAGCAGTCCTTCCTGTGGCTGTGGAGCTACCTCACCCCGGACCGCGTGCGCGAGCTGCTGCCGGAAGCGAAGGACCTCGCCATCCGTCGCTGGCCGCTGGCCAACCTGAATGCACTCAACCTGGTTGTCGTCGGACTCCTCGGCACAGGCGTCGCCGGGTCCCCACGGCCGGACCCCCAGGCCAAGGGCCTCGGCGAGTACTTGCGCTCCCGACACGTCGACATCCCCCGTGCACTGCTCGACCCGAGGTAAAGGCGAACGACATGGACACTGCGATCGAAGTCACCAACGACGGACCGGTCCGCACCTTGACCCTGTCCGGCCTGCACCGCCTCAACTCGCTGGCTGCCTCGACCGCCGACTCGCTGCACGACGAGATCGTCGCGGCCGAACGAGATCACAAGGTGCATGCCGTCGTCCTCACCGGGGCAGGTGAGAACTTCTCCGCGGGCGGCGACGCTGATGGAGTGCTGAACGTCGTCGCGGAGGCCGACGACGACGCGCCGATCAGGTTCATGCGCTCCTACCAGCGAGCGGCTACCGCGGTCTGGAACAGCCCCCTCCCGATCGTCGCTGCCGTCTCCGGGATCGCGTACGGCGGCGCCTTCAACCTCGCGATGGCGTGCGATTTCGTCGTGGCGTCGCGCAACACCCGCTTCTGCCAGGTGTTCCTCCGACGCGGCGTGGTGCCCGACTTCGGGGGCGCCTACGTCCTCCCCCGACTCGTCGGTCTGCGTCGAGCCAAGGAGCTGATGCTCCTGGCCGATGAGATCGATGCTGCAACAGCCCTGGAGATGGGGTTGATCAACACCCTCACCGATACGCCGTCCGAGGCGCTGGAGCACGCCACCAGCCTGGCGCACCGACTTTCCGCACAGTCGCGCATGGCCGTGGGCATGACCAAGAAGCTTCTGCACTCCAGCGCGGGTGGAACCCTGCAGTCCTCCCTCGAGATGGAAGCGCTGAGCCAGGCCTCTGTCCTGGCGTCGTCCGAGGCGCAGCAGGCGTTCGAGCGCTTCCGAGACCACTGAGACGCGCCATGGATTTCACGCCCTCGTCGGAGCACACCGACCTTCGTGCCGCGGTCGCAGCGATCACGGCGAAGTTCGGCAACTCCTACTACACGGCCCACGCCGAAGAACGCGAGTTCACCAGCGAGCTCTGGACGGCGCTCGGGGACCAGGGCTTCATCGGGGTCAACCTGCCCGAGAGCTACGGCGGCGGTGGAGCCGGTCTTGCCGAGCTGGCGATCGTCACCGAAGAGACTGCGGCCCAGGGTTGCCCGCTCCTCTTGCTGCTGGTCTCGAGCGCCATCTCAGGAGAAGTTCTGACGCGCTACGGGTCCGCGGATCAAAAGGCCCGCTGGCTGCCCGGACTGGCCGACGGCAGCGAACGGATGGTCTTTGCGATCACCGAGCCGGACGCCGGCACGAACACCCAGGAGATCACGACACAGGCCACCTGGGACGGCAACGACTTCATTCTCCGCGGGCAGAAGCACTACATCTCCGGGATCGATGTCGCTGGCCACATCCTCGTGGTCGCGAGGACAAGTGAGTCCGGCCTGTCGTTGTTCGTCGTGGACAGCGACGCCCCCGGGCTCGAGCTGCACCTGATACCGGTGTCCGTCGAGATCCCCGAACGCCAGTACACCGTGTTCTTCGACGACGTGCGGGTACCGGCCGACAGGCTCATCGGCAGCGAGGGTGACGGATTCCGCCAGGTGTTCCACGGCCTCAACCCGGAGCGGGTGACCGGTGCGGCACTCTGCATCGGCGTGGGGCGCTACGTGCTCGACGAGGCAGCCGGGTACGCGCGCACCCGGTCGGTCTGGGGGCAGCCGATCGGCACCCATCAGGGCGTCTCGCACGCCCTCGCCAAGGCCCGGATCGAGGTCGAGCTCGCCGCGCTGATGACGGCCAAGGCCGCCTTTCTCCACGACCAGGGCCTTCCGGCCGGCGAAGCTGCCAACATGGCGAAGTACGCAGCTGCCGAGGCTGCGCTTGCGGCAGTCGATGCCGCGATCCAGACCCACGGCGGACACGGGGTGTCCCGCGATGTCGGCCTCATCCCGCTCTGGGGCCTTGCTCGCCTCCTGCGGATCGCCCCTGTCAGCCGGGAGATGATCCTCAACCACGTCGCCCAGCACACCCTCGACCTTCCCCGGTCCTACTGAGCGACGACAAGGGAAGCCATGCTCGTCGACGGCAACATCGGCGGATCGATCGACGGCACCGCTGGCGGTGATCTGGAAGCACTGGAGCACCAGATCGCGAGCGCGGAACGCACTGGTTTCGATGGCGTCTGGACCACCGAGGTGGGACGAGACCCGTTCCTTCCGCTTGCGCTTGCCGCGCGCCAGTCGCCGTCCCTGACGCTCGGCACCGCTATCGCGGTCGCTTTCGCTCGCAACCCGATGACCGTTGCTGCGACCGCGAACGACCTGCAGGGTCTCAGCTCGGGACGCTTCATCCTGGGCTTGGGTTCACAGGTCAAGGCACACATCACGCGCCGGTTCGGAATGCCCTGGTCGGAACCGACGGAACGTATGGCCGAGTTCGTCGAGGCCGTCCGGGCGATCTGGACCTGTTGGCAGGACGGGAGCGACCTCTCGTTCGAAGGGCGTTTCTACCGGCACACCCTGATGACCCCGATGTTCCGACCCCCTGCTCATCAGTGGGGCGCACCACCGATCGTGCTAGCCGCGGTCGGCCCCCGCATGAACGCCGTCGCCGGCAGAACCGCGGACGGGGTGATCGTGCACAGCTTCATGACCGAACGGCATCTGCGTGACGTGACCCTTCCGCAGATCTCGGCCGGGCTGAGGGAGTCGCCGAGGGATCGGGCCGACTTCACCGTGTGCCTGCCCGGTCTGGTCGCCACCGGAGCGCATGATGCCGAGCTCGGCGAGGCGATGGAGGCGGTGCGGTCACAGATCGCGTTCTACGGCGCGACTCCGGCGTACCGCTCCGTCCTGGATCTGCATGGCTGGGGAGGCCTGCACGAGGAGCTCCACCGACTTTCGGTCGCGAAGCGATGGGACGAGATGACGGCTCTGGTCGATGACGACGTGCTCGGTGAGTTCGCCGCTGTCGGTTCCCCCGACGATGTCGGCGCCACCGTGCGCAGGCGCTACGCCGACATCGTCGACCGGTTCACCCTGTATGCGCCGTACCCGATGTCAGAGGCGGTTCGGAACGCTGTCGTGGCAGCGGCGAGGGAGAGCTGAGGTCGACAGCCAGGATCCGCTGGGAGATGAGGCGCAGGTCCTCGCCCAGACCGGGTCGGCGCATCAGCTCAGCAGTTCGGACAGCGTCGTTGACGACGGTCAAAGTCGCGTGCACGACGAAGCGCGCCTGGACCTCTGCCAGGTCGGGTCGGGCTCCGGTGAGCAAGCGAACCCATTCCTCGACGTAGTCGTGCTGCGATCGACGAACACTGTGCCTCTGGTCGTCGGGAAGGTTGGTCACCTCGGACACCAGGATGCCGACCAGGTCGTGGTGCACCAGCGCGAAGTCGATGTAGGCGTCGAGTGCGTTGGCGAGGCCTTCTGCAGGAGTGCTGGCCGACGCCAGGGCACGCGTCAGCCCGAGCTGAAGTGGCTCGGAGGCGCGAGCAATCGTGGCGGCGAGAAGTTCGGCCTTGCTGTCGAAGTACTTGTAGATCCCAGCATTGGTCATCCCGACCGCGGCTCCGATGTCATCCATGCTCACCGCCTGGTATCCACGGATGTAGAACAGCCTTGTCGTCGCGGCGAGGATCGATTCCCGTCGTGAGCTCGGGGCGAGACCGGTCTCCCCCGCCGGCGTTGCGTCGGACGCTGTCATCTGTTCGGGAAGTGGCGTCGTGCACACGGCGAACGTGATCCGGTTCAGCAGGTCGACGATGCCATCGCGCGACAGCTCGGTGCGGTGGTACGACGGGCTCGTGAGCACCGCGAGGGCACACCACGACAGCAGGGCGGCGTCTCCGGGTCCTAGCTCAGGTCGCGCGACGTCGAGGTTCGCCTGGAACTCCCTCACGAACCCGAAGAACCGCTCGCGCATCCGTCCTCGACGTTCGTCATCGAGATGCCGCGCCTCACGATTCCAGAGCACCCCGAGGTGCCGTCGCGGACCAGCAGTGGCTGCCAGACCGTCAATCAGGGTTGCCAAGTCGGCCGGTGATTCCTGGTCGACGAGATCCAGGGCGTGGTCGAACGCATCGATCAGCGCCTCAGCCAGCATGTCCTGCTTGCTCGCGAAGTGACGGTAGAGCGCCCCGGCTGTGATCCCCACGCTGCTTGCGATCTCGCCCGTACCGACGTTGTGGTACCCCCGCCGGTAGAACAAGTCACCAGCGGCATTCACGATCTGCGCCTTGCGATCTCGCGGCCGACGGGCGCGCACGATGGGTTCGGACCGGGCCTCCTGGACCATGGGCTCCCCCTGCGCAGCTGTGCTCCTGTTGTTCACGCTGGTTACTCGTGATTTACTTATTCAGCAGATCGCTCTACTAGAATGGTAGCTGACGCTCCCCCTATCCACCCTCACTATTTACTTGTCGAGGCCCCGAGACCGAACGAGAGGCTCCCATGACGATCGACGACCCTCTCGCGTCCCGGCTGTCGCTACCCCTGATCGCCGCACCGATGACCGGAGTGTCAGGACCGGATCTGATGATCGCTGCCTGCCGCAACGGCGTGATCGGCTCGTTTCCGACGCACAACGCGACCTCGGTCGGCGAGCTCGACGACTGGCTGGACCGCATCAGCAACGAACTAGCGGTCGTGGGTGGCGACGTGCCGGTGGCGCCGATCGCGCCGAACCTCGTCGTACACCCGAGCAACGCCCGGCTCGACGCAGACCTCGATCGCCTGATCGCCCACGACGTCGAACTGGTGATCACCAGCGTTGGTTCGCCAGCACCGGTCGTACCCCGACTCCACGCATCGCGATGCCGGGTCCTGGCCGATGTGGCGACATTGCGGCAGGCCGAGAAGGCCATCGCCGCCGGTGTCGACGGTCTGGTCCTCCTCTCCGCCGGAGCAGGCGGCCAGACAGGGCAGGCCAATCCCTTCGCCTTCGTTCGCGCCGTGCGCGAGATCTTTGCGGGAACGATCGTGCTCGCCGGGGGGATCGCTGACGGTGTCGCGCTGTACGCCGCCCAGGTGCTCGGGGCAGATCTCGCCTACATGGGCACGCCCTTCATCGCGACTGCCGAGAGTCTGGCGTCGCCCGACTACCGCGATGCGCTCGTCGAGGCGACGATGGACGACGTCCGACTCAGCGACGAGGTCGGCGGCCTGCCCGCCAGCCTGCTGGCCGGCTGGCTGGATACCCGTGCGTTGAGCACGAGCCCTGTCAACGCGGGCGACTTCCAACAGGAGCGCCTCGTTGCCGACCCGTCCGTGTGGAGCGCAGGGCACGGCGTGACGCTGGTCAGAGACGTCACGACCGTGGATGCTCTGGTCGAACGGGTCCGTGAACAGTACGACTCGGCGCGGTCCTACCTTCGCTAAGTAAATCGCCAATAACTTATCGAGACGCCCCGGTACATCGGCGAACTGTCCGTATTTGCGCGTTTTGCCGCGCAAAAGTATGTTGATTTGTGTTGACACTGTGTCGCCCGTCACTCAACATGTAAATTGTGGGTAAACAAGAGGTGCGAGACACTGCACGCGCGACGGGACGTGGGACCATTCCAGCTCAACGGACCGTCGCTGCAGCCGAATGGCAGGCCGATGTCGCTGAGCGGCAGCAGCGGCTGGCCCGGACCTTGCGGTCGTTCGCCGAGTCCGCCCCGAGCGACGACCCGATCCGCGGTCTGACCGAGGTTGCCGACCGTTGGCAGTCCACCCCGGTCGGCACCGCAGACGTCGCTGACCTCATCGCCGCGATGGAAGCCGCACGTGGAGAGCTCGTGCGCAAGCCCGGGTCACGGCCACTGCTTGCCTCGCGTCGTGTCAGTGCCGCTCTGGACCGCATCCGCACCGGAAGCACCTACCAGGACGTGGTGCGAGCCGCACCCGCCGAACTCTGCTGGGCCGGCGACTTCGATCGGGTCCTGCTGTCACGGGTCGAAGGCTCGACCTGGCGGCCCGAGGCCTGGCATGCAGCTGGCGAGCAGTTCAGCGCTCAGACAATGGCCTTCGGGGTGTTCGTCAGCGGGGCCGAGATCGCCCTGGGGAGCGGGATGATCGAGGCAGAGGTGATCCGCCGGCGCAAGACCGTGCTGGTCGGGAACGCCTCGGACGAATCACGAACACTGCCTGCCCTGGTCGACGTCGCCGGTTGCACGTCGTACGTCGTGGCCCCGATCGTTGCAGGCGACCAGGTCGTTGGCCTGCTCCACGCAGATGCCCAGCCGTCGGGTCGCGTGCTCGACGAATGCGACCGCGTGACGTTGCGCTCGTTCGCCGACGGGCTCGGACTCGTGCTCGAGCGGCTGGCACTCATGGACACCATCGGGGCACGACGGGATCAGATCAGTGCCGCACTCGCAGCGGCCGAGAAAGCTGTTGAGGAGCTCTCGACAGCCCCGGTCACCCTCGACGTCGTGTCCAAGCACGCCGAGACAGCCCAGACCTCCGTCGAGGTCGTGCCGCTCGACAGGCTGCTGACCGCCCGTGAGCGCGAAGTGTTCGCCGTGCTTGTCAGCGGAGCGACCAACGCCCAGATCGCTGACCGCCTGACAGTGTCCGAGACGACGGTGAAGTCGCACGTGAAGCACATCCTGCGCAAGATGCGCGCGGCGAACCGGGCAGAGGCCATCGCGCGCTACCTCACCATGTCAGCCAACCAGATCAGGGGGTCGTGATGATCACCGGACGACCTACATCCACTGCCTTCGCCACCCGACGCCGGGAGGACCACAACCACTCCAGCATGGCGTTGAAGTCGCGCGTTCGGGAACTGCGCGCCGACCTGTCCGACCTGCTGGACAGTTCTGCCGAGATCTTCAGCCCCGCCGATCCCGCTCTCGAGTTCGCCCCCGACACCATCGCCGACCTCGCCCGCGTGTGTCTCGGTCGTGCGGAACTGGTCGTAGGCTCGGACGACACGTCAGCTCACGCTCTCTATCTCCTTGCACTCGACTTCCAACAGCTCGCGCTCGAGATGCACCAGGCTGACCTGACGTCGTCGACCCGGCGGCTGACCGAATGCGCGGACGGCTTGAACAGGTTGAGAACCCTTCCGAACTCGGAGGATCTCGTCCAGGCAGCCTGCGCCGAATTCGCCAATCGCTGCGACTTCAGCCGCGCCGTGTTGTCCCGGGTGGACTCAGGGAGCTGGATCCCGGCCTCTGGGTACTTCGCGGAGGGCGACGGTTCGTGGTTCGACGACTGGGTCGATGCAGCGATCCCCCTGCACGGCTCGACTCCCGAAGCCCGTTTGCTGACTGAACGGATGCCGGCGGTCGTTCGGGACACCGGTGCCGGCGAGATCCACCGCGACATCATCGTCGAGGCGGGACAGTCCACCTCGTATGCCGTTGCGCCCCTGATCTCGGGTGGTGTGGTGGTGGGCTTCCTGCACGCCGACCACTTCGGCTCCAACCGGCAGACGGACGAAGTCGACCGTGACGTCCTGTGGGCCTTCGCTGAGGGCTTCAGCCGGATCCACGAACGTCGTGTGCTGATGGAGCGCGTCCAGGGCCAGGTCAACCACGTCGAGCGGGTCCTGGCCGCGGCGCTGCACGGCATCAACGACCAGCCACGAGCGGCCATGGCGTGCGGCCCCGGGATGCTCATCGCCACCCGTATCGACTCGCTGGCCGAACTCACCGCCCGCGAGCTGGAGGTGCTTCAGCTGATCGTCGCCGGCGCGAGCAACCGGGACATCGCAGCCCGGTTGGTGATTGCGCTCGACACGGTCAAGTCCCACGTCAAGCAGATCCTCCGCAAGCTCGGAGTCACCAACCGCGCTCAGGCGATCGCCTGTGCGGCTGGCACCGCGGTCGCCTGACCCCGGGCACTGGCACGTCTGAACTCATCCCCAACGAAAGGGCACCTGCGTGCGCCTGGGACTCAACCTCGGCTACTGGATGGCACAGCCGCCGACCGGGATCGACGAGCTTCTGGCGGCCGCCGAAGACAGCGGCTTCGACGCCGTGTTCGCAGCCGAGTCGTGGGGCTCTGATGCCTTCACCCCGTTGGCGTGGTGGGGCTCAGCCACGGATCGGATCAGGTTGGGGACCGCAATCGCCCAGATGTCTGCCCGGTCGCCGGCATCGACGGCGATGCAGGTGCTGACTCTGGACCATCTGACCGGCGGACGAGTCATTCTCGGACTCGGCGTGAGTGGCCCTCAGGTGGTGGAGGGCTGGTACGGACAGCCGTTCTCGCGTCCGCTGGCGCGCACGCGGGAGTACATCGGCATCGTGCGGCAGATACTCGCCCGCGAAGCACCGGTGGCGAACGACGGCCTCCACTACCCACTGCCCTTCTCCGGTCACGGAGCAACCGGGCTCGGCGAACCACTGAAGTCGATCGTTCATCCGCTCAGAACGGACGTTCCGATCTGGATGGGCGCAGAGGGCCCGAAGAATGTTGCCCTCGCAGCCGAGATCGCCGACGGCTGGCTTCCGATCTACTTCACGCCGAGCATGGCACCGGTCTACCACGAATGGCTCGACGAAGGATTCGCGCGCTCCGGAGCACGAAACACCCGGGAGACCTTCGAGATCGCGGCAACGTGCACCGTGGTCGTCACCGACTCAGCTGCCGAGACCGCAGCCGCGCGTGACGCCATGCGTCCGTACCTCGCGCTCTACATGGGCGGCATGGGCGCCAAGGACCAGCACTTTCACCAGCAACTCTTTGCGCGGATGGGCTACGCCGATCTAGCCCAGGAGATCCTGGACCTGTACCTGGCCGGGAGGAAGGATGACGCGGCTGCTCTGGTCCCGGACGTCCTTGTCGAGGAGATCAGCATCATTGGATCTCCGGACGAGGTGCGTGCTGGGGTGACCCGGTGGGCCGACGCCGGCGTCACGATGCTGCTGGTGACGCGCCCGACGATCGACGGGATCCGGCGGGTGGCGGGGGTCGTACTCGGAGATGCGCAGGTCACGGTCTAGGTCGATCGCCACAGTCGGTCCTCCTGTGGGTTTGGTCCGTACGAGGAACGAGCACACTGATGGGGATGGCTGACTCTCAGAGCGAACCACAGGAGTACCCGGAGATTGTCGACTTGCCGGCACCTGGGCCCGTGCGCCGTCGCGTGTTGCGACAGGCTGGCATCAATCTCCACCTCACGGACTTCACGGATCAGGAGCGCGCAATCAGAGGGTTCCGAAGGGACCCGGAGCAAGCGCAGGACAGCGACTGAGTGTGTGCTCACGGAGTGCCGCCAGTATGCGAGTGGAGGACGAACGGCTCACCCGTAGGTCGGCGGTCGTCAGTACCAGTGAGCAATGCCGCCTACTCGATGTCCTGCACGGCTCGCAACGGTGAGTACCGCGCCGACGACGATCGCGATGAATCCCAATGTCCACAGCATCGGGACCTGGGTGACAAGGCCGATCAGCATCAAGATGACACCCGAAACAACCACGGCCAGCTCCTTTCGATTGTTCGACTGAACTGATCCGGACCTGGCGGTGCTTCCGATTTCGAGGACCTGCGGTAGAAGGCACGAGTTGCAGGCAGCATCTCGTCGAACGTTGGCAGGTGTGATTCTGGTGCCTCGTCGATTCCGTGGCCTATCTCCGGGTACCCGAACTCCTGAGGTGTCGATTCGTCACCGCGGTCGAGGCAGGAATCCTGGAGGCTGCCGATCGAGGCATCGCGATCTGCTGCGTGTTGGGTGGGCGCGGTCACCGGACGGCCCTTCCTCCGGAGGTCGTGACATGGAACAGATCACGGGTTGCGGCGGCAGCCGTGAGCGTGTCGGAACGGGACACGACCGCCAGCCGTTGGTTCGGAACACGGTGCGGGGAAGCATGCGCCACCAGGATGCCTCCGAGCGGGTCCTTGTCAGCAGCAACGATGAACAAGGTCTCCTCCAGGCCCGTGACCCTGAGGATCCGCGCGACGGCATCGTCGACGCCGCTGAGAACCAGGAGGCCGTGGAGTTCGAGGAAGCGGCGATGCGACGCGAGGAGGACGCCGAGACACGAGCAGTCGAGGAACGTCACCTGCGACAGGTCGAGTCGGACGAAGCGGCGCCCGGCTACGTCCTGCTGGTGGAGAACATCGGCTAGATCCTGCCGCGCGGCGATGTCGAGCTCGCCGACCGCACAAATTGCGGCACGCAGCGGATCAAGATCGACAACGGTCAGCTCGAACCCGGAATCGGATTCGGCAACGAGGATCGGGACACCAGACATGATGACGCTCCTAGACAGGAACACGCGTCACCCAGGGTCCGAGGGTGCTCCCACAACTATGGCACAGATGCGTGTGCTCGGACGCTGTGGGCTTCTCCCCGCCTTCGGGCCCGCGCAGCGCTGCCACTGGTTTCGTATCGGTGTACGTTGAGGTTGTCCTGCCGCCCCAGACCCCGGTCGCGCCGTCTCGATCGAACCGGAGTCATCGTGATGTCCGACAAGGCTGTCTTTTCGACGGCCGAAGCAGGTCCTGTGCTGACCCTGCCAGTCTCGTGAAGACAGCGAGCGCCATCCTCAGTGCGATCCTCGCCCATGATCTTGATCCGGAAAGCCTGGTGCAGCGTCTGTGTCAGGACTGCGCAGACACATTGCCCATCACCGGGGTCGGCCTGGCCTTGATGAACGATGCGGGCCACCAGGGCGTCCTTGCGGCGACCGATGGTCCCGCGAGGGTGATGGAGGAGTTGCAGTTTGCCCTCGGCGAAGGCCCGTGCCTCGATGCCTCACGGGCTCGCAGTCCGGTCCTCCAGCCGGACCTCTCCAAGACCGCGACCGGTCGATGGCCAGGCTTTGGCCGAGGGGCACTTGAGGCAGGCATCGCGGCGATCTTCGCCTTCCCGCTCCACGTCGGTGCCATCCGGATCGGAATTCTGGATCTCTATCGGGACACACCGGGCAGTCTCGACGCTCCGGCCCTTGCCGAAGCACTCGCCTATGCGGACGCGGCGGTTCTGGTCCTGATGCACCTTCAGGCTCAGATGCCTGCCGAAGGAGGTCTGCATCCCCAGCTCGCGGATCCGATCGAGAACCGTGCCGAAGTCCACCAGGCAACTGGGGTCGCCTCGGTGACGGCATCGGTCAGCCTCGGCGATGCCCTGCTGCTGCTTCGCGCGCACGCGTACGCCGCCGGGACCCCGATCCTGGAGGTCGCACGAGAAGTGATCGCGGGAACCCTTCGCATCGACCCGTCCAGGAACGATCATGAGTAGACAACAGCCACCCGACCCGACAAACGGTCGGTCAGACAGGACAAGAACCGTGAAGACCGAACAGCGACTCACCCAGATCTTCGTCGAGCTCGCCGACACCTTGGTCGACGAGTTCGACGCCTTGGACTTCCTGCACACTCTGACCGAACGAAGTGTCGAGTTGCTCCACGTCGACGCAGCCGGAGTCATCCTCAGCGATCAGCACGGCCGACTGCACGTCGTCGCCTCGACCAGCAGCCGTGCCCAGGACCTGGAACTCTTCGAGCTCCAGAGCGAAGAGGGACCGTGCCTCGACTGCTTCAACACCGCCCGGGTGGTCGCCAATGTCGACGCCTCGGCAGCACGCGAACGCTGGCCAAGTTTCAGCGCTGCGTTCAACCAGGCCGGGTACCGATCAGCCCATGCCGTGCCGCTACGACTTCGTAACCAGGTCATCGGAGCCATGAACCTGTTCTGTACCGACCGGATGACCCTGGATGACGATGACCTCGCCCTTGCGCAGGCACTTGCCGATGTCGCCACGATCGGCCTCCTGCAGGAACGTGCGGTCCACGAGTCCGACCTGCTGGCCGAGCAACTGCAGTCGGCCCTGAACAGTCGCATCCTCATCGAGCAGGCCAAGGGAGTCCTGCACGGACGGACAAGTGTCAGCGTCGATGATGCGTTTCGCGTCCTGCGGGAACACAGCAGACGCCACCAAACGCCCCTACGAGACGTCTCCGCTCAGGTCATCGCGGGAACCATCACCCCAGAAGAACTCTTCCACGTGTAGGCCTAGAGTCTCGGCACCACGCATACAGACCGGCACGCCTGCCCTCGATCGAGGTCATGGCTACCGGCTCAGGTCGTCATCGAAGTCGACGTGGACCCGCTGGAAGCCCTTGTGTCTCTGTGCCTGGGCGTACTCGGTGTAGACGCGACGATCGGCATCAGTGAGCTGGACGGCGTCTGTGAACGGGGTCAGCAAGGCTCGAGGGTAGAGCCGGTTGGCCACAACGACGTTGATCTCCAGTCCGAGCACTGCCATCGTCGCAGCAAGGTAGACGAGTGCGAGCAGACCGAGCACCAACGCGAAGACCGAGTTCATCGAACCGGCCTTCGTCAGCACATGGTCCACGTAGACGCCACCGAGAGCCTGGAGTAGTTGCCACAGGGTCGCGACCGCCAATGCCCCAGGAATCGCCTGGCCGACGCTCTGACGTTTGGACGAAGAGAACGTCAGCATGAGTGCGAGAACGCCCGCGGTCGCGGCCACTGAGCCCAGACGCAACGCCCACTGCAAGGTGCCGCCGATGTCGAGACCGAACATCTCCGTGTGGCTGGCAAGGATCGTCAGTACGGCGAGCGCCAGGACCGTGAGACCTGCGACAAGAAGCAGGAGCAGGCTGCGCAGGCGACTCACGATCGGGTTGAGTCGGCTGTTGCGAGGGATGGCCAGCGTGACGCTGACAGCGTTCTGGGCCGCCTGGCCCAGGCCGAGCGTGCCGTACAGCGCGGTAAGAGTGCCTACGACGATCGCCGACGTGCTGCCCTTGATGCCCTCTGGTTGCCCGAGTTGGGTGCCAACAATCGGGAATTGGCGAAGGGCCGAGTTGAGGACCTCCTTCTCCAGGCCGTGGTTTCCCTGGAGGACGAAGCCGAGTACCGAGGATGCGATCAGGAGCATCGGGAAGATCGCGATGAACGCGTAGTAGGTGATGATCGCTGCCAGGTAGTTCCCCTGGTCGTCGAAGAACTTGTACATCACACCGAGCGGGAGTCCGACGACCCGATGCCGCCGTTGGAAGGCGTCCGAACGATCAAGGACCTTGCCCATGGATCAACCGTAGGGGGCTCGGGTCAATCGATCGGTTCGCGGAGCTTTCGTGGCTCGTTCGAATTTCGCGTGGACCCGGGGGGCGGCGTCGGTCGCCATTCAGCTCGATAGGCCGGATGGCGGGCGTAGACAGCGGCAAGGAGTCGCAAGGCGGTGCACGGGTGGGCCTGGTCGTCGGGGCAGGTGGCACATCGTGAGGTCCCATGGGTGCCCTGATCCGACCCGACCACCCGGGGTAGGTCGTGGTGCCGCTCGATCTCGGCGCGGAGGTCCAGCACGGACTGCGGCTCCGCGGAGCCGGACAAGCCCTGGGATCCGCCGTGAACCTCAGCGCTCAGGACAAAGCCGAGCAGGAACTCGTGGATGTCCAACTCATGCTCGCCCATTGCCGTAGCGACGCTCCTCTGAAGGATGTTGCGTCACCCGGGGTCTGGGGGTTCGTGCCTCGGTTCAGCATACGTCCATGCAGTCATCCGCTGCTGGCGCAGATGAGACTTGCCGTATGGACAGCCGAGGTATTAGTTGTGGTGGGTTGCGCGCCGTAATCCTCGGACTGAAGGGAGGGGATCGATTCCGTGCGATTCTTCGTGCTGGGAGCGCTCGCGGCTCTGGGGGCACTCACCACTCTTGCTGCCGTCATCGGTGGTCCGGGCTGGTGGGCGCTCCTTGTCGTACTCGCGCTGCTCGCGGTTGTCGGTGTCTACGACCTGGTCCAGAAACGGCACTCGGTCCTGCGCAACTATCCGGTGCTGGGGCACATCCGGTTCCTCCTCGAGGACATCCGACCCGAGATCCAGCAGTACTTCATCGAACGCAACTACGACGGTCGGCCCTTTGATCGCGATACCCGTGCGGCGATCTACCAACGAGCGAAGAACCTCATGGAGGAGCAGCCGTTCGGCACCGAGTTGGATGTCGACGCGCCCGGCTATGAGTTCCTCGTCCATTCGACCAGGCCGGTCGATGCCGCCACGGTCGAGCCGCGGGTCCTGATCGGTGGCCCGGACTGTTCTGCGCCCTATGGGATGTCGTTGCTGAACGTCTCCGCGATGAGTTTCGGTGCCTTGTCGGCGAATGCGATCACTGCGCTGAACGCAGGTGCGGCCAAGGGCGGATTCGCCCACGACACGGGTGAAGGTGGACTAAGTCGCTATCACCGCCAGGGCGGCGACCTGGTCTGGGAGATCGGTAGCGGCTATTTCGGTGCCCGAACCAAGGACGGTGGCTTCGACGAGGCCAAATTCGCCGAGACCGCCTCGGACGATCAGGTCAAGATGGTCTCGCTCAAGCTCAGCCAGGGCGCGAAGCCCGGCATCGGCGGGGTCCTGCCGGGCGCCAAGGTCACTCCCGAGATCGCGGAAGCGCGCGGGGTTCCTGTCGGCGAGAAGTGCGTCTCCCCGGCCTACCATCGGGTGTTCACGACACCGCGCGAACTGGTCCTCTTCATTGCCCGCATGCGTGAGCTGGCCCAGGGCAAACCCGCAGGCTTCAAACTCTGTGTCGGCAGCCGGGCGGACGTGCTCGCGATCTGCAAGGCGATGGTCGCTGAGGGTGTCGTCCCGGACTTCATCGTGGTCGACGGCGGCGAAGGAGGCACCGGGGCAGCGCCGCTGGAGTACGAGGACCACGTCGGTACTCCGCTGACCGAGGGCCTCATGACCGTGCACAACGCCCTGGTCGGCGCCGGGCTGCGCGACCAGATCAAGATCGGAGCCAGCGGGAAGGTCACCAGCGGGATCGACGTCGTCAAACGCCTCATCCAGGGCGCCGACTACACCAACTCAGCCCGAGCCATGATGATGGCCGTCGGCTGTATCCAGGCGCAAACCTGTCATACGAACACCTGCCCAGTCGGTGTCGCCACCCAGGATCCGAAGCGGCAACGGGCCTTGGACGTGGGCGACAAGACCGAGCGGGTCTACCACTACCACCAACAGGTGATCGAACAAGCCATGCAGGTCATGGCCTCACTCGGAGTCAGCAACCCCGACGGGCTCCAGTTACGGATGCTTAAGCGCCGTATCGACCACGAACGCACCCGTTCCTACGAAGACCTGTTCGACCACCTTGCGCCCGGGGAGCTGATCGAAGGGCCACGTGATGCCGGCTGGGCCCGGGACTGGGCCGCAGCCGACCCGGACCGCTTCACGCCGTGACCCACGTACGCGACCACCATCGAGCAAGGAGTTCGGATGACCACGGTGGCTGACATGATCATTGACGCTCTCGCCGAGCACGGCGTCCGGAGCGTCTGGGGTGTGGTGGGTGACGCGTTGAATCCGGTCACCGACGCGATCCGGCGTGAGGACCGCATCGAGTGGGTCGGCGTCCGCCACGAGGAGGCCGGCGCGTTCGCGGCGAGTGCGCAGGCCCAGCTGACCGACGACCTCGCGGTCTGCATGGGTACGGTCGGTCCGGGAGCGATCCACCTTCTGAACGGCCTCTACGACGCGAAGAAGTCCAAGGCTCCGGTCCTGGCAATCATCGGACAGGTTCCCCGCGAGGACATGGGCAGCGACTTCTTCCAAGAGGTCGACAACGACGTCCTGTTCGCCGACGTAGCGGTGTTCTGTGCCACGCTCACGAGCGCAGACCAGATGCCAGAGTTGCTCGAACGAGCCGTGAATTCGGCTCTGGCTGAGCGGGGGGTCGCGGTGCTGTCGATCCCCGGCGACGTCGGTGGGCTCGAGCTCGACAAGAGCGTCCGTACGCCGAGGTTCGTAGGCCCCTCCGGGCCGGCCGCCGCACCGCTCGAGGACGTCACCGCTGTCGCGGAGGTCCTCAACGCAGCCCACAGGGTCACCCTGCTGGTAGGACACGGTGCCCGTCAGGCCCGCGACGAAGTCCTGAGAGTCGCCGATCTTCTGGCCGCGCCCATGGTCCTCACGCTCAAGGCCAAGGAGGGGTTCGATGAGGACAACCCGTTCGAGATCGGCCAGTCCGGGTTGATCGGCAACCCCGCCACCGCCGAAGCTTTCGCTACCTGCGACGTCCTGCTCATGATCGGCACCGACTTTCCCTACAAGAACTTCTACCCGTCGGGGAAGACCGTCATCCAGATCGACCGCGACGGCAGCCACATAGGTCGCCGTACCGCCGTAGACCATGCCGTCGTCGCCGACGCAAAGCTCACACTCGAGGCGTTGGCGCCGTTGCTCACGCCGAAGATCCACGGCGCGCACCTGAAAATCGCCCGCACGGCGTATGAGACCTGGTCGAAACTCCAGGCCAGACTGACCAGCCCTGACTACGAGAGCAAACCGATAGGCCTGCTCCGCCGCAAGGTCGACAACCCCGATCACCGAATCCGGCCCGAACTACTGGCGGCTGCCATCGAGCGCCACGCCGCGCACGACGCCATCTTCACCACCGACACGGGAATGTCGACCGTCTGGCTGTCCCGCTTCATCCGGATGACCGGCGGCCGGAGACTGATCGGGTCCTACAACCTCGGGTCCATGGCCAACGCCATGCCCCAGGCGCTCGGGGCCGCCATGCTCGACCGGTCGCGGCAGGTCATCTCGCTGAGTGGTGACGGCGGGCTGTCAATGCTGATGGGAGACCTGATCACCGCAGTCACGCACGACCTGCCGATCAAGATCGTGGTCTTCAACAACGGCCGTCTCGGGATGGTGAAGCTGGAGATGGAGCAGGTCGGGCTTCCGGAGTTCGGAACCGTGCTGGACAACCCCGACTTCGCTGCGGTCGCTCAAGCGATCGGACTCACAGCGATTCGGGTGGTCTACGCAGACCGGGTCGACCTTGCCGTCCAGGAAGCGCTCGCCATGCCCGGGCCGGTGTTGCTCGATGTCGTCACCAACCCCGACGAGATCGCGATCCCTCCCCGGCCCACGCTCGAGCAGGGCTGGGGCTTCGCGATCGCCAAGACAAAGGAACACCTCATCAGCCCTGAATGACCGAAGGAAGCTGCAGGTGCAGCCGCTGGCAACGAGCCGCTGAAGGCTGAGGAATCGAACCCCGGGGCATAGCGATGCCTCCGACCCGCAGACCGCCCTCGGCAGGTTCTCAAGCCGGTGTCATTGAACAGCGACCAGCAGGTCAAGATCGTCCTGAGGCAGTCCGTGATCGGCGACGGCGGTTACGTGGCACCAATCGAGATCCGACCGGCCGAGGACCGTCGTCATGAACGCCGTGTCAGCCGCGTCGCGCCCGGTGGCAATTCGTACCAGCGAGGATCGCGGCGCGAGCGCGGTCGCGTCGACGACGTACCAGCCGTCAGAGACGAACGCCTCGACGACCGCATGAAAGTCCATCGGATCGCAGCCGGGCGCGTACACGGCGGTCAGACGAGCCGGGACCCGGAGAGCGCGAAGCAGAGCGATCACCAGGTGGGCGTAGTCGCGACAAACGCCAGCACCTCGCAGCAACGTGTCGGTTGCGCCGTCCGCTGGCCCACTGCTCCCCGGCACATACATGAGACGCGATCCCACCCACGAGGAGACAGCCCCGAGGAGTTCCGGACCATTCAACCCGGCAAACTCCGACGAGGCGAAGCCGCCGAAGGTATCTGACTCGACGTATCGGCTGGGCCGCCGATAGATCGACTGGTCGGTCAATGACGGCGGCGGGCTGATCGCGGTCCCGCGAATCTGCGCGTGGTAGGTGACACGTGACAGGCCAGGCGGCAGTGAGACAAGGTGAATGCGACCTCCCTCGGGAGCGATCAGCTCCGTGAGCACGAGTTCGCCGTCTTCGTGAATGACCGAAATCTGCTCGGTGACGTCAAGCCCCGCTGAGAGTGCGACAGCGATCTGCAGTTCCACCTGGCACTCTCCGTCAGCGGTGATCCCCAGCTCAGCACCCACGGTTCGGTTCATGCTCGGATCCTCACACGTGGCCAGCAGCAACGTCACCCCAGAGCCGATGACAGGAGTCGAACCCGCGACATCCTCTTGACAAGATCGATCGGGGCCTCTGGACGGCGGCCAGCTCACTCTGTTCTAAGCGTGAATCGGGTTGGCGAGTGGTGACTGTTAAGGGGCACGGTTGCACGACCGGGGGCACCTGAGGGGCACGGCTTGCCGCCCACCCGTCGAAGGCGCTGGGTCTCCGGCGTTGCCGGCGAGCTACGTACCTGCGCGGAGCGATGCCGCAAAACCATGTGCCCACTCCCCGATGGCGAGCGCCTCCGCGTGTGCAGCCTGAGCATCATCCCCCGGGATGTTGAGCACCATCGCGAGCCGACCTTCTCCGCTGTACACGCGCTCGAGCAGATCGGCGTACTCCTCGGGAGTTGCCTGCGCCATCCCCAACCGTTGTATGAGCAGTCGGATGTCAGGACGGTCCTTGCGGCGCAATGCGACGAGTTTCATCGCCAGTACGTGATCGGGTGGCGCGATGTGAACCGTGAGGCCTGGCGCAGTTGGTCGCCGCAAGGCGGCCTTGGGCCGTGGAGGCACCCAAGGCGTCGCACCGTCATTGAGCCAGTGTTCCGCGAGACCGTGCGCCGCGGCGATCGCTCGGGCCTCCTCAGCGACCGCGCGATGACTGGCGATTGCGTCGATGTCTGGCGTCGCGCCGTCGCGGCCGTAGGCGAGTGCCATGGCAGCCCCGCCCACCACGTATACGCTCGCCGCGATCTAGCGGTCCCGCAAGCGCACATCGAGTTCAGCGAGCAGCGCCCGCATGGTCTCGGCATCGAGTTCGAGCGGTCCACGGGCGCCGGTCGTCACAGCGTGACCAGGTCCTTCTCGGCGATGAAGATGTTGCGCTCGGCCAGCCAATCCGGCGTCTGTCGCTTGATCTCGTCCTCACTCAGACGTGGCGTGTCCAGGACCCACTCGGTGCTCAGCTTCGGGCCGTCCGTCCATCGTGGGGCGGGCAGACCAGCCTGGTCGAACTCGTGGCCGGTGAACGCCGCGACCAGGGTCGTCCACCGGTCCTCACCGTCAGCCCTTGGCTGGGCTTCCCAGGCGGGTGCGAGCGAGGTGTGACGCCGGAGGATGTCGCGCAATCGGTCACGAGCCTCGAGCGCGAGTGCGTAGGTCCGATCATCATCGCCTGCTTCAGCAGTCCGTCGGATCGACTCGATCGCCTCGATAGCCGTCGGAACGTTGTCTCGTCGAGCCTGTCTCAGCGCGTTCGCAATCCGCTCCGCCCTGAAGACGAATGCCGCCGACGGTGCGACCCTTCCCGACCCATAGGACGAGAAGCGCGATGGAGAGGTACCGAGAGCATGCGCGAACTGCCTCATGGACAGGCCGCTGCTCGCGACCGCTGCATGGAGGCGTTCGCTGACTTCCTGGGTGTCCTGGTCCATCACGACTCCAACCTGAGACTGTGTTATCTGATCAGACAACACTTAAGTGCCCGAAACCACTGTAGATCAGCCGAATTCGGCGCCACCCAGCACCTGGGAACGTTCCTCCTGCGACAACAGGCCGCCCATGGGCGAGACCTCGCGCATCTCGACGGAGTCTTTGTCGAGCCCGGTCATCACGCGGCGCAGCCCTGGTGCGTCACGGTCCTGGACCAGCCGCTGCCAGCGATCGAGATTCCTCATGTGCGGCTGACCCTGCACACTGCCTCGCAGCCGCTTGAGGTTGCGCAGCATCGTCGGTCGCCACCCCTCCAACGTCTCGGAGTCCAGGTGGGTCGAGAGCCGGCGGTGAAGCTGCCACGAGCGCTCCGAAGAGCGGTTCAGCTCGCGCTGTACCGGGCGCCGGACCACTTCCAGCCGGAACCCCATGCACGACAACAGACGATCGAGCATGTCGTCGCTCAACTCCACCCGACCAGACAGGAACTGGCTGATGCTGGGCTGCCTCACGCCACTGAGGCGAGACAGCTCTGACTGAGTGGTACAGGTCTCCAGCATCACCTCACGAAGCACCTCGCCCTTGTTAGTCATGGAATGAGTATAGCAAATATTGCTATACCAATACCTGTCTCGGGGCCGGGCCCCCGACGCAGGCTCCTACAGCGGAGCCACGGCGTGGCGGCGAGGCGTGACGGTCTGCATCGCCTTGCGTCGCGGCAGTTGGCCCAGCAACCGGATGAGAGCGGGTCGGGTCTCGCTCGGCCGGATGACCGCATCGACGCCGAAACCCTCAGCGGCTCGCAGCGCCCCCAACTGCCGACGAAAAGTTGACGTCAACTCCGTGCGCCTGCCCGACGGGTGGGCCGAGTTTTCGATGTCCCTGCGGTAGGTCATCTCGACCGCGGACTCGACAGCCATGACGGCAGTCTCGGCATAGGGCCAGGCCAGCACCAACTCCGGATGGAACGTTCGCCCGCCCGACATGACGACGTACCCGCCTCCGTAACCCTTGCGTACGACGACTGTGAACGTCGGCACCGGATCCTATGGCCACCGCCGTCAAAGAGCATGACCACCGGGATTCCGCGCGTAGCGGCAATCTCCCAGCCGCGCCGCTGCTTCTCGTTGCCGAGTTCGCCGTTGCTGCCCCCGGCGACCGTGAAGTCGGTCGCCATCAGCACGACCGGCTGCCCTTCGACCTCCGCGGTCCCGACGACGATCCCGTCCGCAACCAGCCCGGGCGCGGACTCAGGATGAGCCAGCGCCCCGATCTCGAACCAGGTCCCCTTGTCGGCGAGCGCGGCAACTCGCTCGCGGGCAGTCCGCTTGCCCCGCGCGCGTTGGCTGGCGACGTGCTCACGTCGCGCAGCGTCGTCGATCGCCGCGAGTGCGGTCTCGTGCGGGTAGTCGGCTGGACGAGCCTTGCTCATGCTGACTCTCCTGACTGTCTGGCGGGGCGGGTGCGAGCGATGAACTCGAGGATCGTCGACGCGACGAGTTCCGGGGAGTCGGACATCGGTACGTGACCGACGCCGGGGAGCCGGACGACCTCCGGAGCCCCGATCTGCTTTTCGAGCCGGCGTCCGGCCGCCCGCGAGAGCAGGACCCGGTCGTTGTCGGACCATGCGATGAGGACCGGGCAATCAAGCCTCGGCACCCAGGACACGTCTCTGGCCACCGGACGGTGGATCGAATGCCGCAGAGCCTCGCAGCCGGCGATGTCCTCGATCATCGACAGATAGGCAGCGTCAGTCACCTGCTCCGGTCGTGCAACCGTGCCGGCCAGGAGTGCGCGTCGCATCGACGGGTGCCCCAGGAACCTGTGCCGGCCCGGAGACGTCAGCCGGACGCAAGCTCGGTACGCAGCAGCGAACTGTGCTGCGAGGAATCGATCGAATGCCTTCCCAGGTGCCCAGCCCCCGGCTGGAGCCAAGCACACCACGGACAACGCCCTTCCCCTTCCGGCCAGTTGAAGGGCAGCCCAGCCGCCGAGTGAATTTCCGACCAGATCCGCCTGCGCGATACCCAGAAGGTCCAGCTCCTCCTCGAGCGCGTCCACATAGTCGATGCTGCGGAGCGACGAGGGATCAATGAGCGGCCGACCTCCCCGGTGGCCGGGAAGGGTCACGACGTGTACCCGCCGCGACTCCAGGAGAAGCGGCAGCACGGGATCCCAGGCAGACGGTCCGGACGACATCCCGTGGATCAGGACCAGTGGCCGCGATTCGGAAATCACCGGGTCGACTCGCCTGAGTCTCCGAAACGAGAACGGGGTGAGCCGGCGCGACGACGCCATCAGTAGGTCAGCCCACCGCGTTCGACGAGTTGTGCCGCAATCACGTTCTTCTGGATCTCGTTGGTGCCCTCGCCCACGATCATCAGCGGAGCGTCACGGAAGTACCGTTCGACGTCGTACTCGGTGGAATAGCCGTAGCCACCGTGGATCCGGACGGCGTTGAGAGCTACCTCCATCGCCACCTCGCTGGCGAAATACTTCGCCATTCCAGCTTCCATGTCGCACCGCGCGCCTGTCTCGTACTGCTCTGCGGCGTGCAACGTGAGCTGCCTGGCGGCGGTGAGCTTCGTGGCCATCTCGGCCAGGTAGTTGCCGATCGACTGGTGCTTCCAGATCTGCTTGCCGAACGACTCCCGTTCCTGGGCGTAGGCGAGGGCGTCGTCGAACGCTGCTTGCGCGACACCGAGCGCACGCGAGGCGACCTGGATCCTCCCGGTCTCGAGCCCCTTCATCATCTGGGCGAACCCCTTGCCCTCGACGCCTCCGAGGAGTGCGTCGGCGGGCGCCACGTAGCCGTCGAAGGAAAGCTCGCAGCTCTCGACGCCCTTGTAGCCGAGCTTGGGAAGATCGCGCGACACCGTGAGACCCGGACCGTGCTCGACCAGCAGGATGCTGATGCCCTGGTGCTTGGGCTCGGCCTTCGGATCGGTCTTGCACAGCAGCGCGATCAGCTGGGACCGGCGGGCGTTGGAGATCCAGGTCTTCGAGCCCTTGATCAGGTACCCATCGTCGGTGCGGGTCGCCACCGTGCCCATGGCCTGGAGGTCGGAGCCGCCGCTGGGCTCGGTCAGTGCCATGGTCGCCCGGATCTCTCCGGTGGCCATCCGAGGCAGGTAGCGGTCCTTCTGCTCCTGGGTACCGAAGGCGAGGATCAGCTTGGCGACGACCGTGTGGCCCCCCATAGCCCCAGCCAGACTCATCCAGCCGCGTGCAAGTTGCTCAGTGACGCCCACGTAGCACGGCATCGAGACGGGAACGTCGCCCCACGGCTCAGGGATCGCGAGGCCATAGATCCCAAGCTCCTTCATCTGCTCGATGAGCTTCTCGGGGTATTCGTTCGCGTGCTCGAGCTCCTGCACCTGGGGTTTGACCTCGCGGTCCACCCAGTCGCGTACGGCGCGCACGATCGCCTTCTCGTCGTCCGACAGCGGCATCTGTTTCCTCCTGAATCAACGTCTGTTTTTTATTTTAACATTGATTCGATGGATCGCGAAGGCGTCAGGCCCGGGCTCCGATCTCCTCGATCTCCACGCGTTTCACGGCCATGTGGACGTAGTACGTCATGGTGTAGATGAACACGAAGAACGCCCCCAGGGCGATCCAGTAGTTGAACAGCCCGTGCCACGCGAACGGGCCAGTCTGGAAGAACGGCATCACGACAAGCGGGACGAACGTGAATGCCATCAGGTAGCAGAACCAGCCGAGCCACTTCGGGAAGTACGGCTTCGCCCGGCCGTCAACCACGATCGCCGTGCCGAGGGCGACCATCTGGATCAGCGTGACGACGAAGGTCATGTCGAAGATGAACCACCCCGCGTCGCTGAGCAGCTGGATGTCTTGCGGTGAGCGCCCGGTGGTGCGGAAGCTCGCCGTCAGCCACATGACCCCCGAGAACAAGGTCGTGAACACCGTCGCAATGCCACCGAAGAACTCGATGCGGTTCAACAACCCGTGCGGGCCCTCAATGCGCTGCATCAGCTGAGCGATCACGACGCTCCACGGCAGGTAGAGCGTCGCGATGAACATGTACCCGACCATGCCGATCCTGATCCTGGTCTCGTGTGCGAGGAAGAAGTCCTTGATCTCGTTCGCGTTCAGCGACTCATGGGGGGCGGGTAGGAACCCCGCGATGACCGCCCAGAAAATGAGCCCTATCGTCGCGTAGATGGCCCCGGACCACGCCGACATCTTCCAGATCCTGAAGGCGAAACGATCCCGCCTCTCACGATCCGCGTCGCTGATGCCTGCGGACTCGGCCAGGTCGGTGGTCATGGTCATCGGATGCTCCTCCGTGGATCGTTGGATGTGTCAGGTGGCCAGGTAGAAGCCGAAGATGATCGCTGGAACGATCGCCGACCACGCCTCGAAGACGAGGCGCAGCTGCCATGGAGCGTGGCGTAGCTCCATGAAGTCGAGAATGATCAGCCGGACCTTCCAGCCAACTAGCGCGAACGTCGCTCCGGTCCCGGTCGTCGCGCCGACTGCGTCCTTGGACAGGAGCCAGGTGGTCGTGACCGTTGCCGCCATCAGGAGTACCCAAACGACAGTTGGCTGCTGACGGCGCCGGAACGGTACGGAGACGGTCGACATCGCGCTCACCGGACCAGGTACAGCAACGGGAACAGGACAACCCAGAGCAGGTCGACCATGTGCCAGAACACGGCCGCGCTTTCGAACCCCGCGAGACTGCGCTGCTCCGTGGGACGCCGCAGTCGGAACCAGAAGACCGAGAGGACCAGTGTCCCGACGATGACGTGGGCGAGGTGAATCCCCGTCATCATGAAGTAGTACATGAAGAAGTCGCCGCTGGCAGGAGTGTGTCCGGAGTGCACTTCGGCGACGTACTCAAGGACCTTTGAGACGGCAAACGCGACGCCCCCGAGGATCCCGAACCCCAGCCATCGCAGGGCGGCACGGTCGCGATCGGTGCGCAGCGCCTTCAGCGTCATGGCGACGCACCAGGAACTGGTGAGCAGCAGGAGCGTGTTGATTCCGCCGCGGTGGAAATCGAGGGCGTGCCGCCCGGTCTCGAAAACTTCTGGGTGCTTCATGCGCGCGCTCATGAACGAACCGAAGAGCAACGAGAAGATCACCATGTCTCCGGCGATCAGGACCCACATGCCTTCGATCCCGGGAATCCGTCTTCCTGCTGCCGGTGCTCTGGTCACCATTGGCTCGGTCGTGACAGACATGTCAACCAACCGCTGCCAGGTCCTCGGCCTCAAGGCGGCGCAGCGCCTTCCAGGCGTACGGCGTGACCACGGCGATGAGCACGAAGAACATCACGAAGACGGCCCAGAAGCTGATCAGTCCCTGCCAGGCGAAGGGTCCCGTCTTGAAGAACGGCACCAGAACGAGCGGAACGTACGTGGCAGCAGTCAGGAAGCTGACCCAGGCCACCCAGTGCGGGATCAGAGGAGCGGTCCGCCGGTCACGCAGGATGGCGAAGCCCAACCCGAGGTTCTGGATCAGCGAACAAGCGAAGGTCAGATCGAAGAAGATCCAGCCGAGGTCGTACAGGGTCTGGACCGTCTCGGGCGATCGCACACCCGGACGCATGCTCGCGGTGAGCCAGATGATCGCCGGCATGACCGTGACCCAGGCCGTCAGCAAGCCGCCGAGGAGCTCGACAGTGGAAAGCACACCCATCGGTCCTTCGATCCGACCGATGATCTTCGACAGCACCGCGCTCCACACGTAGTAGAAGGGAGCGCCGAACGCCATCATCACCATCCCGATCCGCAGGCCGTTGCCCTGGCTGTGGAAGTACGCCGTGATTCCGGCCGCGTCGAGATGTTCGGACGGCGGCGGCCAGAAGCCTGCCAGCACCGCGAAGCCCGTCAGCCCGAAGCCGACATAGATGAGGCACGACAGGAGCGAGACGCGCAGCACCAGGTAGTCGCCCCTGGTGCGGTTACTGACGTCGAGCTCGTCGATGACCGCGGTGGAGCCGCTGTGCTCGGTGTTCATCAGAATGGACATCGGTCTCTCACTTCCTTTGACAATCGGCGGCGGTGGGTTCGCGGCGGGCGGGATCACCAGGGCACGGCACGTTGCGGGCGCCGCGGACGGCACGAGGATCACTCTTCGCTGCGGCGCAGTAGTAGAGCGGGGTGTAGGCAGGCCCGTTGTCGTCGGGAAGGCGCCACTGCGCGACCGGCAGGAAGCCCTCGGTGCACTCGGACGGCTTGTTCGCCTGCGAAAGCGTCAACCGGACGGCATCGAGGCCGCCACGTTCGGGGAGGGTGACCGACTGGACCATCGACAGTGCGGTCGGGTAGTCGGACAGCAGCTGGGCCAGGTAGCTCTGATAGGTCGCCAGGACCGTCGCCACCGTCTTCAACGGTGCGAGGAAGCCCGGGATCGACGGGCCGACGTCCTGGAGGAAGCTGGTCGTCTCGGACGTGAAGGTCGGGCCCGTCGCCAGGAGTGCCTGGAGGTTCTTGTCGCCGGCGCGCAGCTGATCCGAGACCTGCGCGAGCTTGCTCGTCAGTCCCTCGAAATGACTGCCCGCCGCGTTGACGGTCGAGAGCAGCGGCTCCGTGTCCTGGAGCAGGGCCTGGGTCTGCGGGTACGCCGCGTCCGCCTGCTGTAAGAAGGCCCGCGACCCGTCAAGGATCTGCTGCAGGTCGCTGCCACGGCCTTCGAGCGCGGTCGAGGTCTGTGTGAGCAGGCGGGACAGCTGCACCTGGGGAACGCTGGCGACCAGCTTCGCCACGTTGTCGAGCACCGGACCGATCCCGACCGGAACCGACGTACGACTGACGGGAATGACGTCACCGCCGTGCAGGTCCGCGGCCGACGGATTCTGCGACGGAACCAGTTCGACGTACTGCTCGCCGACCGCTGAGGTGCTGTGGATCTCCGCCCGGGTGTCCCGAGGGATCTCGATGCTGTTGCGGATCGAGAGATCGACCTGGATACCGGAGCCGGTGAGCTTCAACGACCGGACCTTGCCGACCGGCGTTCCGCGGTAGTTCACCTGGGCACCGGTGTAGAGGCCTGCCGCCTCAGTGAAGTCCGCCGACACGGTGTAGCGCCCGATCCCGAGGGCCTCGGGGATGCGCAGGAACACGACGCCCAGAACCAGGATGCCGATGATCGAAGCGATCGTGAACGCAATGAGCTGCTTGCGGATCAGGCCGGAGATGATCATGAGCGCGCCCCCTTCGAGCCGCCGCCACCGGAGAGTAGGCCCCCGAGTAGTCCGGCGAGCCCGCCGGAGGCCGACCCTGGCCTGGTGGCCACCGTCGGGGTTACCGGGCGGGACGCCGAGCTGGATGCCTGCGTGGTCGCCGGCCTGCCCGTCAGGCCCGACGTCAGTCCCCCGAGCAGACCGCCGAGACCTGAAACGACTCCGCCGAGCCCGAAGCCGCCCAGCAGGCTGACCAGCTGCGGCACCGTCGGCATTCCTGGGAAGCCGGGGATGCTCGGCAGCCCGTCCTGGGTGGTGAAGCCGTGGACCAGGGAGTTGTTGGTCAGATCGAGGACCAGATCGAGATTGCAGTAGTCACCCCGGCAGGCGTTGCGCATGGTCTCCGGAGCGAACGGGAAGGTGACGGCGAAACCGAGGCCACGGACGAGCGAGGCACCGGCCTGGTGGATGGCTGCCAGCGCCGGGGCGAGGTTGCGGAGGTTCGCGACGAGATCCGCGCGCGTGGACTCGACCAGTGGCGTGGCGACCGAACCGAGGTTCTTCAGGGAGGCGAGCGCCGCGGTCAGCCTGGGACGCTCACGGCTCAGGGTCGCCAGCGCAGGCCCGAGCTCGTCGATGCTGCGGGTCAGCGTGTCCTTGTTGTGGGCGAACCGGGCCGAGAGCTGGTCAACGCTGTCGATCGCGCTGTAGATCTGCTCCTTCTGGGCGTCCAGCGCCGTGACAAAGGTGTTGATCCGGGGCAGAAGGTCCCGGACCGCGAGGTTGTTGGGGTTGAAGGCCTTGCCGAGCTCGCTGGTGATCGTGCCGAGCTGGGCGAGACCGCCGCCGTTGAGGACGACCGATGCCGCCGACAGCACCTGCTCTGTGGCCGGGTACGCCGATCCCCGCGACAACGGGATCGTTGAACCGGAGGCGAGCTGGCCCTCGGCGGCTTCGTCGGTCGGCGCCGCGAGCTCGAGGTAGCTCGCGCCGAGCAGGCTGTTGACCCCGACCGTCGCCACGGCGTTGGCCGGAAGACGGGTCTTGCCGTCGATGCTGATCACCGCGACCGCATGCCAGTCGACAGCGGTGATCTTCGTGACGGTGCCCACCGCGATGTCGCCGACCTTGACCTGGGCGTTCGGGGTGAGCGTGCCCACGTCAGGAAGGTCCACGGTGATCTTGAGCGAACCCGCACCCGTGCCCACGCCGCCTGGCAGCTGCATGTTCTCGATGCCGTTGAAGCTGCACCCGCCGAGGAAGACCGCTGACGCGATCAGCACGGCCGGGATCCGGAGTCGCCGCAGGTCCATCACTGGATCCCCAGGATCTTCTCGAGCAGGCCGATGAACGACGTGGTTTGCGGGTTGCCTGCGGCCTGGTCGAGGACGTTGCCCAGGACGCTCTGACAGAGCTTGCCCAGCTGGGCCCCCGAGGTCTCGGAGGCACCGCCGATGGCGCCGCACACCAGCTGTCCGGGCGAATGGATGTTGGCCATGTGCAGATCGACGCCGACCGCGTTCTGCCGCTGGTGGACGGCTTCGATCAGGTTGGCCAGCGCGTTCGGGGCCACCTGCAAGGTCTGCGCGAGCGACTCCTGTTCGTTCGCAACGACCTTGGTCACATCGGTCAGTCCCAGGATGTTGCTCTTCAGAGCCGCCCGGTTCGTCGTGACGAACTTCGCAACCTTCTGCACCGCGTCGGCCAGGTTCGTCAGGCTGGTCCGGATCGACTGCTTGTCGTCGACGAGGAGCCCCGAGACCGCGTCGAGGCGGGACGTGAACTCCGAGATCTGCTGATCGCTCTCGGCGAGGGCGCCCACGAACACCTGCAGGTTCCTGACCGTCGAGAACGCGTCCCCCGATCCCGCCTGGAGGGCCTGGATCGCGCGGGACATCGAGGCGATCGTGGAGTTGATCGTGCCGCCCTCGCCCTCCAGCGCCACCGAGGCCGAACTGACGACGCGGGACAGCGCTCCGGTCTGGTTGGCCCCGTGCGGGCCGAGGGCGACCGCCAGCGAGTTGAGCTCGTCCTTGATCTGGTCCCACTCGACGGGAACGGCGGTCCTCGATTCGGGGATCACCGCTCCGTCCTGCAGTACCGGGCCCGCCGTGTACTGGGGCGCCAGCTGGAGGTAGCGGCCACTCACCAGTGACGGCGCCACGATCACCGCCCCGGCGTCGGCGGGCACCTTCACGCCGTGGTCGATGTCGAAGACCACCTTGACCCGGTCGCGCTCTGGCGTGATGCTCTTGATCTTTCCGACCGGTACGCCGAGGATCCGCACCTCGTCGCCGGCATAGATCCCGTTGGTGGTGCCGAAGTACGCCGTCGCCTCGGTCGAGCGGGCTCCTGGAGCCCAGACCAAGACGACGGCCAGCACGAGGACGCCGAGGACGGCGGCCAGCAGCCGGCGCATCATCGGCCCGCCCCTGCCGCAGACGCCCGGGGCAGCGTGATCACCGGCGGGATCAGGTTGCCGGGCAGCAGGTTCTGCAGGTACGCCGTGAAGAACGGCCCGCTCGCCACCACTTCGCCGAGTCCGGTCGCGTAGACCGACAGACCCTTGAGCGACTTGTCGAGATTCGACTTGTTAGCCTGCAAGGTGGCTACGACTCCGTGCAGCTGCGCCAGGGCCGGACCGACGATGCCCTGGTTCTGGTCGACCAGTGCGCTCAGCTGCGCGGACATCGAGGAGACGTTGCTGAGCAACGTGCTGATGTCCTGACGACGTTTCAGCAGCTCGGCGAAGAGCAGGTTGCCGTCCTTGACGAGGGCGGTCATGTCGCCACTGCGGTCCGCGAGGACCTGGGAGAACGTGTTGGCGTGCGCCAGCAGGGCCTCAAGGGTGGCGTCGCGAGACCCGAGCGTCTCGGACAGCCGACCGATGCCGGTGATGGCCGAACGCAGTTCCGGCGTCGCCCCGTCGAGGGTCGAGGAGACCACATTGAGGGCGCTCGCGACCTGATTGACGTCGATCTTGCCGGTCTCCGTCGTCAGCTGCGAGAGCGCATCGGTCACGTCGTACGGCGAGGTGGTGCGCGACAGCGGGATCTGCCCGTGAAGAGTTCCACCGCCTGCCGACTTCAGGACCAAGGCCTTCGCACCGAGGACCGTGACCACCTCGATCGAGGCGGTGGTCTGGTCTCCCAGCTTGATCGAGCCGTTGGTGATCGAGAAGTCCACCACCACGCCGCGACCACCGAGCTTGACCGAGGAGATCCGCCCGACCTTCAGCCCACTGACCTCGACGGGGTCGCCCTGTTTGAGTCCTGCCGCTTCGGAGATCACGGCCGAGTAGTGGCGACCGAAGACCGCGATCACGGTGTTGATGTTGAGTACCAGCGTGACCACCAGCACAACGATCACGATCGCTCCGATCCCCAGCGGCATCGGATCGCGCTCACGGAACATCTTCATGTCAGTTGCACCTCTTGACCGGTGACTGGACCTTGGGCGACGTGATCGGGTTCCGTTCGTCACCGACGAGGACGACGACCGAGCACAGGTAGAAGTTGAAGAACGATCCGTGCGACGCCACCCGGTCGAGCCGGTTGTAGACGTCCGGCAGCAGTGCCAGCGTCTGGTTCAGCCGGGTCGAGTTGGCATTGAGCGTCGACGAGACCGCGTCCAGGCCCGCCAGTGTCGCGGCCAGCGGCGTCCGGACCTGGCCGAACAGGGTGGCCAGGACGCCGGCCAGCTGACTGATGTCGCCGAGCGCCGAGCCGATCGGGTTTCGATCGGCCGCAAGCCCGGAGACCAGGTTGCGCGCTTGGGTCACGGCCTGGCGAAGCTGGGTGTCGTGGGCATCGAGGCTGCCCAGGACGGTGTTCAGATTGGTGATGACGGCGCCGATCGCCTGATCGCGATCAGCGAGGCCGTTGGTCAGGGACGCCGTCTTCGCCAGGAGCGAGGTGATGTCGCCGCCGCGGCCCTGCAGGGTGTCGACCAGTCCCGTCGCGAGCGCGTTGATCTGCTGCGGAGCCAGTCCCTGGAACAGCGGCCGGAATCCGTTGAGCAGTACGTCGAGGCTGAGCGCAGGCGCCGTACGGGACGCCGGGATCGTGGATCCGGGCGCCAGCGGCGTACCGACGTCCGGGGGCTGGGTGAGCTCGAGGTACCGGTCGCCCAGGAGGTTCTGGTACCGGACGACGACGTGGGTCGCGGTGGACAAGTGCTGATCGGTCGCCACGTGGAACTTGACGATGATCTGGTTGCCGGCGCCGACATCGAGCCCGTCGACCTGTCCGACGCGCACACCGGCTACCCGGACGATGTCTCCGGTCTTGAGCCCGCTGACGTCGGTCATGACCGCTTGATAGGCGTTGGACGGCCCGAGGGTCACTTGCGCAAGCGTCAGGTACAGCAGCACTGCCACCACGAGCCCTACGACGGCGAAGATGGCGAGCTTCGTCGCCTCGGCACGGATCCTCACTGCGGCGTCCCCCTCTCCGGGTAGGGGATCTGGCTCTTCGACAGCATCGGCAGGCCGGCGCACGTCGGCCCGCGACCCTGCGGATAGCTCGGCAGGTCCTGCGGGTACGTGTACGGCGGGAGGGCGCCGCGGATCGAGACCTTGCCGATCAGCGCGTTCGCCTTGCCGCCGATGACATCGGCCATGATGTCGCGGGTCTTGTCGAGACCCTCGAGGAAGCACGGCAACTCGCTCGAGTACGCAGCCAGGGTGCTGGTCGTCGGTCGAAGCTCGCGAAGGACCTCGGCGAGTGCGGTCGAGTTGACGCCCAGCACCTTGACTCCCTCGCCCCCGAGCAGGCTCAGGCCGACCAGAAGTCGATCGAGCGCTTGCTGCTGGGTGACGACGGTCTTGCCGGTGACCGTCGCGTTCTCCAGGATCTGAAGGAGGTCAGGAGAGATTCGCAGCCCGAGCTGGCCGAACGCGGCCACCTGCAGAAGGTCGCGCCGTAGTTGCGGCAGGTCGGGTTCGAGCTTGGTGAGGTAGGCGTCGGCCTGAGTCGCGATGTCGGCGATGGTCGTGCCACGGCCGCGCACTGCATCGGCGAGCGATGTCAGCGTGACGTTCAGATCGGCGACGTTCACGCTGTTGAGCACACCTTCCAGGCTCTTGAACACCGTGTTGACCTCGGTGGTGACGCCGGCGTTGTCGATGACCGCTCCGGCCGAGATGCGGGCGGCGCTCGGCGTTGCGGGCAGGCTGAGGGCGACGAATTTGGCTCCGAAGATCGTCGGTGCCTCGATCTGTGCCACGACGTTGGCCGGGATCATGGCGACCTGCGACCGGTCGAGATCCAGGGTGAGCACAGCTGACCCGTCCGGCATCGCCTTGATCGATCCGACGCGACCGACCTCGATCCCGCGCATCTTCACGACGTTGCCGGTATCCATCACCAGGCCCGTGCGACTCGTGACCAGCGTGACCTCGAGCGGGTGCGAGAAGGCATGGGTGTAGAACGCCGCAGTCAGCCCGAACGCCGCCAGGACAGCGAGGACCATCCCGGCCCCCGCCAGCCTCACGAACGACTTCGACTCGGTCATCGCCTCAGCCCGCCAGGTGGAACGTGTTGAAGTTGGCGTAGATCGACATGCCGATCAGGAGGTTGACGATCATCACTCCGGACAGGGACGCCCGCACCGAGCGACCGACTGCCTCGCCCACACCGGCCGGTCCGCCCTTGGCCGTGTACCCGAAGAAGGTGTGGATCAGCATCACCACGACCACCATCCCGAGCACCTGGATGTAGGAGAAGAAGATGTCCAGGGGTGAGAGGTAGGAGAAGAAGTAGTGCTGGAAGTTGCCTGCTCCGGTGTTGTAGAAGAACACCAGCAACAGGTAGTCCGCCAGGAAGCCCGCGAGGGTGGCGAAGACGTAGAGCGGCGTGATGACGATCATCCCGGCGATGACTCGCGTGGTGGCCAGGTACGGCAGCGACGGGATCGACATGACCTCGATCGCATCGATCTCTTCAGAGATCCGCATGGCGCCCAGTTGTGAGGTCGTGGCTGCTCCGAGGGTGACCGCGAGCGCGACCCCAGCCAGGAGCGGAGTCGAGAGGCGGGCTGTGAAGAAGGCAGCGAGGATCGGGCTCAGCGATCCCACGCCGATGTTCGACGAGGACTCGAACCCCTGAGCGGCAGCGACGGCGCCGGCGAAGAACGTGATGGAGGCGACGATCACAACAGAACCACCGATGAGGGCCAACGCACCCGTTCCTGTGCCCAGCTCGGCAATCAGCCTGATGACCTCGCGACGGTGACGACGCAGCGCACGAGGAATGGAGACGAAGACACGCGCATAGAACAGCCCCTGCTCTCCGATGGAATCCAATGCGGCTGCGGGCTTGCCGGCCACTGCTCTGAGGCGGTCACTCACGACAGACATTGATTGCTCCTGGCCCTCAGAGGATCGCGAACTGGATCAGGCTGATGGTCAGACTGATGGGGACCAGGACAGCGACGGTGATGACCACGGCCTGATTGACAGCATCGCCGACGCCTTTGGAGCCGCCCTTGACGTTCAGCCCCATGTAGCAGGCGATGACGGCCGCCACGAGGCCGAACACGAACGCCTTGATCATGCTGACGGCCAGCTCAGGCGCACCGGTGAACAACGAAACGCTGTCGACGTAGGCGCCTGGAGTCGCTCCCTGCAGGTAGACCGAGAAGAAGTAGCCGCCGACCAGGCCGCCAGCCGAGATGAGGATGTTCAGGATCATCGAGACACCGACGCAGGCCACGATCCGCGGAACGACCAGTCGCTGGATCGGGTCGATGCCGAGAACGCGCATCGCATCGATCTCCTCACGGATGGACCGGGCACCGAGATCCGCGCAGATCGCAGTTCCGCCGGCGCCTGCGACGACGACGACGGTGACGAACGGTCCGATCTGCTGGACGGAGGCGATCCCGGCAATCCCACCGGCAAGATCCAGTGCGCCGAGGTCCTTGAGAAGCAGGTTCACCTCGAAGATCACCAGAAGGGTGAATCCCAGCATCACGAGAAGTGTCGGGATCAGCGAGACCCGCGTGATGAACCAGGCCTGCTGGACGCACTCGCGCCAGGAGAAGGGCTTGGTGAACAGCGTCACGACCGAGTCGAGGAACATCGCGATCACGTCCCCGAAGGCGCGCATCGGCTTGGCCACAGCAGAAATCGCAGTGCTCAAGGGACGCCTCCAGGCCGGTGAGAGGAGTGAAAGTACAAGCAGCGAAGCTTTTTGAATGTGGATTAACGTAACTCGACTTATGGCAGGTGTCAAGGATCACGCCGAACCCGTACCGGCGGCTGTACGGACAGAAGGCGATCGCATATAATTGAACTTTGATTAAGGAGTCCGAATGACCGCCTCCCCTGCTGCGCCGAGGAGCTGCCTGAGCGTTCCCGGGTCGTCGGCCCGGATGCTCGCGAAAGCGTCCGCCTCTGATGCCGACGAGATCGTGATCGACCTCGAGGACGCGGTCGCCACCGGCGCCAAGGACGACGCCCGCGCCGAGGTGGTGGCCTTCCTGGCCGCCGCGAAACCAGGTCGCCGCATCGCGGTCCGCGTCAACGTGGTCGGATCGCGCTGGTGCCATCAGGACCTGATCGCCCTCGGAAGCCTTGCCCAGCCGCCCGCGTCGCTGGTGGTACCGAAGGTCGAGTCCGTCGGTGATATCGCCTTCGTCGAGCGTCTGCTCACCGGCGTGACCGGCCAGCGGCCTGGCACGGGGATCCGGCTCCAGGCGCTGATCGAGTCGGCAACGGGACTGGTCGCCGTCGACGAGATCGCCGGATCGGGAGCCAGCCTCGAGGCACTCGTCCTCGGGTACGCCGACCTGTCGGCCAGTCTCGGCCGCGCCCCGGATCTCGGGGGGTGGGAACCAGCCCGTGAGCGACTGCTCTGGGCCGCCCGCGCGCACGGGCTCCGCGCCGTTGACGGCCCGCACCTGGGCATCGCGGTGGACGAGGACTTCGAGTCCGGCGTTCGCGCTGCGACCAGCAGCGGCTTCGACGGCAAGTGGATAATCCACCCGGCTCAGATCGCTGCCGTCAACACGGCGTTCTCTCCCGACGCCACGCAGATCGCGTGGGCCGAGCAGGTATTGGCGGCGCTCGTCGCCGCCGAGCGGGACGGTCTCGGCGCGGTCGCGCTCGACGGCGACATGCTCGACGAGGCGGTGGCCGTCCGAGCTCGCCGGGTACTGGCCCGCAGCGGAGGCACAGGGTGAGCGCCGCCCGCGGCCCGTACTTCGACGAATTGGACGTCGGGCGAACGTTCCGCGACGCCCCGGGGATCACGCTGACCGAGGGGGGCGCGGCCGCTCATCAGGCGATCGTCGGGGATCGGCTGCGGCTCGCTCTGGACCACGAGCTGGCGCGCCTGGTCACCGGGCGGCCGGGCCTGGCCCATCCCGCGTACGTCTGGAACACCGCCATCGGCCAGTCGACCCTGGCGACCCATCACGTCCGCGCCAACCTCTTCTACCGCGGTCTGGCGTTCGAACGGATGCCATACCTCGGGGACACGCTCACCACCACCACGCAGGTGGTCGGGCTCCGCGAGAACTCGCGACGCACCGGGCGCCGTGCGACCGGTCTGGTCGGGTTGCACATCGTCACTCATGACCAGCGCGGAGATCTCGTCCTCGACTTCCACCGGTGCGCGATGCTGCCGCTCAGCGACGATTCAGTGACGACCGGTCATGCTGACGACCTCGACCTGGTCGGCGAAGCTTCCGTCGGCAGCAACTTCACCGGAAGCTGGGACCTCACGGGGTACGTGCTGCACGACCTCGTTCCGGAACTCGCGCCGGGAGAGGTGATCGAGGTCATGGGTGGTGACGTCGTGAGCTCGGCCCCCGAACTGGCACGGCTCACCGGCAATGTGGCGCAGGTGCATCACGACGCGCGCGCCGCTGGCGGCCGCCGTCTGGTCTACGGCGGGCACACCATCGGGATAGCGCTGGGACAGGTCAGCCGCGCACTTCCGCAACTCGTCACCGTGCTCGGCTGGGAGGGCTGCGACCATCTCGGCCCCGTCTACGAGTGGGACACCCTGCGCAGCACGATCGAGGTGGTCGATCTTCGGGCACGGGCCGCTGGGGGCGGCCTCGCCGACCTTCGCTGCCGGGTCGCCGCCGACGACCCGGACGTGACCGTCGGTTCCCGTCCTGTCCTCGACTGGCGATTCACGGCACTGGTGGCCGGCTCCGACGTCTCCTGACCCTAGGATAGAAAAATGGCACGCAAAGCAGCAGCCCCCGACGGACGCGGCAAGACCGCGGACGGCGCCGGCGAGTCCAAGTCCGCCCGCACTCGGACCCGGATCCTCGACTCAGCGGCCCACGTCCTGAGCATCAAGGGCTATGCCGGGATGCGGCTCTCGGACGTGGCGGACCATGCAGAACTCCAGGCGCCGGCGATCTACTACTACTTCCCCTCCCGCGAGGACCTGATCGAAGAGGTCATGTGGGCGGGCATCGCCGACATGCGCGACCACCTCGTCGAGGTGCTCGGAGCGGCGTCGTCGGAGGCAACCCCGATGGACAAGATCATGCTCGGCGTCGAGGCCCACCTCCGCCACGAGCTCGACATCTCCGACTACACCACTGCGTCGATCCGCAACGCCGGGCAGCTGCCGGAGAAGATCCGCAAGCGCCAGGTCGCGGAAGAGGCCAGGTACGGCGAGCTCTGGCGCAAGCTCTTCAAGGAGGCATCTGCGGCGGGCGAGATCCGTGACGACCTGGATCTCTACATCGCCCAGATGCTCGTCTTCGGCGCGTTGAACTGGACTGCCGAGTGGTGGAACCCCAGGAGGGGCTCGCTGGGGACGGTCGTGGCCATGGCGCAGAGCTTCGTGCGCGAGGGGCTGTCTCCCTCCTGAGTCTCAGGCAGGGGCCCCCGCAAGCTTGGCTGCGTGCAGGTCCGCGCGCCGGACGGCATGCTCGAGCGCCTCATCCCAGGTCACGCCCCTGGCGATCATCACGCGGTACTTCATGATCTCGCTCTGCCCGTTCACGGTCAGGGCGCCGATCAGCCGGTCCCCTTCCCGGTAGAGAGCAACCCAGCGGCCCGTCGCCTCGGATTCCGGATCACCCTCGACGAGGCGGACCTCGTCGGCCTCGGGTGCGCCCACGAACTGGATCCGGACGTCGTACCAGTCCGACCAGAAGTACGGAACCGTGCCGTAGGACTTGGCGTTCCCCGGGTCCAAGGCATTGCGCGCTGCCGCGGCTCCCTGCTCCGCGGCGGCGGTCCAGTTCTCCATCCGCTGCCGGCGACCGAGAGCCGGGTTGAACCAGTTCGCGACATCTCCGGCCGCGTAGACGCCGGGTACGCCGGTGAAGAGGTGCTCGTCGCAGACGATTCCGTTGTCGATCACCAGGCCTGAGCCGGCGAGCCAGCCGACGTTGGGCGTGACCCCGATCCCGACGATCACCAGGTCCGCGGGGAGCACGGTGCCATCGTCGAGGACGACGCGCTCGACCGCCGTCGTTCCTTCGATCGCAGCGACGCCGTTGCCGCACAACAGGGTCGTCCCGTTGCGCGCGTGCAGCGAAGCGATCGCGTGCCCCATCTCTGACCCGGTAGCGCGGACCAGCGGCGTGGCGAGAGCCTCGACGATCGTGACGTCGACGCCCCACTTCTTCGCCGACGAGGCGACCTCCGAGCCGATGAAACCGGCTCCGATGACGACGGTGCGGGCACCGGCATCCAGTGCGGCACGCACCGCGACCGAGTCGTCGAGGCTGCGCACCACGTGCACGCCGGCCAGAGTCTCCGATCCGGGGATGCCACGCGCATCGGCGCCGGTCGCGATCACCAGGGCGTCGTAGCTGATGGCGCGATCCCCGACGTGGACAACCCGTGCGAGCGGGTCCAGACCCGTCGCCGGCGCTCCGAGGACGAGCTCGACCCCGAGCTCGTCGGTGAGGTGGCTGTGCTCACGGAAGAACGGCCGCTGGGGCTCGCTGCCGTCGTCGGTCACAGCCAGGAACTCCTTCGACAGCGGAGGCCGATCGTACGGCAGGTGCTCCTCAGCGCCGATCAGGGTGATCGGGCCGTCATGACCGGCCTTGCGCGCCGCCTCAACGGCGCGCAGGCCAGCGAGCGAGGCACCGACGACAACCAAGTGAGTCATGGGCGTCAGACCTGGATGCGCAGGGCCTCGGTCGGGCACCCGGCAACGGCTTCCTCGATGGACTGGAGCTCATCGTCCGTGATGTCGTCCTTGAGGAGCACCAGGTCACCGTCGTCATTGACCTCGAAGAAATCGGGAGCCAACGACTCGCAGATGCCGAGCCCCGTGCACTTGCTGAAATCGACCAGGACCTTCATGACGACCACCTCTCTCATCCGCGATTCGGATGAACATAACTCTACTTATGTTCCGGTCCGAGTCAATCCCTACGGAGCGACTTTCTAATCTAAATTCGGCAGATTGTATGCGGCTTTGATCTTGCCGACGATGATCTCTGCGGTCTCGGCACAGGCCGTCGTGCCGCCGTTCGCGTACTCCTTGACGGCGTCGCCGACGTTCCAGAGCCCGGCGATCGGGGTGTCGTGCGACAGGTCATAGCCAGCGACGGCGCGCTGCGGTGGCCAGTCGTCACGAGTCGTCACGATCGAGAGGATCCGGGCGTCGACGTCGAACCCGGGAATTTGCTCGCGCAGGTCCTCGAGCAGGATCTCGGTCTCGGACGCCTCGTCGAAGTGGCCGATCGCGGGCTCGGGGACCGCCGTGCCGACATAGAGGTTCCAGCCGTCCGGGGACATCTCGGGGCAGATGTCGGTGTAGTTCGCGATGTACGCCAGTCGGCGGGACTTGGCGAAGCTGAGCATGCCGGGAGCTTCGATCAGCCTCTTCTGGCTGGCGAAGTTCACGGTGATCATCGAGCAGGGTCGGTACGCGGCATCCACCTCGTACCCGGCCAAGGACCCGGTAGCCCAGGGACCGACGTTGCTGACCACCACCGGTGCCGCAACGTCCAGGGAGGCACCGTCGCGCTCAAGGGTCACTCCGGTGACGGCACCACCGGCGGTCCGGATCGACGTGACGGTCGTCGACAGCACCACGGTTCCTCCGTTGGCCTCGATCGACTCGACCAGGGCGCGCCACAAGCCAATCGTCCCTTCGGGGTGGAACCCGAAACGCTTGAACGCGCTCTTGCGGGTGAAGTAGGTGAGGAAAACCCTGGCCGGGAGCTCGTCCGAGCTCACCGCAAAGACGGAGGCGCACATGTTGCGGAAAATGCCGTGGACACCTTCGTTCTTCGTGTACTTCCGCACCCAGTCAGCCGTGGAGATCTCGTCCTCAGGCAGACCCGAGTCGTTGCGGGCTGCGCCGATCCCGGTGACCAGCTTGGCGCCTTGGCGGGTGAGCTTGCCCAGGAGGAAGCCCCAACCACCGCCGGTGACGTCGACGTCCTTCCCGCCGATCCGGTACAGGATCGGCGGGCTCGGCTCGCGGATCTCGAACTTCGCGCCGACCTCCTCGCAGGTCTGCTGGGTGATGCCACCGACCTCGATGACGATGGCGCCGTCGTTGACCTTGAAGCCGTCGATCTCCGTGGTTGAGGCACGACCGCCGACCTTGTCCAGGGACTCGACGACGAGCGTCTTGTAGCCGGCATGGGACAGACGCGCGGCCGTGAAAAGGCCGCCCGCCCCCGCACCGACGACGATGGCGTCGTACTTCGTCTGGATCTCGTTCATGTCAGTCCGATCTGTAGTGAGGTCAGTACGAGCGCGGCAGACCGAGGGAGGTCTGGGCAACAAAGTTCAGGACCATTTCGCGGCTCACCGGAGCGGTGCGCATCAGGCGGGTGACGAACCAGAGTTCGGAGAGGCCGTACTCCTTCGAGAGACCGTTGCCGCCGTGGGTCTGGATCGCCTGGTCGAGGGCCCTGAGAGCGGCCTCGGACGCAACGAACTTCGCGATGTTGGCCGCCTCGGCTGTCCCGACGCTGCCCGCGTCGAACTCGCGGGCACTGTGCATCGTGGCCAGCCGACTGACCTCGACCTCCATGTGCGCCTGGGCGATCGGGTGGGCCACCCCCTGGTGGGCACCGATCGGAACCGACCACACCGCGCGCTGCTTGGCGTACTCAGCGGCCTTCTCGATCGCGTAGCGCCCGACGCCGCCACAGATGGCGCCGACCAGGATCCGCTCCGGGTTGAGTCCGTCGAAGACCTGGCGCAGTCCGCTTCCGGTCTGGCCGACCAGGGACTCTGGTCCGACCCGGACCTCGTCGAGGAAGACCGTGAACTGCTTGTCCGGCGAGACGATGCTGGTCTCGATCTGCTGAAGGCCAAGTCCCGGGGTGTCGGTCGGCACGACGAACATCGACAGCCGGCTCTTCTCCGGGGTCGACAGGTCTGCGTCCCGCGCGATGATGAGCACGGCCTCGCACTGGTCGATCGCCGAGATGTAGTACTTCTGGCCGGAGATCACCCAACCCTCGCCGTCCTTGCGGGCGGTGGTGGTGACCTGATGGCTGTTGGAACCCGCGTCCGGCTCGGTGAGACCGAACGCGATCTTCCGGCTGCCGTCGGCTATTCCGGGGAGCCAGTACTTCTTCATCTCCTCGGACGCGTGCGCGGCCAGGATGCTGCCGACGATGGCCGGCGAGATCACCCAGATCAGCATCGGCATCCCGTGCGCAGCCAGTTCCTCAACGACCACGACGGCGTCTGCCATCCCGCCGCCTCCGCCGCCGTACTCCTCGGGGAGATGGACGCCGAGCAGGCCCGCAGCTCCGAGCTCGTCCCAGAGCTCGTCGATGTGACCGTCCGTTCGGCCGCGCTCGAGGAAGTAGGCCGAACCGTAGCGGTCGGCAATCTTCGCGACGCTCTCCCGGATCGCGGCGTGCTCGTCGTTGTCCTGGATCAGTCCCGGCATGGTCAACGTCCTTCGAAGGTTGGTTTCTGCTTCGCGAGGAAGGCGGCGATGCCCGCCGCGGCGTCCTTGGTGTCTCCGCCAGCCGCGACCGCGGCAGTCTCTGCGCTCAGCTGCTCGCCGAGGTCACGCGACCAGGAGCCACGGAGCAGGCGCCGCATGTGGCCGTATCCGGTCGTCGGGCCCTGCGCGAGGCGCGTGGCCAGGGCAAGTGCATGCTCGTGGAGCTGCTCGGCCGGCACCAGCTCGTTGACCAGGCCGAACTCGAGCGCCTCCGTCGCGGTAACCGGGCGGTTGAGCAGGTAGAGCTCCATCGCCTTGCGCGGGCCGACCAACCGAGGCAGGTGCCAGGTGCCGCCGCCGTCACCGGAAAGCCCGATCCCCGCGAACGCAGTCACGAAGCGGGCATCGTCGGCCGCGACGACGAGGTCGGCGGCAAAGACGTACCCGAGGCCGCCGCCGGCGGTACTGCCCTGGGCAGCTGTGACGATCGGCGCATCAATGCGGTCGAGGATCCGGAACGCCTCGTGGAACGGCCCGGTCATACGGGCGAACAGGTCACCGTACGAGCCGGGCTCGGCTTGGGAGACGAAGTAGTCGATGTCTCCACCGACGGACAGGTCCGGGCCGGCACCGGAGACCAGCACGGCTCGGACGGAGTCGTCAGCCTCGATCATCCGGGCGACCGCGAGGGTCTCCTCTGCCACCTGGAGGTTGATCGCGTTGCGAACGTCGGGGCGATTCAGCCGCAACTGCGCCACGCCGTCGACGACCCGGTAGTCGATCGTCTCCAGCCGACCCGCGGCACCGAGCGCCTCGGTCCACAGTTGCGTGTCAGTGAGTTGTTCGAGCCTGGTGATCAGACCGTCACGAAGCGTGATGACGTGCACGAACGCCGCATCCAGCGGCCCCTTCGAGCGCCGAGCGTGCCCGACGTACCGGCCTGCGACGTACAAGCGACCGTCGTCGAGGAGGTGGAACTCCGACGGCTCCGCTGTGACCACGAAAGCGCGTCCGATCTCCCACCAGACCTTGTCGCGCATTGCGTGAGCACCGTGCTGCTCACCGCTGACGGCGACGGACAGCCCGTCGGCAGCACGCCCGACGAAATCAGGTGCGAGCACGTCGTCGAGGGCCGAGGCGTCGCCCGCGGCGAGCGCTGAATACAAACGGGTCGCCGCACGGGTCGCCCCGTCGAGGTCGTCCTTCAGGCCGGTTCCAGACATGTGCTTATTCTATATTAAAAAATAAAGCCGTCAACCGATCAGGACACCCGGTTCGTTGCCGACCACCGAGACGAACGACACACAGCCGCCCGGGCGCCCGCCGAGGTTGTGGGTGAGAGCCGTGTGCGGATCAGCCAGTTGACGCGCCCCTGCCTCGCCGCGCAACTGAAGCCAGGCTTCGTAGAGCATCCGCAAGCCGCTGGCGCCGACCGGGTGGCCGAAGGACTTCAGACCACCGTCCACGTTGACCGGCAGCCGGCCGTCGGCGTCGAAATCACCGGCCAGCATGTCTTTCCAGGCCTGGCCTGCGGCCGTGAAGCCGAGGTCCTCCATCAGTACGATCTCGGTCGGCGTGAAGCAGTCGTGCACCTCGGCGAAGGACAACTGTGCGGCCGGATCGGTGATCCCTGCCTGTCGGTAGGCGTCACGGGCGGAGGCGAGGACCTCGGGGAACGAGGTGAAGTCGTACGCCGGGTCGAGGCCACCCCGCATCGGTCCGGAGGCCAGGGCGAGCGCTTTCACGAAGATCGGTCTATCGGTGTAGTCGTAGGCGTCCTCGGCGCGGACGATCAGCGCAGCAGCAGCGCCGTCGGAAACCCCGGAGCAGTCGAAGATGCCCAGCCGGCCGGCCACCCGGGGGGCGGCCTCGATCTTCTCCTTGGACACCTCCGACCGGAACTGGGCCTTCGGGTTCCGGGCCCCGTTGACGTGGTTCTTCCAGGCGACGTGCGTCATCGCGGCCCGCATCTGCGTAGGGTCGACGCCGTACTTGGCACAATAGGCCGGGTCGAGCAACGAGAACGCTGCGGGCGCGGTCAGCGACAGCTCGGCGGCCGTTCCGTCGGCTGGCGGGTCCGCCCGCAACAGACCGGAGAACCCTGAGTCCTTGAGCTTCTCGACTCCGACCGCCATCACCCGGTCGTAGGCGCCGGAGGCAACCGCGTAGCAGGCGTTGCGGAACGACTCCGAGCCGGTGGCGCAGTAGTTCTCGACCCGGGTCACGGGCTTGTAGTCCAGACCCAGCGGCCGGGACAGCGTAAGGCCGGACTGACCGGAACCGAGAGTGCCCAACCAGAACGCGTCCACGTCGTCGCGGCCGATCCCGGCCGAGGACAGGCACTCGCCGACCGCGTCGAGCAGCAGGTCGTCGGTCGAGGAGTCCCACAGCTCACCGAATTCGGTACAGCCCATGCCGACGATGGCGACCTTGTCGGCGATCCCGTTGCTGCTCATCGCACTCGTGCCTTCCAGAAGTAGTTGTGAACGCCACCGGCGGTGAACAGCGAACGGAACGTCAGGGCGACCTCGGTGCCCACTCTGATCTCCTCGGGAACGGCGTCCGCGACCTCCAGCGAGGTGCGGCCACCGCCGACGAAGTCGACGACCACGTCGACGACAGGAGGGGACGGCGAGAACGCAAGACGGTCGACCGTGAAGGTCGCGACGGTGCCGAGGAGGTCGGCAGCGCGGACCGGCTCCATCGCGTCGGCGCCTCCGCACTGCCGGCACACCCGCAGCGGAGGCAGGTGCAGGAAGCTGCACGCCGTGCACCGCGATCCGGTGAACGCGAACTTCCAGCTGGCCGATCGCGCAGATGGCGGGCCAGCGGGCCGGTCCGGCTCGGGACGCCGAGGCAGCTCCCGCTCCACCAGGCCGCGCCACGACAGATAGGTCAGGTAGGGAACCGGGCGACCCGCGGCCAGCTGAGCGGCCAGGGGAACGGTCTGGCGCCGCGACGGCAGCAGCTCGGTGGCCCGCAGCACCCAGGCGTCGCAGCCGTCGACAGCCGAGAGCAGCAGGATCGTCTCGCCGGCGGCGGCGGTGTCGAGGACACCCGCGAGAGCGACTGCGAGGTCCCCAGCCCCGAGGAAGCCGACGGGGTTGCCGCTCGTGGAGAGCCGGCCCTTGACGAGGCTGCCCGCCTTCTTCGAGACGCCGGCGTTGGGCGAGGTCAGCACCACGTGGTCGGCCTCGTCGATCCCGGCGGCGTCGAGGGCACGCCCGGCAGCGGTCCGGACCAGCGTCGCATACTGCTCGAAGCCGAAGCGCTCCTCCCACTGCTCACCGGTGCGGCTCAGGGGTGACCGCCAGCGGTCCAGGAACTCGGCGCTCTCGGACACCTCGGCGAGGATCTCCGCGATCACGTCTCCGTCCCCGAGGAGCAGGGCGGCAGCACCATCCGCGCCGCCTCGCTCGTCGGCCGAGCCGGGCTTGCCCACCCGTACGTCACCGGTGACGACGAGCCCGCCTGTCAGCCGGGCTGCGCGCAGTCCGGCCGCAGTCGACCTGCCGGTCCCGACCAGGTCGCTGGCGAAGACCGTGCTCGGCAGGCCGAGCGCTGCGAGCAGGGTCGTCGCGTTGGTCTTGTCGGCGTACGCCGGGGTGGAGGTCGAGAAGTACAGGTACCGCGGCGCGGGTCCGCTACCGACCAGAGCCTGAGCCGCAGCAACCCCGAGGGTGCTGCTGTCCTCGTCGAAGGACGCCACCACCCGGTTCTTCTCGATCCTGCCCACCGGGAGGTAGGTCGCATAGGCCAGCAGGCCGGTCATCCGTGGACTCCTCGGAACAGGGCCGCGATGCCCTGCCCGCCACCGATGCACATCGTCTCCAGCGCCAGGCCGCCTTGACGACGGTCCAGCTCGTGCAGCATCGTGGTCAGGATCCGGACGCCGGTCGCACCGATCGGGTGTCCGAGCGAGATCCCGGAGCCGTTCACGTTCAGCCGGCTGTCCACCTCCTCGAGCTTCACACCCCAGCCGGAGAGCACGGCCAACACCTGGACGGCGAACGCCTCGTTGACCTCGATCAGGTCCAGGTCGTCGAACCCGAACCCGGTCCGGGCCAGCAGCTTCTGGACCGCGCCGACCGGCCCCAGTCCCATCGTCGCGGGCTCGCAGCCGACGGCGGCCCAGCCCTCGAACCAGGCGATCGGTTCGAGCCCGAGCTCGTCGAGCTGGTCCTCTGCGACGACCAGGCAGGCTGCTGCAGCATCGTTCTGCTGGGCGGCGTTGCCGGCCGTGACGGTGCCCTCCTTGTTGACCGCGCGCAACCCCGCCAAGGTCTCGAGCGACGTCCCCGGCCGAACACCCTCGTCACGGTCGAAGACGATGTCATCACCGCGGCGCTGCGGCACGTTCACTGGCACCACCTCGCGCGCGAAGATGCCGGAGTCCCAGGCAGCGGCGGCCCGTTGGTGACTGCGGACGGCGAACGCGTCGGACTCCTCGCGACCGATCCCGAAGTCGCGAGCCAGGTTCTCGGCGGTCTCGATCATCCCGCTGATCCGGCCGAACCGGTGCTCGGGCTGGGAGCGCTCGCGTCCGCGGTCGAGGCGGTCGTAGAGCGTCTGGTTCCCTGACCGCGAGCCCCAGCGCGCGGTGGTCGTGTAGTGCTCGATGTTGCTCATCGACTCGACTCCGCCCGCGATCACGACGTCGGCTGCTCCGGTCTGCACCGTCATCGCAGCGTTGATGACCGCCTGCAGCCCGCCCCCGCAGCGTCGGTCGATCTGGTAGCCGGGGACCGAGATCGGCAAGCCGGCGTGCAACGCCGCCCAGCGCCCGATGCACGGCGCTTCGGAGTTGGCATACGACTGTGCGAAGGCGACGTCCTCGATCCGCTCCGGGTCCACTCCGGAGCGGATCACGAGTACCTTGATCACCTCAGCAGCGAGATCCTCGGCGCGCAGGGGCACGAGGCTGCCGCCGAAGGTTCCGACTGCGGTACGTACCGGGTTGACGATCGCGACGCGACGCATGATTCCTCCTGAGTTGATGGTCTTCAGCTCGCCAGTGTCTGCTCGGCAGCGCGTGCCAGCTCTTCACGGACGGCGGGGTCCGCGATCGCCAGCATCCGCTCGATCCGCTTGTCGAGCGCCAATCCGCGCAGGTCTGCGACTCCGTGCTCGGTGACCACGACGATCTCCTCCGAGCGCGGCGTCGACACCGGGCCGGAGAGCTTTGCCACCACCCGGGAGGCGCCCTTGGAGGTCGACGGCAGCGCGACGATCGGAATGCCACCGCGGGACCGTGCTGCACCACGGAGGAAGTCGACGGCACCACCGATGGCGCCGACATATCGACCTGCAGCTACTTCCGCATTCACCTGGCCGGTCAGATCGACCTCGAGCGCTGCGTTGATGGCGACCAGCTGGTGTGACTGGGCAAGCACCTCCGGGTCGTGCGTGTACGTCGTACCGCGAAGCTCGAGTCGAGAGTTGCGATGCGCGAACCGGAACAGTGAGTCGGTGCCTCCGAGCAGCCCGCCGATCGCGACCCGGCGGTCCAGGGTCTTCCTCTCGCCGGTGGCCACGCCGGACTCGATGAGGCGCAGGGCGGCGTCGTTGATGATGCCCGAGTGGATTCCCAGGTCCCGGTGCTGCCCGAGCTGGTCGAGTACTGCCTCCGGGAGCGCCCCGATGCCGAACTGCAGGGTGGCGCCGTCCTGGACCAGGCCGGCCACCCGGCGCGCTACTGCGGCGGTCTGGTCGCTGACCAGCGGGGTCGGCATCGTCTCCGGCGCCCGAGAGGTGTGGATCATCGCGTCGCAGTGATGTGCCATCAGCGTGCGGGCGCCGTAGGTGAAGGGCACCTGGTCGTTGATCTCGGCGATCACGGTCCGGGCGGTGCCGATGGCCACGGAGAAGTAGTCGTCACCGAGACCCAGGCTGTGCCGTCCGCTCTCGTCGGGCCGCGAGACCTGGACGAACACGACGTCCGCCCGCAGGGAACCGGTGGTCAGCATGGCCGGAAGCTCGGAGTAGTGCGCCGGCACGATCTGCAGTCGGCCGGCGTCGTGGAGTGCGGCGTTCGAGCCTGCGCCGCAGTAGGAGAGCACCTCCAGTGACGGAGCAGTCGCCACTGATGCAGCAGTGACCGCCGAGTTGGCAGGGATCCCGACGAAACACCGCACCGTGCCGATTCGTTCAGCCTGGGCAACGAGCTGCTCTGTCAGCGTGCGGGGCTCGCTGCAGGCCTGGCCCCAGACGACCAGGTCGCCCGGTCTGACGTACCGCGTCAGGTCGATGGGAGCGTCAGGAGTCATGACGCCAGCGGTCAGCGGACGGGTCCAGCAGCTGGTCGAGCCGTTCGTCGACGAGGTGCACGAGCGCCTCCAGCTGGAGAGGGTCGAGGAACCGGGCCTCGCCGGTGCGCAGGTCCTCGACCCGGAGTCGGGCGGAGTTTCCGTCGCCGTCGATCCGCACCGAGACCGAGGCGAACTCGTTCTCGACCAGACCGACAGGACGGTCATTCGCCCCTGGCAACGTCATATCAGGAACGCCATCGTCGGGATCGCCTTGTCGTTGTCGACCAGGACGACCTTCTTGTAGGCGAGCCGGAGCTCGCCGTCGATGCGCCGCAGCCGGTACGTGGTCCGGCCGCCCCAGAGCTCGTTGCCACGCTGACGGGACTCGAACGCGAGGAAGTTGGCTCCGACCTCCAGGTCCACGCCGCCCTCGTCGTTGTGCCGTCCGCCGAGCAGCTCGATGTTTCCGATGATCCGACGCAGGTTGGACGGCGGGGCCTGGGCATACCGCTTGCCGGTTCGCACCTGCTTCATCCGGGTCGAGATCCGGTTGCGGTTGTCATAGATGACCGAGACCTGGTTGATCGGGTCGATGTCTGCGCCACCGGCAGGCACCCAGTACAGCGCGTCATCAGTCCAGAGGGCTTCCCAGGAGTCGTAGTCGTTCTCGTCCGCGAACCGTGCCTCCCGGAACAGGAACTGTTCGACCTCGCGGACTTCGAAGCCGTCGGGCACGGCAACCAGGTCCTCGGATGCGTCCACCGCTGTCATCACGCCTCCATCAGGGTCTTGTAGTGCGCCCAGAAGCCGCGCATGCCGGTCTCGTCGGTGGCTGTGCCGATGGTGAAGCCGTTCTCGTCCACCTGTTCGCGGTGGAGTCCGCGCCGCACGTCGAGCCACTCCGGGGTGAGGGTCTCGACTCCCCGCTGGTTGCGCTCGTACATCTCCGTGTCGTCGGCCAGCAGCATCCCGGCAGGTCCGACGGACCCGATCGACTGGCTGATCATCCGCTTGTTGAGCTCTCCACCACCGGCCAGCTGGACGGCGGTGGCGTACTGGATGCACTCGCCGACCGCGACCGGCTGGATGTTGAAGACCTGGATCTCGGCGATGAACAGGTTCGGGAAGATCATCACGTGCGGCGCGCCCTCGATCATCCGCCGCTCGGCGTCCTCGCCGTGGGTCTCGCGCATCGCGGCTACGTAGTCAGGGACCCGGTCGGCGGTGGTGCCGAACCAACGCATCGGCTCGTCGAATTTGCGGAACTCGGGGCGCAGGTCGTTCTCGCTGTGCCCGTTGCCCAGGTTCCGCGTGACCGCCGTCGAGGAATCGCTGTAGAGCGCCCCGATCGGACTGCCGGTGACACCGAAGATCGACCCGTGCACGAACTGGGGGTGATAGCCGTCGGTCTCGTTCTCGGCCAGCAGCTTCCAGTTCGCCTTCGTCTTGTGCTGCAACCAGCCAGCAGAGAGCCCCACCCGGCCCTCGGGTGACAGCCCGACCAGCCGGTCGATCTCACCGGCGGCCGCACCCAGGTGCTCGATCAGGCTCGGGCCCTCCGCGGCGAAGCTGCCGAAGACGAAGCCCTGGTACGACGCCACCCGTGGCACCTTGCCCATCCCGAGCTCGAGCTTGTTCTTGCCGCCGTACCCCTGGTTGTAGGGGTAGCCGAGCAGCTCGCCCGTGTTGCGGTAGGTCCAGCCGTGGTAGGGGCAGCGGAACGAGCCGGAGTTGCCCTTGTCGTCGTCGCAGACCTGGTTGCCCCGGTGCGCGCACCGGTTGAGGAGCAGGTGGACCTCCCCGTCCTTGTCACGGGTCATCACGACATCCTGGAGACCGAGCCTCTTGCGGACGTAGTCGTTGGCCTGTGGCACCTCGCTCTCGTGACCGACGAAGACCCAGGTGGTGTACCAGATCTTGCGGAGCTCGTCGGCGAAGATCGCCTGATCGGTGTACAGCGACCCGTGCACCTTGTCCGGGTGGATCAAGTCGTCGAGAACGGCAGTCATGCGCGGGCTCCTTGTTCGGCGGCCAGGTCGACCAACTTGTATTTCTGGACCTTGCCGGTCGGGGTGGTGGGCAGTTCGTGAGGTTCGAGGAAGACGACGCGACGCGGCACCTTGAACCGCGCGAGGTGCTCCTTGCAGTGCGCGATCACCGCGTCCCCGTCGAGGTCCGCACCCTCCGGCGAGCGGACCACCACGACGCAGCCGATCTCGCCCCAGTGCTCGTCGACGAGCCCGATCGCGAAGACCTGGCTGATGCCCGGCAGGCCCGCGAGCAGTTCCTCGATCTCCTTGGGCATGACGAGCTCGCCGCCGCTCTTGTACAGCTCCTTGCTTCGTCCGGTCAGCTCCAGGTAGCCGTCGTGGCGGACCCGGCCGAGGTCGCCGGAGAAGAGCCGCTCGCCGCGCAGCGCGAGCGCGGTCTCCTCCGGCTTGCCGTGGAAGCCGAGCATCGTGGTGGGACCCGAGGAGACGAGTTCGCCGATCTCGCCCGAGGCGAGCTCCTCGCCTGTTTCGGGGTCGGCGGTCGCATAGGCGACCAGGGTGTCGGTGCCCGGTACGCCGGCGGAACCGGCGAGCTTGGGACGTCCGACCGTGGTCGAGGTCAGTTCGAGCGGGTCCTCGGGCAGGGTGAGCGTCATCGCGCCGCCGCACTCGGTCATGCCGTACCCCGTGACGATCTCGCTGACGCCGAAGTCCTTCTCGATCTGCTCCCACAGCCAGACGGGAGCCGGAGCGGAACCGCAGAGGATGGCCTCCAGGCTGGAGAGGTCTGTGGTGTGCCGCTCCGGGCTCTCGACCAGGGCGACCGCCATCGTCGGCACGCACAGGATGTCGTGGGCCCGGTGGCGCTCGATGCCGGCGAGGTAGCCGGCGGCTGAGAACGTCGTCTGCGGGATCACCGCGCCGCCGACGTACATGACGCTCAGCAGCCCTTCGACGTACCCGAACATGTGGTAGCAGGGCAGCGAGAACAGCACCCTGCGGCCGTCGTCGTAGGCGCGAGTGAGCGCGGAGGCGTAGGCGGTGCGGAGCACGGCGTCGTGGGTGACCACCACACCCTTGGGTGAGCCCGTACTGCCCGAGGTGTAGAGCATGTCGCCGACGTCGGCGGGCTCGTGGTCGGCGCGGGAGCTGGCGCCGGGATTCGCGTCGCCCAGGGCAGCGAGGCCCGCGACATCGAGGGCGCCGTCGCGCACGGGAGCGTCCTTGCCGAGCTGGACGACGTGCCGCAGGCCCGCAGGCGCGACCTCGTCGAGCATGGCGAGGTAGTCGAGGTCGAGGAAGCTCGTCATCGTGATGAGGACCGAGCAGCCCGACTGCTCGAGCACGTAGCCGAGCTCCTCGGTCCGGTACAGGTAGTTGAACGGGACGGCGATCGCGCCAGTCCGCGCGATCGCGAACTTCAGCGGGACGAACTCGGGGTAGTTGGCCATCAGCAAGCCCACCCGGTCCCCCGGAACGACACCGAGGTTCGCGAGACCATCGGCCAGGCTGCGCGACTGGGCCGCCACGTCGGCGTACGTGAGGGTGAGGTCGTCGGTGATCACGAACGGACGATCGGCGTACTGCTCGGCACACACGTCCAGCCAGGCATCCAGCGTGCGCGGCTGCCACGTGGCGAACCGGGTTCGCAGGTCGTTGCGCCGAGCAGCGATCGATCGCATCCAGCCTCCTTAATCAAGATTAGAATAAGACCCTACCTCACTGTCCGCAACCCGACAGTCGAGCCCTTTCTAATTTCACCTCAATTATTGACGCCCGTAAATTATTGACCTACGGTCGCCTCATGTTGCGAACCATCGAAGCCACCAAGGACCTCCTGCTCGGCCTCGCCCCCTGGGTGCCGGGCCACGGCCGCTATGGCCTGGACTCCCTGACGACCGACGAGCTCGAGCGCGCCGTCAGGGGACCGGTGACCGGAGCGCGACTGCACGGCCACCGCGTCGAGATCGACTCGGTGGGCACGACCGACCGCGCGCGGCTGCACCTGGACTGGAACGACATCGGGCGCAGCGCGGGACTGCCGCCGACCGCGTTCGCCAAGGGCACGTCGTCGGGGCTGGCGCCGCGCGGGATCGTGTCCGGCTTCGGCTGCCACACCTACGAGACGCGGTTCTTCCAGCAGATCCAGCCGGCGGTGGAGGACCTGACTATCAAGCCGTACCTGAGCAGGTCCGGCATCGGCGGCCGCTACGTCGCTGCGTTCGAGGACATCGCACTGCGAGGCACGGACGGGCAGAACGTCACCTTCTACAACGCCGACGACGAGTGCCCGCTCTCGCACGCAGAGGCGATGATGGACCTGCTCGCCAAGCTCCACGGACGGTTCTGGAAGTCGCCGCGGTTCAGCGCGGACCTGGCCTGGCTCGAGACCTACTCGAGGAGACCCGGCTACCCGTTCATGGCCCAGGCCTTCAAGCTGTCGGAGCGGAAGTTCATGGCCCAGGACCGCGAAGTCCCCGACGCCGTACGTCGCTTGACGAAGGCCTACGTGAAGAACCAGCCCGCGCTGGTGAAGGTCTGGGAGGCGATGCCGCAGACGCTCTGCCACGGCGACGATCACCTCGGCAACACGTTCGCGAACCCGGACGGCACCGCCGGCATCTACGACTGGCAGGTCTTCCACAAGCAGAACGGCCTCAGGGACGTCGCCTACTTCCTGATGCACTCGGTGCCGACCGAGCTGCGCCGCACCCACGAGAAGGCGCTGCTGGAGCGCTACCTGCACGGGCTTGCGGAGCACGGCGCCGGAGCCGAGGCACTGACGCTCGCGGAGGCGTACGACACGTACCGGCTGCTGACCATCGACGGCTGGATCATCATCGTGTTCACCCTGGCCGCCGGCGGCATGCAGCCGGACGACCGGATGGAGGTCACCGCGGTCCGGGCGATCAATACGCTCGTGGATCTGGAAGTCGAACAGGCGATCTCCGCGGCGTTGCGGTAGGAAGTTCCCGTGGTGACCAAGGGCGACCGCCGCCGGCAACGGATCCTGGACGCCGTTGCCGAACTGCTGGTGACCGAGACCTTCGAGGAGATCTCGATCGCCGAGATCACCCGGCGCGCTGACGTGACCCGCCCCGGCTTCTACTTCTACTTCCCGACCAAGGGCGCGGCCGTCGCGTCGCTGATGGAGGGTCTCGTGGCCGAGTTCATGCAGGCTGCCGCAGTCTGGTACGAACACCGCGAACCCGACCAGGAGACCGGCCTGCGTGTCGGGATGGACGCGACGATTACGCTGTGGCGCAAGCACGCCGTGGTGATGCACGGGATGGTGCAGGCGGCTGCGGTCGACGCCGAGGCCGACCGGATCTGGCAGCAGTGGGTAGCCGCGTTCACCGCTCGTGCCGTCCCGACCCTGACCGCCGACCTCACCCGCCGGCCCACCAACGGATCGCAGGCCGTCGACCTGGCCACGTTCCTGGTCGATGCCACCTTCGCCGCGATGCAACGCGACGTCCGAGCGCTGGTCGAGACCGGATCCGGAACGCCGGGACTGCTGGACTCGATCGTGCACGTCTGGTCGCGGACGCTGTACTCGGGCTGAGTCAGCGCAGCTCGCGCAGCCCCTCGCCATCAATCTGGTCCACGACCGCAAACTTCTGCACCTTGCCGGTCGGGGTGACCGGAAGCTCGCTGGCTACGAACCACCGCGCCGGAACCTTGTGCGGCGAGAGCCGCTCCGTGGCGTAGGAGACCAGCTGTTCACGGAGGTCGACCGGTTCGTCGCCCCGAACCCGCACGACGGCGGCGACGATCTCACCCATAGCGTCGTCGGGCAGGCCGACCACGGTGGCTTCGAGCACCGCCGGGTGGCCGAGCAGGCAGGACTCGATCTGTGCCGGCGCGATGTTCTCCCCGCCGCGAATGATCAGGTCCTTCAGCCGGCCGGTCAAGGTTACGTACCCCCGTGCATCCATCGATCCCTCATCGCCGGTGCGCACGAAACCATCGGCATCGACGGCACCGGCCGTCGCCACCGGGTCACCTAGGTACTCGATCAGCTGCTGATAACCGCGGGCACAGATCTCGCCCGGCTCCCCGAGCGGCACCACGCCACCCGCAGGATCGACGATCTTCACGTCCACCTGGGGAAGTGGATGCCCGACGGTGCCGAGCTGGTCCTCGCGGCTGTCGCTCCCGCGGGTCGCGGTGAGCACCGGGGACAACTCGGTCTGGCCGAACAGGTTGGTCACCTGGGCACCGAAGACGTCTTCGACCGCGGTGATCATCGAGGCAGGCAACGTCGCCGCTCCCCCGATGACGCGTGCGATCCTCGGCGCTGTTTCGGTGCTCCCTCGCTGTGCCTCGAGGAGCGCCCCCAGGATCGCCGGCACGTTGAAGAGCACGTCCGGTTGCTCGCGCCGCAGGACGTCCAACACGGGCTCGGGAGCAAACTGCTCGATCAGGATCTCGGTACCGCCCAACCAGAGCGGCCCCAGAGTTCCCATCACGCAAGCGGCGGTGTGGAACATCGGCAGGGGGTTCACGGTGACGGCCCCGGTCTCAACCCCGACGAACTCCATCGTCAGCTTCGCGACATTGACCACCGACCGGTGCCGCAGCAGCACACCCTTGGGGCTCCCCGTGGTTCCTGATGTGTACTGCAGCATCACGGGCAGGTAGGGGTCGGTGGGCGCAGCATCGATGACCGCACGGTCGACGACGTCGGCACACCACGACGAACGCTCGCTGAGGCTGATCGTGCGGAGCCCCGGGAAATCCGGCCTGACCGCATCGACGACCTCGGCCAGGTCGTAGTCCCGGCTGCGATCGGCGTGGATCAGCACCCGGGCGCCCGAGTGCTCCAGGGCGTAGCGCAGCTCGGTCTCGCGCAGCACCGGGTTGAGCGCGACCAGCACCACGCCGGCCATCGCCGCACCGTGCTGGATCACCGGCCACTCGACGACGTTGGGCGCCCAGAGAGCGACGAACTCGCCCGGGTTCGCCACCGCGGCGATGGCGGTCGCCACGTGTTGGGCCTCCGTCTGCAGCTCTGCCCAGGTCAACCGGACCTCCAGGCCGTCGCCATGCCTGGTTCCGACCAGGGCGGTGGTACTCGCGCAACTGGCGGCACGCTCGGCGAGCAGCGCCGGGACGGTGAACTCGACCAGCGGGAGGGTCTGGTCGGCAGGTCGGTAGGAGGTGGTGAGCACGGTCATCCCCGGAAGACCGGCGTGCGCTTCTCGTGGAAAGCCGCGACGCCCTCGGCGAAGTCGTCGGTGTCGAAGAGGTCCGCCTGGGTCTGGACCTCGAGGTCCAGCACGTCGTACGGCGAGCGCGGCCGCGACAGCAGCTGCTTGATCGCTCCCAGGGCCAACGGGGGTCCGGCCGCCAGACGGTCGCCGTCAGCGACCGCCCGTACCAACGCGGTCCCGGGCTCGACGACCTCGTCGGCCAGCCCGAGCTCGACCGCCTCCGTACCCGAGAGCCGTCGTGGCAGCATCATCAGCTGCTTGGCGCGGGCGTTCCCGATCCGTGCGGGGAGCGAGGCGAAGATGCCCATGTCCCCGGCCAGGCCGACCGCGGTGAAGCTCGTTGAGAACACCGCGTCGCTGGCCGTCACCACCCGGTCGCAGGCCAGCGCCAACGCCGTACCGGCACCGAACGCTGAACCTTCGACTGCCGCGATCACCGGTTTCGGGGTCCCCCAGATCGCGCGCACCACCCGGGCAGCGGCCTCGGCGCGCGGCAGCGTCGCCTCGCGGGGCTGGCGCTCCATCGACGAGATGTCGCCGCCGGCGCAGAACGAGCTGCCCGCACCGGTGAGCACGATGCAGCGGACGCCCGGATCCGCCGCCGCGGCCTCGAGCGCCTCGGCGAGGGCCACCCGCAGCGGGACGTCGATCGCGTTCCGGACAGCAGGTCGGTTCAACGTGACCACCCGCAGCGGTCCACGGTCCGAGGTCAGCACCAGGCACTCGGTCATGACCCGGTGAACCTCGGGGTACGCCGCTCGATCACCGCAGCCAGACCCTCGCGGGAATCAGCCGTCCCGGAGAGCTCGGAGACGATCCGGGCCTCCTCGGCCAGCCTGCCCTCGACCGTCGAACCGAGGCCGCCCCAGACCAGGCGCTTGGTCGCTGACAGCGCCAGTGGCGGCTGCGCGGCGAGCTGGGCGGCGAGCTCGCTGACGACCTTGTCCAGGTCCTCGTCCGGAACGACCCGGCTGATGATGCCGAGGTCGCGAGCCTCGGTCGCCGTCAGCGTCGGGTTCGTCAGGAGCAGGTCCATCGCTCGACGCAGCCCGACGAGTTGGGTCAGGGTGACGGTGGTGCCGGCGTCCGGGGCCATGCCAACCCGAACGGCACCGGAGAACAGTTTGGCGGACTCGGCGGCGACCACCAGGTCCGAGGCGCACACCAGACCGAAGCCGGCACCGCCGGCAGCGAAGCCGTGCACCGCGGCGATCACCGGGGCCTTGAGCTGGATCAGTGCGGAGGTCGCAATCTGCAGCCAGGCGGTCGCTTCGCGCAGGTACTCGGGCAGGTCCTCACCCTTGGAGGCGAACGTCTTCACGTCGCCGCCGGCACAGAAGTTGCGACCCTCGCCCGACAGCACGACGACCCGGACCGATGGTTCGGCGTGGCAGGTGAGGATCGCTGCGTGCAGCGCCTTGAGCAAAGGGACGTCAACGCTGTTGGAGGCGTCCGGGCGGTTCAACCGCAAGCGTGCGATCCCGTCCTGGACGTCGAGGAGCACAGGTCCTTCGGAGATCAGGCGGGTCATCTCAGGCTCCCTTGGCTCGGAACGAGGAGACCCCGTCCGCACCGGCGACGCCGGCGATGTGGTGGAGAACGGCATCGAGCTCGGCAGCCAGACCAGCCTCGACCCCGCGGGCCTCGCCGAACCGGACCAGCCGCTTGATGGTCCTCAGAGCGTCCGGCCGGCGCGCTGCCAGCGTGGCGACAAAGGACTCGACCTCCGCAGCGAACTCTTCGGGAGCGAACGACCGGTAGACAAGCCCCCACGCCGCGGCCTGCTCGCCACTGATCCGGTCCCCGCTGAGAAGGTGGCCGAGCGCGCGTTGCCGCCCGACCAGCGGAAGCAGCCGCTGCGAACCGCCACCACCAGGAACCTGGCCGAAATTGACGTGGTTGTCGCAGAGCTTGGCATCGGCACTGACGAGGGCGACGTCAGCTGCCTGGATGAACTCGAACCCACCAGCCATCGCAAACCCTTCCACCGCGACCACGACGGGCGGGGCGATCTCGGCGACAGCCCGGCACGCGGACCCGAAGTTCGTGAACAGCGGTCGCAGGGCTTCGACGCCACCGGCGCGCAGTCGCTCGACCTCCGCGAAGTCACCGCCCGCCGAGAAGTTGCCGCCGGCACCGCGCACCAGGATCACGTGCACGTCGGCCCGGGTACCCAGGTCGCGCAGCGCTGCGTCGAACTGGGCTCCGAGCTCGACGGTGATCGCATTGAGCGCCTCGGGACGGTTCAGGGTGATCCGGCCTATCCCCTCGTCGACCGAGCTGAGGACCGGGCTGGAGCTCGTGCTCACATCCCTCGCCCCCCAGAGACTTCGAGAACGGTGCCCGTCATGTAGCTCGAGAGGTCGGAGGCCAGGAAGACGACCGCTCCGGCGACCTCTGCCGGCTCGCCGGCCCGACGCATCGGGATGGTTGCTTCGGTGGCGGCGAACGCTTCTGGCTTCATCGCCGCGGTCATCGGCGTCTTGATCAGGCCCGGCTGGATCGCGTTGACCCGGACGCCGTGATGCGCAACCTCCTTGGCCGCTGCCTTGGTCAGACCGACGATGCCGGCCTTGGCGGCGCTGTAGTTGGTCTGCCCCGGGTTGCCGGTCTTGCCGGACATCGAGGAGATGTTGATGATGCTGCCGCTCCTGGCCTCACGCATCACGTTCGCGGCGGCGCGAACACCCAGCCAGGTACCCCGCAGGTGGACCCCGATCACGGTGTCGAAATCCTCGAGGGTCATGTTGCGCAGCGAGGCGTCCCGGGTGATCCCGGCGTTGTTGACGAAGATGTCGAGCCTTCCGCTGGCCAACATGGCCGATTCGACCAGCGCTGCCATGTCGGTCTCGCTGGTGACGTCGCAACCAACGCCGACCGCAGCCCCGCCGAGGGAGTAGGCGGCGCTCTCTGCTCGGTCCTTGTCGAGGTCGGCCAGCACCACCCGGGCACCGTGCTGGTGAAGTAGCCGGGCGATCTCCAGGCCGATGCCCTGACCGGCACCGGTGACGATCGCCGAGCGACCGATCAAGAGGCCGGTCATCCGAAGAACCTCCCGATCGACTCGACCACCGCGGCGGGCTTCTCGACGCCCTCGATCTCGATCGTGGTCGAGAACGTCACCTGGACGGCACCGTCGAGCTCGGTGACCTCGGCGATCGTGGCGCGGGCGCGGATCTTGGAGCCGACCGGGACCGGAGTCATGAACCGGACTCGATTGAGTCCTACGTTGACCGCCATCCGGACGCCCTCGACGGCATAGAGCTGGTGCTGCAGCACGGGCAGCACGGAGAGGGTGAGGAATCCGTGCGCGATCGTGCGGCCGAACGGCCCATCGGCGGCGCGCTCAGGATCGACGTGGATCCATTGGTGATCGCCCGTGGCGTCGGCGAACCTGTCGATCCGCTGCTGATCGATCTCCAGCCAGTCGGAGGTACCGAGGTCGGTACCGGCAGCACCGGCCAGCTCGGTGATTCCCTGGAACGTCTTCACTGTTCGATCTCCGCTTCACGGGGTAAGGTTTCTTGAATCGAATCTAAATTAGACTAACTCTGCAGTCAATCCGCACAGCGTCGACCCGGAGGTGCACACGATGGAGCTCGGACTCAGGAACGCACGGGTCGTCGTCACTGGCGGCGCCTCGAACATCGGGCGTGGGATCGTGCACGGGTTCGCGGCCGAAGGAAGCCGGATCGTCATCTGTGACATCGACGAGGTCCAGGCGACCAAGGTTCGCGGCGAGGCGCTGGAGCGCGGGGCAGCCGAGGTCGAGCTGGCGATCGTCGACCTCACCGAACCGGACGGGGCCGCCCGTGCCGTCGCGGTCGCCACCGGCGCCTGGGGCGGCCTCGACGTACTCGTCAACAATGCCGGCTGGAGCGTCCCCGGCTTCGTCGCCACCGACACCGACCGGGATCGCTGGCAGCGTCTGGTCGAGGTCAACTTCTTCGGCGCGATCGCCTCGACCCAGGCAGCACTGGAGCCGATGGTCGAACAACGCTCCGGGTCGATCGTCTACGTCGCCAGCGAGGCCGCGTTCGGCCAGATCCGCCAAGCCGTGTACGGCGCGACGAAGGCCGCGGTCGTAGCCCTCGCGCGCACGACTGCCCGGGAGCACGGCCGGCACGGCATCCGCGCCAACATCGTCTGCCCCGGACTGGTGATGCCCGAGAGCCCGGATGCCGTCGGGGCAGACAGCCTCTGGGCGGTCGGCGAGGAGAACGTCTTCAACGACACGCAGAAGGAGTACCTGCTCAAGGACACCCCGCTGCGCCGGCTGACGACGGCCGACGACATCGCCCATGCGGTTCTGTGGCTCGCGTCCGACTCCGCCGCTCGTCAGGTCACGGGTCAGCTGTTCTCAGTCAGCGGCGGCTACACGATGCCATGAGCGTCCCGACTGCCACCGTGGACACCGGCCCGCCCGTCGTGGCCGTGGGCACCCGTGACCGGCTCCTGCTCGCCGCCGCCAGGATCCTGAGCCGCCGCGGGTACACCGAGGCCCGGCTCGGCGAGATCGCGGCCGCCGCGGACCTCAAGGCGCCCGCGATCTACTACCACTTCGCCGGCCGTGATGCCCTGATCACCGCTGCACTGCGCGAGGGGCAGATCCTGGTCCGGCAGCACGTGCTCGCGGCGCTCGAAAGCCTGGACGATGAGGCTTCGGCCGAGGAGCGGATCCTTGCTGCCGTCGACGCACACCTGCGTGTCGAGCTCGAGCTCTCCGACTTCGCCAACGCCGTCGTGCGGACGGCTGGCCACGTCCCACCGCAGATCCGCGCCGACATCGAAGGCGAGATCACCGCGTACCACGACGTCTGGCGGGAGCTCCTCGCCAGCGCTGAGCACGCCGGCCGGTTGCGCCCGGGGCTGGATCACTCGGTTGCCCGGATGCTGGTCCTCGGCTCCCTGAACTGGGCTGCCGAGTGGCGTACCGCGGCAACGTCGGTCGACGACGTCGTCGACACGGCGTCGACCCTGGTCCGAGGCGCCCTGTTCCGGACAGCCTGACAACCTCTCTCACTGTTTCAAATCTATGTTAGATTTTAGGTAACACGTTTGAGAGAAGCGTCTCCAGAGAGGAACCACCATGGCCGAGGCCTACATCGTCGACGCAGCCCGCACCGCCGTCGGGCGACGCAACGGCGGATTCGCCGGCGTCCACCCCGCCGACTTCGCCGCGCACACGATCCGGACCGTGGTCGAGCGCAACGACTTCGACCCGGCCCTCATAGACGACGTCATCCTCGGGTGCCTGGACAACATCGGCGCCCAGGCCGGCGACATCGCCCGCACGGCGGCGCTCGCCGCCGGGCTGCCGGAGAACGTCCCGGGCGTCACGCTCGACCGCCAGTGCGGGTCGGCCCAGCAGGCCGTGCACTTCGCGGCCCAGGCCGTGATGAGCGGCACCGCCGACCTGATCGTGGCCGGCGGGGTGCAGAAGATGAGCCAGTTCCCGATCCTGTCCGCCTTCGCAGCCGGCGAGCCCTACGGCTCGGTCGACCCGTGGACCGGGTGCGAGGGTTGGGCCGAACGGTACGGCGACCAGGAGATCTCCCAGTTCCGCGGCGCCGAGATGATGGCCGAGCGGTGGAAGCTCACGCGTGAGGACTGCGAGAACTGGGCCTACCAGAGCCACCAGCGTGCCCTCGCTGCGATCGCGGCCGGACACTTCGAACGCGAGATCACCGAGTACGCCGGCGTGAGCGTCGACCAGGGTCCGCGGGCCGACACCACCCTGGAGAAGATGGCCGGCCTCAACACCCTGGTCCCCGGAGGTGTCCTGACCGCCGCCGCCGCAAGCCAGATCTCGGACGGCTCGGCAGCACTGCTGGTTGCCAGTGAAGCCGCGGTCGAGAGACACGGCCTCACCCCCCGTGCACGCATCCACCACATGAGCGTCCGCGGCTCTGACCCGGTGATGATGCTCGAGGCCCCCATCCCGGCCACCCAGCACGCCCTCAAGCGTGCAGGCATGACGATCGAGGACATCGACGTCGTCGAGATCAACGAGGCCTTCGCGCCGGTGGTCCTGGCCTGGATCCACGAGCTCAACGCAGACCCGGCGAAGGTGAACCCGAACGGCGGGGCCATCGCGCTGGGCCACCCGATCGGCTGCACCGGCGCGCGACTGATGACCTCGATGCTGCACGAGCTCGAGCGCACCGGCGGCCGCTACGGTCTGCAGACGATGTGCGAGGGCGGCGGCCAGGCGAACGTCACCATCATCGAGCGGATCTGAGATGGAGCGCGGCCTGTACACCGCCGACCACGAGGCGTACCGGGAGACCGTCCGCGAGTTCCTGGCTCGCGAGGTAGCGCCCTTCGCAGACCAGTGGGACGAGGACCGCTGGATTCCCCGCGAGGTGTTCGCGAAGGCGGCCCAGGCGGGCATCTACGCACTCGCCGTACCCGAGGAGTACGGAGGCGCCGGGGAACCGGACTACCGCTACCGGATGGTCGTCTGCGAGGAGGTCGCACGGATCAACGCGCTGTCCTTCGGACTGACCATCGCGCTGCAGGACGACCTCGTGCTTGCCTACCTGCTGGACATCGCCGACGAGGAGCAGCGCAAGCGGTGGCTTCCCGGGTTCGCCACGGGCGAGATCATCGGGGCGCTCGCGATGACCGAGCCCGGCGCCGGCAGCGATCTGCAGGGCATGCGCACCAGCGCTCGCCGCGACGGCGAGGACTGGGTCATCAATGGCTCGAAGACCTTCATCTCCTCGGGCATCATGGCCGACCTGGTCGTGCTGGCGACGCGCACCGACCCGGACGCAGGCTCGCACGGCTTCACGCTCTTCGTCGTCGAACGGGACACCCCCGGTTTCGAGCGCGGCCGCAAGCTCGACAAGATCGGGCTGCCCGCCCAGGACACCGCAGAGCTGTTCTTCAGCGACGCCCGGGTGCCGGCACTGAACATGCTCGGCGAGGAAGGTGAAGGGCTCCAGTACCTGATGAGCCACCTTCCGCGGGAGCGGCTCGGAGTCAGCGCAAAGGCAATCGCGACGTCCCGGGCGATCCTGGACCGGACGATCGAGTACTGCACCGGGCGAACAGCCTTCGGCAAGGCGATCGCCGACTTCCAGAACACCCGGTTCGAGCTCGCCGAGATGGAGACCGAGATCGACGTCGCCGAGGCGTACGTCGACCGCTCGGCCCTGGCCTACAACGCAGGCACGCTCACGCCCGTCGAAGCGGCCAAGGGCAAGTGGTACGTCAGCGAGCTCCAGAAACGAGTCGTCGACAGGTGCCTCCAGCTGCACGGCGGCTACGGATACATGACCGAGTACGCCGTCGGCAAGGCCTACATCGACACCCGGATCCAGACGATCTACGGCGGCACCACCGAGATCATGAAAGAGCTGATCGGGCGCGACATCGTCAAGCGCTGATCAGCCGACCGGATTGCGCCCCAGCACCGCACCGTCCATGTCGGTGATCGCAGCCCAGCTGTCCGCGACCTGCTCCATCGTCGGCGGCTTCTCGAAGGCCACACCGGTGTTCTGGAAGAGGGCCACCCGGTAGACCATGCCGCCACCGACGACGAACACCTGGCCGCTGTCGGCGAGCTCCTCACTCATCAGGTGGCCCACCACCGGGGAGACGAAGCCTGGCGGCAGCTTGTCGAGCATCTCCTGCGGGGCGATGTCCTCGGTCATCCTGGTCGCCGCCATCGGCGCGATCGCGTTCGCCAGGATGTTCGACCGTGCGCCTTCCAGGGCCAGCGTGTTCACGAGTCCGACCAGGCCGTTCTTCGCGGCGCCGTAGTTCGCCTGGCCGAAGTTGCCGAACAGCCCGCTCGTGGATGCAGCCATCACTACCCGGCCGAACTCCTGCTCACGGAAGTGCGGCCAGGCCGCCTTGGTCACGTTGTAGCCCCCGTGCAGATGCACCTGCAGGACCAGGTCCCACTCGGCCTGGGTCATCTTGGCGAACGAGGTGTCCCGGAGGATGCCGGCGTTGTTGACCACGCCGTGGATAGCGCCGAACGCTGCCAGGGCCGTGGCGACGATCGCTTCGCCGCCTTCGGGCGTGGCGACGCTGTCGTAGTTGGCGACGGCGTCGCCGCCCGCCGACCGGATCTCGGCCACCACGGCGTCGGCCATCTCCGAACCGGCTCCGGAGCCGTCCCGTGCACCGCCGAGGTCGTTCACGACAACCTTGGCGCCGTTCTCGGCGAGCAGCAGGGCGTAGTCCCTGCCGAGACCTCCACCGGCCCCGGTCACGACCACGACCCGACCTTCGACTCCGGACATTCCACTCTCCTTCGATTGGTCCGCTCATTCTAACGCATGTTAAATTCTTTGTCGTGACCACTACATCGCATTCAACCGCCGTCGTCGAGCAGGTCAACGACACCGTGCACCGGATCGAGCTCCCGCTCCCCTTCGACGACCTGCACATCGTCAACGCCTACGCGATCCTCGGGGACACGGGTGCGACCCTGGTCGACCCCGGCTGGTCCAGCCCCGAGAGTGAGCAGACCCTGCTGCGAGCGCTGGACTCGCTCGGCGTCGGCCGCGGCGACGTACGCCGGACGCTCGTGACGCACGCCCACCCGGATCACTTCACCCTGGCGGTGGCCTGGCAGCGCGACCACGGCATCCCGATCCACCTGGGCGCTCATGAGGCTCCGAGCGTGCTCGCCTTCGACCCGAGGTGCACCCGGTTCCCCCGGCAGGCGGAGCTCCTGGAACGCGCGGGCGCACCTGCGCTCGCCGCTGTCATCCGGGAGCTCCCGCTGGAGGACTACGAGGCAGCGATGGCCTTCGCCGCCCCCCACGTGTGGCTCGCCGACCGGGAGGCGATCGACTGCGACGGCGAGATCCTGGTCGCCGTTGCCACCCCCGGACACACTCGCGGACACGTGGTCTTCCACCAGAACTCGACCGGGGCGTTCTTCACCGGCGACCACGTGCTCCCCCGGATCACACCGTCGATCGGTCTCGAGCTGGTGCCGGAGGAGCTGCCCCTCGGCCACTACCTCGGCTCGCTGGAACTCCTGCTGACCATGGACGACGGACCGATGCTCTCCGCGCACGGCCCGGTCACTTCGAGCGTCCACGATCGGGTGCGCGAGCTGCTGGCCCACCACCAGGACCGATTCGCCACGATCACCGAGCTCCGGGCATCGGGCCTGACGACGGCGTACGAGATCGCCCGGGCGATGACCTGGACCCGTCACGAGCGCGCCCTGGCCGACCTGAACCACGTCCACCAGATGACTGCTGTGGTCGAGGTTCTCGCGCACCTCGACTTCCTCGACTCAGGCCAGTAGGTCGACCCGGCCGGCGGCCGTCAGCCGGTCGACGTACGCCGGGAACAGCTTCTTGCCCAGGGGCGCAAGCTTGAGCAGGCTGGCAATGTTGCCGTCGACCTTGATCTTGCCGCGCGCCATCGCCAGTGGCAGGTTCACCTTGCCCTGCCAGTACGCACTGCCCAGATCGCTGGTCATCGACATCACGGCGGTCGGCTCGGGCTGACCGGAGCCGTCACCCACGGTGGCACTGATGGTGTCCACGACGAGGACCGCCTCGGGGTCGGTGAACTTGAAGCCGAGCACGATCCCGGTCGACTTGAGCTTGGGGCCGATCTCCGGGTCGTCGAAGGCGACCGAGAAGACACTGCCGATGTAGTGACGGACTTCGTCCGCGTCCTTGAAAGCCACGACGGTCTCCCTGTGGTGAGGTGGAACAGGCCTGACGGGTTACCGGCATTGCGCCGTAACAGGAATTATCATAACTTGACTTATGGGAGACTGTCGAGGGTCGGATCAGATCGATCTGCCTCTAGACTTCCCGTCGACAGCCCGAGGAGCCTGCCCGTGAGCAACGACGATCTGAAGGAACGGTTCTTCGACGCTGCCCAGGAGATCCTCGCCACCGAGGGCTACGGCGGACTCAAGCTGGCTGCGGTGTGCAAGCGGCTCAAGGTCACGACCGGCGCGTTCTACCACGCGTTCGAGAACTGGACCCAGTTCACCAGCGAGTTCCTGCACAACTGGCGACGCGAGCGTACGACCCTGATCGCCGAACTCTCCCGCTCTGCCGGCGACCCGGTAGGCCAGCTCGAGGCGTTGCTTGCCGGAACCCTTGATCTGCGACACGGCAGCGAGGCCGCGATCCGGGTCTGGGCCGCCGTGGATCCGGCTGTCGCCGAGGTCCAGAAAGTGGTCGACAACGAGCGGTACGAGATCGTCCTCGAGGCGATGAACAAGCTCGTCGGCACGAAGGACGGACCACGCTGGGCGAACTGGGGCCTCAACGTCCTGGTCGGCTACGAGATGTCGACCAACGGCCAGGACTCGACCGAGCTGGAGTGGGAGCTACGGACCGTCCTTGAAGCTGCCGTGGCCCGCCGTGAAGCCCGTAGGACCTCGCGGCGTACGGCCTGAGCCGGATCAGAACACAGAGTCAGATCAGAACATCCTGCGGAGCAGCTTCTGGGTCCTCTCCGAGTACGGCGGGTACACCATCCGCAGGTCAGGTTTGAACGACTTGACCGCCACCGACTTGCGGTGGCTGAACGCGTAGAAGCCCCACTCGCCGTGGTACGAGCCCATGCCGCTCGCTCCGACGCCACCGAACGGCAGGCTCGGCAGCAGGTAGTGGATCGCGCAGTGGTTGATGACCGCTCCTCCCGCGGGGATCTGCTCCACGATCCGATCGGCGACCCGGCGGTTGCCGCTGAAGACGTAGAGCCCGAGCGGCTTCGGCCGGCTGTTGACGAGGCGGATCGCCTCGTCGAGGTCGGTGTAGGTGATGACGGGAAGGATCGGCCCGAAGATCTCCTCAGTCATCGACGGCTCGTCGAGATCGGGGTCGACCAGGATCGTCGGTGTGATGGACCGCGCTGCCGCGTCGATCTCGCCACCGACCACCGATCCGTTGGTCGCCGCGAGGTAGCCGCACAGCCGGTCGAACTGTCGCTCATTGACGATCGGCCTGCCGGCGGGCTCGCCGGCGGACATCTCCGTCAGGCTGCTGCGGATCTTGGCGACCAGCTCGTCCTTCACCGACTCGTGGACGATCAGGTAGTCGGGTGCGATACAGGTCTGGCCGGAGTTGAGCAGCTTGACCCAGGCGATGCGTCGCGCGGTCACGTCAAGGTCGGCGTCCGGCGTGACGAAGACGGGGCTCTTGCCGCCGAGCTCGAGGATGACCGGGGTCAAGGTGTTCGCGGCTCCGGCCATGATCTTGCGGCCGATCTCAGTCCCGCCGGTGAAGAACGCCAGGTCGAAGCCTTGAGCCAGCAGCTCCTGGGTGACCACGCCGTCGCCCTCGACCACGGCGACCGCATCGTTGTCGAGGTACGCCGGCAGCAGCTCGGCCATCAGCGCGGACGTCTTCGGCGCGACTTCGGACGGCTTGAGCACCGCGCAGTTGCCGGCGGCCAACGCCGCGACCAGCGGCCCGAGCGAGAGGTTGACCGGGTAGTTCCACGGGCCGATGACCAGCACCACCCCGAGCGGTTCGTACTGGATCCGGGCCGTGCCAGGCATCTGCACGAGCGGCACCTTGCGGCGCTGCGGCTTCATCCACGACTTCAGGTGCTTCAGCGCGTACTCGACGTCGCCCGTGGGCGGAGCCACGTCACCGAACCAGGCGTCGAAGTCGTTGCGCCCGAGGTCGGCCTTGACCGCCTCGACGATCTCGCGTTCACGCTCGACCAGCAGTCGCTTGAGCGCTTCGAGCTGACCGATCCTCCACGAGGCATCCCGCGTCACTCCGGTGGCGAAGTAGTTCCGCAGGCGGGTGAGGGTGGCCGCGGCCTCTGACGGCTCGGTCGAGGTCGGGGTGAGCTGGGCGGTCATCAGGGCTCCTGGGTCAGTCGATCGTGTACGGCATGGACTTCACGGCGCGGACGAAGTTGCCGGTGAGGTACTCCGGCTCGCCGAGACGCAGGGTGGGCACCCGGTGCAACAGCTGGTCGAAGATCTCCCGCAGCTGCATCTTCGCAACGAAGTTGCCCATGCAGAAGTGCGGACCTCCACCGCCGAAGCCGACATGCGGGTTCGGGCTGCGCAGGACGTCGAACACCTCGGCGTCCTCGAAGACCGACTCGTCCCGGTTGCCCGACGAGTAGACCATCGCGACCCACTCCCCCGCCTTGATATGCTGGCCTCCGAGCACAGTGTCCTGCGTTGCCGTACGACGGAACGTCATCACCGGGGACACCCATCGAACGAACTCCTCGATCGCGCCTCCGATCCGTCCCTCGAAGTCGTCGAGCAGCAAGGCCTTCTGCTCCGGGAACTGCTGGAGCGCACGCATCGCCAGGCTGATCGAATTCCGGGTGGTGTCGTTCCCGGCGACCGAGAGCAGCACGAAGAAGGACGCGATCTCGTCATCCGTGAGCTTGACGCCATCGACCTCGGCCTGGACCAGGTTGGTCATCAGATCGGCCTGGGGGTCGTTGCGGCGCTGCTCGGCAAACTCGAACCCGAGCTCGAGCAATCCGACCAGCGACTCGTTGAGCACCTCGCCAGGCTCGCGGCCAGCGGCGACGTCCTCGTCGGCCCAACTGACCATGCCGTCGGCGTGGTGCGCCGCCGCCTCGCGCTTCTCCTGGTCGTCGAGGCCCATCATCTCGTAGATGGTCCACATCGGAAGCTTCTTCGAGACGTCCGCGACGAAGTCACCCGAGCCCTTGGCGATGATCTCGTCGACGATCGTGACGGCCTGCTGCTTGATCTGGTCGTTGATCTTCGTCACCTGGCGCGGGGTGAAGGCCGAGCTGACCAGCTTGCGCAGCACCTGGTGACGCGGCGCATCCATCCCGAGGAACGACCCGGCTGCTTCGTTGACGTCGGGTGGGACCTCCTCGAACTGGAAGCCCTCGCCCGAGCAGAAGATGTCCGCGTTCTTGCTGACCTGAGTGATCAGCTCGTGGGTGGTGACCACCCAGACACCCTCGTTCTCCGGAGGGATCAGCGCGCCCTCCAGCGGCGGGTGCCAGCTGATCGGCCGCTCGCGACGCAGGACCTTGAACGTCTCCTCGCGCTCCTCGGCCGTCTGCGCCCAGAACGACACCGGCGAGACACTCAGCTCGTCGTACGTGCGGGCATCGCCCATGGTGCTGGTCATGTCAGGCTCCGATCTTCGACGCGACGGGCGCGTACCTCTTCTTGAGCTCGCCCTTGACGAGCTTGCCGGTGGGCGTGCGAGGAAGCGACTCGGCGAAGTCGACCGTCCGCGGCGCCTTGTAGTGGGCCAGACGTTCGCGCACGTAGGAGATCAGCTCGGTGGCGAGTTCGTCGCTCGCCGTGAAGCCTTCCTTGAGCTGGACGACCGCCTTGACCTGCTCGCCGAACTCCGCGTCCGGGATGCCGATCACGCCGACGTCGAAGATGGCCGGGTGCAGGGTGAGGACGTTCTCGATCTCCTGGGGGTAGATGTTCACCCCGCCGGAGATGATCATGAAGGCTTTCCGGTCCGTGAGGTACAGGTATCCGTCCTCGTCGACGTAGCCCAGGTCTCCGACTGCGGTCCAGGTCGGGTGCGACGGGTGCTGCGCAGCCGCGGTCTTCTCCGGGTCCTTGTGGTACTCGAACGGCACCGTCTCGCGCTCGAAGTAGACCGCCCCGACCTCGCCGGCCGGCAGCTCGACGCCCTCGTCGTCGCAGACATGAACCGGGCCGAGAACGCTCCTGCCGACCGAGCCGGGCCGGGCGAGCCACTCGGGTGAGGAGATCAGGGCCATCCCGTTGCCCTCGGTCGACGCGTAGTACTCCAGCAGGATCGGGCCCCACCAGTCGATCATCGCCTGCTTGACCTCGGGCGGACACGGCGCGGCCGCGTGCACCGCGAGTCGCAACGAGGAGGTGTCGGCAACGTCACGGACGTCGGCGGGAAGCTGAAGCATGCGGACGAACATCGTCGGCACCATCTGCAGCACGGTGACGCCGTGCTCGGCGATCGCGTCCAGTGCCGCCTCGGCGCTGAACTTCTCCATCATCACGACCGTGCCGCCGTGGGCGTGCACGATGCCGCACCAGCGCAGAGGAGCCGCGTGGTAGATCGGCGCCGGGGACAGGTAGACGTCGTCCGGGTTGAGACCGAAGGCGACTCCGGCGAGCCCGGTCAGCGGGTCGCCCGGCTCGTTCACCTGGATCGGCAGCAGCGGCGGCTTCACGCCCTTCGGCCGACCGGTCGTGCCGCTGGAGTAGAGCATGTCGCTGCCGCGGGGCATGTCCGCGAGCGGCTCTCCCGCGCCGGCGAGCAGTTCCTCGTACGACCCGTGGCCGGTGATCTCGCCGCCGAACGCGAACCGGTGGGTGATCTGCGGGGTGTCCCCGGAGATCGCCTCGGCCAGGGGGCGTACACCCGCCGAGGCGATCACGATCCGGGCGTCGCAGTCGTTGACGATGTACGCGGCCTCGTCGGGAGCCAGGTTGTGGTTGATCGCCGTCACGTACAGACCGGAGCGCAGGGCCGCCCAGTAGACCTCAAGGGCCTCGGCTGCGTTGTCGGACAGCATCGCGAAGACGTCCCCCTTGCGGAGCCCGAGATCGTGCAGGGCTCGGGCGAGCCTGGCCGACCTGTCCTCGAGTTGGCCGTACGTCAGGACACGACCCGATCCGGCCATGATCAGGGCCGGCTTCTCCGGGTTGGTGGCCGCGTGCGTACCTGGAAACATCCTCGAACTCCGTCTGTCGTGAGCACCGTCGATCGACGCTAACATAACAACACTTATGTCGGAAGAGGTTGCTTAACAGAGAATCGAAAATCTCTCCTCGTACCCTTGTCGACACCCCATAACTTGAGTTATGTTCAGGTCATGCCGAACATGCCGATCGACGACGCCATGTTCCTGCTGGGCGAGTCACCGGGGAAGCCGGCGCACGTGATCGCGCTGCAGCTGTTCAAGCCTCCCGCCGACGTACGGCCCGATCACCTCGCCGACACCTACGAAGAACTGCTCCGCCTCGAGGTGAAGCGTACGTTCCGCAAGCGCGCCACCCGCAAACTGTTGTCCCCGACGACCCTGGAGTGGGTCGACGACGGGCTGGACCTGGACTACCACGTGCGTCACTCGGCCCTGCCGCCGCCGGGACGCGTCCGGGAGCTGCTCGAGGTGGTCTCCCTGCAACACGGTGTCTCGCTCGACCGGTTCCGACCGCTGTGGGAGTACCACCTGATCGGTGGACTGAACGACGGGCGCTTCGCCGCCGCGTTCAAGACCCACCACGCGCTGGCGGACGGCATGACACTGGCCCGGCACGTGCTGGACGGCCTCTCCCCCGACCCGGACGCACGTGACTGCACACCGCCTTGGGCGGTCTCGCCGCGGCCGGGACGCCCGAGGACACCGCGTACCCCGGTCCCGCTGATCAACCAGATCGGAGCCGGAGTCATCGGCTCGCTGCGCGGGACCGTCGCCGCAGCGCGCACGCTTCAGGAGATGGCCGCCGACGCCGACGCCAGCCTGCCGTACGAGGCCCCGAACTCGATCCTGAACTCGGGTATCAGCGGCGCCCGCAGGTTCGCCGGGGACAAGTGGCCGCACGAGCGCCTCAAGGCCATCGCGACCACGGTCGGCAGCACGGTCAACGACGTCGTCCTCGCCGTCTGCGGCGGTGCGCTGCGGGCCTACCTGATCGAGCTCGAGGCCCTGCCGGACCGGTCGCTGATCGCCATGGTCCCCATCTCGCTGCGCCGGGACGACGACGCGTTCGACGGTGAGGGCAATGCGTTCGGTGCCATTCTCTGCGACCTGCGCACGACCGAGCAGGAGCCCGGCGAACGGCTCGATGCGATCACCCGCGCGACGATCGCCGCCAAGGCGCGGATGAACGCGCTGAGCCCGGGCGAGGCCGGCGCGGTCAGCAAGGCGATCCTCGGTGGCGCTGCCCTCGGTGCGATCCTCGGCGTCACCGGGACCCCGCGCCAGCCGTTCAACCTGATCATCTCGAACGTCCCGGCCACCCGGCACCCGCTCTACTGGAACGGAGCCGAGCTCACCGACATCTACCCGATCTCGATGATCTCCCAGGGCCAGGCCATGAACATCACCGTCACCCAGTACGCCGGGTCGGTGATGTTCGGCATCGTCGGCGACCGGGCTGCGCTCCCCCGGCTGCAGCGCATGCTCATCCACCTCGACAACGCCCTCACCGACCTGGAGAAGGCGACCGGTTGACCCGCAGCACCCCGCACCACCACCTCTCACCCGCGACGACGCGGGAGACGAACGGAGACCACCATGTCGAACAACAAGACCCTCGCCGGCCGGCGGATCGCGATCACCGGGGGCGCCCGGGGCATCGGTCTGGCCACCGCGAAGGAGCTGCACGCCCGCGGTGCCCAGGTCGCGATCGGTGACCTCGACCGCGACACAGCGAAGCTCTCGGCCGGGACGATCGCACCCGAGGTTGTCGCGCTCGGGCTCGACGTCTCCGACGAGACTTCGTTCGCCACCTTCCTTGACGGCGTCAAGGACCAGCTTGGTGGGCTCGACGTGCTCATCAACAACGCCGGCATCATGCCGATCGGGCCGTTCCTGGAACTCGACCTCGCGGTCGCCCGTCGTACCGCGGAGATCAACTTCCTGGGAGCACTGATCGGCACCCACCTCGCACTGCCCGACATGATCGCCCAGGGCAGCGGCCACGTCGTCAACGTCGCCTCGACCGCCGGTCGCGCCGCCGTGCCGGGCGGTGTCACCTACTGCGCGACCAAGGCGGCCGTGGTCTCACTGACCGAGGGTGCCCGACTCGAGTTCGGCAGCCGCGGCATCGACTTCACCTGCGTGATGCCGTCCTTCACCAACACAGAGCTGATCGCCGGTACCGAGGGCACGAAAGGCCTGAAGAACGTCGAGCCCGAGGACGTCGCGGGCGCGATCGCCGTCGCCATCGAGAAGAAGCAGTACGACGTCTACCGTCCGAAGGCGCTGCGCCAGATCCTGTTCACCCAGGGACTGCTGGGCCGCAAGATCCGCGATGCCATGAACCGCCGACTCGGCGCGTACGACACGTTCCTGAAGATCGATCACAGCAAGCGCGACGGCTACGACAAGCGGATCAACGCCAGCTGATGCGCCTGGGGATGATCGTCGACTACGCGGGCGGATTCGAAGAGACTGCGGACCTGCTGGTCGACTACGAGGCAGCAGGCCTCCAGCTGGCCGCGGTGGCCGAGGCCTACTCCTTCGACGCGGTCAGCCAGCTCGGCTACCTCGCGGCGAAGACCCGCAAGGTCGAGCTCGCCTCGGCGATCCTGCAGGTCTACTCGCGGACCCCGGCCCTGATGGCGATGACCGCTGCCGGTCTCGACTTCGTCTCCGGCGGCCGGTTCACGCTCGGCATCGGGGCCTCGGGGCCCCAGGTCGTCGAGGGTTTCCACGGCCTGCCGTACGACGCCCCGCTCGGCCGCACCCGCGAAACCATCGAGATCTGCCGTCAGGTGTGGCGGCGCGAGCCGCTGGTCCACTCCGGCAAGAACTACACGATCCCCCTTCCGCCGGACCAGGGCACCGGACTGGGCAAGCCGCTGAAGCTGATCAACCACCCGGTGCGCTCCCGGATCCCCATCTCCGTCGCTGCGCTCGGACCGGCGAACGTGGCCCTCGTCGCCGAGCTGGCGGAGTCCTGGCAGCCGCTGTTCTTCCACGCTGGCCATTACCGCGAAGCCTGGGGCGACGCGCTGGACAAGGGAATGGCCAAGCGCGACCCCGAGCTCGGGCCGCTGGACATCATGCTGCAGGTCTCCTTCGCCGTGGGTGAGGCTGATCCGGCGGAGCTTGCCAAGGTGCGCAACCAGCTCGCGCTCTACATCGGGGGCATGGGGGCGGCGGACAAGAACTTCTACAACCAGCTCGCGCAGCGGTACGGCTACGTCGACGAGGCGGCCGAGATCCAGCGGCTCTACCTCTCCGGCCAGAAGGCCGAGGCAGCCGCCGTGGTGCCCGAGGACCTGGTCCGCGCCGTCTCGCTGATCGGCAGCGAGGACGAGATCGCCGTCCAGCTCAAGGAGTTCGAGGCGGCCGGCGTGACGACCCTGCTGCTCAACCCGCTGGCGGCGGCACCCGAGCGACGGGTCGCGGATATTGCGACGCTCGCCCGGATCAGCGCGGGCTGAGTCGCCTCCACGCGGCTGCGGTCACCGCAGCGGGATCCGGAAGCCCGGGGAACCGGGACAGGGGCCGTAGGCGTTCCCGGCGGTGGCCGGATCACCCGGGATGACGCAGACGACGTTTGGCAGGTGTGCCGGATAGCCCGTCGGGTAGGCGGTGGCGAAGAGGCCGCTGAACGTGACGACCAACGAGAGCCCGATCACCGACAGGCTGCACCAGGCAGTCGTCGCGAGCACCCGGGTCACGTTGCGCCCGACCGGGGACAGGTGGGACAGCCCGCGCTCGGTGAGCGCCACTCCGTCGTCGTCGACGAAGAGGCGCAAGGCGCAGATCGCGGTCGACCAGGTACCGACGTACCCGAACTCGGCGAAGGACCACCGGTAGCTGTCGGTGTGCAGGATCATCGGCCCCATTCCCGGCCCGGCCCAGAGGTGTGGCAGGACGAAGGTCATCGAGACCAGCGAACCGACGCCGAGGGCGACCACCAGCCAGAGCCCCAGCAACCGTGCGTTCGAGATTCCCGGGTTCCGCACGGTGACCGCGGACCAGAACCTCACGGCGAGACGCGACTCGAGAACGAAGCACGGGTACAGGAAGACGAGCGCGATGATCGGGAACGGCTCGTGCCCACCGGCCGGGCTGACGAATCCGGGGGCGTGTCCCCACCACTCGTTGAGGTTGACGAAGTCCGAGCTGTAGAACCAGATCGGCTGCAGGACGTTGGTCACGCTGTCCCAGAAGGACGTGAGCACCAGGGCGATCCACAGCGTGAGCTCGAACGACATCCGTCCGATCCGGCGGCTCTCGCGGATCGCGCTGACCAGCAGCACGATCGCGATCGTGACGGCCACCACCTCGATCCCGCGGGCCCACCACCAGCTGAAGGAGTAGGCCACCCGCCCGGCATCGACCTCGTGAGGACCTGAGGACAACCAGGCCCCGAGGGTCCAGAGCTCATAGGCCAGGAGCGGTACGGCGACGAGGGCCAGGTAGTGCGCCGGCCCCCATCTCGGCGGCCCGCCCGCGAGCGCCGTTGCCCGGGACTCGGGACCTCGCGTGATCGTGGCCATCGGGCTGCTCCTTGGAATTGATTTTGATTCTTGATTTGAATCTAACGGTCGTCCGATTATTCTGCAAGAGTGGAGCCATGACCGGCACCAAGGCAGCGCGCACGCGTCTGCGCATCCTCGACGCCGCAGCGAGTGAGTTCGCGGCGCAGGGGTACGCCGGGACCAGCCTGCGCCGGATCGCCGAGGAGTCGGGGCTCCAGCTCGGCAGCCTGTACTTCCACTTCACCTCGAAGGACGCCCTGCTGAGCGAGGTGGTCCGCGAGGCGGTCGCCTTCGCCGAGGAGCGCGTCTCCTCAGCCCTGGACGACCTGCCGGCGGCGGCCAGCGCGAGGACCCGGTTCAGTGCCGCGGTCCGCGCACACCTGCGCGCACTGCACGAGAGCAGTGACCGCGGCGCCGCCGTCGTCCGGATCATCGACCTCTCGCCCGAGCTGACCGCCGTCGGCGCTCACCAGCACGTCCGCGACTACGCCCGGTTCTGGACGGGCCTGGTGATCGAGGCCCAGGCGGCCGGAGGGATTCCCGGACAGCTCGATCCGGTCATCACCCGCGACCTCGTCGTGGGTGCGATGCACGCGACGGTCGGGCGCCGCCAGCTGCCGCCCGACCAGGTCGCCAGGCTCGCCGAGACCGTGATCGGCCTGGTCCTTCGCCAGCCGCTGACAAATTGGCCCTGATTTTATCTGGTATTAGAAACGAACACTCTGTATGGTGATTGAACACATTGTTCGATCCTGTCTGGAAAGACAGGACGCGCGCTCACGGAGGTTCACGGCATGCACCTGCTCACCCAAACGGGCTACACGCCCGCCCCCGGCTACGGAAGGCTGCTCGGCCACCCGTCGCCGATCATCGCCAGCGACTTCGCCGCCTGGTTCTTCCTGTTCTGGGCCGGGCTCCTCGTCGTAGTCATCGCCATGCCGTGGGCGACCAACCGGATGTTCAGGCACAAGGACTACCTCCCCTGGCTGATGCTGCTGGCCGGCTTCGGGACCTCGCTGGGAGAACCGATGCTCGACCTGGTCGGACACCTGCGCTGGTCGCAGAACCTCCTCGGGCCCGCCTTCACCAACTTCGGCATCCCGGTCCCGATCCTGATCCCGCCTTGCTATGCCTTGTTCATGGGTCTGGAGTCCTACTGGATCTGGTCGATCATCCAGAAGGGCATCAACAAGCGCGCGTTCTTCATGATGTTCGCCGCAGCTGGGATCAGCGACGCGATCATGGAGCACCCCGGGGTGCTGATGAAGGTCTACGAGTACTACGGCCACCAGCCGTTCGAGTTCTACAAGTTCCCGTTCTACTGGTCGTTCACGAACGGGGCCGCTATCTGTACGATCTCGGTCCTGCTTCACTTCGTCTGGCCGAAGATCAAGGGCCAGGGTCTGAAGATGCTCTGGGTGATCCCGCTCGGAATCATCGGCACCATGATCGGCGAGTTCGGCACCGGATTCCCCGTCTTCCTGGCCATCAACGCCGATATCCCGACCTGGCTCCAGTGGGTGATCGGATCTGCGACATTGTTCCTGGCAGTCGCGTTGATCAGTGTCCTGGGTGACCTTGTCTGCACCGAGAGCGAGCTCAGGTGGACGTTCTGGGGGCTGTTCAAGTCCCGGTTCATGAGTCCTTCGGCGCGACACCGCTACATCGAGAGCATCGGCTGGACGGGCATCGACAACCCGCCCTCCTCGGCATGGCCCCCCGTCCGCTGGGTCACCGCCCCGGCGTCGAGCCCAGGTCCTTCATCCAAGTCCCCGGGAGTGCGGGAGACAGAACCGGTCGGATGATCGCCGCCACCACGATCCGAAGGGGCTCGCACGGCCGGTGCGGGCCCTTTCGTCATGCCTGCGTCACACTACGGAGGTCTTGTGGTGGCCCTCGTAGAGCGCGCGCCAGACGAGTGCCGTGAGCATGTCCAGGACGTGGTCGCCCTCGGTCGGGTCCACCGGCGCGAACAGCTGGTAGAGGCCGCGCTCGAGCATCCACACCAGCCAGCGCGCCGACATCTCCGGGTCCAGCTCGGCCGGCACGCCACCCTGTGTCTGCTGCACCCGGATGTGCTCCGCCAGCCCGGTCGCAGCACGGTCCACCAGGGCGAGATGCAGCGCCTTGATGGTGGCGTCGTACGACGCCGCCTCGGTGATCGCCTGCAACACCTGGCGGTGGCGCCGATAGGTCTCGAACAGGGGCACCAGGGCAGCCCGCAGGGCTGTCCGATCAGCGTCGACGGGCAGTTCGAACCAGTGCGCGCCGGCGGCGGCGAGGTCCAGGGTGACGTCCTCGCCGATCGCCTTGAGGAGGTCGCCCTTGTCGTCGAAGTAGGCGTAGAACGTCGAGCGCGAGACATCCACCGACGTGATCAGCCGTTCCACGCTGATGTCGGAGTACGCCTCCCCCGCGGCCAGCAACGGCTCGACCGCCGCACTGAAGTAGCGGGCCAGGACGGTCCGACGTTCCTCCTTGGAGGGCTGCAGCGGCTTGGCACGCGCGGTCATGCCACGACCCTAGTCCACCGTGTTCGGTTGTCGAACACCGTGTTTGCTCAACCGGGCTTCAGGTACGACGGCAGGTGAGCGAGCGAGGCACCGCCGACGCTGAGCCAGTTGAAGGGCAGGTGGTAACAGATGATCAGCACCACGGCGCTGTACCCCACGGCCGCCAGGGTGCGCACTGCGAGCCGCGTCCGGCCCGGCAGGTCGATCAGGCCCCGCTCGATGAAGGAGGCTCCTCCTTCGTCGGCATCGGCGGACATCCTGATCGCGGCGAACGCGGTCGCCACGAACGCTACGCAGATGCTCTCGTAGATCGGGAACTGGTACTGGCTCCCGGCCCACAGCGTCAGACCCCCCTGCGTCCGCACGAACGAGTACGCATCGGTCAGCCTGATGATCGCGTTCTCGACGACGAAGTCGAAGGCCAGGAAGAAGACCCACATGCCGGTGACCAGCACCGTGTCGGAGACGCGGGGCCACCGCGCCCGCGCCCGCTTCCTGACCGCGAGGCCCATCGCCCCGAGGGCACAGCAGAAGTAGATGTACATCGGCAGGCCCCACAGCAATGCTTCGCCGTACCCGGTCGGCGCGTGCGTCCGGTGGAATGGCAAGGAGCCGTTCCACGCACCCAGGTTGACCGAGTGCGCGTTGAAGGCGAACAGGAAGTCGTAGACGTTGAGGAACGAGTCCGCGACGAACCCGAGGACGCCGCCGACGATCAGCAGCGCCTCGATCCTGATGACGCGATCCCGGCGCCAGGGCACCCACGCCATCCTCCAGGCGCTGGCGAGCAGCACCAGGACGCTGAGCACCTCCAGAACCCGCAGCGCGACGATCTTCCCGGTCGCCATCACGTCCGGTCCGACAATCGGTGCGGGTCCGAAGTCGGGACCGGTCACCCAGCTGATGAGCACCTTGACGCACAGTGCGACCCAGGCCAGTCCGATGACCGCCCACACGACAACGCCGTGAGTTCGGGCGGCCGGGCGCATCCCGGTGGTGCTCGGCTCGGCGGTCATTTCACGCAACGCGTGCACGCGGTGAACTCCTCCTCGCGGGCTTCTTCCTCGGTGAGCTTTTCCACGTCGTGTCCCGCGAGGAGCTCGCAGCCCGGCTTGTGGAATCGACGGCGCCCAGGGATCACGAGCACGAGGTCGGCAGCGGCCGCTGGCTCGGGTTCGGGCACTGCCTCAGGGTCGGGCGTCTCGTCAGGCTCGGGCGTCTGGTCAGGCTCGGCGACTGCGACCGCGTCCGGGGTTGCGCCCCGGGTCGGGAGCAGGACGAGCACCACGGCGACCGCGGCAACCCCCAGCGCTATCCAGCCCAGCACGTGCACGTCAGCGAAGAAGCCCGCGGCGAGAAGTACGGCGGCGCCCAGCACGAGCAGTGCGGCGATCACTTCGATCCCCCAGAAGGCAGGTCGCTGGGCGCGGCCTTCGGGTCGCCAGGCAGGAAGTCCTTGGCGTACTCGACGTTGGCCGAAGCCAGCAGCTTGCCGAGGAAGTCCTGCCACTTCGTGAGCCGGGCCTTGTTCTCCAGCTCAGTCCTCAGCGCGCTCGTGACGTCGGCGAGCGAGAGCGGTTGCGCGGCGGCAATCGCGTCGACCTTCCCGACGTTCCATCCGTACTGCGTCTGCACCGGCCCGAACACCGCGCCGTCCGCGGCGGCGAACGCCGCCTTCCCGAAACCTGCCTCCAAGTCGGCCTGGGCGACGGCACCGAGTGACCCACCTTTGCCCTTGGTACTGCCATCCGCGGAGTACTTCTTTGCGAGGGCACCGAAGTCCGCACCCTTCTTCCTCGCCAGCGCTGCGATCTGCGTCGCCTCGCCCGCATCGGCGACCACGATGTCGGAGAGGGTCCGGGTCGGGTCAGTGACCATCTTGGTCTGGTTCTTCGTGTAGAACGCGCTGACCTGCGCATCGCTCACCGCCGGGAGGTTCGCGGTGACCTGCTCGACGATCTTCGCGGTCGCCATCTGACGCTTGATCTCGTCGAGCACGTCTCCCTGGGAGATGCCGCTGGTCTGCAGGAACTGCACGAACGCCTGCCGGCCCCCCTGGAGCTGGTCGGCAATGAGCTTGTCGAGCTGGTCGCTCGCCTGCTTGTCGGCGACGACGATGTTGCGGCGGGCGGCCTCCTCGCTGAGGATCAGCCCGACGGCGTACGACTTCGCCGCCTGGCGCTCGAACTGGTCGAGCTTGGCGCCGCTGGCAGGCGGCTGCACGCCGTACAGGGCGGTCAGGACCTTGACGCGCGCGGCGAGCTGCGCCTTCGTGACGATGTGGCCGTCGTAGCGCAGGACAGCGTCGGCGGGCAGGTCGGCCCGCGCGCTCGCGACGTTCCATCCCGAGAGACCCACGACGACGAGTGCGACGAGGCCGACGGCCCAGCGCAGGGATCGCGACGCGGGGGCGATGTTCAGCTGAGGCCGGTTCATACCGTCATCGTCTCCAGTTCAAGGGCCGCGGGACCGTGCCGGCGTGCTGCCACCGTGGGCATCTGCCGGTCAGCGCGCGACCGGGTGGGTGAGGTGATCTCCGTGACGACGAGGGCCGCCAGGAAGGACAGCGCCACGCCGGCGGCAAGAAGCAAGCCGAAGTCGCGGAGCAAGTTGAGCTGCGACGCCCCGAGGACGAGGTAGCCGACAGTGCCGGCGGCTGCCGCTGTCAGCACGTGGCTGCGGCGCATGGCGGGCGCTCCACGCTGCGCGGAGAGCATGATCGCGAACTCGACGCCGGTCGCCGTCGTGAGCGAGCCGATCGCCACCGTGAGCGGGCTCAGAGTCCCCGACGTGACCGCGGCGAGGAGCGCCACCCACCCGGTCGCGAGCAAGACGGTCGCCACGGTCCGGAGCGCGTCCCGCACCGAACGGAGGCCGAGCAGGATCACCACCCCCGCCAGTCCGATGCCGAAGAGGTTCATCCAGATGCGGTCCTGGCTGACCAGGTCGAGGCCACGGACAGCCGCGACCGGGATCCCGACAACGTCGACGGTGGTGCCGGCCGGCGGGTTGGCGGCCGCGTGCCGGATGCTCGCCAACATCGGCCCGAGCTGTCCGACGTCGTCGAACTGGACTCCCAGCACGATCACCCCGACGGCGTGGTCGGCACGGAGGACCGCAGTGGTCAGGTAGCTCGGCAACAGCTGCACGGCTGCATCGACCTGCGCCTGAGTGGGGTCGTCCCCGAGGAACTTGAAGAGATCCGCGAGGCTGATCACCGGGTGCACCCGGTCGCCGTCATGCACGACGATGTTCGACTCCGTCCGGCGCGACCACGCCAGAGCCTGGGTGGTGGCCACGTTCTTGCCCGACAGAACGACGTTCACCTCGCCGGTGGAGCCGAGCACGCTTTCGGCGTACTGGGCCTGCGTGACCTCCGGCAGACCCTGGGCCAGTTGCTCGGGCTGCGCTTGCACGGTGAGGCCGGGAAGCAAGGCCCACCCGATCGCAGCGGTGGCGACGGCAACGAGACCGACCACCACGCGCCAGCCTGTGCCCATGCCCCGGCGGGTCGCCGACGCCGGACGCGCGGGTTCGCGGACCTCGACCGGGCCGAAGAACCAGCGAAGCGCGAGCGCGCTGCCGGCAGTCGTCAACAGGCCGATACCGAGCGCGAGGCCGAGCTCACGGACGAACGGGAGCGGCGAGATCGCGAGGCTGGCGAATCCCGCCGCGGCGGCCAGCGTGGCAACGAGTACACGGCGGTCACGCTTGCCGATGCTCAGGTAGAGCGGGAAATCGGATCCGATGCCCAGCAGGATCGGCAGGAAGGCCACGACGCCGACCGACACGGAGATGCCCAGCCAACCGAATCCCGACATCGTCGTCGCCGTACCCACCAGGGCGGCGACCAACGGCCGGATCCGGGACCGGCGTCGGCGAGACCACGGCGAGAGCAGGAAGACCAGGCCGACCACCCCCACGGAGATGGCTCCGAGCAGCGGCAGCTCCGAACGGGCGCGCTGCGTGAGAGCAGCCGCCACGACGGGGACGCCGGTGACCGTCGACTGCTTCAGCGTCAGCCCGGCACCCTTGACGACCCGGTTCACGGCAGTGACCAGTCGAGCGTCGGCGGCCTGGTCCAGACCCTCGGCGGGTCGCACCAGCACCGAGACCATGTCGGCCCGCGGCAGTACGAAGCGCCACTCAGGGCGCGGGGTGAGATCGGCCCCGTACATCACCGTGTTGACGAATTGCTGGTTGCTCAACGTCGGCAAGCCGGCCGGCAGCCCCTGGACGATGAGCGAGCCGTACCGCTCGTCGAAGGCAGCGATCGTCGCGTTCGCCTTGGCAGTTGCCTGTCTCTTCGAATCGCCCTGGGCGAGCGCCGCGCTGAGGACCTGGTTCCGCAGCCCGTCGCGGCGGCCGCTGATCTGGGCGAGCAGGTTCTGCGCCGTCGCCGCGGTCTGGTTCAGGACGGTGCCGGGACCGTAGACGGCTGCGACGTCGTCGAGCTGAGCCAGCTTCCCTTCGAGCTCGACGAGCCTGACGAGCTGGTCGCCGTCAAGGAGCTGGCGCGGCCCCGGCGACTGGAGCAGCACGATGATCGGGTCGCCACCGAAGGACTCGGCCTTCTTGTCCATCGCGGTAACGACCGGGTCGTGAGCAGGCAGGAATGCGTCGGTCCCCGAGTCGATCCGGACCTTGCTCAGGCCGACTCCCACCCCCGCGAGGGCGCAGACGACGACCACGAGCAACGCCCCCACGAGAGGGGTCAGCGGCCGTCGGCCCGATCCCGTGGGGCTCTTGCTAGTGGTCACGACGGCCTACTTGTCCGGCTTGATATCGGGGTACTTGCCGGCGAACGGCGCAGGCTTGTCGGCGGACACCGGCTTGGGATACGGGTTCACCCAGTTGGGCCCGCCCAGCTTGCTCAGCAGGGGCTGCAGGTCGACGGGCAGGTTCCGGATCGTCGCCGCACCCTCGGCAGTAGCGGTGAGACGGATCGGCATCGTGCCGTCCTCGGCATGGGTGTCGAACGACGAGCCGAAGCTGTCGAACAGCGCGCCCAGGTCCAGTCCGTACGGCGCCAGGTAGGCCAGCATCGGATCGGCGTCCTTCAACGTCGAGGTGGCGTTCGGGACGAGCCCGCGCACCACGTTGTCGAAGCCCGCAACCCGTTGCAGCGTCGCCGGGGCCTGGTCGAGCGTGGAGTTCAGGTCAGGCACGAGTCCGTTGAGGTCACCTGAGAGCGACGGGAGCTGGAGAAGTGCCGTGTTGACGTCTGGTGCCGAGGCACGCAGGTCCCTGGCAACCGGAGCCAGCGTCCTCCCGAGCACGTCGAGCTTCTGCGCTGCCGGATCAAGCACCTTGACCAGCCCGGGTAAGCCGGCAACCGTTTGCTCGATCTTGTCCTTCTTGGCGGCTGCGGTGCTGGAGAGAACGTTGGCATCCTGGACCAGGGCAGCGATCTGACCTCGGCCCACGTCGAGAGTGTCGAGCAGCTTGTGCGCCTGAACGGTCAGCGACTCGAGGTCGGCGGTCTGCGCGGAAAGCGCTGCCAGCGCCGTTCCGCCCTGGTCGCCGATGCGTCCCAGACCAGTCATCAGCGCGTCCAGGTCCTGGCCGCGGCCGTGGGTGCCCTGGGCCAACGACCGGATCGACGCGGTCAGCGACGCTCGAGTCTTCGGGTCGAGGGCCTGGTAGAGCTCGTCGACGTTGACGGCCGGGATGACCGAATTCGTCGGCAGCTGACTGCCCGACGAGATGCTCGCGCCATGGCCGTCGACGACGTCGAGGAACGCTGAACCCACGAGGTTCTTGAGGCCGACGCGCACCGTCGCACCACGGTGCAACGGCGTCTGGATCGTGAAGGTCACCAGCGCCGCGCCGTCGACCGCTGAGGTGTTCTCGACCCTGCCCACCTGGACGCCAGCGATGCGGACCTCGCCGTTGCTGATCAGGTTCTTCACGTCCTGACTGCGGAACGTGTAGCGGTACTTGTCCGGGCCGGAGATGCCGGGCAGGGTGCCGCCCGCGTGCGACCACAGGTACGCGAAGCCGACCAGGCATGCCACGCTGAAGGCGACCACGGTTGTCAGACCGTTCATCCGCCGGAAGATGTGGATGATCTTCACTTGCGACCTCCGAGGAGCGGAACGCCAGTGGGCTCGAGCGCCTTGACGACGAGGTTGGCCCGGCCCATGCCGCCGTTGGCGTCGCCGAGGCTGAACGACGACGCGGTGTTGTAGACGAAACCGCCCAGGTTCGTCAGCCAGGGGGTCAGCCGGGCGGTGGCTTGCGGCAGGTTCGCGGCGACCGGTTCCAGGAACCACAAGGACTGCCGGAGGTCGGAGGTCAGTGGCCGTAGGTCCGCGATCACTGGCACCGCCTCGGCGATCACTGGGCGAGCGGTCGTGAGCACGTCGCGCGCAGTGCCCACGGTCCTGGTCAGGCGGTCGAGCAAGCTCGGAAGCCTGTCGGACGCGGCCGTTGCCTGGTCGAGCACCGGGTTCAGCTCGGTGGTCAGCCCTGAGGCGTCGGTGAGAGCGGTGCGCAGCGTCGAGGTGACCCCGGGCAGCTCTGCGAGGCTGGCGTTGAGGTCGGTGTCCCGGGCTGACACCACGCCGAGGGTGGCCTCCAAGGACGCCGTCAACGAGGCCAGCCGATCGTCGTCCCCGCCGACTGCGGTGGAGATCTCAGATATCGAGCTGACCAGGTGGGCAAGGTTGGTACGTCGCGCGGCGAGCGCATCTACCACGGGCTTCAGGTCCGTAGCGGTGAGGTCGAGCTGGTTCAGACCCTTCGGCAGTTGGGTCTGGGCATTGGTCAGGGCAACGTCCGACTCGGAGACCAGGTCGGTGATGGCTGCCCGCGACCGGGCGTCGAGGTTGTCCAGGATCTCCGCAGCCTGGGTGAACTCGTCGGTCTGGCTGACCGGGATGGTCCCGTTCTGCGGGAGCTTGCCCGCTGCGGGCGTCCCGGGGTTCAGGGCGACGTAGAGGATGTTCAACGGTGTCTTCGAGCGGATCACCAGCTGGGCATCCTTGTAGACCGTCTGGTTCTGGTCGATCTCGAACCCGACGCGCACTCCGTCGCTGACCGGCTTCGCGGTCGTGATGCGGCCGACCGGGACACCGGCGATACGGACCTCCTGGCGCGCCTGCGTCTGCACGGCCGGGGCCTTCGCGAAATCGGCGTAGAAGGTGTACGAGCTGGTCCACGGAGCCTTTACGCCGTAGTGGCTGAAGATGTACGTGCCGGCACCGAGCCCCAGCACCAGTACGACGGCCAGGATGACGACGTCGCGCATCAGTCCTGGCGCATTGCGCATCCGTTGCAGGACGACGTTGAGGGCGACCATCTCAGTGCACCCCTGCCCTCTTCAGGAGCCGGTTGACCGTCGACGGCTTGGTGATCCCCTTCTGCTGGAGCGCCAGCTCCAGGATGCCGGTCGGGGTGAACGGGAACGACCCGGGCAGACCGTCGGTGATGCTTTCGATACCCGCCCCGGCCTGGAACGCGAGCGTCGAACCGCGCGAGTCCTGTGTCATCGACGCCCGGTTGATGTTGGTGGCCATGTACGCGAGCTCCTCGTAGAACGTTTGCGTGCGCTGGTACGGCTCGGGGAGGTTCGTGAACCCTGGTGTGCTGCCACCGCTCCACGGCTGCAGGATGAAGTCGGAGATCGGGCCCCTGAGGCGATCCAGCACGGGGCCGCGCAGGTTGTCGAGCACCGAGGTGCCAGTCGTCGCGACGGGCACCAGGTTGCTCACCGCCGGCTGGGCCTGCTGGAGTACCGGCTTGAGGTCGTGCACGACCGGGAGGGCGAGGTCCAGCATCGGGTTCAGCGCGTTGACCAGACGGGTGAGGCCGGGCACGGCCGGTTGCAACCGCGCCGCCGCGACCTGCAGCTTGTCGAGCGTCACCGAGAGGTCAGCCAACCCGGCCTGCGCGCTGTCCACCGTGGCGGGAAGGTCGTGCAGGACGCTGACCAGCTGCGGAGTACGAAGCGCCAGGACGTCTGCCGTCGTGTTCAGGTCGTTGCTGATCCGCTCCAGCTGCCCGTCGCGTGCGGTCAGGACCGCCGATGCACCCTGAAGGTTCGCGACCAGGTCGGGCAGGTCGGTGGACGGGTGCGTGCCACGGGCCGCGCTCAGGACAACCGCACCAGGTGCGAGCACCGTCGGAAGTGACTGCAGGCTCTGCGTGAGCGGCACCCGGCTCTGCGCCAGTGTCGGAGCAGCCTTTGCCAGGGTTCCCTGGACTCCCTCACGGGCTGTTCTCGGCAGTGCACCGAGGATGCTGTCCAGCTCCACAGGCAGTCTCGTCCGAGTGATCGGGATCTGACCGCTGAACGTCTGGGTCAGGTCGCCACCTGGCTTGAGGTCGACCGAGTACCGACCTCCCAGGACGTTGACCGGCTCGATGCTCGCCGACGGCCGGCTTCCGAGCAGCTTGCGGATGCCGTCGTCGAGTCGCAGCCGCACTACGGCGTCGTCGTGGCCGGTGTAGCTGATGCCCGACACCTCACCGACCGGCAGGCCGTTGAGCTTCACTTCCGACTTGTACTTCTGCAGCTTGTAGCTGCTCGGGAACACGGCACTGATCTCGTCCTTGCTGGACAAGGCCCCCTCGATGTCCGGACGCAGACCCAACACGGTGAACAACAGCACCAGGCACAGGATCGTGGCGATCCCGAGTGATCGCTGCTGGTTCGCACCTGGGAGCCTGATCCCGGCCTTGAGGTTGGACGCGAAGCCGGTCATCACTTGCCACCCCGGTTGTCGGTGATCGTCTGGTGGTTGTAGCCGGTCCCGGGCTTCGGGTAGGCCTCGCTGCGGTACAGCGGGTCCGGGACCCCTGCCAGGCTGAAGGCACCGGGAGCCGTCAGCAGTGCAGCGAAGTAGTGCTTGGAGTCGTCGCCCTGCAGGGTGCCGCTGAGCAGCGCGTTCTGGGCGAAGAATCGGCCGACGTCACCGGCGTAAGGCGCGAAGGGTTCCAGCAGGTCGGCCAAGCTGCCGATCGCTGCGGTTACCCGCGGGACCACCGGACTGGCGTAGGCGACGGTCCTGGTCAGGTCGAGCACGGCAGGTTCGGCGGCCTTCGCGACGCCGGCGACCTTGTCCAGGGTCGGAGGCGAGATGCGCAGGAAGCTGCGCAGGGCTGGCGTCGCTACCCCGAGCGCGTTGCCACCCGTCTGGAGGTCCTGCACCGCGACCTGTGCATTGCCGAGCGGCGCCTCGAGGGTGTCGAGTGCCTTCTTCGCGTCGTACAGGCTTTGCGGGAGGCCGGCGATCGTGTTCTGCAGGGCGCTGCCTTTGGCCACGTCGAGTGCAGCGATCGTCTGGTTCGTGCTGCGCACCAGTGACCGGAGCTCGTCCTGCCGTCCTTGGAACCGCGACACCAGGGTGTCGGCGCTTCGCAAGAGCCCGGCCAAGTCGGCCCGGGAGCTCGACGCCGCCGAGGCGACCGTGCCCAGGTTGCCTAGCAGGCTCGGCGAGCTCGCCAGGAACGAGTTCAGGTCCGAGCTGTGCCCGGCCAACCCGTCCGAAAGCGTGCCCAGCGTGTCATTGAGGGCGAGTAGCGAGGGTTGGTCCAGAGACGCGACGATGTCCTCGAGCGACTCCGAGCGCTGGGTCTGGCTCACCGGGATGACGAAGCCGCCCCCCACTGCCGGGGAGGTGTCCGAGCCGATCGACAGTTCGACGTACTTCTTGCCCAGGGCCGAGACGTTGCCGATGGCGGCCGTCGCGTCCCGGTGGATCACGTGGTTGCCCTCGAGGCGCATGACCACCCGGGCGGTGTGCTGCTTCGTGTAGCTGATGCTGGCGACCTGACCGATGCGGACACCGTTCTGCCGCACCTCTTTGCCGGGTTTGAGGATGCCCACGTTGGTGAAGTCGGCTGTCACGTAGGTGTAGCTGCGCCCCGGCAAGGCGCCGCCACGTTGGACGATGCCACCGATCACGGCGACCGCAACCAGGAGCAGCAGCGTCACGACTCCGTAGACCACGCGGCGGGCGTCATCGCGGTGGATCGGTTCGGGCCTCATCGGCCACCTCCCAGGAGTTGCTGGACGAGGTTCTGCTCCTGGGTGCCGGTGAGCCCCAGGGCGCTCGTGAGCGAGTTGGACGACTGACTGGCACCAGCCGTCTTGTTGCCGCCGAGGAGGCTCCCGAGCGTGCCGTTGAGCAGGCTCGTGAGATTGCCCAGGGCGCCGGAGCCCTTCGTCGTACCGCCCAGCAAGGCCGGCAGCTGAACTCCCAACTGCGGCGGGATCAGCGACTGAGCGATGCTGTTCAGGGACGCTGGACTCAGGTAGATGACCCCTCGGAAGTAGTGGCTCAGGCTGTCGCTGCCGTTGGTCGACAGCGCCCATTTGCGCACGAAGTCCATGACGCCCTGGAGGTTCTTGTCGAGCACCTCGTGACTCAACGGGTTGAGCGATCGCGCTGCCGTCGTCAGGTTCGGCCCGGACCGACGCAGCTCAGCGACGACCGGAGCTGCGTCCTGGAGGAGCTTGTCCGCCTCCGCCAGCACGGGCTTGAGCGAGGCCAGTGCAGGATCGGCCGAGTTGGCGAAGGTCTGCAGCTCGTTCACGACCTGACTCAGGTTCCCCGTCAGGGGTCGGATCCCCCTGAGCGTTACCCGGGCCGCAGCCGCGGTGCCGCCGAACCTCGCGAGCGTCTGCTGTGCCGACATCAGGGTCGAGGGAAGCTGCTCGATGGTCGCGGCGAGCGCAGCCTGCTGGTTGCGCACTCCCGCGAGCAGCTGCTCGGTGGAAGACACGAGCCGGTCAAGAGTCTGTCCGTTGTCGTCGGCGAGCGCGGACGCCACCGGGTTCGTGGCGTCGACCAGGTTCGACAACAGTGCGTTCTGGGCAGCCAGGACCTTCGCGAGCGAGTCGGTGTCCTTCATGGCTGGAGCAAGTGCGGCCAGCGCCTCCTGTGCGTTCGAGCCGTTCCCGTTGAGGCCCTCACCGAGCGTCGTCAGCACAGCGGCCAGGTCGGCTCCCCGCGGCGCACCGAGGGTGTCCAGGACGTCCTGGATGTTCGTGGCCACCGACGTCTGCTTCGCCGGCAGGTAGTCCGTCGTCATGAACGGCGCGCGGTCGCTGCCCGGGTCGAGGTCGACATAGTCCTCACCGAGGAGGTTGGACGGCCGTACCGTCAGCGTCGCATCCTGGTGCAGCGGCAGCACACCCTTCTCGAGGCTGAGCGTCAGTTCCGCGTGTCGCTGGCTGTCCAGCTTGACGGACTGGATGGTCCCGATCAGCGCACCGGCACCGCGCACACTGGCGCCGACTTCGAGCTGGCCGGCGTCCGGCATCGTCACCCGCAGCGTGGTCCGACCCCCGTTGCCGGGACTGCGGATCAGGGCGAGACCGCCCACGACGACCAGCGCGAGCACGACCACTGTGGCGACGGTCCTGCCTGGAGACCCCTTGGTCGGGCTCATCGGATCGGATCCCCGTTCGCGTCCAGGACCTGGGTGCCGTTGGCGACAGCGGCGTTGGCGCCCGGACCGGGCGCGTCCCACCGGGTCATGCCAGGAGGGATGATGCCGGTCGGGTTCGAGTTGAAGCTGCTGATCGATGCCGGAACGAGCGCGCGGCCGAAGTGGCCCGCACTGTTCTTCGCGGAGAACAAGGAGGTCCAGTTGGTCAGGAACCCGATGACCTCGGGGGTGTACGGACGCAGGAAGCTGACTGCTGGCTCCAGACGCCCCAGCGACGTGGTGATGTCGGGGATCGTCGCGACACCCGCGTCCAGCAGGGCTGGCGTGACGCCGAGGAGCTGGCGGGCGGAGGCCAGCGTCGAGCGCAACGCGTTCACCGTGGGTCGGAGGTCGGTGAGCACCGGGTTCAGCTTCGCGGCGACCTGCGGCAGCTCGTGGATTGCCGGCTGCAACGCCTGGATCAGCGGCTCCGCTTGGTCGACCGCACCCGGAACCTTGGAGAAGAAGCTGGTCGCAGACGAGACAGTGCCGGGCAAGGCGTCGAGGGCCGCACTGATCTGTTGTTGCTGCCCCGCGGCAGCGCTGACGAGCTCATGCAGCTTGAGCAGCGTGTTCTCGGTGTTGCCAGCGCGTGCGTTGAGGCGGGTCGTGAGGGTAGTGAGATCGGTGACCAGCGACTTGATCGCGGGCCCGTCGGAACCGATGCCTGCGAGCACGTCTCCGAGCGCGGAGATCAGCGGGCCCCCAGTCGCGACGGTCTTGTTCAAGCTGCCTTCGTTGCCCTGGAGGGTCGCCTGCAGGTTGGCCACGACTTTCTGCAGGTTCGCACGGGTGGGCGCGTCGAGGCTGGCCAGGACGTCGTCCAGCTGTACCGGCTCGGTCGCGGCCCGGACTACTTTCCCGGAGGGAAGTGCCGGGTTCCTTGTCGGCCCCGGAATGATGTCGAGCGTCCGGGCGCCGATCGCGTTGCGCCAGGCGAGCCGAGCCTGGGTCCCGGCGTGCAGAGGTGCGTACGAACCACTGATCGTCGCGGTCACGACGGCCTGGCCGTTGACCACCTGGAGGTCGCTGATGTGGCCGACGGTCTGGCCGGCGATCGTGACGTTGGCGTTCTTGTAGCCACTGTCGAACGAGGCCATCTGGAACCTGATCGTGTACGGGTCGTTCGTGATCCAGTGCACCCCGACCAGGAGCACCAGGACCGCCGCAACGCCAGCGGCGACGAGCTTCTTGCGTCGCATCGGGTCAGTCCATCCCCAGTGGGCCGTCGGCTTCGCCGGTCAGGAACTGTCGCACGAACGGCAGCTCGGAGCCGAACGCTTCCTCTGCCGTTCCGTAGAGCTGGCACTCGCCCTTCCACAGCACTCCGACGTAGTCGCTCACCGTTCGCGCCGTCGGGATGTCGTGGGTGATGACGATGTAGGTTCCGCCCTTCTCGTCGTGGATCCGGCGGATGATCTGGGAGAGCAGCTTGGTGCGGACCGGGTCCAGGCCCGAGTCGGGCTCATCAAAGAGCACCACGTCCGGATCCATCACCAGGGCGCGGGCGAACCCGGCACGCTTGCGCATGCCGCCGGAGATCTCGTTCGGAGCCTTGTCGACCGCGGCCTCCAGACCCATGATCCGCAGGTTGTCCATGACGATCTCGCGGATCTCGTCCTCGGACTTGTCGGTGTGCCGGCGCAGAGGGAACGCGGTGTTGTCGTACAGATTCATGGACCCGAAGAGGGCGCCGTCCTGGAACAGCACCCCGAACCGCTTGCGCAGCTCGAAGCGCTCCCGCTCGGAGACTCGCCAGATGTCCTGACCGAACACCTTGACTTCACCGGCGTCGGGCTCAAGAAGGCCGACGATGTGCTTGAGCAGCACCGACTTGCCCGTGCCTGAGGGACCGAGCACGGTGGTGATGGCGTCGTCCTGGAACGAGATGTCCAGTCCGCGAAGGATGTGCGAACTCCCGAACTTCTTGTGGACGCCCGATACCTCGATGGTGTGCGAACCCGCCTTGGCGTGACTGCCTGCACGTGCCGTCATCGGGTCGGCGATAGTCGCGGTCATCGGTGGCTCCTCGGGAGTTGGGTGCATGGATCGTGGGGTGTCAGGGCGCTGGGACGGGACTCGGTCATGTGCCGAACGCCTCCCCGCTGCCGTACAGGTAGAAGTTCATGGCGAAGAGCACCGCCACCGTGCTGATCAACACCAGGTTGACGAGCATCGACTGGGCGGTGGCGCGTCCCACCCCGACCGGCCCGCCGCTCGCGGTGTAGCCGTAGAACACGCTGACCAAGGTGACGATGAGCCCGGTGACCGTGGCCCATGTCGCGGCGATGAGCAGGTCGCGCGGACCCTGGAACAGCCACAGGATGTTGTCGTGCCCGCCGGCGGAGACCGAGTGCAGCACGGTGACGTAGAAGAACCTCGACGAGAGGAAGAACAGCAGCAGCCCGGTGACGTAGACGAACGGGAGCGTCACGAGTGCGGCCACCGCGCGGGTCGAGGCGAGGAAGGGCCGGGACTCGACACCCATCACGTCCATCGCGTCGATCTCGTCGCTGATCCGCATCGCGCCGAGCTCGGCGACGATGCCGCAGCCGTACTTCGCGGCCAGCACCCAGCCGAAGACGATCTCGGTAAGACCGCGCAACAGCGGGACCGAGGAGATCGCGCCGACGTAGCTCTCCAGGCCGAGCCCTTCAAACAGGAAGGTCCCGGTGATCCCGAGGAGCGCACCGAGCAGCACCATCATGAACAAGAGGACAACCAGGTTGCTGCGCAAGAGCGCACCGATCTGACGGAGGCACTCCCCGGGATACAGCCGGACGGCTCGCGGCATCTCCCGCATCGTCCGCCAGCTGAAGCTGACCAGGTTGCCGGTGTCCTCGAGCGAACGACCGATCCCGGTCTCCTCCTGCGGCGCGGCGGTCACCGGAACTCACCCAGACCGGGGAAGAAGCCAAGCACGAGAGCGTTGTAGCCCAGTTGCATCACGAACAGGCTCACGAACGAGATCACCACGGCCTGGTTCACCGCGCGCCCCAGACCGATCGCACCGCCGGAGGCGTTGATGCCCTTGTAGCAACAGATCGCTCCGATCAGCAGTCCAGCCAGGAAACAGTTGAGGATCAGCGAGACGACCTCTACCGGGCTGAGCGTCCCGAACTCGAACTGCAACGAGTTCGCGGGCGAGATGCCCCCGATGAACATCGCTGAGAAGACCGAGCTTCCGATCGTGATGAGCTCAGCGGGGATGGCGAGCAGGGTGGTCACGATCGTGACCGAGACGATCCGCGGGAGCACCAACGTGCGGATCGGGTCGATCCCCATGACCTCCATCGCGTCCAGCTCCTCGCGGACCTTGCGCGATCCGAGCTCGGCCGTCATCGAGGCACCGACGACACCAGCCACGAGGAGCGTCGCGACCCAGACAGTGAAGGTTCGGGTGCTCTGCACGAGAAGCAGCGGGCCGTAGAGCTCGTCGACACCGGCCAGGTTCAGGAACTTCTGCGACGGTACCGAGAGCATCAGCAGGAAGCCGGAGAGCGCGAAGAAGATGGCGATGTAGGAGCGCTTGATGGTGAACGCCATCTCGTCGATGGTGTCGGTCCAGTAGCCCGTCGGATGCCGGACCGCGTCCCACAGCACCGTGACCAACAGCTGCGTGATCCCGCCCGCCTCGACGAGGGTGGAGCGGACGCGTCCGGGCAGGTACGCCGTCCCGCGGGAGAGCACGGTGTCGTACGGACCGCCCGGGTCTATCGGTACGACGCCGGCCGGAGGCGGCGTGGACTCGACCGTCACAATGCTGCTCCGTTCCGTCAGAGAATCTGGATGAGTTTTTTAATACAGAGTTAAAAACTTAGTCCATATTAAAAACGATGGCAAGGTCTAGGAAGCGAGCAGATCGACGCGTCCTTCGCGCCGGGCCAGGTCGGCGTAGATGGACGGCAGTGCGGCCGCCGCACTCAGCAGTCCGAACAGCGGTGCGAGGTCGTCGGTTGCGACGATCTCTCCGGTTCCGAGCGCGTCCCCGACGTCCACGTGGCCCTGGCAGAGCGCGAGTGCAGTCTTCGCGCGCATCGCGACCATGGCTGAAGGCGCGTCGTCCGCAGCGGTGAACCGGACCTCGCGACGTACGGCGTCGACATACAGCACGCAGTCAGGGTCGACGATGCCGAACCGGAACGAGACCGGGCGGTCCGCAAGGATGGACGCCACCGCCGGCTGGGCGAGCGCAGACTGGAGGGTTCCGCCGATGAAGCGGATGACCTCGTCGGGACAGGTGAGATGCATAGTGAGCCTCCTGGGTGTCGCCGGCGGTGTCAGGACCACCGAACGGGCCCACCCTCCGCTCTTTGCGGCACCAGAAAACCCGCGGAGATACGTACTTCCATACGTATGTCCTGCGTCACAATGGTCGCCTGCAGGTACTCTCACGCGACCCGCCAACGACCAAGGGACTCACCGCCGCATGCAGGACGCAGGCTCTACCCACCCGCTCCCGATTGAGGTCACCAGCTTCGTCGGGCGGCGAGCCGAGCGACAGCAGATCCGAGCCCTTCTCAACGATGCACGCCTGGTCACGTTGACCGGTTTCGGCGGCGTCGGCAAGACGCGACTTGCGCTCCGGGTCGCCGCTGACCTGCGTCGCGCGTTCCCCGACGGCGTTGCGTTCGTGTCGCTGGCGACACAGAACGACCCTGAGCTGGTCGCCCAGAGCATCGCAACCGCGCTGGGGCTCCAAGGCCGATCCACCGTTGCTGTGACGTCCGCGCTGGTCGAGTACCTGAGCACCCGCACCATCCTGGTCGTGTTGGACAACTGCGAACACCTCGTCGATGCCGCCGCAGTGCTCTGCGACACCCTTCTGCGCACTTGTCCTGGGCTCCGGTTGCTAGCCACGAGCCGCGAGCCCCTCCGCATCCAGGGTGAGGCAGTGCACCCGCTCGCACCGTTGAGCATCCCGGGCCGCGAGGACTCAGGGAGTTCGCTGCTCGAGTTCGAGGCGGTCAGCTTGTTCCTGGACCGGGCGCGTTCGGTCGTCCCCGACTTCGAGCTCGACAACGACACCCGGGGACCCGTGGCCGGGATCGTCTCGCAGCTCGAGGGGATCCCGCTGGCCATCGAACTGGCTGCCGGACGACTGCGCGCAATGTCCCCCGCCGAGCTTCAGCGCGATCTGACAGAGCGCTGGGACCTGCTCAACCGCGGCTCACGAGCAGCACCGGACCGACAGCGGACGATGAAGGCCTGCATCGAGTGGAGCTTCGACCTCTGTACGCCCGAGGAACAGGACCAGTGGGGAAACCTCGCGGTCTTCGCCGACGGGTTCGAGATCGACGCCGCCCGTTTCGTCTGCCCGGACGTTGACGTCGACGACGTCCTGCAATCCCTGGTCGAGAAGTCGATCGTGATCGCGGAGACCCACCGCGGCCGGACCCGTTTCCGCATGCTCCCGCCGATCCGGTTCCGCGGGCTGAGCCACCTCGCGGACACCGGCGTCCTGGAGGACGTACGACGGCGACAGCGGGACTGGGTGGTGGATTTCACCGGGCGTGCCAAGCAGGCCTGGCTGGGACCTGAGCAGGTCATGTACATCCACCGACTCCGCTTGGAGATGGGCAACTACCCGGCCGCCCTGGAGTTCTCGCTGACCGATCCCGGTGGACTGGACGCCGGCCTCCAGATGGGAGCGGACCTGCTCGAGTTCGGACTCGCCGACGGCTTGTTCCGGGAGGGGCGACTCTGGTTCGACAGGCTCCTGGAACGGCAGCACGAGGACAACGCAGCGCGTGCGTTGGGCCTGCGGACCGCCTGCTGGTGGGCGGCCATGCAGGGCGATCTGACCCGGGCCGCCGAGCTGCTGGAGGAGGGTCGCGGGATCGCCGAGCGGCTGGGCGGCCACGTCCAGGTGCTGCTCACCCAGACGTCGGCGTACCTCGCGATGTTCACCGGCGATCTCGACGGCTCGGCGCAGCTGTTCGACGCAGCCATCGCCGGCCTGGAGAGGTACGACGACCGCGCCCAGCTGGCGCACTCCTACGCACTTTCGGCCCTCAACCACACCTTCCGGGGAGATCCGGAAGCTGCCCTGGCTGCGCACGAGAGGTGTCGCAAGCTCACCGAGCCGGTCGGCGAGTCGTGGTACCTGTCCTACTCGCTGTGGATCGCTGGCCTGGCGCACTGGACCAAGGGCGATCTGGCCGCCGCCGAGGATGCCGAGAAAGAGAGCTTGCGCCTCAAGCGCGGCACCGAAGACCGGCTCGGGATCGCGGTCTCGCTCGAGGCCCTCGCCTGGATGTGCGTGGAGACGGATGCCGCCCGGGCCGCCCGCCTTCTGGGAGCCGCGTCGTCCCAGTTCGAGCGGATCCAGACCTCGACCAGTGCCCTGCCCGGCCTGGACGTCCTGCACCGTGCCTGCGTCGACCGGGCCCAAGCAATCCTCGGTGCGGACGGGTACGCGAGCCTGCACGACGATGGAGCCGCGATTCCGCCGTTGGCGTCGATCGATCTGGCGCTGGCCGAGAGTGCACCAGCCCAGCCGCACGTGGTCAGGGCAAGAGCCCGATCCGGTCCACGCTCGGCCGGCCCTGCGAAGACCGGCCTGACCAAGCGTGAGCTCGAGATCGCTGGCCTGGTCGCCCGGGGCCTGTCGAACATGGACATTGCGACCTCGCTGGTGATCTCCAAACGGACAGCGGAGACCCACGTCGAGCACATCCTGATCAAGCTCGGGTTCAACAACCGCAACCAGATCGCGGCCTGGGTCACGGACGGCGCAGCGCACTAGCGACTACGTCAGCGAGCCCTCGGTCAGTCCGCTTCGCGGCGCGAGTCGGCGCTTGTCCAGCTTTCCGCTGGCGGTCCGCGGCAACTTCGCCGTGATGCTTATCCGGCGCGGAAGCCACGCCTCCGGAATCCGCATCCGCAGGTACTCGACCAGTTCCTCCTCGAGCGTGATGCTCGGGCGCAGCGGGTCCGCGACTTCGACGAAGGCGAGCAGATCGCGAGCTACACCCAACTCACTGACCCACACCACAGCAGCACCGGCCACCAGGGGATGGGTGACCAGCACGTTCTCGATCTCGCGCGGCACCACCAGGCCGCCTGCCTCTCCAGCAAAGGCCTCGACGTCAACCAGGTAGAGGTACCCGTCGGCGTCGAGGTGTCCGCGTTCCCGGCTCGGCCGGTTGGCGCCCTCGCGCCTGGTCCGCACCCAGCCCACCACATCGGGCGGCTGGGGCTCCCCGACGTCGTCGACGATCTCGACCAGTCCACGTGGGTCTCGGCCCACCGAGCCCGGCCGGTCCACGAGTCCCTCGCTGTCCAGCGCTGCGACCACTCCGGATCCCGGGCTCACGAACAGCTGGCGGACCACCGGCCCCCACCCACGGTTGAGGGCGACCAACACGTGGCGCGGACAACTCGGTGCGCTCAGAACTGCGACATGGACCGTGTCCGCCGCGACCCGGTCCCAGACTTGCCGCGGCAGCTTTGCCAGTCGGATCGCACCCCCCGGCGAGAGATGCACGATCGTGGCTCGGTTCTGCGCAATCGCCTGCAGGAGCCGGTCGGGCGTCGCCCGAAGCAGGGTGACGACGGTTCCTCCGGCCGCGTAGACCGCCGCCACCAGCTGTGACGACACCGGGTCGGAGACCGGGCAGACAGTGACCAGGACGCTCTCCGGCCCGAGGCCCGAAGCGACTGACCCGCCAAGGATCGCCGCCAGTTCGTCGGATGCCGCGTCAGGCACGCCGAACGCAGTCGGGCGCCCGGTCACCGAAGCGGTGTAGTGCACCGTCCCCCGGGCGGGCGGCGAGTCCGGTGCCGGTGGCGCGGTACTACGGGCGAGGCTCAGCGCGCGGTGGCCGTCGATGACCGCGTCGATCGAGAACCTTGCTGCGACGTACGGCGTCAGCGGAGGCAGCGACGCCGCCAACTCGGCGTACCGGGCCGAGACGACGAGGACTCGCGCACCGCTGTCATTGAGCACATAGGCAATCTCGTCGAGCGACAGCGACGGGTCGACCGGAAGCAGGACCAGCCCCGCTCGACGCGCGGCCCAGAGGATCTCCAACGCAGCTGCTGAAGACTCGCTCAGCAGCGCGACCACATCACCCGGTGCCATCCCTGGCTGACAGAGCACCGACGCAACCCGGGCGACCCGGTCCGCGACGACGTCGTGCGCAAGCACCTGACCGTTCTCGGTCACCACGGCTGGGGACGTCACTGTGCAATCCTCCGCGCGCGGGACCGCGCTCGGATCCGGGGCCATACGCACGTCACTACGTACTCGCCATTGCTCAGACCACCAGGAACAGCACAACGAGCACCGTGAAGGTGACGAGCACGTAGCCCTCGAACAACAGCCGAAGGGGCAGCGGAGCGCTCCCGAGCTCCATGAAGTGGATGCCGACCAGCCGGATCTTGGTGAACGCGATCGCCAGCAGGAGGACCCCGACGGTTGCCGCCCCACCGGCGGTTTGCTCCAGCCCGAGGCCGGCGGTTGCGAACGTGGCCGAGATCAGCGCGAACCAGACGATGAGTTGGGTGTCGCCGCGGGTACGCCGCAGGGCAGCCAGCACTCGGATCACCTCACCAGGTAGAGCAGCGGAAAGAGAGCGAGCCAGAGTAGGTCGACCATGTGCCAGTAGCAGGCCCCGCAGTCGACGAAGACTCTCTGCCCGGGCGTGAGCGGCTTGGCCTTGCGCGCACGGGTCAGCAGGAACGTGAGCAGCACCAGGCCGATCAACAGATGACCGAGATGGATGCCCGTGAAGACGAAGTAGTACATGAAGAAGTCGTTGCTCTGGGCGGTGTGGCCGTCCCTGATCAGGCTGGCGTACTCCACGGCCTTGACCGCCGCAAACCCGATCCCGCAGGCGATTGCACCGCCGTACAACCCTGCCGCTCCGGACGAGCCGTTTCTGATCGCCCGGGTCGCCAGGACGACGAACAGGGATCCGGTCAGCAGGAACCCGGTGTTCAGCAGGCCCAGCAGCGGATGCAGCGCATGCTGCGACGCGATGACCATCGCCGGGTGCTGGCCGTGCAGGACGACGATCGCTCCGAAGAACAGCGCGAAGATCGCCATGTCGCCAAGCAGGAAGACCCACAGGCCCTCCTCTCCTGGAATTCGGCGCTCCGGGCTGGGGATCTTGTCGTTGGCCTGGATCGAAGGGTCGGCGACGGTCGCACTCATGCCGCCACGAGCTCGCCGTGCCGTGGATCCGGTACCGGGTCGGACTCGACGACGCGTGCCGCCTTGATGAACATCACGCCCATGATCACGAAGTACGTTCCGAAGACGGTCGCGGCGAGCCAGAACGACAGCAGCCCGTTCCAGGCGAAGGGGCCGGTCTTGAAATACACCAGGATGCAGGCAGGCAGGAAGCAGAACGCCACCCAGAAGTTGTAGAACCCCAGCCAGCGCGGGAACGCCGGACGGTCGCTCTTGTCGCCGAGGACCGCAACGCCGAACGAGACGGCCTGCGCGATCGCCGGCGGCCCGTTCATGATGAAGGGGACCCACGCCAGATCGTTGAGTGCCTGGGTCAGCTCAGGCATCCGCTCCGGCCGGTACGCCGCGGCGCCGAGCAGCATGGCCGGCATGAAGATCGCCACGACGCCGGCTCCCCCGGCGATCAGGTTGACGGCGAAGAGCGGTGCGAACGGGCCTTCCATCCTGCGCACGTGGGTCGCCATGAGTGCCGCGAACGGGATCGTCAGACCCGCCCCGAACATCACCAGCACCGCCATCGTCCGGATCCCGTTGGCGTGGGTGGCGTAGTAGCGGGCGACCTCGGTCGCGTTCTCACTCGGCGGGATCGGCGGGATCCAGCCGGCGGCGATGATGCCGCCGAACAGGACGAACACGAAGAGGATCCCGCAACTCGCGCAGGCGATCTGGATCATGCGGGACATGGACGCTCCTGGGTGCTCGAGCAGTACTTGATGTCCGCAGTTTTTATGTTAGATTAAATTCTGTCAAGTGCGTCACCCGGCCTCGCGAGCTCGACACAGTTTTGAATCTACCATCGAAAATGGTCCGCTGGACCTTCCGGGTCCAGCTGCCGCGAAGGATGCGCCCATGAATGCACACCACCCTCCCCGCGAGGCCGACGTCGTCGTCGTCGGCTCCGGTCACAACGGCCTGGTCGCCGCCGCCTACCTCGCCAAGGCGGGCCTCGACGTCGTGGTCGTCGAGGCCTCCGCGACCGCGGGCGGTATGACCGCTACGAATTCGATGGCCCCCGAGGCCCCCGAGTACACGATCAACGAGGCCTCTATCCAGGCGTCGCTGTTCCGGACCACCAGCATCAACGCGGACCTCGAGCTGGCCACCAAGCACGGCCTCCGTCAGACCGTCATCGACCCGGCCCACTTCCAGCTCGCCGCCGACGGGTCCTCGCTGGGTCTGTGGCGCGACCCCCGCAAGACGGCGGCGGAGCTGGCCCACTTCTCCAAGAAGGACGCACGCGCGCTGCTCGAGCTCTACGACGTCATCGATGCGGCGGTCGACATCGGCCTTCCGATGATGCAGACCAATGTCACCCGCCCAGAGCTGATGAAGGTCTACCAGACGCTGAAGGGCGTGGCCAAGAACCGCAAGCAGCTCTCCAACATCGGCCGCTGGATGACGAGCTCCCAGGCCGAGGCCATCGAGGAGAGCTTCGAGCACGACATGATCCGGGCTCCCTTGCTCACCTCCCTGCCCTTCATGCCGTTCGACGCCGACATGTCCGGCTGGTCGCTGATCTACCTCGGGGTGCTCAGCAAGTACGGGGTGGCGATGTTCCACGGCGGCACCGGCTCGTTGCCGAAGGCACTGATTGCGAGCATCACCTCGAATGGTGGCCGGGTCTACACGAGCTCGCCCGTCGAGCAGCTCGTGATGACCGGCGAGCGCTGCACCGGTGTCCGGCTCGCCGGAGGCCAGGAGATCGTTGCCAAGCGCGGCGTGCTCACCGCGATGAGCCCCCGTACGACGCTGAGCCGGCTGCTGCCCAAGGGCGTACTGACCCACAAGCAGCAGAACGCCGCCGACCACATCCCGACCAAGAAGCGCGGCATCTCCGACCTCAAGGTCAACGTCGCCCTGTCTGGTCGGATCGACATGAGCAAGCACGAGAAGTGGCGCGGCGACGGCATCGACCTGCGGGTCGCCTGCAACTGCTACCACACCTACGAGCAGGCCCTGGCTGCTGCGCGGTCGTGCGTGCGCGGGGAGGTTCCCGACGCGATCCCCGGCCTGGCTCAGGTCACCAACGCCTTCGACCCCTCGATGTCGCCGGAGGGCAAGGACCTGTGGTGGTTCTGGAGTGGACTGGCCCCGTCCATCCCCGCGGACGGCTGGGACGTGGCACGCAAACAGATCACCGACTCGGTGATCAGGGACGCCGACGAGTTCTACAAGGGCGTCGACGAGCTTCAGGTCGCCGTTCGGCCGCTGGTGCTGCCCGACATCGAGGAGCGCTTCTGGGCGATCGACGGCAGCGTCTACCACGTCGACCCGACCCTGAGCCGGTTCGGCCCGAATAAGCCGGTGATGGGCTTCGCGGGCTACAAGACCCCGGTTCCCGGCCTCTTCCTGACCGGTTCGGGCACCCACCCGGTCGCCGGCATCAGTGGAATGCCGGGCCAGAACGCGGCCCGCACGATGCTGAAGGAGTTCGGGATGGTCGACAAGAGCGGGCGCTTTGCGGAGTCCAAGGCCCGGCGCGCGCGGGACAAGACACTCCGGGAGAACCCGTGGAGGACCGGCCAGGACGACCCCTGGCCCGCCGAACTCCACAATGGATGATCGCCCCGCAACAGCGGAACCCTCAACCAGGTGAAGTTCCTGTTCACGCGTCGATGGGTGCTGTTTGCAATCACGGTGGCGCTCCTCGCGTGGTTGGCGATCTTCCTGGGCCAATGGCAGTTCCATCGCCTGCAGGAGCGTCGTGCCGCGAACGGCCTGATGTCCGGCAACATCGCGGAACCGCCCGTTGCGATCGATAGCATTCTCCGTGTCGGCACTACGACGAATCCCGATGACGAGTGGCGCTCCGTCATAGTCCACGGCATCTGGGATGACAGCCACACCATCGTGCTCAAGTACCAGGTACGCGAGGGCGTCGCCGGCGTGGACGTGGTGACTCCCCTGGTCACGGGCTCCGGCGCAGCGGTTCTGGTCGATCGAGGCTGGTTAGCGACCAGAAACGCCGGCTCGGCCCGACCCGGACTCCCCGCCGCGGACAGCGGTGAGGTGACCGTGATCGGGTGGGTGCGCACAAGCGGCACCGGCCGGGCCACGGACGTCTTCGACCTTGAGACCCGGGCGGTCTCGAGTGCCGCCGCAGCCAAGGTCCTTCCGTACGACTTCTACGGCGGATTCATCGCGATCGACACGGAAAACCCGCTGCCGAGCCATCGGCTCAGTGCGACTGTGCTGCCCGACGACACGAGCGACGGCCCGCACTTCTTTTACGGCTTGCAGTGGTGGTTCTTTGCAGTGCTCGCGGTGTTCGGCTTTTGCTACCTCGCCTACGATGAGTGGCGAATGGCGAAGGGCAAGATCACGGCGATCGACACTGCCACCGGCAACAAGGCCTTGGCATCGACTTCGTCCAGCCCGTGACCACCGGAGCAGAGGTCGCAGTGCAACCGTCAATGCCAGGGCGGGAACCGCATCACAGTCGGGGCTGATCATCCACGCAGGCGTTCCCTCGTCCTTCGGATAGCCCCGCCCCGGGCCCGGGCGATCATCGCCTGGGCGGCGTTCTTCCCCGGCAGGCCGCTGATCCCGCCAGTCGGGTGGGTCCCTGCGCCGGTGATCCACAGTCCCGGCACGGGGGTCTCGTAGCTGCCGAAGCCCTGGGCCGGGCGCAGCGGTCCGAACCGCATACCCACAGGTTCCACGTGGTAGACGTTGCCGTCCGGCACATTGAACCGCTCCTCGAGCTCAGGGGCGGACATCACGCGACGGTTGATCTCCATGGTGTCCAGGCCCTCGTAGTACTGCGCGCACTCACGCAGGACCTTGTCGCCGATCGCGTCGCGCATCGTTTCCCAGGCAACGTCCGGGTTGCGGGGGAAGATCCCCGACCACAGCCAGAACGTGTCCTGACCCGCCGGCGCCTGACTCGGGTCGAGTCGCGACGGGACAATGCCGATGAAGCACTCGTTCTCCGGGTACTTGCGCTGAACCGCGCTGTTCCAGGCGTCGAGGTGATCCTCGTAGGTCTGCCAGCTGACGATCGGCTCGCAGAGGTCGAGGCCGTCCTTGCGCCACTTGGTGTGCCGGGGCAGCGACAGCTTGCCGGACACCGCTACGTCGATCTTGAGAGTGGTCGTCTCCAGCACGTTGGTCGGGATGGCATGAGCACGCCGTTGGAGGTGCTCGGGCAGGATCCCGTCGGGAAGCAATCGGGCCAGGGTCGCCTTGGGACTGCAGGAAGCGAGCACGGTCTTGGCGCGGAGCTCCTCGCCGTTCTCGAGCAGCACCCCGGTGACCGTCCCCCCGTGGGTGGTGAGCTCCTCGACCCTGCTGTTCACCCGGATGGTGCCCCCATGCTCGAGCAGGTGCTGTGCCAACGCGTTCGTCAGAGCACCGGTACCGCCGGCGAAGCGTGCCGAGTTGGTCCGGTGACACATCGCGATGTAGATCAGCGCCCAGGCGGTCCCGTCCTGCGTCATCCAGCAGAACGGGGGCATCGAGGCGAGCGCTGCCCGCAGCAGCGGGGTGTCGAACCGTTCCTCGATGAACTCCCGGTGCGAGGTGGTGAAGAAGGCTGACAGCGGCATCAGGTCCTTGCGTCGCTTGAGGGCGGCCGGAAGCACCTCGCGCATCGTCTTCACCCCGGGGCGAGTCGGGTGGCCGTTCATCCACGGGATGGCGACGTCCATCGCGGCGTCGAGCTGCCTCACGAACTCTTCGTACTTGCGGGCGTCGCGTGGGGAGAAGTATCGGAGCTCATCGACGGTCTTGGCAGGGTCGTGCCAGAACGCCAGCGATGGACCCTCTGGATCGAGGTGCACGTGGAACGGGTCAGCGATGATCTGCCGGAATCCGTATTTCGCCAGGCCGAGGTCCTTCTCGATCCCCGACGACCGGAACAGCGACGCCTGGATGCCACCCTCGTTGATCTGGTGATCCGGAGCCTCCGGGAAGATCGGGTTCGTCGAGATCATTCCGCCGACCGACCCAGATGCCTCGACCACGGTGACTGACATCCCCGCCTGCGCCAGGTAGCACGCCGAGACCAGGCCGTTGTGGCCGGCACCGATGATGAGTACGTCAGAGTCACGCTGGACAGAGTCACGCAGAGACATGGGAGAACTCCAGATCGATCGAGGGGGTGAGAACGGTTTCGGAGCGGATCGCGCGCAGCACGACCCAGGTCATGACGAGGTACCAGAGGCCGAACACGGCGGCCGGGATCCAGAAGCCGATCAGGCCGGTCCACGCGAACGGTCCGTGCTTGAAGAAGATGATCAGGCTGGCCGGTAGCAGCAGGAAGGCGACCCAGAACTGGTAACCCGCGACCCAACGGGGAAACACCGGCTGGTCGTTGTGGTCGTTCAGGACGGCCACGGCGATGGCGAACAGCTGCCCGAGGATCGGCGGCCAGGGCAGGATCAGCATCACGTAGCTGATGTCGTTCATCAGCTGGGTGAGTTCGGGCGGGCGATCGGGCCGGAAGGCGCCTGCGACGAAGAGCAGCATCGGGACGATCAGGACGACCGTGACGATGATGCCGGAGCACATCTGCAGGAGCGCCAGGACCGGAACGCCGCGCTCCATCCGGCGTAGCTGAAGGCTGATCACCAGGAAGTACGGGATCGTCAGGAAGACTCCGACGAGGCCGAGGAGTAAGCCGACCTTGTGCAGCGTCGGATGATCGGAGTACACCAGGGCGACCTGGGCCGGGCTGTCCGACGCGGAGATGAGCGGGATGAACCCGCCCATGAAACCCCAGCCGCCGAACAGCAGCACCGCGAACGCAGGACCGCACCAAGCGCAGAACACCTGGACGCGTCGGTTGACCTCGGTCATGACACTCCTCAACAGACCCGGTGCACGATGCCCTGCTCGAGGAAGCCGCCGCCCGGGGCTCCATCGAGGTCGAGGACCATGAAGTCGTCGTAGCAGCCGAAGGCCGGGCCGTCGGTCTCGGCTCCCATCGGAACGAAGAAGCCGGCTTCGCGGCTTCGCATGCCGACAACGCGCACCGAGCCGTCGGCCAGGGTCACGGTGCCGCGGAGGAACTGGGCCGCCGCCGTACGACGAAGGCGGAGGTCCGTGACCGGGTGACTGCCGGCCCCGTCGATCAGGAAGCCGTCCGCGGCTTGCGACCCGTCTGCGGACAGGAACTTCATCGCGGAGATGAAGACACCGTCGAAGATCCCGACCAGGGCGGCGTACTCGATCCATTGCGCGGCCTCGTCGCGGAAGCCCCAGGTCCGATCCCGCAGACCGAACCCGTCGACCTCCCTCGTGGTGCCTGCCGACGTGAACTCGCCGATCATCCGCAGCCCCTGCTGGAAGTGCTGCAGCGGCTTGCCCGGCACCAGCTCGGGGATCAGACCGGTGTCGGAGTAGTCGGCTGGGGTGTACAGGGGTGTGTTGACGAAGCGCGCCTGGAGCTCGGGGTGATCGACGGTGATCACCCCGTCCAGACCGAACGAGATCGTCGGGCCGTCGAAGGAGCCCGGCCTGAGCTCCTCGATGACCTCGACGACCCCGTCGGGGAACTGGAGCGAGCAGCGGGCACGAAGCCCGCCGATCGCGTTCGGCGAGGTCGAGACGTGGAAGGAGCCGTAGACCTGGCGCGCGGTGTCCCAGAACGCGATGTAGGCGTTGTCCTTCCAGACCGGGTCGCCAGGTCCGGCTGCGTCCGGGTGAACCGGTTCTGCGAGCGGACCCCAGTCGGTCAGCACAGCACTCACGTCATCACCGGTTCCCGATGAAGCTCTGCGAGTCGCCGGTCGGTGCGGGTGCACCGATGAGCTTCGCGAGCAGCTGGCTGGCCGGGTTGTTGAACCTCATCGGCGCGTCCGGCGGCAGCAGCCCGACCTCGATCATCAGGTTGCCCGCCCGGTGCATCAACGCGGCCAACCGGACCGCGGCCCAGACCTCGTAGTAGTCGACGTGCTCGACCGAGCGTCCTGCTGCCTTCTCGTAGATCGCGATGACCTCGTCGCGGGTCGGGAAGCCCGACGGATACGGCATCCCGATGCCCTCGGTGTGGTGCCGCAGCAGGAACAGCCACCACCCGACCTCGACGTCAGGCTGTCCGAGGCCGACCATCTCCCAGTCGAGGATCGCGTTCACGGTGAGGTCGTCTCCGAACATCATGTTGCCGATGCGAGCGTCGCCCCAGGTGAGCACTGGCTCGCGGTCGTCGCTGGGCCGGTTGTCCGCCAGCCACTGGAAGCCGGCCTCTACGGTCTGGTTGACGTCCCCCTCGCGGGCCCAGTCGTAGACTGCCTTCCACTTCGCGATGTCTGCGTCGAACACGTCGGAGCCGTCGGCAGGAGCCAGGAACTCGAGCCCGAGTGCACGCCAGTCGGCATTGTGAATGTCGGCCAGTGCCTCCAGCGAGTTGGTGACCAGCGTCCGGCGCTCCTCGTCGGATAGGTCGAGTACCCAGCCGGTAGCGGTGAACGGCGGGTCGTCGGCGGCGATCCGCCCGTATGCCCGCTCCATCACCAGGAACTGGGCACCCAGGTGCGCCGGGTCCTGTTCGACCCAGCGCACGACCGGTACCGAGACGCCGATGCCGGCGAGAGCGTTCATCACCGTGGCTTCCTTGGCCAGGTCGTACTCCATGAAGACCGCCGGTCCGTCGGGCGCGACCCTGGCGACGAAGTGCTCCTCGCCCGCGGGAGTCGTCGCCGAGAACAGGACCGTCAGATTCGACATCCCGCTCGCGCTGGGTACGTCGCAGGTGGTGATCGTCGCTCCGGGGAGCTTGGTCTCGAGCCAGGCCTGGAGGCCGCCACGGACCTCCTCGGGGCTCTTGTTGGCGAGGGCCATCAGTTGTCTCCTTCGGTGAGTGTTTCTGGGAGGGCGCGTGCCTTGACGGCCCGCTGGTAGCGGTCGAACCAGATCTCCTGGTACGTCGAATGAGCCACCCGGCCTGCCTCGTCCTCCCAGCGGAAGACGCTGTCGTGGAACGACACGTTGGGCCACGCCGGGATGGTCGCCGTCGCGATCGCACGGCCGGTGAAACGGTGGACGTTGCCGTCCTCGTCCTCCGCCTCAATCTCCTGTCGCAGGGTGGCGAAGGTGTGCGGCTGGCGCTCGAGCACGTTGCGTCGTACCCGGGTGATCTTCTTGGTCTCCCCGTTGGTGTGCAGCCACGCGAAGTGATGGGTCGGCATGCCGTCGGGGATCTCGTAGATGCCCGCCCACTCCGGCTCGGTGTCGGGAGCCTCGAAGCTGATCTGGTTGAAGATCAGGTCTTCCCCGAAGTACATCGGCGACCAGCCGACCGGGGGCACCGGCACTCCGCCCTGCGTCTCCTTGCGCACCTGGCGCCAGGAGCGGTCCCGTGGGGCGAAGCAGTCGATGTCGAAGTGTTCGCCATTGAGCTCGAGAGTGCCGACGCAGTGCATGAACTGCTCGCTCCCGCCGGGCACGCGTCCCGGGTCGTCGTGGTGGTCCTCCTCACCGGGCATCACGTGACCGCGGACCAGGAGCGGGGTCACGGCCGTCTGCGTCAGGGCCAGCTTGGTCTGGCCGTCCACGCTGGCGTAGCTCACCCGGGCCACCCGACCTGGCTCGACGAACTCGATCGAGAGGCCGTTGGCCGTCGTGATGGTGTTCCCGTCTATCTCGGGCCACGGCATCGTGACCTCGTAGTCGAGGTGGTCGACGTCGATCGCGTTCACATTGTCGGTGCCGCGGAAGATCGAGACACCGCCCTGGCACAGCTGCATCGCCGGCTGGTAGCGGATGTAGAGGAATGCACCGATCGCCGCTTCCGGGATCGAGAACCCGAAGTAGTGGGTGTGGATCGTGTGGTGGTCCCACTCCTCGCCCTCGGGCAACGGCAGGATCAGGTCGGACTCAGGGGGGTGGACGGCGTGGCTCATGCGAAGGCCTCCTCGAGGACCGGCAGGCCGGTGGCGGCGGTCGCCTGCTTGGCGACGACGAGGCCGATGATCCAGACGCAGTACAGCGAGAGTGCGAGCGTCACCAGTGCGGCCGCGTAGGTCCAGACGTACGACACGTCGTGCTGGTTCAGCGCGATCCACATCGGCCACGCGGCGGCACCGTTGGCGACGCCGTCGGCCATCGGGATCAGCGGGATCACGGCGAGTAGTCGCCACGGGGAGCTGCCGAAGTACGGCGACAGCTTGTATATCAACGCACCGGCAATCATCGGCATCACCGGATTGACGAAGGCCCACCACAGCGGGAACCCGAAGACGTTGAACGGCTGGTGCCCGTAGTACAGGTAGGTGTGCGCGATGATCCCGGGGAGCTCGAGGAAGATGTCGACGAAGCCGACGACTGCCCAGAGCTGGAAGAGCTGCTTCATCGAGATCCCGCGCTGGAACAGCCGGGCGGCGAGGAAGCCCATCCCCCCGACGTACCAGGGATAGACGAAGCAGATGTAGAGCGGCATCGTCCGGTCGAGGACGGTAAAGGTGCCGTGCGCGCCCGCCTCCTTCAGGTAGACGAGGCCCAGGACGTCGACGATCGGTTCGAAGGTCGCCGCCAGAGCGCCACCCACGATGCAGTAGAGCAGCAGTGGTCCCTTGCCCTTCACCAGGTGCCGGATCGCGATCGCGAGCGCGATCCCGAGCGGGATGAAGATGAAGATGTTGAAGACCAGCTCGGCCGTGTGCGGCATCGCGTCGTGCACCGGTGGCTGAGGGATCTCGGCGAAGGTCTGGAGAGCGGGCATGAATGAAACTTATTTCATCTTTGAATCCGATGCAAGAGTGAAATCAAATTCATCTTTGAATGTTGCTACGATGATGGAGTGACCACCGTTCCCACCCGCACCGAGATCCGCCGCGAGAAGACCCGCCGCCGACTGATCGAGGCTGGACGGACGCTGATCGCGGAGCACGGCGTGAGTGGCTTGCGGATCCAGGACATCACCGAGCAGGCCGACATTGCCCTCGGCTCGTTCTACAACTACTTCCCCACCAAGGAAGAGCTGGTCGAGGCGGTGGTCGCCGACTCACTGAGCGATCTGGGTGCCGAGACCGTCGTCGGCGACGAGGGCCAGGATCCCGCCGTGACCGCCGTGGCCGCGATCTACCGGGTCGTCCGGCTGGCGTACGACGACCCGGACTTCGCCCGGTTGGTGATCAACCTGAACCACGCCGACGAACTCTTCGCACAGTCGTTCCACCCGTTCGCCCGCCAGGTGGTGGAACGCGGCGTTGCCGAGGGACGCTTCGACTGCCCCGACATCGACGTCTCGGTGAACTTCGTGGTCGGCGCCTCGCTCACCCTGATCCGCGGCATCCTCGCCGGCGTGCACGAGCCAGGAGCAGAGGTGGTGCACGCCGAGCTCGGCCTGCGGGCCCTCGGGATCGACCGCGACGAGGCACGACGGCTCGCTGTCGCCGGCGCGTGACGTAGTCCGGCTCAGGCCGAGCGGCCCATCGCCGCGATACCGGCGATCAGCAGTTCGAGGCCGGCGTTGAAGGTCGCTTCGGCGTTTGCCGTGACCAGATGGCCCGCCAGCTCGATCACCTGAGGGAACTCCTCGCGCGACAGCCCGCGCAGACCAGGGAACTGAGCGCCGTCGCTGCGCTCCAGACCGACCTCACGTTGGACCGATCCGATCGTGAAGGACGTGAGCGCGTAGAAGGCATGGGTCACTTGCTCGCCTGCCAACCCGGCCGCGCTGAGCGCACCGAAGAGAGCCTCAGCTCCGCGGTAGGCCGCTTCCCCGTCCAGGCGCTGGGTCGCCGCGATCGGGAGCAGTTCCGGGTGCGCCAGGAAGACGGAGCGCAACGAGCGGACCACCTGTGCCACGCGCTCGTCCCACGGCGCGTCGTCGTCAGCAGACAGCTCGAGGGTGCTCAACAACCGGTTGGCCAATGCCTGAAGCACCTCGTCCTTGGTGCGCACGTAGCCGTACAACGTCATCACGCCGACGCCGCACTCCTTTGCCAGGCGACGCATGCTCAGCGCATCGAAGCCTTGCTCGGCTACGAGCTTCGCGGCCGCATCGACGATCACATCAAGACTCAGCCGGGACGACGTCGGTTCTGGGGGAGTCGGCACGGAGTCATCGTAACGGTACGGTTGCGGTATTCGCACGGTGTATGTACCGTACGCGTACGACCAGAGGAGAGCTCGATGAGATCGACCCCGCTCAGCACGTACCTCGTTTCCGGCGCCGTGACCGCCCACAGCGGGGAACGCACGTTCGCCACCGAGTCGCGCACCGTCGCCGAGGGAATCCAGGACGGCGTCGATGCCGACCGGCTCGGGTTCCACCGGGCCTTCGTGTCGGAGCGCTACGACATCAAGCACGCCGAGGTCATCCTCAGCGGGATCGCAGCGCGGACATCGTCGATCCGACTGGCGACCGGGACGATCGACCCGCAGACACGGCAGGTCTGGAACGTGGCCTCCTTCGGCGCCACCATGCACGCCTGTTACGGGCCGAGGCTGACGATCTGCCTCGGCCTGGGCGACGACGCGATCTTCAAGCGGATGGGGGTCAGCAAGGCCAGCTACGCCGAGATGGCCGAGTACGCCGAGATGTACCGATCGCTGTGGCGCGGCGAACCCGTCTCCTACAGCGGCCAGTCCGGGTCCTTCGAGGGTTTCTCCTTCTCCGAGACCTACGACGGTCCGCCGCCCGAGCTGTGGATCGGCTCGTTCGGCAACCCCAAGGGAGCCGAGGCCGTGGCCAGGAGCTACGACGGCGTCCTGCTTCCGCCGGTCTTCACTCCGCCCGCCACCGAGGCTGCCGTGCGGCGCATCCGCGAAGCCTGCGAACGCATCGACCGAGACCCTGCCAGCGTGCGCATCTGCCAGTCCGTCATCACCGCCCCCGATCTCGCCGAGGAGGAGTTCCGCCAGCTCGCGCACGGCCGCGCGACGTCGTACTTCGTCTACCCCGGCTACGGCGAAGCACTCGCGCGAGTCAATGGCTGGGACAAACAGGTCATCCGCGACGTCCGCGACCACCCGATCTTCAAGGGGCTGGGCAAAGTGGCAGACATGGAGATGCACCGGCACCAGATGCTGGACGCAGCAGCGCTGATCCCGGATGAGTGGATGGTGGACTCTTCCGCCGTCGGAACGGCTGCGGAGTGCGCCGCCAGTCTGCAACGCTTCGTCGACGCGGGCGTCGACGAGATCACCACCTACGGCTCGACGCCGTTGCAGAACGCCGGACTGCTCGCGGCCTGGAACGCCGAGGAGGTGGCGGCATGAGCTTGTCGAGTCGACTGACCGACCTGAACCCCGACTGGCTTGACCGTGCGCTCGCGGAACGCGGTAGCGGCACGGCGCCCGTGCTCGGCCTCGACGTCCAGCCAGTTACGTTCATGGGAGCAACGACGGAGATGGCGCGGCTGCACATCACCTACGCCGATACCGGCGTGCCCGGGCCACCGACGCTTGTCGCCAAGCTGCGCGGCACCAGCGAGGTCCAGCGCCAGATGGACCTCGCGATGGGGTTGTTCGCTCGCGAAGCCTGCTTCTACGGAACCTTCGCCGATGCCGTTCCGGTGCGCACCCCGCGCTGCTGGTCGATCGGCGACGGCGACGCCGGACCGCTGCTGCTCGAAGATCTGGGCGACCTCCGGATGTGCGACCAGATGGACGGGATGAACCTGCCCGACGCCGAGACGATGATGGACGCGCTCGCCGACCTGCACGCGACCTTCTGGGAGTCCGACCAGCTCACCGAGCCGTGGCTCGCGTCACCAGCCGAAGGCGTGTTCGCCGGGATGATCGGGCAGCTGGTCGCCAGCGGTGCACCCGCACTGGCCGAGCGGTACGGCGACCAGGTACCCGCCGACGTCATGTCCGCGATCCTCGACCGCTCCCACTGCTGGACCGATGTGCTGGCTCGCCTGGTCGAAGGCCCGCAGACCCTGATCCACAACGACGCCCGCCTCGACAACCTGTTCTTCGGCGACGAAGGCACCCCGTGCCTGATCGACTGGCAACTCGTCGGTCGCAGTCGGGGAACCCAGGACGTCGGCTATCTCCTCGCGGGCAACATGGATGGCGACGAGCTGTCTGCCCGGTGGGAGCCGCTCCTGCGCCGCTACCACGATCGCCTTGTCGCGCTGGGAGTGTCCGGCTACAGCTTCGATCAGTGCGTCGAGCACTACCGACAGAGCATCGTGTATCCCCTCGGCGCAGGTATGGCACTCCTCGGCGATATGGACGTCGGCGATGGTCGCGGTCTCGGCGACCGGATCGTGACCAGATGCCTGCGCCATATCGCGGAGCTCGAGTCGTTCAAGGTGCTGTGACCTCGGTCTTCCCAGAGCCGATGACAGGAGTCGAACCCGCGACATCCTCTTTACAAGAGAGGCGCTCTACCAACTGAGCTACATCGGCGCGCAGGACGCTCAGCGCCCTGCGGCGCCATCGTACCGACGCGCGGGCCGCGCTTTCTCCCCGGGACGACCGCATCATCGGGGAGGATGCAGGAGTGGACCAGCTGCTGCACGAACCGCATCACGACGGGTCACCGCTCTACGTCGAGAGCGAGAGCTCGCCGCTGGGGTCGCGGGTCGCCGTCCTCGTCCGGACCAGTACGGCCGAGCCGGTCGATGCTGTCTGGCTGCGCACCGTCGAGGACGGTGAGCCGTTCTTCGCGGCCTGCGAGGTCGACCGGACCGAGGGCGGTGCGACCTGGTGGCGGGGCAGCGTCACGGTGCACAACCCGGTGCAGCGGTACCGCTTCATGGTGGTGGCCGGTGACTCCTTCCGCTGGCTCAACCAGGCGGGAGTCTTCGATCGCGACGTCACCGACGCCCACGACTTCCGGATCACGGCGTACGAACCTGCGCCGGAGTGGGGCCGGGACGCGGTCGTCTACCAGATCTTCCCGGACCGCTTCGCCCGCTCGGCCGCGGCCGATGACCGGCCGATCCCCGACTGGGCCGTCCCGGCACAGTGGGAGGACCCGCCCATTCACGAAGGCCCGCACACACCGTTGCAGTTCTACGGCGGCGACCTCGACGGCATCACCGAGCATCTCAACCACCTGGTCGACCTCGGCGTCGACGTCGTGTACCTGACGCCGGTGTTCCCGGCCCAGAGCAACCACCGCTACAACGCCAGCACCTTTGACGCGGTCGACCCGCTGCTCGGCGGAGACGCGGCCTACCGACGTCTGATCGACGCGGCCCACGAACGCGGGATGCGGGTGCTCGGAGACCTGACCAGCAACCACACCGGCGACACGCACGAGTGGTTCCTGGCGGCCAGGGCCGACGACGAGAGCCCCGAGCGCTCGTTCTACTTCTTCGGAGCCGACGGCAGCCACGAGGGCTGGAAGGGCTACGAGACGCTGCCCAAGCTCGACCACCTGGCACCCGATCTCGGCGAGCGCTTCCGTGCGGTGGTCACGCGCTGGCTCGAGTTCGGGATCGACGGCTGGCGGGTCGACGTCGCGAACATGACCGGTCGGCGTATCGACGTCGACGTCGCGCACGAGGTGGCCCGGGAGATCCGCCGTGCGGCGACCGCGGTCCGGCCCGACGCCCTCGTCGTGGCCGAGCACGGCCACGACGCCACCGGGGACCTCGACGGCGACGGCTGGCACGCAACGATGAACTACTACGGATTCTCCTTCCCGATCTGGGAGTGGCTGCGCGATCCCAAGCGACCGGTGCCGAGCTTCGGGCTGCCGGTCGGCATCCCCCGACGCGACGGGATCGCGGCAGTCACCGCGATGCGCGAGTTCACCGCGAGCTTCGGCTGGCGGGCGACCGCCTCCAGCTGGAACATCCTCGGCTCGCACGACTCTCCCCGGATCCGTACGACGACCGGATCCGCCGCGCTGCACCAGGTCGCCGCCGTCCTGCAGTTCGCCCTGCCCGGCGTACCGATGGTCTTCGCCGGTGACGAGCTCGGCCTCGAGGGGGTCAACGGCGAGGACTCCCGCCGGACGATGCCCTGGGACCACCCGCGGGCCTTCACCAGCCGCACCTCAGCCGTGTACGCCGACCTGGCCCGGCTGCGTCGTGCGCACCCGGCCCTGCGCCGCGGAAGCCTGCGCTGGGTACGGATCGACACGGACGACATCGCCTTCCTGCGCGAGCATCACGACGAGACCGTGCTCGTCATCGTCTCGAGGAACGGGGCCGGCGCACCGGGGCTGCTCGACCTGCCGGAGCTGGCCGGAGCCCAGCTCCTGCTGCTCGGGATCGGCGAGGAAGCCGGACCGCACGCGCGAGTGTGGCAGATCAGCTGACCGCTGGCGTCAGTGCGACTGCCAGGCATCGTCGTCGGCCGTGCGGCTCGTGACGGCCTTGGGCATCTTGCCGTCGGCCAGCTGGCGGACGGAGACCTGCTCGAAGACGTCACGCAACGAGGACCGGCCCGCGATCCAGACGAGCTGGAGGACCGACGCCGTCTCGTTGTAGTTGACCGCTTCGGGGCGCAAGCCGTAGACCGAGACCAGCGGCCCGTCGACCGCACGGATCACGTCGGCCACCGAGATGTCGCTGGCGTCCTTGTTCAACCGCCACCCGCCGGACTGGCCACGCTGCGCGATCACCACCCCCGAGCGGCGCAGGTCGGCCAGGATCGCCTGCAGGAACCCGTGCGGGATGTCCTGCAACCGGCCGAGTTCCTCGGCGCTCACCGGCGCGCCGTCGTCGCGGCGAGCGATCTCGATGAGCGCCCGCAGGGCGTAGTCCGACTTGGCAGTGACGCGCATGACCCAAGTCTCTCAGATCACTCGACTCGGTGGATTCAATCCACAAGCACGGGTTCGTCAGAGGCCGCGACGCTGCGCCACCGCATACAGCGCGATCGACGCGGCAACTCCGGCATTGAGCGACTCCAGGGACGAGCTCATCGGGATCGAGACGAGCTGGTCGCACGTCTCCGAGACGAGCCGGCCCAGCCCGTCGCCCTCGGAACCGACCACGATCACCAGTGGACCGTCGGCAAGATCGAGATCCGGCAACGCCACCTCGCCGTCGGCCGCCAGGCCGATCACCATGCAGCCGGCCGCCTGGTAGGCCTTGAGCTGGCGGACCAGGTTGACCGCCTGGGCCACCGGGATCCGCGCCGCCGCACCAGCGGAGGTCTTCCACGCCGACGGCGTCATGCCAGCCGCACGACGCTCCGGGATCAGCACGCCGTGCGCCCCGAACCCGGAGGCGGACCGTACGACGGCACCGAGGTTGCGAGGATCGGTGACCGAGTCCAGCGCGACGATCAGCGGCGTCTCGCCACGTTCTTCGGCCAGCGCGAGGAAGTCATCGGGATGCGCGTACTCGTAGGCAGGCACGCGCGCCGCCAGGCCCTGGTGGACGGCACCGCCGGTCATCCGGTCGAGCTCGACGCGCGGCACCTCCATCAGCGAGACCCCGAGCTCGGAGGTGAGACTGAACGTCTCGCGCAGCCGGGCGTCGCGCTCGGCACCTTCGGCGACGTAGACCGCGATCACGGGCATCCGGGCGCGGAGCGCCTCGACGACCGAGTTGCGCCCGGCGATCCACTCCGCCTCGCCCGGCTTCTGGCGGCGCTTCGGGCGGGCGCTGTCAGCCTTCTCGGTGCGCTGGATGGCCTTGTACACCTTGTGGTTGGGGCGGTCCTTCGCCTTCGGCGTCGGTCCGCGACCCTCGAGGCCGCGCTTGACCCGACCACCGGAACCGGCGGTGGGGTTGCCCTTGCCGGTCTTCTTGATCGCGCCCTTGCGCGAGGAATTGCCTGGCATCAGTTCTGTCCTGTCAGCTTCCATCGAGCACCCTGTGGGGTGTCCTCGATCTCTACGCCCGCTGCAGCAATCTGGTCGCGGATGGCGTCCGCTGCGGCGAAGTCCTTGTTGGCACGAGCGGCTTGGCGCTGCTCGATGAGTCCGGCGATCAGAACGTCGACGACGCCCTTCAATTCTCCCGAATCGGAGGCCGAACCCTGGCTCCAGTGTGGATCAGCGGGGTCCAGACCCAAAACCGAGAGCATCGCGATCACCGAACCCGCCACCGCTGCGGCGGCTTCCGACTCGTCGGCTGCCACGTGAACGTTGCCCTGGCGCACAGCGTCGTGGATGGCCGCGATCGCTGCCGGAGTGCCCAGGTCGTCGTCCAGCGCGGCGGAGAACGCGGCCGGCAGTTCACCCACGATCACTTCCGGAACCTTCTCCAGGAAGCGCTCGATCCTGCGGAACGCCGACGCCGCCTCCTCGAGGGCCTCGAACGAGAACTCGACATGCGAGCGGTAGTGCGCCGAGACCATGTAGTAGCGCAGCTCGATGCCCCTGACCCGCTGCAGGACCCCGGGGATCGAGAGCGTGTTGCCGAGCGACTTGCTCATCTTCTCGCCGGCCGTGGTGATCCAGGCGTTGTGCATCCAGTACGACGCGAACCGACCGCCGGCCGCACGTGACTGGGCCTGCTCGTTCTCGTGGTGCGGGAAGCGCAGGTCGACGCCGCCGCCGTGGATGTCGAAGGCGTCGCCGAGGTACTTGCCGGCCATCGCCGAGCACTCGATATGCCAGCCCGGCCGGCCACGGCCCCACGGCGCGGGCCAGGAGGCGGTCACCGGCTCGGAGTCCTGCTTCCAGCCCTTCCACAGCGCGAAGTCACGCGGATCGCGCTTGCCGCGCGGGTCGGCGTCGGTCGCCGCTTCCATGTCGTCGATGCCCTGGTGCGTCAGCTCGCCGTACGCCGCCCACGACCGGACGTCGAAGTACACGTCGCCCGAACCGTCCTCGGCCGCATAAGCGTGCCCGCGCTCGATCAGCAGGTTGATCAGCTCGATCATCTCCGGCACGTGCCCGGTCGCGGCCGGCTCGTAGGTCGGCGGCAGCACGTGCAGGGCGTCGTAGGCCTTGTCGAGCTCGCGCTTCATGTCGTAGGCGAGGTTGTACCAGGGCCGACCCTGATCAGCCGACTTGGTCAGGATCTTGTCGTCGATGTCGGTGATGTTCCGGATGAACGTCACCTCGTAGCCGCTCGCGATCAGCCAGCGCCGCAGCACGTCGAAGTTGACGGCCGAGCGCACGTGGCCGACGTGCGGCTCGCCCTGCACCGTCAGACCACACACGTACACGCCGGCCTTGCCCGTCTGGAGGGGCACGAAGTCACGGACTTCGCCGGTTGCGGTGTCGTAGAGCCTGAGGGTCACCGCAGGAGTCTACTGAGCGCAGCGCCGTGTGAAAATTGCGTACTTATGGGACTCGTGGGGTTACGGTTCCAGAGTGCCCGCCCTCAGTTCGCTCGCGCGCCACCCGCGGGTGGTCGTCTCCCTGATCGCGCTGCTGGTGGTCGCGATCCCGATCGGCGTGCTCACCCACGGGCGCTCCGCCGGCCCCACCCGGATCGGGCTGTCCGCCGCTGCGCTGCCGACGACGTACGCGGTCACCACCACCGACGCCGACTTCGCCCGCGGCACCCGGACCGGTGTGAGCAGTTCCGGCGGCGCCCTACGCATCTCGACCCCGCAGGGCACCCGGACCTGGGCCGGCCACACCTACCAGTACGGCACCTGGACCTCCCCGTGGATCTCCCCGGGAGGAACCTTCACCCAGGCCGTTCCCTCGTGGAACGCGACCACCCCGGCAGGTTCGTGGATCCAGGTGCTGGTCCGCGTGCGCACCGGCGCCGGTCGGACCAGCGGGCTCGAGAACCTGGGCAGTTGGGCCGGCGGGACCCAGGCGATCCAGCGGTCGAGCGCCGGCAGCCAGTCCGGCCCGGTGGCCCGGGTGGCAACGGACACGCTGATCGCCACCGGCGCTGCGCTGGCGTCGTACCGGATCACCGTTCGGCTGATGCGCACCCCCGGTGGTCCGTCCCCGGTGCTCGGCTCGATCGGCCTGGTGACAGCGACACCGCCCGCGGCCCTGCCCGCGACGTCGACCCCGCTGAGAAGGACCGCCGTCTCGCTGGCGGTCCCGACGTACTCGCAGATGATCCACCGCGGTCAGGACCCCCAGTACGGCGGTGGTGGCGAGGCGTGGTGCTCACCGACGTCGCTCTCGATGCTGCTCGGCTACTACGGCCGACTTCCCAAACCAGCCGTCGCGGGCACCGATCGCTGGGTGAACGTGGTGGCCCGGATGACCTACGACTACGCGTACGACGGCACCGGCAACTGGCCGTTCAACACCGCGTACGCCGCCACCCGCGGCCTCGACGCCTTCGTGACCCGGCTGGCGAACCTGCGCATGGCCGAGCGCTTCGTCCGGGCCGGCATCCCGCTGGAGGTGTCCATCCGTTTCTCCCGCGGCCAGCTCACCGGCGCCCCGATCTCGGCGACGGCCGGCCACCTGGTCGTGCTCGTCGGCTTCACTGCCGCCGGCAACCCGGTGGTCGACGACCCGGCCGCGTCCTCGGACGGAGGAGTGCGCCGCATCTACTACCGCGCCCAGTTCGAACGGGCGTGGCTGGGCGGCTCGGACGGGATGGCATACGTCGTCCATGACGCTGCGCACCCGCTGCCGCCGCGCCCCTCCGGCGTGCGGAACTGGTGAGGTTTCGACAAGCTCAACCGGCGGTGGTCCAGAGTGCGACCGAACCCAACCCCGGTGGTTGAGCTTGTCGAAACCCGGCGACCTACACGCCGTAGCCGCCGTCGACATCCAGCTTCTGGCCGCTGATGAAGCCCGCGCGGTCCGACGCCAGGAAGCAGACGGCTTCGGCCACGTCGACCGCCTGACCGAAGCGCCGCATCGGGATGTTGGCCTTGGTGATCTCGAGCGCCCGCTCGTCGAGCTCGCCCGAGGTGATCAACCGGTCTGCCATGCCGTCGGTCAGCATCCCGGGGCCGACACAGTTCACCCGCACGCCGAAGCGGCCTTCCTCGGCAGCGAGTCCGCGGGCGAGCGCCTCCACCGCAGCCTTGGGTGCCGCGGACAACCCGTCGCGCACCGGGAAGCGGCTGGTCGCTGCGGTGGTGACGGCCACGATGCTGCCGCCGACCTCGCGCAGGGCCGGGAGCGCAGCCGAGGCGATCCGGAAGAACGCACCGGTGTCGGCGGTCAGCTGGGCATCGAGGTCCTCAGGGTCGACCTTGCTCAGGTGACGCATCGGGACGTGCGGTCCGGCCGCGTAGATCAGCGTGTGCAGGCCACCGTAGGTCGACACGACCTCCTTGACCAACGCCGTGCAGGCCAGGGCGTCGGAGGTGTCCAGCGCGGCCGCTTCGCCGCGGACGCCGTACGCGCAGGCCTCCGAGACCGCGAGCTCTGCCGCCTCCCGCCCCGACCGGTACGTCGCCACCACGGCACTGCCGCGCTCCCCGAGCATCCGCACGACCGCCCGGCCGATGCCGCCGCTGCCGCCGATCACCAGCGCTGCTCCAGTACGGTCGGCGAAGTCGTCGGAGAAAGCCATGGCGGCAGCCTAGGCGGTCAGCCGGAGGTGAACTGGATGGTGTGCCATCCGGTCGCGCCGTCGGGCAGGACGTCGGCCTGCACCGAGGTCTGGGTGTAGCCGGACTTGTCCGTCGCCCGGACCACCAGGTGGTGGCCGCCGTGCGCGACCTCGACCGCCCCGGTCCACTGCACCCAGGTGTCGAGTCCCTCGACGCCGCCGAGCTCGGCACGCTGCCAGGGCCCGCCGTCGAGCTGGAACTCGACTGCCTCGATGCCGGTGTGCTGGGCCCAGGCGCTGCCGCCGACGCGGACCGTTCCGGTCGCGGTGTGCGCACCGTTACGCGGTACGTCGATCCGGGACTCGGTCTTGACCGGGCCCATCTCGCCCCACCCGCGCTGCGTCCAGTACGCCGAGAAGGTGCCGAACTGGGTGACCTCGAGGTCGACGAGCCACTTGGTGGCCGAGACGTAGCCGTACAGCCCGGGCACGACCATCCGCACCGGGAAGCCGTGCTCGACCGGCAAGGGTTCACCGTTCATCGCGACGGCGAGCATCGCGTTGCGGTTCGGATCGGTCAGGGCGACGAGCGGGGTGCCGCAGGTCCAGCCGTCCTTCGAGGTCTGCAGGACCGCGTCCGCACCAGGCTTCACCCCGGCCTCGGCGAGGATCTCGCGGATCAGGACACCCGACCACCAGGCGTTGCTGATCAGGTTGCCGCCCACTTCGTTGGACACGCAGCACAAGGTGACCCAGTCCTCGGTGATGCTCCGGCCGACCAGGTCGTCGTAGCTGAGGCGGATCTCCTTCTCGACCATCCCGTGGACGCGCAGGCTCCAGTCACTGGGTGCGATCGACGGCGGCGTGAAGGCCGTGTCGATCCGGTAGAACTGGTCGTTCGGCGTACGCCAGGTCGCGATGCCCGGAACGCCGACGTTGGCATCCTTCGGCAGCTTGCCCTGCGTCACCGGCAGGTGCAGCAGCCGCCGCGCCTGCTCGACATGACGCCGGTTGCGGCTGCTCAGGTCGCCGACGAGACCGGCCGCCGCGACCCCGAGGCCGACCAGTCCGACCCGCTGCACGAACGCCCGACGGGTGACGCCGTCCGGCTTGCCCGGTGCCACGATCGGCGCCGTCAGGAAGCGGTGCACGACGATCCAGGTGATCAGCCCGACCACCACCGCGACGGCCGACGCCGCGGTCGAGTCGGGCAGACGCATGACCGAGAACAACCCGATCACGGCGAGACCGAAGTACACCAGCTCGGGCAGCAGCGGATGCGCTTCGGCCTGGGTGCCGATCCAGGCGCAGATCGCCAGCAGGACCACCGTCGTGCCGGTGATCAGCAGCGGCTTGTCGTGGTGACCGACGAGATGGACCAGGTTGATCGCGAGGTGCCCGGGCGTCTTGTCCCGGACGGCGCTGGCAACCGCGACGACCGGCCCGTTGTTCGCCTGCAGAGCCCACACGGTCGACTGAGCGGTGACCAGGCCGGAGATGCCGGTGACCACTCCGGCCGTAGCCAGGTAACGCCTCGATCGACTCACCCAGCCATCGTCGCGCATCGGTCCAACCACCGGGCATGATCAGGGGGTGGAAATGCGGACCGGGATCGGCACCGACGTGCACCGCCTCGTCGAGGGGCGGCCGATGTGGGTCGCCGGGCTCGCGTGGCCCGAGGAGACAGCCGGTCCCGAAGGACACTCCGACGGCGACGTCGTCCTGCACGCGATCTGCGACGCCCTGCTGTCCGCGGCAGGCCTGGGCGACCTCGGCACGAACTTCGGCACGTCGGCTCCGCAGTGGGCCAGCGCAGCGAGCCACGACCTGCTCGCCGAAACCCTGCTCAGGGTGCGGGCCGAGGGCTGGACGGTGGCCAACGTCGCCGCCCAGCTGATCGGCAACCGGCCCAGGATGGGTGCCCGGCGTACCGAGGCAGAGGCAGCGATCGCAGACCGTCACGGGATCGTCGTCTCGATCGCAGCGACCACCACCGACGGCCTCGGCCTGACCGGGCGGGGCGAGGGTCTGGCGGCCATCGCGGCCGCGCTGCTGACCCGCTGATCCTCCGGGTGCTGCCGGCTGTCGCCTTCGCCACAATGCCGCCAAAACCCGCATGTACAGGGCAGACTCGGATCTCATGAAGACTTTCGACGGCCTGCGCCTCGACGTCCGTACGTACGGACCGCAGGACGCACCGCTCACGGTGATGCTCGCTCACTGCTGGACCCTGAACCAGGAGGACTGGCACTACCAGGTGCGCGATCTGCAGCGGGAGTTCGGCCACCGCATCCGCATCGTGACCTGGGACCACCGGGGCCACGGCCAGTCCGAGGCCTCGCCGCGTGCGGCCTGCACGGTGGCCAACCTGGCCCGCGACATGAGCGATGTCATCGACGCCTACGCGGGACCGGGCAAGCTCGTCCTGGCCGGCCATTCGATCGGTGGCATGACGATGATGGCGCTGGCCGAGCACCGCCCCGAGCTCTTCGACCGGGTCGTCGGATCGGCCTTCGTCTCCACGTCCTCCGGGCAGCTCGACACCGTCACCCTGGGCCTGCCCGAAGCCGGCGCCTTCGTGAAGGCCCAGATCCCGCGGATCCTTGCGCTGCGCTCGCGGACCCTGACCAAGAGGGCACGCCGGCGGGCGCCGGTCATCGAACGCCAGATCGTCCGCCGCTTCCTGATGGGCAGGCCCATGCGCCTGGTCGACGCCGCGCTGACGGTCGAGGGCATCATCAACTCCCCCGCGGCGACCATGGTCGGCTTCTACGAGGACTGCCTGCTGCACGAGCGCGCCGCCGCCCTCAAGGTGTACGACGGCATCCCGACCCACGTGCTGGTCGGCACTCGCGACGTGCTCACCCCGCCCTCGCACGCCCGCCGGATCGCGGACACCATCGCGGACTCGGTCCTGACCGTCGTTCCCGATGCCGGGCACATGCTGCCGCTGGAGCGCGACGAGCTGGTCTCCGGCGTACTGATCCGGCTGATCCGCCCGCACCTGTGAACACGCACCCGGCCCGGGTGGCGATCGTGCTGCTTGCCGCCGGGGCGGGGAGCAGGGTCGGCGCAGAGGTCAACAAGGTGCTGCTGCCGCTGGACGGCATCCCGGTGCTCGCGCACAGCATCCGGACGGCGCTGACCGTGCCCGACCTGCACCGGCTCCTGGTCGTCGTGCGACCCGAGGACCGCTACGCCGTGTCTGCGGCCATCGCTCCCCATCTCGGCACCCACGACCTCTGGCTCGTCGACGGCGGTCCCGAGCGCCACGACTCCGAGTACCGCGCCCTGGAGGTGCTGCGTGGCGACATCGACGCCGGTGAGATCGACGTGGTCGCGCTGCACGACGCGGCCCGTCCGCTCGCGACCGAGGCCCTGTTCGCCCGCGTGATCGAGACAGCGGCCCGGCACGGTGCCGCCGTACCTGTCGTGCCGACCGGCCAGCTGAACCAGACCGACGGCTCGCTCGCCCGGCCCGGTCTCGGAGCCGTGCAGACCCCGCAGGCGTTCAGTGCCGGTGCACTGTTGCTGGCCTACGACGCGGCAGCGGCAGACGGTTTCGGTGGTACCGACACCGCAGCGAGCCTGGAGCGCTACACCGACCTCGCCGTCCAGGCAGTACGCGGCGAGCGGGCCAACCTCAAGGTCACCTACCCCGAGGACCTGGCACTCGCCGAGCAGCTCCTCACACCTGCGAGCGACTGAGCGCCTCCAGGAGCGCGAGCTCTTCGAGGTCGTGGATGCGTCGCGCGAGGGACGGCGCCTCGAGCCAGTGCACCGGGGCCGCAGCCGCTAGCCGCGCCACGAGGGTGGGCAGATCGGCAGGACCGGGATCGTCCAGCCCCGCCAGGACCACGCCCGGAATCACCACCGGGGTCGCCACGCTGCGCAGGCCGTCACGATCGACCGTGGCGCCGAAGACCTCGCCCCGGAGTTCCTTGACGGTGTCGGTGACCGGGCGGAAGCCGACCACCACCTGCCCGGTCTCGGTCGCGATGCCGACCGCGTCGGCGAGGAAGTCCGCAGGGGCCAGCGGGCAGAGCGGGTCGTGGATCAGCAGCGTCCGACCGGAGTCGCGGACCCGGGCCCACGGGACCGATGCGTCGTAGAGCTGGATGCCCGCCTCACCGACCGCCCACGACGCCGCGGCGACGAGGGATTCCCCGTGCACCAGGGCGAACGGGAGCGACCCGCGGCCTTCCAGCGGCACCCAGCCGAGGGCCGCGACGTCCTGATCCGGCTCGTCGTCCACCGCCCCAGAATGCACGATGCCCCCGGCCGCAGGGCCGGGGGCATCGTGGATGGTTCAGTTGCTGACGGCTCAGGAAGCGAGAACCTCGTCGAGGATGGCTTCTGCCTTGTCCTCGTTGGTGTGCTCGGCCAGGGCCAGCTCAGAGACGAGAATCTGGCGCGCCTTGGCCAGCATCCGCTTCTCCCCGGCCGACAGGCCGCGGTCACGCTCACGGCGCCACAGGTCGCGGACGACCTCAGACACCTTCATCACGTCACCAGAGTGCAGCTTCTCCAGGTTTGCCTTGTAGCGGCGCGACCAGTTGGTCGGCTCATCCGGGACGATCGCACGAAGTACGTCGAAGACCCGGTCCAGTCCTTCCTTGTCGACCACGTCCCGAACCCCGACCAGGTCGAGGTTGCAGGCGGGGACTCGCACCACGAGATCCTGCTGGGCCACGATCCGGAGTACCAGGTACTCCTTCTCTTCGCCCTTGATCGTGCGCATCTCGATGTCCTCGATGATGGCAGCCCCGTGATTTGGATAAACAACCGTTTCGCCGACGGTGAAAGTCATCTGCAGTTAGCCCCTTTCAAGGTGACCAGTCTAACACGCGGATCTGGGTGTCGATGACGCGTTTGCGCAGGTCAGACGGCTAATGAGGGCTTGACAAGGCGTTGAGGAATGTGCGTCACGCACGCGGCGACACTAACGGAGCGCGGACGAACAGCTCACGAACGCGACGCCCGTGCCGATAGTTTCAGGCCATGAGTGATGCCGTTGTGAAGGTGGGCGCCTCCCGCTACGTGCGGGACCTGGTGCGTTGCTGCCACCCCAAGCAAGCCGTCGCTCTGGCCGCTGGGATCGGCATCCTCGCTGCTGCCGACGGCCGTGCGACGCGCGAGTACTTGTGCGCGGCTGCGGCTGTCCTGGTGGTCCAGCTGTCCCTCGGGCTGTCGAACGACCTCTGCGACCAGGAGCACGACTACCGTGCCGAGACTCCTGGCAAGCCGATCGCCTCGGGTCGCGTGACGTCGTCCAGCGCGAGCTACTGGATGATGGTCCTGGTCCTGCTGTCGTTCCCGCTGGCGGCGTACAACGGCGTGGTCGCCGGAGGCGCGCTGCTGCTGACGCTGCCGGTCGGCTGGATCCACAACCGCTGGCTGCACCGCACCGCGTTCTCGTTCGTCGGCTGGGTCGTGACCTTTGCCCTGTTCCCGGCCTTCCTCGCGTACGGCGGCTGGGCAGGCACGATGCACGGGCACGCACCGACCTGGGCAGTGACCGCGGGCGCGGCCGCGGTCGGCTTCTGCTTCCACTTCGCGACCTCCCTGGGAGACCTCGTCCAGGACAACAAGGCCGGCGCCCGGACGCTGCCCCTGCAGGTCGCGTTGCGCGTCGGAGCGCCCCGGCTTCTGCTGATCACCATCGTGGCGAGTGCCCTGGCGGTGGCCGGTCTCGTGGTTGCCGGGCTGTCCGTGGGACTGCGGCAGTGAGACGGTAGGCTGCTGCCGCGTCACACCCCGTCTTGCACCGAGAGGACCCGAGGTCTCGTGAAGTCCCCGATCCAGCGTCGCGTCGCGATCGCAGCCCTCCTGCTGGCCCCCGTCCTGGGTGCCTGCGGCTTCAGCGCCCAGACCGATCAGGTCTACCAGGCAGCAGCCGGCGTCAACGACCGCTCGGGCAACGTCGACATCCTCAACGCCCTGGTCGTCTCGGGCACCGACGGTGTCGGGACCCTCTCGACCACGTTGGTCGACAACGACCAGACCAGGCCTGACGAGCTCACCTCGGTCACCGGACCCGGTATCGAGGCCACGACAGCCGGCATCGTCGTACCGGCCGGCGGCCATGCCGACCTCTCCAACCCGGGCGCCGACGGCGGACCCCAGGTCGCCCTGCGAGGCGCCGGCATCAAGCCCGGTCAGTTCGTCACGCTGACGTTCGTCTTCGCCAGCGGCCAGTCGACGACGCTCCTGGTACAGGTCTTCACGGCGACGGGCAACTACACCGGCGTTCCGCTGCCGTCGCCGAGCGCGACCTCCCCGACCGGCTGATGGCCACCCTGATCCTCCTCCGCCACGGCGAGAGCGAGTGGAACGCCAAGAACCTGTTCACCGGCTGGGTCGATGTCGCCCTGACCGAGAAGGGCTGCGCCGAGGCTGTCCGTGGCGGCGAGCAGCTCGTCGAGGCCGGTCTCCTGCCCGACGTCCTGCACACGTCCTTGCAGCGACGCGCGATCACCACCGCGCACCTGGCCCTGGACGCCGCTGACCGCCACTGGATCCCGGTACGCCGCTCGTGGCGCCTCAACGAGCGGCACTACGGCGCACTCCAGGGCAAGGACAAGAAGCAGACGCTCGAGGAGTACGGCGAGGAGCAGTTCATGCTCTGGCGCCGCTCCTTCGACGTGCCGCCGCCCCCGATCGACGACAACGACCCGTACTCCCAGGTCGGCGACCCGCGGTACGCCGACCTCGGCGCGGACCTGCCGCGCACCGAGTGCCTCAAGGACGTCATCGCCCGCCTGCTCCCCTACTGGGACGAGGCCGTGGTGCCGGACCTGGAAGCCAGCAGGACGGTGCTGATCGCCGCCCACGGCAACAGCCTGCGTGCGATCGTCAAGCACCTCGACCAGATCAGCGACGAGGACATCGCGGGCCTGAACATCCCGACCGGGATGCCGCTGGTCTACGACCTCGACGGCGACCTGCGACCGACCGTTCCGGGCGGTCGCTACCTCGATCCAGAGGCTGCCGAGGCTGCTGCCGCGGCAGTGGCGTCACAGGGGCGTTGATCCAGTCCCTGCGCACGTCACCGGGTTTCGACACGCTCGGTCGCCGAGCTCGTCCTTCGCTTCGGCGCTCGCTGCTCAACCACCATCGATCAAGTCCGCTGGCGCGTCCTTGATCAGTCGACGTACGAGGGCTGCTCGCCGGTGACCAGGAAGACCACCCGGCGGGCGATCGAGACCGCGTGGTCGGCGATGCGCTCGTAGTACCGGCCGAGCAGCGCGATGTCCACGGCCGGCTCGACGCCGTGCTTCCAGTCCGAGCCGAGAAGCTCACGGAACGAGCTGCGACGCAGGCGGTCCATCTCCTCGTCGACTTCCTCCAGCTCCTCGGCCGCGGCGACGTCGGAGTCGGCGATCACGTGTCCGACCTTGGCGATCATCACCTCGGCGACCGCGGCCATCCGCGCGATCGTCGGGACCACCTCGTCGGGTACGGCGACATCAGGGATGCGCAGCCTGGCGATCTTCGCGATATGGACGGCGAGATCGCCCATCCGCTCGAATTCGCTGACCATCCGCAGCGACGCGACCAGCATCCGCAGGTCACCTGCGACCGGGTTCTGCAACGAGAGCAGCTCGAAGCTGTGGTTCTCGATCGTGACCCGAAGCTCGTCGATCGCGGCGTCGTCGGAGATCACCTGTTCGGCGATCGCTGCGTCTCCGTCCAGCAGTGCCGTGGTGGCGTGGGCGACCGCAGTTCCGACCAGGCGAGTCATCGCAAGCAGGTCTTCACGGATCGAATCGAGCTGGTCGGCGTAGGCATCGCGCATGAGGTAACCCTAAATCCGAGTGGTTAACAGTGGGGGAGAAAGTGTGAACGGGGAGCGAACAGTCCTTGAAAGCGACCGCGCTCGGCCGAACAGCAGATGAAACCCTGCGTACGATCGCTTTCGTGAGCCCCACGACCCAAGCGCTGCTGTTCGCCCTCCTGGGCGCAGTACTCGGCGCAGGCGTCGTCCTCGCGTGGCGCATCAGTGAGAACCAGACGCGTCCGCGGGTCACCACCAACACTACTCTTCCGCCCGGCGTCGCGGCAGTGCTCTCGGTACTCCGCAGCAGTGCGCTGGTCGTCGACGCCAGCGACGAGGTGCTGAAGGCCTCCGCGCCCGCCATCGCCATGGGCCTGGTCCGCGATCGTCGGATCGCCGTACGCGAGCTCGAGGAACTGGTCCAGCAGGTGCGTCGCGACGGCCAGATCCGCGAGACCGAGGTCGTGATGCAGCGCGCCCCCGGCGTCCCTCCCCGCCACGTGACCGCACGGGTGGCGCCACTGAGCTCCCAGCTCGTCCTGGCACTGGTCGAGGACCGCACGCGCGAACGCCGGGTCGAGTCGATCCGGCGTGACTTCGTGGCCAACGTCAGCCACGAGCTCAAGACCCCGGTCGGAGCGATCCGTCTGCTCAGCGACGCCGTGATCGACGCCTCGGACGACCCGGAGGCCGTGCAGCGGTTCGCCGGCCGGATGCACACCGAGAGCGAGCGGCTGGCCCGTCTGGTCCAGCAGATCATCGAGCTCTCCCGCCTGCAGGGCGACGACCCGCTCGACGAGCCCGTCGCCGTCGAGGTCGACGCGATCATCAGCCGGGCGATCGACGAGAACATGACCGACGCCGGCGCCAAGGGCATCTCCCTGGTGCACAACGGCGAGCGCTCCCTGATGCTGCTCGGCAACCGGGAGCAGGTCGCGGTTGCCATCGGCAACCTGGTTGCGAACGCCGTCGCCTACTCGCCCGAGGGCTCCTCGGTCGTGGTCGCGGCCCGGTCGGGCGAAACCACCGTCGACCTTTCCGTCACTGACCAGGGCATCGGGATCCCTGCCTCGGAGATCGACCGGATCTTCGAGCGTTTCTACCGGGTCGATCCGGCCCGGCACCGTTCCACCGGAGGGACCGGACTGGGCCTCTCGATCGTCAAGCACGTTGCGGCCTCCCACGGTGGAGACGTGCGGGTCTGGTCGGTCGAGGGCCAAGGGTCCACGTTCACTCTCACCCTGCCGAGGAAGGCATCCAGCATGGAGGCAACAGCGTGACCCGCATCCTGGTCGTGGAAGACGAAGAGAGCTACAGCGACGCCCTGGCGTACATGCTCCGCAAGGAGGGCTTCGAGGTGGCGATCGCCGCCGACGGCCACGCCGCCCTTGCCGAGTTCGACCGCGCCGGCGCGGACATCGTGCTGCTCGACCTGATGCTCCCCGGCATCCCCGGGACCGAGGTGTGCCGGCAGATCCGGCAGACCTCGAACGTCCCGGTGATCATGGTCAGCGCCAAGGACGACGAGGTCGACAAGGTGGTCGGCCTCGAGCTCGGCGGCGACGACTACGTCACGAAGCCGTACTCCCCGCGCGAGCTGGTCGCGCGGATCCGCGCCGTCCTGCGCCGGGGCACCGAGCCCGACCTGGCCCCGTTGACGCTCGAGGCCGGCCCGGTCCGGATGGACGTCGAACGCCACGTCGTGACGATCGACGGAGAGGACGTCCGGCTGCCGCTCAAGGAGTTCGAGCTCCTCGAGATGTTCCTGCGCAACCCCGGACGGGTGCTGACCCGCGGACAGCTGATCGATCGCGTCTGGGGCTCCGACTACGTCGGCGACACCAAGACCCTCGACGTCCACGTCAAGCGACTGCGCGCGAAGATCGAGCCGAGCCCGGCCGACCCGAAGTACCTCACCACTGTGCGCGGGCTGGGTTACAAGCTCGATCTCTGAGCCACCGCCGGTTGAGGAAGGCCGGCCCGGCCTGTCTCGAAACCCGCGAGCAATACTTGCCCGGTGAGCAACTCCGTCGCCTCGGGAACCGTCCTCGATGACGTGCTGGGCGACCGGCGCTGGCTGGTGCTGACCGGAGCCGGCGTGTCGACAGACTCGGGCATCCCCGACTACCGCGGACCCGGAGCACCGGTCCGAAGCCCGATGACCGGTCAGCAGTTCAGGTCGGGTCCGCCCGCGCGGCAGCGGTACTGGGCCCGGGCGTTCCTGGGCTGGAGCGCCATGGGCGGCGCCTCGCCCAACCTGACCCATCACGCCCTGGCTGCACTGGAGGACGGCGGTCGGCTGAGCGGTCTGATCACCCAGAACGTCGACGGTCTGCACACCGCCGCCGGCAGTCGCGGAGTCGTCGACCTGCACGGCCGCCTGGACCGGGTGATCTGCCTTCAGTGCGGGGCCACCACGTCACGCGTCGAGGTGCAGGACCGTCTTGCCGAGCTGAACCCCGACTTCTCCGCTGATCAGGTGCTGGTCCTGCCCGACGGCGACGTGGCGCTCGAGTCGACCGCCGGCTTCGCGGTCGCGGACTGCCTGCCCTGCGGCGGAGACTTGAAGCCGGACGTGGTGTTCTTCGGCGAGAACGTGCCGCCTGAGCGGGTGCGCACCTGCCAGGACCTGGTGGCCTCCGCGGAAGCCCTGGTCGTGCTCGGGTCGTCGCTGCACGTGTTCTCGGGACGACGCTTCGTCAAACAGGCCCATGCCCGCGGCGTCCCGATCGTGATCGTCAACCGCGGTGAGACCCGGGCCGACGCGCTGGCGACCCTCAAGCTCGACGCCGGCTGCGCCGACGTACTGGCGACCTATGCCTGAGGTGCGAGGGGTTCCTTCGGCTTGCGCCGTGTGACCAGGACGCCCACCACGCACAGCGCGCCACCGACGAAGGCCAGCGCCGGCGGCACTTCGTCGAGCAGCAGCCACGCCATCAGGGTCGCGATCGCCGGCACCAGGAAGGTCGTCAGCGACTGCTTGCCGGCATCGGTGTAGCGCAGCGCGAACGCCCAGGTGCTGAAGGCCAGCGCCGTCGGGAACAGCCCGAGATAGACGATCAGCGCCAACGTGCTGGTCGAATCGTGGGCGACCACATGACCCAGGTCGCCGACCCAGGGCAGGCAGACGACCACCCCGATCCAGCAGGCGTAGCAGGTGACTTCGAGGCCGGAGAGCCTGCGCAGCAGGACTTTCTGGCACACCACCCCGATCGCGTATGTGCCAGCAGCCAGCAGCGCGAGCAGGACACCGTTGAGGTCCGAGCCGCCGTTGCCGCGCAGTGCGCTGCCGATCACGACCACACCTCCGAAGGCGATGGCCATGCCGAGCAACAGCCAGCTGGTGAGCAACTCGTGAAGGAAGAGTGCAGCAAGCAGCGCGATCAGGATCGGCCCCACCTGTACGACCATCGCAGCCGTGGCCGCGTCGATCTTCTGTTCGCTCGCGTTCAGGGCCAGGTTGTAGATCCCGAACCAGGCGATGCCGCAGCCCAGCAGCAGGAACACCTCGTTGCGGGTGAACCGGTGGCGGGGCGACCTGACCAGCAGGATCGACAACGCAACCGCAGCGACCAGCAGCCGTCCGAGCGAGAGCGCGCCGGGGGTGACGTCATGGCCGAGATGCCGGATCGCGACGAACGCCGAGGCCCACAGCACCAGCGTCACTGCGATCGCCGCGACGGGCCGCCACGGAGCCGGGGCATCGGACGCCGTCGCGGCAGGGGCTGGTCCAGTCGTGGTCACCTGCGTGAATCTAGGTGACGGCACGGACCGGTGACACGCGGTTTTCGGTCGTCGTCCGTCGATATCCGGACGACTCAGTCCGCGTTGCCCGGTGTCAGCCAGCCGCGGAAGGCATCGAGGTTGCGGGTGTCCTCGCCCCGCGAGGTACGCCACTCCCACTCCTTGCGGATGGCGGTCGAGAAACCCAGCTCGAGCAACACGTTGAAGGACTCGTCGGCGTAGGTCAGCACCGAGCCGAGCACCCGGTCGATCTCTTCGGGCGTCACGACGGTCAGCGGGAGCCGCGCGTCCAGGAAGATGTCGCCGAGTGCGTCGAGGGCGAACGCCAGGCCGAACATCTTCATGTTGCGCTCGAGCATCCAGCGGTAGACGGCCTCGAAATTCTCGTCCGGCTTGCGACAGACGAACGCATGGACGCTCAGGGCGTGCGTGCCGACCTCGAGCCGCACAGGCGTCTTGAGCTTGCGCTCGCCCGGCAGTACGACGTCGAAGACCCCCTCGGTGAGCTCCTCCCACTCCAGCTCGCCGTCAGCCAGGACGGCGCGGATGACCTCGGCCGGTGCGCTCATCGCAGGACGTCGGCCGACATCAGGTCCACCGCGCGCCGGTAGACGGCCAGGGTGGCATCCGCGGTCCGCTCCCAGCTGAAGTCGGCTGCCTGGGCGACGGCGCCGACCGAGAGCGCGGCCCGCAGGTCGGGAGCCTCGATGATGGTGGAGAACACCCGGGCATAGTCGGCGGGGTCGTGGCCCTCGACAAGGAATCCGGAGCGCCCGTCGGCGACGGCCGTGGTCAGCCCGCCGACCGCCGCAGCGACGACCGGCGTACCGACCGCCTGGGCCTCGACAGCGACCAGCCCGAAGCTCTCGTTGTACGACGGGACGCAGACCAGCGTGGCCGCGGCGTACCAGTCGACCAGCTCGTCGCGACGCACCGGGGGCACGAACCGGACCAGGTCCTCGATCCCCAGCGACTGGGCGAGGTCGGCCAGCGCCGTGGGCTGTTCGAGTCCGCTGCCCGAGGGCCCTCCGACGACCGCGACGACCAGTCGCGAGCGGAGGTCGGGCTGGCGCCGTACCAGCTCGGCAGCGGCGCGCAGCAGGACGTCGGGGGCCTTCAGCGGCTGGATCCGTCCGACGAAGACCAGCACCTCGGCGTCCTGGCGCAGCCCCAACCGGGCGCGGGCAGCGGGCATCGAGGTCGGGCGGAACGCATCCAGGTCGACACCGGGGTGCACCACCTCGACCCGACCGGGGTCCGCGTCGTAGCTGTTGATCAGGTCCTTGGCCTCGGCGTCGGTGTTGGCGATCAGCATGTCCGCGGCCGCCACGACCTGTTCCTCGCCGATCACCCGCGCCTGCGGCTCGGGGACGTCACCCTCGGCGAGCAGGTCGTTCTTGACCTTGGCCATGGTGTGCATCGAGTGCACCAGCGGCACGCCCCAGCGGTCGCGTGCCAGCGCGCCGACCTGGCCGGAGAGCCAGTAGTGGCTGTGCACGATGTCGTAGTGGCCGACGTCGAACTGGGCCTCGGTGCGCAGCACCTCACGCGCGAAGACGCACAGCTGGCCCGGGAGCTCGTCCTTGGCCATGCCCTCGAAGGGCCCGGCCACGACGTGGCGGACGTTCACGCCCGGCGAGAAGGCGACCAGCGGCGGGAGCTGGGAGTCGGTCGCGCGGGTGAAGATGTCCACCTCGATCCCGCGCTGCGCCAGCCGGCGGGCGACCTCGGTGACGTAGACGTTCATCCCGCCCGCGTCCCCGGTCCCCGGCTGGTCGAGGGGTGAGGTGTGCAGGCTGATCATCGCCAGCCGTCGCAGCAAGGCCGGCTCTCTGTAGCCGCGACCGTTCACCACATCCACCTCCTGACCGCTCAACCACCGTGCATTGTTGCCCATTCCCCGTGTCAGGATGTTCGGCGTTCGCCCCAGAGACCAGGAGAGCCCATGACCGCCGAGACCACCGCGCCGAATTCCGGGCCGAATTCCGGGCGCACCGCCGTCGTCACCGGGGCGAGCAGCGGGATCGGGGAGGCGACCGCCCGCGCGCTCGCCGGAGCCGGTTTCCGGGTGATCTGCGCAGCACGACGCAGCGACCGGATCGAGCGGCTGGCGAGCAAGATCGGCGGCGTCGCGGTCACCTGCGACGTGACCTCCGAGGCCTCGGTTGCCGACCTGGCCGCAGCCGTCGGCGAACGTCTCGACGTCCTGGTCAACAACGCCGGTGGCGCGTACGGCGCCGACCAGGTGGCAACGGCCGACATCGGGGCCTGGCAGCGGATGTTCGAGGTCAACGTGCTGGGCGTCGTCCGGGTCACCAAGGCCCTGCTGCCGGCACTCCGGGCGTCCGGCAGCGGCCTGGTGGTCAACATCGGCTCAACCGCAGGCCGGGTCGCCTACGCGGGAGGCGGTGGCTACACGGCGGCCAAGCACGGCCTGCACGCCGTCAGCCAGACGTTGCGCCTCGAACTCAACGGCGAACCGTTGCGCATCACCGAGATCGCCCCGGGCATGGTCCACACCGACGAGTTCGCGCTGGTCCGCTTCGGTGACGCGGCTCGAGCCGAGGCCGTGTACGCCGACGTCGATTCGCCCCTGGTCGCCCACGACGTGGCCGAGGCGGTGCGGTGGGTCGCCTCCCTGCCACGCCACGTCAACATCGACGAGCTCGTGATGCGACCGGTCGCCCAGGCTGCCCAGCACCAGCTCCACCGGGGCCCGATCTTCGACTGACGCTGGTTGAGGAAGGCCGGCACGGCCTGTCTCGAAACCTGGGTCGCCGGGTTTCGAGACGGATGCTGCGCAACCTCCTCAACCACCGAAGAAGGTCAGCGGTGCAGGTAGGCCCGGATCCCGGCGACCACGGCGGCCGCGTACACCGACCTCCCGCGGGCTGAGGTCATCCGGCGCGCGTCGGCGGCGTTGCGCATGTTGCCGATCTCGATGAGGGCGACGGGGATGCCTGCCAGGTTCAGGGTGGCGAGGTCCGAGCGGATGCTCAGCGCGGTGCCGCCCCCGATGTAGTTGGACCGCGCCAGGTGCTGGCCGTCGAACCCGGACCGCAGCGCCCTGGCCAGGCGCAGCGACGCCGCGGCGATGGCGTTGGTCCACGGCCTGCGCGAGGTCGGCGCGATCACGTGGAAGCCGTGATCGCTGCCCGGAGCGCCATCGGCGTGCAGGCCCACCTGCAGGACGGCGCCGGCCTTCTTCCCGAACTCGCCGCGCGTGTTCACGCACGGTCCCCACAGCCGTTCGCTGTTCCGGGTTCGGGTCATCACCACGGTCGCACCCAGCGCCATCAGACGTGCCTTGACCAGGCTCGCCAGCTGGAAGTTCACGGTCGCTTCCGGGTAGCCCCAGTTCGTCGCCGTGCCGGTGGTGTCGCAGGCCTTCCTGAACCCACCGGCCGGCACGAGCCGACTGATCTGCTGGGGGAAGTTGTGGTTGCCGAGCTGGTGACCCGGATCCAGCGAGATCCGTACGCCGGCCAGCGGCAACGGCGCCGCGACGAGCCGAACGGCGTCAGGGTGGGTTGCCGGGACAGCCAGGTCGGTGCCCACCGGAGCGGCCGTGGCGGCAACCCCGGCGGCCAGGATCGCCAGGACGACAACGGCCGCGCGGATCAACACTGGAGGCCCTTCGCGATCACCTGGACGGCTTCGTCGATCGCCTTCGCGGCAGCGGCGTGCGCCTCGGCCCCGCGACGGAACGGGTCGGGCACGTCCTGCTCGACCGCACCGGCCGCCGATCGGTGCGCGCCGGCCCACTTCACGAGCTCGTCGGGCGTGGTCCCGTCCGACATCTCGACGAGGGCGGCGAACTCCAGGATCGTGAAGGTGCGCCGCAGGGCGCCCGGCGCCTCGGCCAGCACCTGGGAGCGCAGGTCCCGGGTGGCGGTGAGCAGCAGGTCCGCGTCCTCGATCAGCTCGGGGGTCAGCTGTCGGGCTGCGAATCCGGTCGGGTCCCCACCGTAGGAGCGCAGTTCGGCCGAGGCGTACCTGCTCATCGCGTAGCCGACCATCGCGCCGACGCCGGCACTGGAGACGACGACCTTGCTGGCGGGCAACCGGGACGCGAGCAGCCGCTCGGCCACCGGGGAGCGGCACACGTTCCCGATGCACACCACGAGGATCCGGAACGGGTCCGGGTCGATCGGCGATGGCTTGGGGGACATGAGACTCACGATAGACTTCGGGGTCGTCATTCGGCGTACGCACCAGACAAACGAGACCTGTCTCACCCCTGCCCGGAAGGCATCACCCGCTCATGGCTACCAGCACCCGCTCCGACCTGCGCAACGTCGCGATCGTCGCGCACGTCGACCACGGCAAGACCACCCTGGTCGACGCCATGCTCCTGCAGGCGGGCGCATTCTCCGCGCACCAGGCGGAGGGCGTCGGCGAGCGTGCGATGGACTCCGGCGAGCTCGAGCGCGAGAAGGGCATCACCATCCTCGCGAAGAACACCGCGGTGCACTACGCGGGTCCTGCCGCCGAGGGCAAGCCGATGACGATCAACATCATCGACACCCCGGGCCACGCCGACTTCGGTGGCGAGGTCGAGCGCGGGCTGTCGATGGTCGACGGCATCGTCCTGCTGGTCGACGCCTCCGAGGGCCCGCTCCCCCAGACCCGCTTCGTGCTGCGCAAGGCACTGAACGCCGACATGCCGGTGATCCTGGTCGTCAACAAGACCGACCGTGGTGATGCCCGGATCGCCGAGGTCGTCGACGAGACCTACGAGCTCTTCATGGACCTGCTCGACGAGTCGCACAGCCAGGACGCGCTCGACTTCCCGGTCGTCTACGCCTCGGGCCGCGCCGGCATCGCCAGCCTGACTGCTCCGGAGAACGGCACGATGCCCGAGGGCAGCGACCTGGAGCCGCTCTTCAAGACGATCCTGGAGACCATCCCGGCGCCGGTGTACACCGAGGGCGCGCCGCTGCAGGCGCACGTCACGAACCTGGACGCCAGCCCGTTCCTCGGGCGGCTCGCCCTGGTCCGGATCCACGAGGGCCACCTGAAGAAGGGCCAGAACGTCGCCTGGATGAAGCGCGACGGCATCACCAAGACCGTGAAGATCACCGAGCTCCTCGTCACCGAGGGCCTCGAGCGCAAGCCCGGCGAGGAAGCCGGGCCGGGCGACATCGTCGCCATCGCCGGCATCCCGGACATCACCATCGGTGAGACCCTCGCCGACCCGGAGAACCCAATCGCCCTGCCCCTGATCCACGTCGACGAGCCCGCGATCTCGATGACCATCGGCACCAACACCTCGCCGCTCGCCGGCAAGGGCCCGACCAAGCACACCAAGGTCACCGCCCGCCTGGTCAAGGACCGGCTCGACAGCGAGCTGGTCGGCAACGTGTCGCTGCGCATCCTCCCGACCGAGCGTCCCGACGCGTGGGAGGTCCAGGGCCGCGGCGAGCTCGCGCTGGCGATCCTGGTCGAGCAGATGCGTCGCGAGGGCTTCGAGCTGACCGTCGGCAAGCCGCAGGTGGTCACCAAGGAGATCAATGGCAAGCTCCACGAGCCGACCGAGCGCCTCACCATCGACGCACCTGAGGAGCACCTCGGCGCGATCACCCAGCTGCTCGCGATCCGCAAGGGCCGGATGGAGCAGATGACCAACCACGGCACCGGCTGGGTCCGGATGGAGTTCCTGGTCCCCTCGCGCGGCCTGATCGGCTTCCGGACCGACTTCCTCACCCAGACCCGCGGCACCGGCATCGCGCACCACATCTCCGAGGGCTACGAGCCGTGGGCCGGCGAGATCAAGTCCCGCTCCCAGGGTTCGCTGGTGGCCGACCGCTCGGGTGCCGCGACGGCGTACGCGATGACGAACCTGCAGGAGCGTGGCGTCATGTTCGTCGACCCGACGACCGAGGTCTACGAGGGCATGATCGTCGGCGAGAACTCGCGCGCCGACGACATGGACGTGAACATCACCAAGGAGAAGCAGCAGACCAACGTGCGCTCGTCGACGTCGGACAACTTCGAGAAGCTCATCCCGCCGAAGAAGCTCAGCCTCGAGCAGTGCCTGGAGTTCTGCCGCGACGACGAGTGCGTCGAGGTCACCCCGGACAGCGTGCGCATCCGCAAGGTCATCCTGGACGCCGGCGAGCGCAACCGTACGGCGTCCCGCGCGCGGTCGGCCGCCAAGAACGGCTGATCGTTCTACCGGTTGTAGACGGAGCCCTGCGTCACGACGGATCGCTGACTGGGGGCGGCATCGGCCTCGCAGGCGATCTGGAACCGACCGGTCCGCGTGGGCCACTGGTCGACCTCGGGTTCGGCGACGCCGGTGAGCTTCGTGGTCGTCGAGACCGACCGCAGGTACGTCGTGCAGGCACGGTCGAGGGCAGCGAAGGTGGCCGAACCGAAGTCGACGAACGGGCCGGATGCTCGGGTCTTGATTGCGGTGGTGCCCGGGAACGCCCCGGAACGGACCGCAGCAGTCACGTCGATCCCGGCGATCCGTTCGCGATCGTGGTTGCGCGCACAGTCGACGTAGACCAGTGACGCGCTGTCGATGCAGGTCCGGTCCTCGGTCGGGAAGCCGTGGGTGAAGACCTCGGCGTAGAGCAACGGCGAGGCCACCTCCTGAGCCAGGGTGCAGGCGTAGACGCGTTGCCCCTGCGCCCACTGCGCCGGCGAGGGCGGTGCCCAGCCGAGCGTGAAGCCGGCCGGGAAGGCCGGCTCGACAAGGGCACCGGCCACGCCACTGGCATCGGCGGCCTGCAGCAGCACCTGGTTCATGCACGCGCGCCGTACGGCCTGGTCGATCCCGGCGTACTCGCTCTGGTCCGGCCGCAGGAACACTGTGTAGTCGGTCAGTTGGGGGGTGACGTCGGAGAGCCGGACTCCCTTGTAGACCTCGATGCCGTGGTCCTCGCTGCAGGACCGGGTCCGGGAGAACGCAGCCCGGTCTGCCAGTGCGTGCGCCGCGTCGAAGTAGGTCACCGAGAACTGCTTGGCGACCCGCAGGATCGTCTGGGGATCGGCTCCCGCCCGGAGCCCGGACCAGCAGGTCTCCGTCGTCAGTGTGGTGCTCGCACCGTCCTGGCCACCGGAGGCGTCGTCGGTGGGCGGCGCCTTGAGCTGGGACCCCGCAGAACAGCCCGCCAACCAGACCACCAAGGCGCACACGCCGATGGTCGGGAGGAACGACCGCAGCGACGTGCTCAGTACGCGCCTTCGGAGACCAGCACAGCCTTCACGGTCTTCACCATGATCACCAGGTCGATGACCATCGACCAGTTGTCGACGTAGTACAGGTCGAGGCGGACCGACTCCGCCCATGACAGGTCCGAACGACCGGAGACCTGCCACAGACCGGTCATGCCGGGGCGCACCAGCGCGCGCCGGTGGGTGTCCTCCTCGTAGCGCTCGACATCGGTCGGCAGCAACGGACGCGGCCCGACCAGGCTCATCTCACCCTTGAGGACGTTGATCAGCTGTGGCAGCTCGTCGATCGAGTACTTGCGGATGAACCTGCCGAACCGGGTGATCCGGGGGTCGTTGGTCATCTTGAACAACACGCCGTCGACCTCGTTGTGCTCGTCGAGCGAGGCGCGCAGGGCTTCGGCGTTCACGATCATCGAACGGAACTTCACCATCTGGAATTCTTCGCCGTGGATCCCGGCGCGGGTCTGCCGGTAGAAGACCGGCCCGCGGTCCTGGAGCCAGATGATCAGCGCGGTGGTCAGCAACAGGGGCGACAGCACGAACACCACCGAGGAACCGACGACGAGGTCGAAGGCACGCTTGGTCCAGCCGCCCGCACGGTCGCTCTGCGGTTCCTCGACCTGGACGAACGGGAGCCCGGCAACGTGGCGCATGTGCACCCGCGGGCCGGCGATGTCGGTCAGCGACGGCACGACGAGCATCTCGAGGTCGAGTCCCTGGAGCGCCCAGCCGAGGCGGCGGAGGTCGGCAGCCGACGAGTACGACCCGCCGGCGACGATGACGCCGTCAGCACCGCGTTCGATGACCACCCGACGCACGTCATCGATGTCCCCGAAGACCGGTACGCCGGTCTCGAGGTGGTCCTGGCCGCCCGGAACGCACATGCCGACCAACCGGTAGCCCATCCACGGCGCCCGGCCGAGCACCTCGGTCAGCTCCTGGATCGCCGCCGGAGCACCGACGGCGATGACGCGGATCGCGAGCCGGCCCTCGGTCCGGGCCCGGTGCAGGGTCTGGCGGTCGACGTAGCGGACCAGCAGCAGCAGCGGTGTACCGATGAAGAAGAAGATCAACGGGTAGCCGCGGGTCGGCTGGAGGTAGGAGAGGAACCCCCACATGCAGGCGATCCCGAAGCTGATGGCCGAGGCGATCGTGATCGCCCGGAACTCCTCGAAACCGGCGCCGTAGTTGCGGGTCCGGTAGGCGCCCATGATCACCAGCATCGCGAGCCAGACGATGATCAGTCCCGGACCCAACAGCGGAGCCCAGGGGAACGGGTAGGGCTCGGAGGCCCAGTACTTGTCGATGACGTGCCGCCAGTCCCAGGCCAGCACCGAGGTCACCGAGAGCACGCCGGCGTCGAGCAGGAACACCCCGACGAGCATGTGCCTGATGCGCTGGTTCAACCGCACACGCCGTACGACGACCTCAGGCTCCGCGCCGGAGGGACTCACATCGTTGCCCTCCTCGTCGGTCACGCTGCTGCTCATCGTCGCCGGGTCAGCGCGGCCACGGCCGGCTTCACGTCGAGGATGTACACGAAGGCTGCGACGGTCCCGACCAGTCCGAAGATCAGGGAGCTGAGCAGCAGGTGCGCCGCGAGGGCGAGCGCGAGGATCCACAGCCAGGCTGTCTTCGTCAGCTTGCCGGCGGCGACGAACGCCTCTCCCGGCCGCAGCAGAGCATCGATCAGCGCCCACATCTTCACGCCCAGGAGGACGAGGTAGACGAGGGTGATGACGTTCGCCTGCAGGTTGTAGAACAGCACCGGCACAGCCTAAGCCGCACGGGGTCTGCACGTCCGGAGTACCGGCACGTAGCCACGGCGATTCGCGACGACCACGGCCCTGGATGCCGACGCAACAGAGCCCCCGGGCGGACCCGGGGGCTCTGCGTCGGTGGACCGGTCAGCGACCGGACCTCCGGTGGTTCAGGAGGCCTTCTTGGCCGCGCGCTTGGCCGGAGCCTTCTTGGCCGGAGCCTTCTTGGCAGCGGTCTTCGTGGCCGGAGCCTTGCGGGCGACCTTCTTGGCGGGCTTCACCTTGGCGACGGCCTTGACGCCGTCCTTGCGGACCGCGGCGACGAACTTCTCGCCACGCGCTGCGAGCTCGGCGTAGGTGGTGTTCAGCTCCTCGAGGGCGTCGGAGAGCTTGGCCTCGAACTTGGCCGGGAACTCCTTGGCGTCCTTCTGGATCTCGGCGAGGCGAGCCTCGAACTTGGCCTGCGCGTCCTTGGCGTCGGCCTGGAGCTGCTCGACACGGCTCTTCGCCTGCGACTGCAGCGACTTGGTGTCGAAGTCGACCTTCTGGACACGGGCCTGGACGCCGGACACGCGGGCCTGGACGTCGTTGATCCGGACCTGGGTGACCTTCTGCGCCTCGTTGGCGTAGCCACGGGCGTACTCGACAGCGAGCTCGGTGGCGCCGGCAACGGCGAACAGCGGCTTCACGGCTTCGGTCTTGAGCTGCTCGGTATTGAACTGGGTCTTAGCCATCTCAATTTCCTTCGGTTGGTGTCGCCGACCCGGAATCTTCCGGCCGGACGTGGGGGGTGGGGGTTGGAGCGTCGTTGCTCACGTGAGTGCCGATTCCTGGGTCGGACTCGTCGCCCGGGATCACCATCCGGAAGGAGTGGTAGACCTCGAGCAGGGCTTGTTTCTGCCGTTCGCTCAGGAAGGGATCGGCAAGTACTGCCAGCTCCACGGAGCGGATCTGGTCGTCGTCCGGGCTGAGGATCCCGGCCTGGATGTAGACCTGTTCTGCGGAAATCCGGAGTGCCTTGGCCAGCTGCTGCAGCACTTCGGCGGACGGCCTGCGCAGACCACGTTCGATCTGGCTCAGGTAGGGGTTGGAGACACCCGCCTGTTCGGCGAGCTGGCGCAGCGACATCCCGGCGGCGTCACGCTGCTCGCGCAGGTAACCCCCGAGCGTCTCGACGGTCAGACCGACCTTGGACTTCTTGGCCATGTGCCCATAGTGCTAACTATTGCTAGCACTTGCAAGCCAACTGTCGGTGAAACGAGTCACACGCCCCGGTAAACAGGCGAATTTTCAACCAATCGGTGTGCTAGCAAGCCGAACGTTGATACCCGCTTTCAAGCCGTCCGAAACCCGGCTGCCTAGGGTGAGACCCATGCTCCCCGTCATCGCCGAGGTTGTTCGTTCCGGCTTCGTCGAAGGCCGCCACCACGGCTCGGCGGTCGCGCTGGGTGCTGACGGGTCGACGGCGTACGCAGCCGGCGACGCCACCGGTCCGATCCTGCCCCGGTCGTGCAGCAAGCCGCTGCAGGCACTCGCGATGGTGCGCTCCGGCCTCGACCTGGACGGCGAGCTGCTGGCCCTGGCGTGTGCCTCGCACTCCGGCGAGCACTTCCACCTCGACGGCGTACGCCGGATCCTGGGCCGCGTCGGCCTCGACGAGTCCGCCCTGCAGAACCCGCCGGGCTGGCCGCTGGAGGACGCCGTCGCCGAGGAGGCGCTGCGCTCCGGCGCCACCCGCACCACCCTGGCGATGAACTGCTCGGGCAAGCACGCTGCCATGCTCGCCACCTGCGTGATCAACGACTGGTCGATCGACGACTACCTGGATCCGGCACACCCGCTCCAGCAGGCGATCGCCGCCACGCTGGTCGACGTGACCGGAGAACCGATCGCCCATCGCGCCGTGGACGGCTGCGGCGCGCCGCTGCTCTCGGTCTCGCTGGTCGGCCTGGCACGCGCGTTCGCGCGGGTCGCCACCAGCGAACTCCCCGCGGAGAGCCGGATCGCCGCGGCGATCCGCGAGCACCCGGTCTGGGTCTCCGGGACCCGGCGTGACGAAGCGGCACTGCTCCGGGCGATCCCCGGTGCGATCGCCAAGGCCGGGGCCGAATCGGTCTACGCCGTGGCACTCGCCGACGGGCGGGCGTTCGCGCTGAAGACCGAGGACGGTGCCCCGCGCGCCCGCCCGGTGGTGATGGCCGCCCTCCTCGCCCGGTCCGGGATCGACCAGGAGCCCGGAGTCGACGGTGCCTCGGTCCGGCGCACCGGGGAGTCCCTGCTGTACGGCGGCACTGCCGTCGTCGGCGAGATCCGGGCGGTGCTGCCGGGCGGGAGACCCGCCCTAGCCTGACCTGCCACGATGGGGCCGTGCCGAACCAGTTCTGCCCGTCGCCCCGCGAGCTCGACGACCTCGAGCTCCTCCTCAACGGCGGCCTCGCTCCCCTGACGACGTTCGACGACGCGACCCCGGTGCGACTCTCGCTGCCGGCAGAGCTGGCCGGAGCCGACGAGTTCGAGCTCGTGGACCCCGAGGGCCTGCCGCTGGCCCGGGTGACGCCGGACGGACTCGTCGGGCTGACGCGGCCGTCATACGGCCCGTTCCGGCGGCTGCACCTCGACCCCGCGACGGTCCGCAGCCAGTACGCCGGGGCGCTGACCGTCCCCGTGGCCGGAGCACTTGCCGAGGTCGACCTCGCCGCGATCACGGCCGCCCGCGCCGGTCGGACGGTCGTGCTGCTGGCCCTCGTCGGCACCGGAACCCCCCAGGGCCTGAGCCCCGCCGGGCTGGTGCGCGCCAGCCAGGCGGCGGCCGAGCTGCTCGGTGACGCCCATGTCGTGGCGGTGGCCCTGGCCAGCCACGGCGATGCCGGGACCGACCACCTTCTCGGCCAGCAGGTGGTGGCGAACTACACGGACGGCGACGTGCTCGCTGTCGTCGGCGGGGACGACTACCCCGACGAGATCGGCGCAGTCATCGACTCCGACCAGCCCGAGCACCCCGGCGTCGTCGTCTTCTTCAGCGGGCTGTCGGGGAGCGGCAAGTCGACCCTGGCCCAGGCACTCCTGGACCTGATCCTCGAGAAGGGCGAGCGCACGGTGACCAGCCTGGACGGCGACGTCGTACGTCGGAACCTCAGTGCCGGCCTCACGTTCTCGAAGGAGGACCGCGAGACCAACATCCGCCGGATCGGCTGGGTGGCGGCCGAGATCGCGCGGCACCGCGGCATCGCGATCTGCTCGCCCATCGCCCCGTTCGACGAGACCCGCAAGCAGGTCCGCGCGATGGTGACCGCGGCCGGCGGCGAGTTCGTCCTCGTCCACGTGGCCACTCCGCTCGAGGAGTGCGAACGACGCGATCGCAAGGGGCTCTACGCGAAGGCGCGCGCTGGCGAGATCCCGGAGTTCACCGGGATCTCCAGCCCTTACGAGGAGCCGGAGGACGCGGCGGTGCGGGTCGACACCACGGACAGGACCATCGCGGACGCGCTCAGCGACGTACTGTCCGTACTACCTTTCTAGAACTTCCAGATCTGCTTGACCAACAGACAGGGACCGCAGTCATCGTGCACGACCTCTTCACGGGCAATGCGGCCCAGATCGTGGCGGCCGGCTTCTTCGTCGGGATGATCGTCGGCGTGACCGGCATGGGCGGCGGCGCCCTGATGACGCCGGCCCTGATCTTCCTGGGCGTCGGGAACGCCTCGGCGATCGTCACCGCCGACCTCACCGCCGCGGCTGTGTACAAGTCCGGCGGCGCCCTGGTGCATGCGAAGCAGGGCTCCCCCAACTTCCGGCTCGCCGGCTGGCTGGCCGCCGGGTCGGTGCCGATGGCGCTGCTCGGGCCACACCTCGTCGGCTGGTTCGTGAGCGAGAAGGACGTCGACTCGCTGCTCAAGGAGTGCATCGGCTTCGCACTGCTGTTCGCCGCGTCGACCTACGCGATCCGGCTCTACATCCAGCTGGTCCGGGTCCGTTCCGGGTCCCAGGCCGCCGAGGACGAGGATCCGAAGATCCTGCCGGTGCGCACCATGCTCGTCGGTGCTGTCGGCGGTCTGCTCGTCGGCGTGACCAGCGTCGGCTCCGGTTCGGTGATCATGGTGACCCTGCTGATCCTCTACCCGACGCTGTCACCGCTGAAGCTGGTCGGTACCGACCTGGTCCAGGCCGTCCCGCTCGTGATGGCGGCTGCGATCTCGAACATCTCGGTCAACGGACTGGAGTGGGGCATCACGCTGCCCCTGATCATCGGTTCCGTGCCCGGGACCCTGATCGGTGCGCGTTTCGCCTCCAAGGTGCCGCAGTCGGTGATCCGCCGCGGGATCGTGATCGTGCTGACCATGTCGGGCATCGCGCTGCTGGACAAGGCCGGCTGGGCACCGCTCGGCTCCGGCGCGAACCAGACCCACCCGATCCTGATCGGCCTCATCGGCCTGGCGATGCTCGTCGGCGTACCGATCGTCTGGGGGCTGCTGCGCACGACGCAGGGGCTGCCGATGTTCGGAGCACCCACCGTCGCCGAGCTCGAGTCGGGCCTCGTGCCTTCGGACAGCCGCACCTGAGACTGCCCGGTTCACCGGCCGGTCACCTAAGGTCCGTAGCATTTCCGTCATGCTCCTCGCTGCGCTCGTCAATGAGTTGTCGGCCACTCGGCCTCGAGCAAGCTCGGGCGCTCGGTAGCCTCGACTCATGCACCTCCTTCTCCTGCGTCACGGCCAGACGCACGGCAACACCCAGGGGGCGCTGGACACGGCCTTTCCCGGGAACGACCTGACCGACCTCGGTATCCGCCAGTCCGAGGCGGCCGCGCGGGTGATCGCCGAGCACCCTCCGACGGGTGTCTACGTCTCGCCGCTGGTCCGGACGCAGCAGACTGCCGCGCCCCTGGTTGCGACGCTCGGCCTCGAGCCGCAGATCATCGAGGGCCTGCGGGAGATCTCGGCGGGCGACTACGAGATGGCCACCGACCACGACTCGATCCTCGGGTACATCGGTGCCGTCGCGGACTGGATCGAGGGCCGCTTCGACACCCGGATGGCCGGCGCCGAGAGCGGTCACGAGTTCCTGGCCCGGTACGACGACGCAGTCGCCGAGATCGCGGCTGCCGGCCACGACCGCGCGCTGATCGTCAGCCACGGCGCTGCGATCCGGACCTGGGTCGCCTCGCGGGCACCCGATGCGGTCAGCCACGAGATGGCCACCGAGGGCCTGGCCAACACGGCCTGCATCGAGCTCGAGGGTTCACCGGCCGAGGGCTGGCAGATCACCTCCTGGTCCGCGGAACCGATCGGCGGGGCGTACCTGGCCGACGAGCAGGCGCCCGACCCGACCGGGCACTCCGTCGACGTCGACGAGTCGTCGAACCAGGGCTCCTGACCGAAACTAGAACACGTTCCACTTTTGTGAGACGATGTCAGCGCCACCAACGGAACTCGATACGATGACCGCTGCTGTCCCCCCGAGAGGCCTCCATGAACCAGACCCATGCCGACTACCAGCTGAGTCAGCTCGACCAGCTCGAGGCGGAGTCGATCCACATCTTCCGCGAGGTCGCTGCGGAGTTCGAGAAGCCTGTCCTGATGTTCTCGGGCGGCAAGGACTCGATCGTGATGATGCGCCTGGCGGAGAAGGCGTTCTACCCGGCGAAGATCCCGTTCCCGGTGCTCCAGGTCGACACCGGCTACGACTTCCCCGAGGTCCTCTCGACGCGCGACAACTGGGTCAACCGCCTCGGCGTGCGGCTGATCGTCGCGAGCGTCGAGGAGGCGCTGGCCAAGGGCATCGTCGTGGACGACGGCAAGACCTCGCGCAACCGGCACCAGATCGGCACCCTGCTGAACGCGATCGAGGAGGAGGGCTTCACCGCCGCCTTCGGTGGCGGTCGGCGCGACGAGGAGAAGGCGCGCGCCAAGGAACGCGTCTACTCGCACCGCGACGAGTTCGGCCAGTGGGACCCGAAGAACCAGCGCCCTGAGCTGTGGAGCCTCTACAACGGCCGCCTGCACGCCGGCGAGCACATGCGGATCTTCCCGATCTCGAACTGGACCGAGCTGGACGTGTGGCACTACATCGGCCGCGAGGGCATCGAGATCCCGACGATCTACTTCTCCCACCAGCGCCGCGTCTTCGAACGCGACGGCATGCTGCTCACCGAGAGCGAGTTCAACCCGTGCAAGCCGGGCGAGGTGGCCTCCGAGCGCACCGTGCGGTTCCGCACCGTCGGCGACCTGACGCTGACCGGTTGCGTCGAGAGCACCGCCGCCACCATCGACGAGATCATCGACGAGATCGCTGTTGCCAGGCTCACCGAGCGTGGCGCGACGCGCGGTGACGACCGCTTCTCCGAGGCAGCCATGGAAGACCGCAAGAAGGAAGGGTACTTCTGATGGGCACCCCCCACACTGCCGCCGAGGACGCCACCGCGGTCACGACGGCCCAGAACGTCGGGCGCAACATGGACCTGCTGCGGTTCGCCACCGCCGGGTCAGTCGATGACGGCAAGTCGACCCTGATCGGGCGGCTGCTGCTCGACTCGAAGTCCATCTTCGAGGACCAGCTCGAGGCCGTCGAGGCCACCAGCGTCTCCAAGGGCTACGACTACACCGACCTCGCCCTGCTCACCGACGGCCTGCGCTCCGAGCGCGAGCAGGGCATCACGATCGACGTGGCCTACCGCTACTTCGCGACCCCGAGCCGCAAGTTCATCATCGCCGACACCCCCGGGCACGTGCAGTACACCCGGAACATGGTCACCGGTGCCTCGACGGCCGACCTCGGCCTCGTGCTGGTCGACGCCCGCCAGGGCCTGACCGAGCAGTCACGCCGGCACGCGGTGATCCTCTCGTTGCTGCGGGTCCCGCACCTCGTGCTCGCGGTGAACAAGATGGACCTCGTCGACTTCGACCAGGCCACCTACGACCGGATCCACGCCGAGTTCACCTCGTTCGCGACCAAGCTCAACATCCCGGACCTGCAGGTCATCCCGATCTCGGCGCTCCAGGGTGACAACGTCGTCAACCGGTCCGAGCACATGCCGTGGTACCAGGGCCCGTCGCTGATGCACCACCTCGAGAACGTGCACGTGGCATCCGACCGCGACCTGGTCGACGCGCGCTTCCCCGTCCAGTTCGTGATCCGGCCGAAGTCCGACGACTTCCACGACTACCGCGGATACGGCGGCATGGTCGCCAGCGGCATCCTCAAGCCCGGCGACGAGGTCGTCGTCCTGCCCTCGGGGATGACCTCGACGATCGCCGGCATCGACCTGTTCGACCGCGAGATCGCCGAGGCGTTCCCGCCGATGTCCGTGACGGTCCGCCTGACCGACGACGTGGACGTCTCGCGCGGCGACATGATCGCCCGCGTGAACAACGCGCCGGTCCCCAGCCAGGACATCGACGCGATGATCTGCTGGATGACGAACGAGCCGCTGCGCAAGGGCCAGAAGCTCGCCATCAAGCACACCACCCGGACCGCACGCGCGCTGGTCAAGGACATCCAGTACCGGCTCGACGTCAACACCCTGCACCGGGACACCGAGAGCGCCGCCGCCGGCGGGCTCGGCCTCAACGAGATCGGCCGCGTCCAGCTGCGGACCACGGTCCCGCTCCTGGTCGACCCGTATGCGAAGAACCGCACCACCGGCTCCTTCATCCTCATCGACGAAGCCACCAGCGTGACCGTCGGCGCCGGGATGATCAACTCAGCGTCCTAGCGCACCGGGTTTCGAGACAGGCGCCAGGGCGCCTTCCTCAACCACCGGTGGTTGAGGAGAGTTGGCGCGGCCTGGTCCCGACCACCGGTGGTTGAGGAAGGCCGGCACGGCCTGTCTCGAAACCTCAGACCACGTCGACCAGGCGCGAGTGCAGGGCTCGTGAGGGCGGCAGGTAGGCCTGCGCCACCTCGCCGAGACCCTGGACGACCACGCCTCGGTCCTCCGCCGACAGGTAGAGTGATTCGCCGCGGCGCAGCGTGACCTTGTCGCCGACGTCGGTGGACACGACGACCTCGCCGCCGGTGCAGATCAGGACGCTGCCGTTCGCGCGGACCAGGCCGATGCCCTCGGGGGCGGCCGTCGAGATCTGCGTGACGGCGAGCGCGAACTCGACGTGCGCCGGGGAGAACACCTCGGTGTCGGCGACGAAGTCCGGCGTGACCCGGGCGACCCGCGCCTGTCCGTGGTCGAGACAGGCGACCAGGCCCGCACTGTCGATGTGCTTGGTGGTCAGGCCGGCACGGAGCACGTTGTCCGAGGTCGCCATCACCTCCAGGCACAGGCCGCGCAGGTGCGCGTGCATGACGCCCGTCTCGAGGTACGCCGCTTCACCGGGCTGCAGGGTCATCCGGTTGAGCATCAGCGAGATCACCACGCCGATGTCGTCGGGGTGGAACTCGGCGATCTCCACGACGGTGGCATAGGCACGCTTGACGTCCATCCCGAGCTCACCCAGGGCGCGGCAGGCATCGACGACCTGGCGTACCTGGTCGCTGCCGATGTCCTCGCCGAGGAGGTACTCGACGCGACGAACGATGCCGGCGAAGCCCGGATCGGCGCGCAGGTCATCGGCGAGGCGGTGGGAGAGCGGAGTGTCGAGCGGACCCAGGACCCGCAGGATCTCGGCGGTGGGGCGGAACCCGATCAGGCTGTCGAAGGTGCTGAGCGCGTAGACCATCTCGGGCTTGTGGTTGCGGTCCTTGTAGACCCGGTCCCGGGCATCGAGCGGTACGCCGGCAGCATCCTCGCGGTCGAATCCCGCCTCGGCGAGCGACCGCGACGGATGCACCTGCAGGGAGAGCGGCCGGTCTGCGGCCAGCAGCTTGACCATGAACGGAAGATCGCCGGCGATCTCGGTCAGCGGCCGCTCGGTGCCGTCGTCATCCAGGGCCATCGACGGACTCAGCGGATGGGTTCCGATCCACACCTCGGCGACCGGACCCGAACCCTGCGCGTCGCCGAGGAACTGCGGGATGGCGTCCGGCGATCCCCAGTCGTAGTTCTTGACGCCGTTGCGCAGCCGATGCATGCACGCAGCCTAGATGAGTGAGTCCGAGGGGTGTGCTCAGCGCGCTCCCCTTGGACTCGGTCATCTGAACAGGGTCCCGCGGGTTCTGCTGATCAGCCCAGGCGTGGTCGCACGTGCAGCCCGACCTCGGGCTCCACCAGGATCTCCTGGCCCACCGCGATCCCGTCGGCTTGGAGCGTGGCGTCGATGGGGACGGCCCTCTTGACCAGGCCCAGCGCGATCGGGCCGAGCTCGTGGTGCCGTGCCGAGGAGCCGACGAAACCGATCTCACGGTCACCGTGCACCAGCGGGGTGCCCTGGGCGGGGAGCCGGTTGTCCGAGCCGTCGAGGTGCAGCAGCGTGAGCCTGCGCGGAGGCCGGCCCAGGGTGTGCACCCGTGCGACGGTCTCCTGACCGCGGTAGCAGCCCTTGTCGAGGTGCACGGCCGGACCGATCCAGCCGACCTCGTTCGGGATCGTGCGGTGATCGGTGTCCTGGCCCAGGCGCGGCTCACCGCGGGCGATGCGGAGCGCCTCGTAGGCCCACATGCCGGCTGCCGGTCCGGCGGCCTCGGCGTACGCGGTCAGGTCGGCGCGCGGGACCAGGTCGAACTTGCCGCCCGAACCCGGTCGCCAGGCAACGGCCAGCTCGTCGGTGACGTCGTCGACCTCGACGCGCATCATGAAGCGCATCCGGTCCAGCCACTCGACCAGCCCGGTGGCCTCGCCCGGCTCGACGTGGGCGATGAACGCCTCGCCGTCATCGACGCCGTACAGGGCGTGCTCGACGTGGCCCTGGGGCGAGAGGATCAGTGCGATCGTCGGCTGTCCGGGCGCCAGGTCGGTGAGGTGCTGGGTGGTCAGCGAGTGCAACCAGGCAAGCCGGTCCGGTCCCGAGATCCGCACCACGCCACGGTGGGACAGATCGACGAAGCCGTCCCCGGCCACGAGCACCCGCTGCTCGCCGTGGAACGACCCGTAGTGGGCGGCCACGGGCGCGTCGAGGCCGTTCCCGGCAACGGCGCCGGGCAGGCCGAGGAGCGGACTGGTCATGCTCATCCCAACAGTCTGCCCTGCTGCGCCATTCCGGGGGCGCGCGGGCGCACGACTCCGACCTGCCGACGGCTCAGCGCCGCCGGCAGGCCGGGATCGCGGTGCCTGCTACTTCTTGTTCAGGCTGAACTGTGCCGAGGTCGAGGCTCCCAGGTACTTGCCGGGATCCCCTGTCCAGGACGCGGTCAGCGAGTAGAAGCCCGGCTTCTGGTTCAGCACGAGCTGCTTGGTCGCCACACCACTGGTGTTGGTCGTCGCCGTGGTCGTCTGGCTGCCCAGCACGAACGTGACCACGTAGCCGCCCAGCGGGCGACCGAGCGCGTCGAGGACCGTGGCGGACAGGGTCGTCGACTTGTTCGGTGCTCCGCTGAGACCACCGGTGTAGGTGATCTTGCTGGCCATCGCCGAGACCACGAACGGCTGGTTCCCGGTTCCCGACGGGTCGTACAGGCCCGTGGACCCGGCGTACGACGCGGAGACGGAGTGGTTGCCGGCCGTCTTCGTGACCACCGAGCTCAGGCTGGCGTGCCCGGCCGCATTGGTCATCGCCGTACCGACCGGAGAACCATCGATGGAGAACACCACCGGCGCGTTGTTCACCGGCGAGCCGAACTCGTCGACCAGGTCAGCCGTCAGGGTGCTGGTGCTGCTGAAGTCCCCTGCCTGCGGGCCCGTGTAGGCCAGCGTGGTGGCGTGGGTGCGGACGTGCACCGTGAACGACCCCAGCGTGCAGCCGCCGTCCTTGTCGCACACGTTGACGGTGGCGATCCGGTCTCCGGCAGTCGCCCACGAGTGCGTCGCGGTCGGGCCGCCGTTGGTGATCGAGTCCCCGTCGCCGAAGTTCCAGTCGTAGGTCAGGGTCGACTGGTCAGCCGAACCCGGATCGACGGCCTGGGCCTGCAGCGTGAGCGGCCTGCCCCAGGCCACGGTCACCGGCGCCCCCGGAATCACCGTCACGTGCGGGGGAACGTTCGCGACGTGGACCGTGAAGTCCTGGGTGTCGGTGAGGCCTGTGCTGTCGGTCACGACGACCTGTCCGGTGTAGTCGCCGTTGTCGGCGTACTTGTGCGTCGGAGACGCGGTGTGGCCCGGACTGCTTCCGTCACCGAAGTCCCAGCTGTACGTCGCGCCGGCTGCGCACGGCCCGGTCGCACTGGTCGAGAACTGGATCGCAGTGCCTTCGACCCCGTCGGGGGCGGAGACCGGACCGAGCGTCGGCGCGATGTTGTTGGCCTGGATCGCGCCCATGTCCACCGAACCACCCGGGCCCGACATGGTGATGGGCATGTCCGTCGTCGCGACCGGGATGTTGCCGGTGTAGAACGCCTGGTGGAATCCCGGCGTGACCGTGATCGGGTTCGGCAGGATCGCACCGACCTCGAGCTGGACGCTGCTCACGATGTGCAGGCCGGGCGTCGAGCTGAAGTCGCCGAGCGCGTAGGTGAGGTCGTCACCCGTGCCGGTGCGGCAGTCCACCAGCATCGGGTCGACCAGCGGGTCCTCGCCCAGTGACAGGTTGCTGGTGCCGAGGGTCTGACCGCCGGAAGACGCCGTGCGCAGGGTCTGCAGCTCGGCCGGGGTCACGGTCACGTCGGCGACCATCTTCCCGTCGAGGTACGGAGCACCGACCGCGAAGATCGACGGATCGACGATGCCGACACTGTTGCTCTCCAGGTGGCAGGTGTAGTTCGGGCCGCCTGCGAGCAGGTCGCACGTGCCGGTGGCGGTCAGGCTGTCAGGACCGAAGCCGAAGCTCAGCACGCCGAAGACCGAGCCCGTGTCGATGCCGACCGATCCGCTCACCGAGTAGGTGATGCTCATCTGTCCGGGAAGCGTCCGGCTGTAGGTGTCGGTCGGATCGAGGTGGCGTCCTTGGCGCACGTTGTCGTGGTTCCAGCTGACGCCGACGGCGGCGGACTGGTCCCAGGTCATCGAGGCGCTGGCGGTGACCGAGCCCGACAGGGCACCGCTGCTGGCACTTGCGGTCTCACTACCCAGGGACGCCGCCCCGTGCAGGGCGACGGGGACGGCGCCGGAGTCGGCGAAGGCGGGTGCCGCTGACATCGCGACGAGCCCGCTGAACGAAAGCGCGAGCACGGCCATCAGGCCGGTCACGCGTCGACGGCCGGAGCCGCCGGTGAAGAGACGTGCAGGATTCATGTTGTCGACCTCCCAGAGGGCAGGCCGAACAGGACCGCGCGGCCTGCGAATGTGTGCATAACTCTCCCGAGGACCCAGACCGCGAATAAATACACGAGATCACCGGAAAGGGTTCCGAAAACACACAACGCCCGTATCGACCGTTATCGCCATAGCCCGTTCGGGCCATGGAGAGCATCGAGCGTCAGTGGTCGGCCGCGGCGCAGGAAGCGCAGAGCCCGAAGACCGAGAGGTGTCCGTAGTCCGGCACGAAACCGTGCTCGGCGGCCAAGGGGCCGAGCGCGCCCTCCATGCTGGCTCGCCCGACGCTGATCGTCCTGTGGCAGCCGCGGCAGACCAGGTGAGAGTGCTCGTGGCCGGCCGAGTGGTACGTCGGCGCCCGATCCGTCAGGTGCGCGTGCCGGATCAGGCCGAGCTCGTCGAGCAGCTCGAGGGTCCGGTAGACGGTGGAGAGGTTGATCGCCTCCGAGTGCCTGCGCACCTCGGCATACACCTCGTCGGGTGTGGCGTGGCCGAGCGTCTCGACCGCAGCCAGAACGAGCTCGCGTTGCGGGGTCAGCCGATGCCCGCTCGCCCTGAGTCGTTCCTGCCAGTCGCTCACTGCCGGGTCAGCCGCGCGTGCGTGTGCGGTTGCAGCTCCTTGCCCAGCGCAGCCATGTCGTAGGCGTAGAGCAGATCGCCCTCCACGTAGCCGTAGAGCCGTTTGCCCGCGGTGTACTCCTTGGCTGTCGCCGTGCGTGCGACCGCGTCGGTGACGATCTCGAAGCGCGGCTGGTCGGGGTGGATCTCACCGTGCCACACCTCGACGAAACCGAGGTTGTGCGCCATCACGACTTCCAAGGTGCCGTCCGGCTGCGGCCGGATGAACCCGGTCTCCTGGGCTGCCTCGCGGACGTGCTCGCCGTCGCTGCCGATGATCCAGGACCGGCTCATCAGGTGGATGAACGGGCGGCCGTCCTGCTGGAAGAGGATCTCCTGGCCGAACTGGAAGCTGTCGATGCCTTCGTACTCACCGTGGCCGTTGCCGGCCCAGGTGCCCAGGATCCACGCGAGCCTGGCGCAGTTCGGGTGGATGTTCTCGGGGATCTCGAACGGCACGGTCAGTCTTCTCCGGTTCGGCGGTCGGACACGGTCAGCAGGTAGCGGGCCGCGGCGAGGGCCCCCACGCCGACGCCGAGCAGGACGCCGGCCATCACCACCACGAAGAAGGCTTCCACGTGGCAAGCATAGGGCGGGCCGGGCGCCGGTTAGGCTCGACGCATGCGCAGTCTGGTGATCACGTGTACGGCGGGTACCGACGAACCCGAGCGCTGCAACCAGGCATTCACCGTGGCCTCGGCAGCCCTCGCGTCAGGCGCCAAGGTGTCGCTCTGGCTCAGCGGGGAGGCCGCCTGGCTCGGCGTACCGGGACGGGCCGAGCAGTTCGAGCTGCCGCTCGCCGGGTCGCTGTCGGAGGCGCGCGACCTCGTGCTCGAGCTGGGTGAGCTGTTCGTCTGCGCGCAGTGCGCGGCGCGACGCGGCCTGGTCGCCGACGACCTCGTCCCGGGAGCACGGATCGCGGGCGCAACGGCGTTCACCGAGTCGATCCTCGCCGACGACGTGCAGACGCTCGTCTACTGACGCGATCAGGAAAGCCCGAGCAGCACCCGAGCCTCGGGTCCTGACATCGGGGTCCGCTGGGCCAGCCGCCCCATCTCCACCGCCCGTTCGACCAGCTGGTCGTTGCGCTCGACCGGAACGCCGCGCGCCAGCGTGAGCACGTCCTCCATGCCGACGCGCAGGTGCCCGCCCTTGCTCAGACTCGCGAGACCGACGGCCAGGGTGCTGCGGCCGATCCCGGTCGCAGACCAGCTCGTCGTCACGTCGGGCAGGGCTGCCACCGCAGCCACCAAGGCGTCGGCCGTGCCCGGCATCCCGCCCGGGACACCCATCACCAGGTCGACGTACACCTTGCCGCCGTACGGCAGACCGAAGCGGTCCAGGAGCCGGTGCAGCGACGCGACCTGCCCCAGGTCGAACAGCTCGAACTCGGGCACGACGGCGCGCTCCTGGCTGAGCCGGTAGAGGTCACACACGAACGGCCACGGGTTCAGGAACACGTCGTCGCCGAAGTTGGTCGTCCCCATCGTCAGGCTGCACGCGTCGGGCTGGGCATCGAGTACGGCGAGGCGCTGGTCCAGCGGGTCGTGGACCGAGCCGCCGGTCGAGAGCTGGATGACCAGGCTCGTCGCTTCGCGCAGTGCTGTCACCGTCTCCGCCAGCCGGGCAGGCTCGAGGGTCGGCCGGTGCTCCCCGTCGCGGATGTGCACGTGGATCATCGCGGCACCGGCTGCCTCGCACGCGACCGCTGTGGCCACCAGCTCGTCGGTGGTCGTAGGCAGTTGGGGGCAGTCGGCCTTGCTCGTCTCGGCCCCCGTCGGGGCCACCGTGATCAACAGATCTCCCATGGACGCACTCAACCACGAGCGTGATCCTTGCCTCTCTCCGAGGCCGTGACCTCGCCCGATCCCCGTGCGGACCGGGTCTGCGAACACGCCGGAAACGTCACCTTTGGACGGTCCGATCGTTTCTGTGCGTACCAGCGTGGTGGTACCGCACCGATCGAGACCTCCGCCCGTCTAGACTCCGGTCGTCGGGGGTACCAGCTTCGAACCAGAAAGTTCAGCGTGGATTTCAAGGAACTGTTGCGCATGGCGCAGCGCCGTTGGCTCACGATTGCGGTGTTCTTCGTTCTCGGGCTTGTCGGGGGCGCAGCGCTGACCTATTTCCAGACCCCGCAGTACGAGTCGACGGCACGCATCTTCATCGCCACCGACTCAGGGGCGAACGGCTCGACCACCGACGCCCTCACCGCGAACTACTTGGCGCAACAGCAGGTGGCGTCCTTCTCGGACCTGGTGACCAGCCGTGAGCTGATGCAGCGCGTCATCGCCCGCCTGAACCTGCCTCTGACCCCGGCCCAACTCAGCGGCAAGATCAAATCGACCGTCGCAACAGGCACCGTGATCATCACGCTCACCGTCCGGGACACCTCGCCGACGCTCGCCCAGGAGATCGGCAAGGCCGAGTCGGACCTGTTCACCGCCTACATCGCCGAGCTGGAGACCTCTCCGGTCAAGGCGACGATCGTCGATCCCGCGTCGTACAGCGCGGTCCAGGTCAGCCCCAAGGTGGTGCTGAACATGATCATCGCGGCCGTCCTCGGACTGGTCCTCGGTCTGGCCATGGCGCTGCTTCGCGATCTGCTCGACAACACCATCGGTTCCGCCAGCGACGTCGAGGACACGATCGACGCCCCGGTCCTCTCGAGCGTCGCCTATGACACCGATGTCCCCAAGCACCCGTTGCTGACCGAGGTGGGCAGCCACTCCACCCGGGTCGAGGCCTTCCGGCTGCTGCGCACCAACCTGCAGTTCCTGGACCTCGACACCCGGCCACGCGCGCTGGTGATCACCAGCGCCGTGCCGAGCGAGGGCAAGACCTCGACGGCGACGAACCTGGCGATCGCGCTCGCACAGACCGGCCTGCGCGTCCTGCTCGTCGACGGCGACCTGCGTCGCCCGAAGGTCGCCAGCGTCCTGGGCCTGGAACGCTCGGTCGGTCTGACCACCGTGCTCGTGGGTCGCAGCGAGCTCCAGGACAGCATCCAGAAGCACACCGACAGCGGCATCTACTTCCTGGCCAGTGGCCCGATCCCGCCGAACCCGACCGAGGTCCTGCAGTCGCGCGCGGCCCAGGAGCTGTTCGACCGGGTGTCGCAGATGTTCGACATGGTGATCATCGACGGCCCACCGCTCCTTCCCGTGTCCGACGCGGCGATCATGGCGCGCGACGTGGACGGCGCGATCCTCGTGGTCCGGCACGGCAAGACCACCAAGGACCAGCTCAAGCAGGCTGCACTCCGGCTGGCCCAGGTCGACGCGAACCTGCTCGGAGTCATGGTGAACATGACCCCGAAGCGCGGCGGCAAGGGCTCCGGCTACGGATACGGGTACGGCTACGCCTACGGCTACGGTCCGGACAAGCCCAAGTCGTGACGATCGGGGTCCCGCGATGAACGCACTGAAGGGCTCACTCGCGTCCTTCGTCGGATTCGCGGTCCTGATCGCGCTGCTCGCGATCGGCGTCGGCGGCAACAGCCTGATCCTGGGCGTCGCCGCGATCGTGATCGCGCTCGGCCTGACCGTGCTGATCGCCGTCGGCCCGGACAACATGGGCATCGGCTTCATGGTGCTCGGCATGCTGATGGCGCCGATGAACGCGCTCGGTCTGGCCGGCAACATCGACGTCTCCGATGTGTTCTTCGTGCTCGGGTTCGGCCTGCTGATCCCCCGGATGCTCACCCGTGGGCGGCCGCGCCTGCCACCGCTGTACGTGATCGGCATCGGGATCCTGTTCACCGGCGGCATGATCTCCAGCCTGCTGGCCGCCCAGGTCACCTCGAGCCTCGTCGGCTTCCTCAAGATCATCCTCGCCACGATGGTTCTCGTCTTCGTGCTCAATCTGCTCCGGCCGAGCGGCAAGCTGCTGGACACGCTCGTGTGGGCCTACGTGATCGGCCAGATGATCAGCACTGCCTACGGGATCGTGAGGCACGGCCACACCACGGCCCAGGGGCGGAACGTCGGCCTGACCACCCAACCGAACTTCCTGGGTCTCGGCGGGCAGATCGCCTTCGCCCTGCTGATCTTCCTGTTCTACCGGGTCAAGCCGCAGAACCGCTGGATCGTCCTCGGTGCGATGGCCGTCGTCGGCTACTCCGTCGTCGCCAGCGGCAGCCGCGCCAGTCTGCTGTGCTGTGCGTTGGTCATTCTGGCCTGGCCGATCGTCGAACGTTCAGCGATGGCGTGGTACTGGCTCCTCTCGGGTGCCGCCGTCGCCGTCGTCTCGGCCAACAGCATCCTCGGAGCCCTCGGCCAGACGAACCTGCTCAACCGCCTCAGCGGCAATACCAGCGCCCAGTTCTCCGACCAGGCCCGCACCGACCTGCTCCACCAGGGCCTCGACTTGTTCTGGAAACATCCGATCCAGGGCAACGGCTGGAGCAAGGACACCCTGCTGGCGTTCCACAACGCCTACCTCGAGGTCGCGGTCGGTGGAGGCGTGCTCACCCTCGTCGGTTTCGTCCTGGTGATCGCCGCCATCGTGCGCCCGCTGTTCCAGCAAGGCACCCCCAACCGGCTGGCCTACGCCGGTCTGTCGTACGCCGCGTTCGGCCTGATCGGCCCGACTCTCTACGACCGGATCGTGTGGGCCGCACTGTCGCTGATCCTGGTCAGCTACGAGCACACCGTGCCCGAGGACACGCCTGATCCCCTGGCTGCCCGTCGGGCCCGTCCCAGGACCCCGGGCAGCGAGCTGCGTGGCCCGACCGCCAGTCCGCCGCTGCGCGCCTGAGGCTCAGGAAACCGCTGCGCCGACCGCGATCTCGCTGATGTCGGTCGTGTTGCGGGGGCCCCTGGCCACCGCCAGGATCTCCAGGGTGATCGTTCCCGTCGTGGTACGCGGCGTCCGGATCAGCTGCATCGACCGGTCGGCAGGATTCGGGTCCAGGGTCTGCTCGACCACGACGCCGTCCGCGAGGGTCCAACGGACCCGGGTGATCCGGTTGTTCTCGGCGTACCGGTCGATGCCGCTGGTCGGGTCGGTCTTGGCGTAGCCCGGGATCAGGCCGACTTCGTCGACCTGCGTACCAGCCGGGATCCTGATCACCAGCTTCGTCCCGATCGCCGTACCGTCGCAGCGCCACGCGGTGTCGATGCGGCCGTCGTAGGTGTTCGCGGCCACGTACCTGACCGGGTGCCCGGCCGAGTCGACCGCAGGCTTCGCGGTGCAGCCGGTGACGACGCCGCTGATGGCGACCGGTGTCGCCGGGTCCGCAGTGTCGACCGGTCGGGACCCCTGGACGACCTGCCCCGGTTTCGGAGTACGTCGCGACGACGGTGACGGCGAGTTCGACGGCCCCACGGGCGAGGTCGACCCGGCGCCAGGTCCGCTGGCGGGACTACCACCCGACGAGACCAGCCTGCCGATCCCGAAGGCCCCGGCGATGACGAGCAACGCTGCTGCGGCGATCAACGCCGGCAGCCGCCAGCGCGGCTGCGCGTCGTCAGCGCGCTGGGCACGAACCGGCATCGTGACCGGCGTCGTGAGCTCATCGAGGAGGCTGGAGCCGCCATCAGGTCCGGCGTCGGCCTCCGGAGCCTGCTCGAGGGCGCGCCGGTACGCGTCGCGGTAGGCCGCGGCGAACTCCTCGGGCACTTCGGGTGGAGTGTCCGGGTCTTCGATGCCCGACATGGGTCCGGAGCCTACCCAAGCGACCGAGCGCCCGCGCGGGGTACTGCGGCAGTCGAGGAATGCCCGGGGAGGGTGTTGCACGGTGTCTGTACTGGCTTAGTATGAACTGTCCGAGTTTGGCGCGGACAAGGCTTACGGGGGCCAATCTACGCAGGAGTTCCGGCGTGACTGCTTCCACGATCCCCGCACAGTCCTTCCCAGCCCCGGAGCCGGGACAGGGCGCAGCGCGCGCCTGCGCGGCCTGCGGGTCGGCCCAGTTGGTCCACCACCGGGCCTCGCGGAGGACCGGTCGAAGCGTGCTGTCCTGCCGGGCGTGCGGGCTGCGCGCCTGGGCCGAACGCGCGACGTTCCGGCACGACCTCGAAGACCCTGCCGGGGCCCTCACCTTCGACTACGACGGCTACGTCAACGGCAAGCGCGAGGGAACCGCGCAGAGCGCCTGGCAGGAGGCGCTCGACATCCTGGCCGGCGAGCTCGCCGGTCGTCCCGGCCTCAACCTGTTCGACGTGGGCGCGGGCGACGGCGAGTTCCTCGACCTGGCACGGCAGCGCGGGTTCTCGGTCAGCGGGAACGAGCTCCACGCGGGCGCCGTCGACATCGCCCGGAGCCGGTACGGCGTGGACCTGATGCTCGGCGAGCTGCGGGACCTCGGCCTGGCCGACGCCTACGACGCCGTGACGATGTGGTGCGTCCTGGCTCACGTCGAGGACGTCGACGAGCTCCTCACCGACAGCTTCCGCCTGCTCAAGCCGGGCGGGATCCTCTACCTGCAGACCCCTCGCTGGACCCGGGCCGACGGATTGGCCCTCGGCGCGATGGCGGCCTCCGGGGGCCGGGTCACCCGGATCGTGGACCGCAGGGTGGCCGAACACCACTGGCAGCTCCACACGGCGCGCAGCATGCGAGCGCTGCTCGGGCGCCACGGTTTCAGCGACGTGCTCGCGATCCCCAAGGCGCGCTACAGCCTGAAGTCGGCCTCCTACCTGGCCTCGCTCGGGATGCCCGACGGGCTCGCCCGGGCCGGTGGCCGCGCGATGGATGCCGCGATCAAGCACGGACCGGTTCCGCGGATCGTCCTGGACGTCTTCGCGCGCAAGCCGGAGTGACCCCGGAGTGACCCCGGAATGACCCTGGAATGACTCGGGAGGGACGAATGACCCGCCACCGGCAGACGGGCCATTCGTTCCTGCCTGCACTGCGGTCCCGAGCACCTCGGGTCAGAACGGCATCGCCCCCGCGGTCGTGATGACCGCAGGGGCGACGTGGTTGCGCTTCTGCCTACAGGGCGATCTCGACCTCGGCGACGACGCCCTTGGCCGCCGTCACGACGGTGTCGACCGGCTCGCTCTGGGGCGCCAGCGTCCGCAGGGTCCACTCACCGGGTCCGGCGAAGAACCGGAAGTGTCCGGTCGCCGAGGTGGGAACCTCGGCGGTGAACTCACCGGTGCGGTCGAGCAGACGGACGTAGGCGTTGCCCACGGCGTCCTCGCCCCGGAGCACCTGACCCTGGATGATGGCCTCCTTGGCGACATCCACCCCGTCCAGCGACAGACCGCCCTTGACCGCGCCGCACATCAGGCGACGCCCGGCTCGTCACCGAGGGCGACCGGTACGCCGACCAGGGAGCCGTACTCGGTCCACGAGCCGTCGTAGTTCTTGACGTTCTCCTGGCCCAGCAGCTCCTTGAGGACGAACCAGGTGTGGCTCGAGCGCTCACCGATGCGGCAGTAGGCGATCGTGTCCTTGGACCAGTCGACGCCGGCCTCGGTGTAGATCTCCTTCAGCTCCTCGTCGCTGCGGAACGTGCCGTCGTCGTTCGCTGCCTTGCTCCACGGAACGCTGGCAGCCGTCGGGATGTGACCCGCGCGCTGGGCCTGCTCCTGCGGGAGGTGGGCCGGAGCGAGCAGGCGACCGGCGTACTCGTCGGGGCTGCGCACGTCGACCAGGTTCTGGGCGCCGATCGCGGCCACGACCTCGTCGCGGAACGCTCGGATCGTGCCGTCCTGCTCACTCGCGGTGTAGGAGGTCGGCTCCAGCTTGACGGTCTCGTCACTCAGCTCGCGGGCGTCGAGCTCCCACTTCTTGCGGCCCCCGTCCAGGAGCTTGACGTCGGTGTGGCCGTAGAGCTTGAAGTACCAGTAGGCGTAGGCGGCGAACCAGTTGTTGTTGCCGCCGTACAGCACGACGGTGCTGTCGTTGCTGACGCCCTTGTCCGACAGCAGGGCCTCGAACTGGGCCTTGTTGACGAAGTCGCGGCGGACCTGGTCCTGCAGATCGGTCGTCCAGTCGAGCTTGATCGCGCCACGGATGTGGCTGCGTTCGTACGCCGAGGTGTCCTCGTCGACCTCGATGAGGACGATCGACGGATCGTCGAGTCGTTCGGAGACCCAGTCGGCGCTGACGAGTGCTGATTCGCGGCTCATGCGGTTACTTCTTCCTTGTTTGCTTGTGGATTGGTGGAGTCATGGGTGGTGGCGGGGTGGTTCGTGGAGCGTGCCGACAGGCGCTTGATCAGCAGGTACAGCTCACAGCCGAGGCAGTAGCCGAAGACCGAGTTGAGGAAGGCCGCCGCCAGCGCGAAGCCGGCTGCGATCTGGCCGACCAGCGTGGCGCCAGCGACCAGGGAGACCAGGGCCGTGAGGCTGAACAGCAGACCGACCGCCTGGGCGAAGCGCGGCGGCTGCGGGTCCTCGAGGTGCGAGGGTGCGGCCAGGCGCGGGCGGATCAGACTGCGGAACACGTACGCGGTCGGCGTGTACTGCACCCCGAGGCCGGCTCCGATCGTGAAGAACACGGTCTGGATCGCAACCAGCACCGTTGCTGTCGTCGACGGCGCCGTGAGCACGGCGGCGAAGAGGACGAGCGTCACGCCGGCAGTGAACCGCGGGCCTCGCGGGTCGAGCTGCTGGGTTGTCCTGCTCATGGTGGCTCCTGGTGGTCCTGGTGTCCGGATGATGTCGGCAGGCGCGGGACGCGAGGGCGCAGCGGATCGAGGCGATCACGCAGGCCGGTCAGACCCGGACGACGACCGCAGCACGGTCGGGTCACACGAGGCTGGGGCGTCCCGTCAGGACATTCGACACAGCGACGAGTGCACGCGGCAGTGGTCCACTGCGCGGCGCTTGGTCAGCATGGTCGAGAACATGCTGCAAAGCGTAGGGGGTACCCGGGAGCGGGTGGAAACGTTCATCCCATATCGTGGGATGCACGTCCGTGATCTGAGATCAGATCACGATCCCACGCGGGTGAGGATCGCTTCGAAACGGTCCGCGCAGCCGTCCAGGGCGAACTCACGCTCGGCCAGGGCCCGGGACTGCTTGCCGAGCCGGGCTCGCTCCTCGTCGTCGTCGAGAACGCCGCAGACCCAGTCTGCGGCGGCTGGCAGCGACCCGCTGTTCGGTGGCAGCACCAGGCCGTCCACGGCACCCACGAGCGTCGAAGCGAGGTTCTCGGCCGGCATGAACCCGACGACCGGTCGACCGGCGCACAGGTAGGACAACGTCTTGGACGGCACCGAGAACGCGCCGGCATCCTGCTCGAGCAGCACGACCAGGACGTCCCCGGACCCCAGCACCTCGGAGAGCCGTTCGTAGGGCTGGAACGGCAGCAGCGTCAGCGGTACGGCGAGCCGCTCGGCCTCGGCGCGCAGGATCGCCTCGGCGGGACCTTCGTTGACGACGACCAGACGGACCGGCGTACCGGCCTCACGGACTGCGGCGGCCAGACCGACCAGCAGGGCCGGGTTGTGCTTGAGACCGAGCGTGCCCGAGTAGAGCAGCGTCGGAACCCCGTCGAGGCCCTGCTCGGTCGACCAGGCGTTGGCGCGCTCGACCGGGAGGATCTCGTCGAGCGGCGCCCAGTTCGGGATCACGGTGGTCTTCTCGGCGGTGCCCCAGTCCTGGTGCACCGCGACGAACGAGTCGGCGATCACCACGACCGCTGCTGCCCGACGGGAGACCCAGCGCTCGGCAATCGTGAACATGGCGGCGATCACCCGGAATCCCCGGCCGAGCTTGTCACCCGCAAACGACTTCACGGCGACGGCGTACACGTCCTGGTGCCAGAGCACCCACGGCTTGCGCAGCAGCATCATCCCGAACGCGAAGACCACCAAGGTCGGGATCTGCGCGTTCGAGAGCATCGCCACATCAGCCCTGGTGCGTCGTACCTGGCGCAACAACTGGAAGCCGAGCGCCGACTCGACCAGCACCCGCTTGACGAACTGGTCCTTCTCGATCGGCTCACTGGGACCCACCGGCTCGATCACCAGGGCGTCGCCGGGCTCTGCCTCGAGCCGACCCTTGCCCGAGACCCAGGCAGGACAGTACGAGTGCGTGACCTGATGACCGCGGCGCGCCAGTTCCCGACTCAATTCGACTTGGAACGGGTGTCCGGAGAAGTCGTGGACCAGCAGACGCATCAGAAGTTGATCAGCACTTTCTAGATCAACCCAGCGAACGCTTGACCTGGTCGTAGACCCAGGCGTAGGTCTCGGCGAGTCCGTCGGCCAGCGAGATCGACGGCGCCCAGCCGTAGATCTCCTTGATCAGCGTGTTGTCGGAGTTGCGACCACGCACGCCCTGCGGAGCGGTGAGGTCGTGCGACCGCTCGCACTTGATGCCCGCGATGCCCTCGACGATGTCGACGAGCTGGTTGATCGAGACGAGCTCGTCGCTGCCCAGGTTGACCGGCTCGTTGCTGTCGCCCTTGAGGATCATCTGGGATCCCTTGACGCAGTCGTCGATGTACATGAACGACCGGGTCTGCTCGCCGTCGCCCCAGATGTCGATCTTGTGCTCGCCGGTGATCGCGGCGGTGGCGATCTTGCGGCAGACGGCTGCCGGGGCCTTCTCGCGGCCACCGGTCCAGGTGCCGTTCGGGCCGTAGACGTTGTGGTAGCGCGCCATCCGCGTGGTCAGACCGAAGTCCTCCTCGAAGTGGCGGCACATCCGCTCGGTGAAGAGCTTCTCCCAGCCGTACCCGTCCTCGGGCTGGGCCGGGTAGGCGTCGGCCTCGACGAGCGCCGTGACGTTCGGGTCGGTCTGCTTGCCTGCGGCGTACACGCACGCGGAGGAGGAGAAGAACAGCCGCTCGACGTCGTGCTTGTGCGCTGCCTGGAGCAGGTGCGTGCTGGTCAGCACGGTCAGCATGCACAGGGCCTTGTTGTTCTCGATGAAGCCCATGCCACCCATGTCGGCGGCGAGAAGGTAGACCTCGCCCGCGCCGGCCGTGGCCGACAGGGCGTTGTCGAGGTGGGACAGGTCGGCGACCACGTTCTCGACGTCGTCGTGCACCTGGTACCACTCGTTGAGCGGCTTGACGTCGACAGAGCGGACGGACAAGCCCTGGCTCAGCAGGTCGGCAACGAGGTGCCCACCGATGAAGCCGCCGCCGCCGGCAACCAACACATCAACCTTGCTCACGTGGCCCTCCAGAAAGTCCTGAGTTTGTTGCGCTCCACCAGATCTGGCGCAGCGGGGCAGAACGTACATCGCCGGTTCTCAACTCTAACGACGGGGTCTCGGGCTCGCAGCAGAATCACCGATACCAAGGGCTAGGCTGCGCAGATCATGAAGCGCGCATTCATCACCGGGATCACCGGCCAGGACGGCTCCTACCTGGCTGAGCTCCTGCTCGGCAAGGGCTACGAGGTCCACGGGCTGGTGCGGCGCTCCTCCTCGATGAACCGTGGCCGGATCGACCACCTGCACGGCAACGGAGCGCTGCACCTGCACTACGGCGACCTGACCGACGGCGTCGGCCTGGTGAACCTGATCCGCGACATCCTGCCCGATGAGGTGTACAACCTCGGCGCCCAGAGCCACGTGAAGGTCTCCTTCGCGATGCCCGACTACACCGCGTCGACCAACTCGATCGGCACGCTGAACCTCCTCGAGGCGATCCGCGCGGCCGGCCTGGACTGCCGCTTCTACCAGGCCTCGACCTCGGAGATGTTCGGCTCGACGCCGCCGCCGCAGAACGAGGAGTCGAAGTTCCACCCGCGCTCGCCGTACGGGGCCTCCAAGCTGCAGGCCCACTGGGTGACGGTCAACTACCGGGAGGCCTACGGACTGTTCGCGGTCTCCGGGATCCTGTTCAACCACGAGTCGCCGCGCCGCGGTGAGAACTTCGTGACCCGCAAGATCACCAAGGCAGTCGCGGCGATCGCGGCCGGCATCCAGGAGACCGTCGAGCTCGGCAACCTCGACGCCGTCCGGGACTGGGGCTTTGCTCCGGAGTACGTCGAGGGCATGTGGCGGATGCTGCAGGCCGACGAGCCCGCCGACTACGTGCTGGCGACCGGTGTGGGCCACACCGTCCGCGAGTTCTGTGAAGCCGCGTTCAGCCATGCCGGCCTCGCATGGCGCGACCACGTGAAGTACAACGACGGTTTCGAGCGGCCCTCCGAGGTCGACGCCCTGATCGGCGACGCCTCCCTCGCTGCGGCCAGGCTCGGCTGGAAAGCGAGCACGACAGCACTTGATCTCGCCAGACTGATGGTCGACGCCGATCGTCAGGACGTCGAGCGCCTGCTCGGCACCTGAGCGGCCCTGACCAGGCCAGGGGGACTGACCGAATGAACGCTCCGCTGCCGCACCCGGTCCGGGTGCTGGTCAAGGGTTCGTCCCTGGTCGTGATGACCCCGGACTGGAACGGCGAGCCCGGTGAGTACACCTTCCCGCGCTGGGTCCAGAACGGCCTGCTCGACCGCGGGCGCCCGTGCGAGGTGGTCAATCGCGGAGTCGCCGGCGAGCTGACGAGATCGGCGTTCAACACCTGGGAGTCGGAGGTGATGGCCGGCTGCCCGGATGTCGTGGTCTACGGCTACGCCTACTACGAGTGCATCCACGCGGTGCTCCCGCACTGGCTCGAGCGTCACGTCAACACGTTCAACGGTCGGACCGGACCGGTGCGGACCCGCTACCGCGGCTACCTGCTGCGCCCGGTCTGGAAGGTGCTGGCCCAGGCGCAACGGATCGGTGACCGGCACATCGGCGACCGGTTCTTCCGCCGCCGCGTGCACCGGATCATCAAGGACTACGAGCTGCTGATCGGCCGCACCCGGACCGTGGCGCCCGGAAGCCCGCTGGTGTTCGTGCTGGCACTGTTCGGGCCCGGCGGCAAGGCGGGCGACTGGTTCCCGGGCATGCAGGCGCGGATCGACACCATGAACGCGGCTCTGGTCGACATGGTCGGACGCCTCGACGACCCCGGTGTGCGCCTCGTGCCGGTGGGGACCCTCGCCGACCAGCTCGACGCGGGCGCCGACCCGGTCCCCGACGGTCTGCACTACTCGCCGCGGATGCGCCGGATCATCGGTGACTGGATCGCGGGCGAAATCGCCGTGGCGATCGAGCCGAATCGCTAACCTTGGCGCATCGCGCCGACACGTATTTCGCCGAACTCTGGAGTGACCACCTGATGGCCCAGGCCCAACCGCTGCCGATCCGCGTCCTGGTCAAGGGCGCGTCGCTGATGCACGACATCTCCGAGCGCCCGCAGAAACGGGAGGACTTCACCTTCAGCCGGGTCATCGAGGAGTCGCTGCTGAACTCCGGTCACGGTGCGAGCGTCTGGACCGCCGCCGTGGCGAGCGAGCCCACCCGGCTCGCGTTCCGCACCTGGGAGGAGCAGGTCAAGGCCTGGTCCCCGGACGTCGTGATCCTCAGCTACGGCTACTACGAGGTCATCCACCTCATCCTGCCGCGGTGGCTCGAGCGGCACGCGAACTCGCTGCACACCAGGCCCGGCACGGTACGCGAGCTCTACCGCCGCCTGCTGGTGCGACCGGTCTGGATGTCCCTGGCCAAGCTGCAGTGCCGCCTCGACAAGGTCATCGGCGCGCGCTTCTTCGGCCGCACCCTGCGTCAGGTCGAGACCGAGCTGCACACCTACATCGACCGCACGCGTGAGGTCGGCCAGCCGCTGGTCATGCTCTTCGAGTTCCTGCCGCCGGGCCAGCGCGGGCGCGGCTGGTTCCCGGGCATGACCGAGCGCACGGCACTGATGAACAAGATGCTGCACAAGGTCATCGCCGACTACAACGACCCGGAGATCATGCTCGTCCCGATCCCGGAGATCGCGGAGCGTTGCCTGCCGCCGGGCACCGAGCCGAACACCGACGGGTTCCACTACACCGGCGCGTTGCACCGGTTCATCGGCGAGGAGATCGCCGACGAGATCCGCGCGTGGGCCAAGCAGTACCCGCGGCTGGCGCCGAAGGACTGAAGTTTCGAGACAGGCGCCAGGGCGCCTTCCTCAACCACCGGTGATTGAGGAGGGCCGCCAGGCCCGTCCCGAAATCAGCGGATCCGCTGCAGCCAGAGCGACGACGGCGGGTTCGGATCACTGCTCAGCTCGGTGTAGTCCTCGAAGCGGTCGACCAGGAACGACTCGTCGAAGTGCCGGATCATCGGCGTCGACAGCTGGACCTCGAAAGCGGTGTTGAAGGCCAGGAACGCCTGCACGACCATCGCCTCGTTCCAGTACACCGGCGCCCGCTCCCCGAAGAGCCAGGTGTCGGCCGGGAACGGCGCGTTGTACGGGAAGTGCACGTCGTGGATGTGCACGAACACCCCGGGCCTGATCCGCGGGAGGACCTCGAGGAACAGGTAGGCGACGTCGCTGTCGATCTTGAGCGCGTGCGAGGAGTCGATGAACAGGACGTCGCCTGCCCGCAGCTCCTCGAAGCGCTCGACGGGGACGTCCTGGACGAACCCCTCGATGAGCTCGAACCCGTCGATGGTGCGCAGGGCGTCGTACGGGTAGGGCTCGATGCAGGTGATCTGCAGCGGCGAGCCGTCCTCGGCGTTCTTCGTGGCCGCGAGGCTGGCGTAGTACGTGGAGAGCCCCGAGCCGACCTCCAGGTACCGCGCCGGCTTGTGCTCGCGGAGCTTGTAGTAGAGCGTGCGCGCGTCGAACGCCGGGTAACCGGGACCGAAGCCCTTGGCGGCGTTGGCGGCGTGGTCGGGTGCCACGGCGCGGAACTCCGCCTCCCACGTGTCGGCCAGGGCGCCGAGGTTCTTCTCCAGCCCCATGAGGTCGATCTGCAGGCCGGCCAGCTCGCTCGGGCGGTCCCATCGAGCGCGGGTGGCTTCGATCTCGCTCAGCACCGGCAGCGTCGAGTAGTAGTCCTTCTTCGCCACGATGTTGAGGCCGAGCAGCCCGAAGAACCAGTGGCCGAGCCGGACCCGGCCACGGCGAAGGCGGAAGGCCAGCCGGTCGAGCGACTCGACGATGTCAGCCGGCACGAACCGGGCGACACGCTGTTTGAGGGACGGTTGTACGGCCGAGACAGACATGCGAAAACGCTCCCTTGCACCCCCGAGCTGGCATTCCCACGAAGGCATTCCCCCATGCCTTGCGAGACCTGACGATACCGGAAAGAAATGTCCGGAAGGTTACGGGACGCTGAGAAGAAAGTCGCGTGCCTCAGAGGCGGAAGAAGACGCCGTCGGCCTGGAGCATCTGCCCCGACGGTGCCGCCCAGCCCTGCTCGATGCCGACCATCTGGAAGCCGGCGTCGTAGGCCAGTGCGATCGCGTCGTTGATGATCATGCCGCCGTCGTACAGCGGGACGAAGGAGAGCTCGAGCTGGAGGCCGCGGCACCGCTCCAGCGTCTTCGCGGCGCCGGCGAGGACCTCGCGCTCGAAGCCCTGCGCGTCGATCTTCAGGAAGATCCGGCTCTCCGGGCTCGCGATCTCCTCGATGACGTCGTCGAGCCGTTCGACCTTGACGGCCTGCTGCCCGACGATGCCGACGCTCGGTTCCGCATCCGTGTGCGTCGAGTTCATCGGCAGCAGCGAGCTGCTGTCGCTGTTGGAGGCGACGTTGATCATCGCGTCGCCCGCCTCGGCTCCGAGCGCGGACTGCCTGGCGCTCCACGAGGAGTCGCCGGCGACGACCCGGGCAAGCTCGGCGTACGGCTCGGCCATCGGTTCGAACGAGACGATGCGGCCGGTGTAGCCGAACAGGCGGAGCTGGGTGCCGTAACCGCCGACCGCTGCACCGACGTCGATGACCAGGTCGATGTCGTGGGCGGTGAGCATGTTGTGCCGACGGACTGCCGGGTGCCTGCGGATCTCGAAGCCGCGCCGGTACGCGGCCATCAGCGCGGCTTTCGTCAGGCGGGACATCAGGAGGTGAGCCCGCCGTCGACCACGATCACTTGTCCGGTCAGGTAGGTGTTCTGCGGGTCGGTGAGGAACTGGCAGACCCGCGCGATGTCCTCGGGGTCGCCGAGGCGACCGGCCGGCGTACGGCGAACGATCTGGTTGAGCTGGTCGGCGTCCAGGCCGTGGCTCATCTCGGTCCTGAGGTAGCCGGGCGCGATGCCGTTGACCACGATGCCGCGCGACCCGAGCTCGCGGGCGAGCGCGCGGGTCAGTCCGTCCAGCGCCGCCTTGGTGGCGCTGTAGGTGGCGAGACCGCGGTAGCCGGACAGGCCGACGATCGAGGAGATGTTCACGATCGAGCCGCTGCGCCGGGCCAGCATCCGGCGGCTGACCGCGCGGGAGACGTAGAGGGTGCCCTTGATGTTCAGGTCCACCACGGTGTCGATGTCCTCGTCGGAGAACATGCTGTGGATCCCGTCGCGAGCGACACCGGCGTTGTTGATCAGGACGTCGACGCGACCCCACTTCTCGATGACCGACTTCACGAAGCCGTCGGCGTCCTCGACCTTGGCCAGGTCCGCTGCGCCCCAGAGGAAGCGGTCAGCCGTGTCCGGGTCGGCCTGCCACGCCTCGACCTCGGGCGTGATGGAGCGCGCACAGGTGGCGACCAGGTCGCCGGAGGCGAGGTAGGAGCGCACGATGCCGGCGCCGAGCCCGCGGCTGCCGCCGGTCACGATGACGACGCGCTGGGCGGGATCCGGTGCCGGGCTCGTCTGCTCGACGGCGGCGGGGGCGGTGCTCATGGCGCAATCCCGATTCTGTGTTGACGGCGCTGGACGACGTGACCCTAGCCGAATCCGGGGCACGGACCTGACCCTTCACCAGATTCAAGATCGGACTCGCACCAAGGTCCTCACACGGTGCCGAGCGCCGCCAGAACCTGCTGCCTGGTGGGCGCTCCGGTGGCCCGGGTCACCTCGACGCCATCCTCGTCGAGCACGAGCGTCGTCGGTGTCCGCATGATCCCGAGGCGCCGAACGACGTCGAGGTGGTGCTCTGCGTCGACCTCGAGATGCGCGACGCCCGGGACGATGCCGGCGACGTCCTCGAGAGTTCGTCGGGTCGCGCGACAGGGGGCGCAGAACGCCGAGGAGAACTGCAGCAACGTGAACCGCTCGCCGAGCTGATCGGCCCAGGGGGTGCCCTCCAGCACCGAACTCGGGGCGTCGACGACGGGCTCGTCCGCGACCCCGCGCACGCGGTGCGTGCCCCGGAAGTGCCCGTCGGTCAGCGCGCGGAAGATCCCGAACGCGGCGGCACCCGCTACTGCGACGACGAGGATCCAGGCTCCGCTGCTCACGCGAGGTTCAACAACGACCTCGCGAAAAGATTCCGCTCACCCGCCCGCGAACGGAGGCAGGAACTCCACCGATTGACCGGGTTGGACGTGCACGGCGGCGGGATCGGAGCTGGTGACCGGGCGGTCACCAACAAGCACCGAGCAGGTCCCGAGCACTTCGGCGAGGCGCGGCGAGGCCGCGTGCCGGGCGAGGATTCCCGCCAACACGTCCGCCAGGCTCACCGGTCCCGTCACCTCGACCTGCTCCTCGGCGAGACCAGCCGCTGCGCGCGCCGCAGCCCAGTAGCGCAGTGTGATGTGTCCGACCACTGGTTCATCCTGCAACGGTCGGGGCTCCATGTTGGTTATCCTTCCCCATCAGCCGACCGGGTTCTGCCCCGGACAGAGGGGAGGTGCTCCGTGAGCACGTTGCTCCTGCTGACGAGCGCCCTCCAACCCTCGGCCGATGTCCTCCCGGGCCTGGCGCTGCTGCCGCACCAGGTCAAGATCCTGCCCGCCGAGGGCAGCGCCCTGCTCGAGGCGCCGGCGTCCGACCTCGTCCTCATCGACGGACGACGCGACCTGGCCCACGCGCGTGACCTGTGCCGGCTGATCCGTACGACCGGGTCTGACCAGCCCGTGCTGCTGATCATCACCGAGGGCGGGCTCGCGGTCGTGGCCGCCGACTGGGGCATCGACGACGTCATCCTGGAGACGGCAGGTCCGGCCGAGATCGACGCCCGGCTCCGGATCGCACTCGGCCGGATGGAGGCCGCGGGCAACCCGAACGACCCGGAGGCGCACATCATCCGCGGTGGCGAGGTCGTCGTCGACGAGGCGACCTACACCGCGAAGCTGGGACGCCGGACGCTCGACCTGACCTTCAAGGAATTCGAGCTCCTCAAGTACCTCGTGCAGCACCCGGGACGTGTCTTCACCCGCGAGCAGCTGCTCCAGGAGGTGTGGGGGTACGACTACTTCGGCGGCACGCGTACGGTCGATGTGCACGTACGGCGACTCAGGGCCAAGCTCGGTCCGGAGAACGAGTCGCTCATCGGCACCGTCCGCAACGTCGGCTACCGGTTCGTGCTGCCGCCCAAGGAAAAATCCCGCGATCGCGAGGACGTGTCAGCGAATTGAGCCCCATCGACCTGATCGACCCGACTACGTTTCACAGCGAGCAGAGCGATTCGACGAGCGGCGCCGGGCCGGCGGCGGAAGTGCGCCGTATCGCCGAGGCCTGCGACCTGGCCGACAACGTCATCACCCTCAACGAACAGGCGTGCCTGCAGCTGAAGTACCGCGGCCTGCGCGACGCCTCGTTGTGGCTCGGCGACGGCGGCTTCGCCCTGCTGCACGGCCAGATCCTCGATCTCGCGGTGCATCCTGACTCACGCGGGCACGGCGTCGGCACGGCCTTGGCGACCGCCGCGTTGGCCGGCACCAGCCGGGTCGAGGCGTGGTCGCACGCGGACCACCCGGCAGCAGCCCGGATCGCTGCGCGGCTCGGTATCCCGCGCGAGCGCGAGCTCCGGATCATGAGTCGGCCCACCTCGCTGCCACTGGCAGAGGTGACGATCCCCGACGGTGTCCGGATCCGGACGTTCGAGCCGGGCGACGAAGCCGCCCTCCTCGAGGTCAACGCGCACGCGTTCGCGCACCACCCGGAGCAGGGCCACATGACCTCCGAGGACTTCCGCGAGCGGGTGGCCGAAGCCTGGTTCGACCCGGCCGGCCTCTTCCTCGCCGTACCCGAGGACGACGCAGTGTCCGCTTCTGGGGCCGCACCCGAGGTCCTGGGTTTCCACTGGACCAAGGTGCACCGCGACGAGGTCCCGCCGTACGGCGAGGTCTACGTGGTCGCGACCAACCCGAAGGCAGCCGGACGCGGCCTCGGCACGGTGCTGACCAATGTCGGCCTGCGGCACCTCGCGACCCAGGGGGTCGACGAGGTCATCCTGTACGTCGACGGGGACAACGACCCGGCGATCGCCGTCTACGACCGTCAGGGCTTCCTCACCGTCCGGACCGAGGTCCAGTACCGCGGCGCGGCCGCCGGGGCCTGAGCGGTCAGGCGAGGGCTGACTTCAGCTTTCCGGCGATGTCGGCCGCGTTCGCGCGGCACTCGCGACCGACCCCGACGATGTTGAAGAACCCGTGGATCATCGCCGGGTACCGCTTCGCCTCGACCTGGACGCCGTTCGCGGCGAGCAGGCGTCCGTAGGCCTCGCCCTCGTCGCGCAGCGGGTCGAAGCCCGCCGTGGCGATGAAGGCCGGCGCGAGGCCGTGGGGGAGGTCGGTCCGGCATCCCGGTGACCCCAGGGGATCGGCCTTGGCGGCCTCGTCGGGGAAGTACCAGTCGGTCAACCGGTCCATCCCCTCCTTCGTGAGGTAGAAGGCGCCACCGTCGAAGAGCTCCTGGCTCCGGGTCCGGTTGACGAAATCGACGACCGGGTAGATCAGCAGCTGGAAAGCCATCGGAAGCCCTGCCTCGGCGGCCTGGAGGGCAGTGGTGACCGACAGCAGACCTCCGGCCGAGTCGCCTCCCACGGCAAGCCGCTCGGGGTCGGCGTTGAGCGAGTCGGCGTTCTTCACCAACCACTGGTAGGCGGCGAAGCAGTCCTCGACCGCAGCAGGGAACGGGTGCTCGGGCGCGAGCCGGTAGTCGATCGAGAGCACCTGGACGCCGGAGCGCTCGGCCAGGTGGCGGCAGGCGCCGTCGTGGCTGTCGAGGTCACCGAGCGCCATCCCGCCGCCGTGGATGAACATCAGCGTCGGGACCGGATCAGCACCCAGGCGCGACGAGGGGATGTACAGGCGGGCGGCCAGCGGGCCTGCGGCACCGTCGACCGTCAGCTCCCGCAACGCGCCGATCGGCTGCTTCCCGGCGACCATCTGCCCCTGCTGCACGACGACCCGGCGCGCCTCGGCGGCGGAGAGTCCGACGCCGAGCGCGGGCTGCTTGGTGACCTCCTGCAGCTTCAAGAGCATCTGCGTCTCGGCAGCGAGCGTCTGGGCATCGATCACGACGGGTTTGCCCAGCAGAAGGCGCTGGGCCCGCTCGGGAAGTCCCATCGCCGCTCGTAGCACGATGGTCTCGACCCTGGTCTGCAGTGTGGACATGGCCAGAAACCTACTTCACCCCGAGTTCACCTGGAACTGCCAGAATGGGCGGGTGACCACCACCGAAACCTTCCCGGCCGACCCGGACGACGGTCCGCTGGAATCGACGCTGCGCGTGGTCGCCCCGTTCGACGTCGACCCTCCGTACGAGCCCGAGCTCGACGACCTGGAGACCGGCGACTTCGACGACCGCTTCCTCGACCGCGAGCTGTCCTGGCTGCGGTTCAACCAGCGCGTCCTGGAGCTCGCGGAGAACCACGACCTCCCGCTGCTCGAGCGAGCCCGCTTCCTGGCGATCTTCACGAGCAACCTCGACGAGTTCTTCATGGTCCGCGTCGCCGGTCTCAAGCGCCGGATCGCTGCCGGCGTCGCGGTGAAGGCCGCCTCAGGGCTCATGCCCCGAGAGGTGCTCGCGCAGATCTGGGCCGAGGCCTCGACCCTGATGGCCCGTCACGCACGGGTCTTCCAGGACCAGCTCATTCCCGAGCTGGCCGCCGAGGGCATCCAGCTCGTCCGCTGGGAGGACCTGGACCGCGAGGAGCAGCGGCACTGCAAGCGGATCTTCAAGGAGCGGATCTTCCCGGTCCTCACCCCGCTCGCCGTCGACCCTGCCCACCCGTTCCCCTACATCTCCGGCTTGTCGCTGAACCTCGCCGTGCTCGTCGCGAACCCCAAGACCGGCAAGGAGCACTTCGCCCGCGTCAAGGTGCCGCAGAGCTTCAACAGGTTCGTGCCGCTGGGCAACCAGCGGTTCGTCCCGCTCGAGGACGTCATCGCCGAGCACCTCCGTCGCCTGTTCCCGGGCATGGAGGTCAAGGCGGTGCACACCTTCCGGGTGACCCGCAACGAGGACCTGGAGGTCGAGGAGGACGACGCCGAGAACCTCCTCAAGGCCCTCGAGAAGGAACTGCTGCGCCGTCGGTTCGGACCGCCGGTCCGGCTCGAGGTCGAGGAGACGATCGACGAGCGCGTCCTGGAGCTGCTGATCTCCGAGCTCGACGTCACCGACGAGGAGGTCGTCCGGCTGCCCGGGCCGCTGGACCTCCGCGGCCTGCACGACATCGCCGACCTGGACCGTGCCGACCTGCGCTACCCGGCCTTCCTGCCCGCGACGCACCGCCTGCTCGCTCCGGTCGAGTCGTCCTCCCCCGTCGACGTCTTCAAGGCAGTACGGCGCTCCGATGTCCTGCTGCACCATCCCTTCGACTCCTTCAGCACCTCGGTGCAGCGCTTCATCGAACAGGCCGCTGCCGACCCGCACGTGCTCGCGATCAAGCAGACGCTGTACCGGACCTCCGGCGACTCCCCGATCATCGATGCACTCGTCGACGCGGCCGAGTCCGGCAAGCAGGTCCTGGTGATCGTCGAGATCAAGGCCCGCTTCGACGAGCAGGCCAACATCCGCTGGTCCCGCTAGCTCGAGCAGGCAGGCTGCCACGTGGTCTACGGGCTGGTCGGCCTCAAGACCCACTGCAAACTCGCGATGGTGGTGCGGCAGGAGGCCGACGGGATCCGCCGCTACACCCACATCGGGACCGGCAA
>JAOPYE010000014.1 GCA_025964775.1 Marmoricola sp.
CACCACAGCCACGTCCGAGTTCCGGTCGGACCGCGTTCCTGGTTCTCGATGGACATCACGACGTCAGCATGGCCGACCGGGTGGGTCCTGGGCTTGAGTGCATGTACTCAGAGAGGTCGCACAACCCTCGGGTTAAGCGACCGCCCTGAATCTACGGGAGCCTGCCGGGTCGAGGCGGGACCCGCCCGCCACTGGCTCGGATGTTGTACTCGGCCTGAGCGCCTTCGCGCTCTCGGGCGAGGTCGAGGTAGTAGGCGGGGTCAGCTTGAAGGACCCGTGGCTCATCGCGGAGTTGACCTCCGGCGATGATCTGACAGCCAACGTCAGTTCTTGTGGCTGGGCGCCCCATGTCGCCTGCGACTGCGCGGTCGTCGCGGTTCCCACGCCACCCCTTTGCTGATGGCCTTGATGAAGACCGCGATGCCCTTCAGAACCAGGACCCACCCGATGGCCAACGTGAAAGCAGAATCGGTTTGTACAAAGGCGATTCCTACGCCGATACAGACTCCGCCGCCCCCGCCGCCAATGAGGTACCAAGGCGACCCCTTAAAAATCCGGGACAACGTGCGGCCAACGCATAGCCAAAGGCTACGTGGCCGCTCTGGGTCGTTGCCCAACACTCCGGCTCCAAGACCAGCCCGCAAACTCGCCGCCACCCTTAAGGCCTGCGGGTCGGGGCACTGGGTTCAACACTGTTGTGAGGGCCATTTCTGGACGACGCAGCACCTAGGCTCCACCATTCCGTATCGGGCTTTGCTGGTGAACTAGAACAAGTTCTAGGTACTGTCGATCCATGAGCAAGACCGAGTCACTCGTGCGTGTCGGCATCGCCTACGTCGTCGCGTTCGGTGCGGGCGCCTTGTGGTTCGCCTACGGCCCGGCGACACCACACCTCTGGCTCGACGGTCTGATCGCCGACCTGATCGCGACCGTGGTGGTGTTCATCGCGAGTCGCATCCACAAGAACTCGAGCTTCTACGACGCGTACTGGAGCGTCCTGCCGCCGTTGCTGATGCTGGCGTGGTGGATCGAGGCAGGCCGGCCGACCTGCGGTCGCGTCTGGCTGGTCGCCTTCGTGATGGTCCTCTGGGCCGTGAGGCTGACCGGCAACTGGATCTACGCGTGGCCGGGGATGCACCACGAGGACTGGCGCTACCCGATGCTCAAGGAGAAGGCCGGCAGGGCCGAGCTGGTCGTCGACCTGATGGCGATCCACGTCTTCCCGACGTTGCAGGTGTTTCTCGGCATGCTGCCCGTCTACCTCGTGGTGACCCGCACCGACCGCACCCTGAGCTGGCTCGACGTCGTTGCCCTGGTGGTCGGGATCGGGGCCGTCGTGCTGGAGTTCACCGCCGACCGGCAGATGTACCGGTTCGCCCGCGTCCGTCAGCCGGGCCAGGCGATGGACCGGGGCCTGTGGTCCTGGTCGCGGCACCCGAACTACTTCGGCGAGTTCAGCTTCTGGCTCGCCCTGGGACTCTTCGGCGTCGCGGCGGCGCCGCACGACTGGTGGGTTCTCGTGGGGGCCGTCGGCATGTTCGTGCTCTTCGAAGGAGCCAGCATCCCGATGATGGAACAGCGCAGCCTCGAACGGCGGCCGTCGTACGCCGACGTGATCGCTCGCGTCCCGCGCTTCGTCCCGCGGCCGCCGCGCAAGGGCTCGTGATGGGCCGACCGAAGGTGGTCATCGCGGGGCTCGGTGACACCGGGGTCCTGACCGCGATCCATCTCTCGAAGCACGCCGAGGTCGTCGGAGTCTCGAGCAAGCCCGGCCTGGTGAGCGGCCAGGAACTCGGCCTGCGCCTGGTCCGGCCACGCGAATGGGTGCGCGACTACTGGATCTCGTTCGACCGGTACCACCGGCTCGACCGGGTCCGAACGGTGCACGGCACGATGACCGGACTCGACACGGTCGCCCGGGTCCTGACGATCACCGGCGCAGAGGGCGACACCCGCACCGAGTCGTACGACGCCCTGGTGATCGCCAGCGGGGTGACGAACGGCTTCTGGCGCCGCCCCGGTCTGGAGACCACCGACGACGTGAACGACGCCCTGGCGTCGGCGCACGAACGGGTGGCCGCGGCAGATTCAGTGGCCGTGATCGGCGGTGGTGCGGCGGCTGTGAGCAGTGCCTACAACCTCGCCACCACGTGGCCCGACAAGCAGGTGGACCTGTATTTTCCCGGTGACCGCGCGCTACCGCATCACCACGGCAAGGTCTGGAGCACTCTCGGCAAGCGCCTCGACGAGCTCGGCGTGGGCCTGCACCCGCGGCATCGCGCTGTGGTTCCCGACGAGTTCGCGTGCGACGAGATCACCGCCGGCCCGGTCGAGTGGAGCACTGGTCAGTCACCCGTGAAAGCAGACGCCGTGCTCTGGACGATCGGCCGGGTCACCCCCAACACCGCCTGGCTACCCGGCGAACTGCTGAACGCCGACGGGTTCGTCGTCGTCGACGAGTACCTCCGGGTTCCCGGCGCTCCGGGTGTCTACGCGATCGGCGATGTCGCCGCCACCGACCCGCTGCGCACCTCGGCCCGCAGTCGGGCCGACGGGCTGCTGGCGCACAACGTCCGCGCCGAGCTGGAGGGCCGAGCGCTGAAGCCCTTCAAACCGGCGCCGCGTCGCTGGGGCTCAGTGGTGGGTGCGCAGGCCAACGGCCTGGAGGTGTTCGCGCCGAGCGGGCACGCCTTCACGATTCCGGCGTGGCCGTTGCTGCAACCGCTCGTCGTCTTCCGGGCGATCTACAAGGGCGTGCGCCGGGCCTGACCAGGCGGGCCTGACTACGCCGGGGCCGGACCGCCGAGGTCGAAGTCGGCGAAGTCGAAGCCGGGGACGACCACGCAGCTGACCAGGACCGCGTCGTCGACCGGCCGCGCCGCTTGCCACCGGCCAGCAGGAACGAGCAGCTGCGGGCGCTGGCCCGCGGTGATGTCAGGTCCGAGCAGGTGCTCGCCTGCGTGCTCGGGATCGTCTCCGACCCACAGGCGAAGCGCGCCGCCGCGGTGGTGGAACCACAGCTCGTCCGAGGCGACCCGGTGCCAGGCCGATGACTCGCCGGGCAGGAGCAGGAAGTGGATCGCCGTTGCGAGCGATCGAGCGCCTCGCTCGGACTCTAGGTCGTCTGAGTGCCGGTAGGTCTCGGCGAACCAACCACCCTCGGGGTGCGGCTGGAGGGTCAGGTCGGCGGCCCAGTCAGGGAGTTCCGTCATGAGGTCCTCACTCGGTGGCGTCGATGATCCAGGGCTGTTCTAGGGAGAGCAGGGCCTGGTTGGCGGTCAGCAGGGGGAGTCGATCGACGTCTGCTTGGGCTACGAGCATCCTGTCGAACGGGTCGTGCCGCTCGAGCTGGGGAAACCGATTCACGGCAGCCGCGTGACGGTCTTCGAAGGGGAGCGCTACGAAGCCCGCGTCGGCGGCCAAGCGTGCGAGGTTGCCGGGTAGGTGGAGGTTGATGTGTGGACCCTTGATCGCGAGCTCAGCGTGAGTCAGCGCTGAGATGTAGAGGACGTCAGCACTGCTAACAACGCGCCGTGCCGACCTGCCGAGCCGAGACTCACGAGCTAGTGACCAGAGCACGACGTGCGTGTCGAGCAGGATCATGCTGGGAAGATCTCGTCGTTGAACATCGCGGTCACCTCAGCCTTGGCCTCGTCCCACTTTTCTTCGTCCCACTCGATCTGGCCTGCGAGCGTCCCGAACACGAAGTCGACGCGCGGCTTCAGTGGCGTCAACTCGGCCACCGGCTTGCCGGCGCGGGCGATCACGATCGTCTCGCCCTTCTCCACGCGCTCCAGCAGCTTGGACAGGTGCGTCTTCGCGGCGTGGATGTTGACGGTCTCGGTCATGGTCCCAGCATAGGACTTAGTCCGACTTAGTCCACAGGGTTGTCCACAGTTGTGGACGACGGATGGCCTCGTGGAATCCCTAGAACATGTTCTAGTTCGCTGCTAACGTCCGAGGAGCCTCGAACCACGTCGACCCAGGAGACCCCCATGACTGAGCCAAGCCCGCGCGTCGTCGTCATCACCGGAGCCGCGTCCGGCATCGGGTTCGCGACCGCCGAGCTGTTCCGCGACCTGGGCGACATCGTCTACGGCCTGGACATCCACCCGACCGTGCCGGACGGGGTCACGTACGTCGAGTGCAACGTCGGCAGCCGCGAATCGGTCCGGGCCGCGATCGCGAAGGCGAGCGAGCACGGGCGGATCGACGTCCTGGCCAACGTGGCCGGCGTCGTGCAGTTCGGACGGTTCGACACGGTCACCGACGACGAGTGGGACCGGATCCACACGATCGACCTCAAGGGGCCGTTCATGGTGATGCAGGAGGCGATGCCGCACCTGCGCGCCACCCGCAACGCCAACATCGTCAACGTGTCCTCGGTCGCCGGCCGGGTCCCGCAGGGCTACACGACGGCGTACTCGGCCGCGAAGGGTGGACTGACCCAGCTGACCCGCTCGCTCGCCCTCGAGCTGGCCCCCGAGAGGATCCGGGTCAACGCGGTCTGCCCGGGCACCGTGGACACCCCGATCGTCACCGAGGTCGCGGAGAAGTACCCGGCCGACCTCGACCCGAGGGTCGCGGACCGGCTGATGATGATGCTGCCGGGTCGTGCGATCACGCCCGCCGAACTGGGCGCATCGATCGTCTACCTGGCGTCACCGGCCGCGCGGATGATCACCGGTTGCGTGTTGGCCCACGACGGTGGGATGAGTTAGTCCGTTACGTCCTTCAGGGCGTCGAACTCGGCGGCGTCGTGAGCGGAGAACATCGTCACAACGTCGGTCGAGCCGGAGTCCGGGCCGTGCTCGGCGTGCAGCGAGCGGAGCCGGTCGGCGTTGGCGTGCCGGGCCTTCTTGTCCATCTGCACGAAGTTCTGGAACATCACCAGGCCGGACGGGCAGGTCGGCGGAGTGTTCTTCTCTCCGGTGTTGAAGTAGGCGTCGCCGGCGTGCAGGAACCAGCCACCTGAGGGCCGTCGTACGGCGACTGCGCAGTGGCCGCGCGTGTGCCCGCGGGTCGGGACAAGCAGGACGTCTTCGCCGATGGCCGTGACCGAGTCGAACCCGAGCCAGGAGCCTCCGGCCACGCTGTGCTCGACCCAGGTCGGGTTGTGCGCCCACTGCGCCTGGATGTACCGGTTCTTCTCCCGCAGCGCCTTGCTGGCCCGGGCTGCCGCCAGCTCGTCGGCGAACACGTGCACCTTGGCGCCGGGGAAGTCGCCCAGCCCGCCGGCGTGGTCGAGGTCGAGGTGGGTGACGACGATGTCGGTGACGTCGCCCGCCTGGTAGCCGAGGGCTTCCAACTGCGAGAGCGCCGTGTTCGCCGGGTCCAGGTCGAGGCCCATCAGGCCGATGAAGGCCTTGCCCATCCGGCGTTGGGCCAGGTCGGCGGTACCGAACCCGGTGTCGACCAGGGTGAGCCCGTCGGCCCGTTCAACGACGAGGCTGTGCGCCACCATCCGGTCCGGGGTCATCGAGCCGGGGGCACGGGGGGACATGGACGCAGCGGACAGGTGTCGGATCAGGGAGGTCACGGACCCGATCGTCGCACCCCACCCGTAGGCTGGTCGAGTGGTTCTGATGATGCTCCGGCCGAAGTTCTGGGCGGGGCACCTGGCGATGATCGTCTGCCTGTCAGCGGCGGTCGGGCTCGGTCTCTGGCAGCTCGACGCCTGGCACACCCGCCGCGCCGACGCGGCGCGTCACATCTCGGCGCAACCCGCCGTCGCACTGAGCTCCGTGATGGGTGGCGACAGCTCGTTCCCGGGACGGTCCCTGGGTCGGCAGGTCACCTTCAGCGGCCGCTGGATCGGTGCCTCCACGCTCTACGTGTCCGACCGGTACCTCGGCAACAGCGTCGGCTACTGGGTCGTCACTCCGATCCTGGTCGACGGCACCTCCTCGGCGATGCCCGTGGTGCGCGGCTGGAGCCCGACCCACACGTCGACGATCCCGACCGGACGCGTCGCGATCACCGGCTGGCTCCAGGCCACCGAAGGCAGCGGCCCGGTCGACGCGAATCCGGACGACGACATCATCCCGACGATGCGCATCGCGAGCATCGTGCAGCACGTCAACACCGACCTCTACAGCGGCTACGTGGTGGCGAACGTCCCGAAGAGCACGCTGGCCCCTTTCCAGTCCGGGATCTCGTCGGTCTCGGCCGCCGCCATCCCGGCTGTCTCCGGCTTCACCGCGCTGCGCAACTTCCTGTACGCGATCGAGTGGTGGGTCTTCGGCGGCTTCGCCGTGTTCGTCTGGGTGCGCTGGTGCCGTGACACCTACGAGCTCGAGACCACACCGCTCGAGACCACACCGGTCGAGGCGTGAGCGGCCTCCTGGTCGCCGGCACCACCTCGGATGCCGGCAAGAGCATCGTCACCACCGGACTGTGCCGGGCGTTCGCGCGCCGCGGGGTGAAGGTCGCGCCGTACAAGGCGCAGAACATGTCGAACAACTCGATGGTCTGCGCGAGCGGTCCGGGCTCCTGGGCCGAGATCGGTCGTGCGCAGTGGATCCAGGCGCTGGCGGCCGGCGCAGAACCCGAAGCTGCGATGAACCCGGTCCTGCTCAAGCCCGGAGGCGACACCCGGAGCCATGTCGTGGTGATGGGCCAGCCAGCCGGATCGGTCAGCTCCCGCGACTGGACCACCGGGCGCGCGCACCTCGCGGCCGCAGCGCACGCGGCGTACGACGACCTCGCGAGCCGGTACGACGTCATCGTCGCCGAGGGCGCGGGCAGCCCGACCGAGATCAACCTGCGTGCCGGCGACTACGTCAACATGGGGCTGGCCCGGCACGCCTCGCTTCCGACGGTCGTCGTCGGCGACATCGACCGGGGCGGACTCTTCGCTGCCCTGTACGGGACCGTCGCACTGCTCGAACCGGCCGATCAGGCGCTGATCGCCGGCTTCGTGGCCAACAAGTTCCGAGGCGACCGGTCGTTGCTCCAGCCCGGAATCGACGACCTGACCCGGATGACCGGTCGGCCGACGTACGGGGTGCTGCCGTGGCACCCCGACCTGTGGCTCGACTCCGAGGATGCCCTCGACCTCGACGGTCGTCGTGCCCGGACCCACGCCGGACTGCGGGTCGCCGTGGTGCGGCTGCCGCGGATCAGCAACTTCACCGACGTCGACGCCCTCGGGCTGGAGCCCGATCTCGACGTCTCGTTCGCAGCCTCGCCTCGCGATCTGGTCGGCGCCGATCTGGTGGTGCTCCCGGGCACGAGGGCCACCCTCGACGACCTGGCCTGGCTGCGTTCGCGTGGGCTCGACGAGGCGATCGCCGCCCACGCTGCGGATGGTCGCGCCGTGCTCGGCATCTGCGGTGGCGCGCAGATGCTCGGCGGGTCGATCGACGACCCCGACGGCGTGGAGGGGAGCGTGGGCGCCTCGGCCACCGGCCTCGGCCTGCTGGACGCGACGACCCGGTTCGGGACCGGCAAGGTGCTGCGCCTGCCGACGGGCACCGGACTCGGCCAGCCGGTGAGCGGCTACGAGATCCACCACGGGACCTTCGAGGTCGGCTCCGGCGAGCCGTTCCCGGGCGGGGTGCGCGAGGGTGCCGTCTTCGCCACGATGTGGCACGGGAGTCTGGAGAGCGACGGGTTCCGGGCGGCGCTGCTCGCCGAGGTCGCCGCGGTAGCCGGGATCAGCAGGGCTGCCTCCGAGGTGGTGTTCGCCGAGCGACGCGAAGCGCGGCTCGACCTGCTCGGCGACCTCGTCACCGAGCACCTCGACCTCGACGCGCTGCTCGAGCTGACGACGTCCGGCAGCTCCGCCGACCTTCCGGTCCTGGCGCCCGGCGGTCCCTCATGAGCATCCTGCTCCTCGGCGGGACGGCCGAGGCCCGCGAGCTGGCGGTGCTGCTGGAGCAGGCCGGAGCCGACTTCGAGTCCTCGTTGGCGGGCCGGGTCGTCCAGCCCAGGCTGCCCGTCGGGCGGGTGCGGATCGGTGGCTTCGGTGGTGTGGCCGGCCTCGAGGCGCACCTGGCTGCCGCCGGGGTCACCGCGGTTGTCGACGCGACCCACCCCTTCGCCGAAGGGATGTCAGCGAACGCGCTGGCGGCCTGCGCCGCTGCGGGGATCGCGTTACTGCGGCTCGAACGCGTCGGCTGGAGCGGGGCGCCGTACGCCGAGACCTGGCACTGGGTGACCGGTCACGACGAGGCGGCCGTCGTCGCCAGTCGGCTCGGCGCCCGGCCGTTCCTGACGATCGGGCGTCAGTCCCTCGGGGCCTTCACCGGGCCGCTCGAGCACGCTGCTGTCGTGGCACGCGTCGTGGATCGCCCTGAGGTGAAAGTGCCACCGATGTGGCAGATCCTGCTGAGCCGGGGCCCCTACGAGCTGGCCTCGGAGCGGGCGATCCTGCGCGAGCACGCGAGCGACGTGCTGGTGACCAAGGACTCCGGCGGTGACTGGACCTGGCCCAAGATGGAAGCAGCTGCCGAGCTCGGCATCCCGGTCGTCGTCGTACGCCGCAAGGCGCCGACGACGGGGGTCGAGGTCGTCAGCGATCCGGCCGATGCCGCCGCCTGGGCCTTGGGATTTCGAGACACGCGCTAGCAGTCACCAGGGCCAGCGCCCCGAGGTCGACCCGGCGCGCCAGCCTGCGGGCGCGGCCGATGTCGGGTGCCTGGGGAGCGGGACCGTCGCCGAGCCGGGCGCGGTCCTCGAGGACCGACCCGTAGCGGTTGGTCCCACCCAGGGTGATCCCCAGCGCACCCGCGAACGCGGCCTCGACCGGTCCGGCATTCGGGCTCGGGTGGCCGGCTGCGTCCCGACGCCACGCCCGCACGGCGGCGCGAGGATCAGGACCCAGGGCCACGGCGAGGGCGGCGGTGATGCGTGACCCGGGCCGGTTGAGCAGATCGTCGAGCCGCGCGCTGGCCCACCCGAAGCGCTCGTACCGCGGAGTGCGGTGGCCGACCATGGCGTCCAGGGTGTTGGCGGCGCGGTGGCCGATCAGGCCGGGGATGCCGAACGCGGCGCCGAGGACCAGCGGCGCGACCACCGCGTCGGAGGTGTTCTCGGCAACGGATTCGACGACCGCGCGGGTGATGCCGGATGCGTCGAGGTCACGCGTCTCGCGGCCGACCAGGTGGGTCAGGCGCTGGCGGGCAGCGGGCAGGTCGTCGGGCAGGTGTGCCCCGACCGCCGCCGCTTCACGGTCCAGGGACCGGGCTCCCAGAACGACCCAGGTCACCAGCGCCGTGGCCAGGGTGTGGGTGACCGGGTGCCGCCGGGTGCCGCGCTCGAGGAGCACGCCGGCGGCGGTCGTCGTACCCACCAGCACCACTGTGTACGCCGCTCCGCGGGCCCGGTCGTCGGCGTACATCCGGTCCTCGACAAGGAGCGCGACCTGCCCGAACCCGGCGACCGGATGGAGCCGGCGCGGATCGCCCCAGGCCTGGTCCGCGGCGAAGCCGATCAGCAGGCCGAGGCTCCTCACAGGACCAGCACGCGCCCGGCCACGACGAGGTGCACCTCGTCGCAGACGGCGGCGATCCGCTGGTTGAGCGTGCCGAGGAGGTCGCGGAACAGCCGTCCGGAGGCGTGCTCGGGCACGACTCCCTGGCCGACCTCGTTGGTCACCAGCACGATGTCGTCTGCGATGCGGACAGCATCGACGGCGGCGCTCAGCGCGTCCTCGAAAGCATCGGTCCAGTCAGAGCCGGACCACGCGTCGAGGTTGTCGAGGTGGTAGGTGAGCCAGGTACCGAGGCAGTCGACGAGAACGGGACCGGCAGGCAGGACCGTCAGGTCGGTGCTCTCGAGCGTCACCCAGTGCGCCGGGCGGCGGTCCCGGTGCGCGGCGACCCGCGCCTGCCACTCCTGGTCGTCGGCCGTCGGGACCGGTCCTGGAGCGACATAGGTGACCGTGGCCCGGTCGGCCAGCAGGCTCTCGGCGTGGGCCGACTTGCCCGACCGCACCCCACCGGTGACCAGGATCCTCACGAGATGGCGAGCTCGCTGAGCAGCGCGACATCGCGCAACAGCGCCGCAGCCGACCGCACCACCGGTACCGCCGCCACCGCTCCGCTGCCCTCACCCAGGCGCATGCCGAGGTCGAGCAGCGGCTCGAGGCCGAGCTTGTCCAGCGCCAGGCTCTGGGCCGGCTCCGTGGACCGGTGACCGGCAGCGAACCAGGCGGCTGCGCCGGGCTCGATGCGATCGGCCATCACGGCGCAGGCGACGGCGATGACACCGTCCAGCAGCACGGGGATGCCGGCGCGTGCTGCCGCGACCATGAAACCGACCGACGCGGCGAGGTCGGCGCCACCGAGGGCAGCAAGGGTCTCGACCGGCCCGAGATCGCCGTCCTCGTCAGCCCTGGCGTTCACCCGGTCGAGCCCCTGCTGGATCAGGTCCTTCTTGTGCTCCCAGGTGGCGTCGTCGATGCCGGTGCCTCGACCGGTCACGTCGTCTGCCGGGATTCCGAGGCTCGCGGCGATCAGCGCCGTCGCCGGGGTCGTGTTGCCGATCCCCATGTCGCCGCTGATCAGCAGCTGCGCGCCTGCTGCGATCTCTTCGGCCGCGATCCGGGCGCCTGCTTCCAGCGCTGCGTGGGTTTCCGCCATGGTGAGGGCGTCGGTCAGGTGCAGGGGTTCGCTCGACCGACGGATCTTGAATCGCTGGACCTCGGGGTCGATGCCCTCCAGGTCGTCGTCGACGGCGATGTCGAGCACCCGGACGTGGACGTCGTGCGCGTTCGCGAGCGCCGAGACGCCGGCGCGGCCGGCGGCGAAGGTGCGGACCATCGCCGGTGTCACCGCCGCCGGGTACGCCGAGACGCCGTGCGCCGCGACTCCGTGGTCGCCGGCGAAGATCACCGCCCGCACGTTCTGGGGGACCACCGGCGGGCAGTGGCCCTGGACCGCGGCGAGCCAGACCCCGAGCTCGCCGAGGCGACCGAGCGCGCCGGCAGGAGTGGCCAGACCGGCCAGTCGTTCGGCGGCCGCCGTACGGGCCAGTGCCGAGGGGGGCGTGAGCATGGACATGGCGTCAGCCATCAGGTCCTCCTTCGGGATGGTGCGTCCCAAGTAGTTGGATTCATCCAGAACTGGATGACCAGGCTGTTGGGTCTGACTCCACCGCCGAAGCGATGTCACAGTAGCGCGACTGTGCCGGATTCCCACCGGCTTCCTCGAGCCTGGTGCGCCCATCGTAGGGCCTCGGTGAACGGGTGCCTCAGGAGCCCGGTCGAAGGCTGGCCAGGGCGGACACGAGTGCGGCGGTCGGCTCGCGTTCACGTACGGCGATCCGCACCCAGCTCGCGTCCAGGCCCGGGAACGTGTCGGCCCGGCGGACCGCGAAACCCGCCTGCCGCAAGGCGTCATGCACTCCGGCGCCGGCTCGGGCGAGGACGAACGGAGCCGTCGAGGCGATGTGCTCGATGCCCAGCCGGGCCAGCTCGCCGCTCAGGTACTCACGGTCGCGCGCGATGCGCGCGACCCGTCGGCCGGCCTCCTCGTTCGCCTCCGCCGACGTGCAGGCGATCAGCGCGGCGAGCGCCGCTGCCGAGACCGACCACGGGGTCTGACGCCTGGCCAGTGCGGCGATGGTCTCGGCGTCGCCGGTCACGTACCCGGCCCGGATGCCCGGGATCGTCCACAGCTTCGTCAGGCTGCGGATCACCAGCAGGCCGGGCCTCACGATGCCGGCGAGCGACTCCTCGTCGTCCTCGAGGAAGGCCTCGTCGATGACGACCAGCCGGCCCGGTGCGAGCAGCCCGAGCAGGGTCGAGGCAGGGTGCCGGACGCCTGTCGGGTTGGTCGGGTTGCCGAGGACGACCAGGTCCGCCTCGGCCGGCACCAGCGAGGTGTCGAGCCGGAACCCGGTCGCAGCGGTCAGAGTGACGTGCCGCACCGGCTGGCCCTCGAGGGCCACGTCCGGCTCGGTGAACTGGGGGTGCACGACGACCGGACACGTCCAGGACCGCAGTCGTGCGACCAGGCCGAAAGCCTCGGCGGCCCCTGCCGTGGGCAGCACCGTGTCCGGGCTTCGGCCGTGACGGATGGCGATCGCGTCACGGGCCGGCGTCGCGTCGGGATAGCGGCCCGGATCGGCCGCGAGCAGGGCTGCCTCCAGCCAGGCGGGTCGCGGGCCGTCGTACACGTTCACGGCGAAGTCGGCCAGACCGGGCGTGGCCTCGGCGTCGCCGTGGTGGCGCAGGGGCTCGTGGGGCAGGTCTGGGGGGACGTCGCCGCATCTCGGCAGACTCACTTCGAGACGGGCGCTGCCCGCCTTCCTCGGTACAAGCGATGATCGCGGGACGCGGGGTGGGAGCGCGACCGGCTCAGCAGCGTGAGCGGTTGCCGCGAACCGGGCGGCCAGCCGCGGGTGGCCGGCCCAGTGCGTGTGCAGGTAGGCCGCATGAAGGCTCGGGCCCGCGACACCGTCGACGAGCCCGTCGCCGAAGCTCCAGGCGGGCCGCCCGGGTGAGGACAGCAGGTGGGTGCGGTGGAACTCGTGGCCGGTCACCACCTCGCCCGCGGTCGTGAGCAGGTTCTCGCCCGCCGCGGTGGCGGTCCGGTAGGCGAGGGTCAGCCGCGGTGCCATCGCGGCCTCGACCGGGACCGCGCCGACCATCTCGGCTCCGTCGACGGTGCGGCACAGGTAGAGCAGGCCGGCACACTCGGCGACCGTGGGCAGCCCGTTCGCGATCGCGGCCCTGACCTGGGTGCGCAGCGTGTCGTTGCCGCTCAGGTCGGCCGCGTGCAGCTCGGGGAAGCCGCCGCCGAGGTACAGGCCGCGGGTGCCGGCCGGAAGCGAGTCGTCGGTCGCCGGGTCGAAGACGACCGGATCGCAGCCGGCGGCACGGAGCAGCTCGGTGGTCTCGGCGTAGGAGAACGTGAACGCACGGCCGCCGGCCACGGCGATCACCGGGCGGTCGGTCCCTGCGAATGGTGCCGAGACGTGGTGACCCGACAGCGCGGCAGTCGGATCCCAGGGACTGCCGGCGAGGTCCGGAGCTGCCTGCGCCAGCCGGACCACGGCCTCGAGGTCGATCCGCTCTGCGACCTGGGCGGCAAGCCGGTCGAGCGAGGCGGCGGCGTCGGTCCGCTCGGCCGCCGGCACGAGTCCGAGGTGGCGCGAGGGTGCCTCGATGCCGTCGTCGCGCCGCAGGACGCCGAGGACCGGGTACCTGTCGGCGAGTGCTCGCAGGACCTCGCCGGCGTGGCGGTCCGAACCGGCCTTGTTGAGCACCAGCCCGACGACGTCGACCGAGTCGTCCCAGGTCGTCATCCCGTGCACCGTCGCGGCGATCGAACGCGAGGCGTGCGAGATGTCGACCACCAGGACGACCGGGGTCCGGGTGACCTGGGCGACGTGAGCGGTCGAGGAGAAGCCGTCGCCGCCGAGCTGGCCGTCGTACAGGCCCATGACGCCCTCGATGACGGCGACGTCGGCGCCCGAAGCGCCGCGCAGGAGCAGCGGCACCAGCAGCTCCTCGCCGACGAGGTGCGGATCCAGGTTGCGGCCCGGTCTGCCGGTGGCCAGGGCGTGGTAACCGGGGTCGATGTAGTCCGGCCCGACCTTGTGCCCGCTGATCGCCAGGCCCCTGCGAGCCAGTGCCGCCATCAATCCGGTCGCGACCGTGGTCTTGCCGTGTCCCGATGCGGGTGCGGCGATCATCAGGCGCGGCAGGGCTGTGGTGGTCACCATTCGATGCCGCGCTGGCCCTTCTGGCCGGCGTCCATCGGGTGCTTGACGCAACCCATCTCGGTCACCAGGTCGGCCGCGCCGATCAACCGCGGATCGGCACGCCGCCCGGTGATCACGACGTGCTGGTGCCCGGGCCGTTCGGCGAGGGTGGTCAGGACGTCGTCCAGGTCGATCCAGCCCCAGTTGATCGGGTAGGTGAACTCGTCGAGCACGTACAGGTCGTGCTCCTGGGCAGCGATCCGGCGCTGGATCTCCCGCCAGCCCTCGACAGCGGCCGCCTCGTGGTCGTCGGTGGTGCCGGCCTTCTTCGACCACGACCAGCCCGCGCCCATCTTCTGCCAGTCGACCGGGCCGCCGACCCCGGTGCTGCGGTGCAGCTCGTCGAGCTGCTCGAAGACCGCCTGCTCACCGAGCCGCCACTTGGCCGATTTCACGAACTGGAAGATGCCCAGGCTCCAGCCCTGGTTCCAGCCCCGCAACGCGAGGCCGAAGGCTGCGGTCGACTTGCCCTTGCCGTCACCGGTGTGGACCGCGAGCAGCGGCCGGTGGCGACGCTGCCGCGTCGAGAGCCCGTCGTCGGGAACGGCCGCCGGCTGACCCTGCGGCATCAGGCGGCCCCCTCGACCCGGTGCCGGACCGCATCGGTGAGCGCCGCGGCACTGACCTCGCCGAGCCGGACGTAGTCGGCGCCGAGGTCGACTGCCAGGTCGCGCGCCAGCCCCATCCGGAAGCGCCCGGTCTCGCAGTCGATGACCAGCGTGGCGATGCTGCGCGTCGCGATGTGTCGTGCGACTGCTTGTGACCGCGCGACCGCGTCGGCGCCGTACGTCGCCCGTCCGTCGGTGACCACGACCAGCAGTGGTCGGCGCCGCGGATCCCGGACCGCTTCGATCCGCAGTGTCTCGAGTGCGCTCAGGAGGCCCTCGGCCAGCGGGGTCCGGCCGCCGGCCGGGAGGTCGTCGAGCCGGGCCGCGGCGATCTCGACCGAGGACGTCGCCGGCAGCGCGAGCACCGCTGCGGAGGCGCGGAAGGTGACCAGGCCGACCTTGTCCCGCCGACGGTAGGCATCGAGCAGCAGGGACAGGACGGCGGCCTTGACCTGCTGCATCCGCGCACGTGCCGCCATCGAGCCGGAGGCATCGACGCAGAACAGGATCAGGTTGGCTTCCTTGCCCTCCCGTACGGCGATCCGGAGGTCCTCGGGCCGGAGCACCAGCCGGCTGCCCCTGGCCCGGCCGGCCTGGTGCGGAGCTGCGGCACGGATGGTCTCGACGAGGTGGATCGCGCCGCCGGAGCCGTCGAGCCGCTGGGCCCCGATCCGCCGTCCCGCGCTGGTGATGGCGCGACTGCGCCGACCCTGGTCACCGGCGCCGAGGCCGGAGACGGCGAAGAGCTTCGGGCGGTAGGGCTCGCCGGCGGTGGTGGTCGTCGAGTCGTCGTTCGCGGGGCCGGCCCCCACGGTCGTCGAGCTTGCCGAGACGTCGGAACTGTCGGTGCCCTGGTGGAGTTCGCTCTGGTTCTCGGGTGCGGGCGTTCCGGCACGCTCCACGACCGGGTGCTGATCGGTGTCTGCGCTTCCAGGACCATCGTCGGTCGGCTCGGGCTCGGGGTCGTCCTCTCCGAGGACCTGGTCGAGCAGGGCTTCGTCGATGCCCGGGGCGTCGAAGGGATTGCGACGGCGGCGGTGCGGAAGGGAGAGGCGGGCTGCTGCGCGGATGTCGGCTCGGTCGACGCCAGAACCGCCACGCCAGGCTGCGTGCGCGATCGCGGCCCGAGCCGTGACCAGGTCGGCCCGCATCCCGTCGACGTCGAAGGCGGCACAGACCTCGGCGATCTTGAGCAGGGCGGCGTCATCGAGGACGACCGACTCGAGCGCCGCCTGGGCCTTCTCGATCCTGGCGGTGAACGATCGCTCGGCCTCCTCCCAGTCGGCGACGAAACCGGCAGGGTCCGCGTCGTAGGCCATCCGGCGGCGAACGACCTCGACCCGCAGGGCCGGATCGCGGGGAGCCGCGACCTCGACGGTCAGCCCGAAGCGGTCCAGCAGCTGCGGCCGGAGCTCGCCCTCCTCGGGGTTCATCGTCCCGACCAGGACGAACCGTGCGGCGTGCTCGACCGAGATTCCGTCGCGCTCGACCGTCGAGGTGCCCATGGCTGCGGCGTCGAGGAGCAGGTCGACGAGGTGGTCGTGCAGCAGGTTGACCTCGTCGACGTACAGGATCCCGCGGTGGGCCCGCGCCAGCAGCCCGGGTTCGTACTCGGTCCTGCCCTCGGACAGCGCACGCTCGAGGTGCAGGGATCCGAGCACCCGGTCCTCGGTGGCGCCGACGGGGAGCTCGACGAGGCGGACCGGCCGGGTCTCCCGTGCCGGGTTGTCGCCGAACGGGCCGTCGGGCGAGACGGCGTGCGGGTCGTCCGGATCGGAGCAGAAGCGGTCACCGGCGACCACGTCGATCGGAGGCAGCACGGCCGCGAGCGACCGGACCATCGTCGACTTGGCGGTGCCCTTCTCGCCGCGGATCAGGACGCCGCCGACGTCGGGCGAGATCGTGGTGAGGATCAGGGCCAGGGCCATGTCGTCGAAGTCGGACCCAGCGTGCGAACCGACAATGGCGCTGAAAGGGAACTGCAGTGGCATGGGGGCTCCCGCGCTTTAGCCATCGGACATCGGAGCGCGAGGCCGGTCTTCGGACTTCCGGAGTCGTCGTACGACGCCCCGGTCACCGCAGCGGGCCCTGTGCCGGACTCTCACCGGCTTCCCAGATTCTCCCCGTCCACACCGCGATGTTGCTGCGAGTCTCTGGGGCACCTCGTGCTTGGAGGCGTAACGATAACCTTTCCGCCCATGGAGCCCACGCAGGCCAATTCGGTAGCCGTCTTCGGCATCGGCGCCGACGGTTGGGAGAGCCTGGATCCTGCCTCCCAGCAGGCGATCCTGGCTGCGGAGGTCGTCCTCGGTGGAACCCGCCAGCTGGAGCTGCTGCCGTCAGCCGACCCTGCCAGCGGGCAGGAGCGGATCGCGTGGCCCTCGCCCCTGCGCGATCACCTGGCCGCGCTGATCGACGACCACTCCGGTCGCTCCGTCGTCGCGCTGGCGTCGGGAGACCCTCTCGTCTCGGGCATCGCCGGCACCCTGATCGACGTGCTCGGATCCGATCGGGTGCAGGTCGTCCCGGGCGTCTCGTCGATCGCCCTGGCCCGGGCACGGCTGGGTTGGCCCGCCGACGCGGTCGAGGTCGTCACCCTGGTGGGACGCGATCCGCAGCGCATCCTCGCAGCCGTGGCGCCGGGGCACCGCCTGATCGTGCTGTCCTCCGATGCCACGACTCCGGCGGTCGTCGCCGAGGTGCTCACCGGTGACGGGTACGGCGCGAGCACGATGACCGTGCTCGGCGATCTCGGGACGTCGTACGAGACCCGCCGCAGTGCGCGCGCGGACGCGTGGAGCGGACCTTCGGCGGCGCTCAACCTGATCGCGATCGCCTGTGTGGGCAGGGGAAACTCCCGTACGCCGGGGCTCGCCGACGACGCCTTCGAGCACGACGGCCAGCTCACCCGGCGCGATGCGCGGGCCTCGGCACTGGCACGTTTGGCGCCCTCGCCGGGCCAGGTGCTGTGGGACGTCGGTGCCGGGGCCGGTTCGATCGGGATCGAGTGGATGCGATCCCATCCGTCGACGCGTGCGATCGCGATCGAGGTCGACGCCGAGCGAGGGATGCGGATCCGCCGCAACGCGAGAAGGCTCGGCGTACCGGGGTTGGAGGTCGTCGTCGGCCGGGCGCCCGGAGCACTCGCCGGGCTGGCCGCGCCCGACGCTGTCTTCGTCGGGGGCGGCGCGAGTCGCCCGGGTGTGCTCGACGCCGTTCTGGCTGTGCTGCGGCCCGGCGGACGGCTCGTCGTGCACGCCGTGACCCACCAGACCGAGTCCCTGCTCGTCGAGCGGTACACCAACCTCGGCGGGGAACTCATCCGGCTGCAGGTCGAGACTGTCGCACCTATCGGGACGTTCACCGGCTGGAGTCCCGGCCGAGCGATCGTCCAGTGGTCCTGGCAGGTGCCGCAGTGACGATCCACTTCGTCGGCGGAGGCCCGGGCGCTGCCGACCTGATCACGCTGCGCGCGGCGACCCTGCTGGCGGGGGCCGATGTCGTCGTGTACGCCGGCACCTACCTGGACCGCGACGTGCTCGGTCACTGCCGCGAGGACGTCCGGCTGGTCGACACCCAGGACCTGGACCTGGACCAGATCACCGCCGAGCTGGTGACCAGCCACCTGGCCGGACGGAGCGTGGTGCGGCTGTGCTCGGGCGACCCGTCGCTGTACTCGGCGCTCGCCGAGCAGACCGCGCGGCTCGATGCCGCGGGCGTGGACTGGGACGTCACTCCGGGCGTACCGGCCTACGCGGCAGCGGCCGCGCTGCTCGGCCGAGAGCTCACCGTCCCGTTGCTGACCCAGTCAGTCGTGCTGACCCGCGCCCAGGCCCGGTCGACGGCACTGCCGGCAGGTGAATCGCTGGCCGCGTTCGCTGCGACCGGCGCGACCCTGGTCCTGCACCTCGCGATCACCCGGATCCGCGAGATCGCCGAGGAGCTGATCGACGACTACGGGCCGGAGTGCCCGGTCGCGGTGGTCCATCGGGCGAGCCAGCCGGCCGAGGTCGTCCTGCGTGGAACGCTGAGCACGATCGCCGACCAGGTCGAGGCCGCGGGCCTGCGCCAGGCGGCGGTGATCCTGGTCGGCCAGGTCCTCGACCCGGTGCCGAGTCCGGGCGAGGTCGCCGAGTCCTACCTGTACGACGCGAGTCGCGACCGCTCCTCGAAGCTCCGCTCAGCCGACTGAGCGGGCGGTCCACACCCTGCCGGACCTGGTGACGCGAGTCCCGCGGGCGCCGATGATCAGCAGGCACTTCATGTCGATGGTGTCGGCCTCCAGCTCGGCCAGCGTTGTCACGGTCAGGGACTCGCCGGCGCGACCGACGTCGCGACCGACGACCACCGGCGTGTCAGCCGAGCGCACCTCGAGCAGCAGCTTCTGGGCCTCGGCGACCTGGGTCGTACGCGACCGCGAGGCCGGGTTGTAGATCGCCAGGACCAGGTCGGCCTCGGCGATCGCGCGCAGGCGCGTCTCGATCACCGGCCATCCCTTGAGCCGGTCCGACAGGCTCATCACCGCGAAGTCGCCGCCGATCGGTGCCCCGGCCCGCGCGGCGACAGCCTGCACCGCGCTGATCCCCGGCACGACCCGGATCGGTACGTCGGCGTACGCCGGGTCCTCGGCCGCTTCGAAGACCGCAGCAGCCATCCCGAAGACGCCGGCGTCCCCGCCGGAGACGACCGCGACCCGCTCGCCGGCGAGCGCCAGGTCGAGCGCGAACCGGGCCCGGTCGACCTCGACGGTGTTGCCGGACGCGTGCCTGCTCAGCCCGATCCGCTGGGGTACCCGGTCGACGTACGGGGCGTAGCCGACGACGTGGTCGACCTCGGCGAGCACGGCTGTGGCTTCGGGTGTCAGCCAGGCTTCGGGGCCCGGGCCGAGGCCGACGACGACGAGCTCAGCGGCGGTGCCAGGGTTTCGAGACAGGCGCTGCGCGCCTTCCTCAACCACCGAAACAGCACGCCGTCCGCCCGGGGTGTCGGCGACCGAGTCGCCGGGCACCACGATCAGGGAGAAGTACGGCACCGTCTCGGGGTCGACGTCGCGCACCGGGAGCCAGCGCTGCTCGGGCATCGAGGCACGTTCGACGTACATGGCGTGGTCGAGCCGCCCGGCCTGCTCCAGGGCCGAGCGCACCCGGGGAAACGTGCGTCCGAGCTTCATGATGATCGCGCCCTGGGTGTCGGCCAGGCGCCGGGCGAGCTCGGCCTCGGGCAGCGTGCCGGGCAGGATCGTCAGCACGTCGGTCTGCCGGACCAGCGGCGTCGCGACGCTTGCCGTGGCGGCCGCGAACGACGGCACGCCCGGAACGATCTCGGTGGGGAAGCGGCCGCTCAGCCGGTCGTGCATGTACATGAACGAGCCGTAGAAAAGCGGGTCACCCTCGGCCAGCAGGACGACGGTTCGTCCGGCTTCGAGGTGGACGGCGAGCCGCTCGGAGCTCGCTTCGTAGAACTCGGCCATCGCGCCGGCGTACCCGCCCGGGTGGTCCGGCAGGCCCGTGGTCACGGGGTAGACGAGGTTCTCCTCGATCAGGCCGTGCGGGATGAGGTCGGCAGCGATCCGGCGGGCGTTCGACTCCTTGCCGACGCCCGAGTGGTAGGCGATCACGTCTGCCGCGCCGATCAACCGGGCTGCCTTGAGCGTGGTCAGTTCGGGATCGCCGGGACCCACCCCGACGCCGTACAGGCGCCCGGTCACTCCCGCTCCTGGGCGAGGGCGTTCAGTGCGGAGGCAGCGATCGCCGAGCCACCGCGACGACCACGCACCGTCAGGAACGGGAGGTCGATGCCGTGCTCGACGGCGAACGAGGCCAGCGCGTCCTTGGACTCTGCGGCGCCGATGAAGCCGACCGGGACACCGATGATCGCGGCCGGACGTGGCGCCCCTGCCAGGATCATCTCGAGCAGGTGGAACAGCGCGGTGGGTGCGTTGCCGATCGCGATGACGGACCCGGCGAGCCGGTCGCCCCAGAGCGCGAGCGCGGCTGCCGATCGGGTGGTGCCGAAGTCGCGGGCGATGTCGGGCACGCGGGGGTCGCGCAGCAGGCACAGCACGTCGTTCCCGCGCGGCAGACGAGCCCGGGTCACACCGGAGGCGACCATGTGGGCGTCGGTGAGGATCGGCGCCCCGGCGTTCAGGGCGGCGCGCGCGGCAGGGACCAGGTCGTCGTGGATCAGCAGGTCGGCAGCCAGGTCCGTCTGGCCGCTGCCGTGCACCATCCGTACGGCGACCCGTTCGGCGTTCGCGGGAAGGTGCGCCAGATCGGTCTCGCGGCGAATGGTCGCGAACGATGCGCGGTAGATCGCGGCGCCGTCGTCGACGTAGTCGTAGCGCCGTGGCGGCCGTGCACTGATCAGGTCCATCGTCTCTCCTCGGGGTTCTCGCCCCTCTCGGTGACAACGACGGGTGGCCAGTGTCTGGCTGGGCCGGTGTCGAGACGCAAGCTGTGCAAGCTCCTCAACCACCAATGGGCCTCACAGTGGCGGAACCGCCCCGGACTCGCACCGGGTTCCTGTTCCACTCGTCGAGGCCGTCAGCCTAGGTGACCACCATCGGCCACGACGAGCCCGCTCCAGGGTGAGACGACGAGCAGGTCCCCGGGCGTCACCTCGGCCAGCGCGGCCAGCACCTCAGCGGTGATCACGCCGTCGGGGACCTCGAGGTGCTGGCCACCGTCGAACGGGCCGAACGGCAGCGGGCCGGCGTTGCGCAAGGTCCGGGGATCGCGGGTCCCGCTGAGCATCGGGGTGCTCAGCTCGTCGACGTGCCAGGCCGCGTTCGGGCCCTCGCCGCGGCGCGTCAGGAAGTCGTGGGCTAGGGCCACCAGCCGTGCCGGTACGTCGTCGAGCGGGACGACGTCGCCCCAGCCCTCGCTCCCGGCGCGCAGCTGGGCGTGCTGTTCGCCGACCGCCATCGCGCCGAGGTCGAGGGTGCGGCCCTGGAGGTCACCGCGGCCGTCGTCGAGCACGACCAGGAACCGTCCGGGGAGGGCGGCCAGAGCCGGCGCGGCACACAGCAGGTCGTCGAACGCGCGCGCGACCGGCCGAAGGTCGGCGAGCCCTCCGCTGAGACCGGAGAGCGGCGAGCGCATCACGTTGCGCACCAGCTCGTGGTCGGCGTGCGGGAGCAGGCCGGTGGCCGCGATCGCGTCGGTGACCTCGGCGGGCAGCGCACCGTCGGTGAGCGGCAGGCCCCGGAGCTGGAGGTTCGCCCGGCCTGTCGTGTGGAGGTGGCCGTCGCCGAACCGCGTGGCCATCTGCGACAGCGCCACGAGCTGGTGGTGAGCGATCTCGCCGCCGATCAGCCGGAGCCGGACCAGTGCTCCGTCCTCGGCCGGCCACGGCCGGGACACGCCCGGGCAGAGGTCGCCGCGGGTGCGGGGGGCCGGAGACGGGTTCACCCCGACATTGTGCCGGTCAGTACCCGTAGCCGTGGATCGCCAGGATCAGGCTGATCACGAGCACACCGGCGCCCGCGAACTGGAGCTCCCACGAGGTGGCCGGCCGCGGGTGCTCCTCGTCGCGGAAGGTCTGCAGCGAGCCGAGGACCGCGGGGGCCAGGCCGGCGGCCACGAACGCGATGCGCAGGACGGTCAGGTGACTGGAGCTGCCCGAGATCGCGATGGCGACCAGCACCGTTCCACCGATGACCAGCGCCAGGATCTGGGTGATGCCGGTCGGGAACGGCACCTTCGCCGGAAGGGTGAAGCCGGTGCGGTAGCGCACCTGTCCCATCAGGTCAGGCAGGGCGAAGAGCAGGACGCCGGCGTACCACTGCCAGCAACCGCCGATCAGGACGTGGCCGAGGAAGGCGAACACGGCGACCCGTACGGCGATCCCGGCGATCTCGGCGCTCAGCGCGGGCTCCGGCATCTCCTCGGGGACCGACGTGTGCCGCAGCCGCTCGGGGTACCAGAGGTCGGCCAGGTGCTCGAGCAGCACCCGTAGTCCGATCGCGAACCCGGCGATCACGCCGATCGTGCCCGCGTGCGCGGGGATTCCGGTGGCCTGGCCGGCGAAGCCGTCCATCGCTGCCGCGATCGCGCGCGCCACCCAGCCGCAGATCACGGCGGTGATGAGGACGTCGCCGAGCCGGTCCCAGCCGTAGCGCAGGTCCAGGTCCCCCGAACGGCGCAGCGGCCGGATCAGCGTCGCGATCAGCGGGAGCCCGGTCCACAGGAAGCCGACCAGCAGGATCACGGCGGCGCCGTGCGACGTCAGGTGTCCGGCGACGAGCAGCCCGAAGAACAGCGAGGCCATGAAACCGGCGACGGCATCGAACGCCGCCACGAACACGATCAGGGCCAGCAGGCCGGACGTCGGCGGGAGTGCGTGGCCATGGGTCTGGTGGGCGGCGGTGATGCCGAGGGCGACGCCACCGATCGGCATCAGCCACCACAGCGAGCCGAAGATCGCGCGGATCACGGTGCCGTCGATCGCGAGCCGACCGAAGAACGGCGACCAGCGGGCGATGTACGGCGGTGCGGTCCGGCTCCAGAAGTCCGTGGCGTCGTGCCCGAAGGCTTCCCAGCTCGGCGAGTGGTCACCGCGACCGACGCGCTCGATCAGCGCACCGTTGATCTCTCCGGCCGGCTCGACGCTGTCGCTGAAGGCCGCCGAGGAACCCACCAGGAACCGCGACAGCGGACGCGGACGTGCGACCGAGACGACTGCCAGGGCGAGGACGAGCAGCACCAGCAGGTTGCTCAGGCCGTTCGAGCCGAGCCCGCCGCTTGCGTGCCCCGGCCTGGGCGTCGGGTGCTGGACCGGGGTCGGTGTGGCGCTCGGCGTCGGGGTCGCCGTCGGGGTGGGCGTCGGGGTCCCCACTGCCGGCGCTGCCTTGACGCTCAGCGTGGACGAGGAGGTTCCCGAGATCTTGTCCGGGTGTGCCAGGTCGATCGCCCGCGCGACGATCCGGTGCTGGCCCACGGCGAGCGCCGTCGGCAGGGTGCACGACCAGGACGTGCCGCTGGTGGTGCAGGAGGTCGTCGGGTGGGCCCAGTCCAAGTTCTTCGGCGGGTCGACGAGCAGCTGGATCCGCTGCCCGGAGCCGCTCGCCGTACCCGTGATCCTGACCGGTTGCTGGCCGACCTTGACGCTGGCCGGACCGCTGATCGAGGGTGCTCCGGGAGCGGCGATCCCCAGCACCTGGACGCTGGCCGACCCGGAGCGCGATGTCCCGGATCCGGACTCGGACACCCTGATCGAGTACGTGCCGGGCACGCCTGCCGACGAGCTCAGCGCACAGGTGAACGTGCTGCCGGAGGTGCTGCAGGGCGTCCCGCTCTGGCCGAGGACCACGCTGCCGCCGGTCGTGACCGTCGCCTGGACGTGGAAGTCGTTCAGACCGCTGATGTGGTCGTAGCTTCCGCTGACCGTGAACGGCTGACCCGCCTGCACGGAGCCGCTCGACCCGCGGACGCCGAAGTTGCTCGACACCGAGGCGGACGCGGAGGAGGAGCGGGTCTGGCCGCCGCCGCTGGCCCGCGCGCTGACCGTGACGGACCCCGGGCTCAGGTACCGGCCGCTGCCCAGGCTGCACCGCCAGGGGCCGAGGCCGTTGATCGCGCCTGCGGGTCGGCACGACAGCGAGCCGCTCGCGCCCGGGTTGGAGATCGAGGCGGACAGCGTGCTGTGATCGAGGTTGTTGAAGATGACCAGCGAGAACGGGTGCGGCTGTCCCGAGTAGCTCGTGGAGGACAGGAAGATCGCCGGGCTCTGCGTCGCCGCCGAGGCGGTGGTCGGCACGCCGATCACCACTGCCGCGGCGAGGAGGAGTCCCGCGAGCGTCCGGTTCATCTGATCCCTTTGCGGTCGAGAAGTCATGGGTGCAGGACGATCTTCGCGCGTCCGAAGGCCCTACCGTCCCATTTCCGCGCTTGCCGTGGTGCGTAATTGGCGCGAGCTGTCGGCGATGATCACCTGCATGCGCGCGATGAGTGAGCTGGAATGGCCGAAGCAGACCGAACGACTGAGGCTGCGCCCGACCGTCGAGGCCGACCTGGACGCCCTGTGGGCGATTCGGCGGCAGGAGTCCGTCGGCCGCTGGATGACCGAGTCGTCGCAGGACCGCGACGCGTTCCACGCCCGGCTGATGGTGCCCGACCACCTGGCCAAGACGATCACCCTCGAGCTCGAGGGACGGATCATCGGCGACCTGATGATCGCGGTCGAGGACGCCTGGTCCCAGGGCGAGGTGCGCGATCAGGCCCGGGGCGTCCAGGCCGAGCTGGGGTGGTGCCTGGACCCCGCGGTCGAAGGTCACGGCTACGGCACCGAAGCAGCCACCGAGCTCATCCGGATCTGCTTCGCCGAGCTGGGTCTGCGCAGGGTGACCGCGGCGTGCTTCGCCGACAACGAACCCTCGTGGCGGTTGATGGAGAGGATCGGGATGCGGCGCGAGGCGCACAACGTCGCGGACTCGCTGCACCGCGACGGTCGGTGGCTGGACGGGTTCGTCTACGCCGTGTTGCACGACGAGTGGCCGGCGTCGTAGCGGTAGCCCGGCTGTACTCTGGGCGCTCACGTCCTGTGGAACAGGAACCCGGTGCAAGCCCGGGGCGGTTCCGCCACTGTGAAGCCTCGGTGCTGAGGAGCTTGCGCTGCAAGCGTCTCGACACCCGGCTCAGCCAGACACTGGCCACGGGACGACCTACGACGAGGGGCGAGAACCCTTCAGGAGGCTCTCGATGGCGCGTATCGCGTTGCTGTCCACGTCCGACACCGACCTGCTGAGTGCGCGTGCGTCGGGCGCCGACTACCTGCTCGCCAATCCGGCGCGGCTCGGCGTCGAGGACCTGGGATCCTTGCTGGCCGGGGCTGACCTGGTGATCGTCCGGCTCCTCGGTACGCCGCGCTCGTGGCAGGACGGCTTCGACGTCGTGCTGGGCAGCGAGCTCCCGGTGATCGTGCTGGGTGGTGAGCAGACCCCGGATGCCTCGCTGATGGAGCTCTCCACCGTGCCGGTCGGGACCGCCGCGCAGGCGCACGCGTACCTGGCCCAGGGCGGCCGGGCGAACCTGGAGAACCTGCATGGGTTCTGCTCCGACACGGTCCTGCTGACCGGGACCGGCTTCGAGCCACCGGCGGTGGTGCCGTTGTGGGGCTGGAGCGAGCGCCCGGGTCTCGGCGTCTCGGCAAGCTCGACGACCGGCGACCGACTCCGCATCGGCGTGCTCTTCTACCGTGCCCACGAGACCAGCGGGAACGCCGGTTTCGCACACGCTTTGGCCGATGCGATCGACGCCGGCGGCGACGCGGTCGGGCTGCCGATCTTCTCGGCGAGCCTGCGCTCGGCGCCCGATGACCTGTACGACGCCCTCGGCACCCTCGACGCACTGGTCGTGACCGTCCTCGCCGCCGGCGGCAGCGCGCCGGGGACCGCGAGCGCCGGCGGTGACGACGAAGGCTGGGACGTCGCCCGGATCGCTGCGCTCGACATCCCCGTCCTGCAAGGGCTCTGCCTGACGTCGAGCCGTGAGGACTGGGCGGCCGGCGATGAGGGCGTCACCCCGCTGGATTCGGCGAACCAGATCGCGATCCCGGAATTCGACGGGCGGATCATCACGGTGCCGTTCTCGTTCAAGGAGACCGATGCCGACGGCCTGCCGCGCTACGTCGCCGACGCCGAGAGGGCTGCGCGGGTCGCCGGCATCGCCGTCGGGCACGCGCGGCTGCGTCGGCTGGCCCCGGCGGAGCGGAAGATCGCGCTGATGCTCTCGGCGTACCCGACCAAGCACAGCCGGGTCGGCAACGCGGTCGGGCTGGACACCCCGGTCTCGGCGATCCGGCTGCTGCGTCGGTTGCGCGACGCCGGCTACGACCTCGGTGAACCCGGCGGCGAGATCACCCGCTTCCTCGATCTCGACGACGACACCGAGGCAGGCAACGGGCTGATCCACGCGCTCATCGCTGCGGGCGGCCAGGACGAGGAATGGCTAACCACCGCGCAGCTGAGCGACTCCCACGTCCGGATCAGCGCCGCCGACTACCAACGCTGGACTGCCGAGCTGCCCGAGGACCTGCGCGCCGGGATCGTCGCGGCCTGGGGGCCGGCGCCGGGAACGCTGTTCACCAACGAGGCGGGCGAGATCGTGCTGGCGACGCTGCGGGCGGGCAACATCGTCCTGCTGATCCAGCCGCCGCGCGGGTTCGGCGAGAACCCGGTCGCGATCTACCACGACCCCGACCTCGCGCCGAGCCACCACTACCTGGCGGCGTACCGCTGGGTCGGCGCGGCCGCGGGTGACGGTGGCTTCGGTGCCCACGCCGTCGTCCACCTCGGGAAGCACGGCTCGATGGAGTGGTTGCCCGGCAAGAACGCGGCGCTGTCCGGGTCGTGTGCGACCGACGCCGCGATCGCGAACCTGCCGCTGATCTATCCGTTCCTGGTCAACGACCCGGGCGAAGGTGCCCAGGCCAAGCGTCGGGCGCACGCCACGATCGTCGACCACCTGGTGCCGCCGATGGCGCGGGCCGAGTCGTACGGCGACATCGCCCGCCTCGAGCAGCTGCTCGACGAGTACGGGAACATCGCGGCGATGGATCCGGCCAAGCTGCCGGCCATGCGCGCGCAGATCTGGACGCTGATGCAGGCCGCCCAGATGCACCAGGACCTCGGCCTGGAGGAGCGCCCGGGCGACGACGACTTCGACGACTTCATCCTGCACGTCGACGGCTGGCTGTGCGAGGTCAAGGACGCCCAGATCCGCGACGGCCTGCACGTCCTGGGCCAGGCACCCGTCGGCGAGGCCCGGGTCAACCTGGTGCTGGCGATCCTGCGGGCCACCCAGATCTGGGGCGGCGAGCACGGCGCCGTACCGGGGTTGCGAGCGGCCCTGGGTCTCAAGGACGGCGAGGCGTCGACGGCGGTCGACGCGATCGAGGCCCGGGCCCGGGACCTGGTGCAGCGCCTCGAGGACGCCGACTGGGACGCCTCGGCCGTCGGCGGACTCCACGACGACCCCGTCGTACGGCAGGTGCTCACCTTCGCCGCGACCGAGGTCGTGCCCCGTCTGGCCCGGACCACCGACGAGCTCGACGCCGTCCTGCATGCGCTCGAGGGCGGCTTCGTGCCGGCAGGCCCCAGTGGCTCACCGCTGCGCGGGCTGGTCAACGTGCTGCCGACCGGACGCAACTTCTACACGGTCGATCCGAAGGCCGTGCCGTCACGGCTGGCCTGGGAGACCGGCGTCGCGATGGCGGACTCGTTGCTGGCCCGGCACCTCTCCGAGACCGGCACCTACCCGCTCTCGGTCGGGTTGTCGGCCTGGGGCACCAGCGCGATGCGCACCAGCGGTGACGACGTCGCGGAGGTTCTCGCCCTGATCGGCGTCCGGCCGACCTGGGACGAGGCGTCGCGTCGGGTCAACGGTCTGGAGGTCATCGACCTCGCCGAGCTCGGACGCCCGCGCATCGATGTGACCCTGCGTATCTCGGGCTTCTTCCGGGACGCGTTCCCGCACGTCGTGGCGATGCTCGACGACGCGATCCAGCTCGTCGCCGAGCTCGACGAGCCGGACGAGCAGAACTACGTCGGTGCCCACGCGCGGGCCGACCTGGCCGTGCACGGCGACCAGCGCCGCGCCACCACCCGGATCTTCGGGTCACGTCCGGGTACCTACGGCGCGGGCATCCTCCAGGTCATCGAGGCCGGCAACTGGCGTGACGACCAGGACCTCGCCGAGGTCTACACCCAGTGGGGTGGGTACGCGTACGGCCGTGACCTGGACGGCGTCAGCGCGGCCGACGACCTGCGCACCAACTACCGACGGATCGCGGTGGCCGCGAAGAACATCGACACCGCCGAGCACGACATCGCGGACTCCGACGACTACTTCCAGTTCCACGGCGGCATGGTCGCCACGATCCGGGCGCTGACCGGGAAGGCGCCGCGCGCGTACGTCGGCGACTCCACCTCCCCGGATGCGGTGCGGACCCGCTCGCTGGCCGAGGAGACCGCCCGTGTCTTCCGTGCCCGGGTGGTCAACCCGCGCTGGATCGCCGCGATGCAGCGGCACGGGTACAAGGGCGCGTTCGAGCTGGCGGCGACCGTCGACTACCTCTACGGCTTCGACGCCACCGCCGGCGTGGTGCACGACTGGATGTACGACACCCTCGCCCAGGAGTACGTGCTCGACGAAACGAACCAGGAGTTCATGCGACAGGCCAACCCGTGGGCGCTGCGCGGGATCGTCGAGCGGCTGCACGAGGCTGCCGATCGCGGGCTGTGGGCCGAGCCCGATCCGGACGTCCTTGCTGCGATGAATGCCGTCTACCTGGACTTCGAGGGCGACCTGGAGGACCGCCACTCCGATGGGTGAGCTCTTCGAGACGGTTGCTGCGCAACCTCCTCAGGACAAGCGTCGCGTCCGGGTCATCGGCATCGGCACCGGCGACCCGGGCCAGCTGAGCGGCGAGGCGATCGCGGCGCTCACCTCGGTGGCGTACGTGATCGCCGCCGACAAGGGCGGGGGCGATCCGTTGCTCGACGTACGACGTCGCCTGTGCGAGCGGTACGGCGTCGACCTGGTCGCCGTACGGGATCCCGAGCGGGACCGGGACGACCCGGCCGACTACCCCGGAGTGGTCCGTGACTGGCACGCCGCCCGGGTCGATGCCTACGCCGACGTGCTCGCCGAGTGTCCCGGCGATGCGGCCTTCCTGGTCTGGGGTGATCCGGCGTTCTACGACTCGACCTTGCGCGTCGTCGAGGACCTGGCCGCGCGCCTGCGACTGGCCTGCGACGTCATCCCGGGGATCTCGGCTCCGCAGCTACTGGCAGCCCGGCACCGGATCGTGCTGCACGGGATCGGCCAGCCGATCCTGGTCACCACCGGGCGCAGACTCGCGGACGCGGTGATCGCCGGACACGACAACATCGTCGTGATGCTCGACGGCACGCTCGCCTGCTTGGAGCTCGACCCCGACGGCTGGCAGATCTGGTGGGGAGCGAACCTGGGGTCAGACGACGAGGTGCTGGTTGCCGGTCGGCTGGCCGACGTGGCGGACGACCTGCTCCGGGCTCGCGAGGCCGTGAAAGCCCGCGCGGGCTGGGTGATGGACACCTACCTCCTGCGGCGCGTTGAGGCGCGACAGGTACCTTCGGGGGCGTGAAGCCCTTGCTGAAGGCCTACACGGTGCTGGCCACCGTCGTGGGCATCTCGATCATCACCCTCATCATCGTCGGCGTCCCGCTCGAGTTCATGCACGGGATCTGGCCGGGCGCGCTGCCGATCGGATCGCATGGTTGGCGGATCGGTCACGACATCAACCTGTACCTCGGCACGGCGCACGGGTTCATCTACATGCTGTTCGTGCTGATCGCCTTCATGCTGTCGCTGCGGCTGCGCTGGCCCATCCCCTTCACGATCGTGACGCTGGCGTGCGGGACGATCCCGTTCCTCAGCTTCTGGGCCGAGCGGCGCGCGATCCTGCGTGCCCGTGCCGACATCGCCGCGGCGGAGTCGGCCTAGTCGCTCGACGTGCTGTCGTCCTTGGGACGACGGCGGGTCTTGGCCGCTTCGGCCGTCTTCGACTCGGTGAGGACCTCCTCGAAGAACGAGGTCAGCGAGTCCGCGGGGGCTGGCGGTACGTCGCCCAGGTGCGCGGGCGCCGCATCGTCGTCGGCGCCGATGAACTCGGTCACCACGGGATCGTGCAGGTCATCGGGTGCGAGAGGGGTCTCGGTCGGAACGGCCGTGTCGACGGGCTCCGCGGCGATCAGGGGCGCCTCGGTCTCGAGCTGTTCGACCGGGTCGGGCTCGCTCACCGCGTCCTTCGTGGCGGGGGCCCGAGCCGGCGGCTTCGGCGTCGGTACGACGGTCAACGGTGCCGGTGCCGCCTTGCGGGCCTGAGCTGCCCTCGCCGCCGCGATACCGAGGCCGATCAGCACGAGCATCAGGATGCGACGGCGCCAATTCCTGCCCTTGTTCCTGCTTCCCTTGCGCCCCATGGGTTCCCTCCCGTTGGTGTCGTGTGATCCCCCGATCATGCCTCGGGCCCGACCCGATGCAAACCTTGGCACGCATGGGAGGATCTCGGGACACCATCACCATCCTGGAAGGCAAGCCATGTCGGACCTGAAGGCCACGCTTCACACGAACCGCGGCGACATCGTGCTCAACCTGTTCCCGAACCACGCGCCAGCGACGGTCGAGAACTTCGTCGGACTCGCGGAGGGCACCAAGGAGTACCAGGCCGACGGCGGCAAGACCGGCAAGTTCTACGACGGCCTCGGCTTCCACCGGGTCATCGATGGCTTCATGATCCAGGGCGGCTGCCCGCTCGGTACCGGCACCGGTGGCCCGGGCTACACCTTCAAGGACGAGTTCCACCCCGAGCTCGGCTTCACCAAGCCCTACCTGCTCGCGATGGCCAACGCCGGCCCGGGCACCAACGGCTCGCAGTTCTTCATCACCACCGCGGCGACCACCTGGCTCAACAACCGGCACACCATCTTCGGCGAGGCCGCTGACCAGGAGAGCCGCGACGTCATCGACGCGATCGGCAAGACCGCCACCGGTGCCGGCGACCGCCCCATCGACCCGGTGATCATCGAGTCGGTCGAGATCACGCGGGACTGACCACGAACCGTGAGTGACCCCTCGGCAGCCGCCCCGGTCTGCTACCGCCACCCCGGCCGCGAGACGTGGATCCGGTGCCAGCGGTGCGACCGACCCATCTGCCCCGACTGCATGAACTCGGCCTCGGTCGGGTTCCAGTGCCCTTCCTGCCTGAAGGAGGGTGCCAAGTCGACGCGGACCGGGCGGCTGCCGTACGGGGGTCTGCACAGTGCTGATCCACGACTGACCTCGTTCGTCCTGATCGGGATCAACGTGGCGGTCTGGGTGCTGATCAGGACGGTCGGATCGGCCTCGGACCTCGCATCGCGGCTCTCGCTGAGCCCTCGCGGCTTCTGCGAGTCCACCGGCGGGACCTTCATCTTCCCGGATGCGTTGAAGGCCGACTGCACGGGCGCCCACCAGTGGATCCCCGGTGTTGCCACCGGTGCGCCCTGGCAGGTCATCACCTCGGCCTTCGCCCACGTCGAGCCCCTGCACATCGGGCTGAACATGCTCGCGCTCTACTTCCTGGGTCCGCCCCTGGAGCAGATCCTGGGTCGCGCTCGTTTCCTGGCTGTCTACCTCGTCTCGGCCATCGCCGGTTCTGCGGCGGTGATGCTCTTCGCCGAGCCGTACAGCTCGAGCCTGGGCGCGTCCGGCGCGATCTTCGGCCTGATGGGCGCCCTGGTGATCGTGGTGATGAAGGTCAAGGGCGACATGCGCTCGATCCTCATGTGGATCGGCATCAACCTCGTCTTCTCGTTCACCTTCAGCGGTATCTCCTGGCAGGCCCACATCGGCGGCCTGATCGGTGGAGTGGTCCTGGCCGGGGCGATCGTCTACGCCCCGAAGGAACGTCGTACGTGGATCCAGTGGGGAAGCGTGGTGGCGGTCAGCGCCATCGCGATCGCCCTGATCGTGGTGAAGGCGCACGCCCTCGGCGGATCCCCGACGAGCTGACGCCGGCCCCTGAGAGTTATCCCCAGTCTGGGGACAACTCTGTGGAGAACTACACCGGTGTCATTCCCACTTGGTGGCGAAGGTGAAGCCCACGGCCATGAATCCGACGCCGACCAGGAGGTTCAGCTGGTTGAGCTGGTCCATCACCGGGATGTGGAAGCTCGTGCTCTGGCCGACGAAGTAGTACGTCACGATGTAGGTCAGGCCGATCAGGAAGCTCCCGAGCATGCCGATCACGACGCCCCGTCCGCGGCCGAGCGGAGTGGTCGGGTGCGAGGCGACGATCAGGCCGAGGAACGCCAGACCGAAGCCGATCGCGTAGTTCCACTTGTGCAGGTCGGCCATCCACGGGAACGCGGTGTGCGGCCTCTTCAGGCCCGGCAGCACCGTGAAGTTGGCCGCGTCCATGGCCGCGTGCGTGTAGACCGTGATCCAGGCGATCCCGGCCAGGATCAGCGCAACGGCGACAGCGCACCGCACCAGCGAGGTCTGGTAACCGCTCACCGAGACGGTGGGGTTGCGGGCTGCAGGCTTGGACACGACAAGGCTCCCAGGAGTGAGGCTAGAGTTTCGAGGTCGTCGGTTAGCGTAGTCATCGCTGGCCCGGAACCGGGTAGCGGCCGGACATAAGCGGCTCGGACGTGGGAGTGGGTGACCAGGTGTCGACCGACGACGGGCCCCCGGAGCCGACCCCGGAGCGGCCCCCGGAACGACCGCACGGCCACGTGCGCACCGAGCCGTGGTGGAGCCCGTGGCGCGACCTGATGCGGATCAGGTTGCGCGGGCGCTGGCGGCCCGCGGCGGTCGCCATGTTCGTCGCTGCCGGTGCGCTGTTCGTCACCACCTCCATCAACTCCAAGGGCCTGGACCTGCGCGCTTCGAGCGTCACCGACCTCGATCACGTGGTCCAGGCCGAGCGTGACCACACCAACGCCCTCCAGAGCCAGATCGCCGTCCTGAACAGCCAGGTCGGCAGCCTGTCGCGCCAGGTCAGCAACGCCCAGGTCGCCGCGCTGCAGAGACGCGTCGACCGCCTCCGCGATCCGGCCGGTGTCCTGCCGGTGCAGGGTCCGGGGCTCACGGTCAGCCTGAACGACGCCCCGAAGAGCCAGATCGACGCCGCCGGCAAGCCGGGTGGTGTCTCGGCCGACGAGCTCGTCGTCCACCAGCAGGACATCCAGGCCGTCGTCAACGCACTGTGGAGCGGCGGTGCCGAGGCGATGACGATCCAGAACCAGCGGGTGGTCTCGACCACGGGCATCAAGTGCGTGGGCAACACCGTCGTCCTGCACGGGGTGCCGTACTCCCCGCCGTACGAGATCGCCGCCATCGGCGATCCGGTAGCGCTGCAGGCCGCGCTCGATGCGAGCGACTACGTCAGCGCCTACCGCTCCTTCGTGGCCCTGTACCAGCTCGGCTACCTGGTGACCCCGAGCGTGAGCCTCGACTTCCCCGCCTACACCGGCAGTACGGCGCTCAAGTACGCCGTCGCCGGGACCCCGCAACCGCCCGTCCGCTGAGAAGACAAGGAGAACCATGGGGCACTCCCACTCCCACGCGCATGCCCACCGGGACGGGCCGAGCAGCGTCGAGGTCGGCCGCGGTCCGCTGACGGTGCTGATCGGCTTCCTGGCGGTCGTCGCGGTCGCCACGGTCGTGGCAGTGGTCGTGCTCTGGCCCGACTCGGGGACTGTGGACAAGCTCCGCTCCGAGGCCCAGTTCGCCGCACCGGGAGTGACCTTCCAGAAGGCGCGCGTCACCGGGGTGCAGAAGGCGTGTCCGCAGACCTCCTCGGGCGGGCAGACGGGAAGCGGGTCGCAGTCCGGGTCGGCCCCGACCTGCGGGATGATCACCACGGTCGTGGCGGACGGACCCGACGCGGGCCGGACCGAAGCGGTCGGTGTGCCGCCGGCGGTCGCGCAGTCCGGGCTGTCCTCGGGCGACACGGTCCGGTTGATGCGCGTCCCGGGCACGGCCGGTGCGGCGGCGTCGTACTCGTTCGACGACGTGGTCCGGATCCAACCGCTGCTGATCCTGGCGCTCTTCTTCGTCCTCATCGTGGCGCTGGTGGCCAGGCTGCGCGGCATCCTCGCGCTGGTCAGCCTCGGGTTCGGCGGTCTGGTGCTGCTCAAGTTCATGCTGCCGGCCCTGCTGTCGGGCTCCTCGGGCGTCGGCGTCTCGCTGGCCGGTTCGGCGGCGATCATGTTCGTGGTGCTCTACCTGGCGCACGGTCTCTCGGTGCGTACCAGCGCGGCGCTGGCCGGCACCCTGGTCGGGGTCGGGATCACCGCCGGGATCGGGCAGCTCGCGATCCACGGCGCCAACCTCTCCGGGTTCTCCGACGAGAGCAGCGCGCTCCTCTCCGCCTTCGCGGGCAGCATCTCGTTCCAGGGCCTGTTCACCTGCGCCCTCGTGGTGGCGGGCCTCGGTGTGCTCAACGACGTCACCATCACCCAGGCCTCGGCCGTCTGGGAACTGCGGGGGGCCGGCACCGACCTCACCCGCCGGGAGCTGTTCGCCAGCGCCATGCGGATCGGTCGAGACCACATCGCCTCGACGATCTACACGATCGTGTTCGCGTACGCCGGCAGTGCGCTGGCCGTCCTGCTGCTGCTCACCCTCTACAACCGCCCGATCTTCGAGCTGCTCTCGACCGAGGCCATCTCCGAAGAGGTCGTCCGGACCCTGGCGAGTGCGATCGGGCTGGTGCTCGCCGTACCGATCACGACCGCCATCGCGGTGCTCACCGTCGGCGGCCCTGCCCGTGTGCGGGCGACTCCGGGCCGCCGGGTGGCGACGAGCTGACGACCAGCTAGAACAGCGGGGTCGCGGTGCCTGTCGGGGTCGGCGTTCCGGTCGGTGTCGGAGGAACGTAGGACGAGACCAGGATCGTGATCAGGGTCCCGGCGTTCTGGGTCGTTCCGGCCGGTGGGCTCTGCTGGGTCACGGTTCCCTTCGGCAGGGTCGACTGCGAGTCCGGCAGGCTGCTGACCTGGAAGCCGGCTGCCTCCAGGGCCTTGACCGCCTTCGCCTCGGTCATGCCGACGACGTTCGGGACCTGCTGGGGCCCCTTGGAGTAGGAGATCTTCACCGTGCTGCCGACGGTGACCGGGGTACCGACCGGGGGATCAAGAGCCACCACGTTGTCCTTGGGCTCGTCGGACTTCACCGCCTTCATCACGACCACCAGCCCCAGCGTCCGGAGCTGGTCGGCCACCGAGTCCTTGTTGTTGCCGATCACGCTGGGGATCTGGACGGTGGGCTTGCCGGTGGAGACCACGAAGTTGACGGCGGTTCCCGGAGCCACGAACGCGCTCGAGGCGGGGTTCTGCGAGATCACCAAGCCGGTGGCGATCGTGGGGCTCGCACCCTCGGTGACGTTGCCGACGGTCAGGCCGGCCTGGCGGATCGAGCTCTCCGCGTCAGCGCGGGTGAGGCTCAGCACCGAGGGCACTGAGGTCTGGTTCGGGGCCGAGCCGATGAGCTTGGGGATGAGGAAGAACCCGCCGGCGACGAGCGCGACGAGCAGCAGTGCGAGCCCGGCCAGGACCCAGTTGCTGCGGCGGTCGGGCTCCTCGTGCCAGCTGCCCGGCACGATCGAGGTCGCGGCGGTGTCGGTGCCCAGTGGCAGCACCGGAGGCACGTACGCCGGCTCGACCGGCACCGGAGGTGCCTGGACCGGACGGCCGGCCAGGAACCGGTCGATGTCCTCCTTCATCGCGGCGGCGCTCTGGTAGCGGTCCTCGACGCGCTTGGCCAGTGACTTGTGGACGATCGCGTCGATCTCGGGTGGCAGGTCGGCGTCGAAGGACGACGCGGCCGGAGCCTGCTCGCGGACGTGCTGGTAGGCCACCGAGACCGGGCTGTCGCCGACGAACGGCGGCCGGCCGGTGAGCAGCTCGAACAGCAGGCAGCCGGTCGAGTACACGTCCGAGCGGGAGTCGACGGTCTCACCGCGGGCCTGCTCGGGCGACAGGTACTGCGCGGTGCCGACGACGGCTGCGGTCTGCGTCATGGTGCTCTGCGCGTCGGAGATCGCCCGCGCGATGCCGAAGTCCATCACCTTCACGTCGCCGGCCGGCGTGAGCATCACGTTGGCGGGCTTGATGTCGCGGTGGATGATCCCGGCGCGGTGGCTGTAGTCGAGCGCGGCGAGGACTCCCGAGGTGATCTCGAGGGCTCGCTCGGGAAGGATCTTGCGTCCCTCGCGCAGGATGTCGCGCAAGGTCCTGCCGGCGACGTACTCCATCACGATGTAGGGCTGCGAGACGTTCGAGCCGTCCGTCGACAGCTCCTCGCCGGTGTCGTAGACCGACACGATCGACGTGTGGTTCAGCGAGGCAGCCGACTGGGCCTCACGGCGGAACCGTGCCTGGAAGGTCGCATCGCTCGCCAGGTCGGTGCGCAGGCGCTTGACCGCGACCGTGCGGCCGAGGCGGATGTCGGTGCCCTTGCGGACCTCGGCCATCCCGCCCCTGCCGAGCAGCTCGCCGATCTCGTACCGGCCACCGATGCGGTGCGGTGTTGGCTCATCCATGGAGGTGTCCCCTCAGAGGTTCGGGTTCGATCATGCCGGTGCCGTCGACACCGGGCTGCTGGACGTTCACTTCTTCAGCACCGCTTCCATCACGGCCTTCGCGATCGGCGCGGCCAGGCCGCTGCCGGAGATTTGGTTGCGGTCGACGTTCGCGTCCTGGATCAGGACGGCGACCGCGACCTGCGCGGACTCGGCCGGCGCGAAGGAGACGAACCACGCGTACGGCGGCCGGCTCGGAGCGCTCTGCGCGGTGCCGGTCTTGCCGGCCACCTGCACGCCCGGGATCTGCGCGGTGGTGGCGGTGCCCTGCTGGACGACCGAGACCATCATCTGGGTCAGCTCGCGGGCGACGGCGGCCGAGATCGCGTGCGCGGTGAGGACCTTCGAGGGGATCTGCTTGATGACGTCGAGGTCGCTCGAGCGGATCTCGTCGACCAGGTACGGCTGCATCACCTCGCCGTTGTTGGCGATGCCTGCTGCGACCATCGCCATCTGGAGCGGGGTGGCCCGGACGTTCAGCTGACCGATCGCCGAAAGTGCGGCGCCGGGCTGGTCGACGTTGGTCCCGAACTCGCTCGCGGACAGGCGGGTGAGCTGGTCGTCGAGATCGTGGAAGTAGTCGTTGCGCCCGAAGCCGAACGCCGCCGCCTGGTTGGCCAGTACGTCCGCGCCGAGCTTCAGGCCGATCGAGCCGAAGGCCACGTTGCAGGAGACGTCGAGAGCCCGGGTCAGCGTGATCTTCGGCGGGCCGCAGGAGTTGTGGTTCTCGTTGGTCAGGTACTTGGTCGTCAACGGAAGCTTCAGCGAGGAGCCTCCCATCACCATCGAGTTCGGGGTGTAGCCGTGGGACAGCGCAGCCGCAGCGGTGATCAGCTTGAACGTCGATCCGGGCGGCAGGGTCTCCTCGATCGCCCGGTTGTTCAGCGGCCCGAGCGGGTCGGCCAGCAGCCGGTCGTAGTTGCTCTTCGCGGTGGTGAAGTCGTGCCCGGCGAGCTGGTTGGGGCTGAACGACGGGCTCGAGACCATGGCGAGGATGCGTCCGGTAGCGGGCTCGATCGCGACCACCGCCCCCTGGACCCGGGGACCGAGGGCGCGCAGGCCGTCGAACGCTGCCTTCTGGGCCTTCGGGTTGATCGTCAGGCTGACGTTGCCGCCCTGGGGCGCGGCGTTGCCGAGAAGGTCGATGACCTTGTTGACGAACAGGCTGGGGTCGTCGCCGGTGAGGACGCTGTTCTGCGTGGACTCGATGCCGCCCAGGCCGAGGGTCCGGGTGAAGTAACCGGTGATGTCGGCGTACTCGGCACCTTCGGGGTAGGTGCGCAGGAACTTGTAGCGATCCGAGCTCTTGGTGCTCTGCGCGATCGCCCGGCCGTCGACCAGGATCGCACCGCGTGGCTCGTCGAAGGCGGCGTCGGCGACCCGCACGTTGTCGGGATGCTTGGTCAGCGACGTGAGGCTGCCGGCCTGCCAGTACTGCAGGTAGGTCGCGTTGATCATCAGGGCCAGGAACATGATCAGGCAGGCGATGGCGAGGTTGCGGATGGGGCGGTTCATCGCATCATCACCACCTGGGTGGAGTCCATGTCGGCAGGCTGGTCACTGAACTCCGGCGGCGGCCGCCGGGCCGCGTCCGAGACGCGGAGCAGCAGCGCGACTATCACCCAGTTGGCGACCAGGCTCGATCCACCCTGGGACAGGAACGGCGTGGTCAGGCCGGTCAGCGGGATCAGCCGGGTCACGCCACCGACGACGACGAAGACCTGCAGCGCGAAGACGGTGGCCAGTCCGGCCGCGACCAGCTTGCCGAAGTTGTCGCGGCAGATCAGCGCGGTCCGCAGGCCGCGCTCGACCAGCAGGGCGTAGAGCAGGATGATCGCGATCACACCGGTCAGGCCGAGCTCTTCCCCGAGCGAGGGCAGGATGAAGTCGGACCACGAGATCGGCGTCGTCTGCGGAGATCCCTGGCCCAGGCCGCGCCCGGTCAGACCGCCCCAGGCCATGCCGTACATCGCCTGGACCAGCTGGTAGGAGGGGGAGTCCTTGCCGAACGGATCGAGCCAGCCCTGCACGCGGGCCTGGACGTGCGCTGTGGTGAGGTAGCCGGCGTACGCACCGACGGCGAAGAGCACGCCCCCGACGACCAGCCAGCCGGGTCGCTCGGTGGAGACGTAGAGCATCACCAGGAAGAGGCCGAAGAACATCAGCGAGGACCCGAGGTCGTTCTGGAAGACCAGGATCCCGAGGCTGACCAGCCACATCGCCAGGATCGGACCGAGGTCGCGCCCGCGGGGCAGGTCGACGAAGAGCACCCGCCGACCGGCCAGGGCGAGTGCGTCCCGGTGCAGCACCAGGTAGCCGGCGAAGGCGATCACCAGCAGTACCTTCGCGATCTCGCCGGGCTGGAAGCTCAGCGGGCCGAGGTGGATCCAGATCCGCGCACCGTTGACGGTCTTGCCGATCCCGGGCAGCAGCGGCAGCAGGAGCAGCACGATCGCGGCCAGGCCTGCGGTGTAGGTGAACGACTGGAGCCGACGGTGGTCGCGCAGGCCGGCCAGCACGGTGATGAAGCCCAGGACCCCCAGGGTCATCCAGACGAGCTGGGAGGCGGCGAAGTTGCTGCCCACGGGATGGCCGGTGGGAGCCAGGTCGATGCGGTGGATCATCGCCAGGCCGAGGCCGTTGAGCGCCGAGACGATCGGCAGCACCACCGGGTCGGCGTACTCGGCCTTGTAGCGGATGGTCACGTGGGCGGCGACGACCAGCGCTGCCAGCCAGGCGCCGTGCTTGATCAGGTCGGCAGGGACCTGGCCGTTGACGCCGAGGCCGACGGCGGCGTAGGCGCCGATGCCGACCACCAGGCTCAGCACCAGCAGGTAGAGCTCGGCTCCGCGGCGGCGCCGATGGACGAACTCCATCAGCGGTCCCGCCCCGGGAGCGCGCTTGGTCGCGGTGGTGCGTCCGGTGCGGCTCATTGCGCTCCGGTGCAGCCGCTGGTGCCGGTACCCGGCGTCGCGCTCGGGCTCGGGCTCGGCAACGTGATGGGCGTCGGTGTCCGGGTGGGGGTCGCGGTCCTGGTGGTCCCGGCAGCCGGTTTGGGGTGCCTGGTCGTGGTGGGTGTCTTCACGGGCGTTGGCGTGACCACCGGCGTCGTGGGCACCGGGATCGTGCTGGTGTCCGCGCACTTCAGCGGGAGGCCGGCGACGTACTTCTCCGCCTTGGCGAGGCTCTCGACGGCCTTGCCGTTGCGGACCTCGGTCGCGAAGTACGGCTCGATGGCCGAGAGCGAGATGTCGGTCGACTTCACCAGGTGGTGCAGCGGCGGGGCTCCCCAGATGTCGAGGTCGACGCCCTTGAAGATCGCGACCTTGCCGGCGTTGTCCGAGACGTAGTACCGGGTCTGCGAGTACGCATAGGCGCCCCAGCCCGCGCCGGCGAGCAGCGCGAGGACGACCGCGACCACAGCGAGAATGCGCAACGCGCTCCCGCGCCGCGGGGGCTGCGGCGCGTACCGCAGGTCCTCCGGATCGATCGGGAGGCCCTCCAGGGCCGCGAACTCCGAGTCGCTCAGGTTGCCGGTGGACTCGTCGGAGATGCGCAGGTGCGGTGCCGAGGCGGCGGCGCCGACGACGAACGCGGGTGGGCTTGCTTCGTCGTCGTCCTCGACCACCTCGGCGACCACGACGGTCACGTTGTCCGAGCTGCCGGCATCGAGTGCAGCGGAGACCAGGCGCGAGGCGGCTGTCTCGAGCGGATCGATGGCCAGCAGCGCAGCCAGGGCGTCGTTCGTCAGGACTCCTGAGCAGCCGTCGGAGCAGAAGAGGAGGCGGTCGCCGACGTTGACCTCGGTGGTGAAGAGGTCCGGTTCGGGCTCGTGGACACCGTCGACCGCGCGCAGGATCAGGTTGCGGTGCGGGTGCACCCGCGCCTCGTCCTCGGTGATCCGGCCTTCGTCCACCAGGCTCTGGACCAGGGTGTGGTCATCGGTCAGCTGTCGCAGGACGCCGTCGCGGAGCAGGTAGCCGCGGCTGTCACCGACGTGCCCGATCGCGAGGTGGGTCCCGTCGAAGACCGCAGCGCTGACCGTAGTGCTGGTGCCGTCGAGGTCGGGGTGCCCCTCGACGATCTCGGCGAGGCGGTCGTGGGCCAGGTGGATCGTCGCGGCGAGCTCGCTGAGCGGGTCGTTGCCGGGCGGTACGTCGAGCTTGCGGATCGCCTCGACCGCAGCACTGCTCGCGATGTCGCCTCGTGCAGCACCGCCGACACCGTCGGCGATGACCAGCAGGTGGGGGCCGGCATAGCCCGAGTCCTGGTTGTCCCGACGCACCCGCCCGACGTCGGAGAGCGCGGTGAACCGCAGCCGGAACGTCATTTGCGCAGCTCCAGGATCGTCTTCCCGATCCGGATCTTGGTTCCGAGGGAGATCGCCGTGGCCTGGGTGATCCGGCTGCTGCCGACGTAGGTGCCGTTGGTCGAGCCGAGGTCCTCGACGTACCACTGGTCCCCGGAACTGGCGATGCGCGCGTGCCGGGTCGAGACGTAGTCGTCTTCGAGGCGGATCGCAGCGTCGCTGCCCCGCCCGATCAGCAGGGGCGCCGCCGCGAGCGGGACGAGTTCGCCGGAGTTGCCGCCCTCGACGATCACGACCGCGGTCGGGTCACCGCGGCGCGGCTTCGGGGCCTTGGCGCGCGCTTTGCCGACGGCCTTGGCCGACCGTCGTTCCTGGGCGCGGCTCTGGTCGCGGGCCACGCGCGCACCGAACATGTCCGAGCGGATCACCGAGACCGCGGAGAGGACGAAGATCCAGAGCACTGCGAGGTAGCCGAAGCGGATCAGGACCAGCGTCAGTTCTGACATGCCTCAGGCCTGCCTCTGGCGCAGGGTCATGGTCGTGTTGCCGATCCGGATCTCTGCGCCGTCGGCGATGGCGGCGTTCTCGACGCGGCGTCCGTTGACCAGGACTCCGTTCGTCGAGCCCAGGTCGTGCACGCTGACCCGTGGACCATCGGCGTCGTGGGCGACCCGGATCTCGACGTGGCGACGCGACACCCCGGGGTCGTTGACCCGCAGGTCGGCGTCGTTGCCGCGGCCCACGATGATGCCCGGAGGCGACAGCGGGAGGTGCTCGCCATTGATCTCCAGGACCGCCGACGCGCGTCGTACCTGGGTCTCGGTGACGTCGGGGCCGGACTGGCTGACCTTGGCGACGGCCTTGCTGCGCACCCGGAAGCGGCCGGTGGTCAGGTCCTCGGCGATCTCCAGGGTGATCGAGACCGGGCCGGTGAAGACGTAGGACTGGGCAGCGGCATGGTCCTTGAGCAGGGACGCGAGCTCGGCCGGCAGTGCCGGTCCGAAGGCGTCGAGGCGCTCGTGGTCGGCCTCGGAGAGCTCGACGTGGAAGTCGTTGGGGATCAGGCGACGGTCGCGGCTGAGCACCTGCGCCGAGTTGTCGGCCTCGCGCGCCAGCGCCGACGAGATCTCGACCGGCTGCACCGCGCTGCGGAAGGTACGCGCGAAGACGCCGGAGATCATCTGCTCGAGACGATTCTCGAAGCGCTGGAGGCCACTCACGCCTGTACCCCCTTTGCTCATGACGGATCGCGCGCGGTCGGACGCCGCGTGTCATCCACGATCGTATAGGTCCGGGCTCAGCCGACCCCCGCCCGGTTTGGGCGGGCGCGTCGGCTTGGGATAGCCTGTGTCCCGCTTCACGCGCGAGTGGCGGAACGGCAGACGCGCTGGCTTCAGGTGCCAGTGTCCGAAAGGGCGTGGGGGTTCAAATCCCCCCTCGCGCACGTGATCAGACAGGCCCCGGTAGCCCCGGGGCCTTTGTCTTTCTCGGCGTGCGTTGTCGGGACGGCCGATCCGGGCCGCCGTTACGGTGTCGTCGTGAAGATGCACGTGCGCGCGGCAGGAACCGCGCTGGGGGTTCTCGGACTGGTCATGGCCCTGGCGGTGTCTGCGGCCCTCACTCCGGCTGCCGGAGCTGGTTCCCGGCAGACGGCGAAGGCAGCCGTCGGGTCGTGCTCCGGCTTCCGGAACCGGGTCGGGATGACGAACAAGGTCATCCGGATCGGCAACTCCGTCGACATCACCGGCCCGGTACCGGGTCTGTACACGAGTGCCGAACAGGCGACCCGGGCCTACGTCGCCTTCTTCAACTCCATGCACCGCATCTGCGGACGCAGGTTGGTCGTGGATGCGCACGACTCCGGCACCAGTGCCGGTGCCGACAGGACGGCGTACGTCGCGATGTGCGGCAAGGATTTCGCGTCCGTGGGCTCGATGGCTGCGTTCGACAACGGTGGTGCGTCCACTGCCCAGGCCTGCAGGCTCCCTGATCTTCGGGTGACGTCGTCGACCTCAGCGAGAAACGCCTGCGCGTCCTGCTTCGGCGTCGACGCGACGCGCGCGGGTGAGGTGCCCAACAGCCAGCCGGACTTCTTCGTCAGGAACTTCGCGACTGCTAGCCGGCACGCCGCGTTGCTCTACCTGAACGCAGGGTCGTTGCCGGCCTCGGCGAGCAGCGATATTAAGGTCGATCGAGCCCGGGGGATGACGTTCGTCTACACCGCGGGCATCGGCGTCGCTGAGTTCAACTACGGCCCCTACGTGCACGCAATGAAGTCCGCGAACGTCCAATGGGTCGAGTTCGTCGGTCCGTACCAGGACTCGGTGCGGCTGGCCCAGGCCATGCAGTCGGCCGGGTTCGACCCGCAGGTGTCGCTGTACACCCCCGCGGTCTACGTGCCGACGTTCAGTTCCACCGGTGGCTCGGCCGTCGAGGGCTCGATCACCGCGATCAACTTCCTGCCGCTGGGCACGAACGTGACCGAGCTGAACCGGTACCGCTGGTGGCTCCACAAGCTCTACCCCGGTGCCGTGCCGACCGCGGAAGGCCTGTTCGCGTGGTCCGCGGCGAAGCTGTTCACGACCGAGGCCCTCGAGCTCGGCAGCCAGCTGACGCGCCGGACCCTGATCGCACGGGTGCGCACGGTGACTCGCTGGACGGGCGGCGGGATGCACGCGCCGATGGCCGTCGGCACCAAGCACGTTTCGCCCTGCGTCCGGTTCCTGCGGCTGCACAACGGTGTGTGGGCATCGTTCGGTGGCACGTCCTACCAGTGCGCGGGAGTCGGTACGGCGCACTGAGTCCTTGTCCACAGACCCTGAACCAACCGCCGTACGTCTCCGCTGAAACGTGCTCGACTACGTGGGTAGGCGGACGCGACACCTCCGATCCGCGACGACGGTGGACCTTTGTAGCAATGTGCCACATTTCTTGTGGTTGAAGGAGTGCTCACATGACGTCGATGCCCACGCGTATCGACGCGGATCTGTTCGAGGCTGCCCAATCTGCAGGTGCAGTGATGAGCCGCAGCGCGACCCAGCAGATCAACTACTGGGCGCGAATCGGGCGTGAATTCGAGTCCGCAAGAGGCGTGAACCAGCGCGACATCGCGGCAGTTCTCGCAGGTCGCCGCCGCTACGACGGGCTCGGTGCCCTGGAGCAGGCCGTTGTCCGCGCCGAGTGGGATGAGCGGATCACTGAGGCTCGCGAGGGCCTCAACCTGGCCGCCGAGTTCGAAGCCGCCGGCGAGACGTGGGTCGAGGCCGATGCGGCCGGTCGCACAGTGACGCGTTCGTCGGCCCCGAAGGCCAGGCGGAAGACGCCTAAGAAGGCCGTTGCTAGCGCCTCCACGTCAACGCGTTGACCCCGGGGGTGGTCTCGCCCGATCCGGTCATGCACCTGCTGGCCGGGCCGAACGGATCCGGCAAGTCGACATTCGCGGCGCGGGTTCTTGAACCGTCGACGCATCTACCGTTCGTCAACGCAGGCGTGATTGCAGCGAATCGCTGGCCCGGTGATGAGGAGGTTCACGCCTACGAGGCATCGGAGCTCGCCGCCGCAGAACGTGCTCTGCTCCTGAGGGCCCGGAGCTCGTTCATCACCGAGACCGTGTTCTCACACCACAGCAAGGTCGAGCTGGTCACCGGTGCCGCATCACTGGGATACCGCGTGTACCTGCACGTCATGGTCGTTCCCGAGGACACCACGGTCCGTCGGGTGGCGCAGCGAGTAGGCCGTGGTGGACACACGGTTCCAGAGGAGAAGATCCGCGACCGTTACCAGCGTCTCTGGCCACTGATCGTTCAGGCGCGTGAGGTCGCGCACCGGACCTACTTCTACGAGAATGCCCGCGCTGCGGACCCGTTCCGGCTGATCGCTACCTACGAGGAAGGGGCTCTCGTCGGAGTCGCTTCCTGGCCACGGTGGACGCCGGCACCCCTGGTCACTCGCCGCGAACCGCTGCCGCCACCGCGCCGGGGACGTCCGGATGGAACACCGACGGGATGATGAAGCTCGGGTTGAGCTCGTCGTCCTGGACGACGTCGGCGATCGCACGCGCGGCGCGGAGCAGCATGTCCACCGTGATCTCGCGGGCCCGGGCGTCGAGCAGACCCCGGAAAACCCCGGGGAACGCAAGGACGTTGTTGATCTGGTTCGGGTAGTCCGAGCGCCCGCTGGCCACGACCTCGGCGTACTTGGCTGCCTCAACGGGGTCGACCTCGGGATCCGGATTGGCCAGGGCGAAGACGATCGACCGGTCGGCCATGTCGCGGATCCACTCGGCGTCCAGCACGCCAGGAGCACTGACCCCGATGAAGACGTCGGCGCCACGGAGCGCAACGCGTAGACCACCGGTCACGCGCCGCGGGTTGGTGATCTGGGCGAGCTGTTGCTGGGCCGGGCCCAGGTTCGGCAGATCGGGTACCAGGCACCCGGCCCGGTCGTAGACGACGACATCGGTGACGCCGGCAGCGATCAGCAGCGTGACGATGGCGGTCCCGGCCGCGCCGGCACCCGAGACGACGACCCGGGCCCGGGTCATCTCCTTCTCGACGACGCGGAGTGCGTTGGTCAGCGCTGCCACCACGACGATGGCAGTGCCGTGCTGGTCGTCATGGAAGACCGGGATGTCCAGGCTGGCCCGGAGCCGCTGCTCGATCTCGAAGCAGCGGGGGGCTGCGATGTCCTCCAGGTTGATGCCACCGAACCCGGGGGCGATCATCTCGACGGCCTTGATGATCTCCTCGGTGTCCTGGGAGGCCAGACAGATCGGCCAGGCGTCGATGTTGGCGAACCGCTTGAACAGGGCCGCCTTGCCCTCCATCACCGGCAGTGCTGCTCCAGGACCGAGGTTGCCCAGGCCGAGGACTGCTGATCCGTCGGTGACGACTGCGACCGAATTCCCCTTGATCGTCAGGCGGGAGACGTCCTCGGGATGCTCGAAGATCGCCATGCTCACCCGTCCGACCCCGGGGGTGTAGGCCATCGACAGGTCGTCACGGGTCTTGAGCGGGACCTTGGAGGTCACCTCGATCTTGCCGCCGAGGTGGAGCAGGAAGGTCCGGTCGCTGACCTTGTGCACCTCCACGCCTCCGAGCGCGGCGACCGCCTGCTGGAGCAGGAGTGCATGGTCTCCGTCGGACGCCGAACAGGTGACGTCGAGTCGCAGCCGGGTGGGGCTGGACTCGACCACGTCGATGCCGGTGACCACTCCGCCCGCGTCGGCGATGGCTGTCGCAACCGCGCCCACGATGCCCTGGTCCGGCGGCGTGTGCAGGCGCATCGTGATCGAGTACGAGGAGGCAGTCGCGGTGGGGGGCACGTCGCCACCATCGCACCGGTTGGTTGTTACGGGCGAGTCACTTCGCCTGGCGTGCTAGCCGTTCGGGTGGCAGCCGACCTGCTGCTCGAACACCTGTGGCGTGGCGAAGTACGTGCCCACCGGGTAGTAGGCGCCCAGGGTCTGCTTCTCGGTCCCGAAGGTGGCGTCCTGCACCGCGTGGGTGAAGCCCGGGTCGGGGAGCATGTTGCGCAGGTACGCGATGCCCTTGGGGTCAGCGCCCCACGGCAGCCAGGAGACGCCGCACGCGGCCGTCGCGTTCGCCGGCCGGTCCGCTGCGGTCGAGATGGCGATCGTCACGTAGCCGTTCTTGTCGACCTGGACGTCCTCGTCGTCGACGCAGCCGTAGGTCTGGGTGGTGCGGTCCGCCGTACACATCGACCAGTAGCGCAGTTGCTGGCCGCCGGTGGTGACCGGTTCGCCGTCGTAGGTCCGTGGTGTCGTGGGCAGCTTCGCCTTGAGCAGCAGGACTTTGCCCCACTCCTGCGAGAGATAGGCGTAGACGTACTTGTTGTCGACGTTCTCCCCGAGCCCGCCGGGCAGCTGGCCGGTCAGGGCGGCGATCGCGGGGGTGAACGTGGACGAGGTGAACTGGTTCTCGGTCGGGTCGGTGAGGTAGGTCTGCGCCACGTTGACGTAGCGCATGAAGTGGGGCGCCGCCGGCGCCAGCAGTCCCAACGGCGGGAGCGGGAGCTCGAGGCCGAGGCTCGCGAGCAGGTCCGTCACGGGCATCAGGTCGGGCAGCGGATCCGGGCAGGTCGGCAGCGGAATCCTGGTGCCATCAGCCAGCACCAGGGTGATCGCCGGTGCAGGTACGCCGCCGAACGGTCCGGCCGTGCGGTCGGGCAGGTAGATCCGGTAGGCGAACGCGATGCCGTACCTCGTGCCGTCAGTGCTGTTGTTGTACAGCGTGTTCGCGGGTCCGCCGGTCGCCGGAGCCTGACCGTTGACGATCCGCACCGTGTAGCTGCGGTTCGTCGCGTTGCGGTCCGCGCCGACCCGGAACGGGTTGATCGAACCGGGATCAGGATCGATCTGGTCGTCATGCAGGTTGCTCGCCGTCTGCAACGACAGGCTGTAGGTCTGCAAGGACATGTAGCGCGCATGCGGGAACTGGCCGGTGAGCTCGATCGAGCCGCCCAGCGGGACCGGGATCGCGGCGCCGAGGTACCGGGTCGCCAGGTCCGGGAAGAGGATGTTCTCGCGGTCCGCGCTCGGCTCCAGGACCCAGCCGCACGAGCGCGCGCGGGCCGGGTCCGCCGCGACGGCCGTCCCCGGAGAGAGCGTCAGGGTCGTGATCAGCCCGGCAGCGAGGGCGAGCGCGCAGGCCAGCGCGCGGGAGGTCGGGCGTGAGGCCATGCCGGGACCGTAACAGAGGTGGAACATGTGAACAAGATGTTCCACCTCGGACATTAGTAGAGAACGTTCCATTCTGGGTAGGATCGTTGCCATGACCGCGTCGATGTCCGTGCCGATCCCCGGCCCTGCATCTCTGCCGCACCTCGAGCGCGCGACCCGTGAACACGCGCTGCGGTTCGCCCGGCTGCAGTTCGAGCAGGGCGACCGGATCGACATGCAGACCCTCGCCACCGCACTCGGCGTCGGCCGTACGACGCTCTACCGCTGGGTCGGCGACCGGGAGCAGCTGATCGCCGAGCTGTTCGCCTCGATCACCGACGAGCTGTTCGCGGGGATTGCTGCCGAGGTCTCCGGGTCGGGCATCGACGGCGCCTTCGACGCGATCCGTAGGTTCATGGTCCGCACCGCCGGGTTCGCACCGCTGCGGGACTTCGCCCTGCGCGAACCGGCCCTGGCGCTGCGGATCCTGGTGTCGCCGCGCGGCATCGTCCAGGACCGGATCCGCGCCGGCGTGATCGCGGTGCTCGAGGCCAACCTCCCGGCCAGCCAGCTCCCGATCCCCGACGACCTCATCGACGTCCTGGTCCAGGTCGGAGCGGGCCTGCAGTGGACACCGATCGTGATCGGCGATCCGCCGGACATCGATCGCGCGCTGCACCTGGGCCGCACGGTCCTCGACGCCCACTTCGGCTGATCAGTACGCGATCCCGACCGCCGAGAACGCCGCGGCGCAGATCAGCGATGCCGGCACGGCGGTCACCGCGGCGGGCACGAGGACGGAGAGCCGGCGCGACGTACCGATCAGGACCGCGATCCCGAGCACCGTCATGAAGCCGGCGGTCTGCGCGATCTGGACGTGGAACGTCCCGTAGGCCTGATCGACGTGTCGCCAGATCAGCAGCGCCTCCCCGATCAGTACGCCGGCACCTGCAGCCGAGCCGACGACCCGCTGCCACCAGACGTACCCCGACGTCCACGACCCGGCGATCCCGAACACGATCCCGGCGAGGACCCCGGCGACCATCCACATGCGGGCGTGCGCGGACCAGACCGTCGCGACGCCGGCCAGGTTCAGGAACGCGGCGTAGCCGTAGTAGGCCTCGACGGCGACCACCATCATCACCACGCCGGCGACGGCCGACCGGAGTGGATCGGTCCGCATGACCGCGCCGAGCAGGAACGCGCCGATCGCCCAGACCGCGCTGGAGTTCGCGAGATTCGCCCACGGGTAGGCGACGTGTGTCATCACGACCAGATCGCCGACGCCCAGCGCCACGCCGGCCACAACCGGAGCGATGAGCAGTCGACCGACATCGACCAAGGACAAGGCGGAGACGGGGCGATCGAGCGTGGTCATGCGCCAAGCCTTGTCCGACCGCGATCGGGAAGCCTCCGCCTCAGGTACCGGGCTCGTGACCAGAAGTACCGGGCCATGGTCCCGGCCCGGTACTAGGACCAAGGTCCGATGGCGCCCGGGGCCGGTCCGGGGCGATGGTCAGGGAAGTCAACGAGAGGACCGTTCGATGATCAAGTACCTGGTGGCCGCCGCAGCGCTGGTGCTCGCCGGCGTGCCGGCTGCGTTCGGCATGGTCGGCAACGGGTCGTTCACGCGGGACGTGCCGATCCGGATTCCGGCCCAGGCCCGGATCATCACGCCGTCGCCGTCCGCCGTACCGGAGGCGGTGGACCACCCGGCACCTGCCGGGCCGGGCGACGACCGCACCCAGAAGGCGGAGCCGGGCGAGCGCAGCACGCCGCAGGCGGAGCCGAGCGACGACGGTCAGCAGGTCGAGCCCGGCGATGACGACGGCCAGGCCGTCGAGCCGGGTGACGACACGACACAGCACAGCGAACCGGGCGACGACCATCACGGGTCGGGCTCGGGGAGTGGTCACGGCGGAGGGAGTGACGACGCAGGATCCGGGTCGGACGGTGGGTCCGCCCCCGTGTCCGGGACGGGCGGCGGCAGGGGTTCGGACGACCACTGACTGCTGCTGCACCCAGAATGGACGTGATGACCCACGATCCGCCTGCCGTCGCCGCCGGTGACCAGCACGGCGCCACCCGGGACGATCCCGGGTTGGCGCCGTGGATCGTCGTCTCCGAGGGTCATCGCGAGCTTGCCGCGATCGAGAAGCCGCGTCGGGTCCTGGCCATGGTCGGGCTGGGAGCACTCGTCGTGCTGGTGCTGGTGAGCATCTTCGGCGTCGTGGCCGCCCGCAACCTTGCCGCGCACCAGGCGGTGCACGATGCGGCCAACCGCGCTGACCTGCTCGCGGAGGCCGTGGTGCAGCCTTCCCTGGAGAACGGGATCGTCCACCAGGACGCTGCCTCGGTCGCTGCGGTCGGCCGGGCGCTGAGGCCCTACATGGCCTCGTCGTCGCTGGTCCGCGTGAAGTTGTGGGCCGCCGACGGAACCATCCTCTACTCCGACGAGCCGCGGCTGCTGGGCCGCACCTTCGCCCTCGACAGCGAGGAGCGTGACGTGTTCACGCATCCGCGCACCGTTGCTGATGTCACCGACCTGACCAAGCCGGAGAACCAGTTCGAACGCGGGCAGGGCCGCCTGCTCGAGGCCTACCGCCCGGTGTGGACCCCGAACGGGACCCCGCTGCTCTTCGAGACCTATTCGCCGTACACCGAGGTCGACCAGCGCGCGGGCCAGCTCTGGCGCGGGTTCGCCGGGGTCACCATCAGCAGCTTGCTGCTCTTCACGGCGCTCCTGATCCCCTTGCTGTGGCGACTTCTGACGCGCGTCCGGGCGGTACAGCGCCAGCGCGAGGCATTGTTGCAACGTGCTGTCGATGCTTCGGCCGACGAGCGCCAGCGGATCGCGGCGACCCTGCACGACGGGGTCGTCCAGGAGCTCGCCGGTGCCTCGTTCTCGCTGAGCGGTGCGGCCAACCGTGCCGAGGTGATCGGTGACGACCAGCTCACCGCGGACCTGCGCGCGACCGCGACGACGCTTCGGATGAGCATCGGTGGCTTGCGGACCCTCCTGGTCGACATCTATCCCGAGACGCTCGAGACGGCCGGTCTCCTGGAGGTGCTGCGCGACCTCGCCACCACGTTGCGCTCGCGCGAGATCGCGGTCCACCTCGATCTGCCCGCGGCCGACCCGCAGCTCGGCACCGAAGCGGACCGTCTTGTCTTCCGGATCGTGCACGAGTGCGTGGCGAACGTACGCCGGCACTCATCGGCCGCGAACGTCCACGTCAGCCTGGTCAAGGGCGAGGCCGGAACGGTCGTGGAGGTCGCCGACGACGGGATCGGGTTCGATGCGGCCGAAGCGTTGGCCAGTCCGGCCGAAGGGCATTTCGGTCTCCGGGTCCTCGCCGACCTGGCCGGCCGGGCCGGAGCTCATCTCGCGGTGTCCTCGGCTCCCGGTGCCGGGTGCACCTGGAGGTTGACGCTGCCATGACCCTCATCAGGGTGTTGCTCGTCGACGACCATCCGGTCGTCCGTGCCGGGCTCTGCGGCCTGCTCTCGGCGACCGACGATCTCAGCGTCGTCGGCGAGGCCGCGGACGGAGAGGCGGCGCTCGCCGTGGCTGCCGACACGGACCCCGACGTCGTGCTGATGGACATCTCGATGCCGGGCATGGACGGGGTGACGGCGACCCGACGGCTGCTGGACTCCGGGTTCGCCGGTGCCGTGGTGATGCTGACCTCGTACGCCGAGCGCGACCGGGTCACCGATGCGCTCGGTGCCGGTGCTGTGGGCTACCTGCTGAAGGACTCCGAGCCCGGCGAGGTGCTGGCGGCGATCCGCTCAGCCGCCGAAGGGCATGCGCCGATCGATCCGCGGGTCGCAGGTGCCCTGTTGCCGAGCCGTACGCCGGCCCCGGGAGCCGGCCTGAGCACCCGCGAGCGGGAGGTTCTCGGGCTGGTCGCCCAGGGGCTGGCCAACAAGCAGATCGCCCGTCGGCTGGGGATCACGGAGCGGACCGTGAAGGTCCATGTCGGCAACGTCTTCCGGCGGATCGGGGTCGCCGACCGCACCAGCGCGGCCCTGTGGGCGCGGGACAACCTGGCCTGAAGGGCGGCGGGCCTTGCGCTGCCCGTCCCGGCACGTAACGATCGAACGACCCGGGCCGTCGCGTCGACGACCGAGCGGACCCCCAGCCGAAGGACGGCCCGATGAACGACATGTGGACCCTGGTTGCCGCAGAACGCGGCGCGCTTGCCGATGACCTGGCCGGACTCACCGCAGACCAGTGGGCGACGAAGTCGCTGTGCCAGAACTGGACCGTCGCCCAGACGGTCGCGCACATGACGGGGACCGGCGTCCTGACTCCGGTCACCTTCTTCGGCAACTTCGCCAAGGCCGGCTTCAACTTCGACAAGTTCGCGAACGCGCAGATCGGCAAGAACCTCGGCGCCGACGACGCCGGCACGTTGGCGAACTTCCGCGCCATCCAGTCCTCGACCTCCTCGCCTCCCGGCCCCAAGCCCTCGTGGCTCGGCGAGGCGATCGTGCATGCCGAGGACGTACGGCGCCCGCTCGGCATCAAGCACACCTACGACGCCGACGCGGTTCACCAGGTTGTCGAGTTCTACAAGGGCTCGAACGCGCTGATCGGCACGAAGAGCCGGATCGCGGGCCTGGCGTTGAGGTCGACCGACAGCGACTGGTCGCATGGCGAGGGCGAGGAGGTCAGCGGGCCGATGTTGTCGCTGTTAATGGCGATGACGGGACGCAAGGTCGCCTGCAATGATCTGAGCGGACCGGGGGTTTCGATCCTGCAGCAGCGGTCCCTCTGACCGACAGCATGACCGACGTACCGGGAGCCGTGATGGAACGCTGGGCCGAGTTCGTTCTTCGACACCGACTGTGGATAGCGATCTTCTGGGCGGTCATGCTCGTCGGGGGCATCGCCTCAGTCGGCAAGACGACCAGCAACTTCACCATCAGTTTCGACCTCCCGGGCGAACCCGGGACCAAAGCCGCGAACCTGATCGTTCACGAGTTCCACAACGGTGGCAAGAACTCGCCGGCGCTGGTCTCGATCACCGTGGCGCCGGGCAGCACAGTCGCAGCCAATGCGACGGCCATCGACGCAGCCTTCGAGAAGATCACCACCGATGTGCCGAACACCCGGATGGTCGACCAAGCCAATAGCGGTGGTGACCCTGCATTCGTGACCAAGGACGGCCGAACGGCGTACGCGTATGTCTTCTACCCGTTCCCGACTTCGCAGACCCAGAAGCCTCCGTCGGCAGAGCTCACGAAATCGCTGAACGCCAATAAACCCGCAGCCTCGACCGTCGGTGTCACTGGAGAGGAAGTCCTCGCTCTCGGCAACGACAAGGGTGGCAACGGCGTCCTGGTCGAGACCCTCATCGGTGCGGTGGGAGCGCTCGCCGTGCTGGCGTTCGTCTTCGCCTCAATGCTGGCGTTCCTGCCGCTGTTGATCGCTGCTGTGTCGATCATGACCACCTTCCTGCTGTTACTGCCGCTCACCGAGATCACCGACGTCTCCTTCATCGTGCAGTTCCTGGTCGCGCTGATCGGCCTCGGTGTGGCGATCGACTACTCGCTCATCCTGGTCACCCGCTGGCGTGAGGAACGCGATCACGGCAAGGACAACCATGACGCTGTGGTCGAGGCGGTGCGTACGGCCGGCAGTGCGGTGTTGTTCAGCGGTCTGACGGTCGCCATCGGTCTGCTCGCGCTGATCGTGCTGCCGGTGCCGTTCATGCGCAGCGTCGGGATGGGCGGTGCGCTGATCCCGTTCGCCAGCGTCGCGGTGACGCTGTCACTGATGCCGGTGATCCTCAGCGCGATCGGCCCGAAGATCGACTGGCCGAAGGTCCGGCACGAGAACACCGCGAGTGTTGGTTGGAGCCGTTGGGCCAGGTTCGTCGTACGGCGTCGCTGGTTCGCGGCCGGCGCGGCGCTGCTGGTGCTGGGTGCCCTGTTCGTCGCGTTCACCGGGATCAAGATCGGGGCTCCGGCCTCGGACTCGCTGGCCCGGAACGGCGCGGCGTACGACGCCCTGCACGTCCTGGAGAGGGGTGGCGTGACGACCGGCTCGCTGACGCCGATCGAGGTCGTGGCCAAGTCCGACCAAGCACCCTCGATCGCCGCGAAGCTCGGGGCCGTCAAGGGCATCGAGAGGGCGATCGTCTCGACCGGCCCGACCAGCAACGCCAACGGCATGACCGTCATCCTGGTGATCCCCCACGCCGAGACGGTCAACAACAAGACCGTGCAGCCGGTCAAGGACGTCAAGAAGGTCGCCGCAACCTTGCCCGGGGTCCTCGGAGTCGCCGGTCTCGGCACGGCCCAGGTCGACTTCCTGCACGGCGTGTACGGCAACTTCCCGCTGATGCTCGGCCTGATTGCCGTGCTGACCTTCATCCTGCTGGTGCGGGCCTTCCGGTCGCTGCTGCTGCCCTTCAAGGCTGTCGTGCTCAACCTGATCTCGCTCTCAGCGGTGTACGGCGCGATGCGGTTGTTCTGGCAGGACGGGCACGGGTCGAACGCACTCTTCGGCATCCCGGCCACTGGCGCGGTCACCTTCTGGGTGCCGATGATGGTCTTTGCTTTCCTGTTCGGACTCTCGATGGACTACGAGGTGTTCATCCTGGCTCGGATCCGCGAGGAGTACGACGACGGGCACTCGACCGACGAGGCCGTCATCGAGGGCATCGGCCGCACCGGCCGGTTGGTCACCAGTGCCGCGCTGATCCTGTTCCTCGCGTTCGCGGCGCTCGCGTCGGGGCCGGGCACGGACCTGAAGATCCTCGCGACCGCACTCGGCTTCGGCATCCTGCTCGACGCGACCATCGTCCGGTCCTTGCTCGTGCCGTCGCTCGTGTCGTTGTTCGGCAAATGGAACTGGTACTTGCCTGACCCGGTCGCGCGGGTGTTGCTGATCAAGCCCTCGGTGCAGCATGCCGAGACGGCGACACGCCCCGAGGTTTCGTAGGCCAATCACGGTTTCCGGGCAGACCGGGGAGCACAGTGGAAGAAGCCGTCACGGGTTTTCCCGTGCACTGTCCGCCAGGAGCTCACCATGGCAATTGGACTCGGGATCGGCCTGCTTCTCATCACGCTCGGCATCGTCTGCGAATTCGTCGTGGCGCACTTCGACGCAGGATCTGCAGCCCACCCGGGCTGAGGATCAGAGCGTGAAGGAGACTCCGGTCTTCTCCTCGCTGAGTGCCCACAGCTTCTTCGCGAGCTCGCCGTCCATCGCGTACGTGCTCAGTTTGGCGTCGCCGACCGGCCCGCGGGTCTCGCGGAAACCGGTCGGACCGCTGTAGGAACCGGGAGCCGCGAGGGTGGCTGCCAGCAGTGACGGGTTCGCGCCCTTGGCTGCGGACTGGAAGATCAGCGGCATCAGCAGCGGTGCGACGGTGCCGATGAACTTGTTGGCGCCCATCCCGTTGGGGTCGGCAACCAGCCCGGTGACCGAGATGCCCGGGTGCGACGCCGTCGAGACCAGCGTGCTCTTGGCTTCCCCGATCCTGCGGTGCAGCTCGCGGGAGAACAGCACGTTGGCGAGCTTGCTGTTGCCGTAGTACGGCTCCGGCTTGTAGTGCTCGGGCGGGTTCGCGTCCAGGACGGCGTCGGTCCCGCCGAAGTGGGCGATCGAGGCGACGGTCACGACCCGCGGGGCGGAGGACTCCGCGAGAGCCGGCAGCAGCCGCCCGGTCAACGCGAAGTGGCCGAGGTGGTTGGTCCCGAACATCAGCTCGTGGCCGTCCTCGGTCTCCCGGTACTTCGGCGGGTTCATGACGCCGGCGTTGTTGACCAGCAGGTCCAGCGGGCCGTCCCAGCGTTCGGCGAAGGCACGCACGGACGCCTGCGAGGCCAGGTCGAGGGCCTCGACGCGGACAGCGCCACTCATCTGGCCGGCAGCGTCGGCACCGGCGGTCGTGTTCCGGCACGCGATCACCACCGAGGCCCCGTGGGCGGCGAGCTCCTTGGCGGTGTGGAAGCCGATCCCGGAGTTGCCGCCGGTGACGACGGCGGTCTTGCCGCTCAGGTCGGGCAGGTCGGCAGGCGTGAAACTCATGGGGTCCCCTCGGAGTCCTGCTGGGGGTGATGGTGCACCAGGTCGGCGTAGTCGGGGTGCTTCTCGATCCAGCCCCGGTAGAACGGGCAGACCGGTACGACGTCCCGCTCTCCCTTGGCACGGATCTCGTCGAGCGAGGTGCGGATGATCGCCGATCCGACACCGTGACCCTCGAAGGCGGGGTCGACCTCCGTGTGGGTGAAGACGATGGAGGTCGGGTGCAGCTCGTAGTCGGCGAATCCGGCGAGCTCGCCGTTGATGTGCGCCTCGTAGCGGGACTTCTCGGGGTTGTCGGTGACGACGACGTCGCTCATGGACCCAACCTACCGAGCGGGGAAGGAGAGCGGTCAGACTGGTGTTGTGCCGGACATGCCCACGACCCAGAAGCTGAGTCCCGAGATCCACCCGCTCCTGCGTGAACGCTGGAGCACCCGCCTCTTCGACCCGGGCCAGGAGATCACCGAGGCCGAGCTGGACCGCCTGCTCGAGGCAGCTCGCTGGGCGCCGAGTGCCGGCAACTCGCAGCCCTGGGCATTCCTGGTGCTGAAGCGCGGGGACGAGGCCCACCAGAAGTTCGTCACGACGCTGAGCCGGGGCAACTCCGGCTGGGTGCCGACCGCAGGCGTGGTGCTGGTCTCGCTGCACCGGGTCGGGGACGACGAGGACCCGTCGCTCACGTTCAGCGACTATGCCGCCTACGACCTGGGACAGGCGGTCGCCCACCTGACCGTGCAGGCGGAGTCGATGGGCCTGCACGTCCACCAGTTCGCCGGGTTCGACCACGACGCGGTGGCTGCGGCCTTCGGCGTACCGGCTTCCTGGGCGGTGACCACCGGGATCGCGATCGGTCACTACGGCTCGCCCGAGCAGGTGGCAGCGGCCGATCCGGGCTTGCGGGAGCGCGAGCAGAAGCCGCGGGAGCGCAAACCCGTCGAGGAGTTCGTCTTCGGCGGGAAGTTCGGGAAGCCGCGCCAGGTGTGACCCGGACCACGAAAGTTTACAAGTCCTAGGGTCTTGTCAAACGGCTTTACATTCACTACCTTCTTGTCAAGTGGTTCATGCACTCACCCAGCGTGGCCCCAGGCAGAAGGAGAGCACGATGGCATCCGACAGCATCGCCAACTCGACGGTTTCCCAGGACTCGACCGAGGCCTGGAAGGACAACAAGCGCTACCTGTGGCTGATCGGACTCGTCGTCCCCAGCCTGGCGTTCATCGCCGCCGCGGCCTACATCGTCAGCGGCTGGGGCGTGTTCCTCTGGATCGGGCCGATCATCGTGCTCGGCGTCGTCCCGGCCTTCGACCTGCTCGTCGGGCTGGACAAGGCCAACCCGCCGGATGACGCGATCGAGGCGCTCGAGAAGGACAAGTACTACCGCTGGATCACCTTCCTGTTCCTGCCGATCCAGTACCTCGGCTTCGTCGGTGCCATGGCCGTGGTCGCTGACCAGAACCCGGCCGGCTGGCTGATCAACACCCTCGGCCTGCACCACTGGGGCATGGGTCTGCCGTTCGCCGACCGGCTGATGGCCCAGAGCCTGGGCCTGAGCGTGATCGACAAGATCGGCCTGGCCGTCTCGATCGGTGTGATCGGCGGCATCGGCATCAACACCGCCCACGAGCTCGGCCACAAGCGCGAGGAGAACGAGCGCTGGCTCTCCAAGATCGCCTTGGCGCAGAGCTTCTACGGGCACTTCTACATCGAGCACAACCGTGGCCACCACGTCCGCGTCGCCACGCCCGAGGACCCGGCCAGCAGCCGGATGGGCGAGACGTTCTACGCGTTCTGGCCGCGCACGGTCCTGGGCTCGCTCAGGAGCGCGTGGGGCCTGGAGAAGAAGCGGTACGCCCGCAAGAACAAGCACCCGTTCCAGATCGGCAACGACGTCCTGAACGCCTGGGTGATGTCGGCCGTGCTGTTCGGCGCGATGATCGCGGCGTTCGGCTGGGTGGTGGCGCCGTACCTGGTGATCCAGGCCGTCATCGGCTTCTCGTTGCTCGAGGTCGTCAACTACATGGAGCACTACGGCATGCTGCGCCAGAAGGTCGGCGCCGGTGACCGGCAGCGCTACGAGCGGGTCGACCCGAGCCACAGCTGGAACTCCAACAACATCGCGACCAACGTGCTGCTCTACCACCTGCAGCGCCACAGCGACCACCACGCGAACCCGACCCGTCGCTACCAGACGCTGAGGGACTTCGAGGAGTCCCCGGTGCTGCCGACCGGGTACGCCGGGATGATCGTGCTGGCCCTGATCCCGCCGATCTACCGCCGGGTGATGGACCCCCGGGTGGTCGAGCACTTCAAGGGCGACCTGACGCTGGCCAACCTGCAGCCGCGCAAGCGCGACAAGATCCTGGCGAAGTACGGCCTGACCGAGAAGGAGGCCCAGCGCAAGGCTGACATCGTTGCCGCTGAGGCTGCGGCCCTCGCAGCGTCGCTGGCCGCCGAGGTACTCGCCGCCCGCTGCCCCGGATGCGGCTACACCTACGAGGTCGCCTCGGGCAACGAGCACGAGGGCTTCGCCGCCGGTACGGCGTGGGCCGACATCCCGGCCGACTGGTGCTGCCCTGACTGCGGCGTCCGCGAGAAGATCGACTTCGTGCCGGCCGATCCGGTCACGAGTGCGCGGAGCATGTCGTGAGGATCGTGGTCGACCGGGACAAGTGCGAGGGCCTCGGGATGTGCGAGGCGATGGCGCACGAGTACTTCGAGGTCGACGACGACGAGATCATGACCGTGCTCAACGGCTCCCCGCCCGAGTCCGAACGTGACAAGGTGCACGCCGCCGTCCAGGCATGCCCGGTCCTGGCCCTGACCCTGCAAGACTGAGCCCATGAGTACCGAGGTGACTCCCAGGGCAGGGCTCTCCGCCCTGTTCCCGGGGAGCGCCCCGGCCTCGGGCGGCAGCGCCTGGCGCGAGCGGCTGATCATCGAAGCAGCCGAGCTCACCCGATCCGGCGGCTGGCAGGCGATCACGATGGCCAAGCTGGCCGATCGGGTGGGCGTCAGCCGGCAGACGGTCTACAACGAGATCGGCACCAAGCAGGCCCTCGGCGAAGCGATGATGATGCGCGAGGTCGAGGGCTTCCTGCGCAGCGTCGATGCCAGCTTCCACGCCCATCCCGGCGACCTGGTGGCGGCGATCCGCGAAGCAGCGGCCGGAGTGCTGCGCGACGCCTCGACCAACCCGTTGCTGCACGCGGTGCTCTCGGCCAGTCACGGCGCCGAGAGTGCGCTGCTCCCGCTGCTGACCACGCAGGCCGAGCCGATCATCGACGCCGCCCAGGTGCTGATCCGCGGCCACCTCGACACCTACGAGCTCCCGATCTCGCCGAAGCGGATCGGAGCACTGGTCGACATGGTCATCCGGCTGGTGCTCAGCCACGTCACCACCCCGACCGGTACGCCGGAGAAGACGGCCGAGGACATCGCCTGGATCGCCGAGCAGGTGCTGCGCACCCAGCGCTGAGTCGATCCGGGGTTTCGAGACAGGCCGTGCCTGCCCTCCTCGACCACCTTCCGCAAGGAGAGCTGACGGGCTAGTTGATCAGTGCCACTCGCAGGTCCTCGGGAAGCAGTCGTCGGCCCCCGATCAGCCGCTCAGCCACCGCGACCGTGATCGTCTGCGCCGCCATGATCCCGAAGAGCACCAGGGCCTGGGCGGTGGCCGCCTGCACCGGCGAACCACCGCCGAGCATGACGCCGATGAAGGCGCCGGGCAGGGTCACGACACCAGTGGTGGTGATCTGATCGAGTCCCGGCAGCAGGGCTTCCGGGGCGCGGCGGTGGATGCTCAGCTCGATCGCCCACGAAGGCCGCATGCCCAGCGACAGCGCAGCCTCGTACTGCGGCTTCTCGTCGCGCAGCGCTGCGAACGCACGCCGTCCGACCAGGGTGTTGGCAGTCATCGCGTTGCCCACCACGATGCCGGCGATCGGGATGATCGCCAGCCCGTTGAAGGGGACCGCGCCGGTGGCCAGCACGATCGCGAGGACCGGCAGCACGCCGGCAGCCATCGCTGCAGCCGACCAGATCCAGGCTCGCGGCGCCTCGATCCGACGGGACGTGGTGAGCACCCCCATCGCGAACATCGCCAGCGAGAACAACGCGGACAGTGCGAGGTTGCCGACGACCGCCTTGATCAGCAGGGCCACCACGCTCAGCTGGATGACGGCACGCGCCCCCGCGATGAATGAGGTGCGCGCGAGGTCGTAGCCCGCGACACGATGGGCGACGATGGCAAGCGCCAGCAGCAGCGCGAGGGCGAGGGCGACCTGCCAGCCCGGGTCAACGGTCACACGCCCACGCTAGGGCACTAGTAGCGTGCGCTCATGCGTGCAGCCCAGGTAACCCGGCTCGACGGTCCTCTGGCCGTCGAGATCAACGAGATCGACGAGCCGACCGAGATCGGGCCGTTCGGCCCCCAGATCCTCGTGGACGTCCATGCGGTCGGGATCTCCTTCCCCGACCTGTTGCTGAGCAAGGGCGAGTACCAGCTCAAGCCTGAGCTGCCGTTCACCCTCGGTGTCGACTTCGCCGGCGTGATCCGCAGCGCTCCGGACGGCAGCGGCTTCGCGCCCGGTGACCGGGTTGCCTGCGTCGGCGGGTACGGCGGCGCCGGCGAGGTGGCGGCAACAGGTCCGGACAGCACCTTCCACCTGCCCGACAACCTGTCGTTCGAGCAGGGCGCCGCGTTGCCGATGAACTACCTGACGGCGCAGTTCGCCCTCAAGGAACGCGGCCAGATCGTCCCCGGCGAGACGGTGCTGGTGCACGGCGCCGCCGGCGGTGTCGGCACGGCGACCATCCAGGTCGCGAAGGGGTACGGCGCGCGCGTGATCGCGGTCGTCTCCACCGACGAGAAGGCCGCGGTCGCCCGGGCTGCCGGCGCCGACGAGGTCGTCAAGGTCGACGGGTTCCTCGCAGCGGTCAAGGAGCTGACCGACGGGGTCGGCGTCGACATCGTGATGGATGTCGTCGGCGGTCGCCTGTTCACCGACTCGCTCCGGTCGCTCGCCCCGCAGGGTCGGCTCCTGGTGGTCGGCTTCGTGGACGGCAGCATCCCCGAGGTCAAGGTGAACCGGCTGCTGCTCAACAACACCGACGTCCGCGGCGTCGGCTGGGGCGACTACGCGATGCGCCGCCCCGGTTTCATGACTGCGCAGTGGCGTGAGCTCGAGCCGATGATGGCCTCCGGCGTGATCGCGCCTCCGATCGGAGCGACGTACGGGCTCGAGGACTTCGGACGAGCGCTGGTGGAGATGGACGAGCGCAAGACGCTCGGCAAGACTGTGATCCGCATCCACAAGGAGATGACTCGATGACCCGAACCCGCTCACGCACAGCTGCAGCTGTCCTCTGCACGGCTCTCACTGCCACTGCGCTGGCGGGGTGCGGCAGCTCGGCGAGCAGCGGAACCTCCGGGGGCCCGCTGACGATCGAGGCGTTCAAGGCGCAGGCCAACGCGATCTGCAAGACAGGCAACGCCGACATCAAGCAGATCGGGTCCGGCATCACGATCAGCTCGAGTCCGACGCTCGTGGTGCAGGCGCTCCACGCGGCCGCGAACCGGGCGAACAAGGAAGTCAGCGACATCCGCAAGCTTCAGGCGCCGTCGAGCATCGCGTCCGCCGTCAACGCCTGGGGCGATGCCATCAACACGGCGACTGCCAAGATCCTCAAAGGCGGCATCGAGGTGCTGAGCGGAGCCGATCCGTTCGCCGGCGCCGACGCCAGGGCCAAGGCGTTGGGCCTGACCAGCTGCGAGAGCGGGTCCGGTACCTGAGCGTGGTTTGCACCCGGGCGATTAGAGTCTCAGGGTGACGATTCTTGACGATGCCCGCTCGGGCATGGACACCGACATCCGCCCGCAGGACGACCTGTTCGGTCATGTGAACGGGACCTGGCTCGAACAAGCCGAGATCCCGAGTGACCGGGCCGCGTGGGGCCCCTTCGTGATGCTGGCCGATGTGGCCGAGGAGCAGGTCCGCTCGATCATCGAGGACTGCGCCGCCGGGAAGGTCGAGGGACTCGACGCAGGAAAGATCGGCGACCTGTTCGCGAGCTTCATGGACACCGACCGGGTCGACGAGCTGGGCGTCACCCCGATCCTCGGGGTGCTGCAGGCGATCGACGGGCTGGACAGCCTGCTGGGCCTCTCCGCGTTCCTCGGCGAGTTCGAGCGCACCGGCGGCGGTGGCGTCTTCGGCTCGTACGTCGACACCGACGACCGCGATTCCGACCGCTACCTGGTCAACGTCAGCCAGGGCGGGATCGGGCTGCCTGACGAGTCGTACTACCGCGAGGAGAAGTTCGAGGACATCCGGGCGAAGTACGTCGACTACCTCGAGAAGCTGCTCGAGCTCGCCGACCGGCCGGACCCACGGGCCACCGCGGAGCTTGTCTTCGCCCTCGAGACCAGGATCGCCGAAGGGCACTGGGAGCGCGCTGACACCCGCGACGTGATCAAGAGCTACAACCTGACCTCCTACGACGAGCTGCGCGGGGCGATGCCGTCCTTCGACTTCGACGTCTACGTGCGCAACCTGGGCGGTGACGAGCGCACGTTCGCCGAGACCGTCGTACGGCAGCCGTCGTACCTCAAGCACCTCGAGTCGGTGCTGGTCGACACCCCGATGGAAGCGTGGCGGGCATTCCTCTCGGTGCGTGCGATCAGATCGGCGGCGGCGTACCTGCCGGAGGCGTTCGTCGAGCTCAACTTCGACTTCTACGGCCGCACCCTGTCGGGCACCCCCGAGCTGCGGGCGCGCTGGAAGCGGGGCGTCGGCCTGGTCGAGGGCGGGCTGGGCGAGGCCGTCGGTCGCGAGTACGTCGCCCGGCACTTCCCGCCGCGGTCCAAGGAGCTGATGGACGCGCTGGTCGCCAACCTGCTCGAGGCCTACCGGCAGAGCATCACCACGCTCGACTGGATGAGCGAGGAGACCAAGCAGCGCGCGTTCGAGAAGCTGGACACGTTCCGCCCGAAGATCGGCTACCCGGTCAAGTTCCGCGACTACTCCGACCTGATCATCGATGCCGGTGACCTGGTCGGCAACATCGTGGCGATCGCTGCGTTCGAGACCGACCGGCAGCTCGCCAAGATCGGCGCGCCGGTGGACCGCGACGAGTGGTTCATGCTGCCGCAGACCGTCAACGCGTACTACAACCCAGGCACCAACGAGATCTGCTTCCCGGCCGGCATCCTGCAGAAGCCGTTCTTCTCCCCGGACGCGGACCCGGCCGAGAACTACGGCGGCATCGGTGCGGTGATCGGGCACGAGATCGGCCACGGCTTCGACGACCAGGGCGCCCAGTACGACGGCCACGGCAACCTCAACGACTGGTGGACGGCTGAGGACAAGGCGGCCTTCGAGGTCAAGTCGAAGGCGCTGATCGAGCAGTACGACGGCTTCGAGCCGCGCAGCCTGCCCGGCGAGCACGTCAACGGTGCGCTGACTGTCGGCGAGAACATCGGTGACCTCGGTGGCCTGACCATCGCCCACAAGGCCTACCTGATCGCCCTCGACGGGACCGAGCCGCCTGAGATCGACGGGCTCACCGGCCCGCAGCGGCTGTTCATGAACTGGAGCTACGTCTGGCGCACCAAGCGTCGCCGCGAGCTCGAGCAGCAGTACCTGACGACCGATCCGCACAGCCCGCCGGAGTTCCGCGCCAACATCGCACGCAACCTCGACGAGTTCCACGCAGCCTTCGGCACCCGGCCCGGTGACGGGCTCTGGCTCGACCCGGAGGACCGCATCCGGATCTGGTGAGCATGGCTGCAACGGAGCGCCGCTCCTGGCTGCCGATCGGCCTGGTGCTGGCGGTGATCGTCGTCGGACTGGTCACGATCGTGCTGACGCGTCCGGCGTCGATCACCTGCGCGACCAGGACGCACCCGACGAGCCCGGTGCTCTCGGCTGCCGGTATGACCCGGCAACCGGACCCGCGGCTCAACACCCTGGCAGCCGCCGTCAGTCGCTGGGGACCGCCGTTCGGGAAGGTCGAGGGCGGCGTCGGCTTCGACTACGGCCAGTGGCTGCACCTGTACGGACTCTCCGACAGCCTGGTCGCCTTCACCAAGCGCAACGCTGCGGTGACGGTCCTCGGTTCTGGGCTGAACCCCCGGTGGGCCGTGCTGCCGGCGACCAACCGGATCGCGTGGGACGCCTCGCCGAAGCGGTTCATGCTGCTGGACCTGGATGCCACCGCGCGGACCCGGCTCGCCTCGTTCGACCTGGCGACCGGCGAGCAGGAGTGGTGCATCGACCTGAACTCGCGTCACCGCGACGGTCAGCCGGTGTCCACGACGTTCCTGGGCGACGGGGACCTGATGGTCGTGCTGCCCGTCGGCGGCGGGCTCCAGCTGGCCCGGATCGAGGGCGACAACGGTCGGGTGCTCTGGAGCGTCCCGGCTGCGGGCGCCGCACGAGCCGACTTCCTCGGTGCCGTGGACAGCAAGACGGTCCTTGCCGGCGGGGTCGAGGAGTACCGGCTCGCCGAGCCGCCCCCCGCGTCCGCGGGCGGTGCGGTCGTCACGGCGTACTCGGTCGGGGACGGGTCGACGACCTGGTCGTGGAAGGTCCCGCCGGCGACGCTTGCGCACGTGGTGGGAGTGACCGGTGTCGGGGCGACCGACGGCCGCGTCGTGGTGGCGGTGAGGACCGGGAACACAGCGGCGCTCCTGGCTCTGGATGGGCACGGCAAGCAGGTCTGGCGGCACCCGCTGGCCGGCGTCACCTTCGAGTCGACCCTGCGCTCCGGAGTCGTCATCGTGCGCTCGAACCAGACCCTTGCCGGGTACGACGCCAGGACCGGTACGCCGCAGTGGCAGCGAGCGATCCCGACCCGAGCCACCTACTTCCCGTACGGCTTCACCCTCGACCAGACGCCCTCGCTCGACGCAGACCACGTCCTGATGCCGACCACCACCGCGCTGCGGATCCTGGACGTCCGCACCGGGACCGATGTCGGCTACCCGTTGCCGACCGACGGGATCAACACGACGTACTGGCCCTACCAGCTGGTGGTCACGCCCCGGCTGCTCGGCGTCGTGACGAACACAGGTGCGATTCTCGCCACGCGGTCCACAGGCGGCTGAGGGTCGTCGAACCGCTGTCGGGCGGCTCCTGTAGACATGCGGCATGGACAGGGCGGCGATGCGGGCGGAGGCGGAGGCACACCTGCGCGCACTCGTCGGGTCACCCGAGGCCTCCCTGTACGACGACCAGTGGGCGGCGATCGAGGCGCTGGCCGTCGATCGGCGTCGGGCCCTCGTCGTCCAGCGCACCGGATGGGGCAAGTCCGCGGTCTACTTCGTGGCGACCGCTCTGCTGCGGGCTCGCGGCGCCGGCCCGACGGTGATCATCTCCCCGCTGCTCGCGCTGATGCGCAACCAGATCGAGGCGGCCGATCGCGCCGGGATCAAGGCCGTCACCATCAACTCGACCAACAACGAGCAGTGGGGCGAGGTGCACGCCCGGATCAACGCCGGCGAGGTCGATGTGCTGCTGGTCAGCCCGGAGCGACTGAACAACCCCGGCTTCCGGGACGAGGTGCTGCCGAGGCTGACCGAGACGGCAGGCCTGCTGGTCATCGACGAGGCGCACTGCATCTCGGACTGGGGCCACGACTTCCGGCCCGACTACCGGCGGATCCGGCAGATGCTGACCGACCTGCCCGCAGGGATCCCGGTGCTCGCGACGACTGCGACGGCCAATGCCCGGGTCACGGCCGATGTGGCCGAGCAGCTGGCAGGTTTCGAGACGGGCCTTGACGGCCCTCCTCAACCAACGAGGGCCGAGGTCCTGGTCCTGCGTGGCGAGCTGGACCGCGAGTCCCTCAGCCTGGCGGTCCTGCAGCTGGCGCGACCCGAGGAACGGCTGGCGTGGCTGGCGGACCACCTCGGGGAGCTCGACGGCTCCGGGATCATCTACACGCTCACGGTCGCGGCGTCCCAGGAGATCGCCGGGTTCCTGCGCGAACGCGGTCACGACGTGGCTGCGTACTCCGGGCAGACGGAGCCGACGGAGCGGCAGGCCCTCGAGCAGGACCTGCTTGCCGGGCGCCTCAAGGCTCTCGTCGCGACCAGCGCCCTGGGGATGGGCTTCGACGCGACGCTCGGCTTCGTGGTCAACGTCGGCGCCCCGGCGTCCCCGGTGGCCTACTACCAGCAGGTGGGCCGTGCCGGCCGTGGGACACCGAAGGCCACCGTGCTGCTGCTGCCGGCGTACGAGGACCGCGACATCTGGCGCTACTTCGCGTCGCTCGCGTTCCCTCCCGAGCAGCACGTCCGGACGGCACTGTCAGCGCTGGCCGCACACGGCGGCGCGATGTCCACTGCGACGCTCGAGACGTACGTCGACCTGTCGCGCAGCCGCCTGGAGATGATGCTCAAGGTGCTCGACGTCGATGGTGCCGTGCGTCGGGTGCAAGGCGGGTGGACCGCCACCGGCCAGGACTGGATCTACGAGCAGGACCGCTACGACCGGGTCGCCGCTGCGCGACGCGACGAACAGGCCCTGATGCTCGAGTACGTCGCCACCGACGGGTGCCGGATGCGGTTCCTGCGCGAAGCCCTCGACGATCCAGGTGCAGCCGACTGCGGTCGGTGCGACAACTGCGGTGGCCTCTCGATCGCGGCCGAGGTCTCCTCCGCGTCCCGGGATCGCGCCGGCGATCGGCTGACGCGCCCCGGTGTCGCGGTCGAGGCACGGAAGCTGTGGCCCACGGCGCTGGCCAACCTCGGGGTTGATCGCAAGGGCAAGATCGCCGACGGAGCCGAGCAGGGCCGGGTGGTGGCTCGGCTCACCGACCTCGGGCTGGGCCAGGCCCTTCGCGATGTGTTCCGACCAGGGGTGGCCGATCAGGAGGTCCCGGTTGCGCTGGTGCAGGGCATGATCGCCGCCCTGGGCGACTGGGGCCCCGACGTCGACGCGATCGTCGGCTTCGAGTCGCGCTCGCACCCGTTGCTGGTCGACAGCCTGATCGGCGGACTGTCCCGCTACCTCCAGGTCCCGGTCCTCGGCCGGATCGCGATCCGCGACGACGCGATCGGGCCCGGTCAGGGCGCCACCAACTCCGCCCAGCGGATCGCGGCGCTCTCCCGTCGCTCCACGCTGGCCGCCGAGGACGTCACCGGCCGTCGGATCCTGCTCGTCGACGACCTGATCGTCACCGGCTGGTCGATGACGCTCGGGGCCGTCTGGCTGCGGGAAGCCGGGGCGGCGGCAGTGTTCCCGCTGGCCCTCGGCTCGGAGACCTGAGCGCCCACCCGACTCTCGCCCTGGACTAAACCGAATACCGGCGGTAGCAGTCTGGAGGGGTGAAAGGTGGAGCCATGGACGTCGACGACTCGTTTGCCGAGTACGCCGCTGCACGCTGGGCGGCGCTGTACCGGCTTGCGGTCCTGCTCGCCGGCGCCGATCGTGCTGAGGACGTCACCCAGGAGGCGCTGCTGCGTGCGTACCGGTCCTGGTCCCGCGTCCAGGATGCCTGGTCGCCCGACGCCTATGTGAAGAAGATCCTGGTGAACACGATCATCACCGAGGGCAAGCGTGGCCGCCGGGCAGGGCTCGTGCTGGTGGACCGGAGCACCGAGGCCGACCTCGACTCTGCCGAGGACGGGGTCGTCGATCGCGAGCTGATCTGGGGACAGGTCGAGAAGCTCCCGCCAAGGCAACGGGCGGTGATCGTGCTGCGCTACTACGAGGATCTGTCCGAGGCCGAGATCGCCCGGACCCTGGACTGCGCGACCGGGACGGTCAAGGCGCACGCCTCCGCTGCCCTCAGGACCCTGCGCGCAGCGAGCGCCGAGTGGCTCGACGCCGAACGACCGGGAGGCCGTCATGACTGACAAGCTCGAAGACCTGGTGGCCGACGAACTGCGCCGACGTGCAGCCGACGCAGACGTTCCGCCCCTTGCCGTCGCGCACCTGATCGCCCGCGGACACGAGGCGCGGCGGGTGCGGGCCCGGCGAACCCTGACGGTGGTGGCTGCAGTCGTAGCCGCCGCCTTGGTCACGGTCGTGGTGGCGGTCGGTCACAGCGACGATCCCGGATCGACCCGGCCACCGGGTCCGGCGGCCACCCCGACCGGAGCGCCGAGGACCTTGTCCGAGCTCCCGAGCGGACCACCGCCGCGGGTCGTCTACTCGAGCGGTCGGACCGTGCACCTGTCGGGACGCACGGTCGAGCTGCCCTTCGTTCCGGACCACCTGGTGCCTGCCGGCGATGCCGTGCTCGCCTCGTCGGCCCGTGGGTCCGTGGTCTGGATCGATCGAGCAACGGGAGCGACGGCGACGCTGACCACGACCGCAGGTAGTACGCCGGTCGCCACTCTGACCGGGGGTTGGGTCGCCTGGCTGAAGGCGACCAAGGGGTCAGCGATCGTCGTCCTGGTCGGCGTCGGCAGCCACGGCGCGATCGACGAGAGGTTCGAGCAACGGTTCCCGGCGAAGCCGTCGTGTTGCAGCGACCCGTTCGAGCTGAACGGGATCGTCGGTGCCGATCAGCTGATCGCGTCGATGCCGAGCCAGCAGAAGGCCTGGAGCTGGAGCCTGGAAACCGGCGGATCGAGTGCCAGGCCCGCGTCAAGCATCCAGCTCCTCGGTGGCCTGGGTCAGCAGGGCATCACCGTGATCGATCACACCCTCGTGCTCACCGACGCGGCCGGAGGAACCACCATCGCCGGCCTGTTCAACGCCCGGATCGAGGCGATGGCCGACACCAATCCGTTCCCGATCGTTCCGGGAGGAGCCGGCGGGCAAGCGGTGGCGTACCTCGACGACGGAGGCAAGGTGCGCGTCGGCCCGTTCCCGGGTGCCGCCGTAGGCAACCACGTGTTCGGGTTTCCGCAGACCGGCGATCCGGTGACGCTGTTCTGGGATGACGCGACGCACGTGCTGCTGGTGTACACGATCGGGTCCACCCGCGCCACCATCGTCCGCTGCGCCATCAGCACCGGCTCGTGCGAGCGCGCTGCGGAGCTCGGTCCGGCGTACGCCGTGGAGCAGTGAGGCTCAACCCGCGTGCACGTGCGGCCGGCGCCTCGGGTCCGGCTCGGCCCGGCGGATGACCTCACGCGTCACCGGGGCGACCTCGCCGACACCGAAGAGCAGGAAGCGGACCAGGTTCGGGATCGGGCTGCCCTCGGTCCACTCGAAGTAGATGTGCGGTCGGACACCGGTCACGTCGCGGATGTGCAGGAGTACCGCTGCGAGCGCGTTCGGCACCGTGGGTGAGGAGAAGGTGAGGACACGGAACTTGTCGTGCAGCACGGCACCACTGACTTCGATGACCGATTCGAAGTCCGAGGGGTCGGTGAGGGTGACTTCCATGAACAGGATGTCCTGAGCGTCGGGCAGGTCGTTGTCGTCGAGGATCTGGGCTGCCTTGCGGCGGTACTCCTCACGGTCGCGCGCATCGGGCTCGTTGGCCACGATCCGGATGCTGCGCCGGGCGCAGTCGCGCAGGAACAGCTCCGCAGTCGGGTCGAGCTGGACCTCCGTGGTCCGCAGCTCGAAGGCGCGCAGGACCCGCGAGGCGATCGAGAGCACCACGATCGCCACGATGAACAGCGTGCCGATCTTCAGACCGTCGGGACGTTCCCTGATGTTGTCCGCCGTCGTGTACACGAAGACCGCGGCGATCACGGCAAAGGCCGTCATGAGCTTGCGCTGGCCTGCCCGGCGGGCTGACAGGCTCACCGCGACTGCGGCGGAGGTCATCAGGACGAGGACACCCGTGGCATAGGCACCACCCTGGGCGTTGACGTCGGCCTTGAAGATGATGGTGATTGCGAGCGCGATTGCTGTGAGGATCATGACCAGGGGCCGCACTGCACCGGTCCATTCCGGTGCCATCCCGTACCGGGGCAGGTACCGAGGGATCAGGTTGAGCATGCCGGCCATCGCCGAGGCGCCGGCGAACCACAGGATGGCGATGGTCGAGACGTCGTACACGGTCCCGAAGCCGTTGCCCAGGTACTGGTGGGCCAGATAGGCCAGGGCACGACCGGAGGCCTTGCCGCCGTCCTGGAACTGCCGTTGCGGGATGAGCCACGTGCAGACCAGGCTGCTGGCGATCAGGTACAGGCTCATGATCACCGCGGCGGTGGCCAGGAGCTTGCGGGTGTTGCGGATCCGTCCGGTGGGCTGCTCCTCGGTGTCATCCGGGTCGCCCTCGACGTGGGACATCACCGCAACCCCGGTCTCGAACCCGGACATGCCGAGGGCAAGCTTCGGGAACAGCAACAGCGAGACACCGATCATCGCCAACGGACTGCTGTGCTGGACCTTCAGGAGGTCGACCCAGTCACCGACCACGTGCGGGTGCATGCCGACGTGCCAGAACGCGACCGCCACGACGACCAGGTTGAGGGCCAGGTAGATCACGACGAGAACGACCGCAACGCCGATCGCCTCGCCGAAGCCGCGCAGGAAGACAACTCCGAGCAGGCCGACCAGCGCCAGCGTGATGATGATCGCGTGGCCGTTGATGAACGACGGCACGTTCGGGTTCTCGACGAGGTGCGCGGCGGCGTCGGCCGCCGAGAGCGTGATCGTGATCATGAAGTCGGTCAGTGCGAACCCGAGCAGGGCCAGCACGAACAGCTTGCCGCGCCAGAACGGCAGCAGCCTCTCCAGCATCGCGATCGAGCCCTGGCCGTGCGGGCTCTCGACGGCGACCCGGCGGTAGACGGGGAGTGCGCCGAAGAGGGTCAGCAGCACCAGGACCACGGTCGCGACCGGAGCGAGCGCGCCGGCCGCGAGGGCGGCGATGCCGGGCTGGTAGCCGAGTGTCGAGAAGTAGTCGACACCGGTCAGGCACATCACCTTCCACCACGGCTCGCGGTGCTCGTCGTGGCGTTCGTCGGCGTACGGGCCGACATGCTCGTCCGAGCTCGAACCGATCCCACCGAAGAACCACGCCTTCAACGGTCCACGTTTCACGGCCGGAGCCGCCGAAGGCAAGGTCACGCACCCATCGAACCATCCGCGCAATAGCCCTAACGAAGTCCTAACAGATTCCTAACGTGGGTCTGCCCACACCGGCCTGTCGGTGCTTCGTCAGGATTCGGGGTGGGGTGGTCAGGGTTCCGTTAGGAACCTCGATCCGGGCTCGATCAGGGCGTTCGCTGGTCTCATGACTAGTGAGACCCGACCGCGGATGGTCGACGAACCCGGGGTGCTGTTCGGGATCGCGACCGGAACCGTCGTCGCCACCGACCTGCTCGCCGGAGCCTTCACGCTCCCGCCGGTACCCACCGCCCTCGTGCTCGTGATCGTCGCCGGACTGTTCGGCGCCCGGCTCCGGGTGCTCCTGGCGGCAGCGCTGGGTGTGATCGCCTGGGCGTTCTACACCGGGTTCACCGAGAACCGGTTCGGGCAGCTGACCCTGGCCACCGGCGACCTGACCCGCATCGGCGCCTTCGTCGCCGGCGCACTCGCGGTTGCCCTGATGATCCGCCGGGTCCAGACCTCGACCCACGGAGCGGAGGTGCGTCATGGGTGACGTCACCTACCTGGCCATCACCATCGGCCTGTTCCTGCTCATCCTCCTGGTCCTGAAAGGCGTCGACCTGCTGTGAGCCCTCAGAACCTGATCGGTCTCATCCTGTCCATCCTGATCTTCGGCTACCTGGTGGTCGCCCTCCTCTTCCCGGAGCGTTTCTGACATGTCCGACACCACAGCCGGCCTCCTCCAGGCCGGCGCACTGATCGCTGCCCTCGCGCTCTGCTGGCGGCCGCTCGGCGACTACATGGCCAGAGTCGTGACGAGCGAGAAGGACCTCCGCGTGGAGCGCGGGATCTACCGCGTCATCGGGGTCGACTCGAAGTCGGACCAGCGCTGGTCGGTGTACGCCGCCTCGGTGGTCGCGTTCGCCTTCGTGGGCGTGGTCGTGCTCTACGTGATCCAGCGCGTCCAGGCACACCTGCCTCTGTCGCTGGGCTTCAAGGGCGTGGACCCGGCACTCGCGTTCAACACCGCTGCGTCGTTTGTGACCAACACCAACTGGCAGGCCTACTCCGGTGAGTCGACCATGGGCCACGTCGCCCAGATGGCCGGCCTCGCCGTCCAGAACTTCATCTCCGCGGCGGTAGGCATCGCTGTCGCCGTCGCGCTGATCCGTGGTTTCGTCCGCTCGCGCTCCGACCGGCTGGGGAACTTCTGGGTCGACACGATCCGGATCATCATCCGGGTACTGCTGCCGCTCTCGGTGCTGGCGGCGATCGCCCTGATCCTGATGGGTGCGATCCAGAACTTCTCCACCGGGACCGATGTCACCACGTTGCTCGGCCACCACCAGACGATCACCGGTGGCCCGGTCGCCTCCCAGGAGGCGATCAAGGAGCTCGGCACGAACGGTGGCGGGTTCTACAACGCCAACTCGGCGCACCCGTTCGAGAATCCGACCGCCCTGAGCAATTGGTTCGAGAACTTCCTGCTGCTGTTGATCCCGGTCGCGCTGACCCGGACCTTCGGCACGATGGTCGGTGACCGTCGCCAGGGGATCGCACTCGTCTCGGTCATGGCTGCGCTCTGGGGCACGCTCGTCGTCGCCGTGACCACCTTCGAGGTGCACCACCACGGCACCGCGCTGCAGGCCGCCGGCGCCGCGATGGAAGGCAAGGAGACCCGCTTCGGTGAATGGGCCTCGGCGCTGTTCGCCGTGTCGACCACCGGCACCTCGACCGGCGCGGTCAACTCGTTCCACTCCTCGTTCACCGGTCTGGGCGGGGGTGCGCTGATCCTGAACATGGGCCTGGGCGAGATCTCCCCGGGCGGCGTCGGGTCCGGCATCTACGGCATCCTGGTCCTCGCGATCATGACCGTGTTCGTCGCCGGTCTGATGGTCGGCCGAACCCCGGAGTACCTGCACAAGAAGATCACCGGCCGCGAGATCAAGCTGGTCTCGCTCTACATCCTCACGATGCCGGTGATCGTGCTGGTCGGGACGGGCATCGCGATGTCCTTCGCGACGCCGCGCGCGTCGATGTTGAACGCCGGTCCGCACGGCCTGTCCGAGGTGCTCTACAGCTTCATGTCGGCGACCAACAACAACGGATCCGCCTTCGCCGGGTTGTCGGCCAACACCCCGTTCTACAACGTCGCACTCGGGATCGCGATGCTGCTCGGCAGGATCCTGCCGATGCTCTTCGTGCTCGGTCTTGCCGGCTCGCTCGGTCAGCAGCAGAAGATCCCGAAGACACCCGGCACGCTGCCGACCCACGGTCCGCTCTTCATCGGGATGCTCATCGGCGTCGCCGTGATTGTCGCCGGGCTGACCTTCTTCCCAGTTCTTGCACTTGGTCCTCTTGCGGAAGGTTTGTGATGACCACCATGATCCAGGAACCGGCCGTGCCGGAACCGATGTCGTCGGCCGCGGCGGCCAAGCGCGTCGGCGCGGGTCTGCTCGACCCGAAGATGCTGCTGACCTCGTTGCCGGATGCCGCGCGCAAGCTCGACCCGCGGGTGATGGCACGCAACCCGGTCATGTTCGTCGTCGAGATCGGTGCCGTGTTCTCCACCGTGACGGCGTTCAGCAGCTCCAGCACCTTCTCCTGGAGTGTGGTGGTCTGGCTCTGGCTCACCGTGCTCTTCGCGAACCTCGCCGAGGCAGTCGCCGAGGGCCGCGGCAAGGCCCAGGCGGCCACCCTGCGCAAGGCCAAGACCGAGACGACCGCGCACCGGCTGATCGCCACGGACACCCTCTCCGGCGAGACCGAGGAGATCATGGCGAGCCAGCTGACGCTGGGGGACCGCGTGATCGTCGTCGCCGGCCAGGTGATCCCGGGTGACGGCGACGTCATCGAAGGTGTCGCCAGCGTCGACGAGTCGGCCATCACCGGAGAGTCAGCGCCCGTGATCCGGGAGTCCGGTGGCGACCGCAGCTCGGTTACCGGCGGCACCAGGGTGCTCTCGGACCGGATCGTCGTGCAGATCACCGCCAAACCCGGCGAGAGCTTCATCGACCGGATGATCGCGCTCGTCGAAGGCGCCAGTCGGCAGAAGACCCCCAACGAGATCGCCCTCAACATCCTGCTCGCTAGTCTGACGATCGTCTTCGTCGCGGCGACGGCGACCTTGCAGCCGTTTGCCGTCTTCTCCGGTGACGAGCAGTCCATCGTCGTCCTGGTCGCCCTGCTGGTCTGCCTGATCCCGACCACGATCGGCGCGCTGCTCTCGGCCATCGGCATCGCCGGCATGGACCGGTTGGTCCAGCACAACGTGCTCGCGATGTCGGGACGTGCCGTGGAGGCGGCCGGTGACGTCAACACGTTGCTGCTCGACAAGACCGGAACGATCACGCTGGGCAACCGGCAGGCATCGGCGTTCGTGCCCGCGCCAGGGGTCGAGATCGATCGTCTCGCCGATGCCGCTCAGCTCTCGAGCCTGGCGGACGAGACGCCGGAGGGCCGCTCCATCGTGGTGCTGGCCAAGTCGGCGTACGGACTGCGCGAACGCGGCGAGGGCGAGATCGCCCGGGCGAGGTTCGTGCCGTTCACCGCGCAGACCCGGATGTCCGGTATCGACGTCGACGGACGCCAGATCCGCAAGGGCGCCGCGGCCGCGGTGATGGCCTGGGTGCGCGAGAACGGAGGCCACCCGACCGAGGACGTCGGCGCTGCGGTCGATGCGATCTCGGCGAGTGGCGGCACGCCCCTCGTCGTCGCTGAAGTGGTCGAAGGCGTCGCCCACACGCTGGGCGTCGTGCACCTCAAGGACGTCGTCAAGGACGGGATCCGGGAGCGCTTCGCCGAGATGCGCCGGATGGGCATCCGCACGGTGATGATCACGGGTGACAACCCGCTCACCGCGAAGGCGATCGCCGAGGAGGCCGGGGTGGACGATTTCCTGGCCGAGGCCACGCCTGAGGACAAGATCGCGCTGATCAAGAAGGAGCAGGAAGGTGGGCGGCTGGTCGCCATGACCGGTGACGGCACCAACGACGCCCCGGCGCTTGCCCAGGCCGACGTCGGTGTCGCCATGAACAGCGGTACGTCGGCGGCGAAGGAAGCCGGCAACATGGTCGACCTCGACTCGAACCCCACGAAGCTCATCGAGATCGTCGAGATCGGCAAGCAGCTCCTGATCACCCGTGGAGCGCTGACCACCTTCTCGATCGCCAACGACGTGGCGAAGTACTTCGCGATCATCCCGGCCATGTTCGCCGGCGTGTACCCCGGCCTGGACAAGCTCAACATCATGAAGCTGCACAGCCCCGAGTCGGCGATCCTCTCGGCGGTGATCTTCAACGCGCTGATCATCATCGGCCTGATCCCGCTGGCGCTGCGGGGCGTTCGCTACACGCCGTCCTCGGCCGGCTCGATGCTCCGTCGCAACCTGCTGATCTACGGCGTCGGCGGAATCGTCTCGCCGTTCATCGGCATCAAGCTGCTCGACCTGGTGATCTCCCAGATCCCCGGAATCCGCTGAAAGGCATCTCGTGTTGACTTCCGTACTCCGCCAGCTCTGGCCCTCGGTCCGGGCGATGCTGGTCCTCACCGTCCTGGTGGGCATCGCCTACCCGCTGGTCCTGACCGGGTTCGCCCAGGTCGTCGTCCACGACAAGGCCAACGGCTCGCTGATCAAGCAGGACGGCAAGCTCGTCGGGTCGTCGCTGATCGGGCAGTCGTTCGACGGGAAGCCGCAGTACTTCCAGTCACGTCCGTCGGCGGCCGGCGCCGGCTACGACCCGCTCGCGAGCGGCGCCTCGAACCTCGGCCCGGAGAGTCCCGTGCTGATCAAGGCGATCAAGGATCGACGTGCGGCGGCGGTCAAGCTCGACGGCACCGCGCCGGCCGACGTCGCTCCGGACGCGCTGGAAGCGAGCGGTTCGGGACTGGACCCGGACATCAGTCCGCTCTACGCCTCCCAGCAGGTCGATCGGGTCGCCCGCGAACGCGGGATGACGGTCGCGGCGGTACGGGCTCTCGTGGCCAGGTACACCTACGGACGCAGCCTTGGCTTCCTGGGCGAGCCGCACGTGAACGTCCTCCAGCTCAACCTCGCGCTCGATCGCGCGACCAACCAGTAGGCGGAGGCGGCAGACTAAGGACGTGGGATCCCGCGGAAAGCTCAGGGTCTACCTCGGCGCAGCACCGGGGGTGGGCAAGACCTACGCCATGCTGGGCGAGGGTCACCGCCGGGCTGCCCGCGGCACCGACGTCGCCATCGGCTTCGTCGAGACCCATGGGCGCCAGCACACCGCGGACATGATCGACGGGCTCGAGGTCATCGGTCGACGGACGATGACCTATCGGGGTGCCGAGTTCACCGAGATGGACCTCGACGCCATCCTGGCCCGTCATCCGAAGGTCGCGCTCGTCGACGAGCTCGCGCACACGAATGTGCCCGGTGGTCGCAACGAGAAGCGCTGGCAGGACGTCGAGGAGCTGCTCGCGGCCGGGATCGAGGTGATCACGACCGTCAACGTGCAGCACCTCGAATCGGTCAACGACGTCGTCGAGAAGATCACCGGGATCGTCCAGAACGAGACGGTGCCCGACGCCGTGGTCCGGGCCGCCGACCAGATCGAGCTGCGGGACATGACCGCCGAGGCGCTCCGGCGCCGGCTTGCGCACGGCAACGTGTACGCGCCGGAGAAGATCGATGCGGCGCTGTCGAACTACTTCCGCGCCGGCAACCTCAACGCCCTGCGCGAACTGGCGTTGCTGTGGACGGCAGACCGGGTCGACGACGCCCTCCAGGAATACCGCGAGCAGCACGACATCGACAGCACCTGGGAGGCCCGCGAACGCGTGGTCGTCGCCCTCACCGGTGGCCCCGAGGGCGAGACCTTGATCCGGCGTGCAGCCAGGGTCGCAGCGAGGTCCAGCGGCGGTGACCTGCTGGCCGTGCACGTGGCTCGCTCGGATGGTCTGGCCTCGGTTGACCAAGGCTCGCTGGCACGCCAGCGCCTTCTCGTCGAGTCCCTGGGCGGGACCTATCACCAGGTGCTGGGGGACAGCGTCGCCCAGGCACTCCTGGTCTTCGCGCGGGCTGAGAACGCAACCCAGCTCGTGCTGGGCGACAGCCGGCGACCGGCCTGGAAGCGGCTGCTCGGTCAAGGCACCGCGGCGTCGGTGATCCGGGAGTCCGGCGACATCGACGTGCACATCGTCACGCATCGCCAGGTCGGTCGCGGCATCGCGCTCCCGATCGCGCGCGGCAGTCTGGGTCTGCGCCGCCGACTGCGGGGCTATGCCGTCGCCGTGCTCTTCCCACCGTTGCTCACGGCCATGCTGATTCCGGTGCGCGGTCAGCTGAACCTCGTCAGCGACATGCTGCTGTTCCTGCTGCTGACGGTGGTCGTGGCGCTGATCGGCGGGTTGTCGCCGGCGCTGATCGCCGCCGTCGCGGGGTCGATGCTCCTCAATTTCTTCTTCACCCCACCGCTGCACACGTTGTCGATCCGCGATACCAACAACGCGCTGGCCCTGATCGTCTTCATCCTGGTGGCGATGCTGGTCTCCTCGGCGGTGGACCTCGCGGCACGACGTACCCGCGAGGCGGCGCGGTCGGCGGCCGAGTCGCGCACGCTGGCCAATCTCGCCGGAAGCGTGCTGGCCGGCTCCGGTGCGCTCACCGAGATGCTCGAACGCGTCCGCGAGACGTTCGGGCTCACCTCGGTCGCGCTGGTGGAGAAGGGTGAGGACGGTGCTGCCCCGACGATCCGCGCGTGCGCCGGACCTGCCCCGTCGAAACCGGGAGACCCCGACGCGCAGGTCGCCGTCGGCCCCGGGATGGTGCTCGCCCTGCACGGCAAGCTGCTCCAGGCCCAGGACCAGCGGCTGCTCGGTGCGTTCGCGGCCCAGGTGGCGGTCGTCCTGGACCGGACCCGACTGGCCGAGGAAGCCGCGGCGGCAGCGCCGCTGGCCGAGGCGAACAAGATGCGTACGGCGCTGCTGGCCGCGGTTGGTCACGACCTGCGGACGCCGCTCGCGGCGGCCAAGGCGTCCGTCTCCAGCCTGCGCAGTGCCGACATCGAGCTCGAGAACGCCGATCGACGTGAGTTGCTCGCGGCCGCCGATGAGTCGCTGGACAAGCTGGCGGCCCTGGTGGACAACCTGCTCGACATGAGCCGTCTCCAGGCCGGGGCGCTGGCGATCGATGTCGAGCCGGTGGCGCTCGACGAGGTGATCGCCCGCGCGATCGATGATCTCGGCGCCGGCACGGACGCCGTCCTGGTCGACCTTGCCGAGGACCTGCCGCTCGTCCTGGCGGACGCCGGTCTGGTCGAGCGCGTGCTGGCGAACCTGGTGGCCAACGCAGCTCGGTACGCACCGGCCAGCTGCCCGCCCCGCGTCACCGGGAGCGTGCTCGACGACAGGGTCCAGGTCCGGGTGGTGGATCAGGGCCCGGGCATCCCTGCCGAAGACCGCGAACGGGTCTTCCTGCCGTTCCAGCGGATGGGGGACAACGACAACACCACCGGGATCGGCCTGGGCCTGGCGCTCTCGCGCGGCCTGACCGAGGCGATGAACGGAACCCTGGAACCCGAAGAGACCCCCGGGGGCGGCCTGACGATGGTGATGACCCTGCCGACCGCCCCGGCCGGTGTGGGTTCGCCCGGCCACCGCGAGCGCACCGAGGCGTCCCAGTGACGACGGTGCTGGTCGTCGACGACGAGCCGCAGCTGTTGCGGGCCCTGCGGATCAACCTGCGGGCGCGCGGGTACGACGTACAGGCCGCGGCGACGGGAACCGACGCCCTCAAGCTGGCCGCGGCGCACCCGCCGGACATCGTGGTGCTCGACCTGGGTCTGCCCGACATGGATGGTACCGAGGTCGTGGCCGGACTGCGCGGCTGGACCGACGTACCGATCCTGGTGCTCTCGGGTCGGACCGACAGCGGCGACAAGGTCGATGCCCTGGACGCCGGGGCCGACGACTACGTCACCAAGCCGTTCGGGATGGACGAGCTGCTTGCTCGGATGCGCGCGATGGTCCGCCGCAGCACCGGCAAGGAGGAGCAGCCGATCGTCAGCTTCGGTCCGAACGTCGTCGACCTGGCTGCCCGCCGGGTGACCCGGGACGACCAGGACGTCCGGCTGACGCCGACCGAGTGGCACCTGCTCGAGGTGCTGGTGCGCAATCCCGGCAAGCTGATGAGCCAGAAGCAGCTGCTGCTCGAGGTGTGGGGGCCGGGCTATGAGACCGCGCGCGGCAACCTGCGGCTCTACATGGGCCAGCTGCGCCGCAAGCTGGAGGTCGATCCCGCCCGGCCCGAGCACCTGATCAACGAGCCAGGGATGGGGTATCGGTTCGAGCCGTAGAGTGGCACGGTTTCGAGACGGTTGCTGCGGGTTTCGAGACAGTTGCTGCGCAACTTCCTCAACCACCGATCCTCAACCCCCGGTGGTTGAGGAAGGCCGGCACGGCCTGTCTCGAAACCTCAGTCGTCCTCGGCGCGGAGCTTCTCCAGCCGGGCGGCCAACAGGCCGGCCCGGTGCGCGTTGCCGTGCAGCTCGGAGTACCGGCTGCCGAACACGGCGAGCAGCGCGTCGTCGAGACGGCGTACGGCACCGGGCGGGTAGCGGTAGCCGAGGCGCGCGTTGATCGCGCCGCTGTCGACCGAGGTCAGCAGACCGGCGAGCTCGTCGAGCGAGGTGATCCCGAGCTCGAGCAGCAGCCCGGAGATCCACGCGTAGTGATCGGTGCGCGACCAGCCGGCGTCGGCATACTGGCTGGTGAGGAACGAGGCGAGCTCGCCGGATCCGATCCGTGGATCGTTCGGGTCGTCACCCTCGGTCGGCGGCGGTACGGCGGACTGGATGCTCGAACGGATCTCGGCGAACTCGCGGTCGGCGAGCTCGAGCAGTCCCGCGGCGAGCGTGAAGCGTCGGTCCAGGTCGGGCGCGTACTGCTCGGGGACCGTTCCCTTGTAGCGGATGTCGTGCTCGAACTCGGCCCAGGCGTGCTGCAGCACCGTGCGGACCTGGATCGAGGCCGGCCGGTGCTCAGTGCCGTCGGCGCCGCGGGCTCCGTCGGTGACGAGCAGGTGCCGGCTCGAGTAGCCGAACCGGCCTTCGCTGGCCGTCTCCAGGCCCATGTCGCGGTCGTCGAGCACCGTCATCTGGTCGGCCAGCAGGTCGGCGACGGCAGCGACGTCACTGAGCAGGTAGGTGATCACCCGGACGCCGACCTGGTCGGTGATGCCGACCAGCGGGTCGCTGTGCGCGAGGCTGCCGACCGGGGCGCGACTGGCCTTGGCTGCGAACGAGGCGACTGACTTCGTCCGCCCGGAGATGGTGAGGTAGTTGATGCCGGAGTCGTCGAGCAGCGTCGTCACCAGCGCGACGTACCGCTCGGTGACCGTCTCCAGGGTCGGCTGGAGCTCCGCGTACTCCTGGACGGCACGGTGCACCGGGTCGCGGTGCACCTGGCCCAGGGACTGTTCGGGAACCTCCGTCTCGCTCACACCGCCATCATGGCGGGTCGGGGCGCCCTCAGCGACCGACGAGGCCGTGCTCGTGGGCGAACACGACGATCTGGACCCGGTCGCGCAGCGCCAGCTTGCGCAGGATCGCGCCGACGTGGGTCTTGACGGTCGACTCGCTCGCGAAGACGAGGCCGCCGATCTCGGCGTTGGACAGACCGCGCGCGACGGCGTCGAAGACCTCGCGCTCCTTCCCGGTCAGGGCCAGGTACGCCGGGGGTGCCGGCGCCGCGGCGGTGAACTGCTGATCGAGCAGGGCGGACAGGTCGGTCGGCGCCAGCACAGCGTTGCCGGTGTGCACGGTCCGGATCGCATCGGCCAGGAGCGCGGGCGTGGTGTCCTTGAGCAGGAAGCCGCTGGCGCCGTACCGGATCGCGGTCGCGGCCCGGTCGTCGAGGTTGAACGTGGTCAGCACGATCACCCGCACCGGCTTGCAGCGCCGCGAGACACGCTCGGGTCCGAAGATCTGCCGGGTGGCCTCGACGCCGTCCATCTCGGGCATCCGGATGTCCATCAGCACGACATCAGGTTGGAGTTCGTCGACCAGCGCGAGCGCCTCCAGACCGTCGGGTGCCGAGCCGACGACACTCATCCCGTCCTGGGCGTCGACGATCACCTTCACGCCTTCGCGGAACAGGTCCTGGTCGTCGACCAGCAGCACGGTGATGTCGGAGGCGCAGTTCATCGTGATCGCACCGGGATCGAAGCGGTGGTGGTGAAGATGTTCGCCGTGGTGCCGACCTGGAGGCTGCCGCCGACCGACTCCAGGCGCCGCCGCATGCCGTCGAGTCCCTGCCCGCCCGCGACGACGTCGGTTTCGTTCGGCCCGACGAGGTTGGCCACCTCGATGCTGAGCTCGTCTGCCCACGCCAGCGCCACTCGCAGCGGCTGTTCGCGCGATCCGTGCCGGATCGCGTTGGTGAGCATCTCCTGGAGCACCCGGTACGCGACGGTGGCCCGGTCCGGCGGGAGCGGCCGCTCGACCCCGGTGGCGGAGAAGGTGAGCTGGTGACCGGCGTCGCGCACGCCCTCGACGAGATCGGTCAGCGCTCCCGGGTTCGCGTCGGGCTTGGCCTCGGACGCCGGTGTCAGGACCTGTCGTACGTCGCGCAACGAGCTGCGTGCGGAGTTCGCGATGTTCGCCATCGACTGCTTCAGCGCCACCGAGTCCGCCTCGTCGAGGAACTGCGCAGACTCGGCCTGCGCCAGGATGACGGCGAGTGAATGACCGACGACGTCGTGTACGTCGTGGGCGAGCTGGGCCTGCTCCTCCCGCAGCCGGGCGATCTCGTGCGCCTGCTCGCTCTCGCGTTGGGCGCGGGCAGCGTGCTCCTCGGCGGCAAGCTGGGAATCGCGGGACTCTGCGGCGTACCGGCTGAACCGCACGGTGAGTCCGGCCAGCCAGGGGACGCCGAGCAGGACCGTGCCGAGGATCATGGCCCCCAGTCGCCAGCTGCCGCTGACCTGCTGCACGGCGTCGATGACCTGGCGGTACTGGGACAGGTACGCCGTGATCCGGAACATGTCCGACCCTGCGAAGACCACGGCGATGACGCCGGCCGCCGGGATCGACAGTCCGCTGAGGAAGACGGTGACCGGATGTCCCCAGCACGCGCAGCCGAACGACACGACCACGACGCTGAGCTGCACGTAGAGGATCGGGTACGGCTGACTGACCTGGTAGGCGTCGAAGACCCAGATCAGCAGCAGCGAGACCAGCGGGAGACGTCGGCTGAGCCCGACCGCGACGGCGGTCGCCGCGACGATCCAGAACAGCGCGGGGTCGTCGTGCGTCAGCCCGGCGCGGTGGATCTCGATCACACCGACGACCAGGACGACCAGGCCCAGGGTCACGTCCGGTGCCCACGTGCGCCAGTCGGCTCTGGGCCAGGGAATTGCGCGGACGGTCACGAGCACAGTGTCTCCTGCTCGGCCGTCCAGCTGCCTCCCCCCGAGGTACCAGCCCGATGTCCTGCGGGACGAGTCCGCGGCTGTCCGTGGCCGAGGTTAGATTGCAGGTCCACCCCGATCCGTGAGGCGCCTGCGTGAGCTTCGTTCCGTTGCAAGGTACGGCGACGCTGGTGCTTGCCGACCCGCCGCGGGACAGCGAGATCGAGTTCACCGGCCCGCAACGCTCGGTGCGGCTGCCGATGCGCGGTGCCATCCCGGTGCTCACCCGCGCCATGCGTGCCACCGACGCGCACGCCTCGGTGACGCTGCTCAGCTCCGCGACGATGCTCGCGATGAAGTACGTCGCGGCCGGCCGGCTTCACCGTTCGGCGAACGGCGATGCCTGGCAGGTCGGGCCGCTGGCCGTCGAGGACGACGACCGGGTCCGGTCGCTGGCGGCGTCGCGCGCACACGGCGAGGTCGATGCGGGGGCTGCCGAGGCGATCATCCGGTCGATCCTCGATGCGGTCGCGGACACCATGACCCGGCAGCCGGCGCGCAGGGTCGAACCGGGCGCTGCGCCGTCCACGTCCCCGACCCTCGGGTCGGACCGGCCGTCGCTGGCCGACCGTCTCGCCGGCCGGGCGGCGCAGGGAGCAGACGACGCGCTGCCGTCCGAGGTCTACCTCAGCCTGCGGGTCGAGGCACCCGAGGAACAGCTCGAGGCCGGCACCCTGAGCGTCGTCGCGCAGGTGCACGAGCTCGACGTTGCCACCCACGTCGTGGACGCCTCCGAGCTGTGGCTGACGGAGTCATCCGGGGCGGGCGGCCACGGGTTCTCGCGCAAGGCCCGGGTCGGTGCCAGCGTGGCGTTGCGCAGGGCCGCGCAGGCGTGGCCGGTGCTGGACCGGTTGCTGCGGCGCCAGGTCCCGGACCGGCTCGTCCTGGAACCCGACGAGCTCGCCGACCTGCTCGAGCAGGGTCTCGAGGCGCTCGGTGCGATCGGGGTCGAGGTGTACTGGCCGCGCGGGCTGCGCCAGGAGCTGGTGCCCCAGGCGCGGGTCGAGGCCCAGAGTCGAGCGGGGGCAACTGGCGTCCGCGACGAACCGCTGATGACCGGGCTCTTCGGTCCCGATGCGCTCTTCGAGTTCGACTGGAAGCTGGCGCTGGGACCGGACCCGCTGACCGACGCCGAGATGAAGCAGCTGGCCGACGCGACGACGCCGGTGATCAGGCTGCGCGACAACTGGATGGTGATCGATCCGGCGCTCGCGCGACGGGCGCGGATGGCGATCGGCAAGCGCCGTACGCTCCAGCCGGCCGCAGCCCTGCGGGCTGCGCTGACCGGCGAGATCGAGCTGGACGGAACGACGATCCAGGTCCATGCCGGCGCGACCCTGGAGAAGGCTCGCGAGCGGATCGTCGACGCGTCGACCGTCAGCCCGCTCGCCGCGCCGCCCGGGCTCGACGCCACCCTGCGCGATTACCAGCGCCAGGGTCTGACCTGGCTCGCCGAGCTCACCGGGATCGGGCTCGGCGCATGCCTGGCCGACGACATGGGGCTGGGCAAGACCATCACCGTGATCGCGCTGCACCTGCACCGCCGTGACCGGGGCCTGGCAGCCGGTCCGACCCTGGTGGTCTGTCCGGCTTCGCTGCTGGGCAACTGGGAGCGTGAGGTCCAGCGGTTCGCACCGGGGGTTGCGACGCGCCGGTTCCACGGGACCCAGCGCGACCTCGACGGCCTCCAGGACGGATTCGTCTTCACGACGTACGGGACGATGCGGGTCGATCACGCCAGCCTGGCCGCGATCGGCTGGGACCTGGTCATCGCCGACGAGGCCCAGCACGTGAAGAACGCGACCTCCTCGACCGCGCGCAACCTGCGGTTGATCGGATCGCGGTGCCGGGTCGCGCTGACCGGAACGCCGGTGGAGAACAACCTCACCGAGCTCTGGGCGATCCTGGACTGGGCGACGCCGGGCCTGCTCGGCTCGCGCAACGCGTTCCGCAAGGTCTGGGCGGCGCCGATCGAGAGCGGCGCGGACCCGACGGTGGCGCGCAAATTCGCCCAGCTCGTCGAGCCGTTCCTGCTGCGCCGGCGCAAGTCGGATCCGGGGATCGCTCCCGAGCTCCCGCCGAAGACCGAGACCGACCAGCTCGTGGGGCTGACCCGCGAGCAGGTCGTTCTCTACGAGACCCTCGTGCGCGAGTCGATGGAGCGGATCGCCTCGGCGGACGAGGACGCGCGCCGCGGGCTGGTGCTCGCCCTGCTCACCGGGCTCAAGCAGATCTGCAACCACCCGGCGCACTACCTGCGCCAACCGAACGGACGGATCAAGGGCCGCTCCGAGAAGATCGACCTGCTCGACGAGCTCCTCGGCACGATCCTGTCCGAGGACGGTTCGGTGCTGCTCTTCACCCAGTACGTCGCGATGGCGCGCCTGCTCGAGCGGCACCTCGCCGCGGCGGGCGTCCCGACCCTCTTCCTGCACGGGGGCACGCCGATCCCCGCGCGCGAGCGGATGGTCGACGCCTTCCAGGCAGGGCAGGCGCCGGTGTTCCTGCTGTCGCTGAAGGCCGGCGGGACAGGGCTCAACCTCACCCGCGCCGACCATGTCATCCACGTCGACCGCTGGTGGAACCCGGCGGTCGAGGACCAGGCCACCGATCGTGCGTACCGGATCGGTCAGACCAGGCCGGTGCAGGTGCACCGCCTGGTCACCGAAGGGACCATCGAGCAGAAGATCGGCGAGCTGCTGGCCCGCAAGCGCGGCCTGGCCGATGCCGTTCTGGGCACGGGTGAGGTGGCGCTGACCGAGCTGAGCGATGCCGAGCTGCACGACCTGGTCGCGCTCGGCTCCCCCGGGCTGCGACCGGACCGTTTGCGGAGGGCGCATGGCTGAGACCGGCGACCCGCTGGTCTTCGCACGGCGGGGCCGGGTGCGTGGCCCGAGTGCTCGCAGCAACAGCTGGTGGGGCCGCGCCTGGGTCCGCAGCTTCGAGGAGACGGTCCTGGAGGCCAGCGACCTGGTCACGGCCCGGGCACTGGCCCGCGCCGGCAGGCTCGGTGCCGTGATGGTGATCTCGGGGATGGCTTCGGCCGTGCTCGATCCCGGCAGCCCGACCGCGGTGATCGCCCAGGTCAGGGTGCGACGACTCGATGGCCCGGCCTGGTCGGCCTTCGACGCCGAGCTGGCCCGCGAGGCCGGTCATCTGGCGGCCCTGGAGTCGGGCGAGCTCCCGGCTGACCTGGTCGAGCACGCGGACGACGCCGGGGTCGAGATCGTGCCGGGCCCCGGCGACCTGGACACCGCGTGCGAATGCGACTCGTGGGCGCAGCCCTGTCTGCACGCACTGGCCCTGCTCTACCAATTGGCCTGGCTGATGGACTCGAATCCCTACGTCCTGCTGTTGCTGCGCGGGCGGACGCGCGAGCAGCTGCAGGACCCCGGTGCTGTCCTGCCCGCCGAGGCCGACGAGGCCGCAGCGCGGGCAGCCACCATCCTTGCCCTGGCTGAGGACGCGCCCACCGGGCACGGCCTGGCCGACACCGCGGTCGCGGCCTACGACGACGAGGTCAGCCGGTTGCTCTAGGCAGCGCCCGGTCATCGAGCTTGCCGAGATGTGGCGAGCGCTGGCGGCGTCCGCGTCTAAACTCCTCCGGTGACCACGCGCCGCGAGCAGATCCTCGACACAGCGGCCGGCCTGTTCGCCCAGCACGGCTTCCACGGTGTCTCCATCGCCGACCTCGGCGCAGCCTGCGGATTCTCCGGCCCGGCTCTGTACAAGCACTTCCGCGGCAAGCAGGCGATCCTGTCGGAGATGCTGGTCTCGATCAGCGAGGAGCTGCTGCGCGAGGGTCGGCAGCGGGTGCGCGACGCCGAGAACGACGAGGCTGCGCTGGACTCCCTGATCGCCTGGCACGTCGACTTCGCCCTCGCGCACAAGCCGCTCATCGTCGTCCAGGACCGCGACTGGTCCGCGCTGCCGCTCGAGGCACGGGAGAAGGTCCGCGACACTCAGCGCAAGTACGTCGAGGTGTGGGTCAAGGTGCTCCGCTCGCTGCACCCCGACCTGGCTCTTGCTCCCGCCCGGGCAAGCGTGCACGCCGCGTTCGGGTTGATCAACTCGACCCCGCACAGCGCCCTGGTCTCGGACGAGGCCATGAAGGACATCCTGACGGGCATGGCGCTGCGGGCGCTGCGGGTCTGAGGCGTACGTTCGCGGTGTCGGACAGTCGCTGGACGCGGTCACCGGCCGGTGCTTAGGATAGGTTAACGATCGTTAACCAAGGCGTGAGGGAGACCGTGGCGGAGAACACCCAGGGCATGGCCGAGTTCGTCGCGCAGCTGCGTGAACGGCTCGCAGTGGTGCGTCAGGGCGGCTCGGAGAGCGCACGGCGCAAGCACACCGACCGCGACAAGCTGCTCGCCCGCGACCGCATCGACGCCCTGCTGGACCCGGGCAGCCCGTTCCTCGAGCTGAGTGCGCTGGCGGCGTACGGGATGTACGGCAGTGACGGGGAGGAGTACGCGGTTCCGAGCGCCAGCATCGTCACCGGGATCGGCCGGATCGCCGGTCGACTCTGCATGGTCGTGGCCAACGACGCCACCGTGAAGGGCGGCACCTACTACCCGATCACGGTCAAGAAGCACCTGCGTGCGCAGGAGATCGCGCGTCAGAACACCTTGCCGTGCCTCTACCTCGTCGACTCCGGTGGCGCCTTCCTGCCGATGCAGGACGACGTGTTCCCGGACAAGGAGCACTTCGGCCGGATCTTCTTCAACCAGGCGAACATGTCGGCAGAAGGCATTCCGCAGCTGGCCGCTGTGATGGGTTCCTGCACGGCCGGCGGTGCCTATGTCCCGGCGATGTCGGACGAGAGCGTGATCGTCAAGGAGCAGGGCACGATCTTCCTCGGCGGTCCACCGCTGGTGAAGGCGGCCACCGGCGAGGTCGTCACGGCCGAGGACCTCGGCGGTGGTGACGTGCACGCCCGCAAGTCGGGGGTGGTCGACCACCTCGCCGACGACGACGCGCACGCGCTGGCGATCCTGCGGTCGATCGTGCAGACGCTGCCGGCCCAGCCGGAGCGTCCGACGGTGCCGATCGAGGAGCCGCATCTCAGTCCTGAGTCGTTGTACGACGTCGTCCCGACCGACACCCGGACGCCGTACGACGTGCGCGAGGTGATCTCCCGGATCGTCGACGGGAGCCGCTTCCACGAGTTCAAGAAGCTCTACGGCGAGACCCTGGTGACCGGCTTCGCGACGATCTGGGGCCACCGGGTCGGGATCGTCGCGAACAACGGCATCCTGTTCTCCGAGTCGGCCCTGAAGGGCGCGCACTTCATCGAGCTGTGCAACCAGCGGAAGACGCCGATCATCTTCCTGCAGAACATCTCCGGCTTCATGGTCGGTCGTGAGTACGAGAACAACGGCATCGCGCGCGACGGCGCCAAGCTCGTCACGGCGGTCGCCTGCACGGTCGTCCCGAAGTTCACGGTCGTGATCGGCGGGTCCTTCGGTGCCGGCAACTACGGGATGTGCGGGCGGGCCTACGACCCGAGGTTCCTCTGGATGTGGCCGAACGCGCGCATCTCGGTGATGGGCGGTGAGCAGGCCGCCTCGGTGCTGGCGACCGTCCGTCGCGACGGCATCGAAGCCCGCGGCGAGACCTGGAGCGTCGAGGACGAGGAGGCCTTCAAGGCCCCGGTCCGCAACCAGTACGAGCGCCAGGGCTCGGCGTACTACTCGACCGCCCGCCTCTGGGACGACGGCATCATCGACCCGGCCGACACCCGTCGGGTCCTCGGCATGGGCCTGGAGATCGCCGCCCTCGCGCCGATCCCCGAGCCCTCCTACGGCATCTTCAGGATGTAGGCCATGAAGACTCTGTTGATCGCCAACCGGGGCGAGATCGCCGTCCGCGTGATGAGGTCGGCCCGCGCCCTCGGCATCCGCACGGTCGCGATCCACACCGAGCTCGACGCCTCCGCCCCGCACACCCTCGCGGCGGACCAGGCGGTCGAGGTGGGCTCCTACCTCGACATCGATGCGGTCGTGGCCGCCGCGGTCGCCTCCGGTGCCGACGCCATCCACCCCGGCTACGGCTTCCTCTCCGAGCGCGCCGCGTTCGCGCGGGCGGTCGAGGTGGCCGGGATCAAGCTGGTCGGGCCGTCGTCGACCGTCATGGACCGGATGGGCCGCAAGGACGCCGCCCGCGAGGTCGCGGTGGCTGCCGGCGTACCGGTGGTGCCGTCGTGGTCGCTCGATGCTCCGGCGGACACGCTGTCCTATCCGGTGCTGGTCAAGGCCGCGGCGGGTGGAGGCGGCAAGGGGATGCGGATCGTGCGCGCCGCCGGCGAGCTCGACGAAGCCCTGGCCGCGGCAGCCCGCGAGGCGGCCCACGCCTTCGGTGACGACACGCTGCTCATCGAGAAGTACGTCGAGTCCGGCCGGCACGTCGAGGTCCAGGTGCTCGCCGATGCACACGGAAACGTGGTGCACCTCTTCGAACGCGACTGCTCGACCCAGCGTCGCCACCAGAAGGTGCTTGAAGAGGCACCAGCCCCGACGATCACCGAGGAGGTCCGCACCGCGGTCACCTCGGCGGCCGTCGCGCTCACGGCGCAGGTCGGCTACGAGAACGCCGGAACGGTCGAGTTCCTGCTCGACAACGCCAGCAACGAGGCGTACTTCCTGGAGATGAACACGCGCCTCCAGGTCGAGCACCCGGTGACCGAGCTCGCGGTCGCGATCCACGGCGAGCACCCTGACCTGGTCGCGCTGCAGCTCGCGGTGGCCTCCGGCGAACCCCTCGGCTTCACGCAGGGCGACGTGGAGCTCGTCGGCCATGCGATCGAGGCGCGGGTCTACGCCGAGGACAGCTTCGGCGGGTTCCTGCCGCAGGCCGGACGCGCGAGCCGGGTCCGTTGGCCCGAGAGCGGTCACGTACGCGTCGATGCCGCGCTCGAAAGCGGTCAGGTCGTGTCAACGGCGTACGACCCGATGCTCGGCAAGGTGATCGCCAGCGGCTCCGACCGCGAATCGGCCCGGCTTGCTCTGCTCGACGCCCTCGACGACACAGCGATCCTCGGTCTGACCACCAACGTCGGCTTCCTGCGTGCCCTGGTGGCGACCGAGGAGTTCCGCGACGCCACGATCGACACGGCGTGGCTCGACAGCGCGACGATCGAGGCCCCCGACGATGCGATCGCCCGGATCAGCGTCGCCTGGGTCAGCGCGATGCTCGACTCGATGGGCCCGCCGCATCCGTTCGGCCCCGACGGCTGGCGGTCCGGCGGAGACCCAGCGCCGTACGTGGTCCAGCTCGACGAGCCGGTCCGCGTCGACCGGATCCGCGGTCGCGTCGATGACCACGACGTACGCGAGGTGTTCGCCGAGGACCACGTCCTGGTGCTGATGGTCGACGGCCTCCGGCAGCAGGCGGTGGTCAACGTCCAGCCGCACCTGCTCGAGGCCGTGCACCGCGGACAGCGGTTCGTCTTCGAGCGCCCCGATCCGTTCGCCGACGCGGTCGGCGCAGCCGGAGACGGCAGCGTGCCTGCTCCCATGCCCGGGACGGTGCTCGCCGTCGACGTCGCGGTCGGCGACGAGGTCGTCGAGGGACAACGCCTCGGGGTGATCGAGGCGATGAAGATGGAGCTGGTCCTCAAGGCGCCGCACGCGGGCACGGTGGCAGAAGTCGGCGCTGGGGTGGGCGACCAGGTCCAGCTCAGGCAGCTCCTGTTTCTAGTCGAGCAGAGCCTGGTCGAGCAGAGCGCAGTGGAGGCCAGCCATGGGTGACGGTGTCGAGCGCGACGTCACGATCTACGAGGTCGGTCCGCGAGACGGCCTGCAGAACGAGAAGTCCATCGTCCCGCTCGCCGACAAGGCCGAGTTCATCCGGCGCCTGGTGGCAGCCGGCCTGCCCGTCGTCGAGGCCACCTCCTTCGTGCACCCGAGCTGGGTCCCGCAGCTGGCCGACGCGGCCGAGCTGATCGAGCTGCTCGGCCAGGACGGCCGGCGGCACCCGGTGCTGGTCCCGAACGAGCGCGGTCTGGACCGTGCCCTCGAGCTCGGCTGTGAACACATCGCGATCTTCGGCAGCGCGACCGAGACCTTCGCGCAGAGGAACCTCAACCGCAGCCTGGACGAGCAGTTCTCGATGTTCGAACCGACCGTCGCTCGCGCCCGCGCGGCAGGCCTGGACGTCCGGGCCTACGTGAGCATGTGCTTCGGCGATCCCTGGGAAGGTGCCGTCCCCGTCGATCAGGTCGTCACGGTGGGCAAGCGGCTCCTCGACCTGGGCGCGAGCCAGCTCTCGCTCGGCGACACGATCGGGGTCGGCACCACCGGCCAGGTGGGCGCGCTGCTCGACGCCTTCAACGCGGCCGGACTTCCCGACGAGGTCCTCGCGGTCCACTTCCACGACACCTACGGACAAGCGCTCGCGAACGCATACGCCGCCTGGCAGCACGGGATCCGGACGTTCGACGCGAGTGCCGGCGGCCTCGGCGGCTGCCCGTACGCCGAGAGTGCGACCGGCAACCTGGCCACCGAGGACCTGGTCTGGATGTTCCGGGGGCTGGGCGTCGAGACCGGTGTCGACCTCGATGCCCTGGTCAGGATCAGCACCTGGATGGCGGGCATCCTCGGCCGCCCCAGCCCGTCTCGCGTCGTGACCGCGCTCGGCTGATCTCCGGATCGATGATCGGCGTGCGGCAGAATGCCCGCATGGCTCATCGCGTCCTCCTGCAGGTCCCGGCGCGCAGGATGCTCCACCGGTGAGCGCCGCGACCGGAACCCATGACGCCCTGGTCCGGGCCTGGGCCGCCGACCTGCGGGCCGGGTCTGCGCAGCGCTGGGCGGACTTCCGGGTCGGTGCCCGCCCGGCGAGCCCGTCCTCGGGCGACGGTCCGGTGCCCAGCGCCGCCCAGCTCGAACTCGTGCGCCGGCTCGACAAGGACCTTCCGTCCTTCGGCCGCCTCGCCGACCTGGTCCTGGCCACGGCAGGCCCGGGACGAGGACTGGTCGACGTGCCGCTGCCGGGCGGACCGCCGGGCTTCGGCACACCGCCGGTCGAACCCGATGCCCTGCCCGCCGACGAGCTGGTCCGGATCGCCTGCGGAGTGCTGGTGACGCTGTTGATCCGCGACGTTCCCGCCGCTGCAGCGCCGCCGCGCTTCGCATGGCGGCCGTGGCGTCGCGGTGTCACGGTCCTCGGCGCGCCGATGACCGCTGCCGTGCTGCGCGACGAGCTCCGTTCCCGGGGCATTCGCGACGGCGGCAGGAGTCCGACCTGCCTGGTCCTCGGCGGTCCGCTGGACCGGCTGATGGCCGAGCGCTGGTCGGCCCGTGTGGCCGCCGGAGGCGGGATGCGCTGGCAGCGGCTGTGGGAGAGCGCGATGGCGCAGGACCGTCTGCCCCCCGGCATCCAGCTCGGCACGATCGCTGCTCGGCTCTCCGAGCAGTTCGGTGCGGCGAACGTGCACGTCATCCTCGCCGAAGACCCGAGGGCGGCCGTGGCGCTGGCCGGTGAGATCCTCGGCCTCGACCTTCCACCTGCTGTCCCGCGACCAGGTTCCGGCCTGCTCGCCACCGATCTCCTGCGTGTCCTCAATCCGCTGCTCGTGCTGAACGTCGGCGAGGACGGTCGTGACCTGCTGGCCGACCAGGTCTGGCCCGGCCTGGCCGGCGTCGAGAGCGACCTCGCGCTGGCCCCGCCGCCGGGCAAGGTCGGGTGGGCCCAGACCACGGCCGAACGCGTGGCCGCTGACCTCAGGGCCGGTGACTACGCTGTCCACGGGGATCCAGGCACCGTGGTTCCGGTACGCCGTGCCGGTGCACGCAGCAAAGTGGATCCCGAGGCCGTTCTCGAGTTCGCGCTCGGTGTCCTCGGCCGCAGCTGGGTCCGCGACCTGGCGCGATCGGCCAGACCGGACACACCGCCGCGGCGACCGACAGAAAGGCAGGGGTGATGGCGAAGAAGGTCATCCTGCACGTGGGTGCACCCAAGACCGGTACCTCGTTCGTCCAGGACCTGCTGTTCAGCGAGCGCCTGGCCCTGGCCGCGCGCGGGATCCTGTACCCGGCGGACCGGTTCGATGCGCACTTCCTGGCTGCCCTGGACCTGATGCAGCTGCCGTGGGGTGGGATCGAGCGCGAAGCGACCGGCGCGTGGGACCGGTTGGCCGAGAAGGCTCGGGCGTGGCCCGGGACCGTGGTGATCAGCCACGAGATCCTCGCGACGGCGTCCCGGGTACAGGTCGCGCGTGCGCTGGAGTCACTCGGAGGGGAGGTGCACATCGTGTACTCGGCCCGAGACCTGGTGCGCCAGCTCCCGGCCGAGTGGCAGGAGAACGTCAAGCACCGCCGCGAGGCCACCTACGCGTCGTTCCTCGACGACCTCCAGGACCCTGAGCGCGCCTCGGAGCTGGCGCGCTGGTTCTGGGGCGTCCAGGAGGTCCCCGACGTCCTCGACCGGTGGGGCTCGACGCTGCCGAAGGAGAACATCCACCTCATCACCGTGCCGCCTCCGGGCGCACCGCGCGATCTGCTCTGGCACCGGTTCGCGCAGGTACTCGACCTGGACCCGGAGGAGTACGCCCGCGAGGAAGGCCGCACCAACGCGTCGCTCGGCGTGGCCGAGGTCGCCGTGCTGCGTCAGCTCAACGAGAAGATCTGTGACTTCGTCCCCAACTATCACTACCGTGCGCTGGTCCGCGAGAGCCTGGTCCACCAGAACCTCTCGCAGAACCGCGGATCGGCGGCGCTGTCGGTACCACCGGACGTCTGGACCTGGGCCGACCAGATCAGCCGGAGCTGGGTCGCCGAGCTCGCGCTGCGGGGGTACGACGTGGTCGGTGATCTCGACGACCTGCTCCCGCGACCCCCGTCGGAGTTCGTGGATCCTGACAACCCGCCTGCCGAGGACCTCGCCCGTGCCGGGCTGCGCGCCCTGACGGCGATGACGATCGAGGCTGCCCGGCTGCGCGACGAGACCGTTGAGCTCCACGAGGAGATCGACCGGCTGCACGGCGAGATCCGGTCCGCGCACGCCACCCGGTTCTACGTGGCCAAGCAGCACCTGGTGGCGAAGGCGCGCACCAGCCCGGTTGCCGCGAGGGGGCTGGCTGCCTACCGGCGCTGGCGCGCCTGAGCTGCCCGCGGCAGGAACTCGCGGTCGACGTACCGGCCGACCTTCCAGGTGACGAAGGCGTCGGTCCCGGCACCGACGAAACCGCCGACGACGGGGACCCGGCGACCGACCGCGGTGGCGACCCGCTTGCCGGCTGCGCGAGTGATCAGCTCGGAGGCGACCTCGTTGGCGAGCTGGCGATCGAGCGTCACGTCGTGGACCAGGGCGGTGGCCAGCTCCATCGGCGTACCGGGGAGCTCACGACGCTTGACCATCGCCAGCACGCGCTCCTCGCCGAGCAGGCAGGCGAGGATCGCGGCACGGGTGCGGGGATCCTCGAGGTCGTACCCGCGCAGGTGCACGATTCCGGCCACCATCCGGCACTGCAGCAGGGCCAGGCCGGTGATGTTGGTCGGGATGGTGAGCGCCATCGTGACCAGCCCGCCGAGGTTGGTCACGAAGCCCTGCGCGCCGGCGTACCGGACGTGGTTCTCGATCACGTCGTGGATCGCGCCGGGGAGGTCACCGGGGTGCTGGCCGGCCTGCTTGTCTGCCGCCGAGGCCGCGCTCGGCAGCGGGCCGACTCCGGCGATCGCCTTCTCGAGAGCCTGGTGGACGAAGGCGGCGGACAGGGTGGGGGCAAGCTCGACAGCGCGCGGAGCCAGGGCCGACCCCAGGCGTTTGGCCATGCTCATGCGCCCAGCGTAGGCGGCGCGGTTGGATGGTTGCGTGCCCGTCGACCCCGGACCCGCGCGGTGGCAGCTGCCGTCGCCGCAGCGGGGTGCCCCGGACCTGGTCGCGCTCGGCGGCGATCTCGAGCCGGCGACCCTGGTGGCTGCGTACCGCGGTGGGCTGTTCCCGATGCCGGCCGGTGACGGCGAGATCGGCTGGTGGTCACCCCAGCGTCGCGGAGTGCTGCCGCTCGATGCGCTGCGGATCTCGAAGTCACTGCGCCGATCCGTGCGCCGGTTCGAGATCCGGGTCGATTCCGCCTTCGCCCAGGTCGTCGCCGGCTGTGCGGACCCGCGTCGCGACGGGGCCTGGATCGACGAGGAGATCGCCGGGGCCTACGTCCGGCTGCACGAGCTCGGGTGGGCGCACTCGGTGGAGACCTGGCTCGACGGCGAGCTCGTCGGTGGCCTCTACGGGATCGCGATCGCGGGCCTGTTCGCCGGGGAGTCGATGTTCTCTCGGTCGACCGATGCCTCCAAGGTCGCGCTGGTCGCGCTGGTCGACCGGCTCGACGACCAGCATGCGGCTCGTCGGGTGCTCGACACCCAGTGGCGCACGGACCACCTCGAGACGCTCGGCGTCGTCGAGATCGATCGGGCGCAGTACTTCGACCGGCTCGCGGAGGCACTCACCCTCCCGCTGCCGGTGGCCTTCGCCTGAACCGCAGCGTCACACCAGCTCGAGCACCAGCACAAGGCCCGCCGCGAGCACGTAGAGGCCGAGGGCCCAGCGCACGGCGAGCACCCGGCGCGCCTCGGGGAGGTCTCGTCGTCCCAGTACCCAGGCGAGCGCCGGCAGCACCAGCACGCCGTGCAGGGTGACGCCGTGGAACTCCTTCACGAAACCCGTGACGGCGTACATCCGGGCGGCAGCGTCGCCGTGCGCGCGGGCGACCGAACCGCGGGCGATCATCGCCGCACCCGACAGCAGCCCGGCGACCAGCAGCGCGAACCCGCCACGTTGGGCGAGCACCATGCTCGGCGGTCCGTCGACGCGGCCACGGAAGGCCGCCACCGCGAAGGTGCCGAGGACGGCGATGAGGACCGCACCGCCGACGGCCAGCGTCATCGCGACCACGGTGTTGAACGGGGTGGAGGTGTTCAGGTGCGAGGGTTGGTCGCGCCACGCCTGCACGGTGATGCCGGCCACCTCGACGACGCAGTCGGCGGCGAAGATCCCCAGCAGTCGGGTGCGGGTCCTCGTCGGCACCTGCAGGTACGACGTCACCCACACGACCGAGGCGAGGGTGACACCGAAGGACAGGCCGAAGTCGAAGGGCTTTCGCCAGGAGACCGGTCCGGACCAGGGCCGGTCGTCGAGGAAGAAGACGCCGAGGTGGATCAGTCCTGAGAGCACCAGCAGCCCGGCGATGACGAGGCAGATCCGGACCACCCGGTCGACCCGGGGGTCCGTCCGGGTGAGTAATTCATTCATGCAATGAACTATTACACGAACGATCGATTGTGCGAAACTGCGTGCATGCAGAAACCCTCCGGCGTTGCGTTGCTGCTCTCGCAGCTCGGCTCCTTCGTGGCCTCCGAGTTCGCACGACGGCTGGCGCCGCTGGACCTGACTCCGGGCCAGGTCGGCATCCTCCGGGTGATCGCGACCAGGCCCGGGTTGAGCCAGCAGGCGCTGGCTCGCGAGATCGGTGCCGTTCCGAGTCGGGTCGTCAAGCTGCTCGACGAGCTCGAGGACCGTGGACTGGTAGAACGTCGGCGCAGCGCGACCGACCGGCGCAACCACGAGCTGCACCTGTCCGGCTCGGCAGGCGATCGGCTCGCGGAGGTCCTGGTGGTCGTGGTCGACCATGACCGCACCCTGACCGCAGGACTGAGCGCCGCGGAGGTGACGACGTTGCGCACCCTGCTCGGCAAGGTTGCCGCGGCGCAGGGCATCGCACCCCTGGGCCATCCGGGGTATCGCGCCTAGACGACCATCGGTTCGCCTGCGTCGCTGACCATCGGCCGCCCGCCCGCTGCCCACTCGAGCATCCCGCCGTCGAGGTTGATCGCGTCACGGCCGTTCGCGACCAGGTAGCCGGTGGCCTGGGCGGACCGCCCGCCGACCTTGCACACCACGAGGGTCTGGCCCTCGGGGAGCTCGCCGACGCGCTCGACGAGCTGGCCCAACGGGATGTGAATGGCGCCGTCGATCCGGCCGTGCGCCCACTCGACCGGTTCCCGGACGTCGAGGACGACGAGGTCAGCGGGCAGCGGATCGGGGAGCAGGTCGATCGTCACTGCCGGGATGCCGTTCATGTCGCCAAGAATCCCACACGCGATGTCAGGGGACTACTTGAGCAGCTTGGACATCCGCCGGTCGGCCAGCGGCTTGCCGCCGGTCTGGCAGGTCGGGCAGTACTGCAGGCTCCGGTCGGCGAACGAGACCTCCCGGATGGTGTCGCCGCACACCGGGCAGGCCAGTCCGGTCCGGCCGTGGACGGCCATGTTGGACTTCTTCTCGCCCTTGAGCTCGCTCGCAGGCAGGCCGTCGGCACGTGCCACGGCCTCGCTCAGCTCGCTGCGGATCGTGGCGAAGAGGAGGTCGAGCTCCTCGGGAGACAGGCTGTTGGCCGGCTTGAACGGCGACATCTTCGCGGCATGCAGGATCTCGTCGGAGTAGGCGTTGCCGATCCCGGCGATGTTGCCCTGGGAGCGCAGCACGCCCTTGATCTGGGCACGGCCGGAAGCGGCGAGGATGTCGGCCAGCACGTCGATGGTGAAGTCGTCGGACAGCGGGTCAGGTCCGAGCCGGGCGATCCCCTCGACGTCGTTCGGGTCGCGGACGACGTACAGGGCCAGGCTCTTGCGGGTTCCGGCCTCGGTGATGTCCAGGCCGCTGCCGTTGTCGAGGACGATCCGGGCGGCGAGCGGCGACTTGCTGTTCGGTTTGGCCGGGAGCTTGGGCACCTCGTCCTTCCACCGGATCCAGCCGGCGAGCGCCAGGTGCAGCACCAGGTGGGTGCCGGAGACGTCGAAGTCGAGAAACTTCCCGCGGCGGCTGACACCGTCGATCATCGCGCCGGCCAAAGCGCTGATCGGTGGGTCGTAGGTCTTCAAGCAGCTGAAGTTGGCGATGTCGACCCGCACGATCGCACGACCGTCGAGGCGCTTGGCCAGGTCGTGGGCCAGCGCTTCCACCTCGGGCAGCTCGGGCATGGCGTCACGCTACCCGGACGCAACCGGGCCTGTGGTCAGCAGGCGCCCAACAGGTGCATGACCAGGTTGCAGTACGGCTTCGTCGGTGTCGGGCTCGGCGCGGGCGTGGTCGGCTTCGACGTAGGGCTGGCTGTCGGCTTGGTCGCCGTCGGGGACGGCGTGCTCGTCGGCCTGGGAGCCGGCTTCTTCGGGGTCGCGGTCGCGTTGTTCACCACCAGGACCGGTGTCGGGGACGCGGTCGGTGCGTCGACGCTCGCCGACGAGCTCGGCGAGGGGGACGTGGTGGTCGCGGAGTCGCTCGGGGTGGTCGACGGCGAGGCCCCGGGAAGCGTCGAGGAGCTGCCGTGCTGGTGGCCGGCGCTCGGCGGGGTCGTGGAGCCGTTGCCCTGGCTCGAGGCGGCGACGGCGATCGCAGTGACGGCAACGATGACGGCGGCCGCGACGCCCGCGATCATCGCAACGAGCCTGCGGCGGCTGCCCGCGTCCTCCTCGGGGTCGACCGCGGCGGTCTCGGTCGTCTCGTCGTGGGTGAGCCAGGGCTCGGTCGCCGACGGTTCATCCGCGAAGAGCGGGAACGCCAGGACGGGAGCCGCGGCGACCGGGGGCGTTGCCGGTGGCACCTCGACGGGCGCGACCACCGTGGCGCGGGCGACGAGCGCCGGGTCCACCAGGGCCGTGATCGCCACGCTGCTGAAGGCGAGCTCGTGGAACGCCTCGGTGCACCACGCGCAGCTGCTCATGTGCACCCAGTCGGCTGCGAGCAGCGCCGACGGTGCCCGGACTGCCTCGGCGAGGGCCCGGTGGGTCTGCCGGCAGGCAGCCGTCGGTGCGTTCTCGGTGTGCACTGCCACGTAGCCGGACTGCAGCGCGGTCAGGGCCTCGTCGGCCTCCGGGCGGTCTGCGCCGCCCCACAGGATGGTCTGGGACTCCTGGGAGAGTCCGGCGAAGGCCTGGCTCATCAGTCGTGAGGCGAAGACGTCGGGATGGACGACCGCGGGCCCCGGAGCGGCGGACCGGTCGGCCGCGCCCGGCTCGTCGTCCTCGCCGAGCTCACGCACGGCATCCTGGACGAACGTCGTGACATCCTCGCGCGGGCCGCGGCCGACGGCGATCGAGGCGATCGTGCCGATCAGCGCCTCCGCCGCGAGCCCGGGGACCTCGGCCGGATCGACGAACTGGCGCGCGCTGCTGAGCGCGACGGGCCAGAACCGGACCCACAGCCGACCGGCAGCACCGACGTCGCCTGCCCCGACGCCGTCGGTGATCTGGGCGTCGCTGCTGGCATCTGATCCGAGTTTCACAGCCATCCTGGGCCCTCCCATCCGGACAACGAGGCCTGATCCTATGTGCCACCAACGGGCACGATGTAATCCTGATCCGAACGATGCGACGTGCTAAGGGAATCTAAGGAATCGACTAGATATCCGGATATCGTCTGATCGTGGACCCGATCAGGAACCCGTACGCACCCGGAGCCGGGCAACGCCCACCCGAGCTCGCCGGCCGCGACGAGCAGCTCGGCGCCTTCGACATCGTGCTCGAGCGCATCGCTCGTGGACGTTCGGAACGGTCGCTGGTGCTGAACGGCCTCCGCGGCGTCGGGAAGACGGTGCTCCTCAACGCGCTGCGCTCGGCTGCCGTACGCCGGGGGTGGGGGACCGGCAAGCTCGAGGCCCGGCCCGACCAGCGGCTGCGCCGGCCGTTGTCGGGCGCTGTGCACCAGGCCGTCCGCGAGCTCGGCCACCCGGCTCCCGACGACGTGCTGGGCGTGATCCGGGCCTTCGCCCAGCGAGACGCCCAGCCCGGGGCGAAGTTGCGCGACGTCTGGAACCCGGGGATCGAGGTCCCGGCCGCCAGGGGCCGCGCCGACTCCGGCGACATCGAGATCGATCTGGTCGAGCTGTTCACCGATCTCGGTGGCCTCGCCGCCGATGTCGGGAAAGGGGTGGCGATCTTCCTCGACGAGATGCAGGACCTCGCACCCGACGACGTCTCGGCGCTGTGCGCGGCGTGCCACGAGATCAGCCAGTCGGGACTGCCGGTGATCGTCGTCGGCGCCGGGCTTCCGCACCTGCCGGCGGTCCTGTCGGCGAGCAAGTCGTACTCCGAACGGCTCTTCCGCTACCAGCGCATCGACCGGCTCGCCCGGGAGGCGGCCGACAAGGCACTCACGGCGCCCGCGCTCGACGAGGATGCTGCCTTCGAGCCCGGCGCGCTGGAGGCCCTGTACGCCGCCACCGGCGGGTACCCCTACTTCATCCAGGCCTACGGCAAGGCGGTCTGGGACGTGGCGCCGGCCTCGCCGGTCACCGCGGCCGACGTCGCGGTGGCGGCCCCCCAGGCCGAGTCCGAGCTCGCGGTCGGCTTCTTCGGCAGCCGGTACGAGCGGGCGACACCGGGGGAGCGCGAGTACCTGCGCGCGATGGCGGATGCCGCTGTCGAGCTGCATGCCGCTGACGCCGACGCCCTGCTCGACTTCGGGGCAGGCTCCGTGTCCACCGCTGACGTCGCGGCGATGCTGGGCAAGAAGCCGCAGTCCCTGTCGCCGGCTCGGGACTCGTTGCTCAAGAAGGGGCTCATCTACTCCGGCGAGCGCGGCCGGATCGCCTTCACCGTCCCACACTTCGGGAAGTACCTCAGAGAGCGTTGAACGGGCCCTACTTGTCGGTCGAGATGAACCGTTTCGACCGTCAAATCGGGCCCGTTCAACGGGCTACCAGGGGCTGGCCTTGAAGTCCTTCACGAAGCAGCCGTGCAGGTCCTCGCCGGCTTCACCCAGGACGATCGGGTCGTAGACCCGGGCGGCACCGTCGACGAGATCGAGCGGGGCGTGCCAGCCCTCGGCTGCGATGCGGAGCTTCTCCTGATGGGGACGCTCGTCGGTGATCCAGCCGGTGTCGACCGCGGTCATCAGGATCCGGTCGGTCTCGAACATCTCGCCGGCACTGGTGCGGGTCAGCATGTTCAACGCGGCCTTCGCCATGTTGGTGTGCGGATGGCCGGGGCCCTTGTAGCGCCGGGAGAACTGTCCCTCCATCGCCGAGACGTTCACCACGTACGCCCGGCGCGCGCCCGCTTCGACCGCGGCGCGCATCGCCGGGCGAAGTCGCGAGATCAGCAGGAACGGCGCGATCGAGTTGCAGAACTGGACCTCGAGCAGTTCCAGGGGGTTGACCTCCTCGACGACCTGGGTCCAGGAGTTGTTGGTCTGGGTGTCGGGCAGCAACCCGCCCGCGTCGACGGCGGTCCCGGCCAGGTGCGCGTCGAGCGAGGCGTTTCCGGCGGTGAGCGCGAGCGCGGTCAGTGAGGCTGCGTTCTGCGCCGCGATGGCGTGCTCGAGCGACTCACCCTCGTGGTGGGCGACCGCGTGCGCGGCCAGGGCTCCGGCGATCGCTGCCGGGTGCGCCTCCGAGATCCGGTCGAACGTCACCATCTCCGGGAGCCCCGAGGCCAGCCCAGCGATGTCGGGCAACGGTGCCGACTCCATCTCGACGAGGTTCGAGTAGGCGCCCGGTGAGCGTCGTACGGTCTGGCACGCGTTGTTGATCAGGATGTCGAGCGAGCCCTCGGCGGCGACGTTGTCAGCCAGCGCCACCACCTGGGTGGGGTCGCGCAGGTCGATGCCGACGATCTTGAGGCGGTGCAGCCAGTCAGCGCTGTCCTCCATCGCGGCGAAGCGGCGTACGGCGTCCTTGGGGAACCGGGTCGTGATGGTGGTGTGCGCTCCGTCGCGCAGCAGCCGCAGCGCGATGTACATCCCGATTTTGGCCCGACCGCCGGTGAGCAGTGCGCGCTTGCCGGTCAGGTCGGTGCGCTGGTCGCGCTTCGCGTGCGAGAACGCCGCGCAGGTCGGGCAGAGGTAGTGGTAGAACGCGTCGACCAGCGTGTAGTCGTTCTTGCAGATGTAGCAGCCGCGCGGGTTGATCAGCTCGCCGGCGAAGGCGCCCTGCGCGTTCGAGACCAGCGGGATGCCCTGGGTCTCGTCGTCGATCCGCATCGGCGAACCGGTCGCGGTGGCCTCGGTGACCGCCCTGTCGGCGGCGAGCTCCGCCTCGCGCTTGCGGATCCGGCGCTCCTTCTTGAGGGCCTTGTACATGTGCGACGCGGCCCGCTTCACGACGACGATATCGGGGTGGTCGTCGTCGAGCAGATGCAGCTGGGCGAGCACCCTCACCGTCGTCGCAAGCTCTTCGGGATCGATCCCGCCACCATCTTCGGACACCGACGAATCGTACGCGCGTCGAGGATCGCTCAGACCTGCCAGGTGACAGGGGCAACCGGATCCGGACGGTAGCAGCAGAACAGACCGGTCCGCAGGTGCAGCCGCAGGTGGTCGGTGACCACCGGATCCTGCTCGGAGAGCGCCGCCAGCGCGTAGCGCAGCGAGCGGGTCACGCTGGTGCGCGCTCGCTCGGCCGGATCACCCGTCCTGCGTGCCCGGCCGTCGAGGCCGACCGCGGCACTGAGCTCGTGCACCAGGAACTCACGGTCGCGCCGGGCAAGTTCGAGCCGACCCAGGTCACCCATCGCCTCGGCATCGTCGATGTCTTCCTCGACCTCGCCGAGTCGGCGCCGGTACGCCGCCAGCGCCTGGTCGTCGATCACCGGCATCCCGGACTCGAGGGTGAATGCGTCGCCCTCAGGTTCGGTTCGCCGTACGCCGTCGCGCGCCGTCACCAGGTCGAGGACGTGGAACTCGCGGCCCGGTTCGGCAACCAGGCGGCGGATCGTGCGGAACCCGACCAGGTCGCGCACGGTGCTCGTACGCCCTGCGAACCTGATCTCGACCACGGACCCGTTCGTCGTGAACGAAGCCTCGTGCGGCTGCGGCGCTCGCTGCGGCACTTCGTCCAGCTCTGCCCGGGACACCCAGCTAGGAGCTCCGAAGGAGCGGAACGAATCCGCGGCGGCGCGGCGTTCCAGCTTGGCCACCGCGTCGTTGCCGGCAAGAGAGTGTGCCGCCGCAAGGACCAGGCGTGCTTGTCCGACCTCGAACGGTGCGCCGGTCTCCGACCAGGCCGCGATCGCAAGCGAGGACTCGCGCACTGCCGTGTCGGGGTCGGCATCGAGGACGGCGACCCGGGCTGCAGCGAGGGCCGCCGCAGCGGCGATCCCCGGTCCTGGGAAGTCGGTGGCGATCCGGTTCATCATCGTCGCCGCGGCTGCGGCGGTGGCTCGGTCGCCGCGCACCTGGGCGATCTCGCACTGGGCGCTGAAGAAAGGAAACAGACGGAGTTCGCTGACCGGCGGACGCTCCTTCCACGGGATCTCGATCGGGCGGGCGATCGCTTCCGCGATCAGCGCCGCCGCGGCGTCGGGATCGCCCTGCTCGAGGCGGAGCAGCGCCAACGCGGGCATCGGGCACCACGCGCGTTCGTGTGCCGCGAGCAGCGCCTCCTCGGCCCCGACGAGGTCGCCGCGACGCAGCCGGATCGCACCGAGCTCGACCAGCGGCCAGCCGAACTCGCGACGCATCCACGGCCGCAGGCTGGTGCAGGCCTGCTCGGCGGTCCGCTCGGCCTCGTCGGCAGGGCCGGAGATCCGGAGCAGCTCGGCGCGGTGCACCAGACAGCGCCCGTGCAGGCCACCGAAGGCGTTGTCGTGGTTCCAGCGCTCCATCACGTCGGTCCACTCGCGGGCTCGCTCGATCAGGAGCATCCCCTGGGCGGCGCAGATCAGCTCGCAGTAGGCCATCCCACTGGTGAGCGGGTCCACCTCTCCGGACATCAGCACGGAGGCGATCTCGTCGAGCGCGCCGAGGCCGTCGTCCACCCGGCCCTCCAGCAGGTCCAGACGGGCCAGGCAGGTCCCGCCCATCACGACAGCTGGCAGCACGTCGAGGTGGCGACCCAGGTCGACGGCTTGTCGGGCGAACTCGCGCGCAGCGGCGGTGTCTCCGCAGAAGAAGCGTTCGTACCCGCGAATCATGGCGACCAGCGCGTGCGGCGGGACCGGACCGTTGACAGGCTCGAGGAGCGACTCCGCTTTCTTCAGCCAGCCGCGGATCGGCGCCATCAAGCCAGTGTCGATGAGCAGGTACATCGCGACCATGCAGGCGGCGCGTGCGGCGCCGATCGGTTCGCCGACATCGACCAGCAGGCGGTGCTGGCGTTCCCAGGCGGTGAGGCAGCCCTCGAGGTCACCAAGCCCGTACGCCGCGGTGGCTCGTAGCTCGCAGGCGACGACGTCGTCGGCGGCGAGCTGTGCGAGCACGTCCCTGGCGCCGGCGAAGTCATGCGTGTCCAGGCAGTGCCGGGCGGCGTCGTACCGGTCGCTGGGCTCCATGGCACCTCCCGTTCGAACCGGCGGGTGCAGCCAGCCTAGAGCGCTTGTTCCGTTGTGACACGACCTGTCACGCCCCTGAGGTGAGAACAAACCCACCAGGAGGCAGTCATGCAGCTTGACAAGAACGACATCCCGACCCGCATCGCCATCGACGGCGCCGTCGCGCGTCAGCAGACCGGGTTCGGTGAACCCGAGGGCACCTTCAGTGCCGAGTACTTCTCACTCGCCACAGGCGTCGACATGGCGCCGCTCCTCGAGGGCCTGGAGGATGACCTGTGCCACGCCGCGCACTGGGGCTATGTGATCGACGGCGAGGTCGTCGTGACCTACGGGGACGGTTCCACCGAGACCTGCTCCAGTGGCGCTGTCTTCCACTGGATCGCCGGTCACACCGTCCGGGTGCTCCGCGACGCCGAGCTGATCCTCTTCAGCCCGCAGCAGGAGCACGGAGAGGTGCTGGACCACATCGCCTCGAAGCTTGCGGGCGTCTGATCGTCCAGAACCCGGCGTCGGTGATTCGTCCACCGGCGCCGGGCTTCGACGTGGACACTGGAGGCATGGGGACGAGGCTGCAGGTGGTCGCGCACCGCGGCTCGAGCGCCACCAATGCCGAGCACACCCTGGGTGCCTACGTCGCGGCCCTGGACGAGGGATCCGACGCACTCGAGTGCGATGTCCGGCTGACGGCGGACGGCCACCTGGTCTGCGTCCACGACCGGGACCTGCAGCGCACCGCCCACCAGAAGCGGTTGGTGTCCTCGATGGAGCTCTCCGAGCTCGAGCAGCTCGACTTCGCCAGCTGGAAGCACCCCTGGGCCGAGCTCGACGACGAGGCGCCCGAGTTGGATCCCGAGCTCGGCAAGGTGCTCACCCTGCGGCGCCTGCTGGAGACCGTCGCGTCGTACTCGCGGCCCGTCGAGCTCGTGATCGAGACCAAGCACCCGACCCGCTTCGCCGGCCTGGTCGAACGACGCCTGGTCGAGATCCTCGACGATTTCGGCTGGGCCGGGGCCGACTCCCCGGTCCGGGTGATGTCGTTCTCGTGGATCGCCCTGCGACGGGTACGCCGGCTGGCGCCGGAGCTGCGCCTGGTGTTCCTGATGGACGGGCCCACCGACTGGGCCCGGGTCCGCCCGTTCGCCGAGCCCGACTGGCTCGCCGGTCCCGGGATCGAGCTGCTGCGCAAGTACCCCGAGCTGATCCGCCGCATCCGGGCGGCCGGGACCGAGGTGCACGTCTGGACGGTCAACAGCAAGGCCGACATCGACCTGTGCCGCCAGCTCGGCGTCTCGGCCGTGATCACCGACAAGCCCGGCGCGACCCTCCGCTATCTCGAAAGCTCCTGACTACGTGGCGACAGGGCTAGACCAATCCACGAAGTCGTCGCGCCGGATCGACGGCGGTCCTAACGTGGAGCGTTCTCTCGGGCACGACACCCCTCCTCCCCTCCCGAGGTCCTGATGAACTCATCGTTCCGCCGTTCCCTGTGTCTCGTTGCCGCCTCGTCCGCGATCGCTGCGACCGCCCTGATGGTCCCCGCGCACGCCGACTCGACGGGGTCCTCCTTCGAGGCGCCAGGCTTTGCACCCGGCCCGATCAACGGCCAGGGCGGCTGGGCAGTGTCCGGCCCCTACGACGACGCCGTCGTGAGCAATGCCGGCAACCCGGCGGCTCCGGCGTCGTTCGGCGCCCAGAGCCTGCGCATGTCCAACGCCGTGACCAGTGGGTCGTTCGGCGACCAGCTCTTCAGCCCGAGCCTGGTCAACGAAGCCGGTGAGCCGACCGCCGAGAACGCTGGCCTGTCCGGCGGCGTGCGACAGTCGATGTTCGTCTCCCAATTCACCTTCGCCTCCGCGACCGGTGGTCTGCAACCGGGGTTGGCCACCGGGATCTCGCCCGACCGCGGTGATGGAGCACGGATGTCGCTGGTCAAGCTCGTCGACGAGCCGACCACTGAGTTCCCGACGGGCGCCGGCCTCCACATCGTGGTGTACGACGCAGACGCGACCGCGGCGAAGACCCACCAGCCGTGCCTCCAGTGCGTCGACTTCGTCGCTCACGATCTAGGAGCCTTCAACCCGGCGGTTCCGCACACGGTCACCTCCGAGCTCCGGTTCAACCCGGGACCGTCCAACGACGTCGTCCGGGTCTTCGTCGACGGCGTCCTCAAGGGCACCTTCGCCAGCTGGGAGGACTACTACCGGTACGACACCGAATCGGGAACGTCGGGCAACAGCCGCACGGTCGACTCGTTGCTCTTCCGCGAGTCCGGTCCTGCAGTGACGGCAAATGCGGGCCAGGGCTTCCTGTTCGACAACGTCTCGTACTCCTCAGGTCCGCAGACGCCGTACGTCGTGACGACCCTGAAGGAGAACCCGCAGCTGCTCGGCCTCAACCCGCTGTTCCTCAACCTGAACATCAGCGAGTCGGCGACCCTTCGCGCCGGTGGTGTCGGCGTGGCAGGCAAGACCGTGGTGTTCAGCTTCGGTAGCAAGACGATCTGCTCGGGAGTCACCAACGGTGCCGGATTCGTGCAATGTGGGGGGATCTTCCCGCTCACCCAGCTGAACCTCTTCATCTCCAACGCGATCACGGCCAGTTTTGCGGGTGACTCGACGTATCTGCCGTCGAGTGACGTCGCAGGCCTGATCAGCCTGGGCTGAATTCCGTCTCCTGCCCGTGTCCGGTCACCCCGGCACGGGCAGGAGTTGCGTTTGAAGCAGGTCCCGGGTGGGCACAGTCGTTCGAACCGCGGTCTAGCCCTTGCCGGAGGTACCCATGTCGACAGCGCCCGTAGCGGCTCCCCTCCAGGGGCCGGTCTCGATGAGCCTGCCGTTCAGCGCCGAGAGCGCCCGCGCGGTGCGCGACGCACTGTCCGCCTGGCTGATCCACCAGGGCGCCGGAGCCGAGGCGATCGCCGACGCCCGCCTGGTGGCGACCGAGCTCGTCAGCAACGCGCTGCGGCACGCGGCACCCTTGTCCAACGGGACCATGCTCGTGCGGTGGCAGCGGCGCGCAGGTCGTCTCCAGCTGTCGGTCTCCGACGGGGGCGGTACGTCGGTCCCGATCGTCCTGGACGCACCCGAGGAGGACGACGGCGGGCGCGGCCTCGCGATCGTCGAGGCACTCACTGCACGCTGGTGGGTCGAGCGACAGCCGTGGCTGCAGGCAGTCCACGTGGACGTCGCCCTCGCGCCGGGGTGATCGGGGGCCGCCGCTAGCCTTCGCGCATGGGAAAGAAGTCGCGCGTCAAGGCACGTTCCGCAGCAGCAGGTCCTTCGGAGGTCGCCGAGGGGGAGGTCGGCCCGCGCCAGCCGTGCCCCTGCGGCTCGGGACGCCGATACAAGTCCTGCCACGGTGACCCCTCCGGGCCGCCGCCGCTGTTCAACCCGCGGCCGTTCGCGGGGATGGTCGGGGAGTGCGACCTGATCGCCCTGCGTGAGTTCGTCCCGTCCGCGACCGTGCCGCTGACGGTGAAGGCGGCCGGTACCCGCGTGGTGACGCTGTGCACCCTGCTGCCCGGCGCTGCCCCGGCGCTGGTCCGCGAGAACGGCGACATCGCCCTCGGCCTGCAGGTCCAGCACGCGTACGGCGACCCGAGCCGCGACCTCGCCGCCGTCCTGACCGCCGCACTCGATGCCGAGCCCGGCACGATGGTCGGCCTGACCGAGGATCCCGGCGAGGGACCGACGCTCCAGGACATGGTGAGCGGCGGCCTCACGGTCACCGTCCACGACGGGTTCGACTACTGGGCCGTCGACGTCGAGGACACCGGCGCGATGGCCGAGGTCCTCGAGCAGGCCAACAGCGCCGTGTCGCCCACCGTGCGCCTGGCGGGGGTCGAGGCGGCGTACTGGACCGAGCTCGGGGAACGCGAATTCCTGCGCTGGGTCCGCCCCGAGGACGAGGACGTGCTGCTGGATGCGCTGGCCCGGCTGCACGCGGCCGGTGAGGATCATCTCGTCGAGGACGGTCGTCTGATCGGGATGTTTCGGGCACATGGGGTGCTGGTTCCGGTCTGGGACCTGCCTCCCGCGACCGGCGCGGAGGCGCTCCTGGAGCCGGTGGCGGCGTTCGACAAGCGCCTGGCCGAGACCCTGGCGGACCGTACGCCGCTGAACACCGAGGAACGATCGGTACGTTCCGGACTAGCCAGCCGACAGCTGACCATCAGATAGGACAACCGGAGTATCGGAATCCTTGGCACAAAACGATTACGTGTTCTAGAGTTCCAAATGCCCGGCCGGTGTTGCATCCCCCGTCAACATCGGTCGGGCTTTTCCATGCCCCGATGATGCTCCCCAGTGCTGGGTAGTGAGCGCCGGGTCCTGCGGCGCCGTAATGCGAAGATCGCCCCGACCGTCCCTGTCGCAACGCCCGACGACAGGAGAGCGACTGGTGTCCTCACGCGAATGTGCCAACAGATATCGAGCGTCAACGTTGGTCGCCACGCTGAGCTTGCTCGCGATGACCCTGACTGGATGCGCTGTGCCAGAGGTGCGTCCGGGCATCCAGTCTTGCTCACCTAGTTACGTGGTTCAGTCCAAGTTCGGCAGGTTCTCCGCACAACAGGCCGGACGGGGCTATCCGATTCCTTGGGGCGCGCACCCATCCCCGACGTACACAGGCAACTGGTATCGCATCAAGGTGTATGCCGGCGGTGTGAAGATCGACGACAAGAACCAGAACTACCCTCCGCACGGCATGATGGGCGGGCCGCGCGCCCTGAAGTACTCAGGCAAGATCTTCGAGTTCAGTGGTGACGTGACACGTGCTGGCAAGATTGTCCTGGTGTTCGATCTCAGATGCCGTATCGCATGACCCCCCGGGTGCGCGACACTCGTTGGAGTCGTCTCGAATCTGACGTTTCCGCTGCTCTCGACGTCCCGTGGGGTGTGCGGGACCAGGCTGCCGGGGACTGGGTTTTTCGGACACCCGAATTCCCAGATGTCGTCGTCGATCCGGACTACCCCGCCGATGGACTCGTCGTGGTTGCGGCAGGCGCCGTGACGCTCGTTGATCCGATTGGCCCGGGTGAGGGACATGCCGTCGTAGCTGTTGCCGATCTGCTCCAGGACCTGGTGATGGACGAACTGGGCAGAGGTTGGCCGGAGCAGTATTCCGACGACAAGTTCATCGGATTGCTCAGGCCCGGCCTGGATGACTCCGGCGAGCCGTGCTGGGTGCTCACGGGAAGCGCCGTGTGCCGGATCGGCGACCTTTCCTAGTCGCGGTCGATCGGGCAGCTCATGCAGCGCGGGCCGCCTCGACCTGAGCCGAGCTCGGAACCGGAGATGGCGATGACCTCGATGCCGGCTGCCTCGAGCCGGCTGTTGGTCTCGACGTTGCGTTCGTAGGCGACCGCGAGCCGGGGGGCGATGGCGAGAGTGTTGTTGCCGTCGTCCCACTGCTCGCGCTCGGCGGTGACCGGGTCGAGTCCGGTGTCGATCTGGTGCAGGGTGTCGATCTGCATCGCCTTCGCCGCCGCGACCAGGAACGGCTCGGAGCGAGCCACCTCGAGATCACCTGAGTTGTTACGCGTCACCGCGTAGGCGCTGAGCTGGTCCGCGACGTTCGGGTACATCACGATCTTGTCGGTGTCGACCATCGTGCAGACGGTGTCGAGGTGCATGGTGGCGCGTTCCTGCGCGATCGGGACCGCCAGGACCGTGGTGGCCAGACCGTGCTCGAAGGCCTGGCGGGCAAGGCGCTCGGCCCCGGCCGGGGTGGTGCGCTCGCCGACGCCGACCGCGATCACTCCGGCGGAGAGCAGCAGTACGTCGCCACCCTCGACGTGCTCGTGGTGATCGCCGTGGATCCGCTCCGACCCGGCGAACCGCGGATGGCCCGCATAGATCAGGTCGGTCAGCTGGGTCTCCCGTTCGCGCGCCGGCATCGCCAGCGAGGTGATCGCCACGCGGTCGCCGATCCAGACGCTGGAGTCGCGGGTGAAGAGCAGGTTGGGCAGCGGGTCGATCAGGAAGTCGTCTCGCGCCAACAGGGAGGTGACCAGGCCGAACCCGCCGCGGACCTCGTCGTTGCGGATGCCGGCGGTCAGGACCAGGGCGAGGGCCGCAGCGTCCAGGTCTGCCAGCGACCTGCGCAGGAAGTCCCGTAGGGTGTCGCCGAGGTGGAGCGAGCTGGTGACGTCGGCGATCGCGCGGTCCCGGTTGGCCGGGTCGGCGAGCGTCTCCACGAGGAGGTCGAACAGGTAGAGGACCTCGACGTCGCGGTCCCGGAGCGCCTGGGCGAACGCGTCGTGCTCGTCCTGGGCGCGGCTGACCCAGGGGATGCCGTCGAAGAGGAGCTTGTCGTTGTTGCGCGGCGTCAGGCGCTGCAACTCAGGCCCGGGCCGGTGCAGCATCACCGTCCGGAGTCGACCGACCTCGCTGTTGGCACCCGGACTCATGCCCGCAGACTACGTCTCACGTCAGGAGTTCGTACGCCGTCACGGCGGCCAGCAGCAGGCAGACCCCGGCGCCGACGTAGTGGATCGTCTGCAGCCGGATGCGCCGCAACAACATCCGTCCGGCCACCACCGCGAGCCCGGAGACGGCCAGCAACGCGGTCCACGCGCCGACGAAGACGCTCACGGGGTCGTCGTACCGCCCGACCAGGCTGATCGTGAGCAGCTGGGACAGGTCACCCCACTCGGCGGCGAACAGGACCAGGAACGACGCGAGCACGGCGCCCCAGCCGGTGCGCGTTGTCGTTGCCTTGGCGGCGAACTCCGCCTCCGCCTCCGGCTCGGTCGCATCCGCCTTCGGTGCCTCGCGGAGGAGTACGAACGCACCGATCAGGAAGATCAGGCCGGCAACCGCGTGCACCACGTTGGACGGCAGGAAGGAGACCGCCTTGCCGACCGTGACCGCGAGCAGGGTCTGGATCAGGAACGCGAGGCCGACGCCGACCCACACCGCGAGCGGCTTGTACCGGGTCGAGAGCACCAGGGCGGCGATGAACGTCTTGTCGGGCAGCTCGACGACGAAGATCGCCGCAAAGCTCAACGCGATGACGGTCAGGTCCACCGGATCAACCTACGAGGTGGAACTCCGCGCGAGAGCAGCGGCCTCCGCGAGCACGTCCTTGGCCGGGCGCCCCAGCGCACGCGCGGCAGCGGCCACGTCGTCGTACTCGGGCTGGACGTTGAGCAGCTCTCCGTGCAGGTGGGCGAGCTTCACCGCGATCCGCTGCCCGTCGACGTCGACCGCGGTGAAGGAGCGGTCCAGGGCGTGCTTGTCGAAGGTCTGCTCGCGGACGCCGATCGTCGAGGTCTGCCGGAAGATCTCGTGTCGCACCGTCTCGGCGGCGTCGGCCCCGACCAGGACGTGCAGCGTGTGGGCCGGGCGACCCTTCTTCATCAGGATCGGGGTCAGCCAGGCGTCCGAGGCCCCGGCCGCGAGGAGAGCAGCGATCACCTCGGGCCACAGGCGCGGGTCGAGATCGTCGATGTTCGCCTCGATCACCAGCGCCTGCCCGCCTCCTGCACCGGTCGTCGAGCTTGCCGAGACGCCGCGAGGAGACCGCAGACCCTCCCCCACGAGGAGCCTCAGGACGTTCGCGTGGCCGTCCGGATCGGCTCCGCCCGCTCCCACGCCGACCTCCTCGATCGCCATCGCCGGTTGCGGGCCGAACCCGTCCGCGAGCACAGCCAGGATCGCTGCGCCGGTGGGCGTGGTGAGCTCGCGCTCGATCGGGCCGCCGTACGACGGGATGCCGCGCAGCAGGACGGCCACCGCCGGCGCGGGCACGCCCAGCCTCCCGTGCGAGGTGGCAACCGTCCCGCCGCCGAGTGCGATCGCAGAGCAGGTGATCGAGTCCAGTGCCAGGTGCACGAACCCGGCCGCTGCGGCGACGATGTCGGCGATCGAGTCGAGGGCCCCGACCTCGTGGAAGTGCACCAGCTCGACGTCGACGCCGTGCACCTCGGCCTCGGCTTCGGCCAGCCGCGAGAATATCGCCAGGGCGAGGTCTCGCACCGGCGCCTCCAGCGAGGACCCGGCCAGCAGGTCGCGGATTGCTGCCCAGTCCCGGGCGGTCGAGGAGTCCGTGACCGCGACCGAGCACCGGGTTGCCGCGAAGCCGTTGCGGGCCACGACCTCGACGCTCAGGGTCACCGGTTCCGGGCTGACGGCGTCGACGGCGGAGCTCAGCACGTCGAGCGGGACGCCGGCACCCAGGAGCGCGCCGAGAACCATGTCGCCGCTGGCGCCGGAGGACGCGTCCAGCCAGCCGACGCGGCTCATCCGCGCTCGCGGGCGTTGCGGGCGACCCGTGCCGCGAACACTCCCGCGCCGTAGCCGTTGTCGATGTTCACGACGCTCACCCCGGGCGCGCAGGAGTTGAGCATCGCGAGAAGTGCTGCGAGACCTCCGAACGAGGCGCCGTACCCGACGCTGGTCGGCACGGCGACCAGCGGTACGCCGACCAGCCCGCCGACCACGCTCGGAAGGGCCCCTTCCATGCCGGCCACGACGATCAGGCAGTCGGCGTCGGCGAACTCGGCGCGGGCCTCCAGGAGACGGTGGATCCCGGCCACGCCGACGTCGTCGATGCGGCGTACGGCGGACCCGTGCACCCTCACGGTCAGGGCTGCCTCGGCGGCGACCGGGGCGTCGCTGGTACCGGCGGCGATGATCGCGACGGTTCCCTGCGTCGCCGGCATCGGGCCCAGCGTGGCTGCCCGGGCGACCCGATCCAGACTGGCACCGGGCAACCGGGACGCGATCAGGTCGAGCGCTGCGGCGTCGAGCCGGGTGGCCAGGACGGCGCGGGCGGGGTGCCGCTCGGAGAGCGCAGTGAGGATCTCGACCACCTGGTCCGGGGTCTTGCCGGCGCCGTAGACCACTTCCGGGTCCCCGGTCCGCCGGGCGCGATCCAGGTCGACGCGCGCGAAGCCCAGGTCGGCGGTCGGTGCGTTCCTCGGTTCGTTCACGTGGGCAACGCTAGTCCTTCATCTGCTGCGCCCTTGTTCCTGTCGGTGCCGGGGAGTAGACCTTGTGACATCCCGTGGGGTCGACCACCAAAGGCGCGCCAGCGCGAAGGAGCACAGCAATGCCCAAGTTCGAGAAGTACCAGCAGGGAACACCCAGTTACGTCGAGCTCAGCACGCCCGACCCCGAGGCCGGTGCGGCCTTCTACGCGAACCTGTTCGGCTGGGACATCGACGAGATGCCGCTGCCCGAGGAAGCCGGTGGCGGCGTCTACCGCCAGGGCAAGATCGAAGGAGACACCGTCTCCGGGATCAGTGGCCAGATGCCCGGCATGGAAGGTCACCCGGCCTTCTGGGGCGTGTACCTCACGGTCGAGGACGTCGACGGCGCGGCGGGCAAGGTCGAGGCTGCCGGTGGCAAGGTCGAGGCACCGCCGTTCGACGTGATGGACGTCGGCCGCATGGCGGCGATCCAGGACCCGACCGGCGCCCGCGTCAACCTGTGGCAGCCCGGCACCTCGATCGGCACCGAGCGCGCCAACGAGCCCGGCACACCGATCTGGAACGAGCTTGTCAGCCCGGACATCCCGGCGGCGCTCGCGTTCTACGCCGAGGTCGTAGGGCTGGGTAGCCAGGTCAGCGAGCAGATGGGCGACTACACGACGATCACCAACGTCGCCGGTGACGTGGTCGGCGGGACGATGCCGCCGCCGATGGAAGGCGTCCCGCCCCACTGGAACGTGTACTTCAACGTCGAGAGCGTCGACGACACCGCAGCGAAGATCGAAGCGGGCGGCGGGACCACCGTCGCGCCGGCGTTCGACGTGCCGGGCGTCGGTCGGATGGGCGTCTACGCGGACCCGCAGGGCGGGATGTTCAACCTGATGCAGGCCCCGTCCGCCTGACGCTGATCCCTCAGCGGTTGCGGAACTGATCGGCCGGATACACCCCGAGGACCTTGACCTCGGTCGTGAAGAACGTGAGCTCTTCGAGTGCGTTCTTCAGGGCCGGGTCCTCGGGGTGACCGTCGACCTCGGCCAGGAACTGGGTGGCGGCGAAGTGCCCGCCGACCATGTAGCTCTCCAGCTTCGTCATGTTGACGCCGTTCGTCGCGAATCCGCCCAGAGCCTTGTACAGCGCGGCCGGCAGGTTGCGAACGTTGAAGATGAAGCTGGTCACCACCGGGCCGTTGTCGGCGGGTGCCTGGACGAAGTCGCGGGAGAGCACGACGAACCGGGTGGTGTTGTCGTCCTCGTCCTCGACGTCGGCGGCGAGGATCTCGAGGCCGTAGATCTCTGCTGCCAGTGGCGGAGCGATGGCCGCCTGGGTCGGGTCGGAGGCTTCCGCGACCTCGCGCGCCGCTCCGGCGGTGTCACCCGAGATGACCGGGATCAGGTTGTGCTCGCGGATGATGCGCCGGCACTGGCCCAGGGCGTGCACGTGGCTGTGCACCGTCTTGATGGACTCCAGGGTGGCGCCGGGAGCTGCCATCAGGTGGAACTGGATCCGCAGGAACTTCTCGCCGATGATGTGCAGGTCCGAGCTCGGCAGGAAGTGGTGGATGTCGGCCACGCGGCCCGCGATCGAGTTGTCGATCGGGATCATCGCGAGCTCGGCCTCGCCGTTCTCGACGGCAGCGAAGACGTCCTCGAACGAGGCGCAGGGCACCGGCTCCCAGTCGGGGTAGTGCTGCTTGCACACGATGTGGGAGTTCGCGCCGGGTTCGCCCTGGTAGGCGATGCGTCGTTCGGTCACAGGCCTGAGTTTGGCATGCGCGTGCCTGCGGCTCGACCGGGTTGTCTCGACCTAGGCTTGACCGGGTGACCACCGCCCTCTCGGTCCTGGCTCTGCTGATCGCCCTCGCAGCGCTGGGAATGCAGCTCCAGGCCCGTCGTCGTCCCGTGGCCGACCCGGCCGATGTGTCCGATCTGCCCGAGGATGCGCTCGGGCTGCGCCATGAGGTCGCCGCCCTGCGCGCCGAAGCGGCGAGCACGCTGAAGAACCTTGCGGTCGTCCGGTACGACGCGTTCGGTGCCGGCTCGACCGGTGGCGGCGGTCATCTGTCCTGGTCCCTGGCGGTGCTCGACGACCACGGCGACGGCATCGTCCTGACCTCGATCCACGGCCGGAGCGAGGCGCGCACCTACGCCAAGGCGATCACCGGGTGGAGCAGCGAGCAGCCGCTGTCCCCGGAAGAGGCCGAGTCAGTCGCCCAAGCAAAGCGGTAGTCCGGAGCAGTTGGCACGGGTTTCAGGTCGATCAACCGTGCCACTTGCTCCGGATTACCGGGTTCAGGCGGCGGGTTCGAGAAGGAACACCGGGATCATCCGCCCGGTCCGCTCGGCGTACTTCGCGTAGTTCGGCCAGATCCGCAGCATCGCGGCCCAGGCCTGGTCGCGTTCGGGGCCGCTGAGCTCGCGGGGCACGGCGTCGTACTCGGTCCCGCCGACCCGGACGCCGACCGGCTCGGCTGCCTCCTCGGCGGCACGGATGTTCAGGACCCAGACTGGTTCCTTCGGACCGCCGAAGTTCGAGCCCGCGACCAGGTTCCCGCCGCCGTACGGCACGCAGACCACCGGAGTGGTCCGGGGGATCCCTGACTTCCGGCCGACGATCGTCATCATCATGCTCGGGAGCCCGGCCATGCCGACCAGGCTGGCCCGGCCGCGGGTGATCCCCTGCAGGAACCTGTCCACCGCGGTGATCTGGCGCAGGAAGCGTGGCAGCCAGGACAGGCTGCCGAGCCAGATCGCGACCGGCGTCAGGACGTTGGCCATCAGCGCGGCACCCGTACGAGAACCCGGCCATGGTCACACTCGGCCCGCAGCTCGCGCCCCGGTTCGATGAGGTCACCGTCGAGCTGGCGGGGCGCCGCCGTCGGAGTCCGTACGACGACCGAGCGCCCCTTCATCCGGGTGATCAGCTCGTCGGTGCGCTTGTCCTTGGTCAGCACGCGCGCGGCCAGCGGCAGCCAGGACAGGAAGCGTCGGGGGTAGAGCAGCACCACGTCGAGCTGGCCGTCGTCGATCGCCGCGTCGGGGATCAGCGGCATCCCGGCCTGGAGGTTGCCGACGTTGCCGATCACCACCGTGCGGGCCCGGTGCCTGGTGAACGCCTCTCCGTCGACGGACACCTCGATCCTCATCGCCGGGAACATCAGCGTCTTGAGCGCCGACCAGGCGTAGGCGAGCCAGCCGACGTGCTTCTTGAAGTCCTCGTTCACGCCCTCCATGATCGCAGCGTCGAAGCCCATGCCGGCCATCACCAGGAACGTCGCATCCTCCATCTCGTCGCCTGAGACCCGGACCAGGTCGATGGCCCGGTCCTGCCCGTTGATCGCGACGTCGACCGCAGCACGCAGGTACAGCGGGATCGACAGGTTGCGGGCAAGCAGGTTGCCGGTCCCGGCCGGGACGATGCCGACCGGTACGCCGGTTCCGGCCAGTTCTTCGCAGACTGCGCGGATGGTGCCGTCGCCGCCGATCGCGATCACCAGGTCGACCCCGGACACGGCTGCCTCGTGGGCCATCCGGTAGCCGGTGTCCTCGGCGGTCGTCTCCCACCAGGTCACCTCTGCCACCCCGGACTCCGCTGCGATCTTCTCCACCATCGCGTGGAAGCCACCCGGGTCGTCGATCTTGATCGGGTTCAGGACCACCCCGAGAGCGCGCACCCGGGGTGGTCCCGTCGACGACAGGGCGTCCTGGGCGAGCGCGATCGAGCGCGGTCGAGGGTCGAAGACCGACATGAGGAGCAAGGTGATCCCGACGCCGAGCAGCAGCCCTCCGACCAGGTCGGAGACGAAGTGCACGCCGAGGAGCACACGGTCCAGGCCGACGATCACGACGACCGTCGCGGCCAGCGCGACCAGGAGCCGGCGCACGCTGCGGCGGCGGATGAACAGCGTCGCCGCGACGACCACGATGCCCATGGCGGCGCTGATCTCGGTCACGTGACCCGAGGGGAACGACCAGCCCCCGATCGGGTCCGTCGCGCCGAGGGCCGGCCGCGGTCGTTCGACGACGTTCTTGAAGAGCGGGTAGGCCCCTCGGGCCGCGGCCAGGACGAGGACCGTCCAGATCCCGGCGCGACGCAGCCCCCGCACAGCCAGGGCGATCGCAGCGACGAGCCCGGCCAGGACCACGTAGTTCGGCTGGGTCGCGGTCGAGACCGCGGTCGCGACGTGGTGGATCCAGGAGTGGTCCAGCGTCCAGCGGTACGGCGCGAGCTCGACGTGGTGGTCGAGGTCGGTGACGAGGGACCCGGGCCCGGTCACGAGCACCATGAGGATCGCGAACAGCGCGAAACAGACCAGCGCCGGGGCGAGTGTCGCCCATCGTTGCTGCCGGGTCTGGATCACGGCGAGGATTATGCCCCGGATGCCAGCGTCATCCGGATCTCGGTGCCGCCGTCCTCCGAGGGACCGGCCTCCAGGGTTCCGCCCATGCGCTTGCAGACCCGGTGAGCGATCGAGAGCCCCAGTCCGCTCCCGACGCTGCGGGCGCCGGCGTACCGGTCGCGCAGGTAGCCGCGCTCGAAGGCATGCTCGTGCTCGCCCGGGTCGAGACCGGGTCCGGTGTCGGTCACGCTGAGCTGGGCAGTGTCGGGGTCGAGCCGCGTGGCGGCGACGACCACGCTGCCGCCCGACGGGGTGACGCGCAGCGCGTTCTCGAGCAGACCGGCGATGATCTGCTCGATCCGCACCGGGTCACCGCGGACGACCAGTGCCTCGCCCGGCGCGGTGCTCAGGCTGACCCCGGCGGCAGCGGCCATGGCCTGCCACGGCGCGATCGCCCGGGTGGCGACCTCCTGCAGGTCGATGTCGGTCGCCTCGATCGGGAAGTCGTCAGCCTCCAGTCGCGCCAGCGCGAGCAGGTCGTCGATGAAGCGGCCCAGCCGGTCGCTCTCGCCTGCCAGGGTCGCCCCCACGGCTGGTACGTCCTCGGGTGGCACGGCACCGTCGCGAAGGGCCTCGGCGTACCCGCGCAGTGCTGTCAGCGGCGTACGGAGCTCGTGCGAGATCGACAGCAGGAACTCGCGCTGGCGAGCCTCACTCGTGGCCAGCGCGCTGTCCAGGGCACCGAGCGCCTGCACCATCTCCTGCACCTCGCTGATCGCCGAGGTCTCCTGCTCGAGGCCGCGTTCGCCACGGGCGAGGCGATGGGCCCGTTCGGCGGCCCGGGCAACCGGTCCGGTGACGCGTCGGGCGATGAGCAGCCCGAGCACGACGGCGATGGCGAGTCCGATGCCGAGTGCCGCGAGGATCCGGCGTACCAGCGTGCCGGTCGCCTGCCGGACACCGTTGACCGGCTGCACCCCGATCACGTCCAGGCCGCGCCCCTTCAGCGCTCGTCCTTCGACCAGGATGTCGACGCCATCGTGGTTCACGGTCACCGACAGTGTCCCTGTCCGCTGGAGGGTCGCCACGTCCTGTGCGGTCGGGATCGACGCAGCCCCGCCGAAGGTCTCTCCGGACGGCAGGACGACGGCGTACTGCCGGTCGTCGGGGCCGACTGCCTTGCGTTCCCGGACCAGCTGCCGGGCGGTCGCCATCGGTGCTGACGCCAGTGTCTCCACAGCCCTGGCCAGGTCGCCACGAGCCTGGTTGGTGGCCACCGACCGCACCAGCGGGAGTGCGAGCAGAGCCGTGACTGCGGCGACGACGGCGGCGCCGGCGAGTGCGGCCCACACCAGGTGCCACCGCAACGGCCGGACCCTGGTCACGGTTCACGTCCGGCTGCGGTGGCCGAGTAGCCCACGCCACGATGGGTTCGGATCGGTGCGTCCGCTCCGAGCTTGCTGCGCAGCTGGGCGATGTGGACGTCGACCGTGCGGGTGCCGCCGTAGTGGGCCGTCCCCCACACCGCCGAGAGCAGCTGCTCGCGGGTGAACACCTGCCCCGGCCGGCGCATCAGCGCGGCCAGCAGGTCGAACTCGGTCGCGGTCAGCACGACCTCGGTTCCCGCGGACAGCACCGTCCGGGAGGCCGGATCGAGGCGGACTCCGGCCAGTTCGAGGGGCGAGACACGGCCGGGACCCTGGGCACGCCGAACAAGACTGGCGACCCTCGCGACGAGTTCGCGCGGCGAGAACGGCTTGGTGACGTAGTCGTCCGCGCCGAGCTCGAGACCCACGATCCGGTCCACCTCGTCGTCGCGCGCGGTGACGAAGATGATCGGCGTCCAGTCCTCCGCCGCGCGAAGTCGTCGACAGACCTCGATGCCGTCCAGCCCGGGGAGGCCGACATCGAGCACGATCAGCACCGGGCCCAGCCGGCGTACGACGTCGACCACGCCCGTCCCGTCGCGCTCGACGTGGACTCCGTAGCCGGCGCGGGTCAGGTACAGCCGCTCCAGGTCTGCGATGGCCGGCTCGTCCTCGACCACGAGGACCAGGCCCTTGCTGGTGTCCACGCCTCCATGAAACCGGACCGGTGGGGGCCCGGACCGTCCGTCGCCGGATCTTTACCTTCCCCGAACACGATCCGGATGCTGTTCGCACACCGTTCGGGCACCGTGGGTGGCATGGGAACGAATGACGAGAGGAACCTCCGATGACCAGCTTCAGAACGCTGCTCGCGGGCAGGGCCCGCGTGGCGGCACTCGTGGTGGGTGCGCTGGTGGCCGGGGCGCTCGGCTACGCACTCGCGCTGTCGGGCGGCACGGCCGCGACAGCGTCGCCGTCGCTGAGCGCGGACAACGCGTTGACGGCGGCACTGACGGCGTCGAGCTCGGGGTCCGGGCTGCGCGCCGACCTGGCCGCGGCGCGGGCGAAGACGGGCGCGGCCCGGGTTGCGGCACTGGGCCAGATCCGTGCCGAGGCGCTTGCCGGCGGCTACGGAGACGCGGTCAAGCGGGCTGCCGAACGCAGGGGGATCAAGCGGGAACTCATCCTGTCGCTGTTGCCCGCCAACCTGCAGGCCGACCTGGCGAACCTGCGCAGCGCTCCCGCCGGTCAGCGCAAGGCGCTGCGACAGCAGATCCTGACCAAGGCCGTCGCCGGTGACTACGGGCCCCAGGTGCAGACGGCGGCAGAACGCCTGAAGGCGCTGCGTTCGAACGCCTGAACGGCTACGGCTGCGCGGCCTCCAGCCGGATCACGACGCTCTTGGACGCCGGAGTGTTGGAGGTGTGCGCGACGGCGTCCAGCGGCACCAGCACATTGGTCTCCGGGAAGTACGCCGCAGCGCACCCCCGGGCGGTCGCGTACGCCACGACGCGGAACCCGGCGGCGCGACGGTCGCCATCGCTCCACACGCTGACCAGGTCGACGTACTGGCCGTCGGCGAAGCCGAGGGCATCGAGGTCCGCGGGGTTCACGAAGACGACCCGTCGTCCTGCCTTGATCCCGCGGTACCGGTCGTCGAGTCCGTAGATCGTGGTGTTGAACTGGTCGTGGCTGCGCAGGGTCTGCAGCAGCAGGTGGCCTTCGGGGACCGCCAGGGTTGCCAGCGGGTTCACGGTGAAGCGGGCCTTGCCTGTCGCGGTCGGGAATTCGCGCCGGTCCCGCGGCGGGTGCGGCAGCGCGAAACCGCCCGGTTCGTGCACCCGGGCGTTGAAGTCCTCGAAGCCCGGGACCACGCGGCTGATGTGGTCGCGGATGCGGTCGTAGTCGCCACGCAGGCCGGGCCAGTCGATCCTTCCAGCCGCTTGTCCTGAGCCTGTCGAAGGGAACAGAGCCTCGGCGAGTCGGGTGATGACGGCGACCTCCGACAGGACGGCGGCGCCCGGCGGGTCCAGGCGTCCGCGGGACACGTGCACCATCCCCATCGAGTCCTCGACGCTGACCACCTGCGGGCCGGACGCCTGCTGGTCACGCTCGGTGCGGCCCAGGCAGGGCAGGATCAGCGCCTCGGTCCCGCAGATCGCGTGCGACCGGTTGAGCTTGGTGCTGACCTGGACCGTGAGGTCGAGCGACCCCATCGCGGCCGTGGTCGCGTCGGTGTCCGGCGTCGCTGCGACGAAGTTGCCGCCGAGCGCGACGAACGCACGGACCCGTCCGTCCCTCATCGCCCGGATCGTGTCCACGGCATCGAGCCCGTGCTCGGCCGGCGGCGTGAACCCGAACTCGGCCGCCAGGGCGTCGGTGAAGCTCGACGGCATCTTCTCCCAGATCCCCATCGTCCGGTCGCCCTGCACGTTCGAGTGGCCGCGCACCGGGCAGAGTCCCGCGCCAGGCTTGCCGATGTTGCCGCGCAGCAGCATCAGGTTGGTGATCTCCTGGATCGTCGCGACGGCGTCACGGTGCTGGGTCAGGCCCATCGCCCAGCAGACGATGACGCGTTCGGAGTCGCGGTAGCGCCGCGCCAGGTGCTCGATCTCGGCGCGGGTCAGGCCGGTCGCGGCCAGGACGTCCTCCCAGTCGAGGGTCGCGAGGTGTGCGGCGTACTCCTCGTACTCGGAGCAGTGCTGGTCGAGGAAGGCAGCATCGACGGCGCCGGCCTCGACGGTCAGCTTCGCCAGGGCGGCGAAGAGCGCCTGATCACCGGAGAGCCGGATCTGCAGGAACTCGTCGGCCAGCTCGGTCCCGGCGACCATGCCGATCGGGGACTGCGGGTTGCGGAAGCGGCGCAGACCGGCCTCGTCGAGCGGGTTGATCGTGACGATGTGGGCGCCGTTCTTCTTCGCCTTCTCCAGTGCGCTGAGCATCCGTGGGTGGTTGGTGCCCGGGTTCTGACCGACCACCAGGATCAGGTCGGCGGCGTACAGGTCCTCGAGGTGCACCGATCCCTTGCCGATCCCGATCGAGTGCGAGAGCGCGGCGCCGCTGGACTCGTGGCACATGTTCGAGCAGTCCGGCAGGTTGTTCGTACCGAACCGGCGGACCAGCAGCTGGTAGAGGAAGGCCGCTTCGTTCGAGGCCCGTCCCGAGGTGTAGAACGACGCACTGTCGGGGCCCGGCAGCGCCCGCAGCCGGTCGGCGATCAGCTCGAACGCATCGTCCCAGCCGATCGGCGTGTAGTGGCTCGCTCCCGGCGCGCGGTACATCGGCTCGACCAGGCGGCCCTGCTGCCCCAGCCAGAAGTCAGACCGGCCGGCCAGGTCGCTGATCGGGTGGGCTGCGAAGAAGTCGCGCCCGACGCGACGCAGCGTGGCTTCCTCGGCGACCGCCTTGGCCCCGTTCTCGCAGAACTCCGCGACGCTGCGGTGCTCGGGGTCGGGCCACGCGCAGCCCGGGCAGTCGAACCCGTGCTTCTGGTTCACCCGTGCCAGCGTCAGCGCCGTACGCCGCACGCCCATCTGCTCGGCCGACATCGACAGGGCCGTGGTGACAGCCCGTAGTCCTGCCGCCGCGTGCTTCTGCTCACCGACCTCGAGCCCGGCATCGCCGGGGTCGTCGGTCGGGGGAGGTCTGGTCACCTCGCCATTGTGCCCACGGTGTACGGCGACCGCCTACCCCGGCGCGGACCGATATCCTCGACCAGTGATCGATCCGAAGGTCCTCCGGGACAGCCCCGACCTGATCCGCGCTGCCCAGGCCAAGCGCGGGCTGTCCTCGGACGTGGTCGATCGTGCCCTCGCCGCTGACGAGGCGCGTCGCGGTGCGATCGCGGAGTTCGAGGCACTGCGCGCCGAGCAGAAGCAGCTCGGCAAGCTGATCCCCCAAGCCCAGGGTGAGGAGAAGACGGCGCTCCTGGAGAAGACCAAGGTGCTCGCTGCCGGGGTCAAGGAGGCCGAGGCCGCGCAGACCGCTGCCGAGCAGGGGTGGCAGGACGCGATCATGGCGATCCCGAACCCGGCGGCAGCCGAGACACCGGCCGGCGGGGAGGACGATTTCGTGGTCCTGGAGACCGTCGGCACCCCGAGGGACTTCACGGCCGAGGGCTTCGAGCCTCGCGACCACATCGAGCTCGGCCGGATGCTCGGCGCGATCGACATCGAGCGCGGCGCGAAGGTCTCGGGCTCGCGCTTCTACTTCCTCACCGGCGTCGGCGCCGAGCTCGAGTTCGCTCTCATCAACCTCGCGATGGAGCAGGCACGCGAGGCCGGCTTCACCCAGGTGATCGCGCCGTCCCTGGTCAAGCCGCGAGCGATGGACGGCACCGGATTCCTGGGTCAGGCCGCCGACGACGTCTACCGGATCGAGGGCCAGGACCTGTACCTGGTCGGCACCTCGGAGGTGCCGATGGCGGCGTACCACTCCGACGAGATCCTCGACGGTGCCTCGCTGCCGCTGCGCTACGCCGCCTTCAGCCCCTGCTTCCGCAAGGAGGCCGGCTCGCACGGCAAGGACACCAAGGGCATCATCCGGGTGCACTGGTTCGACAAGGTGGAGATGTTCGTCTACACCACCACCGAGGACTCGTACGCCGAGCACCAGCGCCTGCTCGGCTGGGAGAAGGCCTTCCTGGACAAGCTCGAGCTCGCCTACCGGGTCATCGACGTGGCGGCCGGCGACCTCGGTCTCTCGGCGATCCGCAAGTTCGACTGCGAGGCGTGGATCCCGACCCAGGACAAGTACCGCGAGCTGACCTCGACCTCGAACTGCACCGAGTTCCAGACCCGGCGTCTCGACACCCGCGGCCGTTTCTCGGGTGAGGTGAGGCCGATCTCGACGCTCAACGGGACGCTGTGCGCGATGACCCGCACGATCGTCGCGATCCTCGAGACCCACCAGCAGGCCGACGGCTCGGTCCGGGTTCCGCTCGCCCTGCAGAAGTGGCTGGGACGCGAGGTCCTCGAACCAGTCGCCCCTGCGACCCCATGACCTGGACACCGAAGCTCGTCGCACTCGACATCGACGGCACCCTGCTGATCCCGGACTTCGAGCACGGGTTCAGCACCGAGCACGTCACCGAACCTGTCGCTGACGCTGTCCTCGCAGCGGCCCGCGCCGGGGCTCATGTGGTCCTCGCCTCGGGGCGCGCACCGCTGAGCATGGCCGGGGTGGCGGACCGCCTGGGGTTGACGGCACTGGTCGCCGAGCTCACCGGGCAGCGGTTGCACATCGTCGCCTCGAACGGGTCGGTCGTCTTCCGGCACGCCCCGACCGAGGTCGTCCACGAGGTGACCTTCGATGCCAGCGAGGCCGTGCGCACCGTGCTGGGCCACGTCCCGGGTGCGGCCGTCGCGGTCGAGGAGCACGGCATCGGGTACCGGGTGAACCGGCTGTTCCCACCGGGCGAGCTCGACGGCGAGATGATCATCTGCGACATCGACGAGATGATCTCGACCGACGTGAGCCGCGTGATCATCCGCGACCCCGACTCGACGTCGGAGGACTTCGTCAACCTGGCACGCGAGCTCGGCCTGCACGGGACGAACTACTTCATCGGCTGGACTGCCTGGCTCGACCTCGCGCCCGAGGGCGTGAGCAAGGCCAGTGGCCTGGAGTGGGTGTGCCGGGACCTCGGGGTGGACGCGGCCGACGTGCTCGCGATCGGCGACGGGCGCAACGACATCGAGATGCTCACCTGGGCGCATCGCGGGGTCGCGATGGGGCAGGGCCCGCAGGTCGTGCGCGATGCCGCCGACCACGTCACCGGGACGGTGCACGAGGACGGCGCGGCGGCCGAGCTGCGGATGTATTTCCCGTGACCGAGCTTCCCGTGTCCGACCTCCCGGGTGAGGTCTCGACGGTGCGCCTGCGCCTCGAGCTCGTCACGTACGCCGAGGCGCGCGGCATGCTCGCCGGTCACCGCTCGCCGAACTTCCATCCGGCGTACCCGCGCCAGGACGATCTCGATGCCGCCTCGATGGTGCGCGACGACGGCAGTACCTGGGGCCCCCGGCACATCGTGCGCGCCTTCGACGGCCTTGTCGTGGGCGGGATCGGGTTCTTCGGCCCGCCGGACCCCGCGGACGACGGGACGGCGGAGGCGGAGGTCGGCTACGGGCTGGTGGAGGACGCGCGCGGCCACGGCGCCGCCACCGAGGCCCTGCAGGGGTTGCTCGCCCGGACCGACGCGCTCGGTGTGCGGGTGCGAGCCAGCGTCCTGCCCGAGAACAAGCCGAGCATCCGGGTGCTCGCCAAGTGCGGGTTCACCTCGCTGCGCGGCTCGGACGAGGACGGCAACCTGGTGATGGTGCGGCCGGTCCCAGCCGGTTGATTACTGCCAGGCCAGCGGATCCCGACCGATGAAACCCATCAGACGGGTCTGCGGGTCGGCGTCGTCGGGCACCGCCACCTTCGGGCCGTACTGCCCACTCGAGCGCAGGACCTCGTCCATCTGCTCCATGCCGGCCAGCATCGCGCTGCAACGCGCCGGGTCCAGTGCGACCTGCTGGCCGGTGGCCCGTGCCAGGTCCCAGGTGTGCAGGAAGACGTCGCCGGTGTAGATGTTGGCGATCGCCTGCTCCAGGGGCATGGTGCCGAGGTGCGGGTTGGTGAGCGTCCGCGTCGACGTCGCCGGATCGTCGAGCACGGACTGCACTGCAGCGGCGTGGTGCGCCCATGCGCCGACGGGGTCGGTGGTCACGGACGGACCGGTCGGGAGAACGATCCCCGTGCCGGACTCCAGGAATGCCGGGAACCACTGGGTCAGGTGCCCCACGACGTCGCGCGCCCGCCAGCCGGCCACCGGTGACGGTGCGTCCCAGTCGTTGACGCCGCCGGTGAATTCGGCGAACTGTCCGGCCACCTCGCGATGGTCCTGGGCCGCTCCGGTCATGGTTCCTCCGTTGTCAACCAATAGGTTGATAACGAGCATAGCCGGGAACGGCACCTGCGTCACCTGACTAGGGTCGGTGGCGTGGACAGTGCGGACAGCGTGGGCGTGCCGGTGCGGCTCGTCGCCACCGATCTCGACGGCACCCTGGTCCACTCCGACGGCTCCCTCACGCCGCGAACCCGGGCGGCTCTCGAAGCCGCGGAGGACGCCGGGGTCGATGTCGTCTTCGTGACGGGTCGACCGTTGCGCTGGGCCGAGGACGTCTTCGCCCACGTCGGCGGACACGGCTTCGCGATCGTCTCCAACGGAGCCCTGGTCTGGGACGTGGCCCGGTCGCAGGTGCACCTGCAGCGACCGATCGATCCCGAGACCGGACTCGAGGTGGCGCGGCGGCTGCGGGACGCCGTACCGGGGACGGCCTACGCGGTCGAGACCAGCGCGGGGATCGCGGTGGAGACAGGGTTCCTGGAGCGGTATCCGTTGCCCCCCGGAAGCCTGCGCGGGTCGCTGGAGGAGATCTTCGCGGTTCCGACGCTGAAGATCCTGGCGCGGCACGAGGAACTCGGAGCGCAGGAGTTCTGGGACACCGCACGAGGGCTCGTCGCCGACCTCGTCGAGGTCACCTGGTCCTCGGCCACGACCCTGCTGGAGATGAGTGCGTACGGCGTCACCAAGGCCTCCACCCTCGAGCTCTTCTGCAGCGAGCGGGGCATCACCGCGGCCGAGGTGGTGGCGTTCGGGGACATGCCGAACGACCTCGACATGCTGGCCTGGGCCGGGACGTCGTACGCAATGGCGAACGCTCATCCCAGCGTGCGGGCGGTGGCCGACCACATCGCCGGCACGAACGACGAGGACGGTGTGGCCGAGGTCATCGAGCGCCTCCTCGACAGCCCGTCGGCACCGCGAGGAAGATGAGGACATGGCAGTCCTCGACGACGATGAGATCGAGCGCGAGCTGGCGAGCGTCCCGGCCTGGTCGCGCGTGGGCAACACGATCGTCCGCACGACGAAGGCCGACTCGTTCCTGGCCGGCCTCGACCTCGTCGTCACGGTCGGTCGGGCGGCCGAGTCGGTCGACCACCACCCGGACATCGACATCCGCTGGCGCACGCTGACCTTCACCCTGAGCACGCATTCGGAGGGTGGGCTGACCGCGAAGGACTTCGACCTCGCCCGCACCATCGAGGGCCTGGTCGGATGAAGCGACTGACAGGAGGCGTCTCCCCGCCCCATGGCCTGCTGCGCGCTGCCCCGCAGGCACCTCGCGGCGTTCTCGTCGTCGACGGCCAAACCCAAGCCGCCTTCCTCCTCGGCCTTGCGAGGCACGCAGCGGGACAACGCTCGCGACGGCCGAGGGCGGGGAGACGCCTCCTCCTGGTCGTCGCCGTGGCTGTGGGCATGCTCGTGCTCACACCAGGCACGTCGTGGGCGTGCAGCTGCGTCTCCAGCACGACGGCCGATCACGTCAAGCGTGCCGAAACGATCCTCGACGGCACCCTGGAGTGGACGTCGTCGAACGGACTCACCACGACGTACGGCGTCCAGGTCGACGACGTCTTCAAGGGCCGCGCCGGAGTGCGGGAGAAGCTGCTCAGCCCGGCGAACGCCGCCACCTGCGGCCTGGGAGACCTGGCCACGAACGAGCGCTACGTGTTCTTCGTGACCGGGATCCACCCCGGGGTGATGCAGGTGAACTCGTGCGGCGGGTCGGCTCCGTACGCCTCCGCACTCGCCGCCCAGGTCCAGGCCGCCACCGGGCCACCGGGCAGACCGATCCCGGAACCGGTCGCGGTCGTCAGCGGCCGCGGCAGCGGACATCGCTGGGCGTGGATCACCGGCGTGCTCGTGATCGGAGCCGCAGTGACCGGTGCCGTGACCTGGTCGCGCCGCAGGCTGACGACCTAGAGGTACATCCCGCCGGAGCTGTTCTCGGTCGCGGCGTCCATCCCGGGCTGCTCGTTGCCGGGCGGCATCGCACCCGGCAGGGCGCGGCGGATCTGCTCGAGCTGGGCGCGGGCTGCCATCTGCTGGGCATAGATCGCTGTCTGGATGCCGTGGAAGAGGCCTTCGAGCCAGCCGACGAGCTGGGCCTGCGCGATCCGGAGCTCGGACTCGGACGGGGTGGCATCGCTGAACGGGTCGATGAGCCGGTCGAGCTCGTCGCCGAGCTCGGGAGCCAGACCCCCCTTGAGCTCCTCGATCGAGGTCGCCAGCACGCTGGCAAGACGGGTGCGTCCGGCTTCGTCGACCGGGGCAGCCTTCACCTCTTCGAGCAGCATCCGGATCATGCTGCCGATCCGCATCACCTTGGCCGGCTCCTCGACCAGCTCGGTGACTTCCTCGTCACCGTCGCCGGCGGGTTCGACCGCGGAGGCGCCGGCAGGCACCCCCTGCGGGTCGATGATCATGACGCGCGGGTCCTGGTCCTCGGGCTGCTGGCTCGACATGTCTGAAGCCTATCCGGGGTCACACACGCAGCAGGATCTTGCCGGTGTGCCCGCCCGTTTCCATCAACGCGTGGGCCGCGGCTGCATCGGCGAGGGCGAACTCGGTGTCGACGACGGCACTGACCTTGCCGTCGGCGACGAGCGGCCAGACGTGCTCGACGACCGCGGCGCAGATGGCCGCTTTCTGAGCGGTGGGTCGAGCCCGGAGCGAGGTGGAGATGACGGCCCCGCGCTTGGCCATCAGGGCGGCGATGTCCAGCTCGGCTCGGGTACCGCCCTGCATGCCGATGATGACGAGCCGACCCTCGGTCGCCAGTGCCGTCACGTTCGGCGCGAGGTACTTCGCGCCCATGTTGTCGAGGATCACGTCGGCACCGCCGGCGGCGGCCAGGATCTCGGCGAAGTCCTCGTCGCGGTAGTTGATCGCCCGCTCGGCGCCGAGCCGGAGGCAGAGCTCCTGCTTATCGCTCGATCCGGCGGTGGCGAAGACCCGGGCACCGAGGGTGCTGGCGAGCTGGATGGCGAAGGTCCCGATCCCGCCGGCACCGCCGTGCACCAGGAAGGTGTTGCCCGGTGCCAGTCCGGCGGCCATGAACACGTTGGCCCAGACGGTGCAGGCCACCTCGGGCAGCGCAGCGGCCTGGTCGAGGGCGACGCCGGCCGGGATCGGCATCAGCTGACCTGCCGGTACGACGACCTGCTCGGCGTACCCGCCGCCGGCGAGCAGGGCGCACACCTCGTCGCCCACCGACCAGCCGGTCACGGCCGCACCGACGGAACGGATCCGGCCCGAGCACTCGAGCCCGAGGACATCACTGGCTCCGGGCGGTGGCGGGTAGAAGCCCATCCGCTGCAACGTGTCGGCACGGTTGACCGCACTCGCGACGACATCGACGACGACCTCGTCGGGGCCGGGCTCAGGATCCGGAAGGTCTGCGGTGACCAGGGACTCGGGACCGCCCGGTGTGGGCACGACGACAGCGCGCATGGGTACAGGCTAGAGCGCCGCGCGGTACATCTCGACAAGCTCGATGACCGGTGCGCGGCGTCAGGCGTCGACCGACTCCAGCTCTTCCTCGATCTCGGGATCGTCGTCCTCGTGGGCCAGGTCGGTCGGCGTCTTGTCCCAGCGCTGGGCCAGGCCCATGGCGATGGCCGCCAGCCGCTCCATCTCGTCCGGATCGCCGTTCGATGCGGCCGCGGCGTACCCGAGCAGGAACGCGGTCAGGGGCGAGGCCGACAGGTCCACGTACGTGGCAGCGTCTCGAGCAACGTCAAGGATCAGCGCTTCGTCCAGGTCCACCTCGACGTCGAGCGCGTCACACAGCTCGTCAATCCAGTCGTGCAGGTTCACCCCCTCACGATCACTCAACCTCGCGACGTGTGCAAGAGGCATCCGGGGTTCGGTTCGTACCTCGGGACCTTTGGCGGCGGATCAGTCCCCGAACGTCTCGCGCAGGTCTCGCAGATCGGCCCAGGTGTCGATGTCCCGTGTCTCCGGTCCGAACGCCGGGACGTGGGCGAGTCCGAGTCCCCCGACGAGCTCGCGCATCGAGAGCCCGTGCTCCTGCTCGTACGGCGGCCGCGAGCGATCCAGGGCAGCCACTGAGTACAGCGCGCACAGGTACTGGAGCTTGCCACCGCCGTCGATCAGGGCAGCACCGTCGTGCTCGGCAGCCTCGGTGAGCCGGCGGATCGTCGCGCTGGTGACCAACGGCATGTCGACCGCCAGTGCGACCACCCAAGCCGGTCGGCGGGCGAAGCAGCGCAGGCCCTCGAGCAGCCCTGCGGCCGGGCCGCCGCCGCTCGGGTCCTCGCGGGTGAAGGTGACCGGGCGGGTCGTGGGAACCGGGTCTCCGACCACGACCACCTCGTTGATGTCGAGCAACGCACCGAGCGTGTGCTCGAGGAGGGTCAGGCCGCCGAGCTCGATCGACGCCTTGTCGGCGCCGTCCAGCCGCACGCCGCTGCCCCCGGTGAGGACAACGGCACCGATCGCGTCGCTTTCCATGGCTGGCAGTCTGGCACCGATCGACGACCGGGCGCCGGGTGTCGGGTGTTCACGTTGTTCGCCGGACCGGCGGCTGGCACGCTTGCGCCATGGGCGGAGACGTGCGGGTGGCGCTGTGGCAGCACGCGTCTGCACTCGACCCCGCGGAGAACAGGGACGCGTTGTCGCGGATCGAGGTCGCCGAGGGCACCGGCCTGGTCGTTCTCCCCGAGGCGTTCGCGCGCGACTTCGGTGTCCCCGGCTCCACGCTGGCTCCGTACGCCGAACCGTTCAACGGCCCGTTCGTCGAAGCCGTCGAGGCCCTCGCCCTCCGGCACAGTACGGCCGTGCTCGCCGGGATGTTCGAGACGTCCGCGGACCCCGACCGGCCCTACAACACCTTGGTCCTGGCGGGGGCGGGCCCGGTGGCGGCGTACCGGAAGATCCATCTCTACGACTCGTTCGGTCAGCGGGAGTCCGACCTCGTCACGCCCGGGCCCACGGAGCCGACCGTGCGTGAGATCGGCGGCCTGCGGTTCGGGCTGATGACCTGCTACGACTTGCGGTTCCCCGAGCTCGGCCGGGCCCTGTCCCAGGCCGGCGCCGACGTGCTGGTCCTGCCGGCGGCCTGGGCGGCGGGTCCCGGCAAGGTGGCCCAGTGGGAGACGCTGCTGCGTGCCCGCGCGATCGAGAACGTGTGCTGGGTGGTGGCTGCGGCGCAGCCCGGCCCGCGCTACTGCGGTCACTCGATGGTGGTGGCACCGACCGGCGATGTGGTCGCCGAGGCGCACGACGGGGAGGCCTGGCTCACGGCCGACCTCGATCTGGGCACCGTCGAGGCTGCCCGCGAGCGGAACCCGTCGCTGGCAAACCGACGGATGTGAACGTTGATATCCTTCGGGGTCCAGTGCATTTCCAGTGAAGGTGGGGCGGGTGTCCGATCCTGACCGCGCCCCGGGGCGGCGCCGCGCGGTACCTGAGAAGTCGAGCCGAACATCCGGCTCGACCCCGGCTCCCACGCATGCCCGTCCGGCTGCCCGTCCGGCATCGCGCGCTCCGAACCCGGCGCACTTCCCGGTCCTGGCACCCACCGAGCGCCCGCCCGCACGCCCTGCGCGCGCCCCAGCGGCGCCCTTGCGGGCCGATCCGGTGGTCGAGCCGATGGTCGAACCGGCTGTCGACCTGACCCAGACGACCGAGAGCCCGGCTCAGGTTGCCCCGGCGCCGGTGCCGGTTCTGCGTGCCGATCCGCCGAAGGTGACACCCCCGGCCGGCCGTCGGGCGGCCCGCCCCGAACCCGCGCCACGTCCCCGGGTTGCCCGTCCGCCGCGTCCGGTGCGCGAACCCCGCGCGCCGCGTCAGGCGCGGGAGCCACGACCGGCGCCGCCACGTCGGGAGTCGTCGGCAGACAACGAGCTGTCCCTGCTGACCAACGAGCGCGGCTGGCTGGTGCTCCTGCTCATCGGCGTCGCCGGCATCGCTGCCGCGCGGCTGGCTCCCGGCCTGCCGCACCAGATCCGCGATGTCGGCGCGGTGATGGTCTCCGCGTCCCTGGCCGGGGCGTTGGCTGTGCGGACCGGAGGGCGCCCGTTCTGGGCGGCCGGTCTCGCGACCGTCCTGGGCGGCACGGCCGTGGTCACCGAATCGCACCGGCTGCTCGCCGGCGCAGCGATCGGGACCGGCGTTCTCGCAGCCACCCTGGCCGTGATGTCGACGGTGCCTGCCGCCACCTTTGCGCGCGCGATCAGGGAAGCGGTCGTGACGACGCTCATCGCGTGGACGGGTGCCCTGGGGGTCGTCGGGTACGGACACGTGACCGCCACCGACATCAACCTCAACAGGTTCGGGTACGTCGTCCTGGGCCTCTCTCTACTCGGCGCCTTTGCGCTGGTCTACCGGCTCGGTGCGGGCCTGCACGGGCTCGGCAGGCGCGGGTACGTCGTGGCCGTCGGCGCCGTCGTGATGCTGGCGCTGGCCCTCGCCTACAGCCAGGCGATTGCGCACTGGGGCTCACGCGACCTGGTCTCCACCGGTGACGACCTGCGCGACTGGACACGCACGACGCTGGGTGCCGTACCCCACCCGATCGTGGCCCTGCTGGGCTATCCGGCGCTGCTCTGGGGCGTGTTCATGCGGGCGCGTCGCCGTCAGGGCTGGTGGGTCAGCGCTTTCGGGGTCGCTGCCACCGCACCGACCACCACCCGGCTGGTTGCCGCCGACACCGGGTTCGGCAGCGTCGTGCTCGGAGCGGTCTACAGCTTGGTGATCGGTGTTGCGATCGGGTACCTGGTGATCCGGATCGAGCAGTCCTTCACCGGAACCCACGGTCGACGTGCTCGCCGCGACGAGGAGGCCGAGGCGCACCGTCCGGAGCCGGGGCGTCTCAGCCCGCTGCACTGAGGGCATCGACACCACGGGGGTGACGAACGCGCGAGTAACACCGGCGCCGGGGTAGCGTCACGCGCATGCCCGGTACGCCGAACTCAGAGGTCCTCGCCGAGATGGTCGCGAGCGTCCTGTCCGTGCCGGTCAGCGCCGGAGACAGCGTTGCTGTCGGCGACACCGTGATGCTCCTCGAATCGATGAAGATGGAGATCCCGGTCCTGGCCGACACCGCTGGAACCGTCGTCGAAGTGCGGGTCGTCCCCGGCGACGTGATCCAGGAGGGCGACGTCCTGGTCGTGCTGTCGCATTAGATGACTGAGTCCGAGGGGAGCGCGCCGAGCACCGCTCGGCACGCACGCCCCTCGGACTCACTCATCTAGACTCACCCACTGTTGGCCGGATGATCCCCTGGGTTCGCCGGCCACGAGGAGGGGTGCCGGAGTGGCCGATCGGAATCGCCTTGAAAGCGATCGTAGGGAAACCTACCGGGGGTTCGAATCCCTCCCCCTCTGCGCCGGTGGTTGAGGTGCTCCGGAGCGAGGCACGAGCGAAGGAGCCTCGAAACCCGGTGACGGACCTGTGAGTGGCAACCGCCTCCGTCCGTTCGAAGCCGACCGACTCCGGGAGGCCGAGCTCACCTACGCCGAGGTCGGTGCCACCCTCGGTGACCTCCCGCCCGGCTACCACCACCTCGACGAACGCTTCGTGATCGGGCAGGGCCGGGCGGTGTTCGACGATGCGTCCGCCGAGCTGCTGCGTTGGGGCTTGCAGCGCCGGTCCGGACTCGCCGTGGCGTCCTCGGCCGACCAGGTCGAGACCGGGGGAGTCGCCGTGGTGCGGATCCGGTTCGGCCCGCTGTTCATGCGCGCCCCGGTGCGGGTGGTGGCGGTCGTGGACGAGCGCGACCGCCAGGGATTCGTGTACGGCACCTTGCCGGGGCATCCCGAGTGCGGCGAGGAGCTGTTCGTGGTCGAGCAGGACGACGTCGGCGTCGTGAGGCTGCGCGTGCGCGCCTTCTCGAAACCGGGCTCGCTGCCCGCCCGTGTCCTCGGCCCGGTGGGCAGGGTGCTCCAGCGTCAGGTCACCCGGCGGTACGGGCGAGCGCTGCGTCGCTGAGCCCTACTCCGAGCCGCCGATCTCCATCGAGACCGAGTCGTAGACCAGGTCGTGCATCCTCTGCCGGTAGTGCTCGACGTCGTTGAGCAACCGGCGTACCTCGATCGCCACGCGATCGGTGTCGAGCCGGTCGCGAAGTCCGTTGGCCAACGACGTGATCCGTCCGAGCAGCTGCATCCGCTCGCGATCGTTGGCGCCGCTGCGGGCGGCGAGCCATCCGTCCCAGGTCGCGAAGCGCTCATCGCTGAGGGCTTCGCGGACGAGAGCCAGCTGCTGGCGCGTCATCATCCGCCAGTTCGCGGCCGTTCTCGTCCCGCTGAGCGTCTGCTTCAGGTCCGAGATTGCTGACTCGAGTGTCATGAGCCACCACCTCCACGAAGGTTGGTCGTGCACAGATGGAGTCTTGAGTGTGACCCACGACACATGTCTGCACAAGGGCTGCTGAGACATTCAGGACCTCGGTCCCACCCCACCTCGACTCCCGGGTCGGGCGACCGCTGTAATTGCCCGATGACGACGACCACAGCGCGCGACTACGGCCTCGCTCCCCAGTTGCGCGCGCGGCTGATGGGCGGGTTCCTGGCCCTCGTCGGCGTCTCGTTGCTGGCCGTCACGATCATCACGTTCGCGTTCAACCTGCCCGGCGATGTGATCAGCGTGCTGGTGATCCTGGTGGTCGTCTCCATCTTCACCCTCGGGTTCCTGCTGGCCCGTCGCTGGTTCGTCGTACGGGTCGACGAGACCGGCTACCAGGTCCGTTTCGTCCGGGGAGCGGGCGCGAAACAAGCCCGCTGGACCGACGTCGAGGACCTCGCCACGTCCTTCGTCGTCGGCGAGGAATGCGTCGTCCTGCGGCTGCGGGACGGACGGACGACGACCATCCCGGTGAACCTGATCGAAGGCGACCGCGAGGAGTTCGTCGACGAGCTCAAGGGCCGCCTCGACGTAGCCCACGGTCGCCGCCAGGCTTGAGGTCCCGCGGCTCCCGGACCAGGCGGGGGCCGATTTCCCGGACCGGTCACCGGGTGGGTAACCTGTCTCTCGCTGTCTGGGAGGCGTCGCCTAGCCCGGTTTATGGCGCCCGCCTGCTAAGCGGGTTCAGGTTAATCCCTGTCGGGGGTTCAAATCCCCCCGCCTCCGCCCAGAGCGAAGCCCCGCCCGGTGTACCGGGCGGGGCTTGTCCATGCGTGGGGAGCGCGGTTTCGTCGAAGCCGGCCGCGTTGCATGAACCTGCAGGAAGGTGCACTGCACATTCATGAGGTAACTGGTCTACTAGCCCGCCTCCGGGCACTCGGCAAGGATAGGTACATCCGGTTGCATCCCCTGAGCGACCGGAAAAATTGGGAGGGCACCACGATGAGGAGTTTCAAGCAGTTGGTCCGTGTCGCCGCGGCCACGATCATCGCAACAGGAGTATTCGCGGGTGCCGTCAGCCCGGCCGACGCAGCTCCGGTACACAGCCATCGAACCGTCGTCGTCACCCCTATGACCACCGACACCGGGTGGGGCCCGTAGGAATCCAGAACTTCACAGACTCGAGACGAGGACGCACCGTCACCCCCCAGACGTCGTCGCTCCACCTAAGGACCGTCTCGTGACCAAGAGCGGAGAGATCCCCCACTCTCCGCTCTTGTCATGTCCGGACTCAGGTATCGGACCCGGCTCCTCCGGCCGCCCGGTCCCGCGCCTTGTCGCGAATCTCCTGCTGGGCGATCGCGTAGCCGAGCTGGAAGCGGGTCTCCACGCCGTACTCGACCTTGAGCGACGCGATGTAGCCGGCGTACGTGCGGGTGCTGACGCCGACGCGCTTGGCCGACGCGTTGTCGCTGTGGCCCTCGACGAGCATGCGGACCGTCATGTTGTGGACGTCGTCGGCGATCTCGCGCTCGGTCGCTGACTCACGGTCGGTGAAGACCCGCGCCCGCTCCCAGAAACGCTCGAAGATGTCGACGATGTAGGCCACCAGGCTCGGATCGTGGACCACGATCGCCACGTGGGCGCCTTCGGCACCGGGAACGATCGCCAGGCGCCGGTCGACGACGATCAACCGGTTGAAGAACTCGTCGAGGGTGCGAACCTCGCCGCCGGCCTTGATGACCTGGTCGACGTACTCACGGGTTGCCACGCTGCGGCGTGCGGAGTGCTGGTAGAGCGTGCGCATCTTCACGCCGCGGGCCAGCGCGCGGGTGTCCCGCTCGATCGCCTCGTCCAGGATCGCGGCCGAGCGGGCGCCGTCGGGCTGGGCGGTCAGGAGCTCGTGCTCCGCATCGCCGACAGCCGCGGTCAGGAACCGGTTGATGTTCGGCAGTCCGCGCAGCTCGACGATCGAGAGGTCTGCAGGCGCCGTACGGCGGTAGGCCAGGCCGAGCTCGGCGAAGGTGGTCGCCCAGCCGGTCGACTCGGCCAGCAGCTCAGCGGCCCGCTGCCCCATCGGCGCGACGATCCGGGACTGGACGATCGCGGGATCGACCGGCAGGTAGGTGTCGGTCGATGAGTCCAGGGCGACCAGCCCGAGATCGATCAGGAACGCGAACGTCTCGTGCTCGGGGCCGCCGGCGACGATGCGCGCGTCGTCCTTGGCGACCGCACCCTCCAGGACGATCTTCTGGTACAGGTCGCCGGCCTCGTGCTGCAGCAGCTCGCGATGCTGGGCATCGAAATCGCCGGTCATGTGCCCGATGGTCGCAGAAGGATGCAATATCGGACACCCGGACCCCCTTGTTGACGGCGTTGGTTGAGGAGGTCGCACGGCGACCGTCTCGAAACTTGGTGCGGTGGTTTCGAGACGGGCCTGGCGGCCCTCCTCAACCAGCGGGAAGCCCGCTCAGAGGCCGAGGCGTGCCTTGAGGCCGTCGAGCTCGGTCCACAGCACGGCGGGAAGGTCGTCGCCGAACTTCTCGAACCACTCGGTGATCTGCGGGATCTCGGCCTTCCACTCCTCGACGTCGACCCGGAGCACCTCGGCGAGCTGCTCCTCGGTCATGTCCAGACCGTCGATGTCGAAGGAGCCCGGTGCCGGCACGTGACCGATCGGGGTCTCGACCGCGGCAGCCTGGCCGTCGATGCGCTCGATGATCCACTTCAGGACGCGGCTGTTCTCGCCGAAGCCCGGCCACAGGAACGCGCCGTTCTCGTCGAGACGGAACCAGTTCACGTAGAAGATCCTGGGCATCTTGGACGCGTCGTTGTTCTTGCCCATGTCGATCCAGTGGCCGAAGTAGTCACCCGCGTTGTAGCCGATGAACGGGATCATCGCCATCGGGTCGCGGCGCACGACTCCGACCTGGCCGACCGCTGCGGCAGTGGTCTCGCTGGACAGCGTCGCTCCCAGGAACGTCCCGTGGGTCCAGTCGCGCGCTTCGGAGACCAGCGGGATCGTGGTCTTGCGACGTCCACCGAAGAGGATCGCGTCGATCGGCACACCGCGCGGGTCGTCGTACTCGGGTGCGAGCATGTCGCACTGCTTGATCGGCGTGCAGTAGCGGCTGTTCGGGTGGGAGCTCAACTCAGCTGATGCCGGAGTCCAGGGCTCGCCCTTCCACGACGTGGCGTGCGCGGGCGGGTTCTCGAGTCCCTCCCACCAGACGTCGCCGTCCTCGGTGAGGGCGACGTTGGTGAAGACCGAGTTGCCCTTGTTGATGGTCTTCATCGCGTTCGGGTTGGTGTGCTCGTTCGTGCCGGGAGCGACCCCGAAGAAGCCGTACTCCGGGTTGACCGCCCACAGCCGGCCGTCCTCGCCGATCCGCATCCAGGCGATGTCGTCGCCGATCGCCTCGTCCTTCCATCCGGGGATGGTCGGCTCGAGCATCGCCAGGTTCGTCTTTCCGCACGCGCTCGGGAAGGCCGCGGCGACGTACTTGGTGACGCCCACCGGCGAGGTGAGCTTGAGGATCAGCATGTGCTCGGCCATCCAGCCCTCGTCGCGTGCCATCACCGACGCGATCCGCAGCGCGTAGCACTTCTTGCCGAGCAGCGCGTTGCCGCCGTACCCGGACCCGAAGCTCCAGATCGTCCGCTCCTCGGGGAACTGGACGATGTACTTGACCTCGTTGCACGGCCACGCCACGTCGGCCTGGCCCTCGGCGAGCGGGTGACCGACCGAGTGGAGCGCCGGCACCCAGGGCACCTCGTGACCGGCGGCGTCCAGCTCTTCCATCCTGCGCAGGACCGGCGTGCCCATCCGGGCCATCACGCGCATCGAGGCGACGACGTACGCCGAGTCGGTGATCTCGACGCCGAACATCGGCTTGTCGGCCTCGAGGTGGCCCATCACGAACGGGATCACGTACATCGTCCGGCCCTGCATGGCTCCGGCGTACAGCCCGCGCATGATGGTCTTCATCTCGGCGGGGTGCATCCAGTTGTTGGTGGGCCCGCAGTCCTTCTCGTCGATCGAGCAGATGAACGTCTTGTCCTCGACACGCGCGACATCGCCTGCGTCGGAGGCCGCGTAGAACGAGTTGGGCTTCTTGCTCTCGTCGAGCTTGATGAACGTGCCGGTCCCGACCAGGAAGTCGGTCAGCTCGGTCCACTCCTCGTCGGAGCCGGTGCACCAGTGAACGGCATCGGGCTGCGTCATCGCGGCGACGTCGGCGACCCAGTCCAGGACGGCCTGGAAGGTCGTGGGTGCGTCCTGGGTCGGCGCGGTGGTGCTCATGGCTTCGGCGGTCATGCCTGGTTCCTTTCGATCGCGGGTCGCGTTCGGGAACGCGCACCGGCCGCCGAGCGCATCGACGGATCTTGAAAGTGGAGGGATGGCAGATCGCCGCGCCCTTGCAGGCGATCAGATCCCGCGAATTTACTCGCGGGCTCCGCGACGGCCTATTGGATCGATCAAGGCGCCCGACCCGGGCCCGATTCGAACCATCGGCCGAGGTCGGCTAACATATGCCAGTCCTCGTGGCGGTGACTTCATGCCTGCTGCGGGCGGGCGGCTGTAGCTCAACGGATAGAGCATCTGACTACGGATCAGAAGGTTCGGGGTTCGAATCCCTGCAGCCGCGCACGACGACGAAGCCCCAGGTCCAGCGGACCTGGGGCTTCGTCGATCTCGGGCGTCGCAGACGTGTCAGGAGGCGGCCAGCTGCGGGTAGAGCGCTTCGACCGGGGCGGCGAGCCCGGCCTTGACCTGGCGCGAGACGTCGTCGGCGAGGATCTCGTACGAGCCCGCGGCGAGTCCGGCGTACGCCTGCGCGACGACGTCCGCCGGGTCGTTCTTGGGGGCGTCGACCCCGGCGGTCATCGGAGTGTCGGTGTACCCGAGGTGAAGCGAGGTGACCAGGGTGCCCTGGTCGGCGAGCTGCACGCGCTGGGTGTTCGTGGCCGACCACAGCGCTGCCTTGGTCGCGCTGTAGCCGTCGCCGATGCCGAGCCAGCTGAGCACCGAGAGCACGTTGAGCAGTGCGCCGCCGCCGTTGGTCTTCAGGACGGGCGCGAAGGTGTCGGCAACCGTGAGAGCCCCGAAGAAGTTCACGTCGAACAGGTCCCGCAGCGCCTGCGTGCCGGTCCCGGCCACGCTTGCTCCGTTGCTGGCCCCTGCGTTGTTGATCACCACGGTCACGTCCTGCGCGGAGGCGGCAGCCAGGGCGACCGATTCCGGGTCGGTCACGTCCAGGGCCAGCGGTACGACGCGCGCGTCGTCCCACTCGCGCGGCGTCCGCGCGCTGGCGTAGACCTTCGCGGCGCCGAGTGCGAGCGCCTGGCTCACGAACTCCTGCCCGAGTCCTCCGTTCGCGCCGGTGACGAGGACGACTGCTCCGTTGATGTCGATCGCGTTGCTCATGATCAGATCCTTTCGATGATGGTGGCGTTCGCGAGGCCGCCGGCCTCGCACATGACCTGCAGGCCGTAGCGGCCGCCGCGCTGTTCCAGCACGGAGAGCAGGGTGGTCGTCAGCCGGGCGCCGGAGGCGCCGAGCGGGTGGCCGATCGAGATCGCGCCGCCGTTGACGTTGACCTTCGAGGGGTCGGCTCCGGTCTCGTGCTGCCAGGCGAGCACGACCGAGGCGAACGCCTCGTTGACCTCGAACGCGTCGATGTCGGCGATGCCCAGACCAGCCTTGGCGAGGACCTTCTGCGTCGCCGGGATGATCCCGGTCAGCATGAAGATCGGGTCGTCACCGGCCACGGCGAAGGAGTGCAACCGGGCCCGGGGCTTGAGACCGAGCCGGGCGGCCGCATCCTCGGACGTGACCAGGACGGCAGCCGAGCCGTCGTTGACCGGCGAGCTGTTGCCGGCGGTCACCCTCCAGTCCAGGTGCGGGTAGCGCTCGGCCCAGTAGTCGTTCTGGAACGCCAGCCGAAGCCCGGCAAGGCCCTCGGCCGTCGTCTCGGGCCGGATCGTCTCGTCGGTGTGCAGGTCGTTCACCAGCGTCACCTCGTTCTCGAACAGCCCGTCCTTCCAGGCACGGGCCGCACGCTGGTGCGACTCCGCCGCGAACTCGTCGAGCTGGTGCCGGCTGAGCTTCCACCGATCGGCGATCAGCTCGGCGCTGATGCCCTGCGGGACGAGCCCGCCGGCGTACCGCTCGCCGACCAGCGAGCCGGCGAAGTCCTTGCCGAGCGTCTGGGACCCGATCGGGATCCGGCTCATCGACTCGACGCCCGAGGCGACGGCGACGTCGTACGCGCCGCTGATCACGCCCTGGGCCGCGATGTGCAGGGCCTGCTGGCTGCTGCCGCACTGGCGGTCGATCGTGACTGCCGGGACCGACTCGGGAAAGCCGGCACCCAGGACGGCCCAGCGGGCTGCGTTCGCGGACTGCTCGCCGACCTGGCCGACGACGCCGCTGATCACGTCGTCGATCTCCGCCGGGTCGAGGCCGGTACGGTCGACCAGGGCACGCAGCGCGTGCGCATGCAGGTCAGTGGGGTGGATCTCGGAGTAGGCCCCGCCGGGCTTGCCCTTGGCGACCGGTGTCCGGACTGCGTCGACGATGACTGCGGTGCTCATGACGAAACTCCCGTTCTCTCGGCGGCGCCGCGCGGCGCCGCTTGAGGTCAACGTACTGACGCGAGTTGGATATTCCAACGAACTGGATTGTAATTTCCAACTGAGTAGACTCGAGGCATGCAGAACGCCGGGGTCCGCCAGTGCTCCATCGCCCGCACGCTCGATGTCGTGGGCGAGAAGTGGAGCCTGCTCGCGGTGCGCGAGCTGATGCTGGGCACGCACCGGTTCGACGAGATCGTGCGCTACACAGGTGCTCCGCGCGACATCCTCACGGCACGGCTGCGCAAGCTCGAGGAGCACGGGCTGGTCGAGCGTCGCCAGTACTCCGAACGGCCGCCGCGGTTCGAGTACCACCTCACGCCGTCGGGGAAGTCGCTCTTGCCGATCATCACGACGCTGCGCGACTGGGGCGACGAGCACCTGGCCGGTGACGACGGTCCGCCGGTCGTGTTCCGGCACTCCTGCGGCGCCGACCTGAAGGCCGAGGTGACGTGCGCCGCGTGTCATCAGCCAGTACGTGCGCAGGACATGTCGGTCATCAGTTGACACGTGTCAAGTTGTCCCGTTCGATGTCCTCATGACCTACGACGTGATCATCCGCGACGGCCTCTGGTTCGACGGGACGGGTGCTCCCGGCGCCGTACGACACCTCGGGATCGTCGACGGTCGGGTGGCAGCGGTCTCCGAGACACGGCTGGACGAGACCGGGTGCCGTGAGGTCATCGATGCCACCGGCACCTGGGTGATCCCGGGCATCGTCGACATCCACACGCACTACGACATCGAGGTCCTCGGCGACCCCACGCTGCCCGAATCGTTGCGCCACGGTGTGACCACGATCTTCCTGGGTTCGTGCTCGCTGTCCACGGTCCACGTCGACGCCGTCGATGCCGGTGACCTCTTCGGTCGGGTCGAGGCGATCCCGCGCCAGCACGTGATCGACGGTGTCCAGCGGCACAAGAACTGGTCCAGCGCCGCCGAGTACGTCGAGGCTCTCGAGTCTCTGCCGCTGGGGCCGAACCTCGCCGGCTTCCTGGGTCACTCCGACATCCGGACCGCAGTGATGGGCCTGGATCGGGCCACCCGCAAGGGGATCCGGGCATCGAACGCGGAGATCGCCCGGATGGAGGCGATGCTCACCGAGGCGCTCGACGCCGGGTTCCTGGGGATGAGCTCGCAGCAGCTGCTCTTCGACAAGCTCGACGGTGACACCTGTCGTTCGCGCACCCTGCCGTCGACGTTCGCGAGGACCCGCGAGCTGCGTCGCCTCAACGCGGTCCTGCGGCGTCGTGACCGCGTGCTCCAGTCCGGCCCGAACATCAAGAACCCGCTGAACATCCTGGCGCAGTCGTTCTCCTCGCTCGGCCTGTTCCGCAAGCGCCTGAAGACCAGCCTGCTCTCGGCGGCGGACATCAAGGCCCTGCCGGTCGTCATCAGGATCATGGGCCCGATCGCGCGGATCGTGAACGGCCTCGGCGGCAACTTCCGCTGGCAGCACCTGCCGGTCCCGTTCGAGGTGTACGCCGACGGCATCGACCTGGTGATCTTCGAGGAGTTCGGCTCCGGTGCCGCAGCCCTGCACCTGTCGGAGCAGGTCGCGCGCAACAGCCTGCTGGCCGACGAGGAGTACCGGCGGGCGTTCCGCAAGGACTACGACGCCAAGTACGGGCCACGGGTCTGGCACCGCGACTTCTTCGACGCCGACATCGTCGAGTGCCCGGACGCGTCGCTGGTCGGCAAGTCCTTCGGCCAGGTCGGGGTCGAGCGAGGTGGCCTGCACCCGGTCGACGCGTTCCTCGACCTCGTCCTCGAGCACGGCACCCGGCTCCGCTGGCGCACCACGATCTCCAACCACCGCCCCGAGTTCCTCAGGAAGATGGCGCAGGAGCCCGGCATCCAGATGGGCTTCTCGGACGCCGGGGCACACCTGCGGAACATGGCGTTCTACAACATGGGCCTGCGGCTGCTGAAGCATGTGCGCGACGCCGAACGAGCTGGTACGCCGTTCATGACCACCGAGCACGCGGTCCACCGGCTCACCGGCGAGCTGGCCGAGTGGTACGGCCTGGACGCGGGGCACCTGCGCGTCGGCGACCGTGCCGACATCGCGGTCATCGACCCCGAGCGGCTCGACGCCAGCCTGGAGGCCTACTCGGAGAGTCCGGTCGAGGAGTACGGCGGCCTGTCACGGATGGTGAACCGCAACGACGCGACCGTCCGCGCGGTCATCGTCGCCGGCCGGCCCGTGTTTCGTGACGGCGTACCGACGGCCGTGCTTGGTCAGGAGCGGATCGGTCGTTTCCTCCGGGTCGACGAGGCGGCCGGCACCGCGACCACCGGCGCTACCGCGGCCGTGCTGGCGTCCTGACGTCCTGACGTCCGGCCCTGCGCCGGTGCGAGGCATGCTGGTCCCGTGCAATTCTCCGAAGCCGAGCTCACTGCCGCTGTGACGGGCGCCGCCAAGGCGACCCTCGCGGCCCAGGACAAGGAGATCCGCAAGGGTCGCCTCGACGTCGAGCAGGTCTGGCATGACCTCGGCGGGTACGGCCGCTACCAGCTGATCGAACCCATCGGCACCCAGATCCTGCCGATCCTGCTGGCGCTGCCGGACGTGCCGCGCGTCGTCGGCGAGCGGCCGTCGTACAGCGGTGGCCAGATCCGCAAGGTGGTCGAGCAGCACACCGCCGACGACGGTGCCGGCCGGATCAGGCGCGCAGCACTGATCGTGGCGCGGGCAGCACTGGTGGCCTCGGCGCTGGCGAGCATCCCGCCGTGGCGCGATCCCGACGAGTTCGTCGTGCCCGACTCCCTCTGAGTCCTCAGGGCTGCATCGGTGCTTCCCACTCCTCGGGGTCGCTGCGGGTCCGGAGGATCTCGGCGCCTCGCTCGATGGACTTCTCGTGCTGGTAGCTGATCACGGCCTGCGTCACGACGGCTGCGCGCGTGGGCTGGCCGGCGGCGACCTGGTCGTCGAGGAACCTGACCAGGTGGTCCGGAAGCCGGATCACGATCCGGGTGCCTGTGGTCATCCGGTGATCATGAGGCCCTTCGCCGTTTCGCGCGAACGGTCGTCCACAGGCACAACGAGAAACCCCCGGCCAGTGATCTGACCGGGGGTTTCTCGTTGTTCGTGCCTCAGGCTTCGGGTTCGTTCTCCAGGGCGGCGGCCACGCGGCGGTGTGCCTCCCAGATCGCCTCGGGCATGTTCGGGAACTGGGCGAGGTGCTCTTCGCGGTTCGCCATCTCCTGCTTCCAGCGCGGCACGTTGATCGTCAGGATCGTGTTGAGGTCCTCGGGCGTGATGTCGACGCCCTCGAGGTTCAGCTCGTCCTCGGTCGGGATGATGCCGACCGCGGTCTCACGACCCTTGACCTCGCCGTTCTTGAGCTGGAGCAGCCAGAGCAGCGGGCGCAGGTTGTCGCGGTAGCCGGGCCACAGGAAGCGGCCGTCGTCGCCGCGCTGGAACCAGTTCACGTGGGCGAAGATCGGCTGGTCGGTGGCCGCCCCGACGATGTCGAGGTAGTGCTGCGCGTAGTCGCCCTCGCCGTACGCCATGAACGGGCGGTTCGACATCGGGTCGTACCGGAGCACGCCCTCCTTGCCCTCGGCCGCAGCAGTCGCCTCGGCGCCCAGGGTCAGGCCGTCGTACACGCCCTCGGCGAGGTCGTGGACCGCGCGGATCAGCGGCTCGCGGTCACGGGTGCGGCCGCCGAAGATGATCGCGTCGATCGGCACGCCCGAGGCGGCGTTGTAGTCGCTCGCGATGTTCGGGACGTTGTCCAGCGTGGTGGTGAAGCGGCTGTTCGGGTGCGCCCACGGAGAGTCGTCGCCAGGCTCACGGTCCGCAATCGCGTTGCCGAGCCAGTCCACCCAGCCGTGCACGTCGGCCGGCGGCGCGGGAGTACGGCCCTCCCACCAGACCTCGTGGGTGATCGTGTTGTAGGCGATGTTGGTGAAGATCGCGCCGGTGCCCGGTGCGACCGACTCCAGTGCGGTCGGGTTCGTGCCCTCGTTGGTGTCCTTCGCGACACCGAAGACGCCGTACTCCGGGTTCATGCCGTAGAGCTTGCCGGTGGCCTCGTCGACCCACAGCCAGGCGATGTCGTCGCCGTAGAAGGAGACGTGGTACCGCTCGCCGAGGGCGTCGGGGGCCAGCATCATCGCGAGGTTGGTCTTGCCGGAGGCACTCGGGAAGCCACCACAGATGTGGTACGTCTTGCCGGTCTCCTTGTCCTTGATCCCGATGAGCATGTACTGCTCGGCGAGGAACTTGCCCGACGCCCAGCCGTCGTACGCCGCCTGGCGCAGGCCGTGGGCGATCTTGCCGAGCAGGGCGTTGCCGCCGTACGACGACCCGAAGTGCAGGATCGTCCGCTCGTCGGCGACGGTGACGAAGTAGCGCTGGTCCTCCGGCGTGCCCTGGCCGAGGTTCTCCAGGTCGCCGGTGACGTGCACGGCGCGGACGAACTGGTTGGGGTCGGCGAGGTCGTTGACGTACTCGATGCCGACGCGGGCCATCCGGATCATGTGCAGCACGACGGTGCGGCAGTCGGTCACCTGGACACCGGTGGCCCAGGGGGCCAGCGCGTTGCCGGGAGGCGCCATCAGGTACGGGATCACGTACATGGTCTTGCCGGCGGACGCGCCACGCATCTTCTCGGTGAGCATCGGCGTCATCTCGCCGGCCGAGCGCCAGTTGTTGTACAGGCCCTTGTCGGACTCGTTGCTGGTCGCGACGACGGTGCGCTCCTCGGAGCGGGCGGTGTCCTTGTGGTAGCTGCGCGAGTAGTAGAGGCCGTCCCCGGCCGGGTCGAGCTCGCCGGCCTCGAGGCACTCGGCGATCAGGCGGGCGTCGTCAGCGGCGCTGACCACCTCGACGTTGGCCGCACCGGTGAGGTCGGCCCAGTACGCGACGTACTCGCGCACCTCGGGGTTGGTGACGCCAGCGGCGTCCAGAACACTCTCGACGTCAACCATTATTGCTCGTTTCTTCTATGACGGACGGGCCCGACTGAGGTTACAGGCAGTCGCGGCGGTGTTGTCCCCGGCAACCGCATTGCGGTCTCCGGGCCGCTCGGCTCACTCCGGCAGCTCGTCCGCGCGCAGCTCGACGAGCACGCCGGGAGCCGTGAGACGCCAAGCCTCGAAGGTGAGCTCGCAGAGCTCGTCGCGCTCCAGCCGCTCGAGGTGGACGACGACCCACCCGAAACCCCACGAGGTGAATTGCACCTCAAAAACCTCAGGACGCTCGGCGACCAGCGCGATCTGCTCGGCCACGGTCTGCTTGAGGCCGACGGTCCTGGTCGGCTCCCACAGGTAGCCGAAGGTGCGCCCGGAAACGTCGAACTTGCTGTACCGGTCGTAGTCGATCCGGCTCACCTCGGGCAGCTGCTCGATGATCTCGAGGAAGTCGGCGATCTCGGTGGGCACGGGCACATCATGCCCCCGGGATCCGACACGGTTCGAAGGGCGGGTCAGGACGGCAGCGGGAGGCCCATCGGGTTGCCGGCCGGGAGCGAGCCTGCTGCCTGGAGCGCTTTCGCGAGCCGGGTCAGCACCGGGCGCAGCAGGGCGACATCGTCGGCGATCGCGCCGAGCGCGGGGCGGGAGAGCCGATCCGTGGTGGCTTCGACCTGGGCACGCGTCTCGGCGCCGGTCGAGGTCAGCCGACCAGCGGTGTCCAGCAGGCCGCGCAGGAGGAGCAGCTCGGTCGCTGCGGCCCACTCCTCGTCGGTCCAGCCCCGATTGGGCTGCATCGTCTCGCGGGTGACTCCGCCGCTCGCGATGTGGGTCAGGGTCGTCTCCAGGCCCGTCAGCCCGGCATGGGTCGCGGCCAGCACGTGCCCATCCCCGCGGTACTCGCGCAGCACCGTGGTGGCCCACCAGAGCCGTGCGGCCAGGTCGTCGCCCGGATCGACGCCCTGCCAGGCCGCGGCCAGTGCCCGGCCGTCGGCGGGAATGCAGCGGGCGGCGTGCACCAGGACGTCGGTGGCCCTCCGTACGTCGTCGAGGTCGGCATCCTGGAGGAAGCCCGAGAGCACGGTGTTGACCGAGGTCAGCCGCGATGCGATCGCCTGCTCCGGGCTCACCCGTCCCCAGACCTTCGGCACCGCCTTGGCCACCATCGCCGGGGCGAACCCGAAGAACAGTGCGGTGACTGCTTCGGGTCCGACTGCGCCCAGGGGCGCTGCGCGTCCCGCGAAGTAGCCGTTCCAGAAGCCGTGCAGCCCGAGCTCGCCGAGGCAACCGGAGACGACCGGGTCGAAGTAGACGATCACGTGCACGGGCTCGACCAGGGACCAGAGCTCGCGTTCGGGGGTCACGTTGCGCAGGTTAGTCCTGCCGTCACGCGGGGGCGAGAACTCTGAGTCCGAGCGCACGAGCGGCGGTGGTCATCTGCTTGTCGTAGCTGACGATGCGGTCAACACCGATCCTGATGGCGGCTGCCAGGTGCAGAGCGTCCAACGATCGGAGATTGCCTGCGAGAAGGCCGGCCTCACGAAACAGGGATGAGGGCGTCTCGAACAGATCGAGGCCGTCCAGGAAGTCCGACACCGCTTGCTGGGTCAGATGTGTGTGTCGGCTGACGGCGCGACGCAGCTCGGTCTCCAGGAGCATGCAGGCGACGAGGTCAGGCGCCTGGTCGTCGAGGTGTCGAGCGAGGGCAGCGGATTCCGGCTCCTCATCCAGCAACTTGATAGCGGCCGACGAGTCCAGGTACCAGCGAGTCAACGGTCGCCCCGGAGGTAGTCGATCGTCACGCTGGTCGGCTCGGACGGCTGAACACGCTTGATGTCGGAGAACCGCCTCCGGGTTGTCGCCGGCCGATCGATCTTCAGGTCCGGCTCCGAGATCGGAACGATGCGCGCTACGGGGACGCCACGTCGCGTGACGACGTACGTTTCGCCTGCTTCGACACCGCGCATGATCTCGGCGTTGTCGTTGCGTAGTTCGCGCTGACTGATCTGCTTCACCCTATCGAGCGTAGCACCATGTAGCACATGACCTCCAGCCGTGTGGATTCGAGTGCTCACGCTCACGGATCAGGGGTGCCGGTGCAATCCGCCGTCCACAGGTTCAGGCGTACCGGACCGGCATCTCCTTGATCCCGTTCAGCCACCCCGACCGGAGCCGCTTCTCCGGTCCGGTCCGGGTGATGTCCGGGGCCAGATCGGCGATCGCGTCGAAGATGAACCGGATCTCGGTGCGAGCCAGGTTGGCGCCGATGCAGTAGTGAGCGCCGTGGCCGCCGAAGGCGAGGTGCGGGTTGTTCGCGCGGGTGATGTCGAAGGTGTCCGGGGCGTCGAACACGTCTTCGTCGTAGTTGGCGCTGGCGTAGAACAGCCCGACGCGCTGCCCTGCCTTGACGGCGACCCCACCGATCTCGGTGTCCTCCAGGGCGGTGCGCTGGAACGAGGTCACCGGGGTCGCCCAGCGGATCACCTCGTCGACCATCGTGCCCGGCCGCTCCCGGACCCACAGGTCCCACTGGTCCGGGTGGTCGAAGAACGCCTTCATGCCGTGCGTGGTGGCGTTGCGGGTCGTCTCGTTGCCGGCGACCGCCAGGGCGATCACGAAGAAGCCGAACTCGTCGTCGGTCAGTCCGCGGCCGTCGACGTCGGCGTTGACCAGCTTGGTGACGATGTCGTCGCGCGGGTTCTCCCGCCGGTCAGCCGAGAGGCCCATCGAGTACACCAGCACCTCGGTCGCTGCGGCAGCCGGGTCGTTGTCCTCCCGGGCCAGGTCCTCGTCCTCGGCGCCGGTCATCTGGTTGGTCCAGTCGAAGAGCCTCTGCCGGTCCTCGACCGGGATGCCGAGCATGTCGCCGATCACCTCGAGCGGGTACTGCGAGGCGACCTGGTCGACGAAGTTGCCGCTCCCGGTGGCGACCGCGTTCGCGACGATCCTGCGGGCGACCTCCTCGAGGCCCTTCTCGAGCGCGTCGATGGCGCGCGGGGTGAAGCCGCGACTGATGATCGAGCGCAGCTGGGTGTGCTCGGGGGCGTCCTGGTTGATGATCACCACCTGGGTCATCTCGATCGACTCGCGGGTCGCGGTCTCGGGGTTGCGGATGATCACCCCGTTCTCGCGGCTCGAGAAGACCTTGCTGTTCTTGGACACGGCCAGCACGTCGGCATGCTTGGTCACCGCCCAGTAGCCCGAGCCCGAGGCCTCCGACATGCCGGCGCGCGCGTTCTCGGGTTGCTCGACCCAGAAGACTGGCTGGGAGGTGCGTAAGGCCGCGAACTCGTCGTACGGGATGCCGGCCAGGTTGGTGTCGGGATCGGTGAAGTCGAAGCCGGGCGGCAGGGCGTGGGCAGTCATGGCACTCCTTGGATGGGTACGGGTCAGAGAACGGTCAGCACGCCGTCGGCGTCGGTGGTGAAGAGCTCGACACCGTCAGTGACAGTCGCGGCATCGGCTCCCAGGGCCACGGCGATCTTGTTGGCGGCGTTGCGCATGACGTCCAGGACGACCTCGGTGAAGCGCTCATCGCCGAGCAGTTCGCGCGCGTCCCGGGGCACTTCAGCGCCGAGGACGAGGGCATCGACCACCCCGAGCGCGGCCTTCCCGGTCGCGTCGAGGTCCGAGTCAGGCCAGTGGTCGACCTGCGCGAACAGGGCCTCGTCGGCACCGGCATCGAGGGCGTCCTGGCTGCGCCGCGACTTGCAGACGGCACAGTCGTGCAGCCGCGCCCCGCGCAGCCGGACGAGCTCGGTGAGAGTCGGGTCGAGGGAGTTCAGGCGGGCTACGGCGACCATGAAGTCCTGCAGCAGCGCCCAGGTGTCCCCGTCGTACGGCGTCGCGATCGGCGCCTCGGGGAGCACCCGCCGCACCCGGGGCACGAAGTCGTGCGCGTAGATGCGCTGGACGACGGCGAAGGCCTGATCGCCGGTCGCTGCGAAGAACGCGGCTCGCTGGCCGTCGTCGACCGACGAGATGTCCAGGGTGAACTGGTCGGCGAACTCGCGGACGGCCGGATCGGACAGGTCCAGCTCCGGGATGCCGGCGACCTCGGCGAAACGGTCGAGCGCCCTCACACGCCACGTCGCTTCGCGTAGCGGAACTTCACCATCTTGCGGACCTGCTCGAAGTCATCGGGCCGTCGCGGGAACGACTGCATGTCCGGACCCATCTGGAAGCGCTTGGTCGTCGTCGCCTTCGGAGCGGCGAACTCACGCAGGCCGTCGTCGCCGTGGAAACGGCCGAAGCCGGAGTCCCCGATCCCGCCGAACGGGACCGAGGGCATCCCGACGAAGGTGAGCACCGAGTTGATCGTGGTGCCGCCGGCCTTGAGGCGGTGCGCGATCTCGCGACCACGACGCGCCGAGAACACCGAGGAGCCGAGGCCGAACCTGGTGGCGTTCGCCTTGGCGATCGCCTCGTCGACATCAGCGACGGTGTTGATCACGATCACCGGTCCGAACGTCTCCTCCTGCACGGCCGGGTTGTCCTCCGGTACGTCGACCAGGACGACCGGATCGACGAAGGGAGCCCTGATCGAGTCGACCCCGCCGACCAGGGCCGTCGCACCGGCGTCGATCGCAGCGGTCACGTGGCGTCGTACGAGGTCGATCTGGGCGGGCACGATCATCGGGCCGTAGGCGTCGCCCTCGTCCAGGCCGGTCGTGACCTTCGAGGCGATCTCCTTGACCCGGGCCAGGAACGGCTCGCGGACGGCACGGGTCACGTAGACGCGTTCGATCCCGACGCAGGCCTGGCCGCCGTTGAAGAACCCGCCCCATACGACGGCCTGCGCCGCCTTCTCGACGTCTGCGTCCTCGGCGACGATCGTGACGTCCTTGCCGCCGAGCTCAAGCAGCACCGGGGTCAGGTGTTCGGCGCACGCGGCCATCACCTTGCGGCCGGTCGGCACCGACCCGGTGAAGGCGATCTTGTCCAGGCCTGTGGTGCACAGCGCGTTGCCGGTCTCCGCGAAGCCGGTGATCCAGCTGATCAGCCCGGCCGGAGCATCGGGGTTCGCGGTGGCGAAGGCTTCGATCACCAGCACCGAGCTCGCCGGTGCGTACTCGCTCGGCTTCACGATGGCGGCGTTGCCGGCGGCCAGCGCGTAGGCGATCCCGCAGAGCACGGTGTAGATCGGCACGTTCCACGGCGCGATCACGCCGACGACGCCGAGCGGCGGGTAGGAGACCCGGGCGCCGAAGTTGAACAAGGCCATCCCGGGCGCGACCCTCCTCTCCTTCAGGACGCGTTCGGCATGGGCTGCCGCCCAGCGCAGGTCCTCGAGGCCCGCGATGAGCTCGAACTGCACGTCGCCGCGCGGGCGACCGGTCTCGGCGAACCCGAGGTCGCAGATCTCATCGGACTGGCTCGCGATCGCCGCGATCCACCGGTTGATCCGGCGCTTGCGGTCGGCGAACGTCAGCCCGGCCCACCAGGCCTGTGCGGTCCGCGCCGCGGTCGCACGCTCCGCGATGTCCTCGGCCGTGTGGATCGGGAAGGTACCCACCGATTCGCCGGTCGCAGGGTTGGTGACGGTGAAGGTGTTCGTCGCGGTCTGGGTCACCCGATCACGGTAGACCGGCAGGCGGGAAAGTGGAACAGGTTCTACTAGGGTCGCTGGTGCGACACTCGACCCATGCGCAAGTTCTTCGGTCAGGTCCCGCTCGGTGTCTGGTGCGGACTGACGATCCTGGTGCTCGCCGCCTGGTCCCGTGATGTGCTCGGTCTGGCGCTCGGCGTCGGGTTGACGGTGGTCACCCTGATCACGACGAGTCGCCGCGACAAGAACGAGCGTCGCTGAGCGACCTCGCCCGCAAGAACTGTCCGATCCGCGCCTGTTCTGTTTGCCAGGTGTGCGACCCCCGACGAAGACCGAGCCGTGCGTGTCCCGGCACCTTCCGGTGCGCGGACCTACAGGATCGCGTAGTTGATCCACGCCCCCGCGGCTCCGGCTACCTCGTGCAGGGCGGAGTTCTGGTCGCCGGCGCGAGGCAGCGCGAAGGTAGAGCCGATCGCCGTGCACGCGGCGGGCGCCGACGCGGCGTCGACGGGCGTGGTCACCGTCCACGTGGTTCCGGACAGGCAGGCAGCCGGGTGGGAGCCCGCGCACGGTGCAGCGACCCAGCGCCCGTCGGCCCCTTGCAGGGTGCAGCTTCCTCCACCGGATTGCGGCTCGCCGGGTGCCCAGCTCCAGATCGAGGACTGGATCCGACCGTCCTCCGGCAGGAGCTGGTCGAAGCCGAAGAGGTTGACGCCGCAGCCCGTCATCGACGCGACCTTGTCCGGCGTCAACGCCTCGGGGTTTCCCGGAGGCGCCAGTGGTGTCAGTAGGGCGGAGACCAGGGTGCTGTCCTCGAAGTAGCGGACCATCTGCGAGGCGTAGACGTCCGGGCCGTACGTCGCGTCGCACGCCGGGTAGGGCTGGTACGCCGAGGTTGATCCGCTCTCGACGTGCGACGGGTTCCAGTCGAAGACGTCGGCTGACCAGCCGGGGGCACACGAGCCGACCAGGATGACGCGGGCACCGGAAGCGCGCACGTCGTCGCGCGAGATGCCCATCGGCAGCGGAGTGCAGCCGTTGCCCGCTCGCTGGGTCGGGTCGGGTCGGTAGATCAGGCTGGTGCCGTCCGGGCGCCGCAGCACCCGGTCCAGGGTGGAGATCGTCGAGGCGTAGGCGGCCGCGTTGCTCATCTCGTCCTCGAGGTAGAGCAGGATCACCTGGTTCGAGCGCACCGGGGCGTTCAGCCAGGTCGCGATCTCCGGCAGGACGGTGCTGAACAACGGCTCGGTGGTGCAGCCGAGGTTGCCGGCGCTCGGACCCTGGCCGTGGCAGACCGTGACGGCACTTGCCCCGAGGAGCTCCAGGCGGGGGATGTAGTGCAGGTCGAGTTCGAGCGCGCGCACGTCGATGTCGAGCTGCTGGGTGAGGGTGAGCTGCTGGTTGGAGTCGGCATGGGAGATGGTCAAGCCGTTGGTCAGGCTGTTGAAAGAGTTGTGGGTTCCGAGCCACTGGGCATCACGCATCGGCAGCGAGTCGCCCAAGGCGTACTGGAACCGGGCGGCCTGGTGAACCCAGGAGACCTGGTACGCATCGCGCGCGGCCTGGGTGACGTTGTGCGCGAGCGGCAGCGTGCACAGCGCATCCGGTACGCCGACCCGGCGACACTCGGTCGCGACGGCGTCCGACACCTTCCCCAGGGCGACGCAGGGGACCGCATACGGACTGATCGCATCGCACGGCGCCGTCGGCGCAGGCGGGTTGGTCCCCGAGGCGTTGCCTCCGGTCGTCAGCGACACGGTCAGCAGCACAGCCACGGCGAGTGCTGCCGTTGTCCGGGTGATCCAGCGGTGGGCGGCCATGGGACAGATTTGCACAGTGTCACTCTCTGGCGCCAGAGATTCGCAATCCTTGCCGGGACGGCTCGGCCACAGCAGACTCCGGGCATGGGATTCATCAACCCGAGTGAACAGCCCGTCGAACCGGCCACCTTCCTGCAGCTCCCGCTGCGCGAGCGGATACGGATCCTCGCCGTGCACTGGGTCGACGACGGTTTCGGCACGCCCCGCGTCCTGCACGTGGTCTACGTCCTGAAGATGCTCGGGCTGTACTTCGGGGTCGGCCTGGCGATCACGTCGTGGACGACGGCCGGGGTGCACTTCGGCGATCCGGGCACCTGGTTCGACAACATCGTCGTCTACCAGAAGCTCGCCATCTGGCTCATGCTGCTCGAGGTCCTCGGGCTCGCCGGCGCCTTCGGTCCGCTGTGCGGCCACTTCACCCCGATGCTGGGCAACGTCCGTTACTGGATCCGCCCGGGAACGTTGCGGATGGCGCCCTGGGGTCGGCACGTCCCGGGCACCGGTGGTGACGAGCGCACTCTCCTGGACGTGGGGCTCTACCTCGCGGTGCTCGCCAGTCTCGTCTACCCGCTGGCTGTGCACGCTGTCCGGGTGAGCCACGTCCCGCTGGGTACAGGACCGCAGGAACTCGTGCCGGTCCACGCCTTCATCCCGATCCTGGTGACGATGCCGTTGATGGGCCTGCGGGACAAGGTGGTCTTCCTGGCGGCGCGGTCCGAGCAGTACCTGCCGATCATGCTGTTCTCCGCCACCCTGGGTGCTTTGGTGACCCGGCACGGTGCCACCTCGGCCGACTTCGTCGACCTGGTCGTGGCGTTCAAGATCATCATCTGCATCGTCTGGATCGGCGCGGGGACCTCGAAGCTCGGCCTGCACTTCGTGAACGTCGTGCCGGCGATGGTCTCCAACCAGCCCGGGCAGCCGGGCTTCGTGAAGCGCGCCCACTACCGCAGCTTCCCCGACGACCTGCGGCCCAGCAGCCTGGCCTGGTTCATGGCACACGTCGGCGGAACCACGGTCGAGATCATCATCCCCGTGACGCTGCTGCTGACCACCAACAACACCGTCGCGAGGATCGGCGCGATCGCCATGCTCGTGTTCCACATCTTCATCACCTCGACGTTCCCGCTCGCTGTGCCGCTGGAGTGGAACGTGTACTTCGGCTACATCGCGATCGTGCTGTGGGGCGGGTTCGGGCACGGCTTCGGCGCGTCGGTCTACAACATCTGGAGCTTCGACAAGCCGCTGCTGCTGATCCCGGTGTTCGCGCTGCTGACCTTCTGGCCGATCCTCGGCAACCTGCGCCCCGAGCTGGTCTCCTTCCTGCCCTCGATGCGTCAGTACGCCGGCAACTGGGCGTCGGCGATCTGGCTGATGAAACCCGGGATCGAGGAGCGGCTCAACGAGCTGCCCATGGTCGAGAACCAGGTCGATCAGCTCCAGCGGATGAAGCCGACGCCGTACGAGAAGGACGACGCTGAGATGACCCTCCAGAAGGTCACCTCGTGGCGTGCCCTGCACAGCCAGGGACGCGGCCTGTTCTCAGCTGCCCAGGTCCACCTCGACGACATCGAGACGCGCACGATCCGGGACGGCGAGTTCGTCTGCAACGCGATCCTCGGCTGGAACTTCGGGGACGGTCACCTGCACGACGACCGGTTGATCGCTGCGGTGCAGAAGCGGCTGAACCTCGCGCCCGGCGACCTGGTGGTGGCGTACTGCGAGTCGCAGCGGACGCCGTGGCTGAACCCGCCGCAGGAGTACCGGGTCATCGACGCGGCTCTCGGCGTGGTCGAGCGCGGGACCTGGGACGTCGCCGACTGCGTGGCCGAGCAGCCGTGGCTACCGAACGGCCCGATCCCGCTCAATGTCACGTGGACCCGGCCTGGCTACACGCGGACCCCGGTCGCGTGAGCACGGCTGTCGTCGTCGGCAGCGGGCCCAACGCGCTCGCCGGCGCCGTGCGACTCGCCCAGGCCGGCCTGGAGGTCACCGTCCTCGAGGCGGCAGACGTCGCCGGCGGCGGAACCCGTACGACGGAACGCATCGTGCCCGGGTTGCGTCATGACGACTGCTCGGCCTTCCACCCGACCGGGGTGACCTCGCCGTACTTCACGACGCTCGGGCTGGAGGACCTCGGCCTGCGCTGGCTGTGGCCCGAGGTCGACTTCGCGCATCCGCTCGACGACGGCCGCGCCGGGGTCGTCAGCCGCGGCTTCACCGACACCGACGCGACCCTCGGCGCCGACGCGAAGGCCTGGCGGCGGGTCTTCGGGCCACTGGTCCGCACCTTCGAGGAGATCATCGTCGACGCGATGGGGCCAGCGGTCCACCTGCCGAAGCATCCGATCGCGTTCGGCCGGTTCGGCCCGCAGGCCCTACTGCCGGCGACCTGGACGGTGAAGCGCTGGAAGGACGATCCGGCACGCGCGCTGTACACCGGCGTCGCGGCACACGCTTTCGGACGCCTCGACACGCCGCTGAGCGGGTCGATCGGCCTGATGCTGACCGCAGCCGGGCATCGTGCCGGCTGGCCCGTGGCCGAGGGAGGTTCGCAGTCGATCGCGGATGCGCTGATCGCCAAGCTGGCCTCGCTCGGCGGGACCGTGCGTACCGGCGTGCGGGTCACCTCGCGGGCCCAGCTGCGCGAGGTCGCCGGGTTCGAGCCGGACGTCGTGCTGCTCGACCTCGCACCGGCGGGGGTCCTGGACCTGCTCGGTGACGAGCTGCCCGCGCGGATCCGGCGGGCGTTCCGGCGCTACGAGTACGGTCCGGCTGTCCACAAGGTCGACTACGCGATCGAGGGCGACGTGCCGTGGACCAACGAGGACTGCCGTCGCGCCGGCACGCTGCACCTGGGCGGAACCGCCGAGGAGATCGTCGCTGTCGAGGCGGCGACCGCGCGCGGCGAGATGCCCGAGAAGCCCTTCGCGCTGATCGGGCAGCAGTACCTGGCCGACCCGTCGCGATCGGTCGGCTCGATCAATCCGCTCTGGGCCTACGCGCACGTGCCGGCCGGCTACACCGGTGACGCGACCGAGGCACTGACGTCCCAGATCGAGCGCTTCGCGCCGGGCTTCAGGGAGCGGATCGTCGGGACCTACGTCCGCTCGGCAACCGACATGGCGGCGTACAACGCGAACTACGTCGGCGGCGACATCGGGGCCGGCGCGAACAACGCTCGGCAGATCGTCTTCCGGCCGCGGGTGGCCGCCAACCCCTACACGTTGGGGATCCCGGGGGTCTACCTGTGCTCGTCTGCGGCAGCGCCGGGCGGTGGCGTGCACGGGATGTGCGGCTTCAACGCGGCCGAGACCGCTCTGAAGCGGTTGTGACGGCCGGGCGAGAACCTCAGACGGGCGTGATCCCCGCGCGATGCCGCTGCGCCAGCTCGGCGTAGTACGGCGGATTCGCCTCGACCCAGAACTGTGCGGCGGTGCCCTCGATCGGCTTCTTCACCACCGCCGGGGTCCCGGCGGCGAGGACGCCTGCCGGAATGGTCGTGCCCGGGCTGACCAGCGACCCGGCGGCGACCATCGAGCCGGCACCGAGGCGGGTGTCGTCGAGCATCGTGCTGCTGTTGCCGAGCAGCGCCTTCTCCTCCAGGACAGCGCCGTGAACCACGCACGAGTGCGCCACCGTCGCTCCCGGACCGACTTCGACCAGGGCGTCCGGGGCTCCGTGCAGGACCGAGTTGTCCTGGACGTTGGCTCCCTCGCGGATCACGATGCGGCAGATGTCGGCACGCAGGACGGCGCCGTACCAGATGCTCGCGCCCTTCTCGACGGTCACGTCGCCGATCAGGGTCGCGGTCGGCGCAACGAAGGCGTCGGGGTGCACGGTCGGGCGCTTGCCCTCGAATTCGAAGAGGTTCACGCCGAGAACGTTACGGGGACTCGGGCGGGGCGGCGGGTTGAGGGGACTCCGCGTGGTCGACGACCGGGTCCTCGTCCGGTTCGGTCGGGTAGTCCGCTGCTCCGAAGCGCTGGATCGGGACCGTCCCGGGTGTGGTCAGGGTCGGCGCCGGGGCCCGGGTGTCCTCGATCGTCACCTCGACCGGCTCGGGAATCCCGGCGAGGGTGAGCACTGTGCGGCTCCAGCCCGGGGACTCCTCCAGGGCGCGCGCCGTTCCCGGGCCCATCAGGATCTCGCCGTCCTGGGCGATCGAGCACAGCCGGGCGGACAGGTTCACGGTGGTGCCGACCGCGGCGTACTCGAGCTGCTGTGCGGTGCCGATCGCACCGACCGCGCACTCGCCGGACGAGATCCCGATACCGACACCGAGCGGTGTTTCCGGCGTCGACCACTTGTCGGTGACCTCGCGAACCCGGTTGATCATGTGCCGGGCCAGGCGGAGTCCGACCCGGGTGTGATCCGGTCGGGGGAACGGTGCGCCCACCAGGATCAGGGCGCCGTCACCGGCGAAGTCCTTCACGGTGGCGCCGTACTCCTGGGCTGCCTCGATCACGACCGCGTAGTACTCCTGCAGCACCTGGACCATGAACTCGGCACCGTGCTGCTGGGTGAACGTGGTGAAGCCGCGGAGGTCGATGCTCACGGCGGTCAGGCTGTAGATCTCGGTCCGCAGGTTCAGGTTCAGCCCGGACAGGTGCGCGGTCTCGGCGATGTCGGGCGAGACGAACCGGGCCATGTTGCTGCGCTCGTCGAAGAGCGCTTCCTGCTGCGCGTCGATGATCAGGTGGTCGACGTAGGTCTGGCGGGTGATCCACTCGATCGTCAGGTTCAGGACCATGCCCGAGAGCAGGGCCGTGACGGGGATGAAGAGCCCGACCGCGAACTGCTGGTTCGTGACGTGTCCCTCAGCGTGCATCCGGATGACGGCGGCGCCGTCGAGCACGATGTAGGTACCGACGGACGCCAGGGCCACCGTCGGTGGCAGCCGGAACATGGTCAGGCCGAAGAAGGCCGCCATCGTCACGCAGGCACCCGTGAGTGCCGGGTCGTTCATCTCGTAGGTCAGGGCGACGGCGAGGCAACCGCCGATCAGGTTCGCGACCGCCCCCCAGGCCAGGACCTGGTGGCTGCGTGACTCGATGCCGGTCACGATGCCGCCCACGAGCAGGAGCAGAGCCATCAGCGGGATCAGGATCAGCGCGAGTACCCGCAGGTGACTCAGGGCGCCGAAGACGACGGCGACGAAGGCGCACGTCGCAGCACCGCTGGCGCCGTACATGGCGACCTGCATGAAGGCGCGGACGTGGCCACGTCTCCACACCTTGTAGTCGGCCTCGACCGACTCATCTGTGAATGTCAGCCCCCAACGCGTCTCCGGCGAGGAGAGATCGGAAACGACGGGCCATCCATCGGGCCGGGTCATCGCGCGACGTCAGTCACCCTGGTCGTGGTGGACGCGCTCCTCGACGACACCGGTGAGCGCGTCCTTGAAGTGCGGGATCTTCTCGTTCAGCGCGGCCACGGCCTCGTCGGTGAAGTGCAGGGCCTCGAGGGGGGTCTCCGTGACGACGGTCGCCGACCGGAGCCTGTGGTTGACCAGGGCCATCTCGCCGACCAGCTCACCGGCGCCCACCCGGGCGACCTCGGCGCCGCCCCGACGTACCGAGACCTCGCCCGAGAGGATCAGGTAGGCCTTGTCGGCGGGGGTGTTCTCGGCCATCATCGCCCAGCCCTCGGGCACGGTCAGGTACGTCGCCGCGTCCAGGACCATGCTCATCTCGGCGTCGCTGAAATCGGAGAAACGGGCCTTCCTCGCAAGCTGCGCGATACGGGCGTTCTCGTCGGAATCTTTGCCGCGCATCCACGGACTCCTCTCGTACGACCGCAACCCCGGTCACGCGGGCCCATCCCCCTGCGCCTGATTGTGGAGGTCGAGGGACCCCTTGTCCATCATCCGGCCGACCGGTCCAGCGCGCCGTGTGCCCGGTGTCCTAGGTGCCGTTGTTGAAGATGCCGGCCCCGTTGCCGCCGTACAGGGCGAAACCCAGCGTGACGATCAGGCCCACCAGCCAGGCACGCTCGAGGAACCGGGCCGTCATGGCGCGCTGGGCCCGTGTCGGCCCGGTCGCGGTCGACTTGTTCAGGATCAGCAGCACGAGGCCTGTGAAGGCGCCCCCGACCACGTTCGCGAGCACCCCCCACACCCAGCCGGCGCTGAGCGGGTCGCCGACGAGGATGCCGGCGGTGCCGAACTGCCAGGACACACCGAAGACCCGCGCCGGGAGGATGAACAGGTTGGCGCCGCAGACCACGGCCATCGCGTAGGTCCAGGCGATCACGTTCGTCCGCTTCATCCGGCTGCGTTCGAACCACAGCAGGCACGCGATCGGGAACGGCGGGCCGCCGATGAGCCAGCCGATGAAGAGCCAGCCGTTGGTGGTGGTCGGCGTGTCCTGCAGCGTGAGCGCGATGCTGGGCCCCCACACCAGGCCGAGGACCAGGAAGAAGACCGCAGCGACCGAGGTGGCGATGGCGAACCGGCGCCGAGTCGTCAGAGTCGGGCTGGTCCGCATGCGGCGAATCTACTGGGTCGGGTACGGCGGCGGCGCGTAGCCGGCCTGCGGGTACTTGGGAGCCGGCACGACCACGGTGTGCATGATCTTGTCGGCGAAGGTCTGGCGCTTGTCGTCCCACAGCGGCCACAGGTAGCCGATGTCGCAGGGCAGCCCGTCGAGGATGTGCAGGAATGCGCGCCCCAACGTCGCCCAACCGCCGATCGGCTGTCCGGTCTGTTCGCTGACCAGGCGGATGTTCACCCACTGCTTGCCCAGGCTCTGACCTGTCCGGCCCTGGCGGATGATCTGGTTCCAGATGCTGAACCCGATTGCGGCCACGAATCCGATGATCCCGAACACGACACCGATGGTGACGGCAGCGTTGCTCGCCCCACTGCTTCCGGCGACCCCGATCCCGATCTCGCCGACGATGTAGCCGGGAATGATCAAGATCGAGTCGAGCAAGTAGCCGGCGAACCGCAGTCCCCAGTGCGCGTACGGGCTCGGGGCGTCGTACGCCGACTGCTGGTACTGCCCGTACTGGGGCTGCCCGTACTGGGGCTGCCCGTAGGCCGGAGGCTGCCCGTAGGCCGGTGGCGGCGCGTAGGTCGGTGGCAGCCCGTACGCCGGTGGCTGCCCGTACGTGGGCGGTGGAGGATACGCGGGTGGCGGCGGGTAGGCCGACGGTGGCGGCGGAGGTGGCGTGACGGGCTGGTTCGGGTCGGGCTGGTTCGGATCGGACACGCGAATCCTCCTGCAGTCGAGTGGCACTGACGCTAGGTCATGCGGGCGGCAGAGGCGAACGACTCTCCGCAGCCCGGGCCCCGTCTGGTGGGACTCAGAAACGGACGCCGGGCAGGTAGAGGACAGCCGTGTTCATGGCCTTGTCGGCGAAGGTCTGGCGCTTCTTGTCCCAGAGCGGCCACAGGTACCCGAGGCCGAACGGCACGCAGTCCAGCACGTGCATCACGTAACGCCCGAAGGTCGCGAGACCGCCGATCGGACGAGCGTCGTTCATCGAGAGGACCAGGATTCCGAAGCACTGCTTGCCGATGCTGGCGCCGTGGCGACCTTGGCGCACGATGCTGTTCCAGATCGCGAACACCAGGGACGCGATCGACACCGCGAGCCCGACCAGGTCGGCGATCAGCCTGACCACGAGACCGGAGTGGGGATCAGTAGCGATCGACGTGATGATCACCGTCAGCACCACGAACGGGAGCTGCAGGCCGGTGTCGAGAAGGGCGGCACCGACTCGACGGCCCCAGTGCGCCCAGGGTTCGACGAACGGCTCGGGCTCCGCACCCGTGTGGACGGTCGTCGGGTAGGTGTCGGTCATGGTGCTGCCTCCTGGGATGGACGTCCCCGACCCTAGGGACAAAAGGCGCATAAGTCTCAAGATCGACATATTCTCGAACTGGAAGGCGAGGTCTGTCCAGCAACTAAAAGTCAGGCTTGACTGTTTGTTGTTTACCGGGTCACGATGGTGCGGTGACGACCACCCGGGTTCCCCAGGAGGAGCGGACGCGTGCCATGCGTCAGCGCCTGCTCGAGGCGACCGCCCAGTGCCTGGTCGACTGCGGCTGGAGCAGGACCTCGACCACGCTGGTCTCCCAGCGCGCGGGCGTGAGTCGCGGAGCGCAGCTGCACCACTTCCCGACCAAGAACGACCTGGTGATCGCCGCCGTCGAGCACCTGGCGCTTCTGCGGCGCGACGAGCTCGCCCAGGCTGCTGCCACGCTGCCCGACGGACCCGCTCGCACCCGAGCGGTCCTGGAGATGCTCGGCGAGCACTTCACCTCCGACGTCTTCGTGGCCGCCCTGGAGCTGTGGGTCGCTGCCCGCAGCGACCCGACGCTCCTCGCCGCCCTCGGCCCGTTCGAGCAGGTCACGGGCCGGGAGACGCACAAGCTGACCGTGAAGATGCTCGCCGCGGACGAGTCGCAGCCCGGGGCCCGCGAGCTGGTCCAGGCGACGCTCGACCTGATCCGAGGTCTCGGCCTGGCCAACACGATCAGCAACGACCAGAAACGGCGCTCGAAGATCCTCGACCGCTGGGCCGCCGTCCTCGAGGACGAACTACCCCGACGGGAGTCAGCATGAACCGAGGAACCAACGCTGTGCTGGAACAGGTCCTGGTCGACCTCAGCGCCGAGGGAGATGCCCTGGCGACACTGGTCTCGGGGCTGGACGAGGCCGGCTGGCGCACGATGACGCCGGCGGAGGGCTGGGACATCGCCACCACGATCGTGCACCTGGCGTGGACCGACGAGAGCGCGATCGCCGCGGGCACCGACAAGGAGGCCTGGGACGCCCTGGTCCTCGAGGCGATGGCTGACCCGAACGGCTTCGTCGATGCCCAGGCCTTTGAGGGCGCCGAGGCATCGGGAGCCGAGATCTTCGCCCGCTGGCAGGCCGGTCGCCCGGCGTTGGTCACCATGCTGCGCGACTACCCGGCGGGGCAGAAGCTCCCGTGGTACGGGCCGCCGATGAGCCCCGCCTCGATGGCGACCGCACGTTTCATGGAGACCTGGGCGCACGCGCTCGACGTCGCCGATGCGCTAGGAGTGAAGCTGGAGCCCACCGACCGGCTGCGGCACGTCACCCACCTCGGCGTGCGCACCCGCAACTACGCGTACAGCGTGCACCAGCTCGAACCGCCGACCGAGGAGTTCCGGATCGACCTGGTCTCACCGTCGGGCGAGCTGTGGTCCTGGGGACCACAGGACGCGGCGCAGACCCTGACCGGGTCGGCGTACGACTTCTGCTTGCTGGTGACCCAGCGCGCGCACCGCGACGATCTCGACCTGGTCGCGACCGGGCCCGACGTCGACCGCTGGCTCGACATCGCCCAGGCCTTCGCCGGCCCGTCGGGCGAGGGGCGCGCGGCCACCCATGGCTGACGCGGTGCGGATCGGCAACTGTTCCGGGTACTACGGTGACCGGCTCTCGGCGATGCGCGAGATGCTCGAAGGTGGCGACCTCGACTACCTGACCGGTGACTACCTGGCCGAGCTGACGATGCTCATCCTGGGCAAGGACCAGCTGAAGGACCCGAGCCTCGGCTATGCGCGCACGTTCGTCGCCCAGGTCGCCGACTGCCTGGCGCTGGCACGGGAGAAGAAGGTCACGCTGGTCTCCAATGCCGGTGGCCTGAACCCGGCCGGCCTGGCAGCGAAGCTCGCCGAGGTCTCGGCGGCGCTGGGTCTGGACGCCAGGATCGCCTGGGTCGACGGTGACAACCTCGTGCCCCGGGCCGCGGAGCTCGGCCTCGGCAACGCGCTGACGGCCAATGCCTATCTCGGTGCGTTCGGCATCGCTCGGGCCCTGAGCGAGGGCGCTGACATCGTCGTCACCGGCCGGGTCACCGATGCCTCCGTGGTCGTCGGACCGGCGATCGCCCACCACGGCTGGACGCCGACCTCGTACGACGAGCTGGCCGGGGCCGTGGTCGCCGGGCACATCATCGAGTGCGGCACCCAGGCCACCGGCGGGAACTTCTCCGGCTTCCTCGAGCTGGCGCGGGACGCCACGCCGCTGGGCTTCCCGCTCGCCGAGGTCGCCGCAGACGGCTCCTTCGTGGTGACCAAGCAGGCCGGTACCGGTGGCCGGGTCTCGGTCGACACCATCACCGCCCAGCTGGTCTACGAGGTGCAGTCGACGCTCTACCTCGGCCCCGATGTCACCACCGACCTCGCCTCGATCCAGCTCGACGACGACGGCCCTGACCGGGTCCGGGTCAGCGGGGTTCGCGGGATGGCGCCGCCGGAGACGTTGAAGGTCTGCGTCAACGAGCTGGGTGGCTGGCGCAACCAGATGGAATTCGTGCTGACCGGCCTGGACATCGACGCGAAGGCCGCGTGGTTGAGGACCCAGCTCGACGCCCGGCTCGCTGCCACCCCTCCGGCCAGCGTCAACTGGTCACTGGGCGCGCGCCCGGCCGTCGACGCGGACACCGAGGAGGGCGCGTCCTGCCTGCTCCGGGTCACCGTGAAGGACCCGTCGGCCGAGGCCGTCGGCAAGCCGTTCACCGCCGCGGCGGTCGAGCTGGCGCTGGCGTCGTACCCGGGCTTCACGTTGACCGCACCGCCGGGTCGAGGGTCGCCGTACGGGATCTACCGGCCGGCGTACGTCGCCCGGGACGAGGTGACCGAGACGGTCCACCTCTGGGACGGGCGTGCTCTGGTGATGGATCAGGTTTCGACAGGCTCAACCACCGGGGCTGAGGCAGCGACCGAACTACCGTCGGTTGAGCCTGTCGAAACCCCGCCAAGGCCCGCCGACGACTCCCCGACCGCGATCCATCCGCTCGGAACGTTCGTGCACGCCCGGTCGGGCGACAAGGGCGGCGACGCCAACGTCGGCCTGTGGGTCGGCGGTGCACCGGGTCCGGCCCGCTACGCCCGGATCGGCTGGCTGCTCCACCTGATCACTCCGGATGCCATCCGGGCGCTGCTGCCCGAGTCGGCAGACCTGCCTGTCGAGGTCTACCCGCTCCCGAACCTGGGCGGCGTGAACGTGCTCATCCGCGGACTGCTCGGCGACGGTGTCGCCGCCAGTACCCGTTTCGACCCGCAGGCCAAGGCCGTCGGCGAGTGGCTCCGGTCGCGCCACGTCCACATCCCCGAGGAGCTGTTGTGAGTTTCTACACCGATGACCGCCGCGCCCTGCAGGCGAGCGCGCGCACTTTCGTCGAGCGCGAGATCACGCCACACCTCCAGGAGTGGGAGGACGCCGGCACGATGCCGCGCTCGCTGCACCTCGCCGCCGCCAAGGCTGGCCTGCTCGCGCTCGGGTTCCCCGAGGAAGCCGGCGGTGAGGGCGGCGACCTCGCCGATGCCACCGCGATGCAGGAGGCGTTCTTCGCTGCCGGCGCCTCATCCGGGCTGATGGCCGGCCTGTTCACCCACGGCATCGCCCTGCCGCACATCGTCGCCAACGGCAGCGCCGAGCTGATCGACAGATACGTGCGCCCGACGTTGGCCGGTGACCTGATCGGTTCGCTCGGCGTCACCGAGCCGAACGGTGGCTCGGACGTCGCCGGCATCACCACCTCGGCCGTGCGCGATGGCGACCACTACGTCATCAACGGCGCGAAGACCTTCATCACCTCGGGCGTCCGCGCGGACTTCGTCACGACTGCGGTCCGCACCGGGGGTCCGGGCCACGCGGGCATATCGCTGATCGTCGTCGACAAGGACACGCCCGGCTTCACCGTTGACCGGTCGCTGAAGAAGATGGGCTGGCACTGCAGCGACACCGCCGAGCTGTCCTACGTCGACGTCCGCGTCCCGGCGGCCAACCTGGTCGGGGTCGAGAACTCAGGCTTCTACTACATCGCCGAGCAGTTCGTCGTGGAGCGGATCGGGCTGGCCGTGCACGGTTATGGCATCGCCGCGCGTGCGCTCGAGCTCACCGCGCAGTACTGCCGCGACCGGGAGACCTTCTCACAACCGCTGATCAGCAACCAGGTCGTCCGGCACAAGCTGGTCGAGATGCGGCGCCTGGTGGAGATCTCACGCAGCTACACCCACGAGGTGATCGGCCGGCACATCGCGGGCGAGAACGTGATCGCGGAGGCCTGTCTGGCCAAGCAGACGGCGGTCGAGGCCTGCGAGGCAGTTGTCGACTCCGCTGTCCAGCTGCACGGCGGCACCGGCTACATGCACGGCACCGAGGTCGAGCGGCACTACCGGGACTCCCGGATCCTGCCGATCGGCGGCGGCGCCACCGAAGTCCTCACCGACCTGGCCGCACGACTGTTGGGATACGGCTCATGACCGCCCTTCGAGACGGCGCTGGCGCGCCTCCTCAGGAACCGACGTCCACTCGCCGGGCTTCCATGCTCGCCAAGCTCGCCGACCTCGACGAGCAGCACGCGATCGCTGTCGCCGGCGGCGGCGAGCGGTACGTCGAGCGGCATCGCGCCCGCGGCAAGCTGACCGCCCGCGAACGTATCGAGCTCCTCGTCGACCCGGGCTCGGCCTTCCTGGAGCTCTCGCCGCTCGCCGGGTGGGGCTCGGACTTCACCGTCGGTGCCAGCGTCGTGACCGGCATCGGGGTGATCGAGGGGGTCGAGTGCCTGATCACGGCGAACGACCCGACGGTCAAGGGTGGCGCTTCCAACCCCTGGACCCTGAAGAAGGGCTTCCGCGCCTCGCAGATCGCCGAGGAGAACCGGCTGCCCACGGTGGCCCTGGTCGAGTCGGGCGGTGCGGACCTGCCGACCCAGAAGGACATCTTCATCCCCGGCGGCAAGATGTTCCGCGACATCACCCGGTCCTCGGCGGCGCGGGTGCCGACGATCGCGCTGGTCTTCGGCAACTCGACCGCCGGCGGCGCCTACATCCCCGGCATGAGCGACTACACCGTGATGGTCAAGGGCAACGCCAAGGTCTTCCTCGGTGGTCCGCCCCTGGTGAAGATGGCCACCGGCGAGGAGTCCGACGACGAGTCGCTGGGTGGTGCCGAGATGCACGCACGCACCTCGGGCCTGGCTGACTACCTGGCTGTCGACGAGTACGACGCGATCCGGATCGGGCGCCGGATCGTCGCGCGCCTGAACTGGCGGAAGGCGACACCGTCAGGGGTCGAGTTCGCCGAGCCCCAGTCGGATCCGGACGGCCTGCTCGACCTGATCCCCGCCGATCTCAAGGAGCCGTTCGATCCGCGCGAGGTGATCGCCCGCGTCGTCGACGGACGTTCCGCGACCAACGGTGCCGTCTTCGACGAGTTCAAGCCGCTCTACGGCAACTCGCTGGTGACCGGGTGGGCGAAGATCCACGGGCATCCGATCGGGATCCTGGCCAACGCCCAGGGCGTGCTGTTCTCCGAGGAGGCGCAGAAGGCGACCCAGTTCATCCAGTTGGCCAACCAGGTCGACGTACCCCTCCTGTTCCTGCACAACACCACGGGCTACATGGTGGGCAAGGAGTACGAGCAGGGCGGGATCATCAAGCACGGTGCGCAGATGATCAACGCGGTCAGCAACTCGAAGGTCCCGCACATCTCGGTGGTGATGGGGGCGTCGTACGGCGCGGGCAACTACGGCATGAACGGGCGCGCCTTCGACCCGCGTTTCCTCTTCACCTGGCCGAGCGCCAAGTCTGCGGTGATGGGCCCGGCCCAGCTCGCCGGCGTGCTCAGCATCGTCGCGCGGGCCGCGGCCGAGGCCAAGGGCAAGGAGTACGACGAAGAGGCGGATGCCGGCATGAAGGCGTTCATCGAGGCCTCGATCGAGGAGCAGAGCCTGCCCTACTTCCTCTCCGGGATGGTCTACGACGACGGCGTCATCGACCCCCGTGACACCCGCACCGTCCTGGGCATCTGCCTCTCCGTGATCGACAACAACCCCATCGAGGGCACGGACCGCTTCGGCGTGTTCCGGATGTGAAGGCGACTGACATGACCATCTCAAGGATCCTGGTCGCGAACCGGGGCGAGATCGCCCGTCGCGTCTTCACCACGGCGCGCCGTCTCGGGATCGGCACGGTCGCGGTCTACTCGGATGCAGACTGCGATCTGCCCTTCGTGAGGGAAGCCGACCTCGCCGTCCGGCTGCCCGGAAGCACCCCGGCCGACACCTATCTGCGCGGTGATCTCGTCATCGAGGCTGCGCTGAGGGCAGGTGCCGACGCGATCCACCCGGGCTACGGCTTCCTCTCGGAGAACGCCGGGTTCGCGCGCGCTGTCACGGCCGCCGGTCTGACCTGGATCGGCCCGACACCCGACTCGATCGACTCGATGGGCTCGAAGATCGCGGCCAAGAAGCTGATGGCCGACGCCGGCGTGCCGGTCTTCGGGGAGATCGACCCGGCGGCTGCCACCGAGGCCGACCTTCCGTTGCTGGTGAAGGCGTCCGCCGGTGGTGGCGGACGGGGCATGCGCATCGTGCGCGACCTGGCCGACCTGGCCGGACAGGTCCAGCTCGCGTCGGACGAAGCGGCGTCCGCCTTCGGTGATGCCACGGTCTTCTGCGAGCCGTACCTGGAGCACGGCCGGCACGTGGAGGTCCAGGTCGTGGGAGACACCTACGGCAACGTGCTGGTCCTCGGCGAGCGCGACTGCTCCCTGCAACGGCGCCACCAGAAGGTGGTCGAGGAGGCGCCCGCACCCGGGCTGAGCGACGAGGTCCGCCGCACCCTGCACGACGGCGCCCGGCTCGCTGCCGGTGCGATCGGGTACGTCGGTGCCGGCACCGTGGAGTTCATGGTGTCCGGGGAGAAGGTCTCGTTCCTGGAGATGAACACGCGGCTCCAGGTCGAGCACCCGGTGACCGAAGCGGTCTTCGGCATCGACCTGGTCGAGGCGCAGGTCCGGGTGGCCGAGGGCGGCAGGATCCCATCGGCTCCGACCCATCCCCGAGGCCACGCCGTCGAGGTCCGGCTCTACGCCGAGGACCCGGCTGCCGACTACCAGCCGCAGAGCGGTCGGCTCGACGCGTTCGAGATCCCTACCGGTCTCGCGTTCGAGCCCTTCGACACCTACGGGACCCGCCTGGACAGCGGCTTCGTCACCGGCAGCGAGGTCGGCACGCACTACGACGCCATGCTCGCCAAGGTGATCGCCTGGGGACCGGACCGCGACTCGGCCTTCCGGACCCTGGCCGGCGTTCTCGAGCGCTCGCGGATCCACGGGCTGGTCACCAACCGCGACCTGCTGGTCCGATTGCTGCGCGACGAGAAGGTGCTGGCCGGCGAGGTCACCACGGACTTCCTCGGCGACTTCGACCTGGCCGGGCAGGAACCCGACCTGACGGTGGCGGCCCGGGCGGCCGCGATCGCCCTGGCCGAGCAGGACCGGGCAGCGCGCCGGGTCCAGCAGGGCATCCCGGTGGCCTGGCGCAACGTGGTGTCCCAGCCTCAGCGCACGGCGCTGGCCGCCCGGGACGGCGAGGAGATCGTCGTCGACTGGTACGGCGGCCGCGACGGCTATCGCTTCGACGACGACACGGAGGTGCTGTCTGCCGGCCCGGCCCAGGTCGTGCTCGTCACCGGTCGGCTCCGCGTGGTGTGCGACGTACACATCGTCGGCGAACGGGTCCATGTGGATTCGGGACTCGGCCCGGCGTCCTTCAGGATCGTGCCCCGGTTCGTCGATCCGGCCGAACAGGTCAGTGCCGGCTCGTTGCTCGCGCCGATGCCGGGCACGGTCATCGCGGTCCAGGCCGAGTCGGGGTCGGCGGTCGCGGCCGGCCAGACGCTGCTCGTGCTGGAGGCGATGAAGATGCAGCACTCGATCAGTGCCCCGGGTGACGGCGTCGTTGAGATCGCCGTCCAGGTGGGCCAGCAGGTTTCGGCGGGGGATGTCCTCGCCGTCGTGACGTCAGAGGTACCCGAAGGAGAAGAAGCATGAGCACTGTTCCGTTCACCGAACCCGAGGAGCGCATCGCCCTGCGCGACGCCGTGTCCAAGCTGGCCGGCAGCTACGGGCACAGTTACGTCGCGGAGAAGACCCGCAACGGTGAGAAGCTCACCGAGCTCTGGAACGACATGGGCAAGCACGGCTTCCTCGGCGTGAACATTCCCGAGGAGTACGGCGGCGGTGGCGGCGGCATGGCCGACCTGGCCGCGGTGCTCGAGGAGGCTGCAGCCGCCGGTGCACCGCTGCTCATGATGGTCGTCAGCCCGGCGATCGTCGGCACGATCATCACCCGCTGCGGCACCCCTGCGCAGAAGGAGCGGTGGCTGCCGAAGATCGCCGACGGGTCGATGATAATGGCGTTCGCGATCACCGAGCCCGACGCCGGTTCGAACAGCCACCGGATCACCACCACCGCCACCAAGGACGGCGACGAGTGGGTGCTCAAGGGCCAGAAGGTGTTCATCTCCGGCATCGACGAGGCGGACGCCGTCCTGATCGTGTCGCGTACCGCGGACGCCAAGACCGGCAACCTGAAGCCGGCCCTGTTCGTGGTGCCGACCGACGCCAAGGGACTGTCCTGGCAGCACATCCCGATGGACTTCCACGCGCCCGAGAAGCAGTTCCAGGTGTTCATCGACGACGTCCGGCTTCCGGCCGACGCCCTCGTCGGCGATGAGGACGGTGGCCTGTGGCAGCTCTTCGCCGGCCTCAACCCGGAGCGGATCATGGGTGCGGCGTTCTCCAACGGGATGGCGCGCTACGCGCTGAACGCGGCCGTCGAGTACGCCAAGACCCGCCAGGTCTGGAAGGACGTGATCGGCACCCACCAGGGGATCGCGCACCCGCTGGCCAAGTCGAAGATCGAGCTGGAGCAGTCGCGCCTGCTGATGCAGAAGGCCGCGGCGCTCTACGACGCGGGCGACGACACGGCCGCCGGCGAGTACGCCAACATGGCCAAGTACTCCGCGGGCGAGACTGCGTGCAACGCGCTCGACACGGCCGTGCACACCCACGGCGGCAACGGCCTGGCCACCGAGTACGGTCTGGGCAACCTGCTGATCGCTGCGCGCCTGGGCCGGATCGCTCCGGTGAGCCGCGAGATGATCCTCAACTTCGTGGCCATGCACAGCCTCGGGCTGCCGAAGTCCTACTGAACGAAGTCGATAGTCCGGCACGTTTTAGCCCCGCGAGGCAGCCCCAGAGGGCTAGAACGTGCCGGAGTATCCCTGTTGAAAGGCCGACGATGACCACCTACGACGAGCTGGTCCACTACGCCACGACCGACGGCGTCGCGACGATCACCCTCGACTCGCCGCACAACCGGAACGCGCTGTCGCGCCAGCTGGTCGACGAGCTCTTCGGTCGGCTCGAGGAGTCGGCGGCCGACGACGAGGTGCGGGTGGTGGTGCTGAGGTCGGCCGACCGGGTGTTCTGCTCGGGCGCCGACCTGGGCGAAGCCTCCGGTGGCTCGATGGTCGAAGGGGCGGGAGCGCTGGTCGAGCTGCAGCGACTGATCTTGACCCACCCGAAGCCGGTGGTGACCAGGCTGGGCGGACCCGTCCGGGCCGGCGGCCTGGGCATCGTCGCCTCCAGCGACGTGGTGATCTGCAGCGACGACGTCACCTTCGCCCTCACCGAGTCGCGACTCGGCCTGGCACCCGCGGTGATCTCGCTGACCCTGGTCCCGCGCCTGACCAGCCGGGCGGCGTACGACACGTTCCTGACCGGCCGGGCCTTCGATGCGGCCGAGGCTGCGGCGATGGGTCTGGTCACCCGTGCGGTGCCGGCCGACCAGCTCGACGCCGCCATCGACGAGGTCGTCGCTGAGCTCCTCAAGGCTCACCCGCAGGGGCTGCGCGAGACCAAAAAGGTGCTCGCGCGCGACATCCTGGCCTACCTGGAGGCGAACGCCGAGGAGATGGTCGCCCTCAGCGCCCGACTCTTCGGTTCGGATGCAGCACGCGAGGCGATGCTCGCCTTCCTGACCAAGAAGTAGGACTAGTTCGGCAGCGCGCTCGGGGTGTACGCCCGGGGTCCTGTGGCCGGCGGGTTCTTCAGCTGCGTGCCGGAGTAGTACCCGTCGTCGAAGTAGCCGCGGAGATAACCCGTCACCTCGGTGAGCCGCGGCCCGACGGCAACCCAACGCGGGTAGCCCAGGCACCGGCGCGGTACGACGAGCAGGACGGTGTTGGCCCCGTAGTCGATCGTGCGGGCCATGCCGGAGCAGGCGAGCCGGTTCCCGTGGGCGCCGAACATCATCGGCGGCGAACCGGTCCAGTAGCTACCGCGATCGATCGGAGGAGCCTGTCCGGGCCAGGCCCCGAAGGTCACGCTTCGGGTGAATCTCGGGGTGCGGATCGTGTACTCGTAGGCGTGTTGCTCCCCGGTCGGGTTGAGCTCGACGAAGCGGAGGAAGACACGTACTGAGGTCCGCGTGTGCGTGAGCCGTACGGAACTGATGTCCCCGTTCCTGCGGGTGGGCGCGGCCTGCTGGATGAAATCGCCATTGATGGTGGGGAGGCTGAAGTGCTGCACGTCACCGCGAGCATCGGCTCGGACCACCAGGCTGGTGGGCGGCGGCGGTGTCGAGGCGTCGGCCCGGGAGACCAGGACGCCCGCCGCCAGGGTGAGGCATCCGAGCGCGGTCACGGCGGTTCGTACCTTCATGGCTGCCTCCAGTGGGGTTCGTCGCGCCGTCTGTGCGAATGCTAGGCGAACCGGGGCTACAGGTGAGTCACCGGCAGCGAGACCCAGCCTCGCACGAACGCGGACTCGTGCCGGATCCCGCGGGTCGGGTCGACGCTCACGTGCGGGTGCGCCGCCAGCAGCTCCTCGAGGGCGACCCTCGCCTGCAACTTCGCCAGGTGGCTGCCGATGCAGAAGTGCGGCCCGCTGCTGAAGGCGAGGTGGCGGGTGAAGGACCGGTGCAGGTCCAGCCTGTCCGCGTTCTCGCCGAACTCGCGCGGGTCGCGGTTGGCCGCCCCGTAGAGCATCATCACCTTCTCGCCGGCCGGGATCGTCACGTCCTGGATCGTGATGTCGCGGGTCGTCGTGCGCGCGAGTCCCTGGACCGAGGACTCCAGCCGGAGGAACTCCACCAGCCCCGGCGAGATCAATGTCGGGTCGTCGAGGAGCAGCTGTCGCTGGTCAGGAGCGTCGTCGAGCAGCATCACGGCGTGCGACATCAGCGCAGCCGTGGTGTCGCTGCCGCCGGCGGTGACCACGAAGCAGAACCCGAGGATGTCCCAGTCCGAGAGGCGCTCACCGTCGAGCTCGGCCGCGACCAGGGCGCCGATCAGGTCGTCCTCGCTGCCCGAGGAGCGTCGCTCGGCGATCACCGCAGAGAAGTACGCGAGCAGCTCGGCCACCGCGCCGATCCCGTCCGCGCGGGCCGGGTCGTCCAGGCCGCCGCCGTTCAGGGTCTGGTCCTGCAGGGCGGTGACGTTGCGGACCCAGGGGCCGAACCGAACCCGATCACTCTCGGGGACGCCGAAAAGCTCGGCCAGGACGAACGTCGGGATCGTTGCGGAGTAGTTCTGGTGCAGGTCGATCGCTTCGCCGTCCCCGGCACGATCCGACATCTCCGCGAGCCGGGCTCGCGCGAACCGGCGGATCGACTCCTCGAGCCGGGTGACATGTCGGGGGGTGAAACCGCGGCCGATCAGGCTGCGGAGCCGGGTGTGGTGCGGCGGATCGAGCATCACGATGTTGGGCGGCAGCCCGAGCATGGCGATCTCGTCGGGGAAGAACGTGAGTCCCCGTGCTGAGGAGAAGAGATCCGGTTGCCGCACCGCTGTCCAGATGTCGTCGAACCGCGAGAGTGCCCAGAAACCCGGTGTCCGCGACGTGCCCAGATGGTGGTGCACCGGGTCGGAGTCGCGGAGCCAGCCGTACGTCGGGTACGGATCGGCCAGGAAGTCGACGTCCAAGGGGTCGTAGGCCAGCACCGGCATCCCCCTTTCTAACAGGTCTTGTTAGTAACTACCTCCGTTAGTATCTGGAATTGTGGCTCGCGACGCAACCCAGACCCGTGCCCGGTTGCTGCGCGCCGGAGAGCGGCGCTTCGCCCGCGACGGTGTGGCCGGGGCCAAGCTGAGTGACATCGTCCGGGACGCAGGCCAGCGCAACGACTCCGCGGTCGGCTACCACTTCGGGTCACGGCAGGGCCTGCTCGCGGCCATCGTCGCCAAGCACATGGCGGTGATGGAGGCCGATCGGCAGGTGCCGGCACCAGGTGCCGATCTCACCGCGGTGGTCCGTTCCATTGTCGTACCGACGGCAGCACTGCTGGGCACCGAGGACGGCCGCGACTTCCTGCGCATCACCGAGCAGCTCGCGGCCTGGTCGGGAGTCGGGACCGGCCAGCCCAACCGGGTCCTCGCCGGGACCGTGCTCGGCAGGCAGCTCGCCTGTCTCGATGTGCTCCTCGAGCCCCGGGTCGGGGCGACGCTGGCCCGGGAACGCGGGGCACTCCTGGTGACCTTCCTCACCGCTGCCCTTGCCGAGCGGGCCCGCTCCCGCGAGGCGGGCACACGTCAGCGCCTCAATCACCAACGTTTCGTCGACCACGTCGTAAATGTGCTCAGCGGAGGCCTCTCGGCCTGAGACCCTTTTGACCATGCGGGTCTGGGGAAAGCGTTCGATGACGGCAGCACTGACGATCGTGTTGGCGCCCTGTGCCGTGCTCGTTCCCGCCGCTGCGCACGCGTCCACGGGAGGACAACGACCGCCGGTGCCGGCACCGTGTTCGGCCGGACTGGTGGCGCTGACCTTCGACGACGGCCCGTCGAAGACGGTGACCCCCGTCCTGGTGAAGACCCTGCTGGCCAAGAAGGTGCCCGCCACGTTCTTCATGATCGGCTCGCGCATCAGGACCGCGCCGGCAGCGGGCCGCCTGGTCCAGAACTCAGGTTTCAAGATCGGCAACCACACCTGGGACCATCCCCAGCTCACGATGCTGTCCGATGATGCGGTGCACCGGGAGCTTCAGATGACCCGGCGGGAGATGCTCGCCGACCACCTGGTCCCGAGCAACCTGATGCGACCGCCGTACGGCGCCATCAACCCGCGGGTGCGCAGGGACATCCGTGCGTTCGGGCTGGTGCCGGTGTTGTGGACGATCGATTCGCGTGACTGGGCGGGCGGAGGCCCGGCGCAGATCGCTGGTCGCGTCCTCAGTGCGCTCCGGCCCCACCAGACCAATATCGTGCTGCAGCACGACGGTGTGACGAACTCGCCGGCGTCAGTCGCCGCCGTTCCGGAGATCGTCCGGGTCGCTCGCCGTCGCGGCTTCTGCTTCACCCATCTCGGCGAGCACGGCGGCATGGCCGACACGCCCGGGCCGCCGCCGACACCGCCGGTGCCTGCACCGACGACGACCTCGGCCCGGATGTCGGCGTCGACCGAGGCCTGGATCCCGCGTACCGAGCCGACCTTGGACACCACGGGCGCACCGCTGACACTGGATGCCTGGTTCTCGGCTCCGGTGATCGAGGAGCAGTTCTGGTCCAAGAGCTCGTTCCGGGTGCTCTTCGGCTCGCCCTCGGGCGTCGTCGTCCCGCGCTAGAACGCCTCGACGGCGTCCCCGACCCGGATCTCGCCGGTCCCGGTCGGGATCAGGTGGATGGCGAACCAGGTCAGCTGATCAGCGAGTCGGTGCCGCGCCAGCGTTCGGATCGGTTCCTTGGTCGAGGTCAGGTCCTCGGCCGAGATCGTGGTCATCACGCACCGGTCCACGCGTTTGGCCTTGAGGAAGGTCACCTCGCCGATCCGTACGCCGTCCCAGTCGTCCTCGGAGAACGCAGCGTTGCCCTGGACGGTGACGTTCGGCCGGAACCGTTGCACCGGAAGCGGCACCGGCGGTTCCTCGCCGCGTTCGAGGGCGTCGCTGATCATCCAGTCGTTCAGCTGGGCCAGTGAATCCAGCGACGCCAATGTCACCGGATAGCCGTCGGCGAACCCGGTGTGGTCGCCCGGCCGGCTGTGCGCGGGGCTGAGGATGCGCCGCGACGGGTCGTCGCACCAGATCAGGGTGAGATCGTCCCGACCGGTCGCGGTACGCATCCAGGCGCTGGCAGCCGGATCGGCAGGGCGACCTTGCAGGTCGTTGCTGTGCAGCCGGACGTCGACCAGGTCGCTGTCCGGCTCGAACACCACGAGCGGGTCGAGCCCCGGCGCAGTCAGCCGCAACGGCACATCGAGGCCGGGGCAGGTCGAGGCCGTGTCGGCAACGACGGTGAACAGGGTGCGGAGCTCGCGGGCGCTGACCAGGGTGTTGTCTGCGCCGACGACCATCCAGCGGCGATCACCGTCCAGGCCCCATGGACGCACCTCGGCCTGCTGGACCTCGCGGATCGCGGTGCTCTTGACCGGGTGGATGCCGAGTCCGGTGACGACCGTCATCGCAGCCAGCCGCCGAGCCGGTCCAGGCCCCGGGTGATCTCCTCGGCGTTGCCGGCGAAGGAGAGCCGGACGAACTCGTGGCCGCGGCGGGTGTCGAAGTCGATGCCCGGTGCCATCGCGACCCCGGTGTCGGCGAGCGCCCGCTGGCACCAGCCGTAGCTGTCGTCGGTCAGGTGACCGATGTCGGCGTAGATGTAGAACGCGCCGTCTGCCGGGGCGAGCCGATCGATGCCGAGACGGGGCAACCCCTCCAGGAGCAGGGCACGGTTGCCGGCGTACCGGGTGACGTGGCCGTCGAGCTCGGCGTAGGCCTGGGGCGTGAACGCGGCCAGGGCGGCGTACTGGGAGAGGACCGGGGGACAGATGGTGAAGTTGCCGGTCAGGACGTCGACCGGGCGGCGCAGGTCCTCGGGCACGACCATCCAGCCCAGGCGCCAGCCGGTCATCGAGAAGTACTTCGAGAACGACCCGAAGATGACTCCGGTGCGCGAGGTCTGCCACGCCGAGCTGGTCTCGGCGTGGCCGTAGGTGATCCCGTGGTAGATCTCGTCGGAGATCAGACGGACGCCGTTCTGCTCGCACCAGCGTGCGAGGGCTGCCAGCTCCTCGGCGGCGATCATGGTGCCGGTCGGGTTGGCCGGCGACGCGATCACGAGTCCGGCAACGGGCCCGGGGACCGAGGCGACCAGGTCGACCGTCGGCTGGAAGCGGGTGTCGGGTCCGCAGTCGATCTCGAGGACATCGCACCCCAGCGCTTTCAGGACGTTGCGGTAACAGGGATAGCCGGGGTTCGCCATCACGACGCGGTCGCCAGGCTCGAACGCGGCCAGGAACGCCAGCAGGAAGCCGCCCGAGGATCCGGTGGTGATCACGATGTCGTCGGCCGTGACCTCGATGGCCGACGCGTTGCGGTGGTGCTCGGCGACAGCGGCGCGGAGCTCCGGGATCCCGGTGGCGACCGAGTAGCCGAGCAGGTCCGCGTCGAGCAACCGCTTGGCCTCCTCGCGGACCGCGCGCGGGGCTCCCGTCGACGGCTGACCAGCGACGAAGTTGACGAGGTCGCCGTGGCTCGCCTGCCGGGCCTGTGCCGCGGCGAGCAGGTCCATCACGTGGAACGGCGGCACGTTCGCACGCGCAGCCACCCGCAGGCGCTGGTCCGTCTGAGTCACGGACCCACGGTAGTGCTCAGGCCAGCGTCGCCGCGTGCCGTCCTGCCCGGCGACCGAAGTACGACCCCTCTGCGAGCTGGGTGCCGGAGGCATAGCCCTTGCCGTCCTGCGCGATGTTCGCGGCGCAGGCACCTGCGGCGTACAGGCCGTCGATGACCGAGCCGTCCTCGCGCTGGACCTGGCCGTCGACCGAGCACCGCATGCCGCCGAGGGTGAAGCCGGCGTACAGCGCCTTGCCCAGGGTCAGGTCGTAGGCGCCCCAGGGACCGTGGTCCTGCGGCGCGACCCAGTCCGGGTGCTTGTGGAACTCGGGGTCCTGGCCCTCGTGCGCGCTCTTGTTGTACGACGCCAGCGTCGCGACCAGGCGGCCTTCGGGGATGCCGAGCGCCGACTCCATCTCCTCGACCGTCTCCCAGCCGTCGATGAACGGGCACAGCGGCATCGTCGGGTGCTCGATGTGGGCCGAGTCGACGATCAGGTACGCCGCCTGGTCGGGCTGGTCCATGACGAAGCCGGAGGTCCGCGAGTGGTAGCTGTCCTCGGCGACGAACCGGTCGCCGTTCTTGTTCACCACGATGCCGGTGACCAGTTGTGACGGCGGGTAGAAGGGGGCAGTGATGAACGGCTGGTCCATGAACTTCAGCTGCGCGCCGGCCGATGCGCCCAGCCGGATGCCCAGGCCGTCGTCGTAGGTGTTGCCGAGGACGAACAGCTTCTCGCCGAGCGCCGGGGTGTTGGCAGCAACCATGTCAGCGTTCATCACGAACCCGCCGGCAGCGATGATCACAGCCTTCGCGCGCAGGGTGCCGGTCTCGCTGAACTTGCGCCACGCGACCCCGACCACGGCACCCGCCCCCCCATCAGGCGCTGCGTCGGTGATCAGGTGGGAGGCACCCGTCTCGTAGCGCACCTCGACGCCGGCCTCGGTGACGCGCTGGTCGAGCAGGTCCATCACCATCTGGGTGCCGCCGGTGTCACCGGGCACGGGCACCTTGTGGCCCCGCGGAGCCGGGATCGCCTGGTCGCGGAAGGGGTAGACCTTCTCGTTGCCGGTGAACATGAGGCCCTCGGTCTTCGGCTGGATCACGGCCTTGCCGGGGAAGTAGGAACGCTCGAACTGGAATCCCAGGGACTCGACCCAGTCGAAGTGCTCGACGCTGTCGTCGCAGAACGCGCGGATCTTGTCGGGCTCGGGTTCGCGGCTGATCGCGAGCAGGTACTTGTACATCTCCTCGGCGCTGTCCTCGTGCCCGGTCGCCTTCTGCACGGCGGTTCCACCACCGAGGTAGAAGTGACCCCCGGACATCGCGCTCGTGCCTCCGTATGTCGCGGCACGCTCGAGCAGGATCACGCGGGCACCGGCGCGGGCGGCCTCGAGTGCGGCACATCCTCCAGCGATGCCGAAGCCGATCACGATCACGTCGGTCTCCTCGCAGTCCGCAGGGAGCGTGGCGGCAGCGACGAGGTCGGGGAGGTCGGTGGTCATGGTGACCAGCGTAAGCGGAAACTAGAACAAGTTCTACCCTTCGAGACGGGCGCTGCCCGCCCTCCTCAGGGACCGCCCTTCGAGACGGCTCCCGTCATCCTCAGGGACCGGACTGTGACGACCAGCCGATAGACTCAACCTCCGACTACCCGCCGAGGTGCCAGTCATGACACTCGACGTCCACACCCTCAACCAGGGTCTCCTGGCGGGCTGTGGTGTGCTGCTGGTCGCGATCCTCGCAGTGCGGGCGTCGGTGCGTGCGGGCCTGCCGAGCCTGTTGCTGTACCTGCTCATCGGAGTCGGCCTCGGCGATGCCGGCCTGGGCGTGCACTTCTCGGATGCCGCAGTGGCCAACGCCCTCGGGTTCGCGGCACTGGTGATCATCCTGGCCGAGGGCGGTCTGACCACGAACTGGTCCGAGATGCGGCCGGTGGCCCGGATCGGGCTGTCGCTGGCCACCCTCGGGGTCGGAGTCAGTGTCGGGGTGGTGGCCGTCGCGGCCCACCTGCTGTTCGGGATGAACTGGCAGATCTCGGTGCTGCTCGGAGCGCTGACGTCGCCGACCGATGCGGCGGCGGTGTTCTCGGTGCTGCGCCGGGTGCCGCTTCCCCGACGGCTGAACTCGATCCTCGAGGCCGAGTCGGGTCTCAATGACGCGCCGACGGTCGTCCTGGTCACCCTGGTCAGCGCGAGCGGCCATCACGCGATCGGCGGGTTCTTCGGCGAGGTTGCCCTCGAGCTCGCGATCGGCGTCCTCGGCGGCGCGTTGATCGGCTTCGGTGGCACGTGGCTGCTCCGGCGGGCGGCGCTGCCGTCGTCCGGCCTGTACCCCCTGGCGGTCCTCGCCTTCGCCGTCCTCGCGTACGCCGCGACCGCGACGATCCACGGGTCCGGGTTCGCCGCCGTCTACGTGGCCGCACTCTTCCTGGGCAACTCCGAACTGCCGCACCGCGCTGCGACCCGCTCCTTCGCCGAGGGGATGGCCTGGCTCGCCCAGATCGGGCTGTTCGTGATGCTCGGGCTGCTGGTCTCGCCGGGGCGGATCACCTGGGAGCACGTGGGTCTGGCCGTCGCTGCCGGGCTGGTCCTCACCTTCGTCGCGCGGCCGATCTCGGTGCTCGTCGCGTCCGTGGTCCAGCCGATGCCGTTGCGCGAGCTCGCCTTCATCAGCTGGGCCGGGCTGCGCGGTGCCGTGCCGATCGTGCTCGCCACGATCCCGCTCGCCAAGGGGGTGGACGGTGCACCCCGGCTTTTCGACATCGTCTTCGTGATGGTGGTGATCTACACCCTGGTCACTGCGCCGACGCTGCCGCTGGCCGCGCGGGTGCTCAAGGTCGCCCGACGCAACGAGCCGCGCGACCTCGAGGTCGAGGCCGCACCGCTCGAGCGCATCGCGGCCGATCTCCTGATGGTGACGATCTCGCCGAAGTCACTGATGCACGGGGTCGAGGTCGGCGAGCTCCGCCTGCCCAAGGGCACCTCGGTCTCGCTGATCGTGCGCGACGGCACGACGTTGGTGCCGCAGCCGCGCACGGTCCTGCGTCACGGTGACGAGCTGCTCGTCGTCGCTCCGAGGAAGTCGCGCGAGGCAGCCGAGGCGCGGCTGCGCGCGGTGTCCCACGGAGGCCGGCTGGCCCAGTGGCTGCATCCCGACTGACACAGCCGTGATGTAGGACGCGTTTGCAACGTCTCGGTTGTCCATGACCGTAAAACGCAACCGAGGTGTTGCAACGGGTCTCATTCGAAACGGAATCGCGACGCGATACCTATGCTGCCGGGCATGGACAGCGCGCGCGAGATCGAGAACCTGCTCTACACCTACGCCGAGAGGATCGATCTCGGCGACTTCGACGGGGTCGCCGATCTCTTCACGCACGCCACGATCTTCGCCTCGGAGGACGGGCCGCCCGAGACCCGTTTCGTCGGCCGCGAGGGCGCGCTGAAGATGTACAGCATGTCGACGCGCCGGTACGACGACGACGGCACGCCGAAGACCAAGCACCTCACGACCAACGCGATCATCCACGTCGACGAAGCAGCAGGCACAGCGACCTGTCGCTCGTACTACTGCGTCATCCAGGCAACCCCGGCACTGCCGCTGCAACCGATCATCGCCGGTCGCTACCACGACACGTTCGAGGTCATCGACGGCTCGTGGTGGTTCGCGACCCGCACCCTGTTCGTCGACCTGATGGGTGACCTGAGCCAGCACCTGCTCTGGTGACGCGGCGCCCGTCTCGAACTACTTGCAGGTGACCACGGGGTGCGTGAGCAGGATCCGTTGCGGAGCGTGCCGGGCGAGCTTCTTGAACTGGTCACCGATGAAGACGTCGATCCCCGGACCGTAGTCGGTCACGTCGACGACGACCTTGGTCTGCGGGCCGAGCGCCTCGGCGACGAGCTTGGCCTTCGGGTCGTTGATGATCGTGGTGCGCACCTGGGCGCGAGAGACCACGATGCCGGCGGCGGCGTTGCCGATCGCACCCGGCTTGAAACCGGCGTGCTCGAGCAGGTTGAGCGTGGCCTGGGCCCGGCCGCTGAGCTGGCCGGCGTTGAAGACGCTGACGGTCACGTCGCTGCGGCGCACGTAGCGCACGATCGTCTGGTTCTGAGCACTGCACGTCGGCCCTGTGCTCGGAGTCGCTGCCGGCGAGCTGTCCTTCTTGATCGGCGCAGTCACAGCGTTGATGCCCCAGATCGACATGAAGACGACCACGGCCGCGGTGCCGACCAGCGTGACCGCCGTGATCAGGTGCCGCCGATCCGTCACGGGGTCACCAGGTGCACCCGGGCGTGCACGACGTGGCGTTGCTGGAGCGCGGCGCGGAGGGCCCGGTGCAGGCCGTCCTCGAGGTACAGGTCGTCGCCCCACTGCACCACGTGGGCGAACAGGTCCCCGAAGAACGTCGAGTCCTCGTCGAGGAGCGCGGCGAGCTGCAGGGTGTCCTTGGTCGTCACGAGCTCATCGAGGCGCACCGGGCGCGGTGGCAGCGCCGCCCAGTCCCGCGGCCCCAGATCGTGGGCCGGATACGGGCGCCCGTCGCCGATGCGCTTGAAGATCACCACGCCATCATAGGAAAGTCGGGGAAGGAGACTTCCCGCACAGTCGATCCGTGGTCTATTGACACACGTTCAATGACGTAGAACGGTGCGTACATGACCCAGACGTTTGTCAAGACCGTGACGTCGGCCGACGGCACCCGAGTGGCGGTGTTCGAGTCCGGCAACCCCGCGGGTCCGGCCGTCGTTGCCGTCCACGGCTACCCCGACAACCACACGGTCTGGGACGGCATCGCCACCGAGCTCGGCGACCGCTACCGGGTCATCAGCTACGACGTGCGCGGTGCTGGTGAGTCCGACAAGCCGACGGCCAGGACGGCGTACCGGATCGAGCGGCTGACCGAGGACTTCGCGGCCGTCATCGACGATGTCAGCCCGGATTCACCGGTGCACCTGCTGGCCCACGACTGGGGCGCCATCCAGTCCTGGGGTCCCGTGAGCGACCCCGCATTCCGTGGCCGGATCGCGTCCCACACGTCGATCTCAGGCCCCTCGATGGACTACGCCGGCGCCTGGATGCGCGATCGGAGCCACCTCGGCGCGACGGCGCGCCAGCTCCTGCACTCGTACTACATGTTCCTCTTCCAGATCCCGCGGCTGCCCGAGCGCCTGGTGCGGCTGGCGTTCGTGGAGCGGGGCATCGCGCGCGTCGAGCTCCTCGGTCGTCCCGACGCCGACAGCGCCACCCCCGTGGTGCGCGGTATCGCGGACAGGACCAACGGCATCAACCTGTACCGGGCCAACGTCCTGCAGCGGGTGACCCGGCCGAAGCCGCAGCGCACGTTCGTTCCGACCCAGGTCCTTGCCCCGGTCGACGATCCGTTCGCCGGCGTTGCGGTGGCCACCGGCGCCCCGGTCCCGTACGTCGACGACCTCACCGTCGTCGAGATTCCCGGGAGCCACTGGGTCGTGACCGCGCGCCCGGACCTGATCGCGATGTACGTCCACGACTTCATCGAAGCCACGGTGCCGGCGGCCACGCCCGGGAAGCGGGCCCGTCGATGATCCCGGCGCACGACCCGGTCCGGGTCGTCGCGCTTGCCGGGACGTCATGACCAGCCTAGGAAAGGCAACCCATGAGCTACTCGAAGATCGACCTGAGCGGCGCGGTCGTCGCGATCACCGGCGGAGCACAGGGCATCGGCCGGGCGACCGCCGAGGCCTTCGCCGCGCGCGGTGCAGTCGTCGCGGTCGGTGACCTCGACGACGTACTGGCCAAGGAGACGGCGGCCACGTACGGCGGGACCGGCTACGCCCTCGACGTGACCGACCCGGACGCGTACGCGGCCTTCCTCGAGAACGTGGAGAACCAGCACGGCCCCCTCGACATCCTGGTCAACAACGCCGGTGTGATGCCGAACGGCGGCTTCCTCGAGCTCGATGCGCGCACCGACCGGATGACCATCGAGATCAACCTGTTCGGCGTGCTCCACGGGATGCGGCTGGCGTTGCCCGGCATGCTCGAGCGCGGTCGTGGGCACATCGTCAACGTCGCGTCGCTCGCCGGGAAGTTCCCGGTCAAGGGCCTCGCGACGTACAACGCCAGCAAGTTCGCGGTGGTCGGGCTGACCGCGGCGACCCGGCTCGAGTACGCCGATCGCGGGGTGAGCATCACGGCGGTGCTGCCGTCAGCGGTCGACACGGCGCTGGCCTCCGGCCTGGACATGAAGCCGATCCCGAAGGTCAAGGCGTCGGACATCGCCGACGCGGTCGTCGGGTCGGTCGCCTCGCGGAAGGGCGAGATCGCCGCACCCGGGTACGTCGGCGCGTTGGCGAACGCGGCCACGCTGACACCGGAGCCGGCGATGAAGCTGATCCGCCGGCTGATGCGCGATGACCGGGCGTTGCTGCCGGACTCGGACGAGCGGAAGGCCTATCGGGCCCGGCTCGAGCTCGAGTAGGTCAGAGCGAGGCGCGCAGCGGCGCGGCCTCGACCGGCAGGCTGGTGATGAACTCGTACGTGCTGCGTCCGGCGTCGGTGCGCACCGCGATCGTGTCGCTCGAGGTCCGCTGCTCGGGGATGGGGCGAGCGGCGGCGACCGTCGGAGGACCGACCAGCGGGATGACGGACTTGGAGGCTTCGATCAGGACGACGGCGCATGCCGCAGCGATCAGGATCAGGCCCAGGGCGATGACGAGCATGTCTACCTCCTTCGTCCGACCTCCGCAGTTTTGCGGTGGTGTGCACGGATAAACGACGCTCGTCACCGTCTGGTTACGGCTTTCGGTCCGGTTTGCCGGAATCTTTCGCCAGTACGCTTCGGCGGTGCTCCTTGACACCTCCCCGATCCTCGATCTCGCCTACCACGGGGACCCGTCCGGAGTCGCCGCGACGGCTCGTGCTGCCGAGGCGAGGGGAGTCGGTGCGTTGTTCGTCGCTGAGGCGGCGCACGACCCGTACGTCGCCCTCGCGCTGGCGTGCACCTCGACCCGGCGGATGACGCTGGGCACCTCGGTCGCGGTTGCCTTCGCGCGCACGCCGATGGCGACGGCGTACTCGGCGTGGGACGTGCACCGGCTCTCCGGCGGTCGCCTGGTCCTCGGCCTCGGGACCCAGATCAAGCCGCACATCACCCGACGGTTCGCGATGCCGTGGTCGAGCCCCGCTGCCCGGATGGCCGAGTACGTCGAGGCGCTGCGCGCGATCTGGAGCAGCTGGCAGACCGGTGAAGCGCTGGATTTCCACGGGGAGTTCTACACGCACACGCTGATGCCGCCGCTGTTCAACGCCGGGCCGATCGACGCCGGTCCGCCACCGGTGTGGTTGGCGGCGGTCGGTCCACGCATGGTGTCCGTGGCCGGGGCGGTCGCGGACGGGTTGATCTGCCACCCGTTGCTCTCGCGCAGCTACCTCACGGACGTGGTCCTGCCGACGATCCAGTCGTCCCGTGCTGGCGGAGCGCGCGCGGCGGAGCCCTTCACGGTCTCCTCCCTGTGCCTCGTCGCCACCGGGCGCACCCAGGAGCAGCTGGCGGCCGCCGTCGTGCGCGTTCGCCGGCAGATCGGGTTCTACGCCTCGACCCCGGCCTATCGGACGGTGCTCGACCACCACGGCTGGGGCGAGCTGCACGAGCAGGCGCACGCCTTCACCAAGGCCGGACGCTGGACCGAGCTCGGTGACCTGGTCGACGACGAGGTGCTGGGCACCTTCGCCGTCGTGGGTGGGCTCGCCGACGCCCGGGCCGGCCTGCGCGAACGGTTCGCGCGCCTGGCCCAGCGGTGCTGCCCTTCGATGCCGTACGTCGCCGACGAACTACTTGCCCTCGACCTCGTCGCGGGCTGAGTGATGCCCTCGCGCCGCGAACACCGCTCGCAGATCCGAAGCTTCCGCTACCCGAATGACCCTTCCTGACAGGAAGAGGAGGGCGCTGAATGCGACAGCCGTCGCTGTGACTGTCGCCATCGAGCCCACCTTGGTCGTGGGTCGTGCCACCAGGTCGCCGCTCACGGCGTAGTTCAACGCGAGGCACCCGACCGTGGCCAGAGCCGTGCATCCACCAACGCTGGCGAGCGTCGTGAGGATCCGCCGAAGTTCGATTGTTCCGACCATTCGCCGCAGTACCTGCCACGAGATGAACGAGCCGACTGCATAGGCGAGTGCGAAGGCAGAAGCCAGCGCCGGCGCTGTCGTCGCTCGGTCCGTCAGGTGAACCAGCAGGATCGCTGCTCCGACGTTGACGACTGCGATCACCGTCTGGATCCCGAAGATCACTCGAGTCGCCTCAAGCGCGTACAGCCCGCGAAGGGCGACGTAGTGAGCGGTGAAGAAGAACAAGGCCACACCGAAGCAGCTGACGGTCGGGCTGAACCGCTCGTACGTGCTTGCACCGGCTCCGTAGCCCCACACCAGGTTCGAGATCGCGACGGACAGCAATTCGATCAGCGCGATGCCGGGCATCATCGCGACCATGACCAGCCTGAGCGAGGACGAGAGCCGGCGGCCCAACTCCCCGAGCCTGCCAGTCGACGCCAGTGTGGCCAGGCCCGGGAGATGCGCCGTCATGAGCGAGACCGTGATGATCGCATGTGGAGCCATGATCAGCAGATTTGCGGAGGAGTAGACCGTGAAGCCGGTGCCGCCATCGGGCGCGCCGCCGGTGCAGCTGCTGACCGAGGCAGCCCCGCCGGACGCCAACCGCACTATGACGCCGTACGCCAACTGGTTGACCAGGACCACGGCTACCGTCCAAGCGCCGAGCCGGATCGTGGCTCTCATTCGGTCCGACATCAGGTCGGCCGTCGGTCGGAAGTGGATTCCTGCCCGCTTCAGGTAGGGAACCAGTGCAAGACATTGAACGATGACGCCCGCAGTCATCCCGACTCCGAGAAGCCGCTCCTGCCCGCCGGCATAACCGCCACAACCGTCTGCAACCGAGCCGTAGGCGCTCAGGTACGCGGCCAGAACAGCAATGGACACGACGTTGTTGAGAACTGGCGCCCACATCATCGGGCCGAATGCTCCACGTGCGCTCAGGATCTGGCCGATCAAGGCGAACATGCCGTAGAAGAAGATCTGCGGTAGGCAGAGGTACGCGAGCGCGATCGCTGAGTGGTACTGGCCAGCGAACTGCTGGTCGGCAAGTTGGGGCGCCAGGAAGAGCCTCGTCAGCCCCGGAGCTGCCACCGTGATCAGCACGGTCGCGACGAGCAGGAACCCTCCGAACAACGTGATGACTTCGTTGACGTAGGAAGCGCCGTCTCCCGAGCGGTCTGCTTTGACGACCTGGGGCACCAGGACGGCGTTGAAGATCCCAGCCCCGAGCAGCACGACAAGCATGTTCGGAATCGTGTTGGCGATCGCAAACAGGTCCGCGTGCAGCGCGTTGCCCAGCGTCGCGACCAGCAGGATCGATCGCAGATAACCAGTGAGCCGAGCGAACACCGTTCCGAGTGCCATTCCCAGGCCAGCTCGAAGCTCGGGCTCGACCACGCACTGGCTCCCATCGCTGACGGTGTACCACCCACCTTGGAAGAAGAATGGTAACAACGCGTAACAAGAGGGCATAAACGCGGGTCAACAAGGTGAGCTTCGCTGACGGTCGGCGATTGCGATCGAGAGGTGACCCATGATGCAGACGAGACTGATTCGGCCGCCCCGGCGCATCCTGAGGGGCACCTTGATGGCGCTCGCCTCTGTGGTAGCGATCGTCACCATGACAGCTGCGCCGTCACAGGCAGTCGCCTGCCCCACCGGTACCTGGCCCTATCACCAGGGGCTGCCCGGTGGATGCGGGTACGGCAGGTGGTCGAAAGGCGTCGACTATCTGGGACGTCCGTGGTTCAAACTGGCCGGGACGGTGGGCGACCGTCTGGCCGATGGATCGTGTGCGCGAGTCGAGGTCAAGATCCGGGTTACCTGGGTGTCGGACAGCACTCAGACCTACCGGGTTTGCGGAAACGGGCGGACGACTGCCATCAACTTCTATGACATCGACTCGTCCTCCGGCTTCATCGGTTCCGTTCAGGCGTGGTCGGTACGCCTGTGTGTCGGAGGCACCTGCACCCGATACGTCGATTTCGTGCCGTAAACCGCCCGTTCAGCTGGGCTTGGCGTACGCCGCGACTCCGGTGTCGTACATGACGCACGGCTCGTTGCCGAGGGTCCAGGCGTCGTGGCCGGGTTCGATGACCACGACGTCGCCGGCACCGATCGTCATTTCAGTGCCATCGTCGTAGCGGATGGTCATCGAGCCAGCAACGCAGACGCCGGTGTGGTGTACCTGGCAGGAGTCGGTACCGGCGATCGGCTTGACGTCGGCCGACCACCGCCAGCCGGGTTCGAACGTGCCGCGGCCGACGGTGAAGTCGCCCAGGGTGACGACGTCCATGTGGCCGTGGGCCACGAACGGTCGGGTCTCGTGCGGGTCGTTGATGCTCTGCATGGCTGAGGACATGGTGGTTCCTTCGATCCGTTGGTGCTGGGTGCTTCGAATCGGGCGGTTCCGAGAACCCCAACCGGGGCCCGCCCGTGGGCTCGATCCGGACGATCGAGTCGTGGTCAGGCCGACTCGAACCAAGGGTGGTGCAGGTCGTAGAAGGTGGCGTCGGCCATCAGGGACTGCAGCGCTTCGGCGATCTCCGCCGGAGGTCCTTCACCGGCTTCCCCGCTGCGAGCGCTGGCCTCGTCGGTGAACGCGACGGTCTGGGTGAACGTGCCGTCGCCGGTGATCGCGAACGTGCCACCGATGATCTCGGGACGCATCTGCCGCAGGGCATCCGTGTCCGACATCATCACCTTGACGAGATTGCGATCAGTGACGTGACCGCGGATCACCTGGACGAACCCGGCGTCGTCGGAGCCGCCGTCGAGGAACTCGGTCACGTCGGTGCAGTCGTGGAACTCGACGGGCCGTCGAAGGCGGCCATGAACTTCTCGGCCCACGCGCCCTGCTCGGGGCGGTCCGAGTTCGCCATCGCGAGCTCCTGGGACTCGAATCGGACCACGCCGATGAATTGGTCGTCATCGGTGAAGCCGAACGTGCCTCCGAGCCAGCCGGCAGCGCCGCCCACGTCGGTATGCCACGCATCCACGGCCGCTCGCAGGTCGTCCCGGCGGGTGCACGGGCCTTGCATCACTTGAATGAACATCGGTGCCTCCGATCGAGCGGCCTCCCGGCGAGGCGATCGCTCGGTTCGACGCTAGACCCGGAAGCGCCCGCGGGCCATGGCGAGAACGTGACTGAGTTCTTACACATGCATGCAAAACGGCGCCGCACGGGTGCGGCGCCGTCGAGTGGCGGAGGATAGGGGATTCGAACCCCTGAGAGCTTTCACTCAACCCGCTTTCCAAGTCGGCTGAGGGCTGTTTCGGGGAGTTCGGAACCGGCCGTTGCGCTCAGCAGTGACAGGCTGGGACCCCCTTGAACGGGGTCGACTCAGGACAACTGAGACTAGAACTGAGACTACGGACGTAGCGGAGGCTCACGCCGGAATGGCGCGGCGAGATCACAAATCCTGGGACCTGGAAACCTACATTGCGTATGCTTTCACAAGGCCACCGAATGAGGTGGCCGGCGGCGCCTGCCCTGGAAGACACGACGCCACCGGCCCGGCTGGCTTGGCGTATACGGTCGCCTCGCCCTCCTTCCCCATGAGGAGCGGCGGGGTGGAATCGCCGCGTCTTCGGAGTTTGGACCCCCTCAGACCCCATGAGGCAAACCTTCAGTCGCTCCCTCCCGTGCCGTTCCTGGACGACGGGTTGGAGGAAGTGCCAATACCGAGCGCCTTCTCGATCCGGTTAAGCAGCTCGATCTGAACATCGCTGTCGCCCTTCGACGCGAGGTCCATCAACATGTCGACGTACTTGGCCTTCTGCTGCTCCTCGGTGGTGACCTTAGGAGCGGGCGGGAGTGGCGGAGGCACCGAAGCGATCGCCTTCTTTGCAGCCCGCTTGCGGGGAGTCCCGTTGGTCGCCGCGACGCGTCCGTTCTTGAAGTGACCGCTCACCTCGACGCCGACGTCCTCCGCCATAGCGAGGAAGTATGAGATCGCCTTCTGGATCGTCGTGCCACTCAGCCCGCGCGCCCGGAAGACCTCGGCCAACTGACCGCTCGTAGCGTTCTGATCCAGCGCGAGAGCGTCGGCGTACTTCTCCTCAAAGATCATCTTCAGGTACTGCTGCTGGTCCGCGGGGTCGGCGGCGACGATCCCCTTGAGAAGGTCAGTCGGGTGCTTGTCGTCGTCGATCAGCTCGAGGTACCGGAGCGTGCCGCGGACCTGGGCCACGAGGCTGCCTGACGCGTTGCCGAAGTAGCTCTTGTCCAGACGAGCTGGCAGACCGCCGGGTTCGGAGAACTTCATGAGGTAGTTCTTGAAGCCCTTATAGGACATGTAGGGCGCGCTCGCAGCCTGCTGCTTTGCGTCGTCCGATGTCGGAATCGGACCCTCCTCGAATACCAGGTCAGTCACGGCGGCGATACCTCGAATCTGCGGGCTCGGTGCCCACCCTCAAAGGGTAGAGCATCAATTGCGCTCAGACCAAACAACTATGCCCAGATCGGCGTGGCCTCTGCCGCACGGTGCGGCGACTATTGGCACTCTCCACAACCGTGGACGTCGAGATACATTCGCAAACGTGCAGGTCAAAGGCACTATTTGAGCCGCCATGTGCACAGTGGTGGACACCGATCGCCCTCGTCTGATGCATCGGCAGATTTCCTGTGTGAATTTCCCCCCGCCCGTAGAGGCTGTAAAACGCCCGCTCCTGCCCTCAGCCTTCCGCTTGCCCCCATGCGCCCCCTTCCGGCGCCGTAGAGCCGGTCCGGCACGCCGAGGAGGCCGATCGAGCGCCTGGAGCGATGACGGTGCATAAGAAGGCGAGCCGTCTGCACGGTCTCCACGAGCTGTATCGAGCCATATCTGACCGAACAAGGAGGCGCTAACAGCAAAGACTTGGGCAAGTTTTCCGCAGGTCAGGGGGTGAATCGTCACCCTCGGCGGCTCGTCTCCCGGCGATCTGCACGTTTCGATCAACATTCAGGGCTTCGGTCCGACCAGAACGGAACGGCCCGGTCCGGTCCGGTCCGTGCTCCCCGCGGGATCCTCAGTGCGACGCATCGACTGGCTGGTCGATGTCCAGCCACGCCGCAAAGGAGAACTCGCCTAGCAGGGAATGCCGGTGAAGGGACACACGTCTGGGTCAAAGTCAGTCTTGAGGCCGCTGATGATCTTCTGCGTGTCTGCCCAAGTGGGATCCAGCCACCGAGCGACCAGCAGCGTCGTGACGCGCTCGACGCCGGCGCCCCTCAACGCTGCGGCAACTGATTGGACATGGCCGCCACTTGCCCATGTGTCGTCAAGCAGCAGTACATGCTTCGCGCTGGTTGGTGCGACCGTGAAGTTTTCGGGCAAGAAGCCTCGGTGGCTGCCTAGGACAGGTGACGGTGAGACCGGCACCTGCGGGAAAGCATGGAGAGGTACGCGTGCTATTTCGGTGATCGGGTGGAGTCCAGGTCGCGCCTTCAGGGACGGCACCGTCGCCCACGCGTCGGGCAGCCCACCTGTCGGACCTGCCATGCATGGCCAATGCGCGACGACGCCGTACGTGAGGAGCGTCGCGACCATCTGACGGTTGGCTGGGGCGGGTACCGGCGCCTTGTAGCCGTACATGACGTGCCCCGTCTGGTGCTGGGGCCATGCGTACGTAATGAAGCCGAGCTTGTCCGCTAGCCCCGGCGAACCCTCCCGCTGATAGCACTTCGGACAAATGCCATAGCCAACGCCAGGCACTCCGCCGCAGACCCTGCAAGTGGTGCCCGGGATCCACTGAACATTGCGGAGATAGGCGCTGCCTGTCGTGATCAGCCATCTGCGCAGGGTGACGAGACTGTCTGACGTTGCGACCATCACACGGCGACGTTACGAAGCGCCTCGTCGAGCACGTTGGGGCGCTCTACGAGCTGCTGAACGACGTCAGACACCTCGCTCGTCGAGGTCACCGTGTAGACGTCGGGCCGTGCGGTCAGCGCCTTGCCCCACTGTGTTGTCTCGACGACCAGATCAGTAAGGATCACGGGACGGCCGTGTTCGACGGCCATGCGCGCCTGAATGCGTGCTCCGCTGTGTTCTCCGGCCTCGACCACCACAGTGGCGATGCCGTAGCCAGACATGATGGCGTTGCGCATCGGGAAGTTGTGGGGTTGCGGAGGGGCGTCTGGCCAGAACTGCGACAGGAGCAACCCTTTGGTCGCAATGTCCTCCTGCAGCTGGCGGTTGGCGGCAGGGAAGACGTTGTTGATGCCATTGCCGATCACAGCGACCGTCCGGCCACCGCGCTCGAGGGCTGCTACGTGGGCTGCAGTGTCGATGCCGGCGGCGAGCCCTGCGATGACCGTCAGCTCCATGTCTACGAGGGCGTGGGCGATCGACGTGGCCATTTTGAGGCCACGAGGCGATGCCTTGCGGGACCCCACGACAGAGACTGCAACGTCATCCTCAGTTCCACGGCCGCGCGCGAACAGGAACGGCGGCGCCTGATGGATGTCACGCACTCGCGCCGGATACCGACCGTCAACGATGGTCCAAAAGTCGAGGCCTTGTTCCGCCCAAAGCTTGACGTCACTGGCAGCCTCCAGAGTTGCTGCTGTGTGCTCGTCAGATGGGAATAACTCGTCGGGGAGCAGTGCATCCCGTGCTTCCACAGGCCCGCCGAATTCGAGGACTGCATCAGCTAGCTGCAGCCAATTCAGCCCACCGGGCCGCTCTTTGAGGAGGGCGACAAGCGCTGCCTGCTCCTCCGCCGACGAGGTGTACACGCGCTCAGGGTATAGGCATACCGGCTGACCAAGCGGCCAGACACGAAAGCGATCATCGAACATGTGTTCGAGCATGGCAGGCAGCTCCGACAGCCCGATTCTCATGCGCAACGTCTTTCATCGGGCGATGCCTGGCGCGCGTTCGGGCTGCCTGGTGTGCCACGGACTCGACGCAGATTGAGAGGGTAGCTGCGGCGCAGCGGCAACAGCAGGCTCGGGATTCGGCTTGGGAAGCGTTGCGTCCGCGGCAACAACGCGCCACCAGAGTGCGTCGGCCGGGTTCTCGACGGGGAGAGGCCGAGGCTCGTCCAGTGATTTCTGGATGAGCAGAGCGACGTCGGGCCGACGCCTCTGAAGGTCGTCGAGGCGACGCGCAAGGGCCGCCGACTGCGTGTCGGCGGTGACCGTCGATGGCAGGTGTTCGGACCAGTCGACCCGATCTTCGACGAGTCGCTGGACGTGGCGGTTGAGGTCGCGTTGGTGGTGCCAGCCGAGTCCGTCGGTGGTTGGGCCGGTCGGTCGCGGGTCGCTGTCGGGGATGCCGTAGGCGGCGCGCCATACGGCGACGGCGCGGACCAGGCTTGGGGCGAGGCCATCGGCCCATGGTGCGGCCGGATCGGCTGCGACTCGGACCTCGTCAGCCAGCGTGCTGATGAGTTGGGAACGCTCGCGCAGGTACTTGGCCCACTCCGGATCCTGAGCGAGCTCTGAGGGGATGCCGTGAAGCCATGGCAGTGGGCCGCCGCCCAGTGTTATCTCGGTGAGGTCGACATGGTGACGCTGCGCGGCGACGATCATGGCATCGTCGTAACGAAGCACCGCGTCGTGAAGCCGGCCGGCAGGATCGGTGGCCTCGCGGTGAGCGGTGGTCGCGGACACCTGAGAGCCATCGCGGGCGAGGATTCCTCGGAGGGTCTGTACGAGAGTCGGTGGCAGGGCGGTCGGCAAGCCGCTCTCCTCGACCTCCCCGGTGTCGCTGGCGAGGTAGAGGTGGTTCTCGACCCGGCCACGGGAGAGGGCGACGTAGAGCAACTGCCGCGACTCCTCGCCGCTCAGGACGGTGTGGCTGGTGTCGACGGTCATGCCTTGGGCGGTGTGGACGGTGGTGGCGTAGCCGAGTTGGACATGTTGGGCGACGTAGTTCGCGGGCAGAATGACTCTGATCCGGGTGGCGCCAACCCGGGCAACGATCAACGCGCCATCGGAGCGGACTTCTGCGACGCGCCAGCGGTCGCCGTTCTTGACCCAATCGGTGTCGCGCGCGATCAGGCGGCGTTCGTTGCGCCTGGTCACGACCAGGTCGCCTGCGCTGGCGTGGTTTCCGTCGCGTAGCGACACCGAAGGGCCCGCGGTGCGGTCAGTGGTCTGGTCTGCGAGTCGGTCGGTGCGCGCCCGCCGGTTGAGCTCGGTCGCAACTGCTCCGGTGGGAGCCAACAGCAGGCTGTCGAGTCCGGACGCGCGGTCTATCTGCCAGCCACGGTAGGCCAGGTCGGCGGCGGTCCCCGGCGTTCCGACGTGGATCCGTTGGTGGTCGGTGTAGAAGCCGAGACCGACAGTCTCGCCGGCCCGGATCGCGAGGGATGCAGCTGCCTCGGCGGAGTCGTCGAACCGATGGACCACCGAGAGTGAGGTGGCAGTGGTCTGAGAGACCAGATCACGGAGCAGGCCTCCCGCCGCCACCGCCGCGAGCTGCTGATCATCCCCGATCAGTCGCACACTGGCCCCGGTTTCGAGGGCAAATCTGACCAGCGTCGCAAGGTCGCCGGTGGCCGCCATCCCGGCCTCGTCGACCACGATGAGAGTGCCAGGACCAACCGAGCCAAACCGGCCAGTGAGACCGCTGGTAACCATGTCTGAACGGCCAGTAGTGAGGGTGTTGGAAAGGTCGGTGGTGAGCTTGGCGAGAGTGTCGGCATCATCTGCCAGTGCCCTACTGAGTTCTCGTGCGGCGACTGCGGAGGGTGCCAGACCGAGCACGGTCCCACCTGTTGCCCGCCAGGCATCGGCGAGAACGCGCATGCTGGTGGTCTTCCCCGTCCCGGCCGGAGCGATAGCGACCTGGACCCGGGCTCCACTGGTCGCCAGCGCCATGACGAGCGCAGCCTGTGACGGATCCAGGGACCGCCCGACGTCAGCGGCCTCAGCGATCGCAAGGCTGACCCTGGCAGCCTCGATGCTTCGGCCATCGGTAAGGCGGGCTGCCGCGAGCACGGTCTGCTCAGCGTCGAGGATCCGTTGGGAGCTGTACCGGTCAGAGCCGTGGACGTCGTACACGCTAGCCCCGTCACGCCTTCGCAGAACCTCAGGCTCATCGACCACATCGGGCACGTCGACACGGACCGACAAGTCTTCGAGGACGTGGTCGATCAGCTGACCGGCCACCTGGTCGAGCTGCTCGAGTGGCACCTCGGCGGCACGGATCTGACGGTCGACCTCAGCCCGGACGTGCCAGACCTGCCAAGTCGCACGCGAGGCCTCCAGCGCCGTAACGACGCGCTGAGCGGTTGCGTGGAGTCGGTCCTCATCGAACCTGTGCGAGTGCCGGGCTTGTGAGCGGATACCAGTGCCGACTGCGCCCCCGACGACGGCATCAACCAGCGCGTCAGGATCGATCCAGTAATCGGTGGCTTCGGTGCGCCAGGTGGCCCGTTGCTCTGCTTGGCTGCGCGGTTCATGCTTCATCTCGCGGGTTTCCAGGTTGGCTTGCTGCGCAAGCGCCCGGGCCTCGATCGGGGTAGGTGGGCGCCCGTGCTCGACCTGGAAGTGACCGGCCAGCCTGTCGCGCCTGATGGTGATCGCTGTTCGACGTTTCGACCAAACGTCGAGAAGCATCGGGTCGACCCCAGCGATCTCCCGGATGGTCCGTTTACCGTCGCGCGCACGCCGTTCGATGAACCGCACCCCGAGCCGGTCGACCAGCTCGGCTTCGAGCCGGGTGTTGTAACGCTCGGAGGCTGCAACCTTCGCCTTGAACAGGATCCGCCCGTCCAAGGCCAGCCACGCCCCGCCGTACTCGGCCCGGGCTTGGACCTTGTTTGCCACCGCGACGTGGGTGTGCAGGTCCGGGTCGCCCGCACGGGAGTCCCGGTGAGTGAACGCAGCAGCGACCAGGCCTGTCACGGGCACCTGCCGCGCACCAGCGCGCCCGGTCCGGGTGTAGGCGACCTCGTGTTCGAGCCAGCCGATCACGTCGGTCACGGCGGCGTCGTGTGCGGCCTCTATCTGTGCAGCGACCTCAGGCGGGGCAAGGGCCCACAACGCTGAGACGGACTTCACCGGTGAGAACGTCAGGTCATATCCCGACACCGCGCTCGCCGACGGCTGCGACTCCTGGGCCATGAACCCGGCGAACTCTCGATCGCTCGTCGGCGCCCGGCCGTGCTTCTGCTCGAACCGCTGCCGGGCCGCATCGGAGCGGATTCCTGCCCGCAGGTCAGCAGGGATCTCGGCACCCGCCGGGAGCCCGTGTGTGCGGTTGTGGTCAGAGAAGGCCCGGGCGGTCTCCATCCGCAGCGTCGTCGCGGAGTACGTCGGGAACTCACGCCCCAACGGCACCGACAGGCCCACCTCGTCCTTACCGGGATGGTGGCCGTGCCCGAATAGGGCAACCATCTGCTCCTCGACCACCTGCTCGCCCGCCTTCAGACCCAGAGCCTCGAGCCCGGCGCCGAGCCAACGCCCAGGGGTCTCGCCCTTCTCGGCGTAGTACTCCGCCATCCCAGCCTGCGACCGCTCCGACGCATCATGGACCGCAACCTGGCGGGTCAGATAGGTGTAACCCTCGCCAGCCGAGAGCTTGTGCAGAGTCATCACACCCTCTACAAGCACCAGTTGGCTCCACGGGTGGACACCGGGGGACCGACGGGTCACTTCCGAGTGCACCAGGTGTGTCCATATTGATGTTCTCGGTGTGAGGCATTGCAGTGAGGCTTCCTTGTAGCGGCACGTCTGCGTAGCGCTATTGGCTTGGCTGTGATCTCTTCGTCGGGCGGGTGGGGAGGTAATGGAATTCGCCATGTCCGACGCCTGTCCTGGCGCGGACACTCGGCTGGTGAACCGACCTCCGACGCCGAGGCCACCGCGTCAATGTCCGCGGAACCCTCCACAGGGTCGATTTACGGGTGGTTGTCCACTGGCGACGAAATTCGGCGCTTGCTAGTTCGTGCAGGCCCGCAGGCTGATCAGTCCGTCCGATGGCATCCAAGTGATGCGACTCCGGACGCCTGTGAGAGCTGGCGGGGACGTCCACAACCATGGGAGCCACGAGATGAAGGTTGTTACGAACGAGGTGGAGCAGGAGCCGGTTCTGTTGCTGCGCGTCGAGGAGGCCGCGCTGCGCCTGGGCATCGGGCGCACGTCGTTGTACCGGCTGATCGGGACCGGAGATGTCGAGTCGATTCAGATAGGTGGGCTGCGCAGAATCCCGATACCGTGCCTGCGTGAATACGTCGACCGACTTCGACGTGAGGGCGGAGCGACGTTCGACGCGGGGTCCTGAAGTGGCGCGCAATCCGAACCGCGAGTCGACGGTCTATCTGGGCAAAGACGGCTACTGGCACGGGCGTGTCACGGTCGGGCGCAAGGACGACGGCCACCTCGACCGCCGCCACGTGATGAGTAAGTCTAAGGCGACCGTGGTGAAGAAGGTTCGCGCTACGGAGAAGCTGCGTGACGAAGCACTGGTGCCGCGGACCGGTCGGGCGTGGACCGTTGAGAAGTGGCTTCGGTATTGGCTCGAGGAGATCGCTCGGCCGAGCGTCCGCGATTCGAGCTATCAAGCGTACCGAACGGCAGTGGAGAAGCATCTGCTACCGGTCATTGGAGGGCAACGGCTCGACCGCCTCGAACCTGAGCATCTGGAGGCCGTCTATCGCCGGATGCTCGAAAGTGGTGCGAAGCCAGCCACGGCGCATCAGGTTCATCGAACCGTGCGCACGGCGCTCGGGGAGGCCCATCGGCGTGGGCGCATCGCTCGCAACCCGGCCCAGCTGGCGCGGCCGCCGCGGATCCAGCCAGAGCTGGTAGAGCCGTTCACGGTCGAGGAGGTGAAGAAGGTCCTGGCAGCCGCCTTGGACAGCCGCAACGGCGCCCGCTGGGCGATGGCTCTCGCGTTGGGGCTGCGGCAAGGTGAAGCGCTTGCGCTTCGGTGGGACGACATCGACTTTGCCACCAAGTCGCTGCGAGTGCGCGCCACGCGGCTGCGGCCGTCGTACGAGCACGGCTGTGCCGGAACCTGTGGCAAGGCTCCCGGCTTCTGTCCGAAGCGGCACCAGCGCAACGGCATCACCGGGGCGACAAAGTCGGCCGCAGGGAACCGGGTGGTCGGACTCCCCGACGAACTGGTCGTACTGCTTGAGGAACACGGCACTCAGCAGAGCACCGAACGCATCCGTGCCGGCTCGCTTTGGACCGAGGGCGGTTGGGTGTTCGCGTCGCGGGTCGGCGGACCGATCGTGCCCAACAGCGACTATCACGAGTGGAAGGCACTGCTGGAGCGCGCCGGCGTGCGCCACGCCCGGCTCCACGACGCCCGACACACCGCGGCCACCGTCCTACTCGTCCTCGGCGTCCCAGAGCGGACAGTCATGTCGATCATGGGCTGGTCCAGCACGTCGATGGCAGCTCGCTACCAGCATGTGACCGATCCGATCCGACGCGAGGTCGCCAATCGCGTCGGCGGACTGCTCTTCGAGAGTGACGGCTCGTGACGATCCGGTGACTGAAGCAACGCCGAAACGCGGGCAACCTTCTGGGATGGAGCCTTAGTACCTCAGGAGCTCAGCGATGGCCGGCAGGTCGCTCGTTTCGTCGCGCCTCAGGCGTCCCCGCGAATTCGTGGCGAGATGATTCGGCTCGATGACGACCAGCCTCAGCCCGTGCGCAGGAATCAGTTCATCTCGGCGACCGTCGTACATCGCGCGCTGTATGCCTCGATGGACTCCCGAGATCGTGGGCCGGTCAGGTTTGTCGAAGTGCCGGTTCGGACGGTCGTGCTGCTGCTCTCGGTACTCGACGACGAGCCTCAGCGATTCCCAGTACGCGTCAACGGGGAGCCGGACCTGCCGCCCGGTTCGGCCTGGATCGCCGAGGAGCCAGTTAAAGGGTGCTGGCGAGAACCAGGAACGTCGAGAACTAGGTCGCACAGGTCGAGAACGTAGTACTCGTCACTGCTCTCCCTGCCCACGCTTGAACTGTAGTTGGGCGGAAGCGGGCATATCGCTGCGGCGTGCCAGCCTTCAACAACAGTCGACTCGCGCTACGCAGCGTCGGGCCTCGTCAAGCGACCAGACCGTGAGTCGATCGCCCAGCCGTCGGCCAGCAGGGTCTCCGTAACCGTCCGCAGATCCAGCTCAGCGACGCTCCAGCCGTCACCCAGAGCGCTGCGGAGCAGCGCCAGGTACAGGTGACTCGGCGTCGTCGCGCCACCTGCGGCCACTTCGCGAGTTAGCGCAACAAGCTGTTCGTAGCTCGGATTGGTGAGTTCTGGGACCACAGCGTCGGACTCGCGCATGGTGAGGACGAGGTCCAGTGTGGCGACGTGCTCGAATCCGGAGGCAAGGCCCTTTACTGACCGCTGGCCCTTGTTCAAGATCACGATGTGCTCAGGTTCGATGACCAAGCCTGCAGCCGCGACAGCGCGCTGTACGAGAGCCCAGATCTTGCCTGACGAGTTGCCAAACACCATGCTCAGCCTCCCGCCGGGCTTCAGAACGCGACGACACTCGCTCAGCGCATCAGTCAGGAGTTGTTCGTACCGTTCAGAGGATCGCTTGGTGCCACGACTGCGGTCGATCACAGCTTCCTTAGTCACATCTGTGAATCCATCGAGCCAACCCTCTTGGAACAACGCCATGTCGGCATAGAACAGGTTGGAGCCGAACGGCGGGTCAGTGAAGATGTAATCCACGCTGTCGTCGGCAAGGCTGAGTTCGGCCGCGCTCTCTACGACGTACTCGGCATCAACCGCGATGTCACCGTGCCCCCGCGCTACACGTTCACTTCGCACGAAGTCGTCGGAACGGGTTACAGCGACGGCCTTGCGCTGGAATAGTTCGAAGACGTTCCACTCGTAGAAGACGGGTGCGATGTAGTAGTTGGCATTGGCAGCGTTGAGCGGGCGCGCCTTTGACCATTGATACCGCTTCGACGCGCGCGTCAAGGTGCCCGTGAATGCAAACAACAGCTTGCTAGCGAGCTGTTCGTCGGAGACATCGCGGATGGCAGAGCGCAGCGCAACCAGGGCGCGGAGATTGCGCGGAGAGTAGAACGACGCGACTGTGTTGTTGCCGCTCTTGCCGAGAGCCGAGGCGCGGTACATCTCCCGATCTGGAGTGATCTCAACCTCGGGGAAGTCCAAGCCTTCGGTGTCTTGTGCCCGAATTGGCCGTGCCGCCTGTTCGCGCTGCTTCGGAGAGCAGGGACAGGAAATGCAGTCAACGACGGGCGCTTCGCCTACTCGGCGGTTCTTGCTCGAGACCGACGCTCCACAGTCGGAGCACTGCATGCCCGCCTTCGACCAGTCCGCTGTCTCGAGCGCGCGGTAGAAGTTGACGGGGCGCGCACAACCGCCACACTCCACCAGGACGCTCCACACAGTCTTGCTCAGCGAAGCTTCTTCACCGCACGCCTCGCACGGCACCGCATAGATGCCTTGAAGCTCTGAGGACGCCTCCTTGACGACGGTCGCGGCCGTCGATTGCAAAAGCTCGGGGTCAACGAGGTTGAGATAGTTGGAGCCGATGTGCCGACCAAGCACTGAGATATCCGACAGCCGCGCAGAGCGCCCGGTGGCGACTGCTGCAACGCCCGTCATGCCCGACCCCGCGAAGGGATCGGCGACAACCCCACCCTCGGGGCAGAACGCCTCAATGAACGGTGTGATGGCCGGAACGGGCACCTTCGTCAGGTAAGCATGCGCCATATAGACCGGGTCGCTCCGACCAACCACGATGTCTTCAGGCATGCGGTCCATGTTACTCATAGTCTGTAGCCTCATAGTCTGCGAACCCCTACGTTCGCACCATCATGACGCATGGCACCGACAAGGCTCCGGCCCCACACCGGATTGTGTTCGGGGCTCGCGTTCGTGAACTCCGACTCGCGTTGGGCTTGTCCCAGGAGAACTTGGCCGAGGCCTCAGGATTACATCGCACTTACGTGTCCAGCTTGGAACGCGGACGAAGGAATGTCGGCCTAGACAACATCGTCGCCCTGGCTTCGGCACTCAGGGTCGATCCGGCCCGGTTGTTCACAGACGGTGACGCCTGATGGGCTTCAAGGAGGATGAGGACTTCGCACGTTTCCTGACGATGGGAGCCTTTGCCGCTGCAGCCGTGTCGGACGATCTCGAGGCACACGGTCACCGAATCATCGAGCTGGAGCGCTACGCCAAGGCAAACAAGATCTGGAGCATCAAGGTCAAGAGGCTTCGACTCCCCGACCTCCTTTGTATTCGCTGTGGCCGGCGCTTCGAGTCCAAGGGCAAGTCCAAGCTCGAAGTTAAGCTTTCCCACTCCAACACGCCCGGACGCGAGTGGTGGGAGGGCGGGATGCGCATGGACGACGTGTTCGCGTTCGTGCGCGTCGCCGTTGGGGATGTGATCGACCTTGGCCGCATCGTCTATGTGACGCGCGGCGCGTTACACGCAGCCGAGCGGGCGCTCGTCGAGGGAAACCGAAAGGCGATCTCCGCCGGATCGGAGCGCGATGTCTCGTGGCCAAGCTGGGCGCCGTCCTACTCGGGTGCCGTCACTGGCGTCTCGGACAGTGGTGACATCACCGTCTTGTCGGACACGGGGCGGCGGGCGACCTACAAGAGTGGCGCAAAGTGGCCGAACGCCTTTGTCTACCTCATGCCCGGCGAGACGTTCGACGCGGGAGACATGGTGGCGAGCTGCGTCGAGCCTGCCGACATAGAGTGCGCAGGCGCTACGTGGGACTGGAAGGAAGCTCTCAACGCAGACGATCCCGACGACCGCTTCGCAGCGGTGAAGGCTGCGCGTTGGCTTGCTGAGCCACCTGACGCCGCGCTCCTCATCCAGATCGCGTCCGATGAGGAAGGGGACTGGCGCATCCGGCTTGAAGCGCTAGTCAGCGGGGCAGCTCAAAATCCTCGCCTGACCGCCTCCATCCGCGACATGGTGCTGAGCAAGGAATCGCGTCCGGAGGAGAGGATGGAGGGCGTGTTTGCGCTGTCTGAGCTGGCGGACCCGGCGGCGGCCGAGGCCCTTTCAGATATCGCAGAGGAGGCATTCCCGCCAGAAGTGGCGGCCGCGGCGGTATGGGGCATCGGGCTCGGGGCAGCACGCGACCCTGCTCTGCTACTGCCGTTCCTGGCGGATGCTGACGACATCGTTGCGTTGCACGCTTCAGCGGCACTCCCCGAGGTCCTGCCGGACCCCGTTCGGCGACAGCTCCTTGGCTGGCTGCAAACGGGAACACTGCGGCACGCCACCGTGGCCGCCCACTTGCTGGCGCGCCACGGACACCTTGAACAGCTACTCGCGGCCGATGTCTCTGACCCGGTCGTGAAGAGCATCGTGGTGCTCGCCGTGGGCGATATCGAGCAGGAGGCGGTACTGCGCGCTGTAGGAACACTCGACCACGAGACTCGGCGGGTGCTGCAGACATTGTGGTCCCGGGAGGACGACTGGCTTCGATCGCCGGAGACCGATGGCGGCCTCGATGTTCTTCATCGACAGCGTGTTCGCCTCTGACGGTCCCTGCTGATCGTTGTTCGGAAGTGCCCACTGCCTCGTAGGCTGGTCCCGATGTTTACGGACGAGCACTGTGAGTCGCGAGGGGGCGTGCTCGTGGCGGTGCTGCTGAACCCGCCCGCAACGACGACCGGAAACCGGACGCGTAACGCAACGGAGGGAGCGGCGCGGATCCTCGGCTACGACAGCGTTGAGGTAGTGAATCTCTGTAAGACCGCGACAAGTTCGGTGGTCGAGCTCAACGATCTGCGCGCCGACGATGGCTGGACCTTGGCCCGGCATGGACTAAAGCGTGCGCTTCGATCAGCAGATGGCGTTCTTGGCGCATGGGGTGTGGCCGGGATGTCCGGCGCCGCACGTGGGGCACGTGACAAACAGGTCGAGTGGTTCATTGCTGAAGCGGAGCGCTCCGGGTTTGCGACGTTGTGGATGGTTGGGGGCGAGCCCCGGCATCCGTCGCGATGGCATCAGTACCTGGCCGACAAATACGGACGGACGTCGGGCGGCACGTTTGAGGAGCGGCTTGGCCAGGTGATCGAGGCGGTTTCGCTGGCGACGCTGTGAGCAGCTGATGCCCAAAGTCGAGGCGTCGCGGATCGACAGCGGACCCTGCGAACGGTTGTAAGCCGCGACGAGTTCCACGGCCAAGGATTCCTTGATGATCGCTCGAAGCGAGGATCCTATTTCGAGCTCGCGGCGATCAATTGAGACTAAAACTGAGACTAAAGCCGAAGCGCCGGCCCGGTCCCGTTGGCGAACCAACGGGACCGAGCCGGCGTCTGTGCAGGTCAGGCCTGCAGTCTATCGGCGGAGGATAGGGGATTCGAACCCCTGAGGGCTTTCACACCCAACCCGCTTTCCAAGCGAGCGCCATAGGCCACTAGGCGAATCCTCCGCCGCGAAGGCTACCCGCCCCGATTCGCTCGCGCGAAATCGGTCTCCTAGACTTCGGGGAACCCCCCATGCGGCGGTATCTCACTGAACTCCCCCAGGGCCGGAAGGCAGCAAGGGCAGGTGGGCTCTTCCGGGTGCATGGGGGGCCTCTGCGTTCCAGACGGAGTGGCGTTCCCGCAGGCCGCGGCACTGGGCCAAGATGGGCCCGTGAGCTTCACCGAACTGTCCGTGATCTGTCTGGTTGCCCTCGGCGGCCCGCTGCTGGCCGTGCGCCGGGGCTGGCACCTGCCGGTCGTCCTGGGCGAGCTCGTCGCCGGGATCGTCCTGGGCCGGACCGGCTTCGGCTACTTCGATGCCGCCAACCCGACGTTCACGTTCCTGGCCGACGCCGGCTTCGCCCTGGTGATGTTCGTGGCGGGGTCGCACGTCCCGGTACGCAACCCGGCCATCCGCCCTGCGCTGCGCGCCGGGCTCGTGCGTGCGGTGGGCGTCGGGGTCGTCGCGGCGATCCTCGGAGTGGTGCTGGCGTCGGCCTTCGACCTCCACCACGCTGCCCTGTACGCCGTCCTGATGGCCTCGTCGTCTGCCGCCCTGATCCTGCCCGTGGTCGACTCCCTGGGCCTCGGCGGCACGCAGGTGCTCGACCTGCTCCCGCAGATCGCCATCGCCGACGCGGCCTGCATCGTCGCGCTGCCGCTGGTGATCCAGCCCAGCCATGCCGGCCGTGCTGCGTTGGGCGCAGCCACCGTGATCGCAGCCGCCGCGGTCGTCTTCGTCGTGCTGCGTCGCCTGGAGACCAACGGTGTGCGCGTACGGGTGCACAAGGTCTCCGAGGACCGGTCCTTCGCCGTCGAGCTGCGGGTCCAGTTGGCGATCCTCTTCGCGCTCGCCGGACTCGCCGTCACGATGCACGTCTCGATCATGCTGGCCGGCTTCAGCTTCGGGCTGGTCGTGGCCGCGATCGGCGAGCCGCGACGGCTGGCCAAGCAGCTCTTCGCCGTCACCGAGGGTTTCCTCGGACCAGTGTTCTTCGTCTGGCTCGGCGCCACCTTGCAGCTGCGGGAGCTCGGCAGTCATCCGCGACTGATCCTGCTGGGGCTGTTCCTCGGTCTCGGCGCGGCCCTGGCCCACGGCGTCGTGCGCTTCGTAGGCCAGCCGTCGTCGCTGGCACTGCTCGCCACCGCGCAGCTGGGGGTCCCGGTCGCTGCCGCCACGATCGGCCAGCAGCTGGGGGTGCTTGTACCGGGTGAGGCGTCGGCATTGATGCTGGGCGCCCTGGTGAGCATCGCGATCGCCGTCCTCGGCGGCAGCATGGCCGCGCGGGCCGGCCTCGTCAGCACCGATGGGACCAAGCACGATCCGGCCGGCCCCACGCCGGCGAAGGCTGACTCCGATGGCTGACGTGCACGAGCTGACGTCGGCGTACGAGAGCTGGTTGGGTGCGCGCATCCCGCTGGAGAAGTCCGAGCTGGACCGCAAGCACGCGGAGATGGCCGCGCACGAGTACCGCTTCCTGCGGGGCAGCTACTACCTGTGGCTGGTCCGCATCGGCGAGCTGCTGCCCGAGACGCTGGACTCCACCCGGCTGCCCGCGGTCGGTGACCTGCACGTCGAGAACTTCGGGACCTGGCGCGACCGCGACCAGGTACGGCGCTGGGGCATCAACGACTTCGACGAGCTCGCCACCGGCGCCCATCTGCCCGACCTGGTCCGGCTGGCGACCTCCGCGGTGCTCGCACCACACATCACGCTCGCCGACAAGGACGTCTGCCGGGTCGTGCTCGAAGCCTGGTCGAACTCGACGCCGCGGATCGCGGTCGACCTCGAGGAGAAGGGTGCCGGGCACCTGCGCACCCTCGTTCCCGGGTTCGACGACGCGGACAAGTTCTACGAACGGCTGGCCGCCGGTTCCCCGGCCGAGGTCCCGGCCGCGGTCGCTGCGGCCGCGACGGGTGTGGCCGAGAAGGGCTGGACGCCGACCTGGCACGTCCATGTCGCAGGTACCGGGTCGCTGGGCCATCGCCGGGTCGTCGGGGTCGGACCGAGCGCCGACGGGACGCAGCACGCCCGGGAGGTCAAGCAGCTCGGGCCCGGCACCAGCGAATGGCTCGAGGCGACGAGGCCGGGCCTGCCGTGGCCGACCACCGACGGTGTCCTGTTCGAACGCGTCCGGTCGGCGGTGCGCGGTCCGGCGGCAGCCGTCCGGGTCGAGGGCTGGCACGTGCGCGACCTGGCCCCGGACATCGTGCGGATCGAGCTCGCGGGCCTCGACCAGCACGACTCCGAACGGTTGCTGACGGCGATGGCGCAGGCGACGGCCGACGTGCACGGCTGCGACCCGGAGGGTTTCGCGCGGGCGGTGGAGGCCGCCGAATCGATGGGCAAGTCAGGCTTCCGCGAAGCCGTGGAGGCCATGGTCGCCAGCACCAAGGCGGACTACGCGGCGTACCGGGCCTGAACCGCGGTCTCTCCTGTCGGCATGCACGGCTAGGGTGCAGGCGTGGAGCACAACCTCGCGCTGTATCGCCGCTACCGGCCGGAGACGTTTGCCGAGGTCATCGGGCAGGACCACGTCACCGAGCCGCTCCGCGCCGCGCTCGCGAACAACAGGGTGAACCACGCCTACCTCTTCTCCGGCCCGCGCGGCTGCGGCAAGACCACGAGCGCCCGGATCCTCGCCCGCGCGCTCAACTGCGAGAAGGCGCCGATCTCGGACCCGTGCGGCGAGTGCCAGTCGTGCCGCGACCTGGCTCGCGGCGGACCGGGATCCCTCGACGTCATCGAGATCGACGCGGCCAGCCACGGCGGCGTCGACGATGCCCGGGACCTGCGCGAACGCGCGTTCTTCGCTCCGGTCTCCAGCCGCTACAAGGTCTACATCATCGACGAGGCCCACATGGTGACGACGCAGGGCTTCAACGCCCTGCTCAAGCTTGTCGAGGAGCCGCCGGAGCACCTCAAGTTCATCTTCGCGACGACCGAGCCGGAGAAGGTCATCGCGACGATCCGCTCGCGCACCCATCACTACCCGTTCCGGCTGATCCCGCCGCGCGTGCTGTCGGACTACCTCGCGGAGATCTGCGAGCGCGAGGGCGTCCCGATCGAGGCGGCCGCGCTGCCGCTGGTCGTGCGCGCCGGCGCGGGGTCGGCCCGGGACTCGCTGTCCGTCCTCGACCAGCTGCTCGGCGGGGCCGGACCGGCCGGAGTCACCTACGGCGTGGCGACGTCGCTGCTCGGCTACACCCCCGACACCCTGCTCGACGAGGTCGTCGACGGTTTCTCGGCCAGCGACGGCAGCACGGTCTTCGCGGTCGTCGACAAGGTGATCGAGACCGGCCAGGATCCGCGTCGCTTCACCGAGGACCTGCTCCGGAGGCTGCGCGACCTGGTGATCGTGGCCGCCGTCCCCGATGCGTCGACGACCGGCCTGCTCGACGTACCGGCCGACCAGGCCGAACGCCTCGTCGCCCAGGCGGCACGCTTCGGTCGTGCCGACCTGGTCCGCGCCGCGGACTGCGTCGCTGCTGGCCTCACCGAGATGCGCGGCGCCACCACGCCTCGCCTGCTGCTCGAGCTGATCTGTGCGCGGGTCCTGCTGCCCGGTGCCGATGACTCGACCGATGGCCTCGTGGCCCGCCTGGACCGCCTGGAGCGTCGCGTCGGCATGGGTGTCCCGGCGCCGGGATTCGAGGCAGGTGCAGCACAACGTCCTCAACCACCGGTGTCGACCCCACCGGTCGCCCCGGTCGTCGAGCCTGCCGACACGCCTGCACCTCCCGCAGAGGGTTTCGAGACGGTTGCTGCGCAACCTCCTCAACCACCGGTGTCGGCCCCGCCGGTCGCCCTGCCGGTGGTCGACGTTGCCGAGACGCCTGAACCCCCAGCATCGGCCCCACGCCCGGGTCCCGTCTCCACCCTCAGCCTGGTCGACGCCCGCCGCGTCTGGCCCGACCTGCTCGACAAGGTCAAGGAGATGCGCCGGTTCACCTGGATCCTGCTCAGCCAGAACGCCCAGGTGATCGGGCTCGACGGCGGCATCCTGACCGTCGGGTTCAAGACTGCCGGCGCCAAGGATTCGTTCATCGGGGGCGGCAGCGAGGAGATCCTGCGACAGGCCGCGATCGACGTGATCGGCGTTGACTGGCGCGTCGAGGCGATCGTCGACCAGTCCGCCGATCCAGGTGCCGGTGTTGCTCCGGTCGTCACGCTCCCGTCAACGGCCAGCGCTCCCGCACCGGCCGAGGAGAAGGTCACCTCCGCACCGGCATGGCTCTCCGAGGACGACGACACCGGCGACGCGATCGAGGACCTCGACCCGGCAGCGGCGCCCGTCGGACCGGCGGCCCGTCCCGCGTCCGAGGCGATCGCCTCGGCCCGCAGCAACATCGCTCCGACCCGGAGCGGCGACGAGCCGGGCAAGGCACCGGACACACGCGACGGCGAAGCGCATCCCGACGACCCCGATCTCGAGGACGACGGTGTGGACGGCGCCGAGCTGCTCCGCCGCGAGCTCGGCGCCACCGTGATCGACGAGATCTCCCACGAATGACCAGGAGCAGACCATGACCCAGAACCCCTTCGGCGAAGGAGCCAATCCCTTCGGGAACCTTGACCTCGGCGCCATGCTCGAACAAGCCCAGCAGATGCAAGCCCAGCTGATGTCCGCCCAGGCCGAGCTCGCCTCGACCCTGATCGAGGGCAGTGCCGGAGGCGTGACGGTCCAGATCTCCGGGACCGGCGACCTGACCGGGGTGACGGTGGCGCCCGGATCCTTCGACGGGACCGATGCCGAGTCGCTCGCCGACCTCGGCGACCTGGTCGTCGCGGCCTTCCGCGATGCCAAGGCCAAGGCCGACGCGGCCGCCTCGGCAGCACTCGGCCCGATGGCGGACGTGCTGGGCGGCGCCCTCGGTGGCGGCGACGCCCCGCGGAACCCGCTGGGCAACGGGTCGACGGGCGGCTGACCTTGTACGAAGGCGTCATCCAGGACCTCATCGACGAGCTCGGGCGGCTGCCCGGGGTCGGTCCGAAGGGTGCCCAGCGGATCGCCTTCCACCTGCTCGCTGCCGACCCGGTCGACGTACGGCGCCTGGCCGACGTCCTCATCGAGGTCAAGGCCAAGGCACGGTTCTGCTCGATCTGCGGCAACGTCGCCGAGGAGGAGCAGTGCCGGATCTGTCGCGACCCACGCCGCGACCCGGCCCTGATCTGCGTGGTCGAGGAGTCGAAGGACGTCGTGGCGATCGAGCGGACCCGGGAGTTCCGGGGGCGCTACCACGTCCTCGGCGGGGCGATCTCGCCGCTCGAGGGCATCGGCCCCGAGCAGCTCCGGATCCGGGAGCTGATCGCGCGGCTCGACGACGGCGTGGTCACCGAGATCATCCTGGCCACCGACCCGAACATCGAGGGCGACGCCACTGCGGCGTACCTCACTCGGATGTTGCGGCCGATGGGCTTGCAGGTGACGCGTTTGGCGAGTGGACTACCTGTTGGTGGTGATCTCGAGTACGCCGACGAGGTCACGTTGGGACGTGCGTTCGCCGGAAGGCGCAATGCTGGTGAGTGAATCTGGGAGAGGGCAATGAGCGCACACGAGTTCGAGGAGTTCGGCCAGCAGATCGCCGACGCAGCCGAGGCGTTCCTGGTCGGGTTGCAGGCGATCTCCCGTGAGGAGGAGGTCGGCTCCGCCGTACCGCTGCTCCTGCTGGAGGTCAGCCAGCTGCTGCTCGCCGGCGCGCGCCTCGGCGCGCAGCAGGACTTCCAGCCGGAGACCGAGTACCAACCCGATGTCGGCCCCGACGCCGACCTGGACGCGATGAGGCTCCGGCTCGCGGCCAAGCTCGGCGATGCGGACACCTACAGCCACAACTTCGAGCCGTACGACCCTGAGACGTTCACCTCGAACCTGTCCGACGACCTGACGCTGATCGCGACCGACATCGCCAACGGGCTGCGACACTTCCGGGCCGGCAACATCGAGGAAGCGCTGTGGTGGTGGCAGTACTCCTACCTGGCGTCCTGGGGCTCCCAGGCGTGCGGAGTCCTCGCCGCGCTGCACTCGGTGGTCGCGCACGACCGGCTCGACCTCGAGGTCGACGAGTCCGACCAGCTCGAGGCAGCCGAGGCTGTCCTGGACGCCGGGCTTCTCTAGCTCACAGGTAGGAGCAGATGTAGTCCAGCTGCGCGTCGGTCTCGACGTCGAACGACGAGTCCCCGGCGACCTCGAACGACGAGCCTGCGGCGTACTCGGTCCAGTCCTCGGAGCCGGCCAGGCGGACCCGGCACGAACCAGCGGTGATCTCCATCCGCTCGGGCACGCCGGTGGTGAAGGTCAGCGACGCCGGGAGGATCACGCCGACCGCCTTCCGGGTGCCGTCGGCGAGCAGCACCGTGTGGCTCACGCACGCGCCGTCGAAATAGACGGCTGCCTTGGCCAGGACCGTGACATTGTCGAGCTGGGTCATGGGTCCAGCCTAGGGACGAGGGATCGGGCTTGCCGCGGCGGCTCGGTAGAATCTCTGTGGCCGTAGGCCCTCCAGCCAGCGACAATCGCACCTGGAGCCATCAGGACAGCGTCAGGAGAGCAGTCGTGGGCATTGTCGTGCAGAAGTACGGCGGGTCCTCTGTTGCCGACGCCGAAGCGATCAAGCGGGTCGCCCGCCGGATCGTGGAGACCAAGAAGGACGGCAACCAGGTCGTGGTGGTCGTCTCCGCGATGGGTGACACCACCGACGAGCTGATCGATCTGGCCAACCAGGTCTCGCCGTTGCCACCGGCTCGCGAGCTGGACATGCTGCTGACCGCGGGTGAGCGGATCTCGATGGCCGTGCTGGCCATGGCGATCCACGACCTCGGCCACGAAGCACGCTCGTTCACGGGGTCGCAGGCGGGGGTGATCACCGACGCCGAGCACGGGCGCGCCAAGATCATCGACGTCACGCCCGGCCGCATCCAGGCTGCGATCGACGAGGGCGCCATCGCGATCGTCGCCGGGTTCCAGGGCGTCTCCCAGACCACCAAGGACATCACCACGCTCGGTCGAGGTGGCTCCGACACGACCGCCGTCGCGCTCGCGGTGGCGCTCGCGGCGGACGTCTGCGAGATCTACTCCGACGTGGACGGCATCTTCACCGCTGACCCGCGCATCGAGCCCCGGGCCCGCAAGGTGCCGCGGATCTCCTACGAGGAGACCCTGGAGATGGCGGCCCAGGGCGCGAACATCCTGCACCTGCGGTGCGTGGAGTACGCGCGCCGCTACGACATGCCCATCCACGTCCGCTCCTCCTTCAGTGAGAAGGAGGGCACCTGGGTCGTGAAGTCCCAGGACGTCGCCGTGCCCGACAACCAGGGGGAGAACGCCATGGAAGCAGCCATCATCACCGGTGTCGCGCACGACCGGAGCCAGGCCAAGATCACCGTGGTCGGCGTGCCGGACAAGCCGGGCGAGGCCGCCGCGATCTTCCGCGCTGTCGCCGACGCGCAGATCAACATCGACATGATCGTCCAGAACGTCTCGGCGGCGGCCACCAGCCTGACCGACGTGTCGTTCACGCTGCCGCGCGGCGAGGGCCAGACCGCGATGGCGGCGCTCTCCAAGCTCCAGACGTCCGTCGGCTTCGAGACCCTCCAGTACGACGACAGCGTCGGCAAGGTCTCCATCGTCGGTGCCGGCATGAGCTCGTCACCGGGCATCTCGGCCCGCTTCTTCGAAGCGCTCTCCGACGCCGGGGTGAACATCGAGATGATCTCCACCTCGGAGATCCGGGTCTCCGTGGTCGTCTCCGAGACCCAGGTCGAGGACGCGGTCCGGGCGGCGCACGCCGCCTTCGACCTCGGCTCGGACGAGGTCGAAGCAGTCGTCTACGGCGGGACGGGGCGCTGACATGGGCGTGAGGATCGGAATCGTCGGCGCCACCGGCCAGGTCGGCGTCGCCATGCGGCAGATCCTGCTGGAGCGCAGCTTTCCGGCAGACCAGGTCCGCTTCTTCGCCTCGGCCCGCTCGGCGGGCACGGTGCTTCCGTTCGGCGATCAGCAGATCACCGTCGAGGACGCCACCACGGCCGACCCGACCGGGCTCGACATCGCGTTGTTCTCCGCAGGCGCGACGACCTCCCGTGCGCTGGCGCCGAAGTTCGCCGAAGCCGGGGTGATCGTCATCGACAACTCGTCGGCACACCGCATGGACCCGTCGGTCCCGCTGGTGGTGTCGGAGGTGAACCCCGAGGCGATGGAGTCGGTGATCGCTGCCGGGCACGGCATCATCGCCAACCCCAACTGCACCACGATGGCCGCGATGCCGGTCCTCAAGCCGCTGCACGACGACGCCGGCCTGGTCCGGCTGATCGCGTCCACCTACCAGGCTGTGTCCGGCTCAGGTGTTGCCGGGGTCGAGGAGCTGGCCGGTCAGGTCGAGGCCGCCGGCGACAAGGCCCGGGAGCTCGCCTACGACGGCGAGGCGATCAACTTCCCCGCGCCGGTAAAGTACGAGCGCACGATCGCCTACAACGTCGTACCGCTGGCCGGATCGATCGTCGAGGACGGACTGAACGAGACCGACGAGGAGCAGAAGCTCCGCAACGAGTCCCGCAAGATCCTCGGGATCCCCGACCTGCTCGTCTCCGGCATCTGCGTCCGGGTCCCCGTCTTCACCGGCCACTCGCTGGCGATCAACGCCGAGTTCGCCCGGCCGATGACGCCGGAGCGCGCCCGCGAGCTGCTGGCCCACGCCCCCGGTGTCGAGCTGGCGGACATCCCCACCCCGCTGGCCGCAGCCGGCAAGGACCCGTCGTACGTGGGCCGGTTCCGCACCGACCCCGGCGTGCCGGACGGTCGTGGCCTGGCGCTGTTCATCAGCAACGACAACCTGCGCAAGGGCGCCGCGCTGAACACCGTGCAACTCGCCGAGCTGATCGCTCTGCGCTTGTCCTGAGGAGGCGGTCCGTGAGGAGCGCCGGCGCGGCGCGTCTCGAAGGGTCGGGCAGTGACCGTCTCGAACGGCGCCTCTGACTACTCCTCGTCGACTTCCTCGACGAATCTGACGGTCACCCACCAGGACAGCAGGAACGACAGGGCCGTCATGGCCGGGATGGCTCCGATCATCCACGGCTTGCTGATCACGTTGAGGAAGAACAGCATCGCGAACATCGCGACCAGGCCGACTCCGAGGAAGCTGGTGCTGAACGGGTCGGTGAGCCGGAACGCCTTCAGCAGGTTGGCCCCGATCAGCACCTCGACGGCCAGGATGCCGACGAGCGCGAGCAGACCGAAGCCGCCGCCGCACGAGCCGTTGCCGCGGACGGCGTCACAGCCGGCGCTCGCACCCTTGGCGAGCAGGACGCAGGCCAGGCCTGACAGCAGACCGGTGATCAGGGCGGCTACGGCAGGATTGATGCGCGGCAGCTTCGCCACCAGCTTCTCCGCGGGCGCCTGGTGTTCCTTCTCGGCGCGCGCGGCTGCCTTGGCAGCCTCCTTCTCGGCCTTCGCGCGTTGCGAGGCCTCCTTGCGTGCCTCGGCCTTGGCCCGCCGCGAGACGGGCACGATGGCGATCTCCATGGAATCGGTGTCGAGGTCCTCACGGACCGAGGTGTCCAGCGCGATCGTCCTTGTGTCGGTGTCGGTGTCGGTGTCGGCGAACAGCGGCCGCGGCTCGGGTTCGACGTCAGGCGCCGGCGTCGGCGACACCTCGACGACCGGGTCGATGGGAGCAGTCGGCACCGGGGGCACCACCACGGCAGGGGCCGGCGGAGGGGTCGGCGGAGGGGTCGGGGGAGCACCGGGCATCCGGGCGGCAGGCCGGGCCGCCGGACGTGCGCCAGGACGAGCTGCCGGTACGCCGGGCGCACGGGCCGACGCGACCGGTGCAGCAGGTGCGGCCGCGGGTCGGGCCGGCGGTGCCGGGGGACGCGCCGCGGGTGCGGGCGCTGCCTCGGTCACCGGGGGGACCTCGGGTGCCGGAGCCAGCACCTCGGCGGCCTGCTCGGTGGTCGAACCTGCCGAGGCCTCCGGCTGACTGTCCGCAGCACTTTCCCCGCCAGAGCGCCGACGCTTGCGCCCGAATCCGAGGCTGAGGCTCGGCAACTCGAGATTCGGTTCGCTGCCGGTGCTGTCCTGCTCGTGGGGCATGTCGCGGATTCTGCCACTCCTGATGCCCATCGCAAGCAAACGGACCCTTCTCCGCGCACCGGAGCCCGGTTCAGTCGCGCACGAATTCCCAGACGTCGTCGACCAGGCGTTGCGGCGTCTCGAGCTGCGGCAGGTGTCCCGCGGTCTCGATCAGATCCAGCCGGGCTCCGGGGATCGCTTCGGCGTAGTGCTGCCCGTGCGCGACCGGAACGATCCGGTCGGCAGCGCCCCAGACGACCAGTGTCGGGGTCGCGACCGAGGCCAGTCGTGCTTCGAGGGACGCCTCACCCATCGACGTACCGGCGTAGGTGAGCAGGGTCTCCCGGTTCGCTGCCATCGTCGCGCGAGCAGGTTCCGGCAAGGCGTTCACATCGATGCGGAACTCCTCGGGCCGGTAGTAGGCAAGGTCCGCGACCTGGTCCATGGTGAGGGAGAAGAAGTCGGCGATGGGGTGGTCGTCGAGGGCGAGTCCGACTGCGTCGACGAGCACGAGTCCGCTCACGCGAGGGTTGGCGAGCAGCGCCAGCTCGGCAGCGATCCAGCCGCCGACCGAGTTGCCGACCACGGTGACCCCGGTGAGGTGGAGCTGGTCGAGAAGCGCGTCGTAGAGGCGGGCGAGGGACCGGATGCTGTCGAGCGGCTCGGGTCGCGCCGTGCCGTTGAATCCCGGGTGCACCGGGGTCAGTGTCCGGGCTGGGTGCAGGTCGGTCACCAGGTCGGCGAAGCCTGCGACAGACTGCGGGCCCGCTCCGCCGTGGAGCAGCAGGAAGGTTCGTCCTGCGCCCTGGTCGGTGAACGTGACCTCGACGTCGGAACCGTCGAGGGTGACGACCGCGGTGTGGAGGTTGGTGGTCATGGTGATCTCCTTCGGTTGGTCCCAGATTAGATCAACATATTGATATAAGCAAGTTGATATTTAGGGGTAGGCTTGATCCCGTGACCCGACCTCCGCTTCAGCACATCGGCCTCGGAATCAAGCGCGTCCAGCACCGGCACCACCGTGCGATGGACGCGCGACTGTCGAGGCTGGGCCTGTCCCTGGTCCAGTGGGACGCGTTGCGCCACCTGAGTGCCTCCCCGGACGCATCGCTCCACGAGCTGGCGCTGCTGACCTTCCAGAGTGATCAGGCCTTCGGCACGTTGGCAATGCGGATGGCGGACCGCGGCCTGATCGAGCGGGTCGACGGCCCCGGACGCGCGGTGCGCCACCGGATCACCCCGCGGGGAGCCGAGTTGCTGACCGCGGGCGGTGCGATCGCCGACGAGGTCCTCGCCGAGTCGTTCGGCCCGCTGACCTCGAAGCAGCTCGAGACCCTGGCCGACCTGCTGGACGTGCTGAACGCGCCGCGCACCGACGGCGGGCCTAGATCCCCACGGCCTCGAACGACCTGAGGTCCTCGATCGCGGCCGCCACCCGGTTGATGCAGGCCAGGCTGATCTCGTCAGGCTGCATCTTCGGCTGGTAGAACGCCCGACCGATGGTGAACGCCCACGCCGAGTAGGGGTAGAAGACGCCCTGCCGGTAGCGCAGCCAGGCCTCGTCGTACGCCGGAGCCTTGCCGCCCTCCTCGGTCAGGCGTTCGAGGTAGTACTCGAGCAGCTCGTGGTCCCAGGCGCGCCGCTGCTCGGGTTCGAGCGCGGTACTGACCAGGTACGCGTAGTCGAACGACCAGCCCCCGCGCATGGTGCCCTGCCAGTCGGTGTGTCCCATCCGGCCGTCGCGGGTGATGTAGACCTGCCCGACGTGCCCGTCGCCGTGCAGCAGCGTGTGCGGCACCTGGGTGGTGGCGACGTCGAGTGCGCGGCGGGTGCCTTCCCACATCCGCGCTGCCTGCCCGTAGAGGCTCTCGGGGATCACGGACTTCGCCCGCTCCATGCCGACCGCGGTGCGTGGCCCCATCCGGACGAACGTGGACAGGTTCCGGTAGAAGTCGTTGGGCGTCTTGAGGACGTCGAGGTCCGGCGCTTCCCAGCAAGCTGCGTGGTACTTGGCCATGTTGCCGAGCAGGTCCTCGAGCTGTGATCGCGAGATCGGGGTCGTCGGGATCGCGAACTCGGCGCCCTTGGTGACTGCGATGTCCTCCATCAGGATCAGGCTGCGCCAGGACTTCGGATCGACGCCCCCGAAGTAGCCGCGTGGCGCCTCCATCTCGATGCGTGGCCGGAACCGCATGAAGAAGTGCGTCTCGCCGTGCAGCACGTCCGCACCGCCGAGCATCAGTCGCTGGGCGAAGGACGCCGAGGACTTGGTGAACAGGTCCGTGGGTAGCCCGGCCGCCGTGCCGGCGTCGTTGTACCTCACCCGCAGCGCGGAACGGGTCGTGGTGCCGGCGTGCTCGGCCGGTACGTCGAACCCCGTCACCTCGGCGCCGTCCGACCCGGCGCACAGGACGGCGGTCAGCCAGTCGGTGGTCAGGTCGACGCCGTTGCGGGGGACGTCGTCGGCCACCCGCGGGACCGAGCGTCCGAGCCGTTCCGCGACCATGTGGCCGCCCACGCTGGACGCCCGCCCCGCCAACCAGAGCGCTGGGTGCACTGTGCCTCCTGTTGTTCGCCGTTGGTATCGAACGTGCCGGTCGCGGGATGAGAGTTCAAGGGGCAGAGTGCACCACCACTCTGCGATGATGGTGCGGTGACGCTGGAGCGCAGGCTGGCCGCCGAGGTGAGTGCAGGCCTGGACGGGTGGGTCGATGCCGTCGTCAGCCGGGTCGCTGCCGAGGTGCCCGACCTGGTGGGCGACGACACCGCCGCCGAGCTGGCCACCAGTTCCAGCCGGGCGCTGCTCTCCGAGTTCGCCGCAGCGCTGACCCAGGGCGATGTCGCAACGGCGTACCGGGCACCGATCGCAGCGCTCGGGTTCGCCCGGCACCTGGCACGCAGCTCGGTGCCGCTGGCCGGGCTGCTCCGGTCCTACCGGCTCGGGCAGGAGCTCCTGTTCGAGCGCGCGGCCCAGCTTGCCGAACCCGGTGAGCTGGACGGGCTTCATCGCGTCGGGCTGCTCACCTTCCGTTTCGTCGATGCCGTCGTGGGCGAGGTGACCGAGGCGTTCGAGCGCGAGCGGGAGGCGTCCCTGCGCGGCTCCCTGGCCCGCCGGGAGCGGCTGGTGTCGCGGCTGCTCGACGGGGCTGAGGTCCCGCTCGCCGAGATCGAGCGGGTGCTCGGACAGCGGATGTCGGGTCGCCACCTCGCGCTGATCGCCTGGTCCCCCGACGAGCCTGATGGCGAGACGCTGGCGACCCGGCTGCGTGGGGTGTGGGAGTCCTTCGGTCCCGACGCTCCGCTGGTGATCCCGGGTGCCGCCGGCGACGTCTTCGCCTGGGTCGTGCCGGGCGGCGCCGACGAGCCGACGCTGTCGCTGCCGTCAGGCGTCCGCCTCGCGATCGGCGAGGCCGGCACCGGGCTGGCCGGGTTCATCGGGTCGCGGCGTCAGGCGGACGCTGCGCGTCGCACCGCGAGGTACGTCGAGTCCGCTGTCGTCAGGTACCGCGACATCCGGTTGCTGCACCTCCTCGTCCACGACCACCCGGCTGCGCTGGCCTTCGCCGCTGAGGAGCTCGGCGACCTGGCGGCGGACGAGCATGGCGACCTGCGACGCACGCTGTGGGTGTACCTGGACAGCGGGCGCGACTCGACCGCGACGGCTGCGCGGCTCGCAATCCACCGCAACACGGTGATGCGACGGCTCGCTCGCGCGGGTGAGCTGCTCGGTGCGCCGACCGAGGACCGCACCGCTGAGCTGCTGGTGGCGCTGCTGGTCCTCGGCGCCGCGATGCCGACGCCTGAAACGAGCTGACCCGGACCCACTCGCGTGGATCCGGGTCAATCGGGTGTCCTGGAACACCTGCTGGTCGGGCTGACAGTGTTCTGGTTCAGGACATCGGAATGGGATGTCTCAAGACATCGGAATAGTTCGCTTGGCCGGTGTCGAAACGTCGCCTGGTCATCACCGCCGTCCTCAACGGAGCCACCCAGTCCGAAACAGCCCGCCGCTACGGCGTGAGCCAGGGCTGGATCAGCAAGCTCATGGCCCGCTACAACCTCGAAGGCGAAGCCGCGTTCGAACCACGATCACGACGACCCAACAGCTCACCGAACGCACTCAGCCGCGAGGTCCTCGACCGGATCCTGCGCTTACGCAACGAACTCGCCACAGCTGGCCTGGACGCCGGCCCCGAGACCATCGCCTGGCACCTGACCCAGCACACCGTGTCCCGGGCCACCATCAGCCGCCACCTGGCCAAAGCCGGCCTCGTGACCCCCGAGCCCAAGAAACGACCGAAGTCCTCCTACACCCGCTTCGAAGCCCGGATGCCGAACGAAACCTGGCAATCCGACTTCACCCACTACCGCCTGACCCACCCCGACGGCCGACCCGGACCCGACATCGAGATCATCACCTGGCTCGACGACTGCACCCGACACGCCCTGCACGTCACCGCCCACAAACGGATCACCGCAACGATCGTGACCACCACGTTCCGCCACACCGCAACCCAGCAAGGGATCCCCGCATCCACCCTGACCGACAACGGCATGGTCTACACGACCCGCCTGGCCGGTCTCGGACGCCAAGGAGGACGCAACAGCTTCGAGGTCCAGCTCCGCACCTGGAACGTCGTCCAGAAGAACTCCCGACCCAGCCACCCCACCACCTGCGGCAAAGTCGAACGCTTCCAACAAACACTCAAGAAATGGCTCCGAGCCCAACCCACCCAACCGACCACGATCGCCGACCTCCAAACCCAGATCGACCTATTCGTCGATGAGTACAACCACCGACGACCACACCGCTCCCTACCGCACCGAGCAACCCCAGCAGCCCTCTACAACACCATGCCCAAAGCCGTCCCGACCGGGACCCGCGACCCCGACACCCACGACCGGGTCCGCCACGACATCGTCAACGACAACGGCTCGGTCACCCTCCGAGTCGCCGGGAACCTCCGCCACATCGGCATCGGACGAACCCACGCACGAACCCACGTCATCCTGCTCATCCACGACCTCGACGTCCGGGTCGTCAACGCCATCACCGGCGAACTACTCCGCGAGCTCACCATCAACCCGACCAAGGACTACCAACCCCAGAAATGAACCAGCCCGGACCCACATCCGTGGGTCCGGGCTATTCCGATGTCCTGAGACATCACATGGTCGGGCTGACAGGATTTGAACCTGCGGCCTCGTCGTCCCGAACGACGCGCGCTACCAAACTGCGCCACAGCCCGCTGCAGCCTGCGCGAGTCTAGCCAAAGGTGGCGGGCTGGAAGAAATCGGGTCAGGACTTCATCGGCTCGAGCGTGAGCAGGGTCGCTTCGGGTCGGCAGCAGAACCTCAGCTGGGCATACGGGGAGGTCCCGGCCCCCGCCGAGACATGCAGCCAGGACGACCCGGGGTCGCCCGGCCTCGAGTCGGCCGGATGCCGGTGCAGGCCCTTGGCACGCGCCGGTTCGAGGTCGCAGTTGGTCACGATCGCACCCTTGAACGGCAGGCAGAGCTGGCCGCCGTGGGTATGGCCGGCGAAGGTGATGTCGTAGCCGTCGGCTGCGTACTGGTCGAGCACCCGCAGGTACGGCGCGTGGGCGACACCGATGCGCAGGGCCGCCTCGACGGGTGCCGGCCCGGCCACGGTTTCCAGGTCGTCGTACTCCAGGTGCGGGTCGTCGACGCCGACGAACGCCAGCTCGTTGCCGTTGACCTCGAGCCGACCGGAGGTGTTCGTCAGGTCGAGCCAGCCCTTGGACAGCTGGGCCTTGAGCTCGTCGAACGGCAGCTTCGGCGTGATCGTGTTGCGTTCGCCGTCGTCGGGGCGCAGGTACCAGAGCGGGTTGCGCATCTTGGGCGCGAAGTAGTCGTTGGAGCCGAGCACGAAGACGCCGGGGACGTCGCGCAGCGGACCGAACGCCTCCAGCAGCGGCTCGACGGACTCCATGTGCGCGAGGTTGTCGCCGGTGTTGATGACCAGGTCCGGCTCGAGGTCGGCCAGCGAGGCGATCCAGCGGCGCTTGCGACCCTGGCTCGGGGTCAGGTGCAGGTCGCTCATGTGCAGCACCCGGATCGGTGCGGCGCCGGGCGGCAGGATCGGGACCGAGACCTTGCGGACGGTGAAGTTGCGCACCTCGATCCCGGCGGCGTACCCGATGCCGGCGACCCCTGCGAGCGCGCCCACTCCGATGATGCGGGCGACCGCTGAGCGGGTCGGAGAGGGGAAAGCCATGTGACAAGGCTGCCACAATGGGGCACATGAGCGAGTTGAAGGACCGTTTGCGAGCTGACCTCACCACCGCGATCAAGGCACGTGACGAGGTGACGTCCTCGACCCTGCGGATGGTGCTGACCTCGGTCACCAACGCCGAGGTCTCCGGCAAGGAGGCGCGTGAGCTCACCGACGAGGACATCCTCACCGTGCTGGGCAGCGAGGGGAAGAAGCGCCGCGAAGCCGCTGAGGCGTTCGACGCCGCCGGCCGCGCCGCCCAGGCCGACAAGGAGCGAGCCGAGGCGGCGGTGATCGCCGGCTACCTGCCTGAGCAGCTCTCTGCCGAGGACATCGCAGCGCTGGTCGCCGACGCGATCGCCCAGAGCGGTGCGGCCGAGCTCGGCCCGCGCGGGATCGGTGCCGTGATGGGCATCGTCTCGCCGCAGGTCAAGGGTCGCGCCGACGGAGGCGTCGTCGCCGCGGAGGTGCGACGCCAGCTCGCCTAGCCGGCTGAGGCGCTAATGGCCGTGTCCGTGGCCCTTGCCGTTCCCCGGCCCGGGCCCCGGGTTGGCGGGTGGCTGCACCCCGGCGCCCTGCAGGTTCGAGCTGGTCAGGGTGACGGTCGAGCCGCTGGCGGCCATGGACCCGGCAGCAGGGCTCATCGCGACGACGGTGCCGTTGCGTGAGCCGAACAGCGCCACCGAGAAGCCCTGGCCGGCTAGCTGGCTGATGGCGTCGTTGACCGACAGCCCGATGACGTCCGGCATCGCGACGAGCACCTTGATCGGCGAGATCGGCACCGGAGGGACGAAGTTGAGGTTGGGCAGCAGGTCCTCGATCGCGCGCATCGCATCGGCCCACATCGGACCGGCCGTGGTCGACCCGTGGGCAGTGGCGACGTACTGACCGCCGACGGTCTGACCGTTCAGCGTGATCGGCTGGCCCTCCTGGTTGGCGCCGGCGATCATCGAGACGGTGGCGATCGCCGGTGTGTAGCCGTCGAACCAGACCGCCTTGTTGCTGTCGATGGTTCCGGTCTTGCCGGCCGAGGGCTTGTCGAGGACGAGGGCCTGTCCGAAGCCGCCCGGCTTCATGACCCCCTTCAGGATGTCGTTGATGGTGTCAGCGGTGTTCTGGGCCATCACCTGCTTGCACTGGGCCGGGTAGTTCTTGAAGACCCGCCCCTCGGCGTTGAGGATCTGGCTCACCGGACGGTTGGCGCAGTGCAGGCCGCGGGCCGCGACGGTCGCGTAGGCGCCGGCCATCTCGAGCGGGCTGACGTCGGCGATGCCGAGGGTGAAGCTCGGTACCCGCTGGATGGCCGGGTTCCCGAGGTCGACGCCCATCGCCTGCGCCATCGCGTACGGCTTGCAGATCCCGGTCTTCTTCTCGAGCTGGGCGTAGAACGTGTTCACCGACAGCTGGGTGCCGGTGTACATGTTCATGTAGCCGTTGGTGGTGGAGTTGTTGACGTTCCAGTCCGAGTAGCTGGGGTAGGGACCGTTGCAGTCGGCGTACTCGTTCTGCGGGATGTTCAGGGTCTGCGGGGACTGGAAGGAGGTGCTCGTCGGAAGACCGTCCTCCAGGGCGGTTGCCAGCACGAAGAGCTTGAACGTGGAGCCGGCCTGGAAGCCGTTGGAGTCGCCGTACTTGCTGTCGACGACGTAGTTGAGGAAGGTCTGGCCCTTCTTCTTCAACCGGCCCATCGGCCTGGACTGACTGATCGCGAGCACCTCGCCGGTCCCGGGCTTGACCATCGCGAGCGCACCGATCGCACTGTCGGTCGGCCGGACGTGCGCCGCGGTGGCATGGTCGGCCGCCCGCTGGAAGGCCATGTTCAGCGTCGTCTTGATCGTCAGGCCGCCGTCGTTGAGCAGCTGCTGGCGCTCGTCCACGGTCTTGCCCAAGGACGGGTCGGCGAGCAGGTAGCGGCGCACGTAGTCGCAGAAGAAGGCCGCCTTGGAGCCCAGGCAGCCGTTGCTGGTCGGCGTGACGTTGAGGTTCAGCGGCGACCCGACGATCCGGTCGGCGTCGCTCTTGGTGATGATGTTGAGCTGCTGCATCCGCTCGATCACCGTGTCGCGGCGCTGCATCGCCGCGCCCGGGAAGATCGTCGGGTCGTACCCGGCGGGGTTCTTCACCAACCCGGCGAGCAAGGCGGCCTGCGGCAGGGTCAGCGCGCTGGCGTCGACCCCGAAGTAGTGCTTGGCAGCCGACTGGATCCCGTAGGCGCCGGCACCGAAGTACGCGATGTTGAGGTAGCGCTCGAGGATCCAGTCCTTCGAGTACTTGTGCTCGAAGCCGATCGCGTACCGGAGCTCCTGGATCTTGCGCTGGTAGTTGTCCGCGATCGCCGCCCGCCGCTGGGCCTCGGTGGTGGCCTGGTTGACCAGGGTCATCTTGACCATCTGCTGCGTGATCGAGGAGCCGCCCTGCGTCGAGCCGTCACCGGTCTGGTTGTTCAGGAAGGCGCGCAGCGTGCCCTTCAGGTCGATCGCGCCGTGCTGGTAGAACCGGTAGTCCTCGATCGCGACGATCGCCTTGCGCATGATCGGGGCGACAGCGCTGAGGGGAACGTTGACGCGGTTCTGGTCGTAGAAGGTGGTGATCAGCTTGCCGCTCGAGTCGAGGACCCGGGTCCGCTGGGCGAGCGGATTGGCCCGAAGCTCCTCGGGCAGGTCCTTCACGCTGCGCGACAGCGACTTCGCGCCCACGCCGAGCGCACCGGCGAACGGGATCGCCAGGCCGGCCACCAGGAGGCCCATCAAGGCAGACAGCGCGACGATGACCGCCAGGTGGGAGGTCACGTCACTGAAGGTCAGCCGACCCGGGGGCTTCTGCATGGGGGCCAGTCTAGAGGCGCGACGGTGACGGCCCGCGTGCCGCCCGGCGAGGTCCTGGTACGTACCACCGCTGCATGCCCCACTACCAGAGTGACTAGTCCTTATGGCCCAGATAGGCCAGTGCGATTCGGCACGTTTGGACCTGTTCCGAGACGGCTGAGAACCTTAAGTTTCGTTATGTGGGGGGACTGGTCTAGCTGGCCAGAGACCACGGGTGTCATCAATGGGGGTTTCATCATGACTTGGAACGATGAATGGGCTGCGTCCGCAACGTGTCAGAAGTCGCGGCCAGATGAGTTGTTCGTCCGGGGGGCCGAACAGCACAAGGCGAAGGTCGTGTGCTCGTCCTGTCCGGTTCGTGCCGAATGTCTGGCGGAGGCGCTGGACAACCGGATCGAGTGGGGTGTCTGGGGCGGCATGACCGAGCGCGAACGTCGGGCGGTGCTGCGCAAGCGGCCCAATGTGACGTCGTGGCGGTCGCTGTTGTCGGCGGCCAAGGACGCACACCTGGAAGCGACACAGGCCGCTTCTGCCTGAGCCGAAGGGCTCTGGTCAGGCTGTGGCCTGCCCCGGTTCGCTGAGCAATTGCCCGATGTGACGCAGGCCGTCCAGATCGTGCACGTCGCTCGGCAGGGCCGGCAGGACCACGGTGCGCACGTGGGGGTGCGCCGTGGCGAACCTGCTGCGCAGTCGCGCCTCCCGTTCGACGATGAGCTTGCGGTCGGCGTGCAGTCGCAGGAGCCCGGCCGTCATCCGTGACGTCGGATCGGTGGCGTCACGCAGCTGCTCGTAGCCCGACATTGCTGCGGCCGCGCTCAGAGGTCCGCCGGGATCGCTGCTCGCGCGGTTGACGACGAGTCCTGCCAGCGGCATCTGCTCGGCACTGAGTCGCTCGACGAAGTACGCCGCCTCGCGCAAGGCATCCGGCTCGGGTGCGGCGACCACCAGGAACGCCGTCCCGGGCGCCTGGAGGAGCTCGAAGGTCCGCTGCGCGCGTTGGCGGAAGCCGCCGAAGAGTGTGTCGAACGCCGAGACGAACGCCTGCATGTCCGAGAGCACCTGGCCTCCGACGATCGTGGTGACCGCCTTGGTGACCAGCCCGAACCCGGCCGTCATCAGCTTGGCGGGGCCGCGGGCCGGAGCCAGCAGCAGCTTCATGAACCTGCCGTCCAGGAAGCTGGAGAGTCGCTCCGGTGCATCGAGGAAGTCCAGGGCGCTGCGCGACGGGGGCGTGTCGACCACGATCAGGTCCCAGCGCCCCGAGGAGCGCGCGTCCTTGTCGAGCTGCCCCAGTTTCTCCATCGCCATGTACTCCTGCGTGCCCGCGAACGAGCTCGAGACGGCGATGTAGAACGGGTTGTTGAGGATCGCGCTAGCCTTCTCCGGGCTTGCCTGGGACTCGACCACCTCGTCGAAGGTGCGCTTCATGTCGAGCATCATCGCGTCGAGGCTGCCGACCTTGTCGCCAGATCCGTTCGAACGCACGCCCGGGACCGGCCTGGGCGTGTTGTCGAGTGCCTCGATGCCCATCGACTGCGCCAGCCGCCGGGCCGGGTCGATGGTGAGGACGACGACCTTGCGTCCACGTTCAGCGGCGCGCAGGGCGATCGCGGCCGACGTCGTCGTCTTGCCCACGCCGCCGGAGCCGCAGCACACGATGATGCGTTGCGAGGGATCGTCGATCAGGGCGTCGACATCGAGCTCGGCGATCGGTCCGGGTGACGACGTCATCGGGCCCACGCGTGCGGCCGTGCGCGAGCCGATGCGCTGCTGGGGACGGGCCGGGCCGCTCATGCCAGCCCCTGGTCGATCAGCGCGGCCGCGAGCTCGTAGAGCCCGGCCATGTCCGCACCGCCGGCGAGCTGCGGCAGCTCGTAGGTCGGTATGCCGATCTTGTCCACCAGCGCGCGCTGGGAGTCCTCGAGCCGACGGCGCTCGGCGTGATCGCGGCCCTCGGCGACCAGGGTCGGGACCAGGCTCATCGGCGCCTTGATCCCGGTCGTGCCGAGCACCTTGCCGATCGCCCGCGGATCGACGGTGCCGTCGAGCAACGCGTCGCGCGCCTCGGCGTCGAGATCCTGGGGCCGGACCATGTTGACGATCACGCCACCGACCGGCATGCCGGCTTTGCTGAGCTCGGCGACACCGTCGGCGGTCTCCTGGACCGGCATCTCCTCGAGCACGGTGACCAGCTGGATCGCCGTACGGGCGGAGCGGAGCAGGGTGGTCACGGTGTCGGCCTGGGTCTTGATCGGGCCGACCTTTGCGAGACCGGCGAGCTCGTTGTTGACGTTGAGGAACTGGGTGATCCGCCCGGTCGGCGGTGCGTCCAGCACGATCGCGTCGTAGGTGCGGGCGCCGCGGTTGCGGGAGTTGCGCTGCGCAGCCTCGTAGACCTTGCCGGTCAGCAGGACGTCGCGAACACCCGGCGCGATCGTGGTGGCGAAGTCGATCACGCCGAACCGGTCCAGCGCCTTGCCGGCACGTCCCAGCCGGTAGTACATCGCGAGGTACTCCAGCAGCGCGGACTCGGCATCGATCGCCAGCGCGTAGAGATTGCCGTGCCCGGCCTCGCTGGCCCGGGCGAGCAGTCGTTCCTCGTACGGCAGCGGCGGTACGTCGAACATCTGCGCGATGCCCTGACGGCCCTCGACCTCGCAGAGCAGCACGGTCTTGCCGCGAGACGCCAGGGCCAGCGCCAGGCTCGCGGCGACCGTCGACTTCCCGGTGCCGCCCTTGCCCGTCACGATGTGCAACTGGACCTTCGGGAAGTCCCCGAGAGGACTGCCGGTCGCCTCTGCCATGGCCGAAGCCTAGACGTGCCCGGCCGGGTGCCCCAGCATGCGAACATTGGCGTCGGTGTCGGGGATCGGGAGGCGGAGCATGGACAAGGTCGTGGAGAGCGCTGCAACAGCGGTCGCGGACATCCCGAGCGGGGCGACCCTCGCGGTCGGTGGTTTCGGACTCTGCGGCATCCCGTCTGTGCTCATCGACGCCATCCTGGCGGCCGGTGTCACGGACCTCGAGGCGATCTCCAACAACTGCGGGGTCGACGAGTGGGGGCTGGGCCGGCTGCTGTTCGAGAAGCGGCTGCGCCGGATGGTTTCGTCGTACGTGGGTGAGAACAAGGAGTTCGCGCGCCAGTTCCTCACCGGAGAGCTGGAGGTCGAGCTGAATCCGCAGGGCACGCTGGCGGAGCGGATGCGTGCCGGCGGGTCCGGGATCGCAGCGTTCTTCACCGCGACCGGTGGCGGCACCCAGGTGGCCGAGGGTGGCCTGCCCTGGAGGTACGCCGAGGATGGTTCGATCGCGCTCGCGTCGCCGCCCAAGGAGACTCGTACCTTCGATGGCCGTGAGTACGTCCTGGAGACCGCGCTCAAGGCGGACTTCGGTCTGGTCCGGGCCTGGAAGGGCGACCGCCACGGCAATCTCGTCTATCGCGATTCGGCGCGCAACTTCAACCCGCTCGCGGCGATGTGCGGCCGGGTGACCATCGCTGAGGTCGAGCACCTCGTGGAACCGGGCGAGATCGGCCCTGACGACGTGCACACGCCGGGGGTCTACGTGCAGCGGGTGGTCGAGCTGACCCCCGAAGAAGCGGCCGACAAGCGGATCGAGAAGCGCACCCTTCGAGACGCCTCGTCCCTCGGCTCCTCAGGACAGGCGGGGGGCGACAAGGAATGAGCTGGACCCGCGAACAGATGGCGGCGCGTGCGGCCTCCGAACTGACCGACGGCAGCTACGTGAACCTCGGCATCGGACTGCCGACCCTGGTGCCGAACTACGTCGCCGACGACGTCGAGCTGGTGCTCCAGTCCGAGAACGGAATCCTCGGCGTCGGCCCCTACCCGTTCGAGGGTGAGGAGGACGCCGACCTGATCAACGCCGGCAAGGAGACCGTCACCGTCCGGCGTGGCGCCTCGTTCTTCGACTCGGCCACCAGTTTCGGGATGATCCGTGGCGGCAAGATCGACGCCGCGATCCTCGGTGCGATGCAGGTCTCGGCCGCCGGCGACATCGCCAACTGGATGATCCCCGGCAAGATGGTCAAGGGCATGGGCGGTGCGATGGACCTGGTCCACGGCGCGAAGCGGGTCATCGTGCTGATGGAGCACGTGAGCAAGGACGGCGAGTACAAGATCGTCAACGAGTGCTCGTTGCCCTACACCGGTCGGGGAGTGGTCCAGCGGATCATCACCGACCTCTGCGTCCTCGATGTCACCCCGGACGGCCTGACGCTCGTCGAGCTTGCTCCGGACGTCAGCCTGGAGGACGTACGCCGGCAGACCGAGCCGCCGGTCAGCGAGGGCTGAGCGCCCGCACGACCGCGGCCCAGGCCGGCGTCGTCGGGTCCAGGAACTCGAAGTGGCCGGTACCGCGGAGCTCGGTGAGGTGCGCCCACGGGTGCGCAGCAACGAATCGACGAGCAAGGTCGATCGGGACTGTCTCGTCCTCGACGCCGTGCACCAGCTCGACCCTGGCCGACGGTCCGTCGATCAGCAGCGTCATCGGGTCGGCCTCGGCCAACGCCGTCCCGTCGAGCAGTGCTGCCACCGCGCCACCACCGAGGTGCAGCTCGTCGGCGTACGACAGGTCGCACACCGACGCGAGCGCGACCACGGTGTCGAACTCGATCGGCAGCGGTCTGCTGAGCAGCCACAGGGCCAGCTGGCCGCCGGCAGAGTGTCCGGTCATCGTGGCGCGGTCCCAGCCCAGACCAAGCTCCGCTGCCAGCCCGGGCAACGCGGTCACCGCGATCTGGACGTCGTGGGCTGTGGTCGGCCAGCCGCCACCACCGCCGACGCGGCGGTACTCCGGCGTCGCCACCAGGAAGCCGGCTTCGGCCAGCGACCGCGCCTGCGCGCGGGTGTGGGTCCGGTCGTACTGCTGTTTCCAGAAACCGCCGTGGACCAGCACGACCAGCGTCCCGTTGGGGACCTGGGGAAGGTGCAGGTCGATGACCGCGAGCTCGTGCTCGGCGTACCGGACGACGGCGTCGGGAAGCAGGTCTGTCACGGTCACCGGCCCAGACTAGAGTCATCCCCATGAACAAATGGGAGTACCAGGTGGCGCCGATCCCGCTCCACAACGAGACTTTGATGCTCAACAACTTCGGTCAGGACGGCTGGGAGCTCGTCCATATCGAGAAGAGCGAGCAGGGCGGCCTGATCGCGTTCCTCAAGCGCCCGCAGGCCTCCTGATGGCCACCCCGGAGGAGCGCCTCGCCGAGCTGGGGCTCAGCGTTCCGGAGGTCGCGAAGCCGGTCGCGGCGTACATCCCCGCGGTGCGGTCGGGCAACCAGGTCTTCACCTCGGGCCAGCTCCCGATGCGCGACGGACAGCTGATGGCGACCGGCAAGGTCGGCGGCGAGATCTCGGTCGAGGAGGCCGTAGCCTGCGCGCAGCAGTGCGCCCTTAACGCGCTCGCCGCGATCCGGGCTGAGCTCGGCGACCTCGGTGCGATCAAGCGGGTCGTCAAGGTCGTCTGCTTCGTCGCCTCGACCCCGGACTTCACCGGACAGCCGCAGGTGGCCAACGGTGTCTCCGAGCTGCTGGGCGAGGTCTTCGGCGACGCCGGTCGGCACGCTCGCTCGGCCGTCGGTGTCCCGGTCCTGCCCCTCGACGCGCCGGTCGAGGTCGAGATGATCGTCGAGATCTGATGGCAGGACTTGTCGGCCTGCCCAAGGAGTTCGCCGATGCGGCAGCCGAGTTCGCCGACGGCTCCAAGACCCCGGCCGAGCCGCGCGACGCCGCGACCGTCGTCCTGGTGCGTCCGGGCGCCGACGGCCCGGAGCTGTACCTGCTGCGCCGACAGATCTCCATGGAGTTCGCCGGCGGCATGTGCGTCTTTCCCGGGGGCGGCGTCGACCCGCGGGACTTCGACCACACGGTCGCGTGGGCTGGCCCGAGTCCGGCTGAGTGGGCCGAGCGGTTGGGTACGGACGAGGCTCAGGCGCGTGCGCTGGTGGCGGCTGCTGTGCGGGAGACCTTCGAGGAGTCCGGCGTCCTGCTGGCCGGCGAGTCGGCGGACTCGGTGATCGCCGACACCACCGGCGACGACTGGGAGGCGGACCGGATCGCCCTGGAGCAGCGCGAGCTCTCGATGACCGACTTCCTCACCAACCGTGGACTGGTGCTGCGCACCGACCTGCTCGGCGCCTGGGCGGGCTGGTTGACGCCGGTCTTCGAGCCGAAGCGCTACCGCACCTGGTTCTTCGTCGCCGAGCTGCCCGAGGGCCAGAAGACCCGCGACGTCTCCACCGAGTCCGACCACGTGGTCTGGTTGCCGGCCATCAAGGCGGTCGAGCAGGCCGAGGAGCGCCAGATCCTGATGCTGCCCCCGACCTACATCACCAGCCTGGACGTCGCCCAGTACGCCGACCCGGCCGAGGTGATCGCGGCCGCCGCGGAACGGCGCGTCGAGATGTTCTGCCCGGCGGTCGAGCCGGAAGGCGAGCAGTTCACGCTGACCCGGCCGCCGCACGCGGACGCTCTGCTCGCAGCGCGGGCCAGGACCGCGCGTTGGGGTCAGGACTGAGCCGATGACCTGGGAGGGCGGCACCTTCGGCGATCGCGGTCAGTGCGTCCTCGCGCCGAACGCGAACATGATGACGCTGGACGGCACGAACACCTGGGTGCTGCGCGAGCCGGGGGCCCGGCGGTCTGTGGTGATCGATCCGGGCCCGCCCGACCCGTCCCACCTGGCTGCGATCGAAGCCGTCGCCGGCGAGGTCGGCACGGTCCTGCTGACCCACCACCATGCCGATCACTCCGAAGCTGCCAAGGACTTCGCGTCCCGCTGGCGGTGCGGCGTACGGGCCCTGGATCCGGAGTACCGGCTGGGTGCCGAGGGCCTGGCCGACGGTGATGTCGTCGAGGTGGACGGCCTCGAGGTCCGGGTGGTCGGGACGCCGGGGCACACCGCCGACTCGCTCTCGTTCCTGGTTCCGGCCGAACGTGCCGTCCTCACTGGTGACACGGTGCTGGGACGCGGCACCACGGTCGTCGCCCATCCCGACGGGGAGCTCGGTGCGTACCTCGACTCGCTCGACCGCCTGCACGCTCTGGCCGAAGCGCACGAGGTCGCGGCGATCTGGCCGGGCCACGGACCGGTGATCCCGGACGCGCTCGCAGCGCTCGACTACTACATCTCCCACCGCGGCCAGCGGCTCGACCAGGTCCGTGCGGCGCTCGCCGTCCTCAGTGCGCAACCGGTCACCGAGGACGACCTGCCACGCCAGGTGGTCGAGATCGTCTATCAGGACGTCGACCCGATCCTGTGGGGTGCGGCCGAGCTGTCGGTCCGTGCCCAACTCGCCTACCTAACCCGTTGAACGGTCCCAACCCGTCCCTCGAGCGGGCCATATTGGTCGTTTGAGACGACCGGTTGTGCTTGTGAGACGTCCCGACGTCCACAGCGCACCTCGGACATAACCGGGTCAACAGGCGGTGAAGGGCGAGACAAGGCTGCGACGTCCGCGCGCGACCCTCGCTCGATGACCGCGAACCTCCACCTGCCCGGTGACCTCTTCACCCGCGCGGATCTCGATGCACTTGAGATGAGCGACGGACAGCTTCGACGCGCGATCCGGGACCGTCAGGTCCGGCCCGTGGTTCGTGGGGTCTTCGTCCGGTACGACGTGCCGGACTCGCTCGAACTGCGGCTCGACGCAGTGGCTCACAACCTTGCCCCGGGGCAGGTCGTCTGTGATCGCACAGCCGCCTGGCTCCATGGGGTCGACATGTTCGGCCTGGCCGAGCACGCGATCCTGCCCCGGGTGGAATCGGCGTCCTCGACCGGCGTGCGCGCATCGAAGGCCGCTGCGGTTCGCGGCCGCAGCCGTGCTCTGCTGCCGAGTGACATCGTCGAGCTCAACGGTCTTCGTGTGACCACGCCACTGCGGACGGCGCTCGACCTCGCGTGCAACCTGCATCGACGTGACGCACTAGCTGCGCTCGACCTGTTCCGTCGCCTGCACGGCATCGGTGCTGAGGAGATCGACACCGAACTGCCTCGGTTCCGCCGTCGTCGTGGAGTGATCCAGGCGCGCGGCCTCACCCGGCTCATCGACGGGCGGGCCGAGTCCGTGCGTGAGTCGTGGGTGAGGTTGGCGCTGGTCGACGCCGGGCTGCCTCTGCCCAACGTGCAAGTCTGGGTCGATCGGGACGGCGTACCGACGTACCGGCTCGATCTCGCCTATCAGGCTCAGCGGGTAGCAGTCGAGTACGACGGCGAGCCGTTCCACAGTTCGCCGGATGCCCGAGAGCGCGACCGCCGACGACGCGAGTGGCTTCGCGACCAAGGCTGGACCGTCGTCGTTGTACGTAACGGCGACTTCTCGGGTCCCGCGCTCGACCGCTGGATCGGCCGGGTGCGCGAGGCGCTCGATGCCCAGTACTGCAATCTGAGGTGGTGATTCAGGCCCACTCGAGCAACAGAACGGGCCCGATCAACGGGCGCGGCGCTTCATCCGCTCGACATCCATGATCACCACGGAGCGGGGCTCCAGGCGTAGCCAGCCGCGGGAGGCGAAGTCGGCCAGGGCCTTGTTGACGGTCTCTCGCGAGGCGCCGACGAGCTGGGCGAGCTCTTCCTGGGTCAGGTCGTGGTGCACGTGCACGCCGTCGTCGGCGGTGCGGCCGAAACGGTCGGCCAGGTCGAGCAGTGCCTTGGCGACGCGGCCGGGAACGTCGGAGAAGACCAGGTCGGCGTTGACGTCGTTCGCCTTGCGCAGGCGGCTGGCGATCTGGGTGAGCATCCCGAGGGCGACCGTGGGCCGGCCCTCGAGCCACCGGATCAGCTCGTCGTGCGAGAGCGTCAGCAGGCTGGTCTCGGTCACCGCGGTGACGGTCGCCGAGCGCGGGCCCGGGTCGAACAGCGACAACTCGCCGAACATCTGGCCGGGGCCCAGGATCGCCAGCAGGTTCTCGCGGCCGTCCGAAGAGGTCCGCCCGAGCTTCACCTTGCCGTCGATGACGAGGTAGAGCTTGTCGCCCGAGTCACCTTCGTGGAAGAGCACCTCGCCACGCCGGAGGCGCGCTTCGGTCATCGACGAGCGCAGGGCCAGAGCCGCCTCGTCGTCGAGGGCGCCGAACAGCGGTGCCTGACGCAGTACGTCGTTGTCCACGGACAATTTCCTTCCAGGATCGGGAGCAGCCCCGGAGGGCCACCCCCCAGTGTTGCAGGTCACAGTCTGGCGCATGACGGCTGTCCCGTCACCAGACACCCTCCGGGCAGGGCTGTCGGCTTCGCTGCGTAGTCTGGGGGTGTGCCCCGTTCCGCGCCCGCCGCACTCCCGGCCCCCGACACAGCGCTCGTCCGGCGGGCCCGCAAGATCGACCGGATCCTCGGCGAGACGTACCCGGACGCGGGCTGCGAACTCGACTTCGACAACGCCTTCGAGCTGCTCGTCGTCACGGTGCTGAGCGCTCAGACGACCGACCGTCGGGTCAACGCCGTCCGCCCGACGCTCTTCGCGGCGTACCCGGATCCGGCGGCGATGGCGGCCGCGCCCCGCGAGGACCTCGAGCGCATCGTCGGGCCGCTGGGGTTCTTCCGCGCCAAGACGGAGTCGCTGCTCAAGCTGTCAGCCGCCCTCGTGGAGCGGTACGACGGCCAGGTGCCCGGCACGCTCGAGGACCTGGTCACGCTCCCCGGGGTCGGCCGCAAGACCGCGAACGTGGTGCTCGGCAACGCCTTCGGCGTCCCGGGAATCACCGTCGACACCCACTTCGGGCGGCTGATCCGCCGGTTCGGCTGGACCGAGGAGACCGACCCGGTGAAGGCGGAGTTCGCGATCGCGGCGATCTTCCCCAAGAAGGACTGGACGATGCTCAGCCACCACGTGATCTGGCACGGCCGGCGGGTCTGCCAGGCGAAGAAGCCGGCCTGTGGTGCCTGCACGGTGGCGCGGCTCTGTCCGTCGTACGGGGAGGGGCCGACGGACCAGGCGGAGGCAGCCAAGCTGGTCAAGACCCAGGGCCCCGCGTGAAGGGCCACCGAGCAGCGCTGGCGGCCCTCCTGCTCGCCGGGTCACTGGCGGCGTGCAGCGCGTCGGGGTCGCCCCACGGTGCGGGCAACAGCAGCACACTGCCGAACGTCACCCTCGCCGGCCTGGGCAGCGATCCCGCGGTCGACCTGGGCACCCTCAAAGGCCCTGCGGTGGTCAACCTCTGGGCCTCCTGGTGCGGCCCGTGCAAGAGCGAGCTGCCGATCTACGGCGACTTCGCCCGCGCGTACGCCGGCAAGGTCAAGGTCCTCGGCGTCGACTTCCAGGAAACCAGTGCCTCCGGGGCGATCGACCTGCTGAAGCAGTCCCGCGCCGACTACCCGATCGTCACCGATCCTGACGGCAGGACCCGTGCCATCGGGCTGCCGAAGCTGATCCTGGTCGACGCCGCGGGCAAGATCGTCTTCCAGGAGTACGTCGAGATCCGGTCCGCCGGTCAGCTGCAGAAGCTCGTCGCCGATCACCTCGGGATCGCCGGATGACCGACATCGAGATCCCCGACTGGCTGGTTCCGATCCGGGACGGTGCCCTGGCGATCACCGGCGACGACATCACGAAGTTCCTGCCGCCCGAGGACTCGGATGCACGACCCGGGGCCGTCCTGATGCTCTTCGGCGAAGGCCCGGCCGGCCCGGACCTGCTGCTGACCGAACGCGCGCACACGATGCGCTCGCACCCGGGTCAGGTCTCCTTCCCCGGGGGTTCGGTGGATGCGAGCGACCCGTCGCCCACCGCGGCGGCCCTGCGTGAGGCGCAGGAAGAAGTCGGTCTCGACCCGGACACGGTCGACGTCCTGACCACCCTGCCGGAGCTGTGGCTGCCGCCGAGCAACTTCGCCGTGACCCCGGTGGTGGCCTGGTGGCGCGAGAACAGCCCGGTCGGCGTCGTCGACCCGGCCGAGGTGCACGCGGTCTTCCGCACCCCGCTGGCGGAGCTGCTGGATCCGGCCAACCGGGTCACCGTCACGCACCCGATGGGCTACTCGAGCCCGGGCTTCCTGATCGGCGAGGACAAGGACGTCCTGCTGTGGGGCTTCACGGCCGGCCTGATCACGAAGCTGTTCGACTTCGTGGGCCTCACCCGGCCCTGGGACGCCTCGATCACGCGAGAGTTGCCGGGTTACATGCTCGGCGTACGCAAGGATTGAGCGCGGACCCGCCCGCGCCCCTCCCCGACCCGAAGGCCCGAAGCCATGAACCTCCTCGACTGGTGCCTCATCCTCGTCGCGGTGGCTTATGCCCTCTCGGGGTACTGGCAGGGCTTCATCGCGGGGGCGTTCGCGACCGTCGGCCTGATTCTCGGGGGCTTGTTCGGCATCTGGTTGGCGCCGCACCTGCTCGGCAACGCGAACCCGTCGCTCGGGGTGTCGCTCGCGGCCCTGTTCGTCGTGCTCGTCTGTGCGTCCTTCGGCCAGGCCAGCTTCCAGTACGCCGGCACGAAGGTGCGCGCGAAGGTCACCTGGCAGCCGGCCCGTGCCCTCGACGCGATCGGCGGCGCTGTGCTCAGCGTCGTCGCGGTCCTGGTGGTGACCTGGATGCTCGGCGTCGCCGTCAGCGGCTCCCGGATCCCCGGGATCGGCCCGCTGGTGCGCGGATCCAAGGTGCTCACCGCGGTCAACAACGTGATGCCGGGCCAGGCCCAGGACCTGCTGCACGGTTTCGACAAGGTTGTCGGTTCGAGCTTCTTCCCGCGCTACCTCGAACCGTTCGCACCGGAGCAGATCATCAGCGTCGCGCCGCCTCCGGGCAACGTGGTGCACGATCCCGCCGTCCAGCAGGCAGAGCTGAGTGTCTTCAAGATCCGCGGCAACAACCACTGCGGCGACGGCATCGAGGGCAGTGGCTTCCTGTACTCACCGCACCGGATCATGACCAATGCCCACGTGGTCGCCGGCGTCACCGACCCGCAGGTCCGGGTCGGCGCCCGCGACCTCCCGGCGCGGATCGTGTACTACAACCCCTCGATCGACGTCGCGATCCTGGACGTCAACATCGACGGTCCGGTCGTGCACTTCGACACCAGCGGCACGGCCAGGGAGGCCGCCGTCGTCCTGGGGTACCCGAACGACGGTCCGTTCGACGCCGAGCCGGCCCGGATCCGCGAGCTCCAGCGGCTGCGCTCGCCCGACATCTACGGGCGCGGCACGGTGACCCGCGACGTGTTCTCGCTGCGCAGCCTGGTCCGACCCGGCAACTCCGGCGGCCCCCTGGTCTCGCGCGCCGGCCAGGTCCTCGGGGTGATCTTCGCGGCCTCGGTCAGCGACAAGCAGACCGGCTACGCGCTGACGGCCAACCAGGTCGCCTCGGCCGCGGCCCAGGGCCTGTCGGCCACCGCCACCGTGTCCAGCGGAGGGTGTGCCTGATCACCGAGCGTGCCGGGATGGGGTGACGTACGCGCAGACCGCCTACTGCTCGTGCGGAATCAAAGCCCGCGGCGTCTCCTGCGCCTGGGCGATCGTCCGGGTCGGAGCCCGCACCTTGCGCACCTTGAGGTAGCCGAACAGCCCGAGCAGGGCTGCGATCAGCAGATACCCGCCGAAGACGATCAGGAAGCACCAGGCGATCCCGATCCCGCTCATCGCGATGAACAGCGCGACCGCGATCGACCCCATGATGATCGCGAGCAGCGAGATGAACCCGGCGAGCGCGAAGAACAGGATCCCGAGCCCACCGGCCTGGATGCTGACCTTGAGCTCGGACTTGGCCAGCTCGATGATGTGGCGCAGCAGCGTCCCGAAGTCATCGAACGCGTCGACGACCAACTTGCCGATCGTCGGCTCTTTACCGGCCGGCTCCTGGTATGCCATCGGGGGATTCCCTTCGCGTGCTGAGTCGTCTGTCGTCCTGCGATGGCACCTTATCGCCCGAGCTCGCGGTGGTGACGGTTACGTCTGCCGAGGATCAGTGCACCGAGCAGTCCGGCGAGCAACGAGCCCACCAGGACGGCCGTCTTCGCCTCTTCGGCACGGCCACCGGGGAACGACAGGTCGGAGACGAGCAGCGAGACCGTGAAGCCGACGCCGGCCAGGACGGCGAGGCCGATGAGGTCGCGCCACGACACCTCCACGTCGAGCTCGGCCGGGCTGAGGTGGGTCACCAGCCAGGAGCCGAGAAGGATCCCGACCGGCTTGCCCAGCACGAGTCCGAGGACGACGCCGATCACGATCGGGTGTTTGACCAGCCCCAGGCCGCCGGTCAGCTGCACCCCGGCGCTCATCAGCGCGAAGAAAGGCACCGCGATCGAGGCGCTGATCGGTGACAGCTGGTGCTCGAGGTGCTCCGCCGGTGACGTGTCCTCACCGGGGTCGGGCAGCACCCGGGTAAGCAGGCCGAGGACGACGCCGGCAATCGTCGCGTGCACGCCGCTCTCGTGGACAAGCCACCAGGCGGCCACCGCGAGCGGGAGCAGGACCAGGGGAGTCGAGACCCGCAACCGCTGCATCACCCCGTACGCCGCCAGCGCGGCCACGGCGCCGAGAAGGGCGCCCAGGTGCACGGTGTCGGTGTAGAAGACCGCGATGATCACGATCACGATCAGGTCGTCGACGACGGCAAGGGTCAGCAGGAACGCACGCAACGAGGCCGGCAGCGCCGATCCGACGACCGCGAGCACCGCGAGCGCGAACGCGATGTCGGTGGCGGCCGGGATCGCCCAGCCGCGCAGGTTCGAGGTCCCGTGGTTGGCGGCGACGTACACGAGCGCAGGGACAGCCACGCCGCAGATGGCTGCGACCACCGGCACCGCTGCGTCGACGGGGCGACGCAGTGATCCGAGCAGGAACTCGCGCTTGAGCTCGAGGCCCGCGACGAAGAAGAACAGCGTCAGTGCGCCGTCGGCCGCCCAGTGCTCGACATCGAGCGGGCCGAGGCCGTGGTGCCGCAGGGACTGATAGGAGCTGTAGTCGAGGTTCGCCCAGATGACCGCAGCGGCAGCAGCGATGAGGGCCACCACCCCGCCCACCGTTTCGGAGCGCAGCAGCGTTCCGATGAACGAGGCTTCCCGGGCATCGGAGCGGGCGATGCGGAACGGGAGCCGGGGCACCACGCGATCCTATCGACCGGGCGGGTTGGCCCCGTTGGGTCAGTGATGTGAGACTCGGTGCGATGCATGTATCTCCGCTGGTCTGGTGGCTCACCATCGGCATCACCAGCGCCCTGCTGCTCTTCGACGTCATCGTCATCGGGCGCCGACCGCACGAGCCGACCCGTCGCGAGGTGACCCTTGCCCTGGCCGTGTTCATCGGCCTCGCGGTCGCCTTCGGCATCGGCGTGTGGCTCGTGTCGGGCCAGAAGTACGGCACCGAGTTCTTTGCCGGCTGGCTGACCGAGTACTCGCTCTCGGTCGACAACCTGTTCATCTTCCTGATCATCATGAGCCGGTTCGGCGTACCCCGGGCCTTCCAGCAGTCGGCCCTGCTCATCGGGATCGTCATCGCCCTGGTCATGCGGGGGGTCTTCATCGCGGTCGGGGCCGCCGCGATCAACAATTTCAGCTGGGTCTTCTACCTCTTCGGACTGTTCCTGATCTGGACTGCGATGAAGCTGGCCCGCGAGGGCGCGCACGACGGCGGCGAGTACGAGCAGAACGGCCTGATCACGTGGGTCGAGAAGCGGCTCCCGGCAACCTCGCAGTGGCACGGGACGAAGTCGTTCGTCAGCATCAACGGCAGACGCCTGATCACGCCGATGTTCATCGTCGTGATCGCGCTCGGTACCACCGACCTGCTGTTCGCCCTCGACTCGATCCCGGCGATCTACGGCCTCACCAAGGAGCCGTACCTGGTGATGACGGCTAACATCTTCGCGCTGATGGGCCTGCGCCAGCTCTACTTCCTGATCGGCGGGCTTCTCGAGCGCCTGGTCTACCTGTCCTACGGGCTGGCGGTCCTGCTCGGCTTCATCGGCGTGAAGCTGATCCTGCACGCGCTGCACGGCAACGAGCTGCCGTTCGTCAACGGCGGCCACCACGTCGGCTGGGCGCCGGACATTCCGATCTGGGTCTCGCTCACGGTGATCGTGGGCGTCCTGGCGATCACGACCGTGCTGAGCCTGATCCGGTCCGGTGTGACCCAGGACTCTGGACGATAACGGACGAATCGCCCTAACCGATCCCGGCTTCGCTCGTTGTCCCTGTCATGGAATGGATAAGACACCGCCCCACCCTCGCCAAAGCAGCCGGAGGGGTCGCCGTACTCCTCGTGCTCGTGGTGTTGGCGGTCCTTCTCCACAAGTCCAGCCCGCCCCCGGTGTCGGCCCCGCCTGCTGCGCCGTACCCGACGCAGCCGACCCGTGCGCCTGTCGACGCGCTGCCGACGGTCTCGCCGAGCGCGACGCCGAGCACGTTCTCCGGCCTCACCAGCAAGCAGTACAACAGCGCGCTGGCCAACTTCGGCAAGGGCTTCAGCTCAGGCTTCACCTCGGGCACCCTCAACATGCCCGGACTCCAGGGCGGCAGCGTGTACCGGTACCTGCCCAAGCACCACGTGGTCATGACGATCACCAGTGACCAGCCGATCGGCACCATCGGCTACGAGGTCCCGACCAGCCTGCACAACTCCTCCGGCATCGTGAAGAACGTCGGCACCCACTGGAGCCTGGCGACCACGGCGTACGGCAGCCCCGACTACGCCCAGCTCTTCATGCAGGCAGGAGCCCGCGGCTTCCCCGTCACCTGCACGATCACCGTGGACGGCCGGGTCACCGAGCACCGCTCGACCGAAGGGCCCTACGGCCAGCTCATCTGCCAGGGGTAACGCTGGCGGGTTTCGACAAGCTCAACCACCGGGGCTGAGTCTCAGGCAACCACCGTCGGTTGAGCCTGTCGAAACCTCAATCCTCGCTGCTCGTTGCCATCCCCTTGCCGATGAGGTCCATGACGGTGGAGTCGGCCAGGGTGGTGACGTCGCCGATGTCGCGGTGTTCGGCGACGTCGCGGAGCAGTCGGCGCATGATCTTTCCGGAGCGGGTCTTGGGGAGTTCGGCGACGATCATGATCTCGCTGGGTTTGGCGATGGCGCCGATCTCGTGGGCGACGTGGTCGCGGAGTTCCTTGACGATGTCGGTGCCGCCGTCTCCGGCCCCGTCTTTGGTGGCACTGTCGCGGAGGATGACGAAGGCGACGGGG
>JAOPYE010000006.1 GCA_025964775.1 Marmoricola sp.
AGGATCTTGCACAGCAGGTGCCCGTGCAGGGTCGGGACCGTGAAGTGACCGGTCACCGTGCCGTCACCGTTGTCGTGCAGGCTCAACCGGGTCCGGGATCGTGCAGCGTGCTCCTCAGAAGCGACCAAGGCGTTCTCGTGCGCGTCGACGACGACCGGATCGGGCTCGACCTCGACCAACGCCCGACGAGCCGCACGGCGCAACAAGGTCGGCGGCATCGTCTGTGCCTTCTCGACCAGCCCCTGTTCGATCACCACCCGCTGCGCGGCGGAGACGCTGGTTGGGAGCTGGGTATCGGCGTGCACGATCACCGCAGCATGCTCAGCACTGAGCCGGCCAGCAGCCAACGCGGTCTGGGTGATCGTGCGCTGCTCGAGCCGCGCCGAAAGCTGCACCTGCCGGTGCACCACAGCAGGATCAGCATTCGTGGCCCGCGCCGCCCACTGATCAGTGCTCGCGGCCCCCGAGACAGCGGCGGCACCGCAGCGGTGCGCCGCACCCAGCGTGGCGAGCTTGATCGCAGCGATCCTGGCCTCGACACGACCCAGCGACCTCAACCGCGCCTGCTGCTCATCAGGGCTCAGGCCGCCAGGATCCTCGGCAGCGAGAACGTCCAGGCAAGCATCCAACTGCGCCACCGCATCAGTGGTCGGCGGTACTGCCAGCAAACTCATGAACCCATCCTGGATCGAACACATGTTCGAGTCAAACAGCAACCCACAGACCGATTCGTGGCTCACGAGACGCCCGGGCAGCAGACACGTCACGAGCCATCCAGCATGATGACCACCATGAAACTGCGCCACGAACTCACCTTCGACGCGACGCCGGACGAGGTCATCGCGATGGTGACCAACCCCGCCTACTGGGACAAGGTGGCCGTCGCCACCGCGGCGATCTCCAGCACGGCCACGTCGGAGTCGAGCGGGGACACGACCACGGTCGTCGTCGACCAGCTCCAGGAGGTGGTCGGGGTGCCCGGCTTCGCGAAGAAGTTCGTCGGCGACTCCACGCGGGCGATCACGACCCAGGTCTGGACGGGCAGCTCCGCCAGTTACGTCGTCGAGACCCCGGGCAAGCCGACCTCGATCAAGGGCACGATGAGCGTGTCCGCGAAGGGGTCCGGAAGCGTGCTCCTCTACGACCTGGACGTGAAGGCGAGCGTGCCGCTGATCGGCGGCAAGCTGGAGTCCCTGGTCGCACAGCTGTTCACCGACGGGCTCGGCAAGGAACAGTCCACCGGTGCCGCGTGGCTGGCGGGTGATCACTGATGAAGTCGTTCAGCCACGAGATGCGGTACGACGGCGCCAGCCCCGGGCAGGTCTACGAGATGCTGTCGAACCCCGAGTTCCGCGACCGGGTCTGCGAGTACCAGCGTTACCCCCGGCGGACCGTCGCGATCACCCCGACCGGCGCCGGGATGACCGTCAAGATCGACCAGTACCGTCCGGCCCACGAGGTGCCTTCGTTCGCGCGCAAGCTGGTCGGTGACGAGCTCAACATCGTCCAGGAGGAGGCCTGGGACTCCCCCACCAACGGCAGCCTGCACGTGACGATCCCCGGCAAGCCCGGCGACATGCATGGAACGATCACGCTCGCCGGTGATGGCACCGGCACCACCGAAACGGTGGCCGTCGACGTCAAGGTGTCGATACCCCTCATCGGCGGCAAGATCGAGGGCCTGATCGCGGACATGCTCGTCAAGGCGTTGCGCGCCGAGACCAAGGTCGGCCGGATCTGGCTGGCCGAACAGGTCGAGAACTGACTCAACCCATGTGCGGGTAGCCGACCTTCGTCGGTGCCACGAACGTCTCCTTGATCGAGCGCGGCGAGGTCCAGCGCAGCAGGTTGCCCGGGGCACCCGCCTTGTCGTTGGTCCCGGACGCCCGCGCACCGCCGAACGGCTGCTGCCCGACGACCGCGCCGGTCGGCTTGTCGTTGACGTAGAAGTTGCCGGCTGCGAACCGGAGCCGCTCGCTGGCCCAGTCGATCGCTCCACGGTCCCGGGCGATCACGGCGCCCGTCAGGGCGTACGGCGCGAACGACTCGAGCTGGTCGGCCACCTTCTCGAAGCGGTCGTCGTCGTACACGTGCACGGCAAGGATCGGGCCGAAGTACTCCTCGGAGAACATCCGGTCCGTCGGGTCGCTCGAGGTCACGATCGTGGGCCGCACGAAGTAGCCGACGCGGTCGTCGCACTGACCACCGGCGATGACGTCCAGCTTCGGTGCGCGCTTCGCCCGGGCGATCGCGGTCTTGTGCTTGGCGAACGCCCGGTCGTCGATGACCGCGCCCATGAAGTTCGACAGGTCGGTCACCGAGCCCATGGTCAGTGCCTCGGTCTCGGCCACGAGCGGATCGCGGAGCTTCTGCCACAGCGACTTCGGGACGTAGGCGCGCGAGGCGGCCGAGCACTTCTGGCCCTGGTACTCGAACGAGCCCCGGATCAGCGCGACCCGCAGGACGTCGAGATCGGCCGAGGGATGGGCCAGCACGAAGTCCTTGCCGCCGGTCTCCCCCACGATCCTCGGATAGGACCGGTACGACGTCAGGTTCGCGCCGACCTGCGACCACAGGTGCTGGAAGGTCGGCGTGGAGCCGGTGAAGTGGATGCCGGCCAGGTCCGGGTGGTTGAGCAGCACCTTGGAGACCTCGACGCCGTCGCCGGGCAGCAGGTTGATCACGCCGGGGGGCAAGCCGGCCTCCTCCAGGAGCAACATCAGGAAGTGGGCCGCGAACTGCTGCGTCGGCGAGGGCTTCCAGATCACCGTGTTGCCCATCAGCGCTGGTGCCGTCGGCAGGTTGCCGGCGATCGCGGTGAAGTTGAAGGGGGTGATCGCGTAGACGAAGCCCTCCAGGGGCCGGTGATCGGTGCGGTTCCAGACTCCCGGCGAGTTCGCGATCGGCTGCTCGGCCAGGATCTGTCGCGCATAGTGGACGTTGAACCGCCAGAAGTCGATCAGCTCACAGGCGCTGTCGATCTCGGCCTGCCAGACTGTCTTCGACTGACCGAGCATGGTGGCTGCGTTCACGCGGGCACGCCACGGGCCGGCGAGGAGGTCGGCAGCCTTGAGCAGGATCGCGGCGCGCTCGTCGAACGGGAGCGCGCGCCAGCCCGGGGCCGCCTTCGCTGCCGCGCGCACGGCTGCTTCGGCATCGGAGGTGGTCGAGTGCCGGGAGATTCCGAGGACGCTGGCGTGCTCGTGCGGCTGGACCACGGTGAACTCCGGCCCTGCGCCCATCCGTCGCCGGCCACCGATGGTGGCGGGCAGGTTGATCGCGCGGGCGGAGAGGCTGACGAGCTCGGCCTGCACCGCAGCCCGTTCGGGGCTGCCGGGTGCGTAGTCGAGGTTGGGCTCGTTGGTGGGAGCCGGTGGGTGGGTGATGGCGTCCATGCCTGCGATGTTGTCAGACAATCTGGACACACAACAACGTCAGGCGTGACGGACCCTGAGAACTGGTTCGACGTTCCGGGTGGACCTCCCACTCCCGGTGGCCGCTACTCCCTAGAGTCTCCGACATGGATCCGAAGTGGGCACGGCCCTGGTTCGCCACCACCGCAGCGTGTGTCGCCGCCGGCATCATCGTCCAGTTCTTCGTCACGGCTTCCGACGCCTCCAAGTTCGGCGACACCTTCCTGGCCAGGGGCCTGAACATCTTTGCGTTCTTCACGGTGCAGTCCAACCTGATCGTGGGTGCCACCGCGCTCCTGCTCGCCCTGAACCCGGACCGTGCCTCGACCGTGTTCCGGGCGTTCCGGCTCAGCGGCCTGGTGGGGATCACGGTGACCTTCATCGTGTTCCACGTGGCGCTGAGCCACCTCCTGGATCTCGAGACGTGGGGTCAGGTCGCCAACCAGCTGCTCCACACGGTGGTCCCGATCCTCACCGTCGTCGGCTGGGTTGCGTTCGGGCCACGGGGGCACACCTCGGCGAGGATCGCTCGGCTCACGGTGCTCTTCCCGCTGGCCTACATGGCCTTCACGATCATCCGTGGGCCGCTGTCCGCAGACTTCTACCCCTACCCCTTCGCCAACGTCGCCGCCCTCGGCTACGCCCGGGTGCTGGTCAACGCGTTCTGGATCGCCCTGCTCTTCGTGAGCATTGCCGCCGGCGCCACCGCGCTCGACAAGCGCCTGACCCCTGCCCCGGCTCCGGATCCGACACCGCCGACCGCCTGACAGCAGCTCCGTCAGCCGTGCTGCGGCTGGGTCGACCCGGCCGCGGCGCCCCGTGCTCGTCCTTTCCTGGTGAAGTAGCGGCCGATCACGATCGACCCCGCGATGCCCAGCCCCGCGGCCACCAGCGGCAGGATCTGGTCGTAGTTGTAGGCGACCGAGTAGCGGGTCCCCCGGATGATCAGCGCGGTTCCGCCGGCCTGGACGAGGAACAGGGTCGCCCACAAGTAGCTCGTCACGTACATCCCTGCGCGGAAGTCCCGGTAGGTCTCCCACATCAGGTCGAAGACCGCCATCCCGTCGTGGGTGCCGTCCGTGCCGTACCGCTGGGCCATGTAGAACACCAGCGGTTTGCCCGGCAGGACGCAGGAACCGACGAAGATCAGCCCGATCAGCGCCGTGGCCCCGCAGTCCTTGTAGAGCAACACCTTCGGACTGGTACTACCGATGAGGGCGATGATCGCCGACACCCCGGTGAAGGCGAAGATCGACGCCGATGCCCCGCTGAACTTCCGGGCCCTCACCCAGATGATCAGCCCGCCCACCAGGGGGCCGATGCTTCCGACCAGGTAGCTGACGACGTCGCTGGCGCCCCGTGCGCGCGCCAGGTGGAACAACGCGATGCTGCCGCCGACCTCCACCAGCGTGACGAGGATGTTGAAGGGCATCCCCTTCCCGGTCGGGTGGGTCTGGAGTCCCTGTGCGATCTGATCGTGCACGGTTGGCTCTGCCGAGGTCATCGCCACACGGTACGACGTAGCAGCCGACCCCCACCCCGAACGGCGCCAGCATCTGCAGACACCCGCAAAAGGCACGTATGATGTCAATTCTCACCGGTGGCGAGCCGCCGTCCAAGTCGTCGAAAAGACACGCGAGTCGCCATGAATCGTCTGGTCCTCAGTGCCGTCGTCCTGCCCTTGCTGCTGCCCGCGATCGCCCGGACCGAGGTGGCGCATGCGACGAGCCCGTCGGCGTGCGAGCCGAGCAACACCGTCCTGCACGCAGCCGCCGTACCGGTTCCCGGGCTGTCGACTGCCCAGGTCGACAACGCCACGGCGATCATCAATGCCGGCGCGCTGCTGAAGGTCCCGCAACGTGGCCAGACGATCGCGGTGATGACGGCGCTCGAGGAGTCCGCCCTGCAGAACCTCACCGGTCCGGGTACCCGTCACGCCGACGCGCTCGGGCTCTTCCAGCAGCGGTCCGACCAAGGATCCGAGGCGAGTCGGCTGGACCCGACCGCATCGGCCAAGCAGTTCTACCAGGCCCTCACGAAGGTGAGTGGCTGGCAGAACCTGCCCCCCACGCTGGCCGCGCACGCGGCCCAGCGCAATCTCGATCCCAACGTCTACGCCCAGTGGTGGTCGAGAGCCGTCAGCGTCTTCAACGGCCTCACGACGGGAACCGGGGCTGCAGGGTTGCGCAACCTCGCCGCGCGGGCGCAGCTCATCGCCGACTGTGAGGCCGCGACTGCGGGCGGACGGTTCACGGTGAACGGCGGCATCCGTTACGTCGGGCCGCTGTCCCCGCCGCAGCTGGACCTCCGGGCGCAGCAGTTCGCCGTGCACGGCGGGAACACCTGGTTCGACCGTTGCCAGGCCTTCGTCGCGCAACTCGATGGACGCCCCTACTCGGGTTACAGCACAGCCCTCGACGCGTGGCAGACCTTCGAGGCCGAAGGAGCTGCCCATCCCCTGACCCGTTCCGACGGAGTGGCACCGCCGATCGGCGCGTGGCTGTACTACAGCGACTCCACGAATCCTGCCGGGCACGTCGTCACATACCTGGGCAACGGCCGGATTGCCAGCACCGACGTCTTCGGCCGCGGCAGGGTGGGTATCGGGCCAGCCTCTGCCATCACCGACGGCCCCTGGCACATGCAGTATCTCGGCTGGGCGCCACCCTGGGGCGGGGCATGAGGCGCCGGTCCGCGGCAGCGGCGATCACCTTGGCAGCCGTGGGCGCGCTGGCCGGCTGCGGCGCGCACACCACCGGGCCGCACGATCCTTCCTCGACGACCGGTTCACCGTCGTTGGCGCCAACTCCGACACCAACGCCGTCGCCGACCCAGGCGCCTCGCTACGTACCGACCGCGCCCGCCGGGACCCCGCTCGGCGCCGGCGAGCGGGTGTGGGCTGCGTTCTCGCGCAGCGACCTGCCGTACGCCGCCTGGTGGGCGCAGCTCAAGCCGATGCTCTCGGCTGCTGCCCGCGCCGTGTACGTCTACGACGACCCCAGCGACCTCCCGTTCATGACCGTCACCGGACAGGTCCGTGTTGCAGCCAAGGCTCCGGCAGAACCGCACTACACAGTCGAGGTCATCGTTCCGACCAGCAAGGGCGCATTCGCCCTCGACCTGGAGCGGCACACCCTGGCGTCGCCGTGGCTGCTCTACGCGATCAAGTTCCCACCGACCGTGCAGTGAACTGGCGGAGGCGACACAGCGTGCATTCGCACACCGCTGGCAACGGGTTCACCGAACCTTTCGCAAACCGTTGCCGCGATGTCGCGTTGGGCCGAGAGGGTTCGCAGGTCAAAGACCGCCTCTCCCCCGTTCAGGAGCCAGACCATGTCTTCTCGTCTCGTCGTCGCCGCTGCGGCAACCGGCGTCGCAGCGTCACTGGTGCTCATCCAGGGCACCCACGCGACAGCCACCCCGGCTGATCACCAGTCAGCTTCCGCCAACAGCGCGCACGGTGTCCTACTGCCCGGCCACCTGGTCCTGTCGCGAACGGAGTACACCGCCAGCACGAACGCGATCACCCCGGGAGTCACCCAGCTGCCGGCCGGGTGCACGACGAATTGTGTGGCGGCGGTCGCCGACGGCGGATACCCCGAGGTCTTCAACAACGAAGCCGTCGACCCGAGCTTCGGGATCACCTCCCCGATCCTGCTCGACACGATCACGCCGTCCGGCCACACCATGAACACGCTGACCGTCCCCACGGACGTCAACGGCGACCACCTGGTCACCAGCTTCCCCTCGAAGTCCGAGCTCGGCCTCAACCTGTCTACCGCCGGAAACGCCCTCACGTTCATGGGCTACGTCGCCCCGGTCAACGCCCCCGACGTGTCGAACTCGAACACGCCCGGCGCCATCGACCCGACGAACCCGGTCGGCACCTCGGACTACCGTGCGGTCGCCGAGCTCAAGCCCGACGGGACGATGAGCTTCACCGAAACGAATGCCTACAGCGGCAACAACGGCCGGGCAGCGATCCTCGACAGCGCTGACAACGAGTTCTTCATGAGCGGGAACGCCGGCAACGGAGGCAACCCGCAGCCGGTCGGCGTGATCGCCGGCGCCGGAGCTCAGATGGCCACGCCGTCGACCCTGGCCGAGAGCCAGCAGCAGGTCGGCGCGCCGACTCCTGCCGGCGCCTTCAACATCACGCAGCTCGGCGACAAGGCGGACAAGATCGGCAAGGACACGAACTTCCGTGGCCTGACCATCCACGACAACGTCGTCTACCTCACCAAGGGCAGCGGCGGCAACGGCGTCAACACGGTCTACTTCATCGACACCACCGGCCACGCGTGCCCGAACGGTGTCGGGCTCCCCGTTCCGGGCGCCGCGCTCCCTACGACGCCGCTCAGCTACAACCCGGCGACCCTGCAGAAGACCGGTCTGCCGACCAACATGTGCATCCTCAAGGGCTTCCCGACGACACTGAAGTCGACGACCTCGTTCCCCTTCGGGATGTGGTTCGCGAACGCCAGCACGCTGTACGTCGCCGACGAGGGTGATGGCACCAACACCTACGACCCGGCCACGAACACCTACACCTACGCCGCATCCCAGACCGGTGCGGGCCTGCAGAAGTGGGTGCTGGCCAACGGGTCCTGGACCCTGGCGTACACGATCCAGGACGGTCTGGATCTCGGAGCGCCGTACTCGGTGGCGGGCTACCCGACCGGTGACAACGCCGCGACCGGACTCCCCTGGGCACCCGCGACCGACGGTCTGCGCAACATCACCGGCGAGGTGAACCCGGACGGCACCGTGACGATCTGGGGCATCACCTCGACCGTCTCCGGGGCCACCGACGAGGGTGCCGACCCGAACCGTCTCGTGCGCGTCGACGACACCGTCGCCGCGACGACGGCCGCGGGCGACAGCTTCAAGACGCTTCGCGCGGCACAGTCCGGCGAGGCACTGCGCGGTATCGCCTACGTTCCGGGCGACTGATCAGATCGCACGCACTGCGGGGGGTCGGACCATCACGGTCCGGCCCTCCGTCGCTCTCCCATGGTCAATGCGTCGTCTCTCAGCGACACTGAGGGATGGCAGGTGCGCGGCGACCGAGCGGAGCTCGACGACCATGGCCGGAGCTCGTCCGAGTCGCGCGACACGCCAGCATCCTCCGCTTCGCCACCGTGTCCACGGTCGCGACCTTGCTGCTCGCGGGCTGCAGTGCCGCGCCGCGGTCCGTGCCAGCGCCGAGCAGCGCAGGCGTGTCCTCACCGACGGCAACGCAACGCGCAACTCCTACGGTGAGTCCGCGCGCGACTCCTACCGTGACTCCGTCACGCGCCGCCGTTGTTGCCCCCCGCTGTGCTGCGGCCCAATTGGCCGTCCGCCCGGTGGGCGGAGGCAGCATTGCCTCGCAACCGTTCGACGTGGTGGCGTTCGAGAACACCAGCCGAACGACGTGCTCGTTGGCCGGGTATCCAGGCGTGTCTGCGTACACCCTCCGCAACGGGGTTGACCTCAAGGTCTGGACCCGAATCCACCACGGGTCGATCTACGAGCGCGGCGACCTCGGAGTCCGCACGGTGGAGATCGCGCCAGGTGGAGAAGCGTGGTTCGACATCGGATCAGCGATGGCGTACCAGGGCGGACTGGATGCGGTCTCCATCAACCGCCTGGTCGTCTATCCGCCGGGATCCGATGTCGGCGTCCCGGTCCTGATGCCCTTCGGAGCCAGCAGACCAGTGGGTCAGGCGTACCCGATCACCGTGACGGCGGTCTATCCGCCAAGCCTCGGTACTCCACCGCAGGCCACACCTCCGTCGGTGTCGGCTCAAGCCGCCGCCGCGCTGGCCACCTACCTGACCGCCGTGACGTCCGGGGACTGCCGGCGAGCCGAGACCCTTGTGCTCCCATCGGCGCAAGGTGACGGGGACCTGTGCAACGGCGGCCGGCCGGGCCACCTCGTGATCGATCGATGGCGCACCTCCGGGGCGCCCATGAAGTCCGGTCAGGTCCTCATCTTCGGCACTGAGTTGCATGTCATCTCCGGACTGCCCACCGGCGAGCCCATGCCGACGTGGTACTCGTGGTTCCTGGAGTTCCGTCCTACGTCGCGAGGATGGCGGCTCACTGCCGGGGGAACCGGACCGTAGCTCGGCGACCTGGTCTCGTCAGTCGTCCGGGCTCGAAGTCAGGTCGACGGCCCTATCCACCCTCGATGATGAGGGCAGTGACCTGTTTGCCTCGGCTGGTCACCTCGATCACGCCGACCAGGCTGATACCGCCGTCCAGGACGAGCCGACTGGGGACGAGGTACGTCAACGGCCTTCGGCCGGGTATCGCGAGGTACTGGCCGTCGGCATCTCGCCTGGCGGGGGCCATCGTGACCCGGTAACCCTCGGCAAGTCTCCTGCTGCTCAGGACCAGGCCGAGCACGGTGTGACCGGGCGGTGTTCGCGTCGCCGTGGCGCTTGGCGTCGGCGAGAGCGCAGCGGTGCCGGCTGCCGTCGGCGCGGTCGACTGCGCTGAGCCGCTGGCGACCGGCTGGCCGTCCGTGGAGGTGCAGCCGGCGAGCAGTGCCAGGGTCGCCACAAGCACCGCTGTCGACCTACCCACGCCATCACCTCCCAGATACCGTGCGGCACATCGTTGCGCATGCCTGCCGTGCGCGCGAGACCGCCGGGCCGTGCTGGAACGCCGATCATCTGCAGAAACATGAACTGCGCAAACCGGTAAATTTCTCGCATTCCTTCACCTGCGCTCGTGGAACTAGCGTCCGAGGCCACGCCCGGACAACCTTTTCCGGTCGCCAGCCGTGGCCGCGATCCGGCCACCGAGTGAAAGAAGTCCCAGATGACACCGATCCGCAGGTTCACCGGCCGGGGCGCAGCCGTCGTAGCCGCCGCATCGCTCGCCCTGGTCCCCGTCGGCGCCACGGCGGCCCCGTCGGGCAACGCGTTCCACTCCCGTCACCAGGTCGAGGCGGTCGTCGCCAGGACCCCGGCGGCGCAGGGCAGGACGTCCCACGGGTTCGCCTCGGTGAATCCGACCTCGGCGTACACCCCGCCGTTCACCAAGCGCGGCACCCAGCCGGTCGTCGAGCACGGTGTGCGGACGGTGCTGGTCCAGTGGGGCGACTGGTCGACCGACACCACCGGCTCGGTGGCAGCGGCGCAGACGTTCCTCACCAGCGTCGGCGGATCCAGCTACCAGAACATCCTCAACCAGTACGACGACAAGACCGGCCAGACCGTCGGCACCACCTCGACGTTCCTCGCCAAGTACGTCGACCCGAGTCAGCCGACGAAGATCGACATCAACAACGACGCGGCGGCGCTCGCCGAGGTCAACAAGGCTGCCGCAGCACTCGGCGTCACCGCCGACGCGAACACCCAGTTCGTCCTGATGCTCGGCACCAATGCCACCTTCGCGTCCCGCAACAGCGGGTACTGCGCCTACCACGGGCACGGGACCAGCGGACAGGTCTTCGACCTCATCCCGAACCTGGGGACCACGAAGTTCAAGAACGGCTGCCTCGGCTACGGCAGCGGTGTGCAGAAGGACGCCGAGACGACCACGCTGTCGCACGAGTACTCCGAGGCCGCGACCGACCCGCTGGTCGGCAACTCGGTCGCCTACGGCTGGACCGACGCGACCGGGTACGAGATCGGCGACTTCTGCAACTACGCCGGCGTCGCCGGACCGGGCGGGGTCAAGGTCCAGTACGAGTGGAGCAACGCGGACAACGCCTGCGTCGACGGCCGCTGATCACCCGTCGTCCTCGGGGTTGCTGGCCGCCTGGCCCAATCCCGAGGACGACGGCCGTTCGACTCCGGGAGTCCGCACCTCCTCAACCGAGGACGGGGTAGTAGATCGAGGATTTGAAGCGTCCGGCGCAGGTTCAGAGCTGCGCAGGGGATCCGGACGGGGCGTGTGCGAATTCCGCGAGAGTCGGTAGTTGTGCGACACCTATTTCGCACACGGTTCTGAGACTGGAGTTTGCGGGTCTGGGCTGTTCTGGGCGTGAAAGTGTTCGAAACCGGCCGGTTGTGAGACGCCAGCGGCCCCCTTCGCCCGGTGGCCGTGCAATCGCTACGCTCCGGAGCGTGGAAGGCGCCCCTGCGGATCGACGCCCAGCGTCGGATGATTACTGGCTGCGCCTAGTGACAATTCGCCTCGACTGGTCGGATCGTTTGTTCCGACCGTTCGAGTACATCTTCTACTGGGTCGGCAAAGCCACGCGACCTGCTTTCCTTCCTGGCACTGGAACGCCTGACTTCGACGACGACCCCGCTGCCGATCGCCCCGAACCGAAGTACAGGATCGTGGTCGGCCGTCATGGCGGCACAGATTCGGTTGGGGTCGAGACGGCCCGTGACCGCAAGTCTGCCGATCGAGCGCTCACGGAGGTCTCGGCTCTGCTTGCTGTGTCAACAGTTGCTGAGTTCACCGGCCTTTACGAACTCGGCGGGCTTCGTTAGGCGCATCAGAAACTTCCGTTTGCGGCGTTCCGACCGCTGTCACTAGGCGTCAACTAGGCTGAGTTGGGTGACGAAACGAGGATCGACCCACGCCGGGCCTCGTAGCCCTGTGGGTCGTCGGGCCACCGGTCTTGTGGTCGTCGGCGTGCTGCTCCTGCTCCCGGCCTTTGGAGCCACCGTAGCCACGTCCGTAGCCTCCGAAGCCGACGCTCGGGTTTGGTCCATCGTGTTCGCATGTTCAGCCATCGTGCTCGTAGGTTCCGCCATAGCCTGCTGGACGCTCGCATCCAATCGGATCACGCGCTACAACCGTGGCGAACGGTGAACACAAAC
>JAOPYE010000049.1 GCA_025964775.1 Marmoricola sp.
CGTTGACCTTGAAATTGACCCGCCGGGTTTCGTACTCCCCGCCGGACTCCTCCAGCGCGATGTGCATGCCAGCGAACATGCGCCGGGCGAGTAGTACAGCTTGAGCATTCGGTCTCCTCCGCGTTTATCAGCAGAGTCGTATCAGGCGCGCGACCGGCAGTGAAGCGGCGTCGCAGGCATCGGCGATGCCGCCTGGATGGGAGACGATGCTAATGCGCTGCCTTCGGCGCCGCTGCGGCGGTAGGCGCCGACGCTTCAGGCTGCTGCGTCGGGAGCGTGGCGCCGTGGACGACGAACGCGAGGAAGACCAGCGCGACCGCTCCGGCGACGATCGCGCCGTATCCGCGCCCCTCGGTGTGGACGTTCGATTCCTTCACGGTGTGATCGGCTGCGGGATCCATGCGGCACCTCTGCGTTGCGTTCGAAGAAACTTAAGACGACATGCGTCCGATCGACGTCGGAGACGCGTTGCGTCCAGCGCCCTACTCCAACGGCTTGTCGTCGTCTGAGGGAGGCTGGGTCTTCGGCGTGGAGATGTCGCCGTCGTCGCCCGGCGGCGGATTGCTCTCCATCTCCGGGTCGGGCTGGTCTACGATCATCGCCGGCGTCTTCCGGATGCTCACTGCGAGCCCTTCTCGCGGCGGACGCCCTTGAACTTCTTTGCAACCGTCGTCTTCTTCGCGGCCTTCTTTCTAGCCGCGGCGGTCTTCGTCGGCGCGGTCTTCTTCGCAACCGACTTCTTCACCGCCAGAAACTCGCCCGAATCCTTGTCGCGCTTGGTCCAAGTGGTGGCGCCGCCCATCGTTGTCTTGGTCTGGCTGCGTTTCTTCACGGCTCCCTTGCGGGCGTTGTCGCCCGTCGGCTTGTTGACCGCCATCGGGATCGCTCCCTGTCCATGCACCGCGATGCCGCGGCATGCGGAAAACACGAAACGCGACAACAGGTTCCTCGCCGACCCGGAACGAATGGCGCGTGCCAGTCTTGAATCCGCCGTCAGTCGACCTGGAGCGGTCAGTCATGCGTAGTCCTGGATGGGTTCCGTCGGTCGTGCCGGACGTCGGCGACCAGAACGTCTATCTCGTCCTCCATTGTTTGCAGCGGCTGCGCGTGGCGGGAGGCCGATGCGGACAGGACGGACCTCGAGACCGCGATTTCCGACCTCATGTCCGGCCAGTACAACGAGCCGCAGCGCGGCGTCGCCTTCAACGCCACCGAGCATTGGGTCGACGATGTGTCCGGCGACGTTGCGCGCGAAATCAGGCGCCGCGCCGACGCCGCAAGTGAGGACGTGTCATCGACCATCGAGGAGTTCGTGCTGCGTCACGCCGGCCGCGAGCGTCAGCTCAATATGAGACTCGCATGATCAACCCCGGGCCGTCCGATATCGTCGCCTGGCGCTCGCGGAGCAGGATCCGGAGCGGGCGCGGCTGCTGCGCCTCGTCGCCGAGGAGGCGGAGCGGGGCGTGTTGTGCGTGTCGACGATGAAGACGGCGGCCCCGCAGCCGCCGTCCCCGGTCGTGCCGGTCGTCTGACCCATCCTCGCCTATGAACCGGCAGACTCCGACGGGGGTACTAGAAACGAAATCGTTCACACCTCCCGCGTAGCGTTGTCGGAACGATTCGGGAGCGCCATGTGCAGCCATTGCGACGACATCGAAGCGATCAAGCAGTACCGCAGGGCGCTGGATCCGGCGCTTGATCCGCTGACGCGCGCTCGCGTCGCGGAGGCCATCCGGGAGATGACGGCGCAGCGCGCGGCTGTGCACGTCGAACGCCGGACCGCCTGAGCGCAGTTCGGTCGTCGCCCGCGAACGCTTCGGGCGCCCTTCAGCGCGTGCAGGAAACGGCTTTCCGAGATCCAATTCTTTTCCTCCACCAGGATGCGGTGCATGACCGCGATCTGCCCGGCGGGACCGCCGAAGCTGAGCAGCGCCACGCGCAGCCACACCCAGAAAGCCTCGCCGAACCTGATGCCATGGGACGTTGCTGGAGATGAGACCGTCCGGTCGGCGGGGAGGTCCGTCATGTCATGACCTTCCCTTGTTGGACGGCCAGTTGTGGGTCTCGCCGGTCGCGTCGCGGCACCATCGGTAGAAGGAATCGTAGAGCAGCATCCCCGCGTCGAGTTGCGCGAGATCGTCGTCGAACATGCGGGAGAACCCTAGGGAGGCCGCCATGAGGCCGGGCGCTTCCGGAAGCAATTCGGGTCGTCCGGTATCGGCAGCGCGCACCATCATCGCCGAGCGATCGAGTGGCGGCGTCGAGAGGCCGAACTCCTCGATCATTACGTCGAACGTGCATGACTCGCCGCGGTGGCTCCAGAACACGTTCTCGATGTCGAACGGGACCGCGCCAAACCGCTCGCCGACCGCTTCGACCTCCGACGGGGCAACGAAACAGGAACACGGCGTCCGGATCGATGAAGCGCCTTATCAGCCATGGGCATGCGATGCGGTCGATCTTGGGCCGCGATCGGGTGACCCACACGGTGCGGCCTTGCGCGTCCGGAGACGGCAGCTTGCCAGCCGGCACCGTCCGCAGCTTGGCCGCCCTCCAAGCTTCGCAGCCGCCATCAAGGGTCTCAGCGGCAACGCCGGCATACCGCAGCCAGGCAGCGGCACCTCAGCTTGAGACCCTTGCGGCAGATGACGATTGCGGACCGGCCAACGAACGTTTTCGCCCATTCTGCGGTGGTTTCGTGCGACCGCCGCAGCGCGCCGGGGATGAGGCGCGGATCAGCGGCAAAATCCTCATCGGTCCGCAACGTCGATCAGCACGGGCGCGGTGGCAGTCCCGATCAGGCGGGATAGTTTACGATCCTATACTGATCGGCTGTGAGCACCGCATTTTCGCATTGTAATAAATGCGATTGCGCATCATAAGGCTAAAATGAATCCTTCGAAGTTAGAGAGCCCTGGCCCGATGTTTAAGGACGATCTGGTAGACGCAGAATGGATCCGCAGCATGCTCCGGAGCCGCCGAAGGACTCAAAAGGACTTAGCGGCCGCCTTGGGGATCGATGCGTCAGCGGTAAGCCGCGTGCTGGAAGGGCACCGCAAGCTCCGGCCCGACGAGTTGGCAAGGGTTCGAGCATTCTTCGATCCGAATCTAGAAGCGCCGGCCCCGCCGACCTCGGCATATCGCTTGACGGATCCCGCCGGCGAGCGATCGCGATCCGGTCCCGTTCCCCGGCAGCGCGCGACCGGCGACATCCCGATCTACGGTCCGCCCAGCGGATCAGGTCCTGTTTTCAAATTTTCCTCCAACGGACCGACGGAATACAGAGCTCGGCCCGACCAGCTTTTGGGCGTGGAAGGCGCCCTCGGGATCTACGCGCCGGGCGATTTCCTTGCACCGCGATACCGCGCCGGCGAGGTACTCTACGTTCATCCCGGCAAACCCCCCACCGTCGGCTCGGATTGTCTCATCCGCCTCAAACCACCCGAGCGGATGTCGATCCTGCGTTATCTTGGAACAGAGGGGTCGTTGTTGGACTTTGATTCCGTGTCGTCGCTGGCACCCTGCAATGCGGTGAGCAAGCGGGAGATCAAGACTTTTAATGAAGATGAGATTTCTCAAATCGGGAGGATCGTACTCGTCGCTAGAGACTGAGCAAGCTTGCATTAACCCTGCTCCTCATGAAAATGCGCAATCGCATTGAAATGCTTGCTGGGCCACTTTATAACCTTGGGACCGGCAGTAGTTGCCGATCAGGAGCGTTCGATGGTGGTCAAGGACATGGGGGGGAGGGTCCCCTACGAAAAAGGCGATCCATTCTTTCAGACGGCGCCTGTCGCCATGGATGGAGACGTCAAGAGGTTCGGCGACAGTCTGGGAGCATCCCAGATCATCTTCGTGCCGGTGAAGCCGGTCGCGGGCGCGCAAACGGGCTTCTGCCATCGCAATGTCGCCGAATGTGTCGAACGGTTCGGCGGCCGCTCGGTGATCGGTCGCGCGATCTGGAAGAGCGAACTCTTCCTGACCGGCGAACGCCATTCGGTATGGGAACCGCCGGCCGGCGGGCTGATTGACCCGACGCCCACCGAATTGGGGGAGACCAGCATCTGCTTCGCCATCGATCCTTCGGTCTCGGAGGAGTTCGACCCCTGGTCCCCGCAGCCCAATGAGGCCATGAACATCGTTGATCGGGTCGATCCGGCGGGGGTTGCTGAGGCGATCGCAGGCCTTTCGCCGGCGCGACTCAAATACGAGCAGCGTCGAGCTGACCGCGCCAGTCTGGATCTCGATACCTACGTCGCAAGGAAGGTCGGACGCACGCCGCTTGCCGGCGCCGTCGACGAGTTCATCGCGGCGAGCCGTGAGCGCGACCTGCTGGTCTTGCAGACGCCGACCCGCGTCCTCTCGCACGATCCCGGTGCGTTTCGCGACGCGCAGCGCAGGGTCTTGCTGATCGAGGACCGGATCCGTCGCCTACTCGCAGCGTCTCATCACCCGGACAGCACGAGCCACGCGGCGTCCGGCATGGATATCCGCCGCACGCGTCCGGACTTCGATCATCTGATCCAAGCGTTGCTCGATCCCAAGTTCGACATGGTGGCGATCGATTTGGGGGAGAGCGGACCGAAAGTTCTGTACACCGGGAATCTTGACGACGGGACGGCGTCAGACGAGCAGAACACGCGACGGTCGAGATGACCGCGGCCCCGGCGCTGGCTGCTACACCCGCGCTACGAGATCGCGGCGCTGAGCCATCCGCCGGTCCCGCACAAGCGGCGTCGGCGCACCGACTTCGACGTCGCGGTCGCGAAGGCCGCGAAGGAAGAACGCAAGGCGGCCCGCGCCGCGCGCGCCGGGGCCAGGCATGAAGCCCCGCCGCCGGACGGCCGATCGGAAACAGGAGGATCCCATGAAACGACCAAATCCCAATATCTTCTACACGCAGCCGACGTTCCGGGCCGATAGCCCGGACATCGCCAAGGCCAAGGGGCAGACCGATTGGACGCTGGAGACGCCGGGCATCCGGCTCCGGCTCGCGATCGACTACTACCGCTTCGAGGCGTTCGCGAACGAACGGGACCGGAACGCCCGCTGCGGGCCGACCGCCCATGAAGACGTCCGCTACGCGCCGGCGAAGATGAAGGATCTCAGGCACAACGGCATCTCGTTGGACGACATCGCCTGCGGATACGACATCGATCATCCGGATTTCGAAAGGGTCGTTTCGCCACTGTTCGACGCCGCCATGAGGCGGCTGATCGGCGAGGTCGTGAACGACCCGGACACGACGGGAGAGGAACTCGCGTCGACCGAAGTCATCATCGCGCGGGCACGCTATTCGATCGTAGCGAAGTCCGTCGGCGAATGGATCAAATTTCCCATCTCCGCGATGGCGGTGTTCGAGAAAGGCGATCGCGACGTCATCGACCGCACCATCGCCTGGCTCGAAAACCGTCTCGAACTCACGGCTTCGCCGCTCCTGTTCGGCGCGCCGCCCAACTAACGGCGCGTCAGTCGCATTCCCAGGGATCCATGTCTTCGGCGTGCCGGCGCTCGATTTCGCCGCCGCCACCGCACGCGGGGCAATCAAGATCGTTCCGCTCTTACCGTCACCCCCGTCCCATCGCGTGGGTGACGACCCGATCGCCCGACGGCTTGGCAAACGCGGCGCCGGAGGAATACTATGAAGACCATTATCCTTGCAGCCGCTCTTTCTTCTCTCGTAGCCGGCACCGCCTTCGCGCAGACGACTGGTCCTGCAGGTCAGCAGGACACCAACAAGCCGGGCATGGCGAAC
>JAOPYE010000046.1 GCA_025964775.1 Marmoricola sp.
GCTACACAATACAGTATGATCCGAACCATTAGCCGAGCCCGGCAAGACCCGATCAAAGGCAACACATGTCCACTAAGGAAACCCTTCATCCCGGCGCCCGCATCAAGGCAGAAATCTTCCCCGCAAAGATGTCGGTTACGAAAGCTGCCGAACTGATCGGGGTCGGGCGACCAGCCCTTTCTAATCTGCTCAATGGAAAGGCAGCCCTTTCGGTCGACATGGCGACCCGCATCGAAAAGGCCTTCGGCGTCCCTCGAAAAGACCTGCTAGAGATGCAGGCCCAATTCGATGCCTTCAAAGCCAAGCAAAAGATCGCTCCATCGAACGCGAAAGCGTATGTTCCCCCTTTCCTTTCAATCACGGCAAACGAAATTGAAAACTGGGCAGCGCACAACATTTCGGCACGCAGTCGGTTCGCGGTCTTCCTTAGGACTCTGGTCCACTCGACAGGAATCGCCCTTACGAAAGTGGATTTCCCAGGCAACGACGATGCCGAGCGTGCTGGCTGGGACGGGCTGGTCCAAGCGACCGAAGGGACTCCATGGGTTCCCGCTGAATCGTCCGGGTGGGAGTTTGGCACTAATGAGGACCCAAAAGTCAAGGCGGAGCAGGACTACAAAAAGAGCTTGAAGGCAGCGACAACAGAAATGGAATTCGTCTTCGTGACGCCTCGCAGGTGGAACGGCAAAAGAAAATGGGTTGACGAGAAGAAGGCCGAAGGTGTGTGGAAAGACGTCCGGGCCTACGACTCCAGCGACCTCGAGCAGTGGCTAGAACAGTCACTTCCGGGACAGGCATGGTTCGCCAACGAGACGAAGATCCCTTCCCATGAGGTGCGCTCGCTCGATAGGTGCTGGGCGGACTGGGCGAACGTGGCAACTCCACCGTTGCCCGGTTCGCTCTTTAGCTCAGCCATCGAAGAAGCGAAGCGCAAGCTCAGCAACCGCCTCACAAAGGCTCCCGAAGGTCCGATTGTGATCGCGGCAGATTCCACGGACGAAGCACTAGCGTTCGTTGCCCAGTGTCTCAGCCCTGACATAGAAATGGCACTGGAACCTTTCCGATACAAGGCCCTCGTATTCGACAAGGTGGGCGTCCTGCCACGGCTGGCGGAGGGGTCACGGTCGTTCATACCCGTCATTCATTCGCGGGAAGTCGAAGTGGAATTTGCGCCCTACGCCGACCAGATGCATGCGATCGTCGTGTACCCAAGAAACTCAGTCAACGCTGAGCCCGATATCGTTCTTGAACCGGTCAGTTTCGAAACGTTCGATTCCGCACTGAAAAGCATCGGCAAAAACCGTGATGAGATCAAGAGCTTAGCGAACGAATCAGGGCGATCGCTGACTGTACTGCGTCGTCGACTTGCAACCGTCGAGGCAGTGCGGATGCCGCTCTGGGCAACACAGCAGCACACATCGGAGAACCTCATCGCGTTTATGCTGGTTGGCGCATGGCACGTGCTCAATGAAACTGACAAGGCTGGGCTGTCACTGATGGCCGGTGACTGCAACTTCGAACAACTGGAAAAGGACTGCCAGCGACTGATCCAACTGAACGATGCACCTGTCTGGTCCATCGGAACGTATCGTGGTGTGGTCTCGAAGATCGACCTACTCTACGCCATCGCTCGTAACGTGACTAGAGAAGACCTGAAGCGCTACTTCGACATCGCCCGAATGGTGCTGGGCGAGGATGATCCGTCCCTTGATCTCGCTGAGGACCAGCGCTGGGCCGCGTCCATTCAGGGCAAGACCCGAGAATTCTCTTCGGCCTTCCGCCAGGGGATTTCAGAAACGCTCGTCCTCCTAGCTGTCCACGGTGTCACTCTTTTCAAAGGGCGCCTCGGCATAGACACGGAGTCCGAAGCGACCATGGTAGTGCGCGATCTGCTTCGAACTCCGCTAACCACGCGCATCCTCGAGGCCAACGACCAAGACCTTCCGCTCTACGCAGAAGCGGCACCGACCGAGTTCCTCTCGATCATTGAACGTGACCTGAGGGCAGAAAGCCCCGCTGTCTTAGGCCTCCTGCGCCCTGCAGGATCTGGCATGTTCGGGAGCCCCAGCCGCACAGGCCTACTTTGGGCGCTGGAGGGACTGGCGTGGAACGTGGAGACACTCCCTCGCACTGCACTGATACTTGCGAGGCTCGCGCAGATCGAGATCAATGACAACTGGGTGAATAAGCCTGAAAACTCTCTGGAAGCAATATTCCGGGCTTGGATGCCCCAGACTGCGGCTAACAACGAAGAACGGCTAGCGTTGATGAAAATGCTTTTCGCGAAATTCCCGGACGTCGCCTGGAAGCTTTGCGTCGCGCAATTCGGCAATAATCATCGAATCGGGCATCACAGCCACAAGCCGATGTGGCGGGCGGATGGCTACGGTCATGGCGAACCGTTCCCGACTTGGGAACCGATCTTGAAATTCAAGGCCGAGATAGTCCGACTGGCACTGACGCAGGCCACATATTCAGTCTCCATGCTGTGCGATCTTATTGAGCGCCTCCACGACATATCGGAAGCCGAACAATCCAGCGTCTGGGGAATTGTCGACACCTGGGCAAAGACCGCCGGCGACGACGACAAGGTAACCTTACGCGAAAAAATCCGCACCTCTACGCTATCCCGACGTGCGGCGTTGCGCACTAAGAAGAATGGAAAGCCCTCCCAGATTGTAACCATCGCGAAGGGCGTATATGCGGCGCTTGAGCCGCGGAACCTGGCTGACAAGCACGCGTGGCTTTTCAAAAATTCATGGATCGAGGAATCCGCCGACGAACTTGAAGACATCGAGAACATGGACTTCGCAGCCCGCGAAAAGCGCATCCGCGACCAAAGAGTTGATGCTATGCAAGAAATAAACGAGAAGCAAGGCGTCTGCGGCTTATTTGACCTCGCAATCCACAGCGGGGC
>JAOPYE010000017.1 GCA_025964775.1 Marmoricola sp.
GGCTGGAGCTGGTCCTGGTCGTGACCCGGCTGTCGGTCTACGTCGCAGTGCTGTTCGTTTTCCTGCCCACCGGGATGGCGGCCGCCTTCCTGGGCATCCAGCTGGCAGTGTTCGGGGTCTGCCTCGGCGCGGCGTTCGCGCCAGCCCACAAGGGGATGCCGATCGTTCCGGCGACGATGAAGCTGGACTTCCTGCGGCGACAGGTGATGGTGTCGCGCAACGTGTACGGCAACCCGCTGGTCGACTTCTTCATGGGCGGCCTGAACTACCAGATCGAGCACCACCTGTTCCCGAGCATGCCGCGATGCAACCTCAAGCGGGCGCGATCGCTGGTCCGAGAGCACTGCGAGCGTGAGGGGATCGCCTACACCGAGGTCGGCCTGTTCCGCTCCTATGCTCTGGTCGTCGACTACCTCAACAACGTCGGTCTGCGCGCCCGCGACCCCTTCGACTGCCCTCTGGCCAGCCAGCTGCGGGATTCCTGATCCGACCCACGAGCCGCGCGGCGTCCACCGTCGATACGATCGACGCGATGTCCGCCCTCAACCACTGGAGCACCCGTGCCCGACGTCCTCGTCACCGTGATCAGCCCCGCCGGCCCAGGCGAGACGGTGGAGCAGTCCGTTGCCGAGGGCACGCGCGCGTGGGAGCTGTTCAGCGAACAGCCTGACGTCGTGGCAGCGCGCGTCGGCGGGGCCCTGCGCGACCTGGCCCACGTGCTGAGCGACGGCGACGAGGTCGAAGGTGTGCTCATCGACAGCCCGGATGGTCGCGACATCCTGCGGCACTCGACCGCGCACGTGATGGCGCAGGCCGTCCAGGCCCTCTACCCGGACGCGAAGCTCGGCATCGGCCCGCCGGTCGAGAACGGTTTCTACTACGACTTCGACGTCGAGGTTCCCTTCGTGCCGGAGGACCTCGAGAAGATCGAGTCCCGGATGCGCAAGATCATCAAGGAGAACCAGAAGTTCTCCCGCCGGGTCACCACCGACGACGATGCCCGGATCGAGCTCGCCGGCGAGCCCTACAAGCTCGAGCTGATCGGACTGAAGGGCTCGGCGGCGGAAGCAGCCGAAGGGGCCAGTGCCGAGGTCGGCGCCGGCGAGCTGACCATCTACGACAACCTCGACCGCAACGGCGAGATCGCCTGGAAGGACCTCTGCCGGGGTCCGCACCTGCCCACGACCAAGCGGATCCCGGCGTTCAAGCTGATGCGCAGCGCTGCGGCGTACTGGCGCGGCGACGAGAAGAACAAGCAGCTCCAGCGGATCTACGGCACCGCCTGGGAGAGCAAGGAAGCGCTCGAGGAGCACCTGCACCGGATCGAGGAGGCCGAGCGCCGCGACCACCGCAAGCTCGGGCGCGACCTCGACCTCTTCAGCTTCCCCGACGAGATCGGGTCGGGCCTCGCGGTCTTCCATCCCAAGGGTGGGGTGATCAAGCGCGAGATGGAGGACTACGTCCGCCAGCGCCACATCGAGGAGGGCTTCCAGTACGTCGGGACGCCGCACATCACCAAGGAGGGCCTGTTCCACACCTCGGGCCACCTGCCGTACTACGCGGACACGATGTTCCCGCCGATGGAGTTCGAGGGCGCGAACTACTACCTCAAGGCCATGAACTGCCCGATGCACAACCTGATCTTCAAGTCGCGCGGGCGTTCCTACCGTGAGCTGCCGCTGCGCTTCTTCGAGTTCGGGTCGGTCTACCGCTACGAGAAGTCCGGTGTCGTCCACGGTCTGACCCGCGTGCGCGGCATGACCCAGGACGACTCGCACTCCTACGTCACCCCCGAGCAGGCGCCCGGCGAGATCAAGCACCTGCTCGACTTCGTGCTCGGTCTGCTGAAGGACTTCGGCCTCGAGGACTTCTACCTCGAGCTCTCGACCCGTGATGACTCCAAGCCCGACAAGTTCGTCGGGTCGGACGAGGACTGGGCGACCGCGACCAAGGTGCTCGAGGACGTCTGCGTCGCTTCCGGTCTCGACCTCGTCCCCGACCCGGGCGGCGCTGCTTTCTACGGACCCAAGGTCTCGGTCCAGTGCCGCGACGCGATCGGCCGCACCTGGCAGATGTCGACGATCCAGTACGACTTCAACCAGCCCAGGGGCTTCGAGCTGGCCTACCAGGCGGCGGACGGCAGCCGGCAGCAGCCGGTGATGATCCACTCGGCGAAGTTCGGATCGCTCGAGCGGTTCTTCGGCGTTCTCGTCGAGCACTACGCCGGCGCGTTTCCGCCGTGGCTGGCCCCGGTGCAGGTCCAGGCGATCCCGGTCGCCGACGTGCACGCCGACTACCTCTACGACGTGGCCGCGAGGATGCGCAAGCTCGGCCTGCGGGTCGAGGTCGACGACTCCGATGACCGGATGCAGAAGAAGATCCGCAACGCGCAGCTCCAGAAGGTCCCGTTCATGATGATCGCCGGCAGCGACGACATCGAAGCCGGCGCGGTCTCGTTCCGCTACCGCGACGGACGCCAGGACAACGGCGTACCGATCGACGAGGCGATTGCCCGGGTGAGCCAGGCCGTCGCCGATCGCGTTCAGGTGTAGCGGTGGTTGAGGAGGGGGGTCACCTCCACCAGGACGGCCTGGGGGAGCCCGATCATCTCGAGCGCCTCTGGACGCCGCACCGGATGGCCTACATCCGTGGCGAGAGCAAGCCGGAGGACGACTCGGAGGAGGCCTGCCCGTTCTGCCGGATCCCGGCGAACCCTGATGACGAGGCCGGCCTGGTCGTGCATCGCGGCCGGTCGGCGTACGTGGTGCTGAACCTGTACCCGTACAACTCCGGTCACCTGCTGGTCTGCCCGTTCCGGCACGTCGCGGACTACACCGACCTGACCGACGAGGAGACCCTCGAGGTGGCGTCGCTGACCAAGTCGGCGATGCGCACCATCCGCTCCGTCAGCGGCGCGCAGGGGTTCAACCTCGGCATCAACCAGGGCCCGGTCGCCGGCGCAGGGATTGCGGCTCACCTGCACCAGCACGTCGTACCGCGGTGGTCGGGCGATGCGAACTTCATGCCGGTGATCGGCCGCACCAAGCCGCTGCCCCAGCTGCTCACCGAGACCCGACGACTGCTCGCCGAGGCGTGGCCGGTCTGATCCGTCGCAGGGAACCGCTAACCTGCTGCCACCATGCTCGAGAGATTCCGTCAGTTCTGGACCAACGTCTGGGCGCCGTTCGGTGACCTGTTCCTCCGATGGGGGATCAGCCCCAACACGGTGACCTTCGTCGGCACCGTCGGTGTCTGCGCCGGTGCCCTGGTCTTCTTCCCGCAGGGCAAGCTGCTGGTGGGGGTGCTCGTGATCACCGCGTTCGTCTTCAGCGACATGATCGACGGCTACATGGCGCGCAAGTCCGGCAAGGTAACCACCTTCGGCGCCTTCTGGGACTCCACGCTGGACCGGATCGGTGACGCGGCCATCTTCGGTGGGCTCGCGATGTACTACGTCGGGCCCGGCAACAACAACTGGTACGCAGCGCTGGCGATCTACTGCCTCTCGATGGGCTCGGTGACCTCGTACGCCCGCGCCCGCGCCGAGTCGCTGAACATGCAGGCCAAGGTCGGCATCGCCGAGCGCGCGGACCGGCTGGTCTTCACCCTGGTGACCACCGGTCTCGCTGCCCTGATCGACGACCTCGGCGGCGGCGACAACTGGCTGGTCGCGATCCCGATCGTCCTGGGCCTGATGGCGCTCGCGAACACGATCACGGTCATCCAGCGGGTGCAGGTCGTGCACCAGCAGGCACTCGCCATCGACGCAGCGCGTGAGGCCGCCGAGAACTGAGGCGACACGCGGTCGTAAACTCATCGCATGGCTTCGGACTCTCACCTGACCTCTGACAACGATTCGCCGACTTCTGGCAGCACCGGAACTTCGCGTGTGAAGCGCGGCATGGCCGAGATGCTCAAGGGCGGCGTGATCATGGACGTGGTCAACGTCGAGCAGGCCAAGATCGCCGAGGACGCCGGCGCGGTGGCCGTGATGGCCCTCGAGCGCGTTCCTGCCGACATCCGCGCCCAGGGCGGGGTGTCGCGGATGAGCGACCCGGACATGATCGACGGCATCATCGAGGCCGTCTCGATCCCGGTGATGGCCAAGGCGCGGATCGGTCACTTCGCCGAGGCCCAGGTGCTGCAGAGCCTGGGTGTCGACTACATCGACGAGTCCGAGGTGCTGACTCCGGCGGACTACGCCAACCACATCGACAAGTGGGCGTTCACGGTTCCCTTCGTGTGCGGCGCGACGAACCTGGGTGAGGCGCTGCGCCGGATCACCGAGGGCGCGGCCATGATCCGCTCCAAGGGCGAGGCCGGCACCGGCGACGTCTCCAATGCGGTCACTCACATGCGCACGATCCGGGGCGAGATCCGCCGGCTCGGTGCGCTGCACGATGACGAGCTGTACGTCGCGGCGAAGGAGTTGCAGGCACCGTTCGAACTGGTCAAGGAGGTCGCCGAGAGGGGCAAGCTTCCGGTGGTGCTCTTCGTTGCCGGCGGCATCGCGACCCCGGCCGACGCCGCGATGATGATGCAGCTCGGCGCCGAGGGCGTCTTCGTCGGCTCAGGGATCTTCAAGTCCGGCAACCCGGCCGAACGTGCCGAGGCGATCGTGAAGGCCACCACCTTCCACGACGACCCCGACGTGATCGCCAAGGTCTCCCGCGGCCTCGGCGAGGCCATGGTCGGGATCAACGTCGAGGACATCCCGCAACCGCACCGCCTGGCCGAACGCGGCTGGTGACCCGCCTCGCGGGGACCCGCGCCTGGGTGGCTGATGTCGTCCGCTCGGGCCTGGGGACGCCCGAGGAGGCCTCAGCCCTCGTGGTGGAGGCGATTGCTGCCGACCACCCGGAGGTCGATGCCGACGAGACCGCGCGCGCCTGGATCGCCGAGGCGCTCGATCAGTGGCGGGACCAGACGGCGGACTGGCCGGCGGTCACCGACTACGACCGTCTCCAGGACGCGTTCGCCGCTCTCGAGGCCGACCGGATCGTCGTGCTCCAGGGGTGCTCGGACCATTGGGCAGCCCATGACGAGCTTGCGCGGACCACAGCCCGGGGGATCGCGTGGTTCACCCCGCCTGACGTCTGGCACGCGATCGACGAGGGGATGCTCGAGGTCAACCTCTGGCACTCCACGACCGCCAACGCAGCGCCGGGGGATGCGCTGCTGGAGGACGTGCTGGCCGCGTTCCGCGACGCCGGACTGGACGCGAAGTTCGACGAGGGCCGGATCGAGGTCTCGGCGTACTGGCAACGTCGTCCGTCGTGACGTGGGCCACATTCCCCGCCTAACGCGAAATATCTGTGACACGAAGTCACATGTACCTATTTACATGTGACACGGCGTCTCACTAACCTCGAAACATGACTGCGATCCAGACCTACGAAGAGAAGTTGCACACGCTGTCGGAAGGTTCGGTGCACCAGAACTTCGACCCGTGGACGGACATCGACTGGGACAACCCCGACTACGCGGTCGACCACAGCGACCCGCGCTGGGTGCTGCCGAAGGCCGACGCGCTGGGCGCGAGCTCCTGGTACCGCGACTTGCCGCTGGAGCGCCAGATCGAGATCGGCATCTGGCGCCAGGCCAACGTCGCCAAGGTCGGCCTGCAGTTCGAGAACATCCTGATCCGAGGCCTGATGGAGTACGTGATCGGTCTGCCCAACGGATCGCCCGAATACCGCTACATCACCCACGAGGCGACCGAGGAGACCCACCACACCCAGATGTTCCAGGAGTTCGTGAACCGCACGGGCGTCGACGTCCCCGGTGGTCCGCGCTACTTCCGTGCCGTGGCGCCGTTCCTTCCGCTGGCCGCGCGGCCGCTCTCGATCGTCTTCTTCATGGGTGTCCTCGCCGGCGAGGAGCCGATCGACCACGTCCAGAAGGCAATCCTGCGCGAGGGCGAGGCGATGCACCCCCTGCTCCAGCGGATCATGCAGATCCACATCGCCGAGGAGGCGCGGCACATCTCCTTCGCGCACGAGCACCTCAAGCGGAACGTCCCGAAGGTCGGCCGGGTCCGCAAGGCCGTCCTTTCGGTCGTCCTCCCGGTGATCATGCGGGTCCTGGGCGACGCGATCATGGTGCCGGGCAAGGAGATGACCAAGGCCGTCGGCGTACCGAAGAAGGTGCTCGACGAGGTGTTCTGGGACAGCCCGGAAGCACGGGTCATGCTGCGCGACGTGTTCTACGACGTGCGCGCACTCGCTGACGAGCTCGACCTGATGAACCCGGTCTCGCGGCGGGTCTGGAAGGCCCTGAAGATCGACGGTCGGGGCGCCCGGTTCCGCAGCCAGCCTGCCGCGGCCTGAGTCGTGCCGTACGTCGTCACGCAGTCCTGCTGCAGCGATGCCTCCTGCGTCATCGCCTGCCCGGTCAACTGCATCCACCCCGCTCCCGGCGAGCCCGGCTTCGCCGAGGCCGAGATGCTGTACGTCGATCCGGCATCCTGTGTCGACTGCGGTGCCTGTACGACGGCCTGCCCGGTCGGCGCGATCAAGCCGCACACCAAGCTCACCGAGGCCGAGCTGCCGTTCCTTGCCCTCAACGAGCTGTACTTCGCTGAGGAGCCGCACGCCGACCGCACCCCGTTGGCAGTGGTGCCGAGCGTGCGCCGACCGGCACGCGCGGCCCGGGTGGCCGTCGTCGGGGCCGGTCCGGCCGGCCTGTACGCCGCCGACGAGCTGCTCAAGCACGCCGGTGTGACCGTCGATGTGTACGACCGACTGCCGACGCCGTACGGACTCGCGCGGGCCGGCGTTGCGCCGGACCACCAGCACACCAAGCAGGTCTCGGCCCTGTTCGCCGCGATCGAGGGCCAGCCGGGCTTCACCTACCGCCTCAACGTCGAGGTCGGGGCCGCGGTCAGCCACGAGGAGCTCGCGACGCGCTACGACGGCGTGATCTATGCCGTCGGGGCATCGGCTGACCGGGCGCTCGGCATCGAGGGTGAGGAGCTGATCGGCAGCATCTCGGCGACCGACGTGGTCGGTTGGTACAACGGACATCCCGACCACCAGGATGCGAGGGTCGACCTCGGCGCCGAGCGGGTCGTGATCGTCGGCAACGGCAACGTCGCGCTCGATGTCGCGCGGATCCTCACTGCCGACCCCGAATCACTCGCGCCGACCGACATCGCCTCGCTCCCGCTCGCCGCGCTGCGCGGGAGCAAGGTCACCGAGGTCGTCGTTCTCGGACGCCGCGGACCCGCACAGGCCGCGTTCACGATGCCCGAGCTGATCGGCCTGGCCGGCCTGGCCGACGTCGACGTGCTGGTCGACAACGGCGGCGAGCCGATCGTTGCGGACTCAGCGAAGGCCACGCTGCTCGGTGAGCTCGCCCTGCGCACGCCCACCGCGGGACGCCGACGGATCGTGCTGCGCTTCGGTACGGCCCCGGTCCGCATCCTCGGCAACGATCACGTTCAGGCCATCGAGGTGACCCGGACGCGCCTCGTCGAGAACGAAAGCCGCCTCGAGGCCGTGGCGACCGGTGAGACCGAGGTGCTGCCGGCTGGCATGGTGCTCCGTTCGGTGGGCTACCGCGGCACGGCCCTGCCCGGGATGCCGTTCGACGAGACGACCGGCACGGTGCCGAACACAGCCGGTCGGGTGCGCCCGGGAACCTATGTGGCGGGGTGGATCAAGCGCGGGCCGAACGGCTTCATCGGCACGAACAAGTCGTGCTCGGAGGAGACGGTCTGCTCGCTGCTGGACGATCTCGATGCCGGCGTACTGGCCCCGGCCACGGGAAGTCGCGCAGAGCTCGACGCCTGGCTCGTCGGCCTCGCGCCGGACGTGGTCGATCGCGCCGGCTGGCGGGCGATCGACGCTGCCGAGCGCCGCCGGGGCGCAGCGACCGGCCGGTCCCGGGTGAAGCTGCTCGAGGTCGAGGAGATGGTGCGCGTCGCCACTGCGGCTCGTGTCGGCGGGTCCGGGCGCGCTCGGCGCCCCTTATTCTCACGGGTGTGACCGGCAAGCCGAGCTCCTCAGCACGGGGTCCCGGCGACGGTCGGGGCGAGCGCTGGGCCGCGCACCGCGCCGAGCGGCAGCTGCAGATCCTCGACGCCGCGATCGCCGTCATCGAGCGCGAGCCGATCGGCACCGAGATCCACGTGCGCCAGATCGCCGAGCAGGCCGGCCTCGGGCGTGCGGTCGTCTACCGGCACTTCACCGATCGCGCCGACCTCGATCGCGCCGTGCAGAACCGGATCCTGGGCCGGCTGATGGAGCGCCTGGTCCCGGAGTTCGCACTGAGCGGCACCATCGAGCAGCTCATCTTCCGCATCGTGCACGCGTACGTCGACTGGGCCGCCGCCCATCCGGCGTTGCACCGGATCGGTGCGATGGAGACCCCGGACGAGCACGGCGAGAGCGACCTGACCCGGACCGCTGCCCAGATCGGCGACGGCATCGCGACCCTGGTGCGTACCGGTGCCGGACTGCTCGAGATCGAGCTGACCCGCGACGACGAGGACCTGCTCGACCCGCTCGTCTTCGGGATCGTGGGTCAGGTCTTCGGCGCCGTGCGGGCCTGGTTGTCCCGCCCCGAGCAATCACCGGCGGCTGAGGTCCTCGCAGGCCAGCTGGCGCGCTCGATCTGGTTCCAGATCGACGGCCTCGCCCGTGATCGCGGTGCTGTGGTCGATCCCTCGGCCTCGCTCGACGACCTGATCATGGCGGCCGTGCGCGCCGACTGAGCGCGACCCCGAGGGTCGTCGGGCGAAATCGTCGGCTCCAAAACCTCAACCCCGGCCTCACGCAGCCGATGTGAGCCGTGAAGCGTCTCCGTCATTGGGGCGGCGCGGTCCAGGGAGCAGGTCTGCACCATGAGCGAAAACTCGAGCGACAAGAACAAGCGTCGTCGTACCGGCGCACTCTGGGTCAGCGGCGCGTTCTCGGCCGCGATCCTCGTCCTGGGCGTCAACGGGACCCTGTCGAGCTGGACGTCAGCGATCATCGACAACACCAACAACACGGTGGCCTCGACGCACGCGGTAGCTCTGCTCGAAACCGGCCCGGGTGCGGTCACCTGCGACACCACGTCCACGACCACCAACCAGGTGTCGAACTGCTCGTCGATCAACAAGTACGGCGGTACCGGAACCCCGCTCAACCCGGACAGCCTCAGCGGCGGTGACTCCCAGGCAGTCACGGTCAACCTGAAGAACACCGGGACCGGGCAGGGTGATCTCGTCCTGGCGGCCGACACGTGTGGTTCCGCGGCACTCGGCGGGTCGACCACCGCGGACCCGACCCACTACCCGGTCTGCACCAAGGTGACGGTCACGGTCGCGTGCACCAGTCCCGCGACGCTCGACACGACCGCAACGCCCGTCGTGCTCAGCTCGTTCAGCGGTGGCGCCGTCGGCACGCTCGCGGCAGGCGCGGCGACCGACTGCACCTTCACCCTGAACCTCCCGTCGGGCACCCCCGCCGGGTACTCATCGCAGGTTGCCTCGCAAGTCCTTCACTGGACGCTGACGGCCAGCTAAACGTCCGGGGGCGGGGAGAGTAACCTCCCCGCCCCCGGCACCACTGCACGGGGAGGAGCGCCGCATGTCTGGTCACCACAGGAACCGGAATCGACGCCGCACGAGCCGCAGCGCCCTGATCTGGGTCGCCTGCGGTTTCTCTGCGCTCCTGCTCGTCCTCAGCACGAACGGCACGCTCTCGTCCTGGACCGCCGCCGTGATCGGCAACGACACCAACACCGTTGCCACGGCCACGGCCGTGATCCTGCAGGAGGTCGGACCGTCGGCGACGTGCCTGTCCAGCAGCGGTGTCGGGAACTCGTTCACCTGCAGCACGATCAACAAGTACGGCGGAGTCACCACACCGTTGACGCCGGGTACCAACCAGGTCACCGACGTGGTGTTCAGTGACGTTGGTTCCTCAGCAGCGTCGTCCTTCGTCCTCACCCGAGGCACCTGTACCCAGAACCCGACCGCGGGGTCCGGGTCACCGGCCGCCAACAACATCTGCACCAACGGCGAGCTCACCGTCGCGATCTCGTGCTCGGACGGGGCGACCTACAACGCGGGCAGCGCCTGGTCCGACCTCAAGTACGTGGCGGGAGCGCCGGCCAGCATCGGCGCGACCCTGACCCATACGGCGACCATCGCTGCATCGGCATCGTTCACCTGCCGCTTCACCGTGGCGCTCGACAGTGCTGCGAGCGTTCTCGACCAGGGGATCACCGCGAGCCAGCCGCTCACGTGGACCCTCAACAAGTAGGTCGTGATGAGGCGCGTCCGTCGACGCGGCCCGGGTCGCTGGGCCTGGGGGGTGGCCGTCGTGGCCCTGGCCGTCGTCTGGACGGCGAGCTCGGGGACGCTGTCGTCCTGGAACGCGGGCGTCGTGCTCAACTCGGCCAACTCCAGCCTGACCGGTTCGCTGGCTGTCACGCACACCTACCAGGCGACGTCCTGCTCGCTGACCGCGCGCGTGGCCGGGACGACCTCGTGCGGCGGCAGCATCGGCCCGACGGTCGCGGCCACGGTCGGCGGGGTGAGCGCCACGGACACGTTCACCAACAACAGCCCGCTCTCGGCCAGCCAGCTGACCTCGGAGTTCCGGGCGCCGTCGTGCGCCCCGGTGAAGTTCGCCAACGTGAAGACCTCGACGGACCCGTTGTTGCCCCGGTACGCGGTCGCGTTCGGACAGACCGACAAGTGGGGGACGTCCTCGGCGGCAGCGCTGAGCGGCGGCTCCGCGTACGCCTCAGACGTCGTGGCGACCAACACCGCCTCGCTCCTCGGTGGCAGCTATGCGTTCGGCGTCTGGTTCAAGGTGGCCAACGCCTACGCCTCCGGCGGCGGCCTGCTCTCGATGGCGACCAGTGCTGTCGACACGTCGTCAGTCGCCGGCACACCGCTGCTGTGGATGGACAACGCCGGCAAGATCCGGTTCCGCATCTCAGGGACCCTGGGCAGCACGACCAGCGGGGTCTCGGCGGCGGCGTACAACGACGGCAACTGGCACCTTGCCGTCCTGAGCGTGGCCTCGGTCATCGTCTCCACACCGACGCTGTACGTCGACAACGCGGCAGGGGTCTCAGCCTCGGGACTCACCGCACTCACCGGGGGCAACGCCTACTGGCACGCCGGCTGGGGCGACTTCACCGGAGTCAGCAACTCTCCGACATCGGCCTACCTGACCGGGTCGCTCTCCGGTGCGTTCGTGGCCGGCAACTCGGTGAGCTCAGGAACGGTGTCCAGCCTGTTCACAGCGGCATCGGCTGCGGCGTACAGCACGGCGGCCCAGGCCCTCAGCGGCGCCAGCCAGGTCTGGATGCTCGACGACACCGGGACCACCACGTACGCCGGCTCGTTGCCGACCATCGGCGCGACCTCTGCCTGCAGCATGGTCGACCTGGCCTGGACCTTCACCAGTCCGAGCGGTACGGCGTCGGCCGCGGGCACCAAGTTGTCGACCTTCGCGAACGGCACCTGGCACACCGTCACCGCGCCCGGCGCCGGGGGATCGCAGACCTCGACGGTCACGCTGACACGCGACGCGACGTGGAACGCCTATGTGGCCGGACTGCATCTGTACGCGCCGCTGAGCCAGCGTCTCTCAGCACCTCCGGCCAGCAGCTGGACGGCCATCCTGACCTGGGACGGCGCAACCGGGGTGTTCATCTCATGAGGACGCGACCATGACGCCGCGTCACGCCGAGCACCACCGCGACGTTGCCCGAGGACTGCTGTCCTGGGCGGCGCTGATCGCCGCGTTCGCCGTGGTCGTGATCTGCGTGGCCTGGCGCGTCGAGGGCGGGAGATGGGAACGGGTCGAAACCGCATCGATGGGCACCGTGGCGCCGGTGGGCACGTTGCTCTGGATCAAGCCCGTGGACTTCGCCAGCCTGGAACCTGGTGACTTCATCACGTTCCGGCCACCGGGAACATCCGGCGTGACGTACAGCCACCGTGTCCTGCGCCGTGACGCCGACGGGACCATCATGACCAAGGGAGTCCTCAGTGCACCTGACCCGTGGCGGCTGGGGCCTGGGAACATCGTCGGGAAGGTCGCGATGCACTGGTGGGGTGTGGGCTGGCTGCTCGCGGCAGCTCCCCTTCTCGTGCTCGGCGGCGTCGTGATCGCGCTGGCAACGAGGGTGCTCTCGGCGCCGTGGAAGCTGCCGGCAGTCCTGATTCTCGGCTCGATGGTTCTGAGCGTCCTGATCGTCTGGCAGCGCCCGTTGGTCAACGCGCAACAGCTGGCCTTCAGCCCGGCCCCCCATGGTGGCGCGGACGCAACCTACGTCGGGACCGGCCTCCTGCCGATCCGGCTGTCAGCGGCGTCGGGCCCGCACGTCGTGCTCAAGGCAGGGCAGGTGGGGACCGTGCACGTGGCGAAGTCTGACGGGCGGGGCTGGTTGCACGTCACCTTGTCGCCCGCGATCCCGTGGTGGTGGTGGATCGGTCTGGTCGGGGTGTGCTTCCTGCCGGCCATCAGTCGCGCGCTCGGAGGTCTTGTTCGGCCGAGGTCTGCCGTTCGCGGGAATCGACACCGACACGGGCCGTCGGGCTCCCAGACGGCGACAGCTGGTGCTCGAAGGGCTGTGGCGTAGGACAGGCAGCCACTCCCAGTGACAGTTTCAGCGGCCCTGACGCTGAAGGCACAGATCGTGCTTCGCACCTGCGTAGGCCCCGTTGATTCGCGGCCGGGGAGGTGCGGGCCATTTTGGCGCGCCCAAACCCACGTTGATACCTCGAATACGAGACCGTGGGACCTCGTTTCGCGCAAGTGTCCGATAAGTGAGGAGCGCGGTCTGGACCGTTTTGGGACCTTTGATTGCGTACACGGGACTTTGGGCCCGAATGAAGGGGATCGCCCTAACGATGGGCCGTGGACCTCGTTGTCCATTTCGGTCATATCGTTCGAACCTCTCCCTAAGGAACATTCATGAACAAATCAGCCAAGGGCGCCCTCGCAGCAGCTGCTGCAGGCAGCCTCCTTCTCGGCGGCGCTGGGTCGTACGCCTTCTGGACCTCAAGCCAGGACGTCGGATCGGCCGCCATCAACTCGGGCAGCCTGACGCTCGGTACGCCTGACTGCACGACCGCTGCCGGTACCCACGGATGGCAGCTCGACGGTGGAGCTGTCTACACGCCGGGCACCACCAAGATCGTCCCCGGGGACACGATCAGCAAGGTCTGCGACATGTCCCTGACCCTGGTCGGCGACCACATCGGCGCGACGCTGGCGATGGACACGGCCGGGTTCACGGCTGACGGAACCACCCTGGCAGCCGAGCTCACCCCGAGCGCGTCCTTCTTGGTCGACGGCGCGGCGTACACCCCGATCCTCGACCCGGGCACCCACACCGTGCGCGCGACCGTCTCGGTCACGTTCAACGGTGCGGCTGCGACCAACGGGTCCGAGAACGGATCGATCAACCTGAACGCGATCAACGTCACCGCGACCCAGACGCACAGCCCGTAAGCGTCGGATCAAGGGACGGACGAGCGATGAGCCTGCGCACCGTGCGCACCGTGGCCGGCAGGACAACTGCCCTGCTGGCTGCGGGGCTCGTCGTTGCCGTCCTTGGCCTGACCGTGGTCATTCCCAAGCTCACCGGGGCGACGGCGTACACGATCCTGACGGGCTCGATGCGACCTGGCATGCCGGCGGGAACCGTGGTGGTTGTGAAGGCGAAGCCGGTGGATCAGATCAGGATCGGCGACGTCGTGACGTACCAGATCACTTCGGGACAGCCGGCCGTGGTCACTCACCGGGTGCACGCCCTCGGCTTCGCACTCGACGGGACCAGGACGTTCATCACCCAAGGCGACTCGAACAATGCGGCTGACCGACTTCCGGTCAAGCCGGAACAGATCCGTGGCGTCCGTCTGTACAGCGTTCCGTACGTCGGCCTGCCGAGCACCTGGATCGGTGCGAGCATCAGGCAGGTCGTGGTCGGAGGCGCGGTCGTACTGCTCCTCGCCTACGCGGCGGTGTCGTTCGTGGGTGAGACCCGGGAGCGGCGTCGCCAACGGGCCCAGCGTCGTGCCACCACCACTTCCGACTTCGAAAGGGTAGACGCATGAGACGTTTGTTCGCGCTCGCGTTCGCCTTCGTGGTGGCGCTCGTCGGGCTTGCCGGACCTGCTTCGGCCAGCGGCGAACTCGGACTCAGCCCGGACGGTGTCACGTGGGGCGCCACCCTCCCGAGCCCGCTGTTCGATCCGGCGTTCCGATGGGTTCCCGGGGACTCGGAGGTCGCGAGCTTCTTCGTGCGCAACCAGAGCACCGATGCCGCCGTACTGGACCTCACCATGCTCACCGGTCCCGTCCAGACCCTGATCGAAACCGGCGACCTGACGGTCGGCGCAAGCGTCGACAGCGGACCGTTCACCGACGTCAACACGCCCGGGACCCACGCCTTGATCCACCAGGTGCCGGTGACGGCAGGTGCCTCGCACAAGATCAACGTGCGGGTGACCTTCGACCCGGCCTCGAGCAACCAGTCCCAGGCGAAACAGCTCGACCTGCGGTTCACCGTGACCCTGACCCAGGCAGCGTCCGTTCAACCACCCACCAACGGCGGCGGCACCGGGAACACCGGGCACGGCGGGCACGGTGGCACAGGTAGTCCGCTCCCGAACACCGGCTCGGTGGTCACTCCATCCATGCTCCTTCTCGCTGCCGTGCTGTGTGCATCCGGCATCGGGCTCGTCGGCTACAGCCGACGCCGCACCCCCCGTCCCAAGGAAAGGCAGCGCTTCCATGCGTAACGTCCACCTCTTCTCCCACCTCAAGAGCGTGCGGCTGCGGGCAGTTCTCAGCCTGGGCGTCGTTCTCGGGCTCGGCGCGACCGGCACGTTCGCCTTCTGGACGAGCAGCGTCGCGGTGACCGGCACGACCTTCACGGCAGGAAGCCTGTCCATGCAGGTCGACAACACCTCCGGCTACAGCAACGTCGCCGGGACGCTGTCGATGTCGAACATGGCTCCGGGGGCCACGTCCGCCCAGATCCTGACCATCAAGAACTCCGGCAGCGTTCCCTTGAAGTGGACCCTGACCCAGCAGCTCTCGGGCACCAACGCGGCGTCGTTCAGCACTGCCGGCTCGTTGAGCGTCACGGTCAAGACCGGAGCGTCGATCGCTGGATCCGGAAACGCCGCCACGTGCAGCGGTGGAACCGTGGTCGGTGCCGCCACGACCCTGACCACGACCGCCAGCCCGGTCGTCGCAACCCGTCAGCCGACGACCGCGGGCAGCGGAGTCGGCGCGGGGGGCACGGTGCCGTTGTGCTTCCAGGTCACGTTCGACCCGGCTGCTCCGACGAGCCTCGAGGGCCTGACAGCTCAGGACACCTTCACCTTCACCGGGACGTCCGACATCTCATGAGGTCCACCCGTCTCACCCGGATCACGCGCGAGGTCCTGCTGACCTCGGCGGCGGTACTTGGGGTGCTCTGCATCCTGCTGACCAGCGTCGGACTGCTCTTCGGCATCAGGCCGCTGCTGTTCCGCTCGGGATCGATGTCGCCGACCATCCAGACCGGGGACCTGTCGCTCTCACGAACCGTGGCGGCTGCCGACCTTCGTCCCGGCGACGTGGTCTCGGTGCTCACCGCAGACGGACAGCGCGTGACCCACCGGGTGGTCAGCTCCACCTACGTGGGCGGAGCCACTCGTGAACTCACGCTGAAGGGCGACGCGAACAAGGCCCCTGACACGCAGGTGTACGACGTGACGTCAGCACAGCGGGTCATCTTCACCGTGCCGAAGGCCGGGTACGTCGTGAACTGGTTCTCCCGGATGCCGGGCGTGCTGGTGCTGGTGGCCTACGTCCTCGGGATGTTGCTCCTGGCCTCGGGCAAGAGAATCCACATCGGTTCGGCCGGCCCGGATGCTCGGGTTCCCGAACAGCCGCGGGTGTCGCCCCCTGACCCCTTGCCCCTCGACCAGGACCGGGTTGAGCCCGGTGCGCCCGCGGAGGTGGTCGGTGCATCCCAGCGGCAACGGCGGAAGCGGACTCGCGTCGTTCTCGGCTGCGCGCTCGTGGGTGTGGCGATCGTCGCCGTCGCCGGCTGGGCCCTGCCTACCTGGGCTGCGTGGACGTCAACCGTGGCCGTGACCAACACGACCTTCACGGCTGCAACGGTGTTCCCGCTGCCTGCGCCGACCATCACCGCGTGCTCGCGCAACACCAACAGCGGCGAGATCACGGTCACCTGGTCGAGCGTGGCGGGTGCAACCAGTTACAACGTGAAGTTGAGCAATCCGTCCAGCACCCTGACGAACAAGACCTCGCCGTTCACGACGACGACGATCGGGAAGAACGGGTCCGGCGGCACCGTCAAGATCGTCGCACTGAACGGCGCCACACCTTCGCCGGACTCGGTCGCGTGGACCTACGACGGAACTGGTTCTGGTCAGTCGTGTCACCCGTGACCGAAGTCCGGCCTCGTAGAATCAGGGCATGACCTCTCCGACCATCGGCGTCTTCGCCCTCCAGGGCGACGTCCGCGAGCACCTGCTTGCGCTGACCCGACTCGGCGTCGAGGCGATCGGCGTACGCCGGCCCGAGGAGCTCGAGCGCTGCGACGCCCTGGTGATTCCCGGCGGCGAGAGCACCACGATGTTCAAGCTGGCCCGTACCTTCGACCTCTTCGAGCCGTTACAGAAGCGGATCCGGGGTGGCATGCCGGCGTTCGGGACCTGCGCCGGGATGATCATGCTGGCCGACCGGATCACCGACGGCACCGCCGACCAGGTCACCCTCGGCGGCCTGGACATCACCGTGCGGCGCAATGCCTTCGGACGCCAGGTCGACTCGTTCGAGGGCGACCTGGCGTTCGCCGGGCTGGATGGCCCGGTGCACGCGGTCTTCATCCGTGCGCCGTGGGTCGAGCAGGTCGGCAGCGACGTCGAGGTCCTCGCGCGCGTCGCGTCGGGACCGGCCGCGGGTAGGATCGTCGCGGTCCGTCAGGGACCACTGATGGCGACGTCCTTCCACCCCGAGGTCGGGGACGACAGTCGCATCCACCAGGTCTTCGTCGATCTGGTCACCGAACATGTAAGGAAGGTGGGCTGATGTCCGGCCACTCCAAGTGGGCAACCACGAAGCACAAGAAGGCGATCGTCGACGCCAAGCGCGGCAAGATGAACACCAAGCTGATCAAGAACATCGAGGTCGCGGCCCGGATGGGTGGTGGAGACCCTGCCGGCAACCCGACTCTGTTCGACGCGATCCAGAAGGCCAAGAAGTCCTCGGTCACCAAGGACAACATCGACCGTGCGGTCAAGCGCGGCTCGGGCGCCGAGGCCGGAGGCGCCGACTACATCACGATCATGTACGAGGGCTACGGCCCGAACGGCGTCGCGCTGCTGATCGAGTGCCTCACCGACAACAAGAATCGCGCAGCGATGGAGGTCCGCACCGCGATGACCCGCAACGGCGGCTCGCTGGCCGACCCGGGCTCGGTGGCGTACCTCTTCCACCGGATGGGCATCGTGATCGTGCCGAGCGAGCAGGACGGCAGGACGGTCTCCGAGGACGACGTCCTCGAAGCAACCCTGGACGCCGGCGCCGAGGACGTGAACGACATGGGGGAGGCGTTCGAGGTCGTCAGCCATGCCACCGACCTGGTCGAGGTGCGTACGGCGCTCCAGTCGGCAGGCCTCGACTACGACTCCGCGGACGCGGTGTTCGTCCCCTCGATGCAGGTCGAGCTCGACGAGGACGGTGCGGGCAAGGTCCTCAGGCTCGTCGAAGCGCTCGAGGACCTCGACGACGTCCAGAACGTGTTCGCGAACTTCGACATCGCCGACGAGATCATGGCGGCGATCGACGCGTAGTGGCGTGTCGTACGACGACCGGGGGAGACCTGAGGTTAGGTTTGTCCGAACAGGTGTTCGTACGACAGTGAGGCTCCCATGCGCGTGCTCGGCATCGACCCCGGACTGACCCGCTGCGGCGTCGGCGTGGTCGAGGGCGGGATCGGCCGGCCGCTCTCGATGATCGATGTGGGCGTGGTGAAGACCGGAGCCGAGCTGCCGATCGAGGATCGGCTCCTGCTGATCTTGCGTGGCATCGAGGCGTGGATCGAGGCGACGTCGCCCGACGCGATCGCGGTCGAACGCGTCTTCTCGCAGGCCAACGTCAAGACGGTGATGGGCACGGCGCAGGTCAGTGGACTGGCCCTGGTTGCCGCGGCCAGCCGGGGCATCCCGGTCACGATGCACACCCCGAGCGAGGTGAAGGCCGCGGTGACCGGCACCGGCCGCGCGGACAAGCAGCAGGTCGGTGCGATGGTGACCCGGCTGCTGCGCCTCGACGCGATGCCCAGGCCGGCCGACGCGGCCGACGCCCTGGCACTCGCGATCTGCCACATCTGGCGTGGTCCGGCGACCAACCGGATCCAGGCTGCCGTCGTCGCGCAGGCTGCAGCGGTGCGCCGATGATCGCGTTCGTGCGCGGACGGGTGGCCGCGGTCGGTCTGACCTCCGTCGTCCTCGAGGTCGGGGGCGTCGGACTCGAGTTGCAGTGCGCTCCGAACACGATCGCCGACCTCATGCTGGGTGCTGAGGCGACCGTCCCGACCAGCATGGTGGTGCGCGAGGACTCGCTGACGCTCTTCGGGTTCGCCGACGAGGACGAGAAGCAGATGTTCGAGCTCGTCCAGACCGCGAGCGGTGTGGGTCCGAAGCTCGCCCAGGCGATGCTCGCGGTGCTGACTCCCGAAGCGATCCGGCGGGCGGTGGCCGGAGACGACGTCAAGACGCTGACCGGCGTACCGGGGATCGGGCAGAAGGGGGCGCAGCGGATCATCCTGGAGCTGCGCGACCGGATCGGCAGCCCGGGTTCGGTGCCGCTGACGGCGGTGAACGCGGTGACGGCCTCGGGCTGGCAGAGCCAGGTGCACGGCGGCTTGGTCGGTCTGGGCTGGAGCGGCAAGGAAGCCGACCACGCCGTGGCTGCCGTGACCGCCGACGCGGATCAGATGGCAGCACCTGACGTGGCGCGCCTGCTCCGTCTCGCCCTGCAGACGTTGAGCCGGGCATGAGCGAGGGTGTCGAGTCCGCGATCCAGGCGTCGCTGGAGGAGGCCGACTCGGCCCTGCTGGAACAACGCAGCCTGGAGCTCCGGGGCTCGCTGACCGACACGGGAGCCGACGCCGACGACCGGGCGGTCGAAGCCGCGTTGCGGCCGCGCACGCTCGACGAGGTGATCGGCCAGGAGCGGGTACGCGAACAGCTGTCGCTGGTGCTCGAGGCAGCCCGCTCCCGAGCCCGTACGGCGGACCACGTCCTCCTCTCCGGCCCACCCGGACTGGGCAAGACGACGCTGGCCATGATCATCGCCGCCGAGATGTCCGCGCCGTTGAGACTGACCAGCGGCCCGGCGATCACCCATGCCGGCGACCTCGCCGCGATCCTCTCCGGCCTCAACGAGGGCGACGTGCTGTTCGTCGACGAGATCCACCGGATGTCCAGACCCGCCGAGGAGATGCTCTACCTCGCGATGGAGGACTTCCGGGTCGACGTGATCATCGGCAAGGGACCCGGCGCGACGTCGATCCCGCTGGAGATACCGCCGTTCACGCTCGTCGGTGCCACGACCCGGGCCGGACTCCTGCCGGGCCCGTTGCGCGATCGCTTCGGCTTCACCGCGCACCTGGAGTTCTACGAGCCGGCCGAGCTCGACCTGATCGTCCAGCGCTCGGCCGGGTTGCTCGAGGTGTCCAGCGACGCCGAGGGGACCGCGGAGATCGCGTCGCGGTCGCGCGGGACCCCCCGGATCGCCAACCGGCTGCTGCGACGCGTGCGGGACTACGCCCAAGTACGCGCGGACGGCGTCGTGAACCTCGACATCGCGCGTCGCGCGCTGGACCTCTTCGAAGTCGACGAATCCGGCCTCGACCGCCTGGACCGCGCGGTGCTGGATGCGCTGTGCCGCCGCTTCGGCGGTGGTCCGGTCGGACTGTCGACGCTCGCTGTCGCTGTCGGCGAGGAACGCGAGACCGTCGAAGAGGTTGCCGAGCCCTTCCTCGTGCGCCGGGGCCTGCTCGCGCGGACGCCCCGCGGCCGGGTCGCGACGGCAGCGGCGTGGGCGCACCTGGGCCTGCCCGTCCCCGCGGCAGCACCCTTCTCCGACGACGGGACCCTGTTCTCCGAGTAGCGTTCCCTGGTCGGAGTGGTACTGACGATCCCGTTACACTTCACCGGCGACGCCGTGCGCGATGAATGTGCCCGTGAGGGCGAGCGCGCGCCACTGCCCGAAACGATCCCGACTGAGAGCCCGTTCCCGTGCCTGCAGCAGTGCAGTTCCTGATCTTCCTGGTCGCCCTGGTGGGTCTCTGGGTCGTCCTCACCCGTCCGACCCGGCGGGAACAGCGGCGAATCGCGACATTGCAGGCAGAGGTGCAGGTCGGCGACGAAGTGATCCTCTCGGCAGGTATCTTCGGCACGGTTCATTCGGTCAGCGATGACCGGCTCGGCATCGAGATCGCCGAAGGCACCGTCATCACCGTCGCCCGCCAGGTCGTCGTACGGCGCGCGCCCGAGCCGGAACTGCCCGCAGAACCCACCGACGAGCACGACCCCGAAGACTGAGGAGACGCTGGACCGTGGCCAAGAATACGTCCCGCCCGGGACGCGCACTGCTGATCTTCTTCATGTCAGTGGCCGTGCTGTACGGGCTGGCTGCGCTGGGCGGCACCTTCAAGCCCCAGCTCGGGCTCGACCTGTCCGGTGGCACCAGGATCACGCTGACCGCCACCGGAAACGGGGTGAACCGCGACAGCCTCAACGAGGCCAGGAGCATCATCGAGGCCCGGGTCAACGGCAGCGGCGTCGTCGAGTCCCAGGTGACCACGCAGGGCAGCAACCAGGTCGTCGTGGAGATCCCGGGCAAGAACCGCCAGGACCTCGTTGACCAGGTCAAGCGCACCGCGCAGCTCCGGTTCCGGCTGGTCGCCAGCTCGGGTGGAACGCCGGTCGAGGCCTCGGGTCTGCCGGCGAAGCCGACAGCGTCGCCGAGCGCGACCACGAGTCCGACCGCGAGGCCGTCGGGGACCCCGACGCCGACGACCAAGCCCACCGCCTCGAAGACCGCGACGCCACACCCGCGCCCGGCCCCGGACTACGCCAGCGCGAAGCACAATCCCAGAGCGGCAGCGACCAAGTCCCCGTCGGCCACGCCCACCGCGACGCCCACCGCGACGCCGACGGCTCCCACGGCGAGCAAGGGCGCACCGGTCAGCAACCCGCTCGCCTGGGCGTCTGATCCCGGCGAGGCCTGGCTGATCAAGTTCTCCGAGTTCGTCTGCCCGACCGCCGGTTCGGTCCAGCAGGCAGACAACCCGAACCAGCCCTTGGTCGCCTGTGACTCCTCCGGTAACAAGTACCTGCTGTCCAAGGCGGTCATCGAGGGCACGTCACTCGGGTCGGCGTCCTCGGGCGTGCCGCAGAACGGCGTCGGGTTCGCGGTCACTCTCACCCTCAAGGGCGGTGCCCGCCAAACGTTCGCCGACATCAGCCGCGCGCTCCTCGCCAACCACGGGCAGTTCGCGATCGTGCTCGACGGACAGGTGCTCTCCGCGCCCGGCTTCACGAGCGTCATCAACGACGGGTCCGCCGAGATCACCGGCAACTTCACCGAGTCCTCGTCGACTGCGCTGGCCAACTCCCTGAAGTTCGGCGCCCTGCCGATCAAGTTCCAGGCGGATCCGCGCGTCGAGGTCATCGGCGCCACGCTCGCCGGCGACCAGCTCTCGGCCGGCATCCTGGCGGGCATCATCGGCCTGATCATCGTGATGCTGTACTGCCTGCTGTACTACCGCGGCCTCGGCCTGGTGGTGATCACGTCGCTGCTCGTCGCGGGCGGGGTGACCTACGCGATGGTGCTGATCCTGGCGAAGGCCGCCGGCTTCACGCTGACCCTCCCGGGCATCGCGGGCCTGATCGTGGCGGTGGGTATCACCGCGGACTCGTTCATCGTCTACTTCGAGCGGATCCGCGACGAGATGCGCTTCGGCAAGTCGATGCGGGTCGCCGTCGAAGCCGGCTGGATCCGTGCGCGGAACACCTGTCTGGCAGCCGACTCGGTCTCGCTGCTGGCCTCGATCGTGCTCTACATCTTCGCCATCGGGGTGGTGCGCGGGTTCGCGTTCGCCCTCGGTATCAGCACCATGATCGACCTCGTGGTGTTCTTCTGGTTCACCAAGCCCGCGGTCACCCTGCTGGCACGGCGGCCGTACTTCAACACCGGTGGGAAGTGGTCGGGACTCTCGGAGGAGACCCTCGGCATCGACGGCCCGCCGTCGGCCCGGCGACTCGCAGGAGGGACTGTCTGATGGGCAAGTTCAGCAGGCTCGGCAACGACCTCTACGAGGGCACCGTCTCGGTCGACTTCGTCGGTCGCAAATGGCTGTGGTACTTCGTCTCCGGCGTGATCGTGGCGGCCTCGCTCAGCGGGCTCCTGGTCAAGGGACTCAACCTGGGCATCGAGTTCAAGGGCGGCGTCGAGTACACCGTCTCGCTGCCCTCCTCGCAGGCCAACCAGACCAACGCCAACAAGATCCGCAACGCCGCTGCGGCGACCGGGATCAAGCAGGCCGCCAACCCGATCGTGAGCACGGAGCCCCAGGGCATCAACATCACCACCGAGACGATGACGACCGAGGATGCGAACACTGTGTCCGCGGCCATCGCCAAGGCTGTCGGGGTCCCGCAGAACACGATCTCGGCCCAGGAGGTCGGCGCGAGCTGGGGCAGCGACGTCGCCCACCGGGCACTGACTGGCCTGATCGTCTTCCTGATCCTCGTGGCGCTGTTCATCTGGGGCTACTTCCGCGAGTGGAAGATGTCGATCGCAGCCCTCGTCGCACTGGCGCACGACCTCGTGATCACCGTGGGTGTCTATGCCCTGTCCGGCTTCCAGGTCACTCCTGCGACCGTCACCGGCATCCTGACCATCCTCGGTTTCTCGCTCTACGACACCGTCGTGGTGTTCGACAAGATCCGCGAGAACACCAAGAACCTGCGGCAGAGCCGGCGTACCTACTCCCAGCTGGCCAACCTCGCGGTCAACCAGACTCTGGTGCGTTCGGTGAACACGTCGTTCGTCGCACTGCTGCCGGTCGGCGCCCTGCTGTACGTCGGCGTCTTCCAGCTCGGCTCGGGTCCGCTCAAGGACCTCGCCCTCGCCCTGTTCGTCGGCATGGCAGCAGGCGCCTACTCGTCGATCTTCATCGCCACGCCGCTGCTGGTGCAGCTGAAGGCGCGTGAGCAGGAGATCACCGAGCAGGACCGCCGGGCCAAGGCACGGATGAAGCGCGATGCCGATCGGTACGCCAGTGTTCCGGCGTTCACCGAGGACCTGCCGCTGCGTGACGGCCCGGTGATCGGTGGTGGCGCCGGCGACGAGGACGACGCCGCCCTCCGTGAGCCGCGACCCGCGCCGCGACCGGAAGCCAGCGGCAGTGGCCGGATCGTGCCCGAGCCGAAGGCTCCGGTCGAGCAGTCCGGGTCCGCGCACCGTCCGCAGCCGACCCGGCAGCCCCGATCGAAGCGCGGCAAGTGACCCGTCCGGACTTCGAGGCATTGTTCGAGCGGCTGGTCCGCGACGTCCCGGACTTTCCGAAGCCCGGGGTGATGTTCAAGGACATCACCCCGCTGCTGGCTGACCACGACGGCTTCGCAGCGGTCGTCGACGGGCTCGCCGCTGCCGGCCGCGACGAGGCCGGCAACACGGTCGTGGACGCTGTGATCGGGATGGAAGCGCGTGGCTTCATCCTGGCCGCGCCGGTGGCGCTCGCACTCGGCGTCGGCTTCGTGCCGGTGCGCAAGTCCGGCAAGCTCCCGTCGGCCACCTACTCCGTGAGCTATGCCCTCGAGTACGGCGAGGCGACCCTGGAGCTGCACAGCGATGCGTTGAAGCCGGGGGAGCGGGTGCTCCTGGTCGACGACGTGCTGGCCACCGGTGGCACCGCCGCGGCAACCGTTCAGCTCGTCGAGCTGTGCGGTGCCACGGCGCATGGGCTCGCCGTGCTCATGGAGCTCTCGTTCCTGCACGGGCGCGACGCACTCGACGACCTCGACCTGTTGGCGCTGCGCACCCTCTGACGCTGTCCGGCCCACGCTCACTGCCCCGCGACTAGACTGGTGTGATGGCGGAGGAACGGGTGATCGCACAGGCGGTTTCCGTCGCGCCTGTCGTCGAAACCGTTGCTGAGTCGGTTCCAGGACCGGTTCCCGAGCCAGTGGTCGACACGGACCCGACCCCGGCTGTCCCGGTCGAGGAGGCCGCACCTGCCGGCCCCGCGCTGACCGGGGGACGAGGCGTGCGTGCCCGGCTGGCCCGGATCGGGACGAGCAAGCAGGTGGGGAACCCCGAGCTGGAGCCGCTCTTCCGCGCCGTACGGGCCAACCATCCGAAGGCCGACCTGGCGCTGCTCGAACGCGCCTACGCCACGGCCGAGCTCCACCACCGCGGACAGATGCGCAAGAGCGGTGACCCCTACATCACCCATCCGCTCGCGGTGACCACGATCCTGGCCGACATCGGCATGACCGAGCCGACGCTGGTCGCCTCGCTCCTGCACGACACGGTCGAGGACACCCCGTACACGCTCGAGCAGCTGCGCAAGGACTTCGGCGACGAGGTCGCCCTCCTGGTCGACGGCGTCACCAAGCTCGACAAGGTCAAGTACGGCGACTCGGCGCAGTCGGAGACCATCCGCAAGATGATCGTCGCGATGAGCCGCGACATCCGCGTGCTGGTCATCAAGCTCGCCGACCGGCTGCACAACATGCGGACGCTGCGCTACGTCAAGGCCGAGACGCAGGAGCGCAAGTCGCGCGAGACGCTCGAGATCTTCGCGCCGCTGGCACACCGGCTCGGCATGAACACCATCAAGTGGGAGCTCGAGGACCTGGCGTTCGCGACCCTGCACCCGAAGATCTACGACGAGATCGTCCGGATGGTCGCCGATCGTTCGCCCTCCCGCGACCAGTTCATGCGTCAGGTCATCTCGGTGGTCGAAGCGGACCTGAAGACCTCGAAGATCAAGGCTCGCGTGACCGGACGACCCAAGCACTACTACTCGATCTACCAGAAGATGATCCACGGCGGCCGGGAGTTCAGCGACATCTACGACCTGGTCGGCATCCGGATCCTGGTCGAGGAGGACCAGGACTGCTACGGGGTGCTGGGCGTGCTGCACAATCGCTGGAACCCGATTCCGGGCCGGTTCAAGGACTTCGTCGCGATGCCGAAGTTCAACATGTACCAGTCGTTGCACACCACCGTCATCGGGCCCTCGGGCAAGGCCGTGGAGATGCAGATCCGGACCTTCGCGATGCACCGACGCGCCGAGTACGGCGTGGCCGCGCACTGGAAGTACAAGGAGGACGTCAGCTCCGGGGTCGACACCGACAAGACCCTTGCCGAGACGGCGTCCAACGACATGCCCTGGGTGCGCCAGCTCCTGGACTGGCAGAACGAGGTCGAGGACCCCGGCGAGTTCCTCGAGTCGTTGCGCTTCGAGATCAACGCCGCCGAGGTCTACGTCTTCACGCCGCGCGGCGACGTGATCGGCCTGCCGACGTCCTCGACGCCGATCGATTTCGCCTACGCCATCCACACCGAGGTCGGCCACCACACCATCGGGGCCCGGGTCAACGGCCGACTGGTGCCGCTGGAGTCCAGTCTCGAGCACGGCGACGTCGTCGAGGTCTTCACCTCCAAGTCGCCCAACGCGGGACCCAGCCGCGACTGGCTCGGTTTCGTGAAGTCGCCGCGTGCGCGCAGCAAGATCCGGCACTGGTTCACCAAGGAGCGCCGCGAAGAGGCGATCGAGCAGGGCAAGGAGCAGATCGGCAAGCTGATCCGCAAGGAGGGCCTGCTCCTCAAGCGGGTGATGACCCACGAGTCGATGACCCAGGTGGCCAACGACCTCAAGGTCCCCGACGTCACCGCGCTCTACGCGGCGGTGGGCGAGGGCAACCTGGGCGCGCAGACCGTCGTACGCAAGGTCATCGAGGTCTCCGGCGGCAACGACGGCGCCGC
>JAOPYE010000028.1 GCA_025964775.1 Marmoricola sp.
GCGATGCGCCGCACCCGACCCGCTCGGGGGCCCGAGCGGGGATCTGTTCGCAAAAAACGGACAAATCGACCCTAACTCCCGGTACCGTCGAAGGTGGATGTCTTCGACGAACGGATTCCTGGTGACCACACCGCCGCGCTCGCGCCGTGCCTGCGGCACAGTCTTCAGCTCCCTGCTGCTGGTGGCACTCACCCTTGGCCTGGTCGCGTCTGCCGGGTCCTCGGCGGACGCGCGGGTGGGTTCGGCTGCCCGCACCACCCGACACGTGCTCGACAACGGGCCCTGGCCCCCGTTCACTGCATCCTTCGACGCGGTCTGGAAGGCCTATCAGGGGTCGACCGGCACGCAGCGGGAGCTGCTGGCGAAGATCGCGCTGCGTCCTCGGGTCCAGTGGTTCACCGCGACCACCCAGAACGGGAATGCCGCCGCGACGATCCGGGAGCGCATCGGCCAGTTCCAGCAGGGTGACACGAACGCGTACGCGCAGTTCGCGATCTTCGGCCTGTACCCGAACGGCGAGGGCCGGCGCAGTGATCCCATCAGCGCGGCCCAGCAGGCGAGGTACCGCACCTGGATCAACCAGATCGCCCAGGGCATCGGGACCTCGAAGGTGATCCTGGTGCTCGAGCCCGACCTCGCCGTCGCGTGGGGCGGCTGGCGACCCGGGGTCAGGTTCGCCCTGGCGGCGTACGCGGCCAGGGTGCTCGGCGCCCTGCCGAACACCACCGTGTACCTCGACGGCAGCGACGCCGATTGGCTCAAGCCCTACAAGGCTGTGGCGATGCTGCGCCGGTCGGGTGTCGCCTATGTCGACGGCATCGCCCTCGGTGCCACCCACTACTGGAGCACGTCGGCGAACATCCGGTACGGCGTCAACCTGATCCACCGTCTCGCGGCCGTGGGCATCCGGAACAAGACACTGGTGATCGACACGGCCGACAACGCCCGTCCGTTCACCACCGGTGAGTTCAAGCGGCGCTTCCCGCACGGCGCCATCGGCAACGCGAACCTCTGCACGACGATGACGGAGATCCACTGCGTGACCCTGGGGATCCCGCCGACGACCGATGTCGCCTCACCGAGATGGGGCCTGTCGGCAACGGATCGAGCCCTGGCAGCCCAGTACGTCGATGCCTACCTGTGGTTCGGACGCCCGTGGCTCTTCAAGCAGGCCTCGCCGTTCATGCTGAGTCGTGCGCTCGCTGTCGCTCGGACGACTCCGTACCCGATGGGCTGAGGGCTCAGGCGTTCCAGCGCGGCCCGGCGTGCCACTCCTGGTCGTACTCGGGGTGGTCGTAGTAGACGAGGGCGTAGTGCTGGAGCTGTTCGCGCAGCGGACGGTTGGGCTTCTTGACGTAGGCCTTCACCGCCCGTCGTTTCTCGGCACAGCGCTGCAGGCCCTTGTCCATGGCGAGCTCGAGCGCTTCGTCCTTCTGGCCGAGGACGCGCCAGGACTCCTCTTGCTCCTCGATGCGCGCGAGCACGAAGTCCGGTAGATCCACGCGTCGAAGACTGGAGCGTCAAGGTGAACAGATCCGGGTTGTCCCGTTCCTTGGTCGGCGGCCGAGTTCGCGACGCTGCGGGCGTCCCTCAGGGGCCGAGCTTCCGTGACCGCACGCCGATCACGACGACGATCAGCGAAACCGGAATCAGGATGCTGTAGAAGATCTTGGCCGAGTGGTGGACCGACTCGACCAGCCCGAGGACCGACATGGCGAGCAGGAATGCTCCGACCGTCGTCAGGACGATGCCGCGTGTAGTCATGACAGTCCCCTTCAGTCGACCAGGTCGATGTGCAACGTGGTGTCGCCATTGGCGTGGTCGGTGTACCGAACGGTCCCACGAGCGTGGGCGTACCGGCCAGTGCCGCCCGTGATCGCGAGTACGCCGCCATCCAGGGGCGGCTCCTCGAGTCCCTGCCCGACGAGCTGACCGCCGGGCAGCTTCATGCTCGCGGTGAGCTGGAGCTCGCCCGGTCGGGCCTGGGTGAACGGGCTCACGCCGATCGAGACGAGCGCGAAGTGGCCCACCACCTTGCCGTGACTGGTGATGGCGCCGGAGTCGTACTCGGTGCCGCCGATGTGTGCGCCGTCCGGCTGGGAGAAATCGATGCACTGGGCACACGGGTGAGCCAGGAGCGAGTTCCTCGGTGCCTTGGCGACGACGGTGAAGCGTTGGTGCGCGTCCGCTTGCCCCGACGCCGTACTGGCGACGACGAATCCGGCGCCGGCGAGCACGGCGCCGAGCGCGATGCTGGTCTTGTTCATGGGGTGCCTCCTGAACTCTGGTGGTGGTTGCTGACGAGCCGACGCTAGGTCTGGCCGGGAAGCGCTCGCATCGTGGCGACCACGTGAAGTCCGGTGCGTACTGGCACTGATGACCGCATCCCCCCGACGGGTGCAGACTGCATCCGTGGCGCGGATCCTGGGATGGGCCCTGGCGCTGATCGGCGTGATCAGCATGGGGCTGTCGGCCGCGCTGGAGCTGTCCCACTCGACACCGCGCGACATGAGCGTGCTCGAGTTGATCGCCTCGACGGCCGCGGTTCTGATCGGGGCCGTGCTGGGCATCCGGATCCTGCAGCGCTACCCACGTCATGGCGTCGGCTGGCTGCTTGTGCTCATGTCCTTCGTGGGCGGTTTGCTGACCTTGGCAGAGGTCTACGCCTTCGACGCCTTGGTGATCCATCGCGGACCGACCTGGGGCGCGAGGGCCGCGGACGTATTCGCGCAACCGTCGTGGGTGGTTGCCTACGCGGCCCTCTCCCTGGTGGCCCTGCTGTTCCCGAGCGGACGAATCCCGGGGTCCGGGTGGCGCCCGCTGGCCTGGGCCTGTGCCTTCCTCTTTCCGGCAGCGATCGTGCTCATCACGGTTCAGCCCGGGCCACAGGACGAGCCGTTCGCGGCACTTCCGAACCCCGGCGGGATCGCCTGGGTCGGAACCGGCGCCGGCCAGACCCTCACCGGTCTGACGATGTTGCTCTCCCTGGCCTGCATGGCCGGCTGCGTGGCGTCGTTGTTCGTCCGGTTCGTCGCTGCGGACTCGGTCGAGCGCCAGCAGATCAAGGCGCTCCTGTACTCGGCAGCCCTGACGCCGGTCGCGTTCATCGCCTGCCTGGCTACCGGATCAGATGGCCTCGCGAGCATCGTCCTTCCCCTTGCCCTGGCACTGGTCCCGCTCGCAGTGGGTCTCGCCGTCTTGCGGTATCGGCTCTACGACGTGGATCGCCTGATCAACCGCACCGTCCTGTACGTCGTCCTGACAGCGTTGCTCGCTTTCGCCTACATCGGAGTCTCGGTGGCCGCGCAGCTGGTCGCACCGTCGCCGCTGGCGACTGCCATCGCGACTGCGCTGGTGGTGCTCGCGTTCCGTCCGTTGCGCGACGTCGCCCAGACCCAGATCGATCGCCGGTTCGCCCGATCATCCGCCCGGGCGCGGGTGCTGCTGCGAGCGTTCACCGATGAGTTGCGCCACGGCCGTCGCAGCCCTGTCGAGCTCGAGGCAGTGCTCGGCGCTGCGTTCGACGACCCCGGCCTCAGCCTCCGGTTCCGGCTGGAATCACCCGGGTGGTACGTCGATGGAACAGGCGTGCGGGCGCTCGAGGGCGATGCCTGGGTCCCGCTCGGCGCCGTAGCCCAGATCCGATCGACGACTGCCGTGCCAGGGCTGTTGTTCGACACCGTCGTCCGTGAGTCTGCGCTCGCGCTCGAGGTGTCCCGCTTGAACGCCGAGGTCCGGGCTCAGATGGCGCTGGTGGCCGACGCCCAGGTACGGATCGCCACCGCCGGCTTCGAGGAGCGCCGTCGGGTGGAGCGCGACCTGCACGACGGCGCCCAACAGCGGCTGTTGTCGCTCGGGCTCCAACTGCGGCGTCTCCAGCGTTCGTTGCCCGCCCAGGCCAAGGTTCTCGAGCCGGCTCTCGACGCCGCCGTCGACGAGATCGGCCGGACGATCGCGGATCTCCGGCGACTCGCCGGCGGAGTCGCGCCGGCCTCGCTCGCGAACGGACTCGGATCGGCGCTGGCCGAACTTGCTGCAGGCCTCCCGGTGCCGTGCGATGTCGACCTGCCGTCGACCCGGCTGCCCGAGCGCGTGGAGGCTGCGGCCTACTTCGTGGCGTGCGAGGCGGTGGCGAACGCGGTCAAGCACGCCGAGGCGACCCGGATCCAGCTGCGTGCGGTCGTGGTCGACGATGCCCTGCACCTCGTCGTCACCGACGACGGCCACGGCGGGGCGAGAGCCGCGGGCTCAGGTCTCAGCGGTCTGGCAGATCGGGTGCGGGCCCACGGCGGGACCTTCGCGCTGGACAGTCCACTGGGTCGAGGGACGACCCTGGAAGCGGTGATCCCGTGCGGCTCGTGATCGCCGAGGACGCGGCCCTGCTGCGCGAAGGAGTTGCTGCACTGTTCACCGACGCCGGTCATGACGTGGTCGCGAAGCTCGATCGCGCCGACTCGTTGATCGCTGTCGTCGCCGAGCACGAGCCGGATCTGGTGCTGGTCGACGTACGGATGCCACCGACGTACCGCGACGAGGGCCTGCGTGCAGCAGTGGAGATCCGGTCCCACCGTCCGGCTGTCGGCGTCCTCGTCCTGTCCCAGCACATCGAGACGGCCCACGCTGTCGAGCTGATCGCCACGGGCGGCGGTTTCGGCTACCTGCTCAAGGACCGGGTGCTCGACGTCGAGGAGTTCCTCGAGTCGGCGGCGCGCGTCGCCCGCGGGGGCTCGGCGCTCGACCCGGAGATCGTCGCGGCCCTGGTCTCCGCCGGTCGCCGTGAGGACCCGCTCGAGGACCTGAGCGTTCGTGAGCGAGAGGTCCTGCAGCTGATGGCCGAGGGCCTCACCAATGCCGGGATCGCCCGTCGGCTCTGGTGCCAGGAACGGACGGTCGAGTCGCATGTCCGATCGATCATGACCAAGCTGGACCTGCCCGGGAGCGGTGACGACCATCGCCGTGTGCTCGCCGTGATCACCTATCTGCAATCGCGGGCCACGGTCGATTGATCCTCGGGCCGCTCAGCAGCCGTTCGCGAACACGTAGCACTTCAGCGCCGGCTCCTGGGTGACCTCGGGCGCACCGACCAGATTGACGAACGGGACGCTCACCGCGACCAGGCCGGGAGCGGCTGCGAGCACCTGCAGGAACGTCTGCACGTTGGTCGGGTCGACACCGGGCTGGTAGAGCTCGAGGCAGGACGCGTGCCCGATCCGTGACGGCTCCGCCGGACCGGGGTGGTCCAGGGCGTCCATCACCAGCGCGTACGTCGTCGGGTCAATGGTGCCGACCGTGAGGTGTTCGTAGAGGTCCCCGGCGCACACGCTCTGCGTCGAGACGTTGGTGATCATGCCCGCACCGGGCTGCAGCGAGGACGACGAGTTGTCCTCCATGTTGGGCTGAACGACCTCGTCGGTGTGCGTGAAGATCTCGGTGTAGCTGATGCCCTTGAAGGTCTCGGCGCCGCTGTTGAGCGCGCTGATGAAGTTCGACCCGGCCTGCTGCTGGAGCGATGCCGGCGGCAGCGCCACGCCCACAGGGGCCGCCAGGGCGAGGGCCGTGGTGCCGTGGTTCGTGCCGGCCACCCCGATGACGTCGTCGACCATCGACCGGGTGTCCGGCCAGAAGCGCAGCGCCCAGCGCATCGACATCCCGCCCTGGCTGTGACCCATGACGGCAATCCGCCGGCCTGCCCTCGCGTGCATCGTGCGGATCGCGTAGACGAGGTACTCACCGGCCGTCTGGATGTCCCCGAGCGTGTGGAAGGGCATGGTGATCGCACACCAGGCGCGGCCCTGGGCGTCGAACGCACGCTCGTAGTTCCACGAGTAGTTCTGCACCGGCGTGACCCCGGTGGCCGGGTTGAGCAGGACGGGCTCGCCCGGAGCGGTCCTGAGGTTGCCGTGGCACGACAACGCGGCCGCCATCACGCTCGTCGGCACCGACAAGGACGGTCCAGGCCGGTCCAGCGGCGCGTAGGCCGGAGTGCCCGCCGACGCGGAGGTGGTGGTGAGGGCGGCGACCAGGACCGTCACGACCGCGATCGTGAGCAGGGCAGCGCGACCACGCGCCGGGGAGGGGTTCGGCATGGACCCTTTGTACCCCAGCCCGGTCGAGCGGTCCCGGGAACGCAGGCGTAGGTTCGTCCCCGGTGTGACCCGCACCGGTGCGGCACGACGATGGACGGCACAACGCAGGAGACATGATGGAAACGCAGTCGAGCGACCGGATCGAGATGCTCAAGGGCGGCACGATCTCGTTCGCCGTGAACCTGGCCTACCTGTTCCTCGGGCCTCACGGTGACCAGCGGATCCTGTTGATGCTGTTCGCCACGATCATCGCCGGCGGTGTCCTGCTCTTCACGCCCCGCGGCGGACTCGGGATGGGCTTCCTGCTAGGCGCTGTCGCGGCTGTCGTCGTCGGCCTCGCCGGCGCCGGCCTCCTCGGCTGGAGCCCGATCAGCCACTGACGCAGCCCTGCCCCGGTCCTCGGGACCGTTCGGCATGAACTGCTCAGCGATGTGCTCCCACGCGTTGTCGATCAGGGTGACCAGGTCGATGCGCATCGCCTTCTGCACGTGCGGCTTCTCGAGCTCGCGATCGACGAACCGGACGATGAAGCGCCGCAGCTCGCCATCGAGCCCCGTGAGGCGCTGAAGGACGGTCGCGCGCCGGCTGTTCGAGGCGACCGTCATCACGACGTCGTCAGGATCGGGCGGCGTGATGTGCCACAGGATCGTCAGCGGTTCGACCAGCTCCATCGTGAGGCGCAGCGGCAGCACCACCTCCGCGTTGAAGCGCAGCATGTCCACACCGAGGTCGAGGTGGAAGGCGACGTCGACCGGAAGGTTGACCTCGTACCCGACGACGTCTGGGAGCGCCTCGCCGTACGCCTTGCCGAAGGTGCCGTTGGCCGTCACCTTGGCCACCTTCCGGCCCGGGCCGGCGCCGATCGGGCCGAGAAGGAATTCGTCGCCCAGGACGCGGTTGATCGACTCCATCACCCGGTCGCGGTGCAGGACCAGGTTCATGAACCGCATCCCGAACTCGTCGTACCCGATCTGACGGGCTTCAGGCAGGGCGGCGTCGGTCACCCGAAGATCATCCGGCACCTCGTTCGCGGGAGTCCGGCCGGGGTCCGTAGGAACACCCGCGCGGCTCGGGTCGTTGTGCTGGTGAGGCCTCGGTACGATCGAGGTGTCACGCTGGCGCCACCGTGGTGAGCCAGGCGGCCTCCAAGGAGGAGACCATGCAGAGCAACAACCCCGTCTTCAACCGTGCCGAAGGCTTCAACGGCAAGGGCGGCACGAACTACGCCAGCTTCGGCGGGACGACGTACGACGCCCCGCCGACCCACACGGTTGCTGGCACCGGCCCGATGACGATCGACACGGTCGTCCAGAAGACTGCGATCACGCTGGGCACTGTGCTGGTCGTCGCGGCCGTCGTCTGGGTCACGACCGGCAACGTCATCACCAAGGACGCGTTCGGGAACGCCGTCCTCGACTCCAACAAGGCATCGCTGCTCTACACGTTGAGCCTCCTCGGAGCGTTCGGCGGCTTCGCGCTGAGCATGGTCAACTCGTTCAAGAAGGTGATCAGCCCGCCGCTGGTGATCGCGTACGCGGCGCTCGAGGGGCTCTTCATCGGTGCGATGAGCAAGGTCTTCCAGCTCCAGTTCGGAGGCGGCGTCGTCACCGGCGCGGTGCTCGGCACGGTCGCTGCCGTGGCCGGCACCCTGGCGGCGTACAAGTTCTTCGACATCAAGGTGAGCGCCAAGTTCCGTACCTGGATCATCGGCATGATGTTCGGCTTCGTGGCCGTCACCATGCTGGACTTCGTGCTCGGCATCTTCGGCAGCAGCATCGGGTTCAACGGGTTCGGCGGCCTCGGACTGCTGATGAGCTTCGTCGGCCTCGGCCTGGGCATCATGATGCTGATCCTCGACTTCGACTTCGTCGAGCGCGGCATTGCTGCCGGCCTTCCCGAGGTCGAGTCGTGGCGGGCGGCCTTCGGCCTGACCGTGACGATCATCTGGATCTACATCGAGCTGCTGCGGATCATCTCGATCTTCACCCGCCGCTGATCACAGCGTCGCTTCAGCACCCGATTCGCCCGGCCCGGACAGCACCTCGTCCGGGTCGGGCGCTTCTGCATCCGTGAGCACCTGCCAGCGCCGGCGCATCTGCATGACCCAGCGTCCGCCGGGTCCGCGCGCCGAACCAGCCACCTCGGTGCCGTCGAGCTCGGTCCCCGGGTTCTTGCTCGCGTGCACAGCAGCCTGGCTGATCGGCCGCAGGCCCTCGCCCCGGGTCGAGCGCGGTGCCTCCTCGGGGCCCAGGCCCAGGACGGCGAGCGCCGAGGGGAGCAGCACGCTGACCAGCGAGGCGTAGCCGGTGGCTGAGGGGTGGAAGCGATCCGGGCCGAAGAGGAGGGCCGGCGCAGCGTCGAACTCCGGCCCGAGGATCGAGCCGATCGACACCGACCGGCCGCCGGCCTCGACGACGGCGATCGTCTGTGCGGCGGCCAGCCGTCGTGACCACCGGCGGGCCACCTGGCGCAGCGGCTGCGGGATGGGTCGCACCGTGCCCAGGTCCGGACAGGTGCCCACGACCACGGCCACGTCGGCGTCCTCGAGGTGGCGCACCGCCTCGCCGAGGTAGCGCACCGACTCCGAGGGCAGCATCCGGTGGGTGACGTCGTTCGCGCCGATCAGGATGACGGCGAGGTCCGGCTCGGTCGGGATCGCGGCGCGGACCTGGCCGACCAGGTCGCTCGACTTCGCGCCCGAGACGCAGAAGGCGTCGAGGTGGACGCGGCGGTTCGCGCGCGCGGCCAGGCCCGAGCCGAGGACTGCACCGGGCGTCTGCTCCACGAACTCGACGCCGTACCCGGCGGCACTGGAGTCGCCGAGCAGGGCGATCTTGATCGCTGGCCCGGGCCGACCGCGGCCGTACCAGCCGGTCGCATCCGGGACGCGACCGTCGATGCGGCCGATGGCCTTGCGGGCAACCGTCGCCTCGGCGCGCAGGACGCCGTACAGGGAGGCGCCGAGGAGAGAGAGACCTCCGCCGCCATAGACGGCCGCCGAGGCCAGCTTGCGTGCTGCTGCTGCGCGTCCCACGTCGGCCATCCTAGGGAGGTCCTCACAGGTGCCTCCGAGTCGGGGGAGCCCGGGTGCCTCAGCGGGTGATCAGCACCTGGCTCAGCACGATCGGATGGTCCGAGATGTGTTCCGTCTTCGGCGTCGTGTCGGTCGTGTAGCTCTGGAACTGCGCCGGGCCCGCCATGAAGATCCAGTCGATCCACGGGTTGACCGGAACCGTGCAGCTCGTCGCGGTGCTCGGCACGACCGTGTTGCCGGCGATCATCAGCCCGCCTGCCGTGACCGGGCAGTAGGCGTTCGCCCGGTCGTTGAAGTCGCCGGTGAAGAAAACCGGCCGGCCGGTCTTCAGCAGCGCGGTCACCTCGGCCCGCTCGATCACGATCGCCTTGGCGCGCCACGCCGACTGGTCGCCGTACGGCTGGATGGAGGCGGGGTTGTGCACGTTCATGAAGTACGCCGTCAGACCGGTGGCACGCTGCCGCAGCTGGACCACCGGCATCTGCCGGATCCCCCCGTTGAAGTAGGGGATCGGCATGGTGGTGGCGCTGACGAACTCGAACTTCGAGTTGCGCCAGATGATCGAGTTGTCGCTGTCCCCGGTGGTGCCTGTCGGCCAGATCCCGTAGGCGTTGTTGGTGTCGGCGACGAACACCGCCCGCTGCGGCTGCTGGAACTCCTGCAGCCCGGCCACGTCGACACCGAACGCGTTCAGCATGGACACCTGGCTCGGGGTGCGGACCGTGTAGCTCGCGTAGTTCGTGTTGTTCACCGTGTGACTGGCGCCGAGGGTGTTGAAGCTGGCCAGCTTGAAGCTCGAGTTGCCCTGCGCGAACCAGGTGTTCGGGACCGGCTTGCCGACGAAGTAGCGCAGCCAGCTGATCGGCGAGACCCGGGTCGCGGACGGTCCGCGGGTGACCGCGAAGTAGAGGGAGCAGGACGTGGCGATGCCCTGCCTGCCGACGGTGCCGATCTGCTGACCGGCCTGGACCCACTGGCCGCTCCTGATGGTGGCCGAGCGCATGTAGCCGTACCAGGTGCTGGTCCGGTTCGGACTGGTCAGGATGTGGACGAGGTGGGCGCCACCGGTCCTCGACGAGCTCACGTACGCCGTGCCGGGCGTCGCGGCCCGGACCACACTCCGGCAGGGTGTCCTGATCACGACACCCGGGCGGCCGTAGACACGCTCGGCCACGGCCCTGGTTCGTGTCAGTGGGTAGGTCACCGTCGAAGTGCTGGGCTGGGTGGTGGCCGCGGCGTCGAGCTGCACCGCCAGAGGTGTTGCGCCGCCAGCCGTCACCACGGCGGGGACCGCGACGAGACCGATCGCGAGGACGCCACCGAGCGCTCGGGACAGGCGGGGGAAGGTCATCGGGGCTCCTGGTCGGTGACGGGCGGGGAAACCCAGTCCATTCCGCATTATGGCCCAAATCCGCCACGAATTGGGGCCCGTGTGCAAAAAAGATACTCAAGTGGCGTGTTGGTTCTTGCAAATGACAGCGGTGTCATACTCACGAGGGCAGAGGACCTCCCTTCTTCAGGTCGGCAGGCGGCCCACTATCTTGAGTCGTATGGACTATGCGAACTCGCTCCTCGACCTGATCGGCAACACCCCGCTGGTCAAGCTCGACCGCACCTTGCGTGAACCAGGGAGCGCGGCGGGCGGCGCCGGTCCGCTCGTGCTCGCGAAGGTCGAGTACCTGAACCCCGGCGGCTCGGTGAAGGACCGGATCGCCCGCCGGATGATCGATGCCGCCGAGGCCTCCGGGGCGCTCCAGCCCGGCGGCACGATCGTCGAGCCGACCTCGGGCAACACCGGTGTCGGGCTGGCACTGGTCGCGCAGCAGCGCGGCTACAAGTGCGTCTTCGTCTGTCCCGACAAGGTCAGTGAGGACAAGCGCAACGTCCTCAAGGCGTACGGCGCCGAGGTCGTCGTGTGCCCGACCGCGGTGGCACCCGAGCACCCGGACAGCTACTACAACGTCTCGGACCGGCTCTCGACGCAACCGGGCGCCTGGAAGCCCGATCAGTACTCCAACCCGAACAACCCGCTCTCGCACTACGAGGACACCGGTCCGGAGATCTGGCGCCAGACCGAAGGCCGGATCACCCATTTCGTCTGCGGTATGGGTACCGGTGGAACGATCAGTGGCGTCGGCCGGTTCCTCAAGGAGCAGAACCCGGCGATCCAGGTGGTCGGCGCCGATCCGGCGGGCTCCGTCTACTCCGGCGGTACCGGCCGCCCGTACCTCGTCGAAGGCGTGGGGGAGGACTTCTGGCCGGAAACCTACGACCGGACCGTGGCGGACCGCGTCATCGAGGTCTCCGATGCCGACTCGTTCGCGATGACGCGCCGGCTCGCCCGGGAGGAGGGACTGCTCGTCGGGGGTTCCTCGGGGATGGCGGCGTTCGCCGCCGCCCAGCTCGCCGCGGAGATCGACGACCCTGACGCGGTGATCGTGGTGCTGCTGCCCGACTCCGGTCGTGGCTACCTGACCAAGGTCTTCAACGACGACTGGCTCGCGCAGTACGGGTTCCTCGCGGCCCAGGACGACCAGACCGTCGGAGAGGTGCTGCGGGGCAAGACCGGCAGCATGCCCGACCTGGTGCACACCCACCCGACCGAGACCGTGGCCGAGGCGATCGCGATCCTCAAGGAGTACGGCGTCTCGCAGATGCCGGTCGTCCGCGCCGAGCCGCCGGTGATGGCGGCCGAGGTCGCCGGGTCGGTCTCGGAGCGGGCCCTGCTCGACGCCTTGTTCGTCGGTCACGCGAAGCTCGCCGAGCAGGTCGAGGCGCACATGAGCCCGGCGCTGCCGACCATCGGTGCCTCCGCGGGCGTCGCCGAGGCGATCGCCGCGCTGGGTGATGCGGACGCACTTCTGGTCCAAGATGACGGGCGTCCGGTGGGCGTTCTTACGCGGGCGGATCTCCTCAGTTTCCTTGCGGCGTTCCGTTAGTGGAACAACCACCTCTGGTCTAAAGTGTGGGCACGGTCGCGGTATCCGTACCCCACATGGATGCGGCCGAGATCCGCTGGGGTGCAGCGCCGGCCTCTGGCCAGGTGCACAGCGGGTCAGGTGGCGGGGTGATCCTGGGAGGGGTACCCCGCCACCGCCCTCAAACCTCGGGAGGGGCGGGACAGTTGAGTTACCTCACGATCGCCGGTGACGGCGAGGCCGAGATCGAGGTTTCCCGCTCGCGCTTCCGCTGCGCCCTGGTGCGCGTCGATGACGAGATGTCCGCGCGCAGCGTGATCGAGCAGGCGCGCAAGGAGCACTGGAACGCCCGGCACCACTGCTCGGCGTTCATCCTCGGTCCGGAGCGCTCGATCGAGCGTGCCAGCGACGACGGCGAGCCGCCGGGCACGGGCGGGGCGCCGATGCTCGAGGTCCTGCGCGGGCGCGAGGTCAGCGACGTGGTGGCCGTGGTGACCCGCTGGTTCGGCGGCACCCTGCTCGGCACCGGGGGTCTGACCCGCGCGTACGCCGACGCCGTCCGCGCGGCCTTCGAGAGCACCTCGCTGATCGAACGGGTCGAGCAGGAGCTGTGTGACGTGACGGTCGAGCTCTCGGCTGCCGGACGGCTCGAGCACGAGCTGCGCTCACGCGGCGCCAAGGTCCTGCGCATCGACTACACCGACGTCGCCACCCTCGAGCTCGCGGTGCCGCTGATCGCGGTCGGGGTGACCGAGGAGATCGTCGCCGAGCTGACCGAGGGATCGGCCGGCCTGTTCCGCCGTGGCCGACGTTGGGTGGACGCGCCCGTCAGCTCGTGAGGCGTCCCTCGCGACGGGCCCTGCGGATCGCCAGTGCTGCGAACACGAGGGCGGCGACGGTCGCGATCGCCTGGGCCCACGCGGTGTGCGTCTTGTCGGGGTACCAGGCCGGCTCGTACATCGGTGGCAGGGGACCGACGGATCCGAGATCGACGTACCGGTAGACCAGCAACGCCACGAGCCCGCCGCCGGCCACCGCAGCTGCCGCCAGCGCGACGATCGGCTTGCCGAGGACGAGGATGGCCACGGCGGCGATCACGGCGGCGACCGCCTCGATCCGGAACAGGTCGCCCTGACTGATGGTGCTCGACCTGATGCCGTCGTACGCGGGGGCGAGCCGGAAGTGGACCCTCGCGTCGACGGCGAGTCCGGCGGCCGTGATCAGCCGAAGTGCCGTCGCGAGCGAGAGCAGGCCGGTGAGGCGGGACGGCGCGTGATCGCTCATGGCAGTGGTTCGCTGCGGCGACACCTCGCGGATTGGACGCCGCGCCGACGTGTGTGAGCTGAGCCGGGCTGCGACAGTGCAGGCATGCTTCCCGGTCTCCTCAGTGCGTTCGGCGCTGCGCTCGTGTACGGCGCCGGCACGGTCCTGCAGGCCGTCGGAGTACGACGTGCGGCTGACGCGGTCGGCGAGACGTGGTGGCCCCGGCTGTGGGCGGGCCGCCTCTACGTGCTCGGGCTGGCGCTCGACGCGCTCGGGTTCTTCGCCTCGATCGCCGCGCTGCGCACCCTGCCGCTGTTCGTCGTGGAGTCCGCGATCGCGTCGAGCGTCGCGGTGACGGCCGTCCTGGCGGTGGTGTTCCTCGGCGATCGACTGGGTCGTCGTGAGGTGGTGGCGCTGATCGCGGTCGCCGCCGGCCTGGTCGCGCTGGCCCTGAGTGCCCGCGAAGGGGGCGGTGTCCCGCTGTCCGGCCCGGCTCCGTGGCTCCTGCTCGGCGCTGCTGCCGCGGTGCTGGTCCTCAGCGTCCTTGCGGCTCGAGGGGGAGGGGCGAACGGGAACCTTCTCGCCGTGTGCGCCGGCCTGGGGTTCGCCGGCGTCGGTGTGGCGGCGCGTGTGGTGGTGGTTCCGCACGCCGTCTGGCGGCTGGTCCTCGACCCGGTGCCCTGGGGGCTGCTGGTGTTCGCCCTGACCTCGATGGTCGCCTACGGGATGGCGCTGCAGCACTCGCCGGTGACGACGGTGGCGGCGATCACTGTCACGGTCGAGACGATCGTCCCGGCCACGATCGGGCTGGTCTGGCTCGGCGACCGGGTCCTGCCGGGCGCCGAGCCGTTCGCAGCGTTGGGCTTCGTCCTCACCCTCGGCGGGTGCGTGCTGGTCGCCCGGCATTCCGCTGACGGCGCCGAGGTCAGGTGATCAGAGCTGCCGCGGGACCTGGAAGCGATGCACCTGCTGCGGCCACCCGCAGGCCACCGCGATCTTCCCGGCCCACAGGCGCGCTGCTTCCTCGTCGGCGACGTCCACGACGGCGAACCCGCCGAGGTGCTCCTTGGTCTCGACGTACGGACCGTCGGTGAACACCGGCGTGCCGCTCGAGGCATCGACGCTGAACAGCGGCGCGGTGTCGTCCAGGCCACCGGTGAAGATGAGGACGCCAGCGGCCTTCATCTCCGCGATCAACGGCCTGAGCGTCCTGGACTTCTCGCGGATCTCCTCGTCGGTGTGCTCTGGCACCCACTCGTCGTTGAAGGCGATCAGGTACTCGGTCATGTCTCCTCCTCGGTCGGCAGGGCCGCTGCGGCCCCGTCCATCCTGTCAACGAACGGTCCCGGCCCGATACGACAGGCCAACGGCCCCGCACGGCTCAGATTATTCTGCGACCCAGGAGTCGTCCGTGCCGTCCGGCGAGGGCGGAGTCGGCGCGAGCGGCACACCGGGCAGGGTGTGGTGCACCTGCCAGCCGTTCCCGGACCGGGACCAGGCCGTCGCAGTGAACGGGCCCCCGCCGACACGGTCGTCGTTCACCGTGATCGCGTAGTCCCCGGCCCGCACCAGGCGGTTCGTCCCCCGACGCAGCGCCCACAGCGGCTCCGCGCTTCCCGGAAGCCGGATCCAGCGCTCGACGTAGGCGGTCGTCGAGCCGTCCAGGTCAACGAAGGTCCCGGACTCGAGGAGGTCCTCGCCGTCCCAGGTCGTCGTACCGACGTCCACGCCGTCGAAGTGCTCGAGGTCGACGTGCCGCGTCCAGGTCAGGGCCGATCCGTCCCAGGTGGTCACTCCCGCGAAACCCGTCACCGGTCCCGTGGGTGCGACCGGAACGCGCAGGTCCGCATGCCGGAGGGGCGCCTGAAGCCACCAGACCACGGCGTCCTCAACCAGCGGGCGGCCGTCGAAGCCGATGCCGCCCCGGACCCAACCGCCGGTGAACTCGGCCGGGATCATCCCGTGCTGGTCGCCTCGACCGCCTGGCGTCCGAACGTGTCCGGGGTGACCCACACCTCCGGCATCGCGATCTCCTGCGCATCCAGCCGGCGCTGCAGGTAGCCGAAGGTCTGGATCGACTGGGCGAAGAGGTGTTCCCCGGCCTTGAGCGGGATCTTGTTCTCGCCGTCGGGCCGGACGAAGCGCGGCAACGGTTCGACCAGGACGTCGTAGTCGACGTTGAAGAACAGCGGGAACGAGTAGCGCTCCTCGGCCACCTTGCGCACCCGGTGGGTCGTCGAGGTGAAGTACCCGTTCGACATGATCTCGAGCATGTCGCCGATGTTGACGACGTACGCGCCCTCGATCGGCGGTGCGTCGATCCACTCGCCGGCCGCGTTGAGGACCTCCAGGCCCGGCTTGGTCGGCCGGAGCATCGTGAACATCTCGTAGTCGCTGTGCGCGCCGATGCCCTCGGCGTCGGTCGCGTCCACGTCGAGGGGGTAGTGGACCATCCGGAGCTGGCTGGGGGCGCGCGCGACCAGGCCGTCGAAGGCGTCAACGGGCTCACCGAGTGCCGCCGCGAAGCCCCGGAGCAGGACCTTGCCGAACGCGATCGTGGCGTCGTAGTAGGCGTTGACCTCTTCCTTCATCCCGGCGGTCGCCGGCCACTGGTTCGGCCCGAGCATCGGGTTCCCGGCCAGGTAGTCCGGATCATCGGCAGGCAGCTCGAGGCTCAGGTCGAAGGCCTCCTTGAGGTCCGGCAGCTTCTCGCTGCCGTCGGGCAGCTTCAACGATCCGCCTTCCTCGCCCGTCGGGACGTAGCCGCGGTGGTTGGTGGAGTTGCCGATGTACACCTCCATCTTCTTCTCCAGCGGTTGGGCGAAGAAGTTCTTGGCGTGGGCGAGCAGACCGGCGAACAGCTCCTCGGGCACGCCGTGCCCGGTGACGTACAGGAAGCCGACCTCACTGGCCGCGATCCGCAGCTGCTCGGCGACCTCAGCCTGTTCCTCGGGTGTGCCGTACAGACCCGACACGTCCACCACGGGAATGTTCTGGAAGTCGGTCAGTCCACTCATCGTTGCTCTGCCTCTCTCATTGCATCTGTTCTGAGAATTTCCTGGCCAACCGTTCGGTCAGCGTCGGCCAGACCACCGGATCGTGACCCGGGATGAGCTCGAAGCCGCGTTCGGACGAGAGCTTCTTGAGGCGGCGGATCGGCTCGACCGTCTCGGCCGGATCGATGTCGACCACCCCTCCGATCGCGAGCTCGTGCTCGATGTTCTCGGTGAGGTCGGCGGCGTCGAAGGCGAACACGAAGCCACCGCCCCCCACGGAGTCGTCGAGCTCGACCATGAAGCTCTGGTGCCCGGGCGTGTGCCCGTACGTCGGGATCGCGGTGATGCCCGGGGCGATCTCGGCTTCGCCGTCGGCCAGCTTCCAGTCGATGCGCGGGTCGTCGTAGTCGACCCGCGCGAACGCGTGCTCCTCCGGCCCGGAGTCGTTGCGCATCCCGTACTCGAGCTCCTTGCGCTGGGCGTGCACGGGGACCCTGCCGGCGAACAGCTTGAGCCCGCCGGAGTGGTCGTGGTGCAGGTGGCTGACCCCGACCGCGTGGATCTCGTCGATGTCGATCCCGACCGAGGCCAGTCCCTCCTCGATCGGCTCCCCGGGCCCCGGGAGCACCGGCCGGTACTCGACGCTCGGGAAGAAGCGTCGGTACAGGGCCGGGTCCCGGACCAGGGCCGTGTTGAACCCGGTGTCCAGCAGCACGTACCCGCCGTCGGTCTGGAGCAGCACCCCGGGCACCGGCTCACGCATCCGGATGGAGGGATCGGCGCCGTGGACCGAGATGGACTTCGGCAGCTCCTCCCAGCCGAGCGTCAGCAGGATGATCTTGCGGACTCCGCCTCTCATGTCACTGACTCAGCTTCGCGAGGAACAGGGTGTTCGGCGCGTCGACCACGTGGGCCTCGGCGACGCCCTTGAGCCACGGCTGCGCCACCATGAAGTCGGTGACGTTGACCATGTTCAGCCAGCACCCGGTGGCCGACGCCAGCGTTGCCGACGAGGAGAAGTCGGCGTCCGCGCCGGTGCGCAGCGAGTTCGCGATCGCCGTCGACGCCGCCGGGGCCGAGCACCCGAAGTAGTTCAGGCCACCGCTGGCGTCGAAGCTGATGTGCGCCCACGCGTACGGCGACGGTGAGTCGGGCCAGCCGAGCGTGGCCAGCAGGTCCGGCGCACCCTTCTGGTTGCCGATCCACCCGAAGATCTGCGAGGTCGGGTAGCTCTGCACCTTGACGGTCAGACCGAGCGGCGCCAGCTGTGCCGAGATCAGGTTCGAGATGACCTGGTTGTCCGGCTGGCTGGAGTCGTAGCCGACCGTGATGGTCTTCTCGTTGGCAGGCAACGACGCGACAGCCGACTTGAGCGCCGACGTGTCGTAGCTGATGTTCTGGACGGCGTACTGCGGGTCCATCATGTGCGACGGGTAGACCTGGGTTGCCTTCTGGCCGTGGCCGAAGTAGACCTGCTTGACGATCGAGTCCACGTCGACGGCCTTCAGCAGCGCCTGGCGGAACGCCTGGCTCTTGAGCGCGCCGCTGTGCGGGTTGGCGTACAGGTACTCGGAGATCATCGACGACTGGGTGTAGCTGTCGTACTTCTTGTTGCCCAGGTACGACGTGATCGCCGAGGACGGCAGGTCGTGCAGGATCGCGGCGAGCGATCCGCTGTTGAACTGCACCTGCTGCGACGAGGTGTTGTCGATGACCGGCAGCTCGACGGTCGTGTAGTACGGCTCGCCGCCCCAGTACTTCGGGTACGACGTCATCTCGTAGTTCGAGCCGACCACGGCCTTGGTGATCTCGTACGGCCCGGTACCGAGGTCGTGCGTGGCGAGGTAGGCCTGGTCGAAGTCCTTGCCCGCGTGCGCCGCCAGCCCGGTCGGGCTCATCATCTTGGGGCCGTACGCGGCAGCGAGGTAGCTGAGGAACGCCGAGTTGGGGCCCTTCAGCGTGATGGTGACCTTGTAGGCACCGTCGGTGACCACCGAGGCGACGTCGCTGACCATGTACGCCGGCCCCTGGTTCACGTGAAGGCGACGGTCGAACGACGGCTTGACCGCGGCCGAGGTGAACGGGGTCCCGTCGTGGAAGGTGACGCCCTTACGCAGCTCGAAGGTGTAGGTCTTGTTGTCCTTCGACGCCGTCCAGCTCGTCGCCAGCGACGGCTCCAGCGTCGGAGTCGCGGTACCACCCTTGTAGGTGAGCAGCCCCTCGTAGGCGTTGGTCGTCAGGATCAGGCCCTGGCCGGCGTAGTAGATGTCCGGGTCCGGGGGCTGACCGGGATCCTGCAGGAACGAGAGGTGCAGGACGTGGTCGGTGGGCGCCGTGCTGGCCGCCGTACCGCCTCCGCTGCCGCAGGCGGTCAGCGCGAGGGCGAGCGAGACAAGAGCGCTGGCAGAGACGGCGGTACGCCGGACGAACGGGCTCAGGGTGATCACAGTGCTACCTCCAGAGGGGTGCGGGTGGTGGAAGACAGACCGGGATCGCCGAACTCGTCGATGATCTGGTCGGTGGACAGGACGGCGCCGGCCTGCAGGTACTCCATGGCGTCGAGCGCGGCGAGGTGCCGTGCCGTGCTCGATCCGCCGACGCAGTCGCCGACAACGCGTACGTAGAAATCGCGTTGATGGGCGTCTGCGAACGTGTAGTGCACGCATACGTCGGTCAGGCCGCCGATCAGGATCAGCGTCTCGGCCTTGAGCGCACGCAGCACGATCTCGAACTCGGTGCCGATAAAGCCCGAGTACCGGCGCTTGACGATGTGGAACTCATCGGGACGCGGACGCAGCGACTCGACCAGCTCTGTCGACGGGTGCCCGTCGACGCAGTGGACGCTTTCGGCGCCGTCCAGCTCGCGACCGAAGTCGATGCCGCTGGGGCGGTGCACCTCCTGGAAGAAGACCACCGGGATCCCGGCGTCGCGAGCAGCGGCCAGGATGCGCTCTGCGCGCGCGATCCGGGCCGATCCGCCGGACATGATCTCGATCCCGACCTCGTCGGCGGTCATGTCGTCGTCGCTTCCCTTCTGGAAGTCGACGACGACCAGGACCGGTTGTCCGACGATCATGGGTTGACGTGGCACGAGGCCTCCTTCTGTTCAGACACGGATCCTCGGATCCGCTGCGGCCTGGATCACGTCGACAGCAGCGTTGATGACGACGTACGCCGAACCCAGCAGCAGCGTGACTCCGGCGATGGCGGGGAAGTCCGCGACCGGGATGCTCTCGGCGATGTACAGCCCGAGGCCGGGCCACCCGAACACCTGCTCCACGACCAGGACTCCGGCGAACATGAGGCCGACCTGGAGCCCGGTCATCGACACGGCCGCCCCGATCGCGTTGCGCACGACGTGCCCGAGCAGGATCTGGCGCTCGCTGCGGCCCTTGGCGCGGGCGGTGCGCACGTAGTCGCTGCCCAGCTCGCCTTCGAGACTCGAACGCAGGACCCGGCCGATGGCGACCGCAGGTCCGAGTGCGATCGCCGTTGCCGGCATCAGCAGGTGCTTGATGGCGTCCCACGTGACGTCGGGGCGCCCGTGCAGCAGCCCGTCGAGGGTCAACAGGTGGGTCGGCCCGGTGGGTGCGTTGCCGATCGAGGTCCGGCCGCTGGCCGGCAGCCATCCGAAGTGCTGGTAGAAGAGCAGGATGCCGAACACGCCGAGCAGGAACGTCGGTACGGAGGCCCCGAGCATCAGGCCGAGTCGGAACAGTGCGGCACCGGGGACCCGCAGCGTCGAGGCGAACGCGAAGGCGATGGCGAGCACCAGGGCGATGATCAGCCCGGATGCTGCGAGCTCGGCTGTCGCGGGAACGTAGGCGAGCAGGTCGGTGGTGACCGGGCGGCGGGTGCGGTAGGAGTCTCCGAGGTCGCCGTGGACCAGGCCGGCCAGGTAGTGGCCGAACTGGGTCACGATCGGCTTGTCGAGGCCCAGCGCGTGCCGCTCGGCCGCGATGGCGCCCTGGGAGGCCTGGCCGCCGAGCCGCGCGTGCACGGGATCCAGGGGGGACATCTTCTGCAGCGCGAACACTGCGGCGGCGAGGGCGAGCACGATGATGACCATCGCGGCGAACCGCTGTCCGACAAAGCGCACCTGAGTCATGTCTGGCTCATCTCTGGGCTCACGCCGGATCGATCAGGTTGCGGACGGAGTCACCGGCGACGTTGGCGATGACGGCGAGGACGGCGACAGCGATTCCCGGGACCACCGGGACCCACCACTGCTGGAGGAGCAGGCTGAGGTTGCGCGCGCTGTCGGCACCGAGCTCGGGAGCCGGAGCCGACTGGCCCAGGCCGAGGAAGGACAGCCCTGCGAGCGCGAGGACGAGGTTGCCGACATCGAGGCTGGCGGTCACCACGGCTGCCGGGAGAGCCCCCGGGAGCAGGTGTCGCACCGCGATCCGGACCCTGCCGGCACCGGCGAGCCGCGCCGCCTCGACGTGCGGCCTCGCGGCGAGCTTGCTGATCTCGCCGCGCACGATCCGGGCGTAGAACGGCCACCACACGACGGAGACGGCGATCAGGGTGTGGGTGAAGCTCGGCCCGAGGGAGGCGACGACCGCGATCGCGAGCACGGGGGCGGGCAGGGCCAGGAAGCCGTCGGTGATCCGCATCAGCAGGTTGTCGATCCATCCGCCCGATGATCCGGCGACGAGACCGACCAACCCGCCGATCAGGAAGCCGCCGGCGATCACGACCAGAGCTGCGAACCAGCTGGCCCGCATGCCGTACAGGCAGCGGCTCAGGACGTCGCGGCCGATGCTGTCCGAGCCGAGCAGGAACCCGCCGTGGCCGGGCCCAGCCAGGGGGATGCCGACGGGGACCAACGGGTCGTGCGGGCTGAGCAGCGGTGCGGCCAGGGCGATCAGCGTCATCACTGCGAAGAGCGAGGCTCCGATGATCGACCACGTCCGCGGTGCCCGCAGGTCGAGCGACACCGGGCGGCGCCAGGCCGGTCGGGGTGCGACGAAGGGTTCTGCAACGGCCACGTCATGCCCCCTTCGGCGTGATGTACACGGGTGTCGGCACGTGGCTGAGGTCGATGTTGATGCACGCCACCCGGTCGACGTCGTCGTTCGCGACTCGTTGCAGCCGGAGCCCGAGCTCGGTGTCCCGGCAGGACTCGGTCGCGTCGGCGCACCGCGGGTGGAACGCGCAGCCGGAGGGCGGGTTCAACGGGCTGGCGGGTTCCCCGGGCAGGATCACCGGCGTCAGCCCGACGTCGGGGACGGCACTGACCAGTGAGCGGGTGTACGGGTGCAGCGGGGCTGAGGTGACCCGGTCGGACGCGCCGATCTCGACGATCTGACCGAGGTACATCACCGCGATCCTGTCGGCGACGACGCGAGCGACCGAGAGGTCGTGGGTGACGAACAGGACCGACATGCCCAGTTCCCGCCGCAGCCGCGCGATCAGGTTGATCACCGACGCGGCCAGCGACACGTCCAGAGCGCTGGTCGGTTCGTCGCAGAGCAGCACCGGGGGCGGGACGATCGTGGCCCGGGCCAGGCAGACCCGCTGACGCTGGCCACCGGACAGCTGGGTGGCGCGCGCGGCGCCGACCTCGGCCGGGAGCCCGACCAGGGACAGGGCCTCACGCACCTTGGCCGCGCGCGCGGCCCGGCCGAGGTCGCGCACGCGTTCGCCGAGGATCTGTTCGACGGTCATCCACGGGGTCAGGGAGGCGCCGGAGTCCTGGAAGACCATCTGCGGTCGTGACCCTCCGGACAGCTCGACCTCGCCGGAGTCGGCTGCCTCGAGTCCGGCCGCGACCCGCAAGAGGGTCGACTTGCCCGACCCGCTCTCACCCACGAGGGCAACCGACTCGCCCTGGGCGATCTGGAGGCTGACGCCGCGCAGCGCGTGCAGGGTCCGCTTGCGCCCGAAGCCCTTGCCGACTCCGAAGGTCTTGACCACCGACCGCAGCGACAACGCGGCGGTGTCCTGGTCGATCCGGGCCGGTTCGGCACGTGCGGTGAGCACCGCAGGGCCCATCGTGTCCGTGCGTCGCACGACGGCGAGTGGACGCAGGCAGGCGCTGTGGTGACCAGGCTCAACCTCGACCGGTTCCGGCGAGGTCTCGACGCAGTCCGGCCCGGCGACGGAGCACCGGGGGGAGAACGCGCAGCCCGGCTGGGGTGCCGCCGGACTCGGTACCTCGCCCGCGAGCGCGGGAAGGGCCCGGCTGCGGTCGACTCCCAGCGTGAGGCGCGAGCGCATCAGGCCCAGCGTGTAAGGGTGCGCCGAGTTCCGCAGGACCGCATCGGACTCGCCGAGCTCGGCCAGTCGACCGGCGTACATCACGGCGACACGGTCGGCGATCTGTGCGGCGACGCCCAGGTCGTGGGTGATCATCAGGACGCTGCACCCGAGCTCGTCGCGAAGCGTCCGCAGCAGGCGGAGCACCTGTGCCTGCACGGTGACGTCGAGTGCGGTCGTGGGCTCGTCGGCGATCACCAGGTCGGGGTTGCCGGCAACGGCCATCGCGATCATGACCCGCTGCCGCAGTCCGCCGGAGAGCTCGTGGGGGAAGGCGGACATCCGGCTCTCGGCCTCCGGGACACCGACGAGCCGCAGCAGCCGCAGGGCTTCCTCGTCCGATCCGGCTGCCTCGGCGACCTGCCTGCCCACCCGCATCGTCGGGTTCAGCGAGGTCATCGGGTCCTGGAAGACAGCCCCGAGGTGCGCGATCCGGACCTCGCGACGCTCGGCGTCGGTCGCGGAGACCATGTCGCGCCCGCGGACGGTCGCCCGTCCGGAGATGGTCGCGCCGGCGCCGTGCAGCCCGAGCAGGGTGAGTCCGAGAACGCTCTTGCCCGAACCGGATTCGCCGACCAGCCCGAGGATCTCGCCCCGGCGGATCTCCAGGCTGATCCCGCGCAGGGCATGGATCGCCTTGCCGTTGCGGCGGAAGGTGACGTGCAGGTCCTCGGCAGTGGCGACGACGGCGTAGCCTTCATCCGTCAGGACATCCTCCGGAGCCAACTGTGCGCTCATCGCGGTCGCCACCTCCGTCCGGTCCCCCCTCGTCGGCGAGGGCCTGTAATACCTGTCATGCGACAAGTTAGTCGCGTCAATGACGCGTCAGGCTTCCGGCAGGTAACAAGTACGTTTCCAAGTCCGCAGGGCCATCGGGGCCCTCAGCGATCGCCTCAGGTGGCGTTTCCTGGTGTGCCACCATGTGTCGCGTGACAGGTAAACGCGCAGGCCGCCCGCGGCACGCGGACATCGGGCGTGCAGGCACCGGTGGGCGGGCGCAGATCCTGGATGCCGCAGCCGAGCTCTTCACCGAGCAGGGGTACGGCGCTGCCACCACTCGCCAGATCGCCGATGCGGTCGGCGTACGGCAGGCGTCGATCTACTACCACTTCAGCAACAAGCAGGAGATCCTCGCCGAGCTGCTCGCCGACACGGTGCGCCCGTCCCTGGAGTACAGCCGTTGGCTGGAGCCGTCGGGCGAACCGGCGCTGGTCCAGCTCTACGCCCTGACCCGCTTCGACGTGACCCTGCTCAGCGGCGGACAGTGGAACATCGGGGCGCTCTACACGATGCCGGAGCTGCGGACGCCTGAGTTCGCGCCGTTCCGCGAGGAACGGGCCCTGCTCCGACGGGCGTACGGCGATCGCGTCGCCGCTGCGATGACCGAGGGGGCGATCCCCGCCGAGGACGAGACCGTGGCCACCTCACTGGCCTTCGCCCTGGCCGAGAGCGTGATCGCCATGCGCGCCGAGGGCGGGTCGGCCGACCCGGACCTGCCGGACCTGGTCGCGACCGGCGTGCTGCGGATGCTGGGCTGCAGCGACCGGCGCATCGCCCAGATCCGCACCAGGGCCGTCAAGCTGCCGGATCTCACTCCGGCCGGGGATCACTGGGCGGTGTAGCCGCCGTCGGCAACGACGACGCTGCCGGTGATGAACGAGGCGGCGCCGGTGCACAGGAACACGATCGGCTCGGCGATCTCGGCCGCCGTTCCGAGCCTGCCCAGCGGGTGCAGCGCGACCAGGTCGTCGAGGGTTCCCTGGGGGCCGTTGCCGGCGGCGAACTGCCGACGGAGCAGCGGGGTGTCGACTGCTCCCGGGCACACCGCGTTGACCCGGATGCCGCGGGGTGCCAGGTCGAGCGCGAGGCTGCGCGAGTACCCGACGATCCCCGCCTTGGTGGCCGTGTAGGCGCTGAACCGGCGTGCGCCGACCAGCGCCAGCTGGGAGGCCACGTTGACGATCGCGCCGCCAGGGCGCAGGTGGGGGAGGGCAGCGTGGATCACGTAGTGGTAGGAACTCAGGTTCGTCCGCAGGACCCGGTCCCAGTCCTCCGCTCCGGTGTCCTCGGGGCGGGCGACGTGCTCGATCCCGATCGCGTTCACCACGATGTCGAGGCTCGGCGTCGCCACCGAGTCGACAGCGTCGCGGATCGCGGCCGTCGACCTGGACTGCGGTGCTGCCGGGCGGGCTGTCGGCGATGTCGAGGTCCAGGACCGAGACGTCGGCGCCCCGCTCGAGCAGCAGGACCGCAGTGGCGCGGCCGATGCCGGAGCCACCGCCGGCGACCAGCGCCCGCCGGCCGCGCAGGGCGTTCATCGGGGCACCTGCTCGAGGTCGATCTCGCGTCCGCCCTTGACGACCAGGACGGCGCGGTCCGCGTCGCCGAGGAGGTCTCGCGCAGTCCGGGCGTCGAAGACGGCGAAGGTCGCAGGAGCTCCCTCGACCACGGCGTGGTCCGTCAGGCCGACCGCGACGGCCGCGCGGTCGGTGATCATCTCGACGACGGTGTCGGTTTCGGCCAGCGAGCCGAAGTGGCACAGCGCGGCGAGCAGGCTCGCGGTCTCGGTGATCCGTCCACGTCCGAAGGGCGTGAACGGATTCTGGACGTTGTTCGTCGCCAGGGCGACGTTCACCCCGGCCTCGAGGAGCAGCCGGACCGGGGTCAAGCCCCGCCGCGGTGCCACCTGGTCGGCTCGACCGTTCAAGAAGACATCGGTGGCCGGGAGGGCAACCACGCTGATCCCCGCCTGCGCGATCAGGTCCGCGATCGCGCACGCTCGTGCCGGTTCGACCGAGCCGAGCGACGTCAGGTGCCCTACGGTGACCCGGCCCTGAAGACCGCGGGCGATGGTGCGCTCAGCGACGCCGATGATGTCGAGCTGGTCGGGGTCGTCGGAGAAGTCGAGGTGGAAGTCGAGCGGTCTGCCGGTCCGCTCCGCGAGGTCGAACGCGAGGTCGAGGTGCTCGCCCGGGTCGTCGTCGGCGTACGGGATCCCGCCGACCACGTCGGCACCGAGCTCGATCGCCGAGCAGAACAGGGCACGGGCCGTGCGTTGTGAGGTCAGGCCCTCCTGGGGGAACGCCACGACCTGCAGGTCGAGGAAGTCCCGGACCTCCTCGCGCAGTGCCAGGATCGCCTCCACCGCAGTCAGGCCGAGGACATCGTCGAACTCGACGTGCGCCCGCACGGTGGTGACTCCACAGCCCATCGCGGCCCGGATCAGCCGCAGTGACCGGGTACGGATATCGGCGGGCGTGAAGGTGCTCTTGAGCTGCGAGGTCAGCGCGATGGCGTCGGCGAGCGAAGTTGCTTCGCGCGGCATCCGATCGAGCAGGTACGCCTTCTCCAGGTGCAGGTGCGCCTCGACCAGACCGGGGAGTACGAGCGCGCCTGCCAGGTCGACGTCGGGATGCTCGCACTCGGACGCACCGATCTGCACGATCCGGCCGTCGGCGACGTGCAGGTCGCACAGGTCGGCACGTCCGCGCAGACGCGCCCGGCCGAAGATGCGGGCCTGCGGCGACCGCCCGGTTGTCATGTCGTCCGTGTCCCGGCCAGTGCGAAGAGCGAGCCCCAACCCTGCGGGGCACCTCCGGCGTACCCGGCCAGCTCGAGGCCGTGCCACACGGCGAGGGCCACGGAGTCGAGGACCGGGAGCCCGAGCCGGCGCTCCCACTCCTCGACGCGATCGGCTCCGGCGAGGTTCGTGCAGAAGACGGTGATCGCGTCGGGTCGCGCTTCCGCGACCTCGAAGACCGCCGTCTCGACCGTGTCCGGTTCGATCAGGCTCAGCTCCCAGTTCGACCCGGTCGCGGCGACGGCGGACGAGGAGATCACCTCGATGCCTTCCCCGGCGAGCGTCATCACCACGGCGGCGTGCATGTCCGGCGGGTACGGCGTGACCAGCCCCAACGTACGAGCACCGCTGCGTCGAAGCGCCTCGAGCAGCGCCAGGGTCGCGGTCGTCGACGGCACCCCGGTGCGCTCGGTGATCGCCGCGCACAGGGCCCGGTCGTCGGGGATCCCGCGCCAGCCACCCGACGTGCCGCTCCAGACGATCACCTCGGCACGAGCATCGGCGAGCAGGTCGGCTGCGGCCAGGATCCCGGCGGGATCGAACTGGTCGGCCGCCGCGAGTCCCACGTCGACGACGCGGAAGCGCGAGAAGTGCGCGCTCACCCCACTGACCCCGGCCACCATCGCCGAGGTGAGTGGTTCCAGTCGGGTGTTCGACGACGGCGTGAGCACGCCGAGGATGGTGCGGTCGCTGGACGCCGTCATCGGGGGCCGGCCAGGTAGGCACGCCAGCCACCGAACCCGGTGATGTCCTGCGCTGTCTCCAGCGCGACGGGCTCGACCAGGAACCCGGAGACCGAGCGACCGTCGTCGAGACGGACCTGGCCGATCGCCATCGGCGCCGGCAGGCCGGCCACGAACGTGCCGAACCCGACGGCCGGCAACCGCCAGACCTCACCGGCGATCGAGGCACCGTCCTCGGGTCCGTTCTCTGGGACCCGGACCAGGCCAGGCTTGGGTGGCACCGTGTCCAGCGCGTACAGCCGGTACGACGCTTCGGTCCGCACCTGGGCGACGAGGGAGCCACCCGCCACGACGAGCTGTGCGTTGAGCGGCTGCCCGGACAGGTGGGCGCCGGCGACGAAGATGTCGATGGTGCGGTTCGCGAAGCGGCCGGCAAGCTCGGCCAGCGAGCGGTCGGAGAACGCCGGACCCGAGAGCATCACTCCGAACGGAAGCCCCTCGACGAACCCGGCCGGGACTGCGAGGGCAGCGAAGTCCAGCAGGTTGGCGAAGTTGGTGAACCGTCCCAGGCGCGCGTTCGTGCCGAGCGGGTCCGCTGCGACCTCGGCCAGGGCGGGGTGGAACGTGGTGGTCGGGGTCAACAGGGCGTCGTAGTCGCCGAGAGCTTCGCGCGCCGCAGCGCCGAGAGTAGCCAACCGGGTCGTGTCGGCAGCCCAGTCGGCCGCGGTCTTGTCCTTCGCCCCGAGAATGATCGCCGCGACGGTGGGATCGAGCTCGGTTCCGATCAGGTCCAGGTGCTTCTCGAGGTGAGCTCCCACGGCGGCGTAGCGCTCGGCCACGAAGGCGCCGTCGTACAGCAGCGTCGCAGCCTCGAGCAACGCCGCGATGTCGACCTCGACGATCTCGGCGCCGACCTCGGCGAACCGCGCGACCGCAGCACCGAACGCCTCGCGCCAGCCCTCCGCGAGGCCGTCCAGGTAGCACGCCGTCGGGACCGCGATCCGCGGTCGGGATGGCGTCGTCCGCCCCGGGGAGGCAGCCCGCGACAGCGGGTCCGCGACGTCCACCCCCTCCATCACCTCCGCGGCGGCCCGTGCGAGCGCGAGGTCCCGTGCGAAGGTGGTCACGCAGTCGATCGAGCGACAGGCGGGCACGACCCCGGTCAGCGGGATCAGTCCGCGGGTCGGCTTGACGCCGACGACCCCGTTCAGGGCCGCGGGGACCCGTCCTGATCCGGCTGTGTCGGTGCCCAGCGCCAGGTCGACGATCCCGAGCGCGACGGCCACCGCAGACCCCGAGGAGGATCCGCCGGAGATCCTCAGCGCGTCCCAGGCGTTCCTCACGGCGCCGTATGGACTGCGGGTCCCGACCAGGCCGGTCGCGAACTGGTCCATGTTGGTCTTGCCGATCACGACGGCCCCGGCTGCGCGCAACCGGGCGACGCACGTGGCGTCGACCTCCGGCCGGTGCACGAACGACGGGCTCCCTGCGGTGGTCGGCAGGCCGGCGACGTCGATGTTGTCCTTCACCGCGACCAGCACGCCCGCCAGCGGGAGCGACGGATCCACCAGCGCGGCCTCGGCCAGGACGTCGTCGAGGTCGCGCAGGGTGATCCACAGCTCGGGGCGGTCGACCGCATCGATCCGGGCATACGCAGCGCGGACCCGCTCGTGGGTTCGCTCTGGCATGCTCTCTGGGGCGTTCACGGCTTCACCGCGGCGAGGACCTGGCCCGCCGACACCTGGTCACCCGGCTTCACGTAGACCTCGACCAGGGTTCCCTTCACCGGTGCTCCCACCTTCGCCTCCATCTTCATCGCCTCCACGGACAGGATCGGGTCGCCCTCGGCGACCTCGTCCCCGGCAAGCGCGGTCGTCTGCCAGACGGTTGCCGTGTACGGCGCCGTGACCGCGACCGCGCCGGGAGGCACCTCGATCGGGAGCGCGGCTGCCGGCGGCGGCTCGTCACGCCGGTCGAACTCGCCGGACGCGCGCCACCGCTCCTTCTCGGCTTCGAAGGCAGTCGACTGCCGGTCCCGGAAGGCACCGATCGCCTCGGCGTTCGCGGCCAGGAAGGCGTTGTGCCCGGCCAGCGAGAACGTGCCCTCCTCGGTCTCGAAGACTCCGCGGCCGGCGTCCGTCTCGGCCCTCAGCTCGAGCAGCTCGTCGGCCGTCACGGGGTACCACTCGATGCGGTCGAAGAACCGGAGGGCCCACGGGTTCTCGGCGAAGAGCCCGCCGCGCCGGAACCGGTTCCAGATCTGCACGGTGCGGCCGACGAACTGGTAGCCGCCGGGCCCTTCCATGCCGTAGATGCAGAGGTACGCGCCGCCGATGCCGACCGAGTTCTCCGCGGTCCAGGTCCGTGCGGGGTTGTACTTCGTGGTCACCAGGCGGTGCCGAGGGTCGAGCGGCGTGGCCACCGGGGCACCGAGGTAGACGTCGCCTAGTCCCAGCACCAGGTACTGCGCATCGAACACCGTCCCGTAGACGTCGTCGACCGAGTCCAGGCCGTTGATGCGGCGGATGAACTCGATGTTCCACGGACACCAGGGGGCGTCGTCGCGGACCCCGGACATGTAGCGCTCGATCGCCAGCCGGGTCGCCGGGTCGTCCCAGCTCAACGGCAGCCGGACCCGGCGCGACGGCACCACCAGCTCATGACTGGGGGGAACCTCGTCCTCGAGCTCGATGAGGATCCGGGTCAGGTCCCTGGCCCGCAGCACCGAGGAGTCGGTGTGGATCTGCAACGAGCGGATACCGGGGGTGATGTCGAGGATGCCGTCGGGCCGGTCCGCCTCCAGGGTCTGCTGGAGCGCGTGCACCCGCATCCGCAACGCCAGGTCGAGCACCATCGGCCCGTACTCGACCAGGACGTTGTCGTCGCCGTCCCGGCGGTACGTCACGGCCGGGCGCCCGTCGCGATCCTCGAGCCGGGCCAGGACGCCGTCGTCACCGTCACCTCCGCAGGACACCACCCGGGCCGAGTTGCGGTGCTCGACCAGGCCGGCGGCGTCGCGCTCGCGCACGGGCACGAACCTGAGCCGGTCGCCGGGGGAGAGCTGCCCCAGCTTCCACAGCTCGCCGCTGGCAACCACGGCGGGACAGACGAACCCACCGAGCGAGGGACCGTCCGGACCCAGGATGATCGGGGTGTCACCGGTGAAGTCGATCGCCCCGACGGCGTACGGGGTGTCGTGGATGTTCGACGGGTGCAGCCCCGCCTCGCCGCCGTCCGGGCGCGCCCACGTCGGTTTGGGCCCGATCAGGCGGATGCCGGTCCGGGCCGAATTGTGGTGCACCTCGTAGTCGGTGGCATAAAGGGTGTCGATGTCGGCCCGGGTGAAGAATTCAGGAGCCGCGTGCGGTCCTTCGGTGACGCCGATCTGCCAGGTCCGGGTCAGTGCCGGCCGGCGCTCGGCCGGCGTCGGGCCACCGGCGGCGTCCGGGGTGGAATGGGTGCCCGGTCGCAGGACGTCGCCGGCCAGCAGCGCCCGGCCGCCGTGTCCGCCGAAGCCGCCGAGGGTGAAGGTCGCCGCGCTGCCGAGGTAGGAGGGGACATCGAGACCGCCGCGCACCGCCAGGTACGCGCGCAGCCCGGGTCCGGTCGTCGTACCGAGGGCGAGCGTCGCTCCGGCAGCGAGCTCGACCGGTTCCCAGCAGGGCACCTCGAGGCCGTCGACGGTCACGGTGAGCGGCGCGCCGGTGACGCAGACGACCGACGGAGCGGAGAAGCGCAGGACCACGCCACCGGAGGTGACCTCCAGGGCCGGCGTGCCCGCCGGGTTGCCGACGGCCAGGTTGGCCTCGCCGAACGAGACCGGGTCGAACGCGCCGCTGGGGGGTACCCCGACGTGCCAGTAGCCGAGTCGGCCGGGCAGGTCCTGCACCGTGGTGAACGGGCCGGCGGCCACGACGTCGATGCGCGGGTCCGGGTCGGTCACGCTCGCCAGGGTCGTTGTCGAGTGAACCGCATCGCGGAGCTCGCGATGTCGGGTGAGCGAGCGCAGCAGACCGAGATTGGTGACAATGCCGTCGACCCGGCTCGCGCCCAGCGCGTCCGCGAGCCGGTCCAGCGCCGCATCCCGGGTCGGCCCCCGGGCGATCACCTTGGCCAGCATCGGGTCGTAGAAGGGCGACACGTCGTACCCGGTCTCGACGAACCCGTCGATGCGGACCCCGGGCAGCGCCGGACTGCCGTCGCCGGGACTCCCGTATCCCGGGAAGGCAGCCCTGGTGACGAGGCCGGAGGACGGGAGCGAGTCCTTGCCCGGGTCCTCGGCGTACACCCGCGCCTCGACGGCATGGCCGTCCGGGAGCCAGGCCCGGCTGAAGACCTCGTCCTCGACGACGGAGTCGCGGGCCAACCGCAGCATGAGCTCGACGAGGTCGACGCCGTACACCTCCTCGGTCACCGGGTGCTCGACCTGGAGACGGGTGTTCACCTCGAGGAAGGCCGCCTCCTCACGCAGCGGGTCGTAGACGAACTCGACCGTGCCGGCGCCCCGGTAGTCGACTGAAGCCAGCAGGTCCCGCGCCGAGGAGTGCAGCAGTTCCCGCACCGGGTTCGGGAGCGATGGTGCCGGAGCCTCCTCGATCACCTTCTGGTTGCGCCTTTGCAGCGAGCAGTCACGGTCGCCGATCACCGCGACCCGGCCCGCACCGTCCCCGAAGAGCTGGACCTCCACGTGCCGCGCCGGTCGCACCAGGCGTTCGACGAAGACTCCGGCAGATCCGAAGTTTCGCTCCGCGAGGCCGGCGACCCGCTCGAACGCAGCTCGTACCTCGTCGAGGTCCGTGCAGGCCTGGAGCCCGATGCCGCCGCCGCCGCTGGTCGCCTTCACCATCACCGGCAGCCCGATGATCGCTGCGGCAGCGACCGCCTCCTCGGCACTGCCGAGCAGGTGACTGCCGGCCAGCAGGGGTACGCCGGCCTTCTCCGCGAGCATCCGGGCCGTGTGCTTCTCACCGAAGGCCAGGATCTGGTCGGCCGTCGGGCCTGCGAAGCTCAGCCCGGCCGCCTCCACGTCCCGGACGAAGGCCGCGCTCTCGGAGAGGAAGCCGTACCCGGGATGGATGACCCTCGCCCCGGAGGCCAGCGCAGCCTCGATGATCAGGTCGCCGCGCAGGTAGGACTCAGCCGCGGGCGCCGGCCCCAGCCGGATCGCCTGGTCGGCTTCGCGGACGTGCGGTGCCGCCCGGTCGGCATCGGAGAACACGGCGACCGTGCGGATCCCGAGCCGGTGCGCGGTGCGGATCACCCGTCGTGCGATCTCGCCCCGGTTCGCGATCAGGACGGTGCTGGCTTCTGGGGTCACGAAGGCTCCACGACGATCATCCGCAGCGGTGTCGGGTTGAAGTCGTTGCACGGGTTGTTCATCTGCGGGCAGTTGGAGACGAGCACCAGGACGTCCATCTCGGCGCGGACCGCCACCCGGCGCCCGGGGGCCGAGAGACCGTCCACGATGCCGAGGGCGCCGTCGGTCTCGACCGGGACGTTCATGAACCAGTTGAGGTTCGAGACCAGGTCCCGCACCCCCAGCCCGTGACGTGAGGCCTCGGCGAGGAAGTTCTCCCGGCACCCGTGGTGGTACATCACGTGGTGCCCGTAGCGCAGCGTGTTGGATTCCTTGCTGCAGGCGCCGCCGATGGTGTCGTGCCGGTCGATCTCGTTGCCGACCACCGTCATCAGGGGTCGGCCCTCGCTGCTGCGCAGGACGGTCCCCGTCGAGACGTAGGCGTTCTGCTCCCACGTCAGGGTGTCCGGGACGCTGTACCGCTCCTCGTGGTCGGCCGTGTTGTACATCAGGCAGTCCCCGGACTGGTTGCCTCCGACATCCACGATGGTCAGCACCTGGCCGGCCGCGACCACGCCGGACCAGGGGGCGTTGGGCGGCACCCGCTCGTCGAGCACCACGAGTCCGGGCACCAGGCTCTGCGCCCAGTCCAGCTCGGAGCCAGCGGCGAACGAGGCGCCGACCGGCACCGTGGAGCTGATCATCGTCATCGTCACAGTCCTCTGGCTTCGGCGTAGTCGATGGTGTTCAGGTAGGCGCGCTCGAGCTCCGGTGCCGTGCCGAACCTGGCGTCGGTGGGCCCGGTGGCGCGGCCGCGCCAGGCATGCACGTGCAGCGGTCCGACGACGTAGTCCGTGCGTGGATCGAGCGGATGCGCGACGTTGGCGACCAGCACGAGGAGCGGCAGTTCGGCGACGAGCTCGACGTACGTCCGGGCGCCGGCGCTTCCCTGCCAGCCCAGCTGCCCGTCGGAGTCGACGCGGACGCCCTGGAACAACGAGATGCTCGGTGGCAGGTCGCGGCGGCCGAGGCCGTGCTTGGCTGCCGCCTTGACGAGCAGACCACGCCCCGAGGGTGTGGGGCCTTCGGGCCGGGAGTCGCCGTACTTGCGCTCGTTCCAGGCGTCCGTCGAGGTGCCGCAGAAGGCGTCGTGCCGGCCGGACGTGTCGGCCACGATGCTCGCGAGCACCCGGCCGTCGCCGGAGAGCAGCGGGTGACCGGCGCCGAGGTAGGCCTGCCACGGGATCTTCTGGGTGTCGGCGACGTTGAGCCGTTCGGTCGGTTCGAGCGCGTTGTAGACGACGAGGTTGGCGCAGGCGTTCCCGGTCGGGTCGTCGAAACGGATCCGCGTGCCCCGGGCAACCACCTTGTGGGTGTAGCCCCCCGGCGCCACGACCTCGCCCCAGACCAGGGACGCCGGGTCGGTGCCGGCCGGGGCGAACGGGCTCGAGGAGGCGGGGAGGTACGGCATCCACTCGGTGCTCTGGCCGCCTTGGGCGCGGGCATCCGAACGCGCGTTCAACACGGTGTCCGTCGTGTGCTGATCCCGTGGTGCCGACAACGCCACCGACCCCCTCCTCGCCCGAAGGCGACTATTTGTCACTTGACAGGTATGGAGGAGATCTTGGCGAGGCAATGCGTCCGGAGGAGGTCCCCGGTGTTAAATCCGTGTGTCGGCGAATTCCGGTCCGCCCGCGCCCTCCCGCTGAGGTGCCGTACGTCGGTCCCGTTCGCCGATGACGGCGACGGCGCCGGCCGCGAGCGCGGCGAGCGACACCGCTCCGCCGAGGCTGACGCGGAGTACGAGGGCCCCGACGCAGGCGCCGAGGAGGATCAGGGCGATCGCTGTGCCACGGCGGGTCAACTGGGCTCCCGCGCGGTTGCCGAACCAGGACTCGGCAGCGAGCGCCGTGATCGTCGAGGTCACCACCACGGTGGTGACCTCCCTGACCGCGATCTGTCGGGCGGTGCCGGCCTGGGCGCCCATAGTCAGGCCGAGGACGCCGGTGATGACGAGGTCGAGGGTGTGCGGAGGAGTCGGGTCCGCGAACATCACCAGCGCCGTCGCTGCCAGGGCGCACGCGTTGGTACCGAGGAGCACGGAGCATCGCAGCGTCCAGCCGGTCGGCGCGTCGCGCAGTGTCCTGCCGGCGAGCGCGGCGCCTCCCATGAAGCAGGCGAGCGCCACGAGGGGTCCGGCGACCGGCAGGCCGTTCCCGCCCGCGAGCGCCATGCCGAGGACCACCACGTTGCCGGTCATGTTTCCGGTGAAGACCCGGTCCAGTCCCAGGTAGCCGACGGCGTCGACGACCCCGGTGGCGAAGGTGAGCGCCAGCATCAGCGGCAGGTGGCGGGCATCGGTCATCGCGGGCTCCGGTGGTCGACATCAGTGCTGGCGTGCTGCACACTTGGTCCAACCAACATACCAAGATGGAGTTCCACGTGCAGGACGCCCCCCGGATCCGACGAGGTCGCACCGTCAGCGGCGAGGTCGGCGCCTACCTCGAGCGGCTGATCGCCCGTGAGTTCGGCGCGGGCGACCGGCTGCCTACCGAGCGTGCTCTGGCCGAGCGCCTCGAGGTCTCGCGCACCACGGTCCGTGAAGCGTTGCGCGAGCTGGAGCAGCGCCGGCTGATCGCCCGGAGCCCGGGACGCGGTACGACGGTGCTTGCGTCCTCCGACGCGGCCCGCGCACTTCGCGCGCTCACCGTCGAGGGTGCCGAACGAGCAGACGTCGCCGAACTTCGTCTTCTCGTCGAGCCGCAGATCGCCGGGCTGGCAGCGGCTCGAGCGACGGACAGCGATCTGGTGATGCTCGAGCAGACCCTCGCTGCCTCCCATGCCGGGCTGACTCCGGCGGAGTCGCTCCGGCTGGACGTGCGCTTCCATCTCGAACTGGCCGCCGCCGCAGGGAACCCGTTGCTGGTCTCGCTGTGCGAGCTGACGAACACATGGGTCGAGGACGTACGGGCGCGATCGCACGCCACCCGGGCCGGGCGCCGCTCCTCGGTCGAGTGGCACCGCCGGCTGTTCGACGCGGTGGTGGCCGGCGACGTCGACGCGGCCACCACCTCGATGGTCGACCATCTCCAGGCTGTCGCCGCCCTGGTCGCGGAGGCCGGATCGTGACCGTGCTCGCTGCCGGCGATGGCCCCATCCCCGGCGAGCACTACCTGCCGTGCGTGCCCGACGAGGTGTTCTGGGGACGGCTCCCGTGTGCCGTGGACCGGCCGGTGATCCGGGTCGTGTCGGGCAGCACGGTCACCATCGACACGTTGAGCCACGAGGGGATCCTCGAGGACCAGGGATCGGACCCGCGAGCTTTCTTCGGTACCTACGGAGTCGAGCCGGAGTCCGTGCTGGAGGAGGCGGTCCGGCTCGTGGCCACCAGGCGGCGTGATCCACGCGCTGACGGACCGCACGTGGTCACCGGTCCGATCGAGGTGGCCGGCGCTCAGCCCGGGGACCTGCTGGCGATGAGCGTCATCGACACCGCACGTCGGGTGCCGTACGGCGTGGTGTCCAACCGCCACGGCCGTGGTGCGCTCCCCGGCGAGATGCCGACCGGTCCGGGCGCCTACCACGCGTTCGTCACCGTCGAGGAGCGATCCGACGGCCGTGCCGACGGTGTTCTGCCGCTGGTGCCGGGTGGGGAGGAGTCGGTCCGTTTTCCGCTGCACCCGTTCCTCGGCATCATGGGCGTCGCCGCCGCCGGCAGCGTCCGCCCGAACTCGGTCCCACCGGGTTCCTTCGGCGGCAACCTCGACATCCGGGACCTGGTCGTCGGCAGCACGCTCTATCTCCCGGTCCAGGTGCCGGGTGCGCTTGCCTACGTCGGCGATCCGCATTTCGCGCAAGGCAACGGTGAGGTCGCACTGACGGCGCTCGAGGCGTCGCTGCGAGCCACGGTGCGCTTCGACGTGATCCCGGCGGCGGATGCGGTCGCGCGGTTCGGAGAGCTTGCCGGTCCCCTCGGCGAAACGCACGAGCACCTCATCCCCACCGGCCTGGATGAGGACCTGGACGTGGCGGTGAGCAATTGTGTCCGCGCTGCCCTCGGCCTTCTCGAAGCCGGGTACGGGATGGACCGCGGACAGGCGTACGCCTATCTGAGTGCGGCGACGGACTTCGAGATCTCGCAGGTCGTCGACCTGGTCAAGGGTGTGCACGCGCGGATCCGGAAGGCGGACTTCGGTCGATGAACGACGAGGAGCCCCTGCCAGACGGACTGCTGGACGCCTTCTGGGCCTACGAACGAGCGCTGGTCTCCGACGATCTCGACGCGATGGCAGCACTCTTCGCGCCCGGGCCATCCACGGTGCGAGCCGACGCGTCCGGCCTGCTGGTCGGGCACCACGAGATCTCCGAGTTCCGCCGGGTCCGCGGTGGCGCGCCCGCTCGGGTTCTCGAGGAGGTCCGGGTCCAGGTGATCGGCCCGGACGCAGCGCTCGTCGTCGCCGTGACTGCGCCGACCCGCGGGGGTCGGGGCCTGCAGACGCAGCTGTGGCGTCGCGACGAGGGCCGCTGGGTGCTGCACGCCGCTCACGTCTCCGCTCCGCCGGTCACCTTCGACCGCTCGGTGTGGCGAGCAGTGGGTGCACCCTTGCTCGACGCGACCGGTCGCGGCGTGCTCGACGGCGAATCGCTGGCGGTGAAGGACCTGTTCGCCGTCGGTGGCTTCGCGATCGGCGCCGGCGTCCCGGCGTACCGGGAGAACGCGCCGATCGAACCGGTCGACGCTGCCGCAGTGGCCCGTCTGCGCGCGGCCGGAGCGACCGTCCGCGGGATCGCCCAGACCGACCAGTTCGCCTACTCGCTATCCGGTGACAACCACCACTACGGCACCCCGGTCAACGCGGTCGTGCCCGCGGCCTACCCGGGAGGCTCCTCGAGCGGACCGGCGACCGCGGTCGCCCTGGGCGAGGCATCGATCGGCCTCGGCACCGACACCGCGGGATCGATCCGGGTGCCCGCGTCGTACCAGGGGCTGTGGGGGCTGCGTACGACGAACGGCGCGGTCGACACCGCCGGTCTGATCCCGTTGGCGCGGGACTTCGACACGGTCGGCCTGCTCACCCGGACCCCGGACCTGCTGCTGCGCGCCGCCTCCGTGCTCGTGCCGGAGGACGCCACGACCGGGTTCGAGGCCATCGACCTGGCGCAGAGTGGTCTCGACGAGGAGCTCGATCACGTCGCCGAGGCATTCAGGGTTCACCAGGCGTACCAGGCCTGGCAGGCACACGGCTCCTGGATCGCCGCACACCCCGAGGCCGTGGTCGGGGGAGCAGCCGAGCGCTTCCGGATCGCGTCCCGGGTGAGGGCTGACGAGGACATCTTGGCACGAGCAACGCTGGCGCAGGCCCGTACGACCTGGAACCAACGTCTCGGGGCCACGGTCCTCCGGCTCCCGAGTGCCTCTGGTCCGGCGCCACGGTTGTGGGCCCCGGCGGACGCCATGGAGGAGGCACGTCGCTCAACGGTCCGGCTCACCTGCATCGCCGGGGTGACGGGCCGGCCTGTGGTCGCGGCTCCGTTCACCGTGACGCCGGACGGACCGGTCGGGACGTCGTATGTCGGCCCGCCGGGCAGCGACCTCGCGCTGATCAGGTGGCTGTCCGGGTCGACCTGACGCGAAACCGCGCCGCGAGCCCCTGGTCGGGTTACCTTGGAGAGCAAGGGAATCGAGGCTCGGGGAATGACCAGCGGCTCGCCCATGGTCGATCAGGTGATGGACTACGCCATCATCAGGTTGAGTCCGGACGGGACCATCGAGTCCTGGAACCTCGGAGCCGAGAGACTCAAGGGCTACGCGCGACACGAAGCCCTCGGCCAGAACTTCGCGATGTTCTACCGAGCTGAGGATCGCGCGGCAGGTCTGCCTCGGGCCTCCCTCGCCGAAGCCCGGGCCGACGGAAGGTGCGAGCACACCGGCTGGCGGGTTCGCAAGGACGGTACCGAGTTCTGGGGCGACGTCGTGATCACTGCCCTCCACGACGGCGACGTGTTCACGGGCTACGTCAAGGTGACCCGCGACCTGACCGATCGCAAGGAGCTCGAGACCGCGCAAGACACCTTCTACGACGCCTTCGACCACGACTTCCGGCTGCCGATCACCGCGATCAAGGGCCTGACCGAGCTCATCAGGGAGGCAGGTCCCGAAGATCGCGAGCAGTTCCTCGATCGGGTGGACGCCAACGCTGACCGGGTCCTGCGCATGGTCGAGGGACTGGTTGCCTACGCCAGAGTTCGTTCGGGACTGATACCGATCACACTGAGGCCCGTCGACCTGCGGACAGCCGCGCGGGACGCGATCGCCAACGTGGGAAACGAAGCCACGTCCGAACCGACGACAGCCGTCATGGTCCTGGCGGACTCCCGAGCTCTGGAGCGTGTGATCGCGAACGTGGTGAACAACGCCATCAAGTACTCGCCGCTGGACAGTCCGATCACCCTGACAGCGACGACCGAGGACGGACTCGGTGTTCTGCGGGTGGTCGACCAGGGACGAGGAATCGATCAAGGAGACCTCGATCTGGTCTTCGCCGAATTCGAGCGCGGCCGGATGCCGCGCGACGAGTTCGGTACCGGTCTCGGGCTGACAAGCGCGCGACAGCTGCTCGGGCTCCAGGGCGGGACGATCGCGATCGCCAGTGAGGTCGGAACCGGAACGACCGTCACGATCCGGTTGCCTCTCGCGGCGCAGAACCGCCCACCGGCACGGAAGGCCGGATGATTCGCGGTCGTCCTCCGCAGGCCCGTCGGGTCACCCGCCCGGCAGAGTTTGTCCGCTGTTCGCCTTCCCGAACGGTCGTGGTCAACCGGTCTGCCTAGCGTCGCTGTCCTCGGGAAGGACAGAAATCTATGGAGTGGACCCCCGTAGTTCGGGCTCGTGGGATCACAAAATCGTTCGGCAACGTGGTGGCACTGTCCGGTGTCGACCTGGACATCGACGGCGGCCAGGTCGTCGGCATCGTCGGCCCCAACGGCGCCGGCAAGACCACGCTGCTCGGGCTGTTGCTCGGACTGGCGAGCGCCGATGCAGGGACGATCGAGATCCTGGGGACCCGGATCGGGCGCAGCCTCGTCGTTCCCGTCGGAGTCGCCGGCTTCGTCGACGGGCCCGGTCTCTACCCCGCGCTCACCGCCCGCCAGAACCTGGCCGCCCTGGCAGCGCTTCGCGGGCAGCTGTCCTCGCGTGAGGTGGAAGAAGTCCTGGCAGAGGTCGGGTTGACCGATGTGGCCGACGACCGGGTCCGCGGCTTCTCCCTGGGCATGAGGCAGCGGTTGGGTCTGGCTGCTGCGCTGCTCACCCGGCCCCGGTTGCTGATCCTCGACGAGCCGGCCAACGGCCTGGACCCGGCGGGCAAGCGCCACGTTCATCGCGTGATCCGCGGGCTTGCCGACGACGGGGTGGCGGTCGTGCTCTCGAGCCATCGCCTCGACGACCTCGCCGAGCTGTGTTCCGAGGTCACGCTCCTGGCCGCCGGACGGGTGGTGTTCACCGGTCCGCTGGCCAAGCTCGCCGCGGAGAGCGGGGAGCTCGACTACCGCGTCGGGACCTCGGACCCGTCGAGGGCTGCGGGGCTCGCGGCAAGGATCCCTGGGTTGCGCGTCATCGATGCGGGCGAGCCGGTCGTCGTCCGGGGGCCGGTGTCGTCGCTCGACGACCTGGTCGTCCGGCTCGTCGGCGCGGGCATTGCCGTGCGCGAGCTGTCTCCGGTCATCAGCCCGCTCGAAGCCGCGTACCTCGCTCTCACCGGGGTCGACGCCAGCACCGGGGAGACCGCGTGACTGCGACGCTTGCGCCTGCGGCACCGCTGGTCCGGCCGGCACCGTTCCTGCCCGGCTACCGCTTCGAATTCGTCAAGCTCCTCGCGCAGTGGCGCATCCGCGTCGTGCTGGCCGCCTGCCTGGCCGTGCCCGGCTGCTTCGTCGCGTTGATCAGTGGACAGAGCGCGCTGCCGACAGACACGGTGTTCGGCCGTTGGATGCACACCACCGGCTGGGCCGGCTCCCTGGTCGTCCTCGCTTTCGCGTGCAGCTGGGGCCTCCCGCTGCTGACCTCACTCATCGCCGGGGACGTCTTCGCCGTCGAGGACCGGCTCGGCACCTGGCGACACCTCCTTGTCGCCGTCCGCTCGCCGCGCCGGATCTTCCTCACGAAGGCGTCGGTGAGCCTGACCGTGGTCGTGCTGATGCTCGGCTGCCTGTGCACCTCCAGCGTGGTGGGTGGTCTCGCTGGTGCCGGCGGCGGCCCCCTGGTCGGCCTGGACGGCCACCTCCTGTCCGGCGGCGACGCGGCGAGGACGGTCCTGCTGGCCTGGCTCTGCGTGCTGGCTCCCACCCTCGCGTTCGCCGGCGTCGGCCTGCTCGGTTCGGTGGTGTTGGGCCGGTCGCCGATGGGCCTGCTGGTGCCGGCGCTGCTCGCCTTGGCGATGAACCTCGTCCTGCTCCTCCCGGTGCCGCTCGCTGTCCGGCTGGCACTGCCGAGCAGTGCCTTCGTCGCGTGGCGCGGCCTGTTCACCCAGCCCGTCCAGACCGGCCCGCTCCTGATCGGGATCGCCGTGAGCCTGCTCTGGGCCGTGCTCACCACCGGGCTGGCGTACCTGTTGTTCCTGCACCGCGATTTCACCGACCTCGCGTACGACGGTGCCGGCCGCCGTGCGCTCGCGATCGCCGCCGGCGGCTTGACGGCGCTGACGGCGCTGACTGTCCTGGTGGTGGCCGTGGCAACGCCGGCCAGCGGGTCCGGCATCGACAAGCACAAGCTCGAGACCTCGCTGGCGACGTCGTTCGCCCACCTCTACCGGATGCAGACCCAGCAGCTGCACCGCCCGGCCGTGACCGAGGGGGAGCTGCACACCAGCGCGGCATGCGACCGGGGAGGTCCGCAGGTTCCCGACAGCGGCCCCGGCAACGACTGGCGTTGTGTCGTGTCCTGGCGGTTGCCAGGCTCCACTGCCGTCGGCAGCGCGATCTATCAGCTCGACGTCGCCGCAGAAGGGCGGTACGTCGCGGACGGAGACGGTCCGAGGGAGGTGAATGGCAACTTCGTGGTGCGCACGCCGTCCGGTGACGCACCGAACCCTCTGTGGCAGTTCGACGGTTATCTCGATCTGCTCCACACCATCTGAGAAGGGAACGACCCACCATGCAGGTTGTGCGTCAGCGCAAACGCGTCAAGGGCGTCCGATTCGGGCTCCTCGGAACCAAGAAGATCCATCTCGCGGTCGCGGGTGCGACTGTGCTCGCCCTCATCGGCGCCGGCTCTGCCTTCGCCAGCACCGCGATCTTCGGCCAGAACCAGGTCGGCACCCAGTACGCCAACGGGCTGCAGGTCTCCTCCGACCAGATCATCAAGCCGCTCGGCGACCGGCTCATGACGCCGTACGGGAAGATCATGGGTTCGACCCTCAGCCCGGACGGTCGCTTCCTGGCGGCGACCGCCAACGACCGATCGGTCTCGCTGGAGATCTACGACCTCTCGACCTACCAGCTGATCTGGCGCGGCGGCACCGCGAGCGGCGTCAACCTCCACCTCTCCGACAACAGCGTCGGTCAGGAGGGTCCGCTCTACTCGCCCGACGGCACGTTCCTGTTCATGCCGAACGCCACCGGCATCACCCGCTTCCCGGTGAACGCCGACGGGACGCTGAGCGCCGGCACCAAGATCGCGATCCCGACGGTCGGCAGCAAGCAGGCCCTGACCGGTGGCATGACGTTCTCGCCCGACGGCAGCACGCTCTACGCAGCGGTCAACGGACAGAACACCGTCGTGGCCATCGACCCCGTCGCAGGCACGGTCACCAGGACGTGGAACGTGGGTATCGCCCCGCGCCAGGTCGCCTTCGTCGGCAACCGGCTCTACGTCAGCAACGAGGGCGGCCGGACGGCGCAGGCCGGTGACACCACGATGGACTCCTACGGCACCCCGGTGCCCGCCAACGGCTACCTGGGCAACTCGACCAGCGGGACGGTCAGCGTCATCGACCCGACCTCTGCCGGTAGTGCCGTCGGCTCGGTGAAGGTCGGCCTGCACCCGACGGCCATGTATGTACACGGCACGACCCTGTACGTCGCCAACACCAACGACGACACGGTCTCGGTGCTCGACACGACGAGCGGCAACGTGGTCCAGACGATCGCGACGCAGCCCTGGCGCGGGTCGGCGATCGGGTACTACCCCGACGCCATCACCGTGCAGAACGGCCACCTCCTGGTGAGCCTCGGACGGGCGAATGCGATCGCGGTCTACAAGCTGGGCAGCAACGCGCTCGACCCGGTCAGCTACGTCGGCCTGGTCCCGACCGACTACTACCCGGAGGGTGTGTTCGGCGTCGGCAACCAGATCGTGGTGGCCAACCGCCGCGGCATCGACGCGCGCGGGCAGCAGATCACCTCCAACCAGGGCTTCGGCACCACACCGGCAACCGCCTGGGGCACGCACGGCACCACGGCTTCGTTGACCCGGTTCACCTTGCCGAGCGACGGGGACATCCGCGACCTCTACACCGGGCAGGTGTTCGCCCAGAACGGGTGGGGTCCTGGTGACACCGACATCAAGCAGGCCAACGGCAACCGGAACGTGCCGGCTGTGCCGGTACCGCGCCGGATCGGCGACCCGTCGACGATCAAGCACGTCTTCCTGCTGGTCAAGGAGAATCGCACCTACGACCAGGTGTTCGGCGACATGGCCCAGGGCAACGGGGATTCGACGCTGGCTCAGTTCGGTCAGCAGGTGACACCGAACCAGCACGCGCTCGCGAGCCAGTTCGGTCTCTACGACAACACCTACGACGTGGGCACGAACTCTGCCGAGGGCCACAACTGGCTGATGCAGGGCGACAACCCTGAGTACACCGAGTCCAGTGCGGGCGAGTACACCCGTTCGTACGACACCGAGGAGGACGTCCTGGGACACCAGCGCTCGGGCTTCCTCTGGACCGCGGTCGAGTCCGCGCACAAGACCGCCAAGAACTACGGCGAGTTCGAGTACCCGGAAGGCAAGCCGTCAGGGTCCTGGCAGCAGTACTACTGCGCGGTCAAGAGCGTGGATGCAGGCGGCGATCCCGCCCAGCTCACGTCTCCAGCCCTGAAGGGGAACTACGGCTCGGTGATCCCGTCGCTGAACGCGATCGCCGACCCGCTGTCGCCGCCGTTCGACCTCTCGATCCCGGACGTCTACCGCTCCCAGATCTGGAAGCAGGACTTCGAGCAGAACGGTCCGGTCGACTTCCAGATGGTGTGGCTCTCCAGCGACCACACCGGCGGTCCGTCGACCCCGCGTGCCGGGGTAGCCGACAACGACCTGGCGGTGGGCAAGATCGTCGACGAGATCTCGCACAGCAAGTACTGGAAGAGCTCGGCGATCTTCGTGGCCGAGGACGACAGCCAGGCCGGCGTCGACCACGTCGACGGCCATCGGGCACCGATCCAGGTGATCAGCCCGTGGGCCGTTCACGGCAAGACCGTCTCGACCTACTACTCGCAGATCTCGATGGTCCGCACGATCGAGCAGATCCTCGGCGCAGAGCCGTTGAACCAGAAGGTGGCTGCTGCCACTCCGATGTTCGACGCGTTCCAGGCAACGCCGAACTACACGCCGTTCACCGCGGTCCCCAACCAGATCCCGCTCACCGAGAACGTCAACCCCGTTCCGGCGTGCGGCCCGGACACGCCAGCAGCCGGCGTGGTCACCGCACCCAGGGTCCCGGCGGCAGCAGCAGCGACCGCTGCGGCATGGGGCACGTGGGCGCAGAAGCAACACTTCACCGGCGCCCTGGCGCGGCCCGACTATGCCAACCCGGCGCAGATGAACCGCTACACCTGGTACCAGACCCACAACTGGTCGGTGCCGTACCCGGGCGACCCGAAGATCTACCTCCCGGGTCAGGTGCCCGGGGCGTACATCCCGTCGGTCGGGAGCGATTGATCACTCGCACCCCTTGAGGCGAGGAGCCCGCTGGCCTGACCAGGTCAGCGGGCTCCTCCGCGCGTGCCGTCCGAGGGCTCACCCGAAGGCTCCGGCGATCAGTTCGGAGAAGAGGTCCTGCTCGTCCACCTCGAGGCCACGGGCACGGAACCACGTGCAGATGTTGCGGCAGTCGCGCATCAGGAACTCGGGCCCGGCCGGGTTGGCCACGATGTCGACGACCTGGGGAAGGTCGATGATCACCAGACGGTCGCCCGCGGCCAGGATGTTGTACGGCGACAGGTCGCCGTGGGCCACGCCGAGCAGGGCCAGCGTCGACATCGCGTCCCTGATCTGCGTGAAGTAGGACCTGAGCAGGTCCGGCGAGGGCCGTTGCGCCGCAAGCCGAGGTGCAGGCGCCTGGTCGTCAGTGACCAGCTCCATCAGGATCTCGGTGCCGTCGACCTGCACCGGGTAGGGGACCGGGACTCCCGCGCCGTACAGGCGGTTGAGGGACTCCCACTCGGCCCAGGCCCACTGGCCCGCGGCCACCTGCCGACCGAAGGTGGTGCCCTTGTTCACAGCGCGGGTGTCGCGTGAGTTCCGGCCGCGGCGTCCCTCGGTGTAGACCGCGCTGCGGTGGAAGTTCCGGTGCTCGGGCGAGCGGTAGCGCTTGGCGGCGAGGATGCAGCTCTCGTCGCTACCGGGAACCGCGCGCTCGAGCAGGAAGACGTCGGCCTCCTTGCCGGTCTTGAGGATCCCCAGCTCGGTATCGACCGCGGCCCGGTCGGTCACCAGCCAGGACGGCGGTGGCTGCGGGCCCCGGGACAGCGGTTCGACGTCCCAGTAGGTGCTGAACCGCTGGCCCTCCGCCACATCGGCGAGGGGTTGGTAGTCAAAGGTGAAGCGAGTGGCGTCGTACGTCATGCGGGGTGCTCCAGAATCGAGAGAAGTAGTCGGCGGGCAGGCCGAGGACAGTCATGGCCATGTCACTTCTCCTCTCGTTCGGGCACCAGCGGGCACCGGCGTACGACGATCGTGGCCGGGGAGCCCGGTCACCCGCAACCGGTTTTCGCGAGCGCCGCTCCGGTGGGCTCCGGAGCACCGCGCAATAGGCTGCCGACGAGTCCACCTCCAGTGAAGGAACCGCCATGACCGAGACAGCGCCCACCATGCGTCAGCTCCGCAGCCTGGTCACACCGGAGGGTGAGCTCGGGCTCTCGGTCGCGACGGTGGACACCCCGCAGCCGGGAGAGCACGACGTGTTGGTACGGGTGGAGGCGGCACCGGTGAATCCCTCCGACCTGGCGCTGTTGCTCGCGATGGCCGACGTGTCTGCCGCGGTCTCCGGTGGGTCAGCCGACGAGCCGATCGTGACGGCGCCGATCGCAGAGCCGGTGATGGGCGCCCTGACAGCGAGGGTCGGACGGGCCATGACCGTGGGCAACGAGGGGGCGGGCGTCGTCGTCGCTGCGGGAGCGTCCCCGGCGGCGCAGGCGCTGCTCGGGCGCACGGTGGGGTTCATCGGCGGGGCGACGTACGGCGAGTACTGCTTGGCTTCGCCGCAGATGTGCCTGCCCTTGCCCGAGGGTGCGACCGCTGCTGAGGGAGCATCGTCGTTCGTGAACCCCCTGACCGCGCTGGGGATGGTCGAGACCATGCGTCGCGAGGGGCACAGCGGGTTGGTGCACACGGCGGCCGCTTCCAACCTCGGCCAGATGCTCAACCGGATCTGCCTGGCCGACGGGGTGCCACTGGTCAACATCGTCCGGCGTCCGGAGCAGGCCCAGCTGTTGCGTGATCAGGGCGCGGTGCACGTGTGCGACTCCAGCGAGCCGACGTTCGAGGCCGACCTTGTCGCGGCGCTCCGGGACACCACGGCGACGCTGGCCTTCGACGCGGTCGGCGGTGGCAGGTTGGTGAGCGACATCCTCAACGCCATGGAGGCGGCCATCGTGCCGTCCGATGCGCCGTACAGCCGCTACGGCAGCGACGTGCACAAGCAGGTCTACGTGTACGGCTCCCTGGACCAGCGGCCGATCGAGCTGCGCCGCCGGTTCGGATTCGCCTGGGGCATCGGCGGCTGGCTGCTGACGCCGTTCCTCTTCCGGACAGCCCCCGAGGACCTGGCCAGGCTGCAGCGGCGGGTTGCCGACGAGCTCACCACGACGTTCGCGAGTCACTACACGGACCAGATCTCGCTGAGCGAGGCGTTGGACGTGGAGACGCTGCGGCGCTATGCGCGCCAGGCCACCGGGGAGAAGTTCCTGCTGCGACCGCAGCGCTGACCCGGTTCAGTTGACGGTGACGCTGGCGTCGTCGATCACGAAGGACGTCTGCTTGGTGTAGTCCTCGGTTCCGGTGAACTTCAGGGTGATGGTCTGGCCCGCATAGCTGCTCAGGTTGAACGAGTGCAGGCTGTAGCCGGTGTTCGCGTTCAGGTTCGAGTACGTGTACATGTTCGCGAGTACGGTGCCCGAGGGATCGAGGGCCTGCAGCTTCAACGTGTCGTACTTCGACGTGGTCGTGGTCTCGGCGGTGTCGATGTGCATGTAGAACTTGAACGTGTCGTTCGTGCACCCGGCCGGGATCGTGACTGTCTGGGCCAGCGTGTCGGTGTGGGCCGCGCCGTATCCGTCGAGCCAGGCGTCCCAGGTGCCGGTGTGCGGAGGTTCGCCGGCCTTGTCGGCGATCACGCCCGTCGTCGCTGCCCAGGGGGCAGCCGTGCCGGTCTCGAATCCGGGGTTGCCGAGCAGCTGCTGGGCGGCGCAGGCGCTCGGCACGGCGGTCGCCTCGGTGCTCAGCGGGCCCTCGCCGATCGAGTTCACCGCGCTGACCTTGTAGAAGTACGCCTGGCCGTTCGTCAGCCCGGTGTCGGTGCAGGTCAACACGCTGCCCAGATTGCTGCAGCCGCCCGCGCTCAGGAGCGTCTCGCCGCCAGTGGTGGTGCCGCGGTAGACCTTGTACGACGTGATGTTCACGCCGCCGTTGCTGCTCGGGGCCTGCCAGCTCAAGGACACCTGGCCCGCGCCGGCAGTGGCGCTCAGTCCCGTCGGCGCTCCGGGAGGTGCGCCCGCGATCGGTGAAGCGGTGACGGTGACGGACGAGGTCGCGGTGGCGGGCGTCGAGGCGCTGTCGGTGACCGTCAGGGTCGCGGTGTAGGTGCCTGCAGCGGTGTAGGTGTGGCTGGGATTCTGTGCTGTGCTCAGCGCCGAGCCGTCTCCGAAGTTCCAGCTGTAGTGGTAGGTCGGAGTCCCGCCGGTGGCTGTGCCGGTGAAGCTGGTCGTCAGCGGGGTCTGACCCGAGGTCGGCGTACCGGTCGCGACTGCGGCGAGCGGCTGGCCGACTGCGCTGACCGTGATGGGGACGTTGGCCGTCGCGGTGTGCGCAGGGGACGCACTGTCGGTCACCGTCACGATCGCGGTGTAGGTACCGGCGGCGGTGTAGGTATGGGTCGGGGACTGACCGGTCGCCGTAGCGCCGTCACCGAAGCTCCAGCTGTAGGCGTACGGGCCGGTCCCGCCACTTCCGGCGCTGGTGAACGCCACGCCCAGCGGTGCGTTGCCGGTGGTCGGCGTACCCGAGGCCGAGGCGGTCAACGGGCTTGAACCCTGGATCCAGAAGTCCGAGAGCGGGTCACCGAGACCGGACTGGTCCGCGGTGGTCATCGGGTACGTCGAGGGTCCGATGTTGTCGTTCGGGTCGATCATCCCGGGGGTGACGTTGTTGGCGACCCGTTCCATCGCGGCGAGCACGTTGTTCGTCGAGTACGCGACGTGCGAGAGGTAGTGCTGCTTGGCGTATTTCGGCGACGCTACGACAACCAGCGGCACCCGGTAGGTGTTGCTGACGTGGTCCGGACCGTTGCTGCCGTTCTGGGTGTCGTCCTCGGTGACGATGATGACGGTGTTGTCCTTGTAGGAGGTGTTGGTCATCAAGGAGTCGACGATCTGCTTGGTGACCGCGTCGTTCTTCGGGATGTCCTGGTAGGTCCCGGGGTGGTCGTTGAACAGCTCGACGTAGGAGTACGTCGGCAGGCCGTTGGTGGTGACGAAGTTGAGGAAGTCGTTGCCTACGACCTGGTCGTCGTCGTTCTGGGCCTTGCAGGTGTAGTTGTTGTAGTTGAGCTCTTCGGGGATGGTCGTCCCGGGACGGTTCACCGGGAGCACCTCGGGCTTGCCCGTGGTCGGGTTCTTCCACTCACCGCTGCCAGAGCTCAGCATCCAGTAGAAGTCTCCGTTCATCAGGAAGGTCGTGCTCGGCGTACCGGTCGGGGTCGCCGTCTGCGAGGTGCACGCGCTGGTGCCGAGGCTCGGGCTCGAGACGCCCTTCAGGAAGCGGTCGAACTCGGTGCCACTCGCGGGGTAGGACTGCTGCTGCGAGCTCGACGCGGACTGGCCGGTGAACATCCACCAGTGGTTCGGGCCGCTCGGCGGCTGGGTACCGGTGTTGTAGGCGTCACTGAAGCCGTAGGTCTGGGCGAGCGTGTGCAGGTTCGGCACCGAACTGATGTGGTTGGTGCTCTCGACGACGCCGTTGCAGCCGGCGGCGATGGTGCTCGCACAGTCGCCGAGGTAGTCGTCGAAGGTGTGGTTCTCGCGGTACAGCAGGACGAAGTGGGTGAACGGCGGGAAGTAGGCGGCCAGTGGGTTGGTCGCCGTTGTCGGCGCGAGGACCGACCGTTGCGTCGTCGTGCAGACCCCGGAGGTGCACGTCCTGACCGGCTTGGTCGTGGTCCGGTTGGTGAGGTGCAGGTCCTTGGCTTGCGGGAAGCGCGTGAACTCGACGCCCGGCCTGGCGAACGTTGCGCCCGTGCAGTTGTAGTCGTCGGGCTTGTAGGTCTGCGGACGCTGACCCTCCGGAAGGTCCGTGGCGTCCCTCGGGTCGCTGGCCGGGTTCCAGTTCCTCAGGGTGCAGGACCCCGGTCCGGTCGCGGGGTGGGTCGTCGCGCCGACGGCCTGGCTCAACGGGACTGCGCCGAGTCCCAGGACGACGAGCAGGCCCAGCAGCGCTGTTCGTGTCGAATTCCACCCGTTCATCGAATCCTCCCGAGATTCCGACGTGGCACAGGTTGGCCACAGCATTGGCATCGTGGCCAGGTTTCACGCCGTTCCACAAGACCTGGCGGAAGACTTTCGGCTCGTCCGCAGCTTCTTCATTCCACGTTCGCTCTGCGTTACCCGACGCGGATGCCGAGGGCGCGGGCGGCCGCGAGGTTCTCGGCCCGGTCGTCGATGAACGTGCAGTCCTCGCCCTGCAGGCCGAGGGCGCGTAGGGCGTGCTGAAACGCTTCAGGGTCGGGCTTGGCGACGCCGATGTCGCAGCTGAAGACGAAGGTGTCGACGAACGCGAGCTCGTCAAGGCGTTCGACCGCACGTGCCAGGAAGGTCGGCGCGTTGGAGAGGACCGCGACGCCGGCACCGCGCTCGGCGAGAGTCCTGGCTCTGTGAACCAGGTGCTGGTCCAGGCGCAGGAGGCCGGCGAGATCGGCGGCCACCAGAGAGCTGAGCAGGTCGGACGTCGGTGGCCGCCCCAGCACGCGGTGCCAGTAGGCGGCATCGGTGAGTCCGAGGTCGTAGGCGATGCGGTGGGCCCAGTACCTGTGCACGAAGTCGTCGACGGGCAGGTCCGCCAGGGTGGCCAGACCCCGGACATCAGCATCGGTCTGGACCTGGGCGAGCACGCCGACGTAGTCGAGGATGAGTCCGCTGGTCCTCATGTGCGGACTGCTGGCTGGGAGCGCAGGGAGCGGGCGACCAGGGCCGCGACCAGTCCGGCGCCCACCGGCAGGAGCAGGGCGATCCGCAGGCTGGTCAGGTCGGCCAGGCGACCGACCGACGGCGAGGTGAACAGGAAGCCGAGGCGCATCAGCCAGCCGAGCATCGCGATGCCCGTGCCTTGCCGAAGGTGGGGGATGCGCCCGGCGGCGGCGAACGCAGCCGGCACCAGGGTCGCGGACCCGATCCCGGTGAGGGCGAACCCGAGGAAGGCCAGCGGATATCCCGGTGCAAGCACGACCATCAGTGCGCCAGCAGCGATGAGCAGTCCGCCGGCGGTGGCCACCTCGGCGCGCCCCCAGCGGTCGGTCATCGGATCGCCCGCCAGGCGCCCGACGAACTGCGCGAGCAGGACTGCGCTGACTCCGAGTCCGGCGAGAGCGAGGGGGGCGCCGGCGACCTGGTGGAGGTAGAGGGTGGCCCAGTTGTTCGCAATGTCCTCCACCGACGTCCCGCAGATCGCGAGCGCGACCAGCGGCACCAGCAGCACCCACGCGCGCCGTCGCCCCGGGGGCGGCCCGGACCGCGGGTGGTGCACGTCCCGCGCGTCCAGGGTGTGCACGACGTCCGCCGGGATAGCGGCCTGGCGACAGCCGGCCAGAGCAACGGCGGCCCACACGGTGCTGGTGATCAGCATCTGCGTCGACGGCGCGATACCGAGCGCGACAGCTCCGGCGCCGATGGCCCCGCCGGTCGCCGCGCCGGCTGACCAGACCGCGTGGAACGAGTTGATGGTCGACCGTCCGCGCCACCTTTCGAGCAGCACGCCTTGCACGTTCTGCGCTGCGTCGACCACGGAGTCCGCTGCCCCGGCCACGACCAGCGCGCCGGCGAACAACCACACGGCGTGACTTGCGCCTGCGAGTGCCATCGACGCGGCAAACATGACGGACCCGAGCCCGTTGGTGCGCAGGGTGCCGAGCCGGCGGATCACCAGGCCACCGAACCCGGCGGCCATCAGGGCACCGGCGGGGAACGCGATCACCACGAGCCCGAACTGGGTGTTGCTCAGCCCGAAGGCGGCCTTGAATTCCGGATAGCGCGGCAGCAGCGCGCTGAACAGCACCCCGTTGCTGAAGAACATCAGCGAGACGCCGATGCGCGAACGGCGCTGGGAGAGGGCCTGGGCTGGGGGCACGTGGGGAACGTAGGTGGTTAACTGATCATGTGCAACGATCAGTTCGGCAGAAAACGATCATCAGTGCGGTCAGCACTGGCGGAACTGTGTCCGTCGATGCCCTGGGCACGCTGACCGGTGCGTCGCCCATCACGATCAGGCGCGACCTCGCCGAGCTCGCGGAGCACGGGTTGGTCAGACGCGTTCGGGGAGGAGTGACCCGCGCAGAGATGCGCGGAACGTCGTTGCCGTTCTCGGTGCGGTTCGAATCCGATCGTGGGCGCAAGGACGCGCTCGCGGCGGTGGCGGCGGACCTGGTGGCCGATGGTGAGTCGCTCATCCTCGACAGCGGAACGACGTGCTACGCGGTGGCTCGTAGGTTGGCGGGCAGGCCGATCACCGCTCTCGCGCTGTCCCTGCATGCCGCCGCAGCTCTGGCGACCCGACCCGGCGCCCAGGTCGTCGTACCCGGCGGCCCGGTCGAGAACGACGCGCTCGCCTTCACCAGTCACGCCGCCGTCGCGGCCGTGCACGAGATGAACGCCGATATCGCCATCATCGGCGCCTGCTCGGCGCTGCCGGGGCACGGACTCGCCTCGACCGACTACGAGGACGCCCAGGTCAAGCGCGCCTGCCTTGCCGCGGCCTCGCGTCGAGTCCTCGTCACGACTGCCGACAAGCTGACCCGAACGTCGACGTTCCGGTTCGGCACGCCGGCCGAGCTCACCGACCTCGTCACGACCACGGATGCTCCGGAGGACCTTCTCGTCTCGTTCCGGGTCGAGGGTGTCGAGGTCCACCTGGTCGAGCAGCCGGTCGAAAACCCGTTTACCCGGCCGATGCCGTAGCGTGTGTCCTGTTGAAGGGATGGCCTCCAAGCCGTCCTGGCCGCGCAAGACGTCGCGGCTTGGATCTCGTACTCCTGGTTTCGGTTCGCTGGACATCAGTACAGGTGGATGTCTTCAGCGGCTCGGGGGCACAACGCCCCCGGCACGAACAAGGGAAAAGATCATGGCTCAAGGCACCGTCAAGTGGTTCAACGCCGAAAAGGGTTTCGGATTCATCGCCCAGGATGGCGGCGGCGAGGACGTCTTCGTCCACTTCTCCGCGATCCAGACCAGCGGCTACAAGTCGCTCGATGAGAACCAGAAGGTCGAGTTCGACCTCGCCGCCGGCCCCAAGGGCCCGCAGGCCGAGAACGTTCGCGTCTCCTGATTTCACTCACAACGAGCCCCGACCGCGTGAGCGGTCGGGGCTCGTTGTGCGTGGTGCCGTCGTCCAGCTCGCGAGCAGGTCGAGCGCCTGCTGCGACTCAGACCCGGGCTCGGCGGTGTAGGTCAGCAGGCCCAGTCCCGGGTCGCCGGGCAAGGGAAGGAACTCGAACGGCAGGTCGAGCTTGCCGACCGTCGGGTGGCGATGGATCTTGCGGCCGGTGATGTGCAGTCGCACGTTGTGGTCGGCCCAGCGGACGCGGAACTCCTCGCTGCGGGTAGAGAGCTCGCCGATGAGGTCTGTCAGGTCACGGTCGTAGGGATTGCGGCCGGCTTCGGTGCGTAGGCCCGCGACCGTGTCGGTCGCCAGCTTGTCCCAGTCGGGGAAGAACTCGCTCGCACGGGGGTTGAGGAATGTGAAACGTGCGGTATTCGGCGGGTCTGTCAGCTCCTCGTAGATCGGCGAGTACAGGGCGCGGCCGAGCTCGTTGGCGGCCAGGAGGTCGCGACGGCCGTTCAGGACGAACGCCGGGACACCGATCATCGAGTCCATGATCCGTTGGACGGTCGGTCTCACTCGCTGGATATTCGTCCGCCGTCGCGGTGCCCGGTTGCTACTGGCAACCCGGAGAAGATCGGAGAGGTGGCTCCGTTCGGCGTCGTCGAGCTGGAGGGCGTGGCACGATTCCGTCGACCACGCCCTCGGAGATGCCTGTCGCATCCCCGCGCTCGAGCCGGACGTAGTACTCGGCGGAGATGCCGGCCAGAATCGCGACCTCTTCGCGACGATCAACAACCTCACGCCGGCGGCGGGCGAGCGCCACGACGAAGCGAACACGGCCTCAGTCGATCGTTGACCTTGAAACGACGCGTTTGCAGTGTCCCCGAACATGCACACAGGGCGCCGATCGGCCTGAATCAGTCGATCGGCGCCCGTTGTGCATGTCGGTGAGGTCAGCCCCGCGGAACTGGTACCCCCGTTGCCGAGTGGCAGCGGTATCCGTTGGGGTTCTTGAGCAGGTACTGCTGGTGGTAGTCCTCGGCGTAGTAGTACGTCGGGGCCGGCTTGATCTCGGTGGTGATCGGGTCGTACCCGCGCTTGGTCAGCTCGGGCTGGTAGCGATCGGTGACCTCGCGGGCGATCCGGGCCTGCTCGTCGGAGGTGGTGTAGATCGCGGAGCGGTACTGGGTGCCGACGTCGTTTCCCTGGCGCATGCCCTGGGTCGGGTCGTGCACCTCGTAGAACGCGGCGACGAGGTCGGCGTACGAGACCTTCTCGGGGTCGAACACGACCCGGACCGCCTCGGTGTGACCGGTACGGCCCGAGCAGACCTCTTCGTAGGTCGGGTTCGGCGTCGTGCCACCGGCGTACCCGACCGAGGTCGACCACACCCCCGGGATCTGCCAGAAGATCTCCTCGGCACCCCAGAAGCAGCCCAGCCCGAAGAGTGCCACGTCATAGCCTTCGGGGAACTCGTCGGTCACCAGCGGAGCATCCAGCGCACGGTGTCGTTCGGCGAGCCGGAATCCCGCCTCGGCACGGCCCGTGAGCGCGTTCTCCGCGCCGACGATCTGGGTCTTGAACTTGTTGAACAACATCGGGACTCCTCGCCTCGGGTGCACTCTTCACAACGCACGGGGTGTCGACACTGTTCCCGTTCCGGTGACGGACTCAGCCGTGGTGCAGCGCGCAGTAGCTGTCGCGCGCGGTCGGGTCGCTCGAGGAGAAGAACTGCCGGATCATCGCTCCCTGACCCGCCGCATAGTCGGAGATCTCCTGCTCGACCAGCGGACGCAGCAGCGGCGGTGCGTTGACCAGCGCTTCGGCGTTGCGCCACACGACCTCGCGCCAGCCGCGCATGATCGCGCCGACCAGGACTTCGTCGACCGGACCGATGTTGATCTCGTTGAACGTCGGGTCGAAGCGGGCGGTCTCCTCGTCGAACACCGGGTGATACAGCGAGTCGAGGCGGTCGTTGTAGGCGTTGTGGTCCGGCTTGTGCGACGTGCCGTCGGCCGCGGTCAGGCCGACCTGCGCCAGCACGTACGGGAAGTCGTTGTTGATGTGCGCGTTCATGCTCATCAGGAAGTCGCCCAGCCCGGTCATCGTCCGGTCCCGGGTCGCCTGGAGCGCGAGCTGCCAGGCAGGGGCTACCGGCTTGCCGGCGTTCCACGCGTCCATCGTGTCGAAGTACTTGTGCGCGAACACGGCGTCGATGCGGGTCAGCCACGCCCGGTCGGCGAAGTACCCGTTGTCGGCCGCCGCCTTCACGTTCTCGGTCACCCGCAGGTAGGCCAGCGAGAAGATCGCGTCGTGGCTGCAGGAGGCGGCCAGTGGTGCGAGCCGGGCCTTCATCTCGGCAATCACGTCGACGATGCACTGCGGGCTGCCGCTCTGGCAGATCGCGCCGGTGTAGGGCTTGTACGGCGTCGGGAACGGCGCGAACAGGGCGACCACCGGGTCGAGGATCGCAGGCTGGATCAAGGCGTCCAGCGGAGCCAGCGGGTCGACCGCATCAGCGCGTGCCGGAGCTGCGACGGATCCGGTGGCAAGGACGACGGCCAGGCCGACGATGCCGGCTTTCAGTGAGCGGCGCAGGGGCATGTGGTGACCAACGAAGGCCTGTGGATTCAGATACGTGGTGTCACCAGTGATACCTTAGTGTCATGGCCATGACCCTGCGACTGACTGACGAGGAGACTGCCGCTCTCCGTGCTCGCGCGGAGACGGAGGGCCGGTCGATGCAAGAGGTGGCTCGGGAGGCCGTGCGCGAATACGTACGGATGACCGATCGCGCTGAGTTGCTCAAGCGGGTCCTCGACAGTGAACTGCCACGTTATGCAGACGCCATCCAGCGCCTCGGGCAATGACGCCCGTCAACTACCTGAGTCTCCCTGAGTTGCTCTTCGCCGCCGAGCGGACGCTGGACGCGGTCGAGATCAGGGACGTCGGCCTTCTCGAGTCCGCGCTGGCGCGACCGCAGGCGACAGCTTTCGGGGCCGATGCGTATCCGACTCTCTCGGAGAAGGCCGGCGCACTAGTCCACTCCCTGGCGAACAACCACGCCCTCGTGGATGGCAACAAGCGACTTGCCCTGGTGGGTCTGATCGCTTTCCTCGGTGTGAATGGGCTGCGGTTGACGCTCAGCAATGACAGCGCCTTCGACCTGATCATGGGTATCGCAGACGGTGAGCTGGACGATGTCGGCAGCATCGCCGCGATCGTCACGGCCTCGGTCGAGCCGCATCGGTTCTGACCAACTAGGCTCCCAGCGTGACCCAAGAACACCGAGGCAAGTCCGGGTTCGAGACGCGTGCGATCCACGCCGGCTACGACCCCGACCCGACGACCGGCGCGGTGATCCCGCCCATCTACGCGACCAGCACCTACAAGCAGGACGGGGTCGGCGGGCTGCGTGGCGGCTACGAGTACAGCCGCTCCGGCAACCCGACGCGGACAGCGCTGGAAGGCGCGCTCGCCGCGCTCGAGGAAGGCGATCGCGCCTTCGCCTTCGCCTCCGGCCTGGCCGCCGAGGACACCGTCCTCCGGTCGCTGACCAAGCCCGGTGACCACCTGGTCATCCCCGATGATGCGTACGGCGGCACCTTCCGCCTGATCGACAAGGTCGGCGGCCCGTGGGGTCTTCAGCACAGCCCGGCCGCTGTGTCCGACGTCGACGCGGTCCGGGCTGCGATCCGTCCCGGCCAGACCAGGCTGGTGTGGGTCGAGACGCCCACGAATCCGTTGCTGAACATCGGCGACATCGAGGCCCTGGCCGCCGTCGCGCACGAGGCCGGCGCGTTGCTCGTGGTCGACAACACCTTTGCCTCGCCGTACCTGCAGCAGCCGCTGACGCTCGGTGCCGACGTGGTCGTGCACTCGACGACCAAGTACTGCGGCGGGCACTCGGACGTCGTCGGCGGAGCGGTCGTCGTACGCGGCCTGGAGACCGCCGAGCGCGTCGGCTTCCACCAGAACGCGATGGGCGCCGTCCCCGGTCCGTTCGACTGCTTCCTGACCCACCGCGGGCTCAAGACCCTCGCAGTGCGGATGGACAGGCACTGCGACAACGCCGAGAAGGTCGTCGAGTTCCTGGTGAGCCACCCCCAGGTCGCCGGGGTCATCTATCCCGGCCTGGAGTCCCACCCCGGTCATGCGGTGGCCAGCCGGCAGATGAAGCGGTACGGCGGCATCGTCTCGTTCCGGGTCACCGGTGGCGAGGAGCATGCGCTCGAGGTCTGCGCGAGGGCCGAGGTCTTCACGCTGGGTGAGTCCCTCGGTGGCGTCGAGTCGCTCATCGAGCACCCGGGCAGGATGACGCACGCCAGCGTGGCCGGCACCGAGCTGGAAGTCCCCCCCGACCTGGTCCGGCTCAGCGTCGGCATCGAGTCCGCCGACGACCTGATCGCCGACCTCGAGCGTGCCCTGGAGCCCTGATGTCCCAGATGCCGACGGAGCACGAGGAAACCGAGCCGGACGTCCGTTTCAGCCTGGCCAACGAGCGCACGCTGCTGGCCTACCAGCGGACCGCCATCGGCCTCATCGGCGCGTCCGTCGCGGTGGCGCACTTCCTCGACGACGGGGCCCTCGCGATCACCCTTGCCTCGGTACTCCTGCTCAGCGGGGCGGTCGCAGCCGTCGGTGGCTACCGCCGCTACCAGGCTGCCGACCGCGCGATCCGTGCCGGTCGACCACTGCCGACCGGCACGACTGCCCTGATCCTCTCGGTCGGCCTGATCATCTGCGTGCTGGTCGCCGGCGTCTACGTGATCACCGCGGCCACCTGACATGCCGCGGCCGCTCCCGCGCCTGGCTGTGTGTGTGGACTTCGGCTCGACGTTCACCAAGGCGGCGCTGGTCGACGTCGCAGGCGCTCGCCTGGTTGCCACGTCCCAGCACCCGACGAGCCTGGCCACCGATGTCCTCGACGGGTACGACGCCTGCCTTGCTGACCTGATCGCCGAACATCCCGACGCGGCACAGGCGACCACGTTGGCGTGCTCGTCGGCCGGAGGAGGCCTGCGCATCGCGGTGATCGGCAACGAGGAGCTGGTCACCGCGGAAGCGGGCCGCCGGGTGGCGCTGTCCAGCGGAGGCAAGGTCGTCCTGGTCCTCGCCGGCGGTCTCGATGCCGACAAGCTGGTCGAGCTGCGCGACGCCGAACCGGACGTCCTGCTGCTCGTCGGGGGCACCGACGGCGGGAACTCCGAATCTCTCGTCGCTGACGCCGACGTCCTGTCCCGGGTGCCGTGGACCGGTCCGGTCGTCGTGGCAGGGGACGTCGACGCCCAGGGTGCCGTGGCGGCTGCCCTCGAGGTCTCGCCGACGCCGTACGTGCTCGCCGAGAACGTCGTGCCCCGGATCGGGGTGCTCGCACCGGTGTCTGCGCGTGAGGCGATCCGCGAGGTGTTCCTGGCGCACGTCATCGGGGGCAAGGACCTGAGCAAGCGACCCGAGTTCGTCGAGATGGTCCTCGGTGCGACGCCGGACGTCGTGCTGGTCGGGGTCGAGCTGCTGGCCGCCGCCCGGGGCGGGACAGCGCCTGGCACCGGGGTCGTGGTGGTCGACATCGGGGGTGCCACCACGGACGTGCACTCGGTCGTCGTACCGGATCCGGAGGAGGCGACGTTGTCCCGGGAGGTCGTGGCCACCTCGCCGGTGACGCGTACGGTCGAGGGCGATCTCGGGATGCGCTGGAGTGCCCTCACCACGGTTGAGGCCGCGATCGAGGCTGGACTCGAGTCCGAGGAGCTCCGCCCCGCCGCCGTACGCCGCACCGCTGACCCTGGCCTGCTGCCGGCCACTTCCACGGATCGTGGCGCAGACCTCCGCCTCGCTGCGGCGGCGAGCGTGCTGGCGCTGCGGCGCCACGCCGGTCGGTCCCAGGTCGTGCTCTCGCCGGCTGGTCGGGTCGTCGAACGCTCCGGCAAGGACCTGCGCGCGGTCGACCTGCTGATCGGGTCCGGGGGAGTGCTGCGCGCAGCCACCGCTGAGGAGGTGCGAGCCGTCTTCGCCCCGGCGACCGGGACCCACCCGGACGGCTGGCAGTTCCCCGAGCGCCCCGTCGTGGACGTCGACACGCACTCGATCCTGGCCGCTGCCGGACTGATCGCGCTCCACGGCGGCGACGCGGCCGCGCACGAAGCAGCCCGGAGCCTGATCTGGAATACCGTGTCAGCGATGAGCAACGAGGTGAGCACGTGAACGAGCCCGACGAGTCCGCCAGCGACGGCGGCCGCCCGAGCTTCACCCGCGCCCAGATCCCCGCGGGCTTCGACCTGGCCGCGGCCTGGGCCTGGCGCTTCATCGTGATCACGGCGGCGGGCCTGATCATCCTGTACGCGATCAACCTCTTCTCAGAGATCTTCTTCCCGCTCGCGATCGCCCTGTTCATCGCGGCCCTCAGCGCCCCGGTCGTCGGAGTGCTCCAGCGGATCGGCCTGCCGCGCAAGCTCGCGGCCCTGCTGGTGGTGATCGGCGGCCTGGCGATCATCGGCCTCCTGATCACGTTCGTGACCCAGCAGATCGCCTCCGGCGCCGGCGACCTGTCGCAGAAGGTCGCCGACGGTCTCGGCGAGATCCGCAGCTGGCTCCAGACCGGCCCGTTGCACGCCAGCAACTCGCAGATCAACGACTGGATCGGCAAGGCCCAGGACTACGTCACGACCCAGGGCGGCGACCTGGCCAGCAAGGCCGGCACGCTCGGCTCGGCGGTCGGTCGCGTCCTCGCGGGCTTCTTCATCATCCTGTTCTCGACGTATTTCTTCCTCGCCGACGGCCACCTGATCTGGGCCTGGATAGTGCGGATCTTCCCGCGTGCCGCCCGCGAGCGCGCCGACTCCTCGGGCCGGGTCGCGTGGGTCTCGCTGACCCAGTTCGTCCGGGCCACCGTCCTGGTGGCCGGCACCGATGCCATCGGCATCATGATCATCGCGGCGATCCTCAAGGTCCCGCTCGTCGCGCCGATCGGCGTGTTGGTCTTCCTCGGCGCCTTCGTACCGTTGGTCGGCGCCTTCGCCTCCGGGACCGTGGCGGTACTCGTGGCGCTCGTCGCGCACGGGCCCGTGGTCGCACTGATCATGCTCGGCGGAGTCGTGCTGGTCCAGCAGATCGAGGCGCACGTGCTGCAGCCGTTCCTGATGGGCCGGTTCGTGTCGGTGCACCCGTTGGGCGTGATCCTCGGGATCGCGGCCGGCATCATCGTCGCCGGGATCGCAGGTGCGCTGGTCGCGGTGCCGCTGGTGGCGACGATCAACGCCGTCGTCCAGCACCTGGCGTCCTTCACCGACGTCGGCGACGACGCCGAGGAAGCGGCCGCACACGATCCCGGGCCGGATCCGGAGCTGGCGGCCGAGTCGCAGGCGATCCTCGACGCGGAGGGCCGGGAGTGAGCACGGGATCGGTGCCGCAGCTCGACGACGTACGCGCGGCGGCAGTGCTGCTGCGCGATGTCGCGATCACCACCCCGATGGAGGAGTCGCGCTGGCTCTCCGCGGTGGTCGGTGGGCCGGTGCTGCTGAAGTGCGAGAACCTCCAGCGCACCGGGTCGTTCAAGATCCGGGGTGCCTATGTCCGGATGGCGAACCTGTCCGCCGAGGAGCGGGCCCGCGGTGTCGTCGCGGCGTCAGCCGGCAACCACGCCCAGGGGGTGGCCCTTGCCGCCCGGATGCTCGGCATCAAGGCAACCGTCTTCATGCCGGAGGGTGCGCCGATCCCCAAGCTCAACGCCACCCGCGGGTACGGCGCCGAGGTGATCTTCCACGGCGCGATCCTGGACGAGGCACTCGTCCGGGCGATCGAGTACGCCGAGGAGACCGGCGCCGTCCTGATCCATCCGTTCGACCACCCCGATATCGTCGCGGGGCAGGCGACCTGCGGGCTGGAGATCCTCGAGCAGGCACCTCAGGCTGCGACCGTGCTGGTGCCGACCGGGGGCGGCGGACTGATCGCCGGGGTGGCCCTGGCCATCAAGGCGCTGCGGCCCGACGTACGGATCGTCGGGGTGCAGGCCGAGGGCGCTGCGGCCTACCCGGGCTCGCTGACGGCCGGCGAACCGGTAGCGCTCGCCTCGATGCGCACGATGGCCGACGGGATCGCGGTCGCGCGACCCGGCGTGGTCCCGTTCGCAGCGATCGAGCAGTACGTCGACGAGGTGGTCACCGTGACCGAGGAGTCGATCTCCCGGGCGCTGGTGCTGCTGCTCGAACGGGCCAAGGTCGTCGTCGAGCCGGCCGGCGCAGTCGCCGTGGCCGCGATCCTCGATCGGCCGGACGCCTATGCGACACCGGCCGTCGCGGTGCTCTCCGGCGGCAACGTCGACCTGCTCCTGCTCGCCAAGCTCATCCGGCACGGCCTCGCGTCGGCAGGCCGGTACCTGAACATCGGGGTCCGGATCCCGGACCGTCCCGGTGGTCTGGCGGCCTTGCTCGGCGGACTCGCGGCCGACGGGGCGAACGTGCTCGACGTGGTGCACGAACGGACGTCGGGTTCCCTGGACGTCGACGAGGTCGAGGTGCACGTCCAGCTCGAGACGCGGGGGCCCGAACATGCCGAAGCCGTGCTGGCGCACCTGCGCGAGCACGGCTACCGGGTTGCGGAGAGCTGAGACTCAGCCGGTATAGGGCACCGCGTCCACGATCTCGACCTTGAGCATCGCGCCGTTCGGGGCCGGGTAGCTGACCTCGTCGCCCTTGGAGGCGCCGTTGATCGCCTCGCCGAGCGGTGACTGCGGCGAGTAGACCTGGACGTCGTCGCCGGCCATCTCGCGGGCACCGAGGAGGAACTGCTCGGTGTCGGTGTCGCCGACGAAGCGGATCGTGACGAGCATGCCGGGTTCGACCACGCCGTCATCGGCAGGGGTCTCGCCGACCCGGGCGTTCTTGAGCATCTCGACGAGCTGGGCGATCCGGCCGTCGAGCTTGCCGAGTTCCTCGCGGGCGGCGTGGTAGCCGCCGTTCTCCTTGAGGTCACCCTCGTCCCGGGCAGCGCTGACCTTCTCGACCACGCTGGCGCGAGCGGGACCACGGAGGTCCTCGAGCTCAGCGGTCAGCTCGTCGTACTTGGCCTGGGTCAACCAGACGCCGTCGCGTTCTTCTGCCTGGGTCATGACTAGCAGCTCCTGGTATTCGGGGAAAGGATCAGCCTAGCAATCCTCCGAGGGGCGTGCTCCCGCGTCGACCGGGGGTCCTCAGTGCCCGGTGCAGCTCATGCGCTGGACGGTGGTGGCCCGGTCGAAGGTTCGCAACGGGATCCAGTTGCCGCCGGCAGCCCGCATCTGCTGCACGGTCAGGTTGAGGTCGCCCACGATCGTGTGGTCCGCAGCGGTCGCCTCGAACAGGCAGGAACCCACCACGGACTCGTTGCGGAAACGCGTCTGGATCTTGATCCTGACCTGGTGCACGTTGACGACGTCGAACGAGGCGATGTCGGCCTCGATCGCAGGGTTGCTGCGGAACCAGATCGCCCAGCCGAGCCAGCCGAGGAATAACGCGCAGATCAGGGTCGATACAACGATGAGCGTCCCGCGCCGAGTCCTGCTCGGGGTTCCGTACCGCTGTTGGAGGTCGCTCACAGCCCCAACTCTAGGATGGTCCCCATGTCTGACCCGAAGCCGGACCGCGATGGTCTGCGCCTGATGCACGTGCACGCCCATCCCGACGACGAGTCGAGCAAGGGGGCGGCGTCCACCGCGCGGTACGTCGCCGAGGGTGTCGACGTGCACGTCGTGACCTGCACCGGCGGCGAGCGCGGCTCGATCCTCAACCCCGGCATGGACCGTCCCGAGGTGCTCGAGAACATCACCGAGATCCGGCGCCAGGAGATGGAGCGGGCTCGCGAGATCCTCGGCGTGTCCCAGGACTGGTTGGGCTTCGTCGACTCCGGATGGCCGGAGGGCGACCCGAAACCGCCGCTGCCTGAGGGCTGTTTCGGACTGGTTCCCCTGGACGAGGCGACCGAGCCGCTGGTCCGGCTGATCCGGCAGTTCCGGCCGCACGTGATGACCACGTACGACGAGAACGGCGGCTACCCGCATCCGGACCACATCAAGTGCCACGAGATCTCGATGGCCGCGTTCGAGGCGGCTGGCGACCCCGAGCGCTTTCCGGAGTCCGGCGAGCCGTGGCAGCCGCTGAAGCTGTACTACCAGCACGGGTTCAACCGGCCGCGGATGGTCGCGCTGCACGAGGCGCTGCTGGCACGCGGGCTCGAGTCGCCGTTCGTGGAGCGGATGGAGCAGTGGAAGCCGGACCCGAAGCACGATGCCCGGGTGACCACCCAGGTGCCGTGCGGCGAGTACTTCCCGGTCCGCGACCGGGCATTGATCGCGCACGCGACCCAGATCGACCCCAACGGGTTCTTCTTCCAGGTCCCGATGGACCTGCAGCAGGCGGTCTGGCCGTGGGAGGACTTCGAGCTGGTGACGAGCATGGTCGAGACCTCGACGCCGGAGGACGACCTGTTTGCCGGCATCAGATGAGCACCTGAGATGATGGGGCGATGAACACGATGATCGTCGCTCTCCACGGCTTGGCCGCGATGGTCGACAAGGTCCCGACCGACAACGACGTCAAGGCCGGCTGGGTGGCGTTCGCCGTCTTCATCGGGCTGATCCTGGCCGTGGTGCTGCTCTGTGTGAGCCTGTACCGCCATCTCAACAAGGCGAAGCTGAACGCGGAGGCCGGCGTGTTCGGCGAGGACGACGCCCCGCAGTCCTGAATCGTTGGGCCCGTAGTCTGAAGGCCATGGAGGACATCCCCACGCCCGCCTTCGAGCACGGCAAGCCGTATCCCGGTACGGACATCGTGGTGAGCTTCGAGGCGAGCCGCTGCCGGCACTTCGCGGAGTGCGTCCGCGGACTTCCGATGGTCTTCGACGTGGATCGACGGCCGTGGATCGACCCGGACGGTGCCGCGCCGGATGAGGTCGCCGAGGTCGTCCGGCGGTGTCCGTCGGGTGCCCTGCAGTACCGGCTGCGCGAGGGCCCTGATGAGGTCGGCGATGACATCACCTCGGTGGAGCAGCTCGACACCGGCCAGATCCTGCTGCGCGGACGCCTCGCCGTCAGAACTGGGGACGAGGTCCGCTCCGAGACCCGGATGGCTGCGTGCGGCTGCGGGGCCTCCTCGATGGTGCCGTACTGCGACGGTGCCTGCGTGGCAGGCTGACCCGGTGTCCCCGCCCCTCCTTGGGTCGGTTGTGTCAAGTGCCGAAGGGCCCGGATGAGTGCCCTGGTGAGCCGTCAGCATCGGTCGACGAGCGCCGAAGGTTCCAGGTACGCACAGCAAGCACCGCGGTTCACCGCATCAACGCGGTGCCCTGGACTGCTGCGCGAAACGCGGCGTACGCGCGGCTTCCCTGGCCCATCGCGTCGCCGGCCGAAACAGTGCCCGCCCGGAGAAGGACGGGGGTCCTGGCGGGCACTGTCTTCGTGCACCCGAGTCCCACGGAAAGCAGCACACTGGCCGCATTCCGGTTATGAGATTTCGGTGCCGATCTCGGGCAGGGCGCGTGGGCCAGAGCAATAGTGGGTAGGTCGGTGGTGATGACCAATGGAGGTTCGTTGATGGAAGCTGATCTGCTCGATCTCTATGGGCGTGCCAGCGAGTGGTCCCTCGACAAGGTGCGCGGTGCGACGGCAAGCCTGAACACCGCTACCGGGTGTGACGACTGGGACGTCAGGACTTTGCTGAACCACATGCTCGAAACTCAGCGGTTCTTCGTCGGGTCCGCCCGCGGACGAGATGCATCGCCGCCGTCACCGACACCACCACACGTACTGACCGATGACCCAGCCGCCGACTTCGAACGCGCGCGCACCGAAACAGTCGCTACGTTCGGCGCGCCGGGGGTGATCGAGAGAACCGGACCGTCGTTAGGCATCGCCTTCAGCGATCAACTCCTGCACGGCTGGGACCTAGCGAAGGCAACCGGCCAGGACACGACGATGCCCGCGGGGTTGGCCGAAGCGGCGTACGGGATCATCCATGGACGATTCACCGAGGACCAGCGCAAGGGTGTCTTCAAGCCCGAGATCGAGATCGCTGCCAATGCCTCATCACAGGACCGTCTGCTCGCCTACACGGGGCGAGACCCGTCACGCTGACATCTGCCATCCCATGGCGGTTCGCGAGACTCCGGCTTTCCTTGCCACGCCTGCCGACGGGTTGCTGATCGGCCCAGGCTGAGCGGTCGTCCGTTGGTCCGCCCGTCGGTCCGGGGGTGGTCGGCGGGCGTGAGGCTGGTCAAGATGAGTCCGTGCTCGGACTCGAAATGGTTGTCCTGCTCGGCGTCGCCCTGGTCACGTGCGGCGCGCTCGCGCGTCGCTACCCGATCGCGCCGGCCATCTTGCTGGTGCTGGTCGGAGTGCTCGTCGGATTTGTTCCGCCCTTGCGGCAGGCTCAGCTACCACCGGAGGTGGTGCTCCTCCTGTTCCTGCCGCCCTTGTTGTACTGGGAGAGCCTGACGACCTCGCTGCGAGAGATCCGCAACAATCTGCGGGTCGTGGTTCTGACCAGCACCGCGCTGGTGCTGGTCACCGCTGCCGCGGTCGCCGCCGCCGCGCACGGGCTCGGCCTCGAGTGGGGGCCGGCGTGGGTCCTCGGCGCTGCGCTGGCGCCCACCGATGCGACGGCGGTCGGCGTCCTGGCCCGCGAACTTCCACGCCGCACGGTGACCGTGCTGCGCGCCGAGAGCCTGATCAATGACGGAACCGCCCTGGTCCTGTACGCGTTGGCGGTGGGCGTGACCGTCGGCCAGGAGCACCTCACTGGCTGGCACGTGACCTGGCTGCTCGTGCTGGCGTATGGCGGAGGCGTACTCGCGGGCGCTCTGATCGGGCTCGTCAGCTGGCAGCTTCGCCGTCGGATGGATGATCCCATGCTCGAAAGCATCGCGATGCTGGTGACCCCGTTCGCTGCGTTCCTGCTGGCAGACGCCGTGCACGCCTCGGGTGTGCTGGCCGTCGTGGTCTGCGGGCTGTTCATGAGCCAGGTGACGTCACGGATCACCGGTGCGGTGACTCGCCAGATCGTCATCCCGTTCTGGGCGCTGTCCACGACCGTGCTCAGCAGTGCGCTGTTCGTACTGGTCGGGCTCTCGGCCCAATCCGCCTTCCGCGGGCTGGACAGCGCCTCCACGCTGCGCGCGCTCGTCGACGTCCTCGTCGTTACCGCCGTCGTGGTCGCGGTGCGGTGGGTCTGGCTGTACACCACGCCGTACCTCATCCGGCTCCTCGATCGCCGTCCGGCCCAGCGGTTGCGCCGTGTCCCGGCGCGGCAGCGCACGGTGAGCGCGGTGGCCGGGTTCCGCGGCGCTGTCTCTCTCGCCGCAGTCCTCGCAGTCCCGCACAACCTGGACTCCGGGGCACCGTTCCCTGGCCGGGACCTGATCGTGCTGATCACCTGCGGCGTGATCGTGCTGACCCTTCTCCAGGCGTTGTTGCTGCCGTCCGTCGTGCGGTTTGCGCGGATTCCAGTCGACACGTCGGTCGCCGAGGAGCTCCAGTTCGCTGCCGAGTACACCCTCGACGCCGCGATCGAGGCTCTCGAAACCACGGCACACGAACTCGGCAGCGGCGAGCCGGTGGTCGAGCGAGTGCGTCACGAGCTGGGCAAGCAGCGCAAGCTGCTGGCGGCCGGCGGCGCTGAGGGCGACCCTGTCGTCCAGCACGACGACCAGTACACAAGCCTCTCGCTGGCTCTCATCGGCCGGCGGCGCGAGGCGCTCCTTGAGCTGCGCGACGAACAGCGCATCGACGACATCGTGCTTCGGCAGGTCCAGGCTCGCCTCGACATCGAAGAGGTGCGGTTCTTGAGGGCGAACCCTCTTGAATGAGGCGTGCCCCCAAGGTCGCGGTCCGAAGCGTCCTTGCCGGCGATCCGTTCGAGCTCGACGGTCAGCCTCCTACCGCCGCGCACGCGTCGTCAGTGGAAGGTCACTGGTTCGCGATGGGTGATGTCGACCGACAGGGCGAACACGTCGGGGCGGGAGTAGTGCCCGACGGCGTCGAATTGACGGCGTTGCAGGCGGGCGAGTTCGGCGTCGATCTCGGCGTACAGGATGCCCTCCTGCTCGGCAAGCGGTCCCGCGAGTACGTCGCCGCCAGGCCCTACGACCAGCGAGCGGCCGCGGCTCATCCAGTCGTCGTCGGGTCCGTAGGTCTCACCGCGCAGGTCCTCGGGAACGTCGCTGCCGCGGAGCAACGGCGCCACGCTGATCACGTAGCAGCTTCCTTCCATGGCGATGTGGCGCATCGACGCCTGCCAGGTGTCGGAGTTGTCCCAGGTCGGCGCGAGGTAGAGGTCGACGCCCTGGGCATACATCGCCGACCGTGCCAAGGGCATGTAGTTCTCCCAGCAGATCAGTCCGCCGACGACACCGAACGGCGTCGCGACGACATCGAGGGTCGACCCGTCGCCCATTCCCCAGATCGTTCGTTCGCCACCGGTGGGCATGAGCTTGCGGTGCCGTCCGAGCAGGTCGCCGTCCGGACCGAAGTAGAGCAGTGAGTTGTACAGCGTGCCACCGTCGAGCTCGTTGACTCCGATGGCGACGTACGAACCTGCCTCGAGCGCCGCGGCGGCGAGTTGATCGGCGGTCGGTCCGGGGACGGTCACCGCCTCGGCGTAGAGGCGTTCGATGTACGGGCCGTCGCGCCAGGCAGGCAGTCGCCACACCCAGTCGGGGTAGGTCGGGACGAAGGTCTCCGGGAAGACGATCAACGAGGCGCCGGCCGACGAGGCCTCCTTGATCAGTCCACAGGCCTTGTCCGTGGTGGCGGCGCGATCGAGGAAGACCGGGGCAGCCTGGACCGCCGCGACGGTGGCGCGGCTGGTCATTCGGCACCGGGATTGGTACCGACGCCGACCAGCATCTCGCAGGGCCCGACGAATCCGTCCGGCCCTTCGTAGAGCCCGAGGCGAGTCACGATCTCCGACCAGGCAGCTGTACGCCCCTCGTCGTCGAGTCCGGCGAGCATCTGGTGCAGAGCGCCGAAGGACTCGCGCTCGAAGCGGACGCAATCGTCGGCGGTGGGAAAGTTCAGGGGTGCTGGGACACTGCGGACGACGACATCGACGAACCCGGCTGCCCTCAGCGCGTCCTCCAACGCTCCGGGGGCGCCAAGGCTGAAGGGTCCGGGCTGGCCCGGCAACGGCGGCGGTAGCTGCGCACGCTCCCTGATCACCGAGACCGGGATCGAGAAGAACTTGTTCGCCTCAGGGGTGGAGTACACGATCGCTCCGATCCGGCCGCCTGCCCTCAGTGCACGCCGCATGCCGAGAAGCGCGCGCTGCTGGTCGGGGAAGTAGATCAGTCCGACCCGGGAGATGACTGCGTCGAAGTACCCCGCCTCGGTATCGATCTGTTCGCCGTCCATGACCCGGGTCGTGATGCTGGTGAGCCCTGCCGCCGCGGCGTCCTGGTCGAGATGGGCCAGCAGGTTCTCGGAGATGTCGGTGGCCAGCACCCGGCCGGTCGGGCCGACACGACGGGCGGCCGCGAACGTCTGACCGCCGGCTCCGGCGGCGACATCGAGGACGCGGCCCCCCGGGCCGACGTCGGTGAGGTCGAGCATCAGGTCGGTCGACTCACCGAGCCAGGCCTCGATCACCGGGCCCCAGTCGTGCCAGGCCCCTGCCGCTGCCTCCCACTGCGATCGGGTCGTCTCCTTGTAGGCGACCGGGTCGAACGTCTTCGTCGTCATCGCGCACCTCCGGTACGGCGAGGCGGGACTATCCCTCCTCGATCCAGCCGAAGATCTCTGCCCGGTCCATGCCGGCCAGGACAGCGGGATGATCACTGCGCATGTGCTTCTCGATCTCGGAGACGACTCCTTCGTCGTCATCTCCTTGAGCGATGAAGCCGCATTCACATCGGATCTGCTTGGCCATCGTCACCACGCTCCTTCGACTGGACAATGTCTACGAGATGCACCTTGGCACCACCTTGGAGGAATCATGAGCCCGCGTACAGTGCGAGTGCAGGTGTGCGGGCGACTGACGGTCGAGGTCGGCGGGACTCGCTGTGACCAGCTGCTCCCGGGACGTCAGGGGCGGCTGTTGCTGACCTATTTGATGCTGCACCGGCACGAGCCCGTCGCCCGCAACCAGCTCGTCGAGGCGTTGTGGCCGGGCGGCGACCGGCCGGACGCCGCCGAAACGGCGATCTACGCCCTGCTGTCGAAGTGCAGGACGGCGCTGGGCTCCGACCTGCTGTCTTCTCGCGGACCGGTCCGGATCGACCTGCCGCCCGACGCCTGGATCGACCTCGAAGCTGCCCGCGATGCCGCCCACCGGTCGGAGTCAGCCCTCGCCCAGGCTGACTGGAGTCGCGCCTGGGCCGCGGCGCAGACGAGTTTGTTCATCTCTCGCCGTGGCTTCTTCGCCGAGGAGGACCTTCCCTGGGTCATGCCTGTACGTCGCGAGCTGGAGGACATCTACCTGCGGTCGCTCGAGACCTACACCGCCGCCGCGCTCAACCTCGGCGGTACCGAGCTGGCCACTGCTGAACGTGCCAGCCGCGAACTCGTCACCGCAGCGCCGTTCCGCGAGTCCGGCCATCGCCTGCTCATGCATGCCCTCACCGCGCGCGGCAACAGCGCCGAGGCCCTGCTCGTCTACGACGACCTCTGCCGCTTCCTGCGTGCCGAGCTCGGTGTCTCTCCCAGTACCGCGACCCGCGACCTGCACGCGACCATCTTGACCGAGTAGGCCGGCCGGGCCGACTCACAAGACCGTCAAGAGCGGACACTCACGCAGACGAAGGCGGTCGACGGTCCTTGGCTCATGTGACCTCATGGTCGCTGGCGGGACCTTCGGCAGGTTGCCGCAGCGTGGTGCAGGTGATTGTGTGATGAGGAGTGAGGTCTGACCATCGGGAGGGTGTTGTGTCAGTTCGCCGAGTTGTCGCGCTCGTTGTCGTACTGGTCGCTGGATTCCTGGCGGGTGCTGCGGCACCTGCGAGCGCTGGAAGCGCAGCGAGTCCGCACTACTACGTGTCGCTGGGCGATTCGCTTGCCTTCGGCTACCAGCCAGACCTCGTCGCTGCCGGAGACCTGAACGCGGTCGACTATCCCGGCTACGCCGAGGACTACGCCGCGATGCGCCCGGGCCTGACCCTGGTCAACCTCGGTTGTCCGGGCGAGACCACGGCAACGTTGCTCAACGGGGGATGCCCCTGGCCCGGCAGCCTGCATGATTCCTTCGGGGGAGCACCGTCGCAGGCTGCGGCCGCTTTCGTTTTCCTGGCCGGTCACCCCGGTCAGACCGATCTGATCAGCGTCGACATCGGCTCCAACGACCTGCTCGCACTGGTCAACTCCTGCAGCAGTGCACCCGACCCGACGGCCTGTGTGTCCTCGGGCGTACCTGCCACCCTCGGCACCCTGGCGAACAACTACGGGACATTGTTGGCGCATCTGCGAGCGCTTGCCCCGCACGCACAGATCGTCCTGTTCAACTACTACAACCCGCTGGCTCTCAAGCTGCCCGGCAGCGACAACCTGGACGCGGTCGCCTCAAGCGTGGTCGACCAGCTCGCGACGAGTTTTGGCGCCAACGTTGCCGACGCCTTCACCGCCATGAACCACGCCGCCGGATCCCCAGCCGAAGCTGCGTTCCTATGCTCGCGAACCTGGGAGTGCACCTCGTTCGCGAACATCCACCCGACAGACCTCGGGTATCGGGCGCTAGCGATCGCGCTGCTGCACGCGCGCTAGGCGATTCCGCCCAGCACCACCGGGTAACGACGCCGTTCCGCCTGCGGTGAGGTCACGTTCCGGGCACAGGCAGCCCGTAGGAACCGCACAGCGACGGCACGCACCCTGGGAGGAGTCACCTCACAGGAGCGCTGCCATGAACAACGACAGTCCCCCAACCATCTGGACCGGCCTCAGGGGGAGCGTCCGGCACGGTCACCACCGTGTCCGCGGCAGGCTTCACATGTCGACCTCGACGGGTCAGAAGGTGACCGTCAACGAGGCATCAGCGACCAAATACCAGAACGGGACGATCTCAGCTTCGGCCAGTTCCATCACACAAGGCGAAAGTGCCCTTGTCCTGGGGACGACCAGCGGAACGACCATCGCGGCCACACAGGTCGGCGTGCAACCCGGCGGCGGATCTGCGGCCTCCTCGGCCGCAGGGGGTGATCCCCTTCCAGTGCGGCGCAGCGACCGCGTCGAAGCAGGTCGGTCAGGTCCCGGCGAACTACACCGAGGGTTCGGGCACGATCGTCAGCGGCACGACAGCCAACAAGGCCACAGAAGCTGCGCTGGCTGCCTACCCCGGAGGCGTCGTGGACCGTGTCGTGAAGTTGAGCAACGGCGAGTACGAGGTCCACTACATCGGTGTCAGCTGGCCGCACCACATCTTCGTCACCCAGGACCTCGAGGTCATCGGCGCCGACTAGCTCCGCACTGGCCGCCAATGATTCCAGGTTTTAGCCACTCGTCGGCTCGCGATCCAGCGCGTCAGCGGTCGATCATCTTCTGCATGGCCTCGGGATACCGTTCGCCCTGGATCTGCACGCCGGCCGAGGCTTGGTCGAGCTCAGCGAGGTCCTCGGGGGTGAGGTCGAGGTTGGCCGAGCCGAGGTTCTCGTCGAGTCGCTCGAGCCGCCGGGTGCCGGGAATCGGGACGATCCAGGGCTTCTGCGCGAGGAGCCAGGCGAGCGCGACCTGACCGACCGACGCCTGCCGCCGCTCGGCGACGTGGGTGATGAGCTCGACGAGCGCGAGGTTGGCCTGGAGCGCGTCCCGCTCGAACCGGGGCAGGGTTGCCCGGATGTCGCCCTCGCCGAACTCGGTGGCTGCTGTGACCTGACCGGTCAGGAGTCCACGCCCGAGGGGGCTGAAGGGGACGAAGCCGATGCCGAGTTCCTGCAGTGCCGGAAGGATCTCGTCCTCGGGCTCGCGCCAGAACAGCGAGTACTCGCTCTGCAGCGCGGTCACGGGCTGGACTGCGTGGGCGCGGCGGATGGTGCCGACGCCGGCTTCAGACATGCCGAAGTGGTGCACCTTGCCGGCCTCGATCAGTTCCTTGACGGTGCCGGCGACGTCCTCGATGGGGACGTTCGGGTCGACGCGGTGCTGGTACAGCAGGTCGATCGCCTCTGTCCGCAGACGTCGCAGCGAACCGTCGACGGCTGCACGGATGTCCTCAGGTCGGCTGGTGACCCCGGTCTGTTTCCCGTTGTCGTCGAAGCGGAACCCGAACTTGGTGGCGATGACCACGTGGTCGCGCACCGGCAGGAGTGCATCGCCGACGAGCTCCTCGTTGTGGAAGGGGCCGTAGACCTCTGCGGTGTCGAACAGGATAACGCCGCGCTCGACCGCGGCGCGCAGGAAGGTGATCATCTCCTCGCGCGGTGGCCTCGGGCCGAAGGCCTGACTCATGCCCATGCAACCGAGACCGAGTTGCGAGACGTCGAGGCCCTGAGTTCCGAGTGTGCGTGTGTCCATGCTGGGTGTCCTTCGTCGATCGTTGTCGGAGAGCGCCTGGACGCACCTGTCGCTCAGCTCAGGTCGTCGTCCTCGTCGATCACGTGCATTGCTGCTTCCTCCGCGCTGGCACCGGCCCCGTCGATCCCGACATCACGGGCGATCGCCTCGGAATCGGTATCCTCACCAGTTCCCTCGTCTGGGGCAACCAGACGCCCGGCGCGGTGCTCGGCGACGCCTGGGTCGAGAGCATCGGGGTCCGGCTCGGGCTCCTCCATGGCGAGCCATTCGTCCAGGTTTCGCGCGGGACCCGTGTGGTCGTGAGGCTCCCGGTCCGGAGGAGAGAACCCTTGGTCGAGGACGTCGACCAGATCCTCGTTGTCGAGGGTGTCCGACTGCTGGAGCTGGTCCTCAGGATCAACCTGCTGACCTTCGTACGATTCACGATCCGCTTGCTCGGTCACGTTCGTCCCTTTCGGTGGGCTTGCATGAGTCGTGCAACTCCTTCTTACAACCCACGTCCTCGCAGTGGGTGGTTCGAACGGCCCCACTCTCGGCGTCGACGGCGCCTGGACACGAGTCTCGAGTATCACGCGTGCCCGGCTGTGACCGCGGTCGCGTCACGACCGGCTTGCGACATGATGGCTGACGTGAACCGTCTCAGCGCCGCGACGAGCCCGTATCTCCTGCAGCACAAGGACAATCCCGTCGACTGGTGGGAGTGGGGGACCGACGCCTTCGACGAGGCGCGTCGTCGCGACGTACCGATCCTGCTGAGCGTCGGGTACGCCGCCTGTCACTGGTGCCACGTGATGGCCCACGAGTCCTTCGAGGACCAGACCACGGCGGACTACCTCAACGAGCACTACGTCAGCGTCAAGGTCGATCGCGAGGAGCGTCCCGACGTCGACGCGGTCTACATGGCCGCGACCGTCGCGACCACCGGCCAGGGCGGCTGGCCGATGACCTGCGTGCTCGACCACGAGGGTCGGCCGTTCTTCGCCGGTACCTATTTCCCGGACCAGCCGCGCCACGGCCAACCCAGCTTCACCCAGCTGCTCCAGGCGATCAACGAGGCCTGGCACGAGCGTCGCGACGACGTCGGCGCGACCGCCGCCAACATCGCCGAGCACATCGCAGCCAGCGCCGTGCTCGACGGACCTGCCCCGCTGGATCCCGAGGTGATCGCTGCCGCGGCCGAGAAGATCTCCCGGGAGTTCGACGAGGTCAACGCGGGGTTCGGCGTATCACCGAAATTCCCGCCGTCCATGCTGCTGGAGTTCCAGCTGCGGCACGGCGGCCGCAGTGCGCAGCAGGCGGCGCGCACGCTCGAGACGATGGCGCGCGGCGGGATCTACGACCAGCTCGGCGGCGGCTTCGCGCGCTACTCCGTCGATGCCCGGTGGGTGGTCCCGCACTTCGAGAAGATGCTGTACGACAACGCGCTGCTGCTCAGCGCCTACACCTCCTGGTACGCGACCACGGGCGACGAGCTCGCTGCCCGGGTAGCCCGTGAGACCGGTGCGTTCCTGATCGACGAGCTCGGCACGCCGCAGGGAGGCTTCTCGTCGGCACTCGATGCGGACTCCGAGGGGGCCGAGGGCACGTACTACGTCTGGACCCCGGCCCAGTTTGCCGAGGTACTCGGTCCCGAGGACGGTGCGTGGGCGGCCTCGCTGTTCACGGTCACCGACCAGGGAACCTTCGAGCACGGGAGCTCGGTGCTGCAACTTCGGGTCCATCCCGATGACGAACTGCGCTGGCCCTCGGTGCGCGAGCGGTTGCTGGCCGCACGCGCCCTGCGGGAGCGGCCCGCCGAGGACGACAAGGTCGTGGCAGCCTGGAACGGTCTCGCCATCGCGGCGCTGGCACGCGCCGGCGGGCTGTTCGGGGATCAGTGCTTTGTCGATGCCGCCCTGGCAGCGGGCTCGTTGCTGCTGGACGTGCACCTGGTCGACGGACGCTTGCGGAGGGTCTCACGGCGTGGCGTCGTCGGCCAGCCTGCCGGCGTCCTGGAGGACTACGGCTGTGTGGCCGACGCCTTCCTCGCCCTCGCCGAGACGACCGGCGACGGGACCTGGCTGGACCGGGCCGGCGCGCTGCTGGACGTCGCGCTGGAGCACTTCGCCGACGGTGACGGCGGGTTCCACGACACTGCGGACGATGCCGAGACGCTGATCGCTCGACCACGGGATCCCTCTGACAACGCCAGTCCGTCGGGGCACTCGGCCCTCACCAACGCCCTCGTGCGTTACGCGGCCCTGACCGGATCGGGGCGACACCGCTATGCGGCCGAGTCGGCGCTCGCCTCGGTACGACGCCTCGTCGAACGGGCGCCCCGCTTTGCCGGCTGGTCACTCGCAGCCGCGCAGGCGGCGCTCGACGGCCCGCTCGAGATCGTCGTGGTGGCCGAGCCCGGCGACCCCGTCGGTGCCGCGTTGGCCGCCAAGGCGCGCCGAGTCCTGGGCGCCGTGGTCCTGGTCGTGAGTCCGGAACAGGCCGCCGCGTCGTCGATCCCGTTGCTCGAGGGCCGCGGACTCGTCGACGGCTCTGCGGCGGCGTACGTGTGCCGGGCGATGGTGTGCGAGCGCCCGGTCACCGACCCGGAGCTGTTCCTCTAACGCAGCTGGTACGTCGCGATCGACACGGCGACGTAGTGGCACACGAACGCCGCGATCGTGAGCACGTGGAAGATCTCGTGGAAGCCGAACCAGCTCGGGAACGGGTCGGGCTTCTTCAGGCCGTAGACCAGGCCGCCGAGGGTGTAGAGCCCGCCACCGACGGCGATCAGGGTGATCACCGCAGTGCCGCCGTTGGCGGCGAAGTCGTGGGCGTAGAAGATCGCCGTCCAACCGAGCAGCACGTACAGCGGCGTGTAGAGCCAGCGCGGCGCATTGGTCCAGAGGAGCCGGAAGCCGACGCCCAGGATCGCCCCCGTCCAGACCGTCGTGAGCATGCCGACCCGCGCGCTCCCGTGCAGCAGGAGGAGCACGAAGGGCGTGTAGGACCCGGCGATCAGCAGGAAGATGTTGGCGTGGTCGAAGCGCCGCAGGATCGCCCACCACTTCGGCGACCAGGTCCCGCGGTGGTAGATCCCGCTGACCGTGAAGAGCAGGATCGCCGTCCCCGCGAACAGGGAGGATCCGACCTTGGTGGCCACGGTGGGGGACAGGCAGATGAGCACGATGCCGGCAGCGACGGCGAGCGGCGAGACAGTCGCGTGCAGCCAGCCGCGCAGCTTCGGCTTGGCGGCATTCATCTTGTTGTGCAGGGTGAGCGCTGCCTCGTGGGAGAGCTCGGCGGCCTTCTCGGCAACCGGGAGGTGAGCGTTCATGCGCCAAGGTTACGCGAGCGTAGGTTGACTCCAGCCTGAACGAGTCGGGCATCACGGCACGCGCAACGTCGACGGCGTGCCGGACGTCGCCGGATCCGGCGGTAACCTGACGTGGTGGCCGACTGGAAGCGTGGACTCCGCAGGGTGCTCTACCCGGCGTACGAGGCACGCATGGTGCGACGGATGCCGACCGACGGGCTGCCCAGGCACATCGGCGTCATGCTCGACGGCAACCGCCGCTGGGCGAAGGCGGTAGGCGCGGACACCGCCCACGGGCACCGGGCCGGCGCCGCGAACATCGAACCGATGCTCGGCTGGTGCGAAGAGGTCGGGGTCCAGGTGGTCACGCTGTGGCTGCTCTCGACCGACAACCTGAACCGGCCGGCCGAGGAGCTCGAACCGCTGCTGGGGATCATCGGCGACGCCGTCGACAGCCTGGCCGCCGAACGGCGTTGGCGACTGCACCCGGTGGGTGCGCTGGACCTCCTGCCGGCGGTGACGGCCGCCCGTCTCAAGGCAGCCGAGGAGGCGACCCGGGACGTCGACGGCATGCTGGTCAACATCGCCGTCGGGTACGGCGGTCGTCGTGAGATCGCCGATGCCGTGCGCTCGTTGCTCCTCGAGCAGGCCGCCCAGGGCAAGACGTTGGAGGAGCTCGCCGAGACCGTGGACGTCGAGCACATCGCCGAGCACCTCTACACCAAGGGACAGCCGGACCCCGACCTGGTGATCCGGACCTCCGGCGAGCAGCGACTCGGCGGTTTCCTGCTCTGGCAGAGCGCTCAGAGCGAGTTCTACTTCTGCGAGGCCTACTGGCCCGACTTCCGCCGGGTCGACTTCCTGCGAGCCGTGCGTGCCTACGCGCACCGCGACCGTCGCTACGGTTCCTGAGGAAGGCGCGCAGCGCCTGTCTCGAAGGGCGGCTCCTGAGGCGCCCTACCGAGCATCCCGCGAGCGTTCATGCGCCCGTAACCCGCTACCGGGCGTGTCTTCGCGAATATGGAAGCCGCAAGTCGTACTTTTTTCGCATCGGCCTGCAACGGTTGCAGGTCGCGCCGAAAGGCAGGTTCGTGAGAGATCACGGCTCCAGGGGTTCGCACTCAGTCCCCGGCCTGTCCCGGTCCGAGCACAACTGCTAGGACCGGGGTGCGCTGAGTGCGCGTACCCGGGTCCGTGAGGGGAAACATCTCGTGGCCACTGCGAAGAGCCCAACTGGCGGTACAGCCAGCAAGACCCCCGGCACCGCCCCCGCGGAAGCATCCGATAACGGGACACCCCAGCGACGTACCTACGTCCTCGACACGTCGGTCCTGCTGGCCGACCCCGGGGCGCTCAAACGCTTCGACGAGCACGAGGTCGTCCTGCCGGTCGTGGTGATCACCGAGCTCGAGGGCAAGCGGCACCACCCGGAGCTGGGCTACTTCGCCAGGTCTGCGCTGCGGATGCTCGACGAGCTGCGGATCCAGGCCGGTCGCCTCGACCAGCCGGTCCCGATCGGCGAGCACGGTGGCACCGTCCGGGTCGAGCTCAACCACACCGACGCCGAATCGCTCCCCTCCGGTTTCCGCCTCGGTGACAACGACACCCGGATCCTCGCTGTCGCCAACAACCTGCACCACGAGGGCTTCAAGGTGACCCTGGTCTCCAAGGACCTGCCACTGCGGATCAAGGCCTCGGCCGTCGGCCTCGACGCCGAGGAGTACCTGGGCGAGCAGATCCATGAGTCCGACGCCGGCTGGACCGGCATGGCCGAGGTGGACGTGACCGCGGCCGATCTCGACGAGCTGTACGACGACACCGTGATCGACCTCGACGACGCGCGTGAGATGCCGTGCCACACCGGCCTGGTGCTGATCTCGGACCGGGGCAGCGCGTTGGGTCGCGTCGGCGCTGACAAGCGGGTGCACCTGGTCCGCGGTGATCGTGAGGCGTTCGGCATCCACGGGCGCTCCGCCGAGCAGCGCGTCGCACTCGACCTCCTGCTCGACCCCGAGGTCGGCATCGTGTCGCTGGGAGGGCGCGCGGGGACGGGGAAGTCCGCGCTCGCTCTCTGTGCCGGCCTGGAGACGGTGATGGAACGGCGCCAGCACAAGAAGGTCATCGTGTTCCGCCCCCTGTTCGCGGTCGGCGGTCAGGAGCTCGGCTACCTGCCCGGCAGCGAGTCGGAGAAGATGTCGCCGTGGGGGCAGGCCGTCTTCGACACGCTCGGTGCGGTGGCCAGCGCCGAGGTCGTCGAGGAGATCCTCGATCGCGGGATGCTCGAGGTGATGCCGCTGACCCACATCCGCGGCCGCTCGCTGCACGACGCGTTCGTGATCGTCGACGAGGCGCAGTCGCTGGAGCGCAACGTGCTGCTCACCGTGCTCTCGCGAATGGGCGCCAACTCCAAGGTCGTGCTGACCCACGACGTCGCCCAGCGCGACAACCTGCGCGTCGGGCGTCACGACGGTGTGGTCGCGGTCGTCGACCGGCTCAAGGGGCACCCGCTCTTCGCCCACGTCACCCTGACCCGCTCCGAGCGGTCGCCGATCGCGGCGCTGGTCACCGAGATGCTGGAGCACGTCTCGATGTAGTCGACGGTTTCGACAGGCTCGACCACCGGTCGTTGAGCCTGTCGAGACCAAGTCATCCGGTCCGGTGGTCTACCCCACCAACCACACCAGCCACAACACGCCGAACGGATCTCACAGCGCGGCGAGCCGAACTTGATTCTCCGGCTCGTTTCGGGTTTAGGTGGTCCCTCGTTTCCGGCGTCAACCCGAGAGTCCTTTCCCTTGTCTGACAAGTACGTTCCCAAACATCGGAACGCACCAACGAGGCGCGCCCGCGCCAAGGCGAAGAACGCTGTGTACTACTCGGGCATCGCTGCCATCGCGACCGGACTGACCGTCTCCGGCGGCATCGCAGCCCATGGCGCGACGCCGAACGGCACGTTGGTGAACCTCGCCGCCGGGAAGTCGCCGCTGACCGCAGCCGACCTCGCGAGTCGCGAGGCATCCGTCTCGCGCTCGAGCGTGGACCGCCGTACGCAGGTGGACGCGCTCAAGGCCGCCGAGCTCACGACGACCACGGGTGCGGTGGTGGCCCGTTCCGTCGACATCTCGAGGACCGATCCGAAGGCCCTGACCCGCGCCCTGATGTCGCAGTACGGCCTGAACCCGGCCGACTTCAACTGCATCGACGAGATCTGGACCCAGGAATCGAACTGGAACGTGCACGCCGCGAACCCGTCCTCCTCGGCGTACGGGATCCCGCAGGCGCTGCCGGGCAGCAAGATGGCCTCAGCCGGCGCCGATTGGCAGAACAGTGCCGAGACCCAGATCCGCTGGGGCCTGTCCTACATCGCCAACCGCTACGGCAGCGCCTGCGCCGCGTGGTCGTTCAAGCAGGGCCACGGCTACTACTGAGCCCGACCAGCTCACGGCTCGTCTCGACCAGACGTCCCGCAACGGCGTCGTCCTGCGCGAGCTCGGAGGGTTCCTTGATCCGGTTCTTCTCGTAGTAGCCGCCGCTGAGTCCCTCGACCTCGGGGCTGGTGGCCAAGTAGGTCAGGGTCGCGCCTCCCTCAGCGGGGCTGATCATGAAGAACCTCTTGACGACCGCGAGGACCGGCTTGGCCACCGCTGGTGCCCCGGCCCAGATGCTGGTGGCGACTGCTCCCGGGTGCAGGCAGTTCGCGGTGGCGGCGGTGCCTGCCAGCCGCACCGCCAGCGACCGGGTGTACATCACGTTGGCCAGCTTCGACCGGCTGTAGGCACGCATGATCTGGTAACCGCGCTCGTAGCCGAGGTCGTCGAAGTCCATCGTGCCCCGGTAGTGGCCGACCGACGCCGTGGTGACGATCCGTGCCGGGCCACTGGCAACGAGGCGGTCGAAGAGCAGCTCGGTGAGCAGGAAGCAGGCCAGGTGGTTGACCGCGAACGTGGACTCGTGACCGTCGACGGTCAGGTGCCGCTTGTCGTAGACCGTGCCCGCGTTGTTGACCAGGACGTCGATCCGCGGGTACGCCGCCAGCAGCTCGCCGGCCAGTCGGCGTACGTCCTCGAGGACGGCGAAGTCGGCCACGAACGACTCGATCGCGACGTCAGGTGATTCGGTCCTCACCCGCGCGACGGCGGCGGCGAGCTTGGTCGGGTCGCGGCCGACGAGCACGACGTGATGACCCTGGGCTGCGAGCTGGCTCGCAGCCTCCAGGCCGATGCCGTCGCTCGCCCCGGTGATGATGATGGTCTTGCTCATGGGTGCGTCATTCCTTCGGTGTCGAGCGCTGCATCGAGCTGTTCGAGGGTGACGACGCCGCGATCGACGTACCCCATCTCCAGGACCTGTTCCCGGATGGTGCGGCCGTGCTTGAGGGACTCCTTGGCCACCTTGGCGGCCTCCTCGTAGCCCAGGTACTTGTTGAGCGGGGTGACCACCGACGGCGAGGACGCGGCATAGCGCCGCATCCGATCGGCATCCGCGCTGATGCCGTCGACGCAGCGGGCGGCGAGCAGTCGCGTCGAGGTCGAGAGGATCCGGATCGACTCCAGCAGGTTGCGCGCCATCACCGGCATCATCACGTTGAGCTCGAAGTTGCCGGCCGCGCCGGCGGTGGTGATGGCGGCGTCGTTGCCGATGACCTGGGCGCAGACCATCAGGGTCGCCTCGGGCAGGACCGGGTTCACCTTGCCGGGCATGATGCTCGAGCCCGGTTGCAGGTCGGGCAGGTGGATCTCGGCCAGGCCGGTGGTGGGGCCTGAGGACATCCACCGCAGGTCGTTGCAGATCTTGGTCAGGCCGACCGCGATCGTCTTGAGGACGCCACTGAGCTCCACCAGCGAGTCCCGGGTGCCCTGGGCTTCGAAGTGGTTGCGCGTCTCGGTGAAGCCCTGCCCGGTCCGGCGGGCCAGCTCGTCGATCACCGCTTCCGCGAAACCCGCGGGCGTGTTGATGCCGGTGCCGACGGCGGTGCCACCGAGCGGGAGCTCGCGGACGCGGGGGAGCACGGACTCCAGTCGCTCGGTCGCGAGTCTGATCGTGGCGGCGTAGCCACCGAACTCCTGGCCGAGCATCACCGGGGTCGCATCCATCAGGTGGGTGCGACCGGACTTGACCAGTCCGGCGAACTCGATCGCCTTGGCCTCCAGCGCGGTGGCCAGTACGTCGAGTGCGGGTTCGAGGTCCTCGACGACACCGAGGGCCGCGGCGACGTGGATCGAGGTGGGGAACGTGTCGTTGCTGGACTGGCTGGCGTTGACGTCGTCGTTGGGGTGCAGGTCGGTCCCGGCCCGTGCCGCGAGCGACGCGATCACCTCGTTGGCGTTCATGTTCGAGCTCGTCCCGGACCCGGTCTGGAAGACGTCGAGCGGGAAGTGCGCGTCGTAGGTGCCGGTCATCACCTGCTCGGCCGCAGCGACGATCGCGGATGCCTTCTCCGGCGAGATCACGCCGAGGTCTGCATTGACGGTCGCAGCGCTGGCCTTGATCGCACCGAGCGCCTCGATGTGCCGTCGCTCCAGGGTCGTCCCGGAGATGGGGAAGTTCTCGACGGCCCGTTGGGTCTGTGCGCGCCACAGTGCGTCCGCCGGTACGGCGACCTCCCCCATGGAGTCGTGCTCGATCCGTGTGCCCTGCTCGGGGTCCATGATCGAAGGCTACTTCTGCGGTGGATGCAGCGTGCTCGGTGCCGACCGGCGGACACGACGTAATCCACACGGTCTTCATTACGCGTCACCAGAAATTGTCCTGCATTCGTGACTGGCGGCCGCGGTGTTGATGTCGGGCACCCAGGGTGCCCGCTCGCGGGGCCGGGGCGCCGATCAGCCCTACGAGGCGCTGAGGACGTCGTAGTGCATGACCACGGTGTACTTGGCGACGTCGTACTGGGACTTGAAAGCCGTGGAAAGCCGCCAGTTGATCCACCCACCGTTGAAGATGAGCGCGCTGGGCGAGGCCGCCAGGCCGGGGTGCCAGCCCACCTTGCTCGCGATGAACTTGCCGGCGATCCAGGTCTGCTGGGAACTCGACCAGTAGTCGACCAGGGCTCGGCTGTTCGGCTTGGCCCTCGCGGCTCCGCCATAGGTCTGGACGCGGAGATCGAGGTAGCGTTCGGCCGCCGGCAGATGAACCGCGTGGATGGTGATCACCCTGCTGGCCGCCCACGTCTGGGCCCCGCAACGAGTGTTCGCGTAGTAACCGAGTGACCCCGCCCAGCCACGCCGTGACGGCCTGCGCAGCGTGGAGCACCGTCCGACGTTCTTGTACACGTACCGGTTGGCGGCGATGGTCGCGGTGAAGGTCTTCGCAATCAGGTGCTGGCGCGACACGGCGACCGTCCCGGTGGTCGGGGCTGCCTCCTTGGCGCTGCTGAGCGCGAGGATCGTGTAGTTGCCAGCCGCGACGAGAGCGCCGCCGGTGTCGCGGCCGTTCCACGGGACCGACGAGCTCCCCGACGGCATGCTGATCTCCAGGACCAGGGTGTCGGCGGAGTCACGGATGTCGACGTACGCAACATTCGAGGGGTCGGTCGCATCCACCGTGATCGTGGTCGATCCCGGCCGCTGTGCGGTGTTAATGCCCGGGTAGATCGTCGTGTTCGACACCGTGATCGCGGTGACGTTGGGCGCAACTGCCTGCGTTGGCGAAACGCCGATCACGGTGATGGCGAGGCTGAGGAGAACGGCCAGAACGGGGGTGCGTCGCAACATCGCGTTGCCTTCCGGAGGAGATCGCATGACGAGAACTGGCCGTCAGTTGATCACATCGCGTCGGAGCTCGCGTCTACTTCTCCGAAGAACGCACGCGGATGCCGGTCCCGGCGAGCGAGCTCAACGGCACGGTCACCGTCCCACTCGGGTCGGTGAAGAAGTCGTTGCCCTTGTCGTCGACCACGATGAAGGCCGGGAAGTCGACGACGTCGATCTTCCACACGGCTTCCATGCCGAGCTCGGGGTACTCGATGACTTCCTGGCTTTTGATGCAGTCCTGCGCGAGCCGGGCCGCGGGGCCACCGATCGAGCCGAGGTAGAAGCCGCCGTGGCTGTGGCACGCCTCGGTCACGACCTTCGAGCGGTTTCCCTTGGCGAGCATGACCATCGAGCCACCGGCGGCCTGGAACTGGTCGACGTACGAGTCCATCCGCCCTGCCGTGGTCGGTCCGAACGAACCAGACGCCATACCGGCCGGGGTCTTGGCCGGGCCGGCGTAGTAGACGGGGTGGTTCTTCAGGTAGTCCGGCATCTCGCCGCCGGCATCGAGCAGCTCCTTGATCTTGGCGTGTGCGATGTCGCGGGCGACGACCAGCGGGCCGGTCAGCGAGAGCCGGGTCTTGACCGGGTGCTTGCGCAGCTCGGCGAGGATGTCGGCCATCGGCTGGTTGAGGTCGATCGCCACCACCTCGCCGCCGGAGCCATCCCCCGATGAAATCGTCTCGGCGACGCCAGCGTCCGGCATGTAGTGGGCCGGATCCGTCTCGAGCTGCTCGAGGAAGACACCGTCGGCCGTGATCTTGCCGAGCGCCTGCCGGTCAGCCGAGCAGGACACCGCGATCGCCACCGGGCAGGAGGCGCCGTGCCGGGGGAGCCGCACCACCCGGACGTCGTGGCAGAAGTACTTGCCGCCGAACTGGGCGCCGATGCCGAAGGACTGGGTCAGCTTGAAGACCTCCTCCTCCAGCTCGAGGTCGCGGAAGCCGTGCGCGCTCATCGACCCGGTGGTCGGCAGGTTGTCCAGGTAGTGCGCGCTGGCGTACTTCGCGGTCTTGAGGGCGAACTCCGCACTCGTCCCGCCGATCACGATCGCCAGGTGGTACGGCGGGCAGGCTGCGGTGCCGAGCGAGCGGATCTTCTCGTCCAGGAACTCCAGCATCCGGGTCGGGTTCAGGACTGCCTTGGTCTCCTGGAAGAGGAACGACTTGTTGGCCGAGCCACCGCCCTTGGCCATGAAGAGGAACTTGTACTCGGGCCCCTTCGATCCCTGCGCCGTCGAGTAGAGCTCGATCTGGGCCGGCAGGTTGGTCCCGGTGTTCCTCTCCTCGTACGTCGTCAGCGGAGCGAGCTGCGAGTAGCGCAGGTTGAGCTTGGTGTAGGCGTCGTACACGCCACGGCTGATCGCCTCGGCGTCGTCCGACCCGGTCAGCACACCCTCGGACTTCTTGCCCATCACGATCGCCGTGCCGGTGTCCTGGCACATCGGCAGCACGCCACCGGCGGAGATGTTGACGTTCTTGAGCAGGTCCAGCGCGACGAAGCGGTCGTTGCCTGAGGATTCGGGGTCGTCGATGATCTTGCGGAGCTGGGCCAGGTGCGCCGGACGCAGGTAGTGCGAGATGTCGTGCATCGCCTCGGCGGTCAGCTGCTGGATCGCCTCGGGAGTCACTCGCAGGAACTGCCTCCCGTCCGCCTCGAACGTGGAGACGCCTTCGCGGGTGACGAGCCGGTACGGCGTGTCGTCGTGCGAGGTCGGGAGGAGGTCGGAGTAGTGGAATTCAGGCTCGGTGCTCACGGGGGAAGGGTAGTCCGGACTGGTCCAGCCCGGCTCGGGCGGCCTTGGTCCCCAGGGTTGCCGGGCCCCGGTATCCGGCTGCTAACTTGACCGGACCCTGTCTCGAGGAGGCCTCCCATGCGCACACGTTTCGCGCTCGTCATCGTCGCAATCGCCGCGGTCGCGTCGGCCTGCGGCAGCAGCAGTCCGAGTGCCACCGGAACCACAGGGACGACCACGCCGGCTGTGCCGACGCCGAGCATCTCGATCCCGGCGGGCGTCGGCCTCGATTGCGCCAAGTACGTCCACACGAGCCAGCAGATCTCGCAGGCGACGTCGAAAATGTTCACCGGCACGGTCGCGGACTTCACCACCGCGATGAACGTTCTCAAAGCCGAGTTCGCGGCGCTGAAGGACGGTGCCCCGTCGGACGTGAAGGCAGCGCTGGACGACATGACCTCGGCGATGACCGACATCGGCAAGATCCGGGCCAACCCGAGCTCCGCTGACCAGTCGCACCTGCAGACCCTGGCGCAGAAGATGCCGCTTGATGGTCAGAAGATCGCGGCGTACATCGCGACCAAGTGCCACTAGTCAGCCGCTGGTCGCCGTCACCAGACGGCGAGCTCGTCGCCCAGGCTCTCGTCGAGTCCTGATGGCGAGCGGAGCCTGACGAAGCGGGCCCGCTGTGCGTCGCGCGGAGTCAGGGCGATCGGTTCGCCGCTGACGTACGCGCTCGCCACGGCCCGGAAGTGGACACCGTCCGTCGAGAGTTCGAGGACGACCTGACCGGCGAACCCGCGGGCGACGACGAGGTGGACCGGCCTCAGGACGCCCAGGTCGATCACGGCTCCTGTGACGACCTTGCCGCCACCGCCCAGGCGCCCGGGTGCGTCCACAACTCCGTCGGTGAGTGCGCACGCAGACGAGGGACGGACGACGCGGGGCCTTGTCCCGGTCACCGCGGCGCACGGCTTTCCGCGCGAGGGCGGCGGTCCGGAAGTCGGCCGGACCGGGACCGGGCTGGAGAGATAGGAGACCCGGACGTCGCCGGTGCCCTGCCCACCCTGCAGGTGAGCCTCCACGTCGAAGGACAGGGTGCTGGGGAAGTCCTCGAGCACGCGAGTATCGAGGGTTCCCTTGCGGTCGTGGAGCGGTTGGTCCCAGATCAGGGTCTGGTGGTCGAACACCCGAACGCTGTAGGTCTTGTTCGATCCGTGGATGAACGGGTTCGGCCCGATCTCCACCTGGACTGTCTCCGGCCGATGAGTCGACTGGGTGACCCGGTCGTTCGGCCAGACCACCTGGGCGTCCGGCACCCGGACCCGGGTGCTCTTCGCCGCGAACCGAACAGTGGTGCTGGCACCGCCATCGGAACCGACCACGACGTCGAGCGTGTCCTCGAGACCGAGCGAGCCCTGGGTCTCGGCGCCTGTGAGGGTGAACGAGTACCGGCCTGTTCCGTCGGTGGTTGTCGTCCGCGCCCGGTCGCAGACCGCCGGCGGATCGGGCGCGAAACAGATCGCGCTCAACGTCCCGAGAGCCAGGATCGAGCCGAACAGCACCTGACCGAGGTCAGCCTCGCGGACCAGTATCACCCGAACGTGCCGGACGGGTTCTCCACCGGGACCGACGACACGTCCGGACACGTGCACGGTCGCGTTCGGTGCCACCTTGCTGAACGAGCAGGCAGCCAGCGAGCCGACCGCAGCGCCGATCAGGACCGCTGCGAGCGCCATCCGGAGGGACCGCCGCCGAGCCATGCTGCGAGCCTACGGTCAGCCCTGCACTACGAGAACCTTGTCGGCGGTCCGGCGGATCGTCTCGGCGAACGTCTCGTGCAGCTCGACCGGCAGGTCGTGTCCCATCCCGGGGATCAGCAGCAGGTTCGCGCCGGGGATCGCCTGGGCGGTGGCGCGACCCCCGGAGGGGTGCACCATCCGGTCCTCCATGCCGTGGACGACCGCGGCCGGCATCCGCAGTGAGTGCAGCGCGCGACCACGATCGGGCTGCGTCAGGACCGCCAGCATCTGCCGCAGGTTGCCGGCCGCGCTGACGCCGCGGTCGTAGGTCTCCGAGGCCCGGGCGTCGGCGGACTCGCGCGCTTCGGGGTAGCCGGGCGATCCGATCAGGGCGCTGACCTTGCGGGCGCCCTCGATGTAGGCCTCCTTGGTCGTGCCGCGCGGCGCGAGCAGGACCGGGATCAGCCGCGGGTCCTGCCAGCCGACGGTACGGCGTCCGGTCGTCGACATGATCGAGACCAGGCTGCGCACCCGTGCCGGCTCGGCGATCGCCATGCTCTGCGCGATCATGCCGCCCATCGACACGCCGGTCACGTGCGCCGAGGAGATGCCCAGATGGTCCAGCAGCCCGAACGCGTCGGTCGCCAGGTCGGTGATGGCGTAAGGCGCTTTCGTCCTGGCATTGAACGCCGTCCTCCCCAGGAACGCCTGGACCAGCATCCGTCGGGTGACCCTGCCGGTGCCGCGGCTGGACCTGCCCGTGTCCCGGTTGTCGTACCGGATCACGAAGAAGCCCTGGCGGGCCAGCAGCGTGCACAGCGCCGGGTCCCACCAGGTCATCGGTCCGCCCAGCCCCATCACGAGCAGGAGCGGCTCGGCCGCGGGGTCGCCGAAGGTCTGGTAGCAGAGCTCGACACCGGGACTGACCGGCGCGTAGAGCTCTCCGCTGACGACGATCTCGGACTCGCCCGCGGCGTCGGGTGAGTTCCTGCGGGATCGGATGCGCGGCATCAGGGGCCTTTCGGAGCGGTATGTCGGAAAATCTACGTAAAGAGCATCGCCGACTCGCGTGACGAAATCAGTCGAGTTGCGTTTGAAGAACTGTGGTTTCCGTTACGTTCGGCTCCGTGAACTCACCGATGGGCGATTTCCTCAAGCCCGAAGGCTTTGCTGGTCCCCAAGGTCTCAGAGCGCTGTCCCGCGAGGGAAGCGTCGTCTCCGAGGCCGCCCGGTACGTCGTGCGCGCCCGTGCCGAGCGCAAGGCTCGCTCCGCGCAGCCGTACGCCGGCCACCACCGTCCGCTCGGAGTCGAACCGGTCCTCCTGGTTCCCGGGTTCATGGCGGGCGACGCGACCCTGGCGCCGATGGCGAGGATGCTGCGCGGCGCCGGCTACCGGACCTACAAGTCTCAGATCCACATCAACATGGGCTGCACCCGCGAGGCGGCCGATCGGCTAGAACGCCGGGTCGAGTCGATCGCGCTGCGGCGGGGTCGCAAGGTGAGCATCGTCGGGCACAGCCTGGGCGGCATGCTGGCGCGGGCCCTGGCGGCCCGCCGGCCCGACCTGATCGCCGGCATCGTCTCGATGGGCAGCCCGATCATGGCTCCTGGCGCGGTCCACGATGTCCTGGCCTGGGATGCCGAGCTGCTGACCCGGCTGACCCGTGCCGGGTTCGGCGGCCTGATGAGCGAGGACTGCATCGCCGGCGCGTGCGCGCGGGCGAGCTTCGAGGAGAGTCACGCACCGCTCGACCCCGACGTCGGGTTCACGGCGATCTACTCCCGACGCGACGGCATCGTCGACTGGCGTGCCTGTATCGACCCCGCCGCGGTCGCGGTCGAGGTGGGCGCGAGCCATGTCGGGATGGCGCTGGACCCGCTGGTCTTCGACGCCGTACGGATGGCTCTGGAGACCCAGAGCGTCAGTCGGGCCAACCGACGCGAAGCTCCGAGCGACGCGGTGCCGCTGCTCCCTGCCGTGCACAGCTGAGTCCTGCCACCTCGGTCGCAGCCCGGAGCAGGTGCTCGAGGGCGGCCTCGTCGTGCGGTACGCCACCGGCGTACCGGCCCATGGCGTTGGACTCGAGCAGGACGGCGAGCGTGGCTGCCATGAAGGCGTCACCGGCACCGACCGTGTCGACGACGGTGACCGGATGCGCCGGGACGTCGACCGCCAGACCGTCGACGTAGGCAGTGGCGCCGCGGGCACCGCGCGTCAGGATCACCAGCTCGGTGCGATCACCGGTGAGCAACGAGCGCGCGATGACGTCCGGGTCGGCTCCGGGATGCAGCAGGGCGATGTCGTGCTCGCTGAGCTTGACCAGGTGGGCGCGGTCGGCGAGCGACTCGACGTCGCGCCAGGACTGGTCCTGGCCGATGAGCACCTGGGCGCGGACGTTCGGGTCGTAGCTCACGAAGACGTCGAGTGCCCAGGCCTGCTCGACGAGGTCGAGCACGCTGTCGCGACCCGGTTCCAGCACCGTGCCCAGCGAGCCCACGTGCAGCGCGTCGCAGTCCGGCAGCTCCTGGCCCGAGAGGTACCAGGTCACGTCGAGGTCGTAGGTCGGTTCGCCATCGATGACGCGCACGCGTGCGGTCGACGTGCGACCGCCGCGACTCGGTGCCGCGATGAGCTCGATCTCGCTGGCCTGCACGTAGCGCACGATCTGCTCGCCACGCTCGTCGTTGCCGACCTCGGTGATGAGCAGGGCAGGTACGTCGAGACGGCCCAGGGCCACCGCGACGTTGAGCGGCGAGCCGCCGACGGTTTCGACGATGCTGCCGTCGGCACCAGGGGTGAGGTCGACGAGGGACTCGCCGACGACGACGATCATCGGACGATCATGCGATCGCCACCGAGGTGCTCAGCGCTCGAAGTCGACGTTGGCGTAGGCGCGAAGCTTGCTGAGCTTGTGGTCGCTGATGATCTCGCGGATCGTGCCGCTGCGACTGCGCATCACCAGCGAGTGCGTGGAGGCGCCGCCGGCGCGGTAGCGCACGCCCTTCATGAGCTCACCGTCGGTGATCCCGGTCGCGACGAAGAAGCAGTCGTCGCCGGAGACCAGGTCGTCGGTGTAGAGCACCCGCTCGAGGTCGTGACCGGCCTGGATCGCGCGCTCGCGCTCGTCGCCGTCGGTCGGCCAGAGCCGCCCCTGGATGACGCCGTCGAGGCACTTCAGTGCGCAGGCCGTGATGATGCCTTCCGGCGTACCGCCGATACCGAGGAGTAGGTCGACACCGGTATCGGCGCGGGCAGCCATGATGGCGCCGGCGACGTCGCCGTCGGTGATGAACTTGATCCGGGCACCGGTGTCGCGGATCTCGCTGGCCAGCTGCTCGTGGCGCGGGCGGTCCAGCAGGACGACCGTGACGTCCTCGGGCTTGCCGCCCTTGGCCTTGGCGACCTGGTGGATGTTCTCGGCGACCGGGTATCGGATGTCCACGACGTCCGCGGCCTCCTGCCCGGTCACGAGCTTCTCCATGTAGAAGACGGCCGACGGGTCGTACATCGAGCCGCGCGGCGACACGGCCAGCTCCGACACGGCGTTGGTCATGCCCTTGGCGGTGAGGGTGGTGCCGTCGATCGGGTCGACCGCGACGTCGCACTCGGGGCCCGTGCCGTCGCCGACCTCCTCGCCGTTGTAAAGCATCGGGGCGTTGTCCTTCTCGCCCTCCCCGATCACGACCGTGCCCTTCATGCCGATGCTGGAGATCATCACGCGCATGGCGTTGACGGCCACGCCG
>JAOPYE010000037.1 GCA_025964775.1 Marmoricola sp.
CGGCCCGGTCGGGAGGTGGCAGTTGATCAGGATCACCTCGGTCTCGAAGCCCTTGTAGTCGACCTCGAGCCAGTTGATCATGTACGCCGGTCCGTAGTAGGTCGCCTCGGACTTGAGGAAGAGCTCGGCGTCGCCGTACCCGCCGCTCTTGTCGGGGCGGCCCTTGGACTCCATGTACTGGGTGGCGACGTGGCCCTCGAAGACGTTGCGGAAGCTGGTCGGGAACGAGAAGTGCACGTAGTAGAAGTGCGCCATGTCGACGACGTTGTCGATCAGCTCGCGGCAGTGGGAGTCGGTGATCGGCACGACCTCCCAGGTCCAGTCGGTGTACTCGTCGGTGCCGACGCCCGGCAGCTCCGGCGGGAGGATCTCGAGGTCGGGCTCGGAGCCCTCGACGTCGTGCCAGAGGAGCACCTGCTCGTTGCGGATCACGACGGGATACCTCTGGGTGCGGGCGCGCAGCGGCACCCGGCGGGCGTACGGGATCGCCTTGCACCTGCCGTCGCCGCCCCAGCGCCAGTCGTGGAACGGGCACGCGACCTCGTCGCCCTTGACCTCACCCTGGGTCAGGTCGCCACCCATGTGCCGGCAGTACCCGTCGAGCACGTTGAGCTCGCCCTTGCTGTCCTGCCACACGACCAGCTTGCCGTCGAAGGCACGGATGGCGTGCGGCGTGCCGTCACGGAAGGCCGAGGCGAGGCCCAGGCAGTGCCAGCCGCGTGCGTACCGGCTCGGCGCGACACCCTGATCGAGCGAGCGTGCTTCGGTGGTGGCGGTGCTCATGGTGGACCTCCGATAGGCGGAACATCTTCCCGAAAACAAGAACAGGTTATAGTTTTAGCCGTAGCAATTCCAGTCCCGACGCTCTGAGGACCATTCTATGAAGATTGCCCTGAACGAGGAGCACGAGCAGCTGCGTGCCGAGCTGCGCGAGTACTTCTCGCAGCTCGTGACCCCGCAGGTCCGGGCCGGACTCTCCGTCGCCACGAACGAGTTCAAGGAAACCGGCGACGTGATGGGCGAGTTCGGCGACTCGGCCGTCTACAAGAGCGTGATCAGGCAGATCGGGCAGGACGGCTGGCTCGGCATCGGCTGGCCCAAGGAGTACGGCGGCCAGGCGCGCTCGATGATCGAGCAGCTGATCTTCACCGACGAGGCTGCCATCGCCGGCGTACCGATCCCCTACCTGACGCTGAACACCGTCGGACCGACGATCATGCGTTTCGGCACGGAAGCGCAGAAGGAAGAGATCCTCCCCGCGATCCTGCGCGGTGAGATGCATTTCTCCATCGGGTACTCCGAGCCCGGTTCGGGCACCGACCTCGCTTCGCTGCAGACGAAGGCCCGGCTCGAGGACGGCGAGTGGGTGATCAACGGCCAGAAGATGTGGACCTCCCTGATCCAGTACGCCGACTACGTCTGGCTCGCCTGCCGGACCGATCCGGACCTGCCCCGCCACAAGGGCCTTTCGATGATCCTGGTGCCGACCTCGGCTACCGGCTTCTCGTACACGCCGGTCCACACCGTGGCCGGCGTCGGCACCTCCGCGACGTACTACGAGGACGTCCGGGTGCCCGAGGAGAACCTCGTGGGTGGCCTGAACGGCGGCTGGGCGCTGATGACCAACCAGCTCAACCACGAGCGGGTCGCGCTCACCTCGGCCGCGCCGCTGATGCACTCGGTGGCGCAGGTCCGCGAGTGGGCCCAGGCCACCAAGAACGCCGACGGCACGCGCGTCATCGACGCCGAGTGGGTCCAGGTGCTGCTCGGCCGGGCACACGCCCGCGTCGACATGCTCAAGCTGCTCAACTGGAAGCTGGCCTCGTCCGCCGACGACCTGTCGCCGGCCCACGCGTCGGCCACGAAGATCTACGGCTCGGAGCTCGCCACCGAGGTCTACCGGTCGCTGATGGAGATCGTCGGTCCGGACGCGATCGTCGCCGGAGACTCTGCCGGAGCGGTTCTCCGCGGCCGGCTGGAGCGGTTCTACCGCTCGGCCCTGGTGATGACGTTCGGCGGCGGCACCAACGAGATCCAGCGGGACATCATCGGCTACGTCGGGCTCGGCTTGCCTGCCGCAAAGCGCTAAGGAGCATCACCATGGACTTTTCATTCACGGAGACCCAGAACGACGCGGCCGAGCTGGCCGCGACGATCTTCCGCAACGAGTGCACGCCTGACCGCCTGAAGGCTGCTGATGCCGGCCGGTTCGACACCGGCCTGTGGGGCTCGCTCGGCTCGGCGGGGCTGCTCGGACTCTCCTTGCCCGAGTCGTTCGGCGGGTCGGGACTCGGCCTGCTCGAGCTGTGCTCGGTCCTGGTCGAGGCTGGGCGGCTGGTGGCGCCGGTGCCGCTCGCCTCACACTTGCCCTCGGCGCTGGCCGTAGCCGCGTTCGGCTCCGACGACCTGCAACAGGCCTGGCTGCCCCGGGCCGTCTCGGGTGAGGTCGTGCTGACCGCGGCGGTTGCTGAGGAACGGGAACACGTCCCGGCCTCTCCGACGACGTCGGCCTCGCGGGACGGGGAGTCCTGGAGCCTCACCGGGGTCAAGGCCGTCGTTCCGGCCGGGACCATCGCGACCGCCATCCTCGTCCCTGCCTCGACTGCCTCGGGCGTCGGCGTGTTCCTGGTGGAGGCCGGCGCGGCCGGGGTGACCCTGACCCCGCAACGGATCAGCGACGGCGGACACGTGGCCCGGCTCGAGCTCGACGACGCTCCCGGCGTCCTGCTCGGATCGCTGGGCGACGACGTCTACGACTGGCTCCAGCAGCGGCTGACCCTGGCCGCGGCGGCCTGGGAGCTCGGCATCGTCCGCGGCGCGCTCGACCTCACTGCGGCGTACGCCAAGACGCGCGAGCAGTTCGGCCGTCCGATCGGCACCTTCCAGGCTGTCTCGCAACGACTGGCCGACGGCTACATCGACGTCCTCGGTTCCGACCTGATGCTCTGGCAGGCCGCGTGGCGCCTCGAGGAGGGCCTCGATGCTGCCATGGAGGTCGCCAGCGCCAAGCTGTGGGCGGCGGACACCGGCCACAAGATCGCGCACACGACCGTGCACGTGCACGGCGGGGTCGGCATCGACATGGACGGCGAGGCGCACCGGTACTTCACCACCGGCAAGCTCGGCGAGTTCCTGCTCGGCGGGACCACCGACCAGGCCCGTCGGATCGGCTCGATGCTGGCTGCTGAGCCTGTGTGAGCATCCGCGCGCTGCTTGAAGCTCGCGGCCTGGAGGACTCCCCGGCACTGCGCGCCGGTTCGTCCGAGTGGTCGTGGCGGGAGTACGCCGCTGCGTCGCGGGGGCGCGCTGCCGCGCTTCGCGGGTTGCTCGACCCCCAGCGGCCGGCCCATGTGGGGGTGCTGCTGGAGAACACGCCCGAGATGGCCTTCCAGCTCGCTGCGGCCGGTTGGGGCGGGCATGTCGTCGTCGGGCTGAACACGACCCGGCGCGGCGACGGGCTGCTCGCTGACATCCGCCGCGCGGATGTGCAGGTGATCGTGGTCGAGCCGGCGTTGGCAGCGTTGCTGGACGGCCTCGGGCTTGACGACGTGACCGTCGTCGATGCCACCTCGTTCGACTGGCCTTCCGATGGGGCGGCTCCTTCCGTGGAGCCTTCGGACGACTCGCTGTTCATGTTGATCTTCACCAGCGGGACCAGCGGACAGCCCAAGGCCGTGCGGATCACCCACGCCAAGATCACCGGTCCCGGTGCCTACCTGGCCGAGCGGCTCGGGCTCGGCGCTGACGACGTGCACTACGTCTCGATGCCGATGTTCCACTCCAACTCGGTCGTCGCCGGGTGGGGGCCTGCGCTGACCACCGGAGCGTGCGTCGCGCTGGCCACCCGGTTCTCGGCGTCCTCCTTCCTCGCCGACGTCCGTAGGTACGGCGCGACGTACGCCAACTACGTGGGCAAGCCGCTGGCCTACGTGCTGGCGACTCCCGCCTCGCCCGATGACGCCGACAACCCGCTGCGGGTGGTGTTCGGCAACGAGGCCAACGAGAGCGACCTCGCCGTGTTCGCGGAGCGTTTCGGCTGCCGGGTGGTGGACGGGTTCGGCTCCACCGAGAACGCCGTGGTGATCAGCCGGATCGAGGGCACTCCCCCGGGCTCGCTGGGTCAGCCTGCGCCCGGGGTTGCCGTGTTCGATCCGTCGACGGGGCTCGAGTGCCCGCCTGCCCAGTTCGACTCTGCCGGCGGCGTCACGAATCTTGACGAGTGTGTGGGCGAGCTGGTGAACACCACGGGGATGGGGCAGTTCGCCGGGTACTACAACGACGAGGCTGCCACCGCAGAGCGGATGCGTGGCGGCATGTACTGGAGCGGCGACCTGGCGTACCGGGACGCCGACGGGTGGGTCTACTTCGCCGGCCGGACTGCGGACTGGTTGCGCGTCGACGGCGAGAACCTCGCGGCCGCGCCGATCGAACGGATCCTGCTGCGGCATCCCGCCGTGTCCGAGGCCGCCGTGTACGCCGTGCCGGATCCACGGTCCGGCGACCAGCTGGTCGCCGCGCTGGTCCTCACGGCCCCGCTCGACGCGCCGGCGTTCGGCTCGTTCCTCGCCGGCCAGCAGGATCTCTCACCCAAGGCGTGGCCCCGGTTCGTCTGCGTGGTCGAGTCGCTCCCCCGGACCGCCACCAACAAGGTGCTCAAGCGCGATCTGCAGGCCGGACCGCTCGACCCGACCTGGACACGGGACGAACGCGGCTCGACCTACCGCTGATCTGACGACTACTTGTTCAACGTCCAGGTGAGCGGCTGGCTCGCGGTGATGCCCTGGTCCAGGACGCTGGCCGCCGCTCCGAGGGCAACGGTGAACCTGCAGGTGAACGAGGCACCGGCCGCCAGGGTCGCCGTGTGGGTCAGGGTCGCCGGGATGCTGCCGGGCGCCCCGGCAGCGGAGACGAGGTCGATCCACGCGCTTCCGGCGCTGTAGGTCGCGCCGTTCGAGCAGCTGATCGCCACGGTCAGGTCCGCGTTGGTGCAGATGTTGGCAGCAGGCGGCGTACCGGTGCCAGCGGTCGGGTTCTGGGTGCAGGATCCCGTGGTCAGCACGAAGCTGGAGGCGGGCGACGAGCCCACGTTGCTGAAGACCACGTCGGTGACCTGACTCGACCCCGGGTTGAGCGGGGTCGTGGTGCCGCCGTACTTGTTGATGGTGGTGCACGTGAACGAGTTGCCGGCACCCGAGCTCGACAGGCAGGTGGCCGAGGGGCCGACCTCCTGCAGGATCACGGCAGCAGCGGTGGCGACCGTGTTCGTGTTGTTGCCGATCACGGCCGAAGTCCAGGCCGAGAGGGTCCCGTTGACGCCGAGGACGAGGACCAGGGCAGCGACACCACCGGAGGCCCAGAGCAGCATGCCGGGTCCCGGCGCGCGATGACCGGCCATGACTGCTCCTCCCGACGCTCAATGAAGCAGGCGCTGAACACCGTTCGTCAGACGGACTACGTAGAAACCCGAGTTGGTGTCTGTGTACCAGACCGAATTGCGTGCTATGTCCCAAGCAGGCTGTGACATAGCGTACCCACCAATGGCCGGAATGAGGGCGAGTTTGTTGATCGCGGTCACCGGCTTGTTGAAGTACGCGACCTCCTTCGGGTGGTACACGTCGCGGATGTCGAAGAACCGCAGGCCGGAGAGGATCATCGAGCACGCGGCGATCTTCGGGTTGTTCCGCGTCGGCATCCCGCAGTAGTGCGCCGCGTAGCCCTGGGCGGGGAAGCTCGCCATCGGGTCACCGAACTGAGGTCCACCACGCTGGTCCGGTTCGTGCACCTTGAGCCGGATGTTCGAGACCACGAACGGGTGCCGGGGATGGTCGACGTTGATGATTCTGGCGGCTCCCACTGGCGCGTGGACCAGGTCGGCGAGACCGCTGAACGAGAACAGGTCGACGAACTCGTCGACCTCGAGGACGTACTTGTGGCGCTTGCTGGTGAACGGTTCGGCGACCTGCGGGATCGAGGAGCCGTGCCAGGTGATCGTGGACAGCACCGGGACCTTGGGGTTCTTGACCCGGTCCTGGATCTGGCTCACGTCGAGGATGCGCAGGCCCGCGCCGGTGATCCCGCCGAGCCCGGGCGAGCCGATGTTGGCCACGTACATCGTCTTGCCGTCGTTCGAGAGCCGCAGGCCGTGGTAGACCACACCGGCCTGGGTGAACAGGATGTGCGGCCTGCGCGGGTTGGTCAGGTCGACCGCCGTCAGGGTGAACCCGGCCGCGCCCGACACGTAGAACGTCCTGCCGTCGGGAGAGAACCCGCTCTCGTGCCCGGTGATGCCGTCCAGGGACTCCGAGAGCAGCTTCGGGTGCCGGCAGTCGGTCCTGACGTCGTACACGTCCAGGACGCCGGGTGCGGTGGCCGCGGTCCCCATCACTCCGACGAGCAGCCCGCGCCGCGCGTTGACCAGCAGCGACTCGTGCGGGCTGATCATCCCGACCGAGACCAGGTTGGCGGTCCTTCTCGGATGCGCAGGGTTGCTCATGTCCAGGACCACGACACCGAGGCCGTCACCGGAGAGGATGTTGGAGACGACGTCGCGCGGCACCGTCAGCGTCGAGTCGTAGAAGGCGCAGGTGTGGCCCTGGGCGTCGGTGTAGCGCAGGGTCTTGAAACCACCCGACCTGCCCTGGTGCCCGACCTCGACCGTGTTGCACCGGTAGCCCTTCGCCGCCCGGCCGTCGTTGTAGTCCCTCGTCGGAACCCGGCCCTGGGTGCTCGTCTCCGGCAGCGAGCCGGCGCCGCAGACCGCTCGCGGGACCGGAGCCGTCGAGATCCCCGGCGACGCGCTGCCCATCGCGGCCCAGCCGCCGATCATGGCGAGGATCACCGCAACCACAGCGAGCAGGCGGCGTACGGCGGCGGCGCGGGAGGGAGCGCTGTTCGGAACGACCATGCCGGGACTCTAGTGGTTCACTCGGTCGCCAGGCGGATGCCGAAGGCGATCAGGACTCCTGATGTCGCGACATCGAGCCGGCGGCGGATCCGGGGCTCGTTCATCCACCGGGTCACCTTGCCCGAGACAGCGAGCAGGAGGACCCAGTACAGGGCGGTGAGGACGACGAAGATCGCTCCGAAGCCGGCCGTCATCAGGCCCACCGAGGTCCCCGACGGGATGAATCCGGGCAGGAAGGTCACGAAGAAGACGCCGACCTTGGGGTTCAGCAGGTTGGTCAGGACTCCGGCCCGGTACCCGATCCCCAGGACGCCGGCCCGGGTCTCCGGCTGCTCGTTGACAATCCCCCGCGAGCGCCAGGCGCTGATCCCGAGATAGATCAGGTAGCAGGCGCCGACCGCGCGCAGGACGTCGTACCCGATCTGACTGGCGTGCAGCAGGGCGGCGATGCCGAGGGCGGCCGCTGCGACCCAGATCGTCAGCCCGGTCAGGTTGCCCAGCGCCGTCATGGTGCCTTGCCTGCGGCCACCGCGCAGGATGCTGCGCACCACGACCAGGGTGTCCGGGCCCGGGAGCAGGACGATCAGGGTCGCGGCACCGATGAAGGCGACGACGGAGAGGAGCACGAGGTCAGGCTATCCCCGGATCTTCTCCAGGCGCGCGACAGTTTCCTCGTACTCCGCGATCAGCTCGGCCATCACCTGGGCCACCGGGCGCACCTCGTTCGTGCGGCCGATGATCTGGCCGGCCGGCATCGCGACCACGTCGGGGTCGGTACCCATGTTCATCCGGTTGTGCGCGTCGGACACGAGCAGGTTCTGCAGCGGCATCGGCAGGGGTGCCGGAGCACCCTCCTCTTCCCACGCGGCGGTCCACTTGTTCTTCAGCAGGCGAGCAGGCTTGCCGGTGTAGACGCGACTGCGGACGGTGTCCCCGGACCCGGCCTTCAGCAGGGCATCGCGGACGGTGGTGGAGTTGCCGAGGTCGTACTCGGCCACGGTCAGCCACAGGCTTCCGGTCCAGACGCCCTGCGCGCCCAGGGCCAGAGACGCGGCCACCTGGCGGCCGCAGCCGATGCCACCGGCAGCGAGCACCGGTACGTCGACCGCATCGACGATCTCCGGGGTGAGCACCATGCTGGCGATCTCGCCGGTGTGTCCACCGGCTTCGTAGCCCTGGCTGACGATGATGTCCACGCCGTTGGCGACGTGGGACGCGGCGTGCTTCGCAGCGCCGGCAAGCGCCGCGACGAGCACTCCGTGCTCGTGCGCCAGCTTGATCACGTCCTCAGGCGGGGTACCCAGCGCGTTGGCGATCAGCACCGGGCGGTGGTTCAGCGCCACGTCGACGTGCGACCGGGCGGTCGAGTGGAGCCAGCCCAGGACGCCCTCGCGGCCCTCGCCCTCGGGCAGCGGCGGGACACCGAGCTTGCGCAGAGTCTCCTCGACGAAGGTGATGTGCTCACCGGGGATCAGCGTCTTGAGGTCGACCGACGTGCCCTCGGTGGGAATCTTCATCGGCATCACGATGTCGACGCCGTACGGCTTGCCGTCGGTGTTCTCGTCCATCCAGGTCAGCGTCTCGTCCAGCTCGCTGGCGTCGTTGAACCTGACGGCGCCCAGGACTCCGAGTCCTCCGGCGCGTGACACGGCGGCCGCCACCTTTTCGCTGGGGGTGAAGGCGAAGATCGGGTACTCGATGCCCAGCCGGTCACACAGTTCGGTACGCATCAGAGCTTCGCTCCTTCGGTTGCCTTGGCCTCGAGGAGGAGTTCCTTGGCCCGGGGGTACTGCGCCTTGCCGGTGGCGTTGCGCGGGATCTCGGGTACGAGCGTGATCGTGCGGGGCAGCTTGTAGCCCGACAGCGAGGCGCGCAGGAAGTCGCGCAGCTCGTCGAGCTCGACGGTCTCGCCCGCGCGCGGCTGGATCACCGCTGCCACCGATTGGCCGAACTTCTCGTCGGGGATGCCGACCACGAGGACGTCGTACACGGCCGGGTGGCGCTTGATCGCCATCTCGACCTCTTCGGGGTAGACCTTCTCGCCGCCGGTGTTGACGCAGTTCGAGCCGCGACCCAGGAGGGTCACCCGGCCCTCCTCCTCGATCCGGGCGAAATCGCCGGGTACCGAGATGCGCAGGCCGTCGATGACCAGGAACGTCTCGGCCGACTTCTTCTCGTCCTTGTAGTAGCCCACCGGCACCGAGCCACCGCGGCCCAGACGACCGATCTTCCCGACGTTGGTGGCCAGGTCGAGGATCTTGTTGTTGTCGTCGAGCACGACGCTGTTCGGGCCGAGGCCGACGACCGGACCGTCGCTGGAGATGTGCGCCTTGTCCTGCATGCCCATGCCCTGGAACCCGGTCTCGCTCGCACCGACAGAGTCGGTGTAGACGGGGTTCGGCAGCGCGTTGATCCAGCGTTCCTTGACCTCCGGGGAGAAGATCGCTGCGCTGCTCGAGACCGCGAACAGGCTGGCACCTGAGTACGGCGAATCCGTTGTGGCCTTGCGCTCGAATTCCTCGATGAGCGGCCGCGCCATGGCGTCGCCGGTCATGAAGATCAACATGATGCCGTTCTCGTCGATGAGCTCCCAGGTGCGCTGGGGATCGAACTTCGGCTCGAGGATCGTCAGGTGCCCCGCGAACAGGTGCATCAGCAGGCCCGCCTGGGCGCCGCCGTGCATCAACGGGCTGAGCGGCAGGGTGACCATCCGGCCGTCCTGCTTGGCCTGCTCGGACTGGTCGAACTCGGAGAGGTTCTCACCGGTGTAGAAGTCGATGCCGCCGCCGAGCGTGCGCCAGAAGTCCTCGTGGCGCCACATGACGCCCTTCGGGAAGCCGGTGGTGCCCCCGGTGTAGATGATGTGCAGGTCGTCCGGGCTGCGTTCGGCGAAGTCGCGCTCGGCGCTCTGGTCGGCGATCGCGTCGGCGTACGGGACGCCGCCGAAGTCCGTGATGTCCGAGGTGTCGTCGGGCTCGATGACGTCGGGGACGACGACTACGGTATGCAGCCTCGGGTGGTTCGGGTAAGTTTTCGCGACCAGCGGGGCGTAGGTCCGCTCGACGATCAGTGCGACTACGTCGGCGTTCTCGAACAGGTAGTTCAGCTCGCCCTCGACGTAGCGGTAGTTCACGTTGATGTTGACGGCGCGGATCTTCACGATCGCGAGGACGGCGACGACGTGCTCGATGCTGTTCTTCGCGTAGACGGCGACGTGGTCGCCCGGCTTGACCCCCTGGGACTGGAGGTAGTGCGCGAGCTTGTTGGACTCGGCCTCCAGGTCGGCGTACGTGACGGTGCGCTCGCCCACCTTCACGGCGGGCTTGTCCGGGGCCGCGTCCACGGCGTGCTCGAAGAGGTCAGCGATGTTCAAGGCCATATCCGCGATACTAGAACACGTTCTCGTTTGCGGCTAGCATTCCCCCATGACGGACTGCCTGGTTGAACAAGACGGCCACAAGCTCATCGTGACGATGAACCGGCCGGAGAGGCGCAATGCGCTCTCCTCCGAGATGCTGCGGATCATGGAGGATGCCTGGGACCGGGTGAACTCCGATCCCGAGATCCGGGTCTGCATCCTGACCGGTGCCGGCGGGTACTTCTGCGCCGGCATGGACCTCAAGACCGCCGACGAGAAGCCGCCGGGCGACAGCTTCGAGTCCGGTGACTTCGACCCGACGATCCTCAAGGGCCTGCTCAAGGGCTTCCGGCTGATCAAGCCGCTGATCGCAGCCGTCGAGGGTCCGGCCATCGCCGGCGGCACCGAGATCCTGCAGGGCACCGACATCCGCGTCGCCGGCGAATCGGCGAAGTTCGGCGTCGCGGAGGCACGCTGGAGCCTGTACCCGATGGGCGGGTCGGCGGTCCGGCTCCCCCGCCAGATCCCGTACACCGTGGCCGCCGAGCTGCTGCTGACCGGACGGACCCTGCTGGCTCCCGAGGCCCTCTCGCTGGGGCTCATCGGGCACGTGGTGCCAGACGGTGGGGCCCTGGCGAAGGCTCATGAGCTGGCCGACCTGATCGCCGCCAACGGTCCGCTCGCGGTCCAGGCGATCCTGAAGACGATGCGCGACTCCGAAGGCAAGCACGAGGACGACTGCTGGGCCGACGACGCGAAGGTCGGCGCCGAGGTCTTCAAGTCGAACGACGCCAAGGAAGGTCCGCGCGCGTTCCTGGAGAAGCGGAGTCCGAGCTTTACCGGGAGTTAGCCCCAATCTAGGTGACGAGGACGCCAATGCAGGCATTGCCCACCGATGTCTGCAGCGCCTGGAATTCCTACGGTCGGTAGCACCAGCAGTTCCCGACCTTAGGAGTCACCATGTCCCACGTCACGATGATGAACCGCACCTTCAGGACCAGCTCCCGCTGCGCATTGGCGGCCGGATTCCTGGTCGCGGCAGCGCACGTCGGCTCGGCGTACGCCGCCGTCAACCCTGAGCCGGGCGGAAGCTCAGACCCCGCCAGCCCGGCGGCCGCCCTGGCCCGACCGGCTGACCTCGTCCCCAACGTGCCGGCCGACTACCGTCTCGTGAGACTGGTCGACCAGGCTCAGGCGAGCGCCGTTCACAGCCAGCTCGCCGCCCTCAAGCGGTGACACCACCAATCGGCCGCCCTAACATCGACCCATGAAGCTCCTCGAGCGTGAGGTGCAGTTGGGCGCCCTCGGTGACTACGTCACCGAGGCGTCCGCGGGTTGCGGCAGGCTGGTGCTCCTCACCGGCGAGGCGGGGATCGGCAAGAGCTCGGTCGTCGATGCGTTGCGCGACGCCCGAGACGACCTGACCTGGTTGTGGGGAGCCTGTGACGGCGGGTACACCCCCCGGCCGCTCGGCCCCCTGCACGAGATCGCGTCGTCGGTCGGGGGCCGTCTGCGCGACCTGTGTCGCGCAGAGGGGAACCGCAACGAACTCTTCGCAGAGTTCATCAGCGTGCTCGAACAGTCGTCGGGCACCTGCGCCGTCGTCATCGAGGACCTGCACTGGGCGGACGAGGCCACGCTCGACTGGCTCGGGCATCTCTCGCGCCGGCTCGATCGGTTGCGCACCCTGGTGGTGGTCACGCTGCGCGACGACGAACCAGGAGACGACCGCATTGCTGAGACCATGGCGCGGCTGGCCACCCACCGGACAACGCGGAGGATCGCCGTGCCACCGCTCTCGCGCAGCGCCGTGCAGGACCTTGCCGGGGGCGAGAACGCGGAAGAGCTGTACTCCCTGACTGCCGGCAACCCGTTCTACCTCGGTGAAGTGCTCGCGATGGGACTCCGCTCGGTGCCACCGTCGGTCGCCGACGTGGTCCGCGCCCGGGTTCTGCAACATTCTGCACCGGCCCAGCGGATCCTGGCCGGCGCCGCCATCCTCGGGCGGCCAGCGCCGGCGCCGCTCCTTGCCGCGATCACCGGCGTGCCGGTCGCGTACGTGGACGAGTGCGTCACCTCGGGAACCCTGGTCGCCGACGGCACTCTCTTCGGATTCCGTCACGAGCTGACCCGGCTGGCCGTGGAGGAGTCAGTTCCGGGAGTCCAGGCGACCGAGCTGCACCGCATCGCCCTGCTCGCGCTCGAGCAGGAAGGCGCCGACGTCGCGGAGCTCACCCACCACGCGGTCGGTTCCGGCGACGCAGGAGCTGTGCTGCGCCACGCACCGACCGCGGGCAGGATCGCCGCGGAGGCGAGCGCCCACCGCGAGGCGGTCATCCAGTTCCGGCGCGCACTGGCCTACGCCGACCGGCTCTCCGCGGCCGAGAACGCAGATCTCGAGGAGGCCCTGGCCGAATCGCTGTCCACTCGTGACGAGTGGTCCGCGGCCGAAGATCACTGGCGCGCCGCTGTCGACCTCCGGAGAGGGCTGGGGGATCGCGAAGGCCTGAGCCGATGTCTTCGCCGCCTGTCCGTCTGTGTGTGGCGGCTGTGCCGGACCGCGGAGTTCCGTGCAGCCCTGGCCGAGGCCTGGGAGCTGATGAAGGACGCCGACGACTCCCCCGAGCGCGCCCAGGTCCTTTATCTCCGCAGCGGTGACGACGTGGTGGCCAAGTCCGAGCGAAGTGCCGCAGCCGACGAGTGCGCCCGGATCGCGAAGAACTTCGACGACGACGCCCTGATGTCGCGTGCCCTCGTCGCCGGGGCTTACCTGGACGCCGACATCGGCGTCGTCGACTTCTCCGCGCTGGAGCAGGCACTCGAGTGTGCGACCCGTGCCGGCGACTCGGTGCTCGTCGGCAGCGCGTACACGAACCTGTACGAGACGGCCATCGACCAGTTGCGTCTGGACGTGTATGACGACCTGTACGCCGAGGGCCTTGCGTTCTGCCTGGACCATGAGCAGCACACCTACAGCGTCTGCCTGCGCGGCGCACGGGTGATGGAGCTCGTGCGTCGCGGCGACAACACCGCCGCGGTCGAACTGGCGCTGGCGACGCTCGGCGAGACGATCTCACCGGTCAACGAGATGCACCTCATGATCGGTCTGACGACCGCCGCGTTCCGGCTGGGCCAGCCCGAAGCGCGCGACTGGCTGGAACGGATGTGGGCACTCGGCGCCGGAAATGACGAGACCTTCTGGCTGGTACAGATCGCCACGGCAGCCGTCCACGGCTCCTGGCTGACCGGCGACCCCACGCTGATCGACGAACGGGTGCGCACCGCGCTCCAGCGCGGGATGACCGACGATCCATGGGTGCAGGGGGAGCTCCTCGCCTGGCTGACCCGACTCGGCCATCCGGTGCCGGAGCACGAGTTCCTGCCGTCGCCGTACGCGCTCGAGGTCGCTGGCGACCACACCGGGGCGGCAGCGGTCTGGCGTGCCCTGGGGTGCCCGTTCGAAGAGGCCGTCGCGCTCACCTGGTCCGGAGACGCCCGCCACCGACTCGACGCGCTGGGGATCTTCCGCACGCTCGGCACCCGGCCGGCCGAGTCCAAGGTGCGCGACCTGCTCACCGCGGACGGCGTCGACGTGCCGGCCCGGCGCGGCCCCCGCCCTACCACGCAGTCGAACCCAGCCGGATTGACCACCAGAGAAGCCGAGGTGCTCGACCTCCTCGGCGAGGGCCTCACGAACGTTCAGATCGCCGAGCGCCTCGTGCTGTCTCCGCGGACGGTCGACCATCACGTGTCCGCCGTGCTGGCCAAGCTCGGGGTGAGCAGCCGCGCCGAGGCCGTGGAACGCGCTTCATCGCTCGTAACCTAGGCAGCGGGTCACCCAATCTGGGTAGGCGTCACCGATCCGCGGAGCGGCGTCTGATTCCTAACGTCGAAGCATCACTTCGACCAAGGAGGCACCCATGCCACTCTTCATGGACGTACACCACATCGACGGCGGCGTCGGCATCGACGACGTCGCGAAAGCACATCAGGCCGATCTCGCCGCCCAGGGCGACCACGACGTGCAGTACCTGCGTTACTGGGTCGACGAGGACCAGGGCCAGATCTTCTGCCTCGTCGACGCTCCCACGGCTGAAGCGGCCAACACGGTGCACCGCGAGGCTCACGGTCTCGTCGCCGACGAGATCTACATCGTCCAGGAAGGCGTCTGAGATGAGGCGGGAGGCGTTACGGCTGACCATCTGCGTCGCCGCTGCCAGCGTCCTGGCTGTGTTCGCTCTGGCCAGCATCGCCCAGGCCCACACCGACGGTCTGGACGACGTGCGAGCTGCGACCGCCGCGTTCCACTCGGTCCCGAATGCCAAGGCGGCCGGGTACGGCGACCCGGGCCTGCCGTGCTTCGACAGCCCCTCGACCAGCCAGGGAATGGGCTTCCACCTGGTCAACGGCGCGTTGCTCAACGACGGCGGTGCGCTCGACCGGTTGCACCCGGAGGCTCTGGTCTACGAGATGCACTCCGGCACGCTCAAGCTGGTCGCGGTCGAATACATCGTCAAGATGACCGATGCCGCGACGGCGCCGCATTTCCTCGGTCAGCAGATGATGCCGAACAAGGCGTTGGGCCTGTGGACCCTGCACGCCTGGATCTGGCGAGCCAACCCGCAGAGTCTGTTCGCGGCGTACAACACCCGGGTGTCGCTCTGCCCGAAGTCCTGACGCCCGGTTGGCGGGGCCAAAGCGCACCCGTGCTTCGCCGCTCCGTGAGAGCGTGTCAACGTGCTGATGAACCTCTGGCCGCCGCCGATCTTCTTCCTGTTCCCGCTGGTATTCCTGGTCATCGGCGCCGTCATGCGGTACCGGAACAGGCTCTTCCAGCGGAGCAGGGAGACCGCGATGGCCGCATTCGCCCGCTCACGCGGGTGGTCGTACATCGAGGACGACATCACGGCGTACTACGGCTACCAGGGACCACCGTTCGAGCAGGGTCGGGAAGTACGCGCCACCAACGTGCTGCGCGGCGAGCACAACCGGTGGAAGTTCACCACCTTCGACTACCGCTTCACCGTTCATCAGGGCCGGAGCGAGGTCACCCACGTCTGCTCGGTGCTCGCCGTGCAGACGGGGGCCTGGCTGACCCGGCTCTGGGTGACGCCCGAGACGTTCGGGAGCATGATCCTGGACCACATCACCGGCCACGACATCGACACCGAGTCCGAGGAATTCAACAAGACGTTCAAGGTCCGCTGTGATGACCGGAAGCTCGCGATCGACGTCCTCAACCCGCGGATGATGCAGTACCTCCTGCAGCTGCCGCACCTCGGCTGGAGCCTCCAGTCTGGAGCGCTGGTGATCGCGACCGCAGGTCTGAACGACGGCCAGCGGATCGATTACAACCTGACCGTGGCCGAGCAGATCCTCGGCCTGGTCCCGGGATTCGTGTGGACCGAGGCCGGCGTGAGCCCACCGACGGAGCAATGACATGGGCCTCGTGATCGACGCTCTCGTCCTGCTCGTGGTGGTGCCCGGGCTCAGCCTCGCCATCATGTACAACCGGTTCGTCCGCCAGCAGACACTCGTCAACGCCTCCTGGGGCGGCGTGGATGTCGAGCTGACCCGCAGGCACGACCTGATCCCGAACCTGGTTGCGACCGTGAAGGGCTATGCAGCCCACGAGCGCACCCTGCTCGAGGCGCTGAGCGCCGCGCGCGAGGCGGCAGCTGCCCAGGAGAAGCAGCCCCCGGCGGGACGCTCGGACACGGAGGAGGCGATGGGTCGTTCGCTCGCCGCGGTGATGGCACGCGCCGAGGCCTACCCCGAGCTCAAGGCGGATCAGGCGTTCCTCGACCTCCAGCACCAGCTCGTCGAGACCGAGGACCGGATCGCTGCGGCCCGTCGTTTCTACAACCTCAACGTCAGCGACTACAACCAGCGGGTCGCGACGTTCCCGTCGAACCTCGTCGCCGGATGGTTCAGATTCCGGGCGCACCCGTTCTTCGAGGTCAGCGACGAGGCGATGCGCACCGTGCCTCCCGTCACCCTCAGCTGAGGGTTTCAGCCGACGCTGCGGTCCCCGGTCCAGTACTGCGCCCGCAGCGCCTTCTTGTCGGGCTTGCCGAGGCCGGTGAGCGGCAACGCGTCGATGGCGATGACCTGCTTCGGCGACTGCACCGAGCCCTTGCGCTCCTTGACCGCTTCCTGGATCTCGGCGATCACCTGATCCGTGAGCTCATGACCCTCCCGCAGGACGACGATCGCGGTGACCGCCTCGCCGAACTTCTCGTGCGGGATGCCGATGACGCCCACCTGGGCGATCGCCGGGTGTTCGGCGACGATGTCCTCGACCTCGCGGGGGAAGACGTTGAAACCACCGGTGACGATCATGTCCTTGGTCCGGTCGACGATGAACCAGAAGCCGTCCTCGTCCTCGCGGGCGATGTCGCCCGTGTGCATCCAGCCGTCCTTGTAGGTCTCGGCGGTCTGCTCGGGCAGCTTCCAGTAACCGCCGGACAGCAGCGGTCCGGCGACGCAGATCTCGCCCGGCTCACCCTGCTGCACGGGGTTCCCGTCATCGCCGAGGAGCGCCGTACGGGCCAGTGCCGTCGGGCGGCCGCAGGAACTCAGACGGTGTTCGAGCGGCTTGCCGTCGGCGTCGACGTGATCTCCCTTGGCGAAGTACGTGATCACCATCGGCGCTTCTGACTGTCCGTAGTACTGCGCGAAGATCGGGCCGAAGCGCTCGATCGCCTCCTTGAGGCGAACCGGGTTGATCGCGCTCGCGCCGTAGTACACCGTCTCGAGGCTGCTCAGGTCGCGGGTGTGCGAGTCGGGGTGGTCCATCAGCGCGTACAGCATCGTCGGGACCAGCATCAGGGAGTTGATCTTCTTCTCCTCGATGGTGGCCAGCACCTCGGCCGGGTTGAAGGTGCTCGTCACGAAGAGCGTTCCGCCCTTGATCACGACCGGAACGAAGAAGGCCGCGCCTGCGTGCGAGAGCGGCGTGCACATCAGGAAGCGCGGGGCTTCGGGCCACTCCCACTCGGCGAGCTGGATGCCGGTCATCGTGTTCATCGTCTGGCTCATGCCGATGACGCCCTTGGGCTTGCCGGTGGTGCCGCCGGTGTAGGTGATGCTCACGACGTGGTCGCCCGGGACCAGTCGGGCTTCGAGCTTGTGCGGCTCGAACCCGGCGGCGGCCTCGGTGAGGTCCGCCGTGGTCCGACCGCTGTCCGCGGCCGCCTTAGCGACGACCTCAGGGACCGGACCGATGGTGAGCACCTGGGTCAGGCCAGGGCACTTGGCCAGCAGGTCGATCGCCCGTTCGGCGAAGTACGGGTCGATGATCAGCGTCGTGATCTCGGCGTCGTTGATGACGTAGGCGTGGTCGTCGGCCGACCCCAGCGGGTGCAGCGAGGTACGCCGGTAGCCCTGCGTCTGGCCGGCACCGAGGATGAACAGCACTTCGGGGCGGTTCAGAGCGAGCAGCGCACCCGCCGTACCGGTGCCGGCGCCGAGCGACTCGAACGCCTGGATGTAGGTGCTGATCCGGTCGGCGACCTGCTGGCCGGTCAGCGTCACGTCGTCGAGGTGGATGATCGGCCGGTTGTGGTGGCGACGCAGCGCGGCCACCATCAGGTGTCCGTTGTGGGTCCCTGTGCGCAGGTCGCCCGCGCTGGCCAGTTCGGTGACATCGCTCATGGTGTCCAGACTAGAACGTGTTCTAGGAAGAGGCAACGCTCCCCCGGGCCGTCAAGGTGAGGTGGCCGACCTTGCTGTAGTGGCCGGACCACTGGTTGACGCCGTCGAACCCGCTGACCCTGCCGTTCGCGGCCAGGCTGATGAAACCCTGCTGCAGGACCCGGTTCGCCGCCGCCGTCGCCGCGCGAACATCGGGAGCCCAGTCGATGGGAGCCCGGTCGAGGGGAGCTCCGCGGCAGCACGCGAGAGCCGGTTCCCTCTGCATGTTTCTGGCCGGTAACCGTGGCCTGACTCTGGCGCATGCACGCCAAGGAGAGTAAGCAGGAAACACCGGCGGTGCCGGAGGGGCGCCGCTCATCCAGAGAGGAGCGGGCCGTGTACGCACGATCCACCACGTTCCACGGAAGGCCCGGCAACATCGATGCGGGCATTGCGTTCGTCAAGAACGAGGCCGGGCCCACGCTCGACGCGATCGAGGGCTGTCGCGGGCTCTCGATGCTGGTCGACCGCGAAGCCGGACAGTGCATCGTCACCAGTTCGTGGGCGAGCGAAGAGACCATGCGCGCGAGCGACGATCAGCTTCGCCCGCTTCGTGATCGGGGTCGCGAGATCCTCGGCGGTTCGATGCAGGTCGACGACTGGGAGATCGCCGTCATGCACCGCACCCACCATGGCGAGTGCTGCCGGGTCAGCTGGATCCAGGGCGACCTCCTGGCCATGGCGGAGACGTTCCGGGTCGCGATCCTTCCCGAGCTCGAGCGGACCCCTGGCTTCTGCAGTGCCAGCCTGCTGGTGAACCAGGCCGCCGGCCTGGGTTGCGCCACCACGTCCTGGGAGACGCACGCCGCGATGGAAGCCAGCCGCCCGGCGGCGGACGACATGCGGAGTCGGGCCGCGAGCGACGCGGGCGGCGAGATCATCGACGTCCACGAGTTCGACCTCGCCTACGCGCACCTGCACGTACCCGAGATGGTCTGACGACCTCGGCGACGTCACTCCAGGCTGAGAGCTTCGGTCGGGCACGAGGCGATGGCGAGCTCCACCGCACCTCGTCTCGATTCGTCGGGTGTCGCGTCGAGGACCTGGAGCGCGCCGTCGTCGTCGCTGATCTCGAAGATGTCAGGAGCGAAGGACTCGCACATCCCGCTGGAGCAGCACCGCTGGGCGTCATGGGTGATCTTCATCGAACGGCCTCCGGCGTGAAGGTGGCCGGCATCGAGGCGACGGTGTGGAAGAAGTTTCCGGCGCCGTACACCTGTTCACCGGTGGATCTGATGTCGGGCAGCCGGGTCAGCAGTTCCTTGAAGGTCGCTGCGAGCTGGCGGCGCGCGAGCTGGTTGCCCAGGCAGTGGTGGATCCCGCCGCCTCCGAAGGAGATGTGCTTGTTCGGCGTGCGGGCCAGGTCGAGCCGTCCGGGGTGCTCGAAGACCTCGGTGTCCCAGTTCGCCGACGCGTAGAACAGGATCACCTTGTCGCCGGCCGTGATCTGCTGGCCGCCGAGCTCACAGTCACGGGCGGCGGTGCGGCGGAAGGTCATGATCGGCGTCGCCCAACGGACGATCTCCTCGACCGCGGAGGTCATCCTGCCGTCGATGTCCTCCATCAACCAGGCGCGTTGTTCGGGGAAGTCGGTCAGCGCCTGCAACCCGTGCGCCGTCGACTGGCGAGTGGTGTCGTTTCCGGCCACCATCAGCAGCGAGAAGAACGACATGATGTCCGCGTCGCTGAGCTTCTCGCCGTCGACCTCGGCCTGCACGAGCGACGTGATCAGGTCGTCGGTCGGATTCGTCCGACGCTGGTTGACGAGCTCACTGGCGATCACCTGGAAGCCGATCAGGGACTCGGTCAGTACCCGCACGACCTCGGTCGGGTCGTTGCCCGGCAGGTCGCGGTAGCTGCCGATCGTCTCCGACGTCTTCGCCAGGGCCAGCCGGTGTTCCTCCGGGACGCCCATCATGTCGAAGATGTTGTGCATCGGGACCAGCATCGCGACCTCGCGGACGAAGTCGACCTGCCCCTTGGCGGCGATCTCGTCGACGATCCGCCGCGCGTTGGCGACGACGTTGTCCTCGATCCGTTTCATCTGCTTGGGCGTGAACGCGGAGACGAGGAGTCGTCGTACCTGGGTGTGGCGTGGTGGGTCCATCGCGATGAAACCCTGGGCCGCGTCCAGCAGCTCTGGGGGGACCGAGTCGAAGACGATGCCCTCGCCGGAGATGAAGTCGTCGTGGCGTCGGGTCACCTCGACCAGGTCGGCATGTCGGACGACGGCCCAGAAGCCCTGGTCGTTGGGATCGTCCATCAGTCGCCCCTCGGCCGGGCTGTGCCAGGTGATCGGCCGGTGCGCGCGCAGGTCCGCGAACGTCTTCTCGCGTTCGCTCGCCGTGCTCTCCCAGAACCCGAGGGAGGAGAGATCGGCGACGTCGTAGGGACGGGTCTCGCGGGTCGTGGTCATCGATGGCCTCCGGAGGGGTGAGAGATCCCCAGCGTCAGACACCGCCGCACGAACGTCAAGGAATGTCCCGACGATCGACGGAGCATGGTGTTCTGGCAGCTGACCATCAATGCGATCGACCCGGCAGGTCTCGCCGATTTCTGGGAGCAGGAGCTCGGCTGGAGCAGAGTGCCAACGTCGGAGCCGGACACCACCAGGTGGCGTCACTACCGCCGTCGCCTCGGCGACGACGAGCGCTTCGACGAGCGGCTCTTCGATCCCGAGGGGCTGGGTCCGTGCCTCTGGTTCCAGTACACCGAGGAGCCCGGGACCGACCTGAACCGGCTGCACCTCGACCTCTTCGTCACCGGACGCGACGACCCGTTCTTCTACGTGGTCATGCGCGATCCCGAGGGCAACGAGCTCTGCCTGGTGTGACTCAGGCCAGGAGCTCGGCGACCTTGCGGATCTCCTCGGCGTTGCGGGCGCTGAGCAGCAGCGTCGTGACACCCGTCGACTCCCACTCGGCGACACGCTCCTTGACGTAGCCGGCGTCGCCGACGATGTGCATGTCGTTGACCAGCTCGTCCGGGATCATGCCTGTGGCCTCGTCCTTCGCCCCGGACAGGTAGAGCCGCTGCACCTCGTCGGCCAGGTCGCCGTACCCCATCCGCGTGAAGACCTGGTGGTGGAAGTTCTGCTCCTTGGCGCCCATGCCGCCCATGTACAGCGCGACGACCGGCTTCATCGAATCGATGACGGCCTGGCGTGCAGGTCCGTTGTCGGCGGTGATCTCGAGGTGGCAGGTCGCGGCGATCTCGAAGCTGTCCCGCGTGCGTCGGGCACCGGGGCGGGCGAAGCCCTCGTCCAGCCACGGCTGGTACATCGCGGCCGAGTTGGGGGTGTAGAAGATCGGGATCCAGCCGTCGGCGATCTCGGCAGTCTGGGCCACGTTCTTGGGGCCCTCGGCTCCGAGCCAGATCGGGATGTCGGCGCGCAGCGGGTGCACGATCGGCTTCAGCGGCTTGCCCAGCCCCACCGATCCGGGACCGTGGTACGGCAGCGGGTAGTGCGGGCCGTCGTTGGTCACAGCGCCCTCCCGGGCGAGTACCTGACGGATGATGTCGACGACCTCGCGGGTTCGCGCCAGCGGCTTGGAGAACGGCTGGCCGTACCAGCCCTCGACGACCTGCGGGCCGGAGACACCCATCCCCAGGATCACCCGGCCGTTGGACAGGTGGTCCAGGGTCAGCGCGTGCATCGCGATGCTGGTCGGGCTGCGCCCGGACATCTGCACGATGCTCGTGCCGAGCCGGACCCGGCTCGTCTCGCGACCCCACCAGGCCAGTGGCGTGAAGGCGTCCGAACCCCAGGCCTCGGCTGTGAAGATGGCGTCGAAGCCGGCCTCCTCGGCCGCAGCCACGAGTTCGGCAGCGTTGGCGGGCGGCTGTGCGCCCCAGTAACCGAGTTGCAGGCCGAGCTTCATGTCTCTCCTCAAAGGGCTGATGTCCTTGCCCGGAATACTAGAACGTGTTTCACTTCTGTGCCATGGCCCCCTCTACCGAACAGCGCGTCCTGCACGCCCCGATGAAGGTCGAGTTCGATTACACACGATCTCTCGGTCCGGTGCTTTCGGCGTTCATGTCAGCCCTCAAGCAGCACTCGGTCCTCGGCGGAGTCCTGGCGGACGGACGCGTCGTCGTGCCGCCGCCGGAGTACGACCCGGTCACGCACGCTGCGGTGACCGAGCTGGTCCCGGTCTCCGACGTCGGCACGGTCCTGAGCTGGTCCTGGGTCGCCGATCCGGTCAGCCAGCAGCCGCTGGAGGTGCCGTTCGCGTTCGCCCAGGTACTGCTCGACGGGGCTGACGCTCCCCTGCTCCACGCCGTGTCCGTCCCGTCGGCTTCCGACATGGCGACCGGCATGCGGGTGCGGGTGAAGTGGGCGGAGGAGCCCACCGGGACGATCCGGGACATCGCGTTCTTCGAAGCTGCCGGTGATGACGCCAGCGACGGCTCGGCATCGATGGAGTTCGGTGCGCCGGAGGTGACCGGCATCGTCAGCCCGGTGCACCTGGCCTACGACTACGCGGCCTCGCCCGAGGAGACGAAGTTCTTCCGCGGACTCGCCGAGGGCAAGCTCTTCGGCCAGCGCTGCCCGGTGTGCGAGAAGGTCTACATCCCGCCGCGTGGCGCCTGCCCGGTGGACGGCGTTCCGACCGCCGAGGAGATCGAACTGCCCGACCGCGGCACCCTGACGACCTTCTGCGTCGTCAACGTGCCGTTCCAGGGCCAGACCATCCCGATCCCCTACGTCTCGGCCTACGTGCTGCTCGACGGCGCAGACATCGCGTTCCTGCACCTGATCCTCGACATCGATGCCGCCGACGTACGGATGGGCATGCGCGTCGAAGCGGTGTGGAAACCGCGGGACGAGTGGACGACGAGCCTCGACAACATCAAGTACTTCCGTCCGACCGGTGAACCGGACGCGGACTACGACACCTACAAGCACCACCTCTGACAAGGGCGGGACGAGACATGCGTGACGTTGCGGTCGTGGGCTTCGCCCAGCGACAGATGAAGGAGCTCGACGGGTCGCCGACCTGCCTGGAGATCCTGGTACCGATCCTCGCGGACCTGTACGAGCAGACCGGCTGGACCAAGTCGGACATCGGCTTCTGGTGCTCAGGCTCCAGCGACTACCTGGCCGGGCGGTCGTTCTCGTTCGTCTCGGCGGTGGATGCGATCGGCACCTTGCCCCCGGTGATGGAGTCGCACGTCGAGATGGACGCAGCCTGGGCGATGTACGAAGCCTGGATCAAGATCCAGACCGGCGAGGTCGACAGCGCCCTGGTCTACGGCTTCGGCAAGTCCTCGGCCGGCATCCTGCGCCGGATCCTGGCTCTCCAGCTCGACCCGTACACCGCTCAGCCGCTGTGGCCCGACACCGTGTCGCTCGCCGGCATCCAGGCCCGCGAGGGCCTCGAGAAGGGCCTGTGGGACGAGGCGGCCATGGCTTCCGTCGTCGCTCGGTCCATGTCGGACGCCGCGTCCAACGAGTGGGCGATCCGTCGCGGTGCGACGTCCGTGGACCAGGTCCTGGCGCAGCCGTTGTATGCCGATCCGTTGCGGCGGTGGGACTGTGCTCCCGTGTCGGACGGCGCTGCTGGCATCGTGATCGCCGCAGGCGACAAGGCGTTGCAGGCCCGGCAGCGACCGGCGTGGATCAGCGGTTTCGAGCACCGGATCGAGCCGATCGCCCTGAACGCGCGGTCACTCGTCACGTCGACCTCCACCGCAGCCGCTGGGGCGGCTGCCGGTGTCGATGGGGTGGATCTCGCTGAGCTGCATGCACCGTTCTCGCACCAGGAACTGATCCTTCGCTCCGCGCTGGGTCTGGCTGACGACGTACGGATCAACCCGTCGGGTGGCGCGCTCACTGCCAACCCGATGTTCTCGGCCGGGCTCAACCGGATCGGCGAGGCGGCCAAGGCCATCTGGGCCGGCGAGTCCGACAAAGCCCTGGCTCATGCGACCTCCGGTCCGGTGTTGCAGCAGAACATGGTCGTCACGATGGCAGCGTCTATCAAGGAGGACAGCTGAGATGGCGAAGATCCCTGCAGCAGTCATCGGGGTCGGACAGACCCACCACCGCGCCAAGCGCGAGGACGTCTCGATCGCGGGGCTCCTGCGCGAAGCGGTCGACCGGGCGCTGCTCGATGCCGGGCTGACGTTCGACGACATCGACGCAGTCGTGGTCGGCAAGGCGCCGGACCTCTTCGAGGGCGTGATGATGCCGGAGCTCTACCTGGCCGACGCGCTCGGCGCTGCCGGCAAGCCGCTGCTGCGGGTGCACACCGCCGGTTCGGTCGGCGGCTCGACCGCGATCGTCGCCGCCTCGCTGGTGCAGTCAGGCGTGCACGAGCGGGTGCTGACCGTGGCCTTCGAGAAGCAGTCCGAATCCAACGCGATGTGGGCGCTCTCGATCCCGGTCCCGTTCATCATGCCGGTGCACGCCGGCGCGGGCGGCTACTTCGCCCCGCACGTGCGCTCCTACATCCGTCGGTCCGGCGCTCCGGGACACATCGGCGCGATGGTCGCGGCCAAGGACCGCCAGAACGCGCTGAAGAACCCGTACGCCCATCTGCACAACGAGGGCACCACGGTCGAGTCGGTCCTCGCCTCCACCATGCTCTGGGACCCGATCCGGTACGACGAGACCTGTCCCTCCTCCGACGGGGCCTGTGCGTTGGTCATCGCCTCCGAAGCTGCTGTCGCAGCTTCGGGAGTCACGAATCCGGCGTGGATTCATGGCACCCAGATGCGTTCGGAGCCGACGACAGCTGCCGAGCGCGACCAGGTCAACCCGCAGGCCGGGCGCGACGCATCGGCAGCCCTGTGGAAGCAGGCCGGGATCACCAACCCGATCGAGGAGATCGACTGCGCCGAGATCTACGTCCCGTTCTCCTGGTTCGAACCGATGTGGATCGAGAACCTCGGGTTCTCGGGGCTGGGTGACGGCTGGAAGCTCACCGAGGCCGGCGAGACCGAGATCAGCGGCAAGCTCCCGATCAACATGAGCGGCGGCGTGCTGTCGTCCAACCCGATCGGGGCCAGCGGCATGCTCCGCTTCGCCGAGGCCTCGCTGCAGGTCATGGGCGAAGCGGGCGAGCACCAGGTCGACGGCGCGCGCAAGGCTCTGGGCCACGCGTACGGCGGAGGGTCCCAATTCTTCGCGATGTGGGTCGTCGGGGCGGACAAGCCGGCCAACTGAGCAGCCCCTAGGCTCAGGTCGTGATCGAGCTCTACAACCCTGCCGAGATCTCGGCGATGCGCCCGGCGGGTGCGTTCGTCGCGTCGGTCCTGGCCGCGCTGCGTGACGCGGCGGCCGTGGGCGTGAACCTGCTGGAGCTCGATGCGTTGGCGGAATCGATGATCGCCGAGCGCGGGGCCACGTCCTGCTACGTCGACTACCACCCGTCGTTCGGGGCGATGCCGTTCGGCAAGGTCCTCTGTACGTCGGTCAACGATGCGGTCCTGCACGGGCTGCCGTACGACTACGCCCTGGCCGACGGCGACCTGCTCAGTGTGGACTTCGCCTGCTCCGTGGACGGGTGGGTGGCGGATGCCGCGACCTCGGTCGTGGTCGGCTCCGCTGATCCGGTGGATCTGGCGTTGATCTCCACGACGGAGCACGCGTTGGCCGCCGGGATTGCTGCCGCACAGGTCGGCAACAAACTGGGCGACATCGGGTCCGCGATCGGCGAGGTGGCGCGCGCTGCGGGCCTGTCGATCAACCTGCAGTTCGGCGGGCACGGGGTCGGGCGGACGATGCACGGCGACCCGCACGTGCCCAACGACGGCCGGCCGGGCCGCGGGCTGCCGCTGCGCGCCGGTCTGGTGATCGCGATCGAGCCCTGGTTCATGCACGGGACCGATCAGATCTTCACCGATCCGGACGGCTGGACGCTGCGCAGCGCGGACGGTTCGCGCGGGGCGCACAGCGAGCACACGATCGCGATCACCGAAGACGGGCCGTTGGTGCTCACGGCCCCTTGATTTCTTGTCAATGTGTGATTACATGCTTACATGATTACAGATCAAGAGAACGTCACTGCCTGGGTCCACGGGAGGTTGCCCGAGGGCTGGTTCACCGAAGCTCCCGAGGTCACCGTTGACCGCGAGGAGGTCATCATCGTCGGGCGCCTCGCACTGCCTGACGGCATCACGGCCGACACCCCGGCCGCAGAAGCCAAGGAGGCCGCCGTCGGACGGATCTCACGGTTCCGCGAGGAGACCCGGGACGAGCGGATCACCATCGCCCGCGAGGCCGAGCACCGGTTCGAGCGCAAGGTCGCCTGGGGGGCAGCGTCGGGTGAGACCCGGGCGTTGTTCACGCACGTGGCGGCTCCCGTGATGACCCGTCTGCGCCAGCCCGAGCGCCAGGTTCTCGACACCCTCGTCGAAGCCGGTGTTGCCCGGAGTCGCGCGGATGCCCTCGGGTGGTGCGTGCGCCTGGTCGGCGAGCACACCGAGGAGTGGCTGACCGACTTGCGCGAGGCGATGACGTCGGTGCAGAAGCTCAGGAATAGCGGACCGGAAGTTCCTTGATGCCGTTGATCCAGGCGTGGCGCAGCCGGCGCGGCTCGCCGGCCTGGCTGATGTTCGGCATCCGGTCGGCGATCACGTTGAACATCACCTCGACCTCGAGTCGGGCCAGGTTGGCACCGATGCAGTAGTGCGCGCCGTGGCCACCGAACGCGAGGTGCGGGTTCGGGTCGCGGGCGATGTCGAACGTGCCAGGGTCGGTGAAGACGTCCTCGTCGTGGTTGCCGCTGGCGTAGAAGAGCGCGACGCGCTCGCCCTTCTGGATCAGCTGGCCGTTGATCTCGACGTCGTTCAGCGCGGTGCGCTGGAAGACCGTCACCGGGGTTGCCCAGCGGATGACCTCGTCGATCATCGTGGTGGGACGCTCGTTCTTCCACAGCTCCCACTGCTCGGGGTTCTGGAAGAACGCGTGCATCCCGTGGGTGATCGCGTTGCGCGTGGTCTCGTTACCGGCCACGGCGAGCAGGATCACGAAGAACCCGAACTCGTCGTCGGTCAGTCCCTCGCCGTCCTCGCCGGCGGTGACGAGCTTGGAGATGATGTCGTCCTGGGGGTCCGCCTTGCGCTGCTCGGCCAGAGCCATCGAGTAGCCGAGGATCTCGGCGGCAGCGAGCGCAGGATCCGCGTTGTACTCCGGGTCGTCGTACGCGAGCATCTGGTTGGACCAGTCGAACAGCTTGCGCCGATCCTCCTGCGGTACGCCGAGCAGCTCGGCGATCGCCTGCAGCGGGAGCTCGGCGGCGACCTCGAAGACGAAATCGCCCTCACCCTTGGCCAGAGCATCGTCGACGATCTTGTTGGCCCGCTCGATGAGGACCTCGTGCAGCGCGTTGATCGAGCGCGGGGTGAAGCCGCGGCTGATCGTCTGGCGCAGCTTGGTGTGGTCCGGCGGGTCCTGGTTGACCAGCATGACGCCCTGCAGCTCGACCTGCTCGCGGGTCATGTCCGGACCGAACCGGATGATCACGCCGTTCTCGTTCGCCGAGAACTCCTTGCTGTTCTTGGAGATCGCGAGGATGTCGGCGTGCTTGGTGATCGCCCAGAATCCGGTGTCGAGGAAGCCGGCGCGCGCCTCGGGCGCCTGCTCGACCCAGAAGACCGGCGAGGTCGCCCGGATCTCGAGGAACTCCTGGAGCGGGATCGCCCCTTCGTTCAGTTCAGGGTCCGTCGGGTCGAAGGCGGCGGGCAGGACGGGTACTGCGGTCACGGGGTTCCTCCACGGTTTCTATAACACGTTCTAGTGACGATGGTGACATAGTTTGTTCACGTGAGCAAAGGCCCGCGAGCTAATTTTGGGACTATCTTTAGGGTGGTCAAGAACGAGAACGTGTTCTATTTTGGGGAGTCGCTCCCCACCCGCTACAGGAGGCACTCCCATGGGTAACCCGGTCATCGTCGAAGCAGTGCGCACTCCCCTCGGCAAGCGCCGCGGCTGGCTCGCTGGCCTGCACCCCGCCGTCCTCCTCGGCGCCTCGCAGGTCGAGGTCCTCAAGCGCAGCGGGATCGACCCCGCCCTGGTCGACCAGGTCATCGCGGGCTGCGTGACCCAGGCGGGAGAGCAGTCGAACAACATGGCGCGCCGCGCCTGGATGCACGCCGGCCTCCCGAACGCCACCGCCTCGACCGTGATCGACGCCCAGTGCTCCTCGGCCCAGCAGGCCACCCACTTCATCAACGCGATGATCTCCAGCGGAGCGATCAAGGTCGGCATCGCCTGCGGCGTCGAGTCGATGTCGCGTATCGGGCTGGGAGCGAACGTCCCTCCGGGCACCGGCGACCCGCGCCCCGACGACTGGGCGATCGACCTGCCGTCGCAATTCGAGGGGGCGGACCGGATCGTGGCGAACCGCGGGTTCACGCGCCAGGAGGTCGATCGCTTCGGCTTCGACTCACAGCGCAAGGCTGCTGAGGCTGTCGCCGAGGGCAGGTTCAAGCGCGAGATCTTCGGCATCGAGGCGCCGGTGCTCGACGAGGAGGGCAAGCCCACCGGTGAGACCCGCGTCGTCGACACCGACCAGGGCCTGCGACCCACCACGCTCGAGGGCCTCGCTTCGTTGAAGCCGGTCCTGGAGGGCGGGTTCCACACAGCCGGTACGTCGTCGCAGATCTCCGACGGCTCCTCGGCCCTGCTCCTGATGGACGAGGACCTTGCGAAGTCGCTCGGCCTCAAGCCGCGCGCTCGCATCATCACCTCGACCCTGGTCGGCTCGGACCCCTACTACCACCTCGACGGCCCGGTCCAGGCGACCGAGAAGGTGCTGGCGGACAGCGGCATGTCGATCAGCGACATCGACCTGTTCGAGGTCAACGAGGCGTTCGCCGGCGTCGTGATGAGCTGGGCCCAGGTGCACGACGTCCCCGAGGACAAGTACAACGTCAACGGCGGCGCGATCGCGATCGGCCACCCGGTCGGATCGACCGGCACCCGGCTGCTCACCACCGCGCTGCACGAGCTCGAGCGTCAGGACAAGAGCACCGCGCTGATCTCGATGTGCGCCGGCGGAGCCCAGGGCTCGGGCACCATCATCGAGCGGATCTAGCTCGCGCCGTAGACCGGTTCCGGGTCGGCGCCTTCAGCGATGAGGGCGTCGACCACGTCGCCGAGCTCAGCGGCTTCCCAACGCGCGCCCTTGTCGCGGGCGGCGCCGTGCCTCCAGCCTTCCTCGAGGGTGAGCTTACCGCCGTCGCTCTCGAAGACCCTGCCGGTGACGTGGCCCGCGGCCTCCGAGGCGAGCCAGGCCACGATGGGCGAGTTGTCCTCGGGCAGCGCCATCGCCGAGGTGTCGAAGGCGCCCTCGGTCATCCGGGTCTTGGCGACGGGTGCGAGCGCGTTGACCGTGACGCCCACGCGGCCGAGCTCCGCGGCGGCGACCAGGGTCATCGTCGCGATGCCCCCCTTGGCCGCCGAGTAGGTGACCTGTCCGATCGAGCCCTGCAGGCCGGCGCCCGACGTGGTGTTGATGACCCGCGCCACGCGCTGACGGCCCTCCTTCGACTCCGCGCGCCAGTACGCCGCCGCGTGCCGCAGGGTGGCGAAATGACCCTTGAGGTGCACCCGGATGACCGCGTCCCACTCATCCTCGGTGGCGTTGACGAGCATCCGGTCGCGCACGAAGCCGGCGTTGTTGACCAGGATGTCCAGCCCGCCGAAGTCCTCGACGGCCTGCTGGATCAGCGCAGCAGCCTGCTCGAAGTCGGCAACGTCGGCGCCGTTCGTGACCGCGTCGCCACCCATGGCCCGGATCTCGGCGACGACCTCGTCAGGCCCAGAAATCGAGCTGTCGGTCTTCTCGCCGTTGTTGGAGACACCGAAGTCGTTCACGACGAGCTTGGCCCCGTGGCGGGCGAGCTCCAGCGCATGGGCACGGCCGATGCCGCGACCTGCTCCGGTGACGATCGCGATGCGGCCTTCGAGAAGACGGGACAAGGGAACTCCTTCGTTGATGTGCAAGCCCTAGTGGATGAGGAGGAAGGCGGGCGGCTCGCCGCCGCCGTGACAACCGATGCTGGCGCCGCTGACGTACGACGCGAGCCCGCTGGCCAGGAACACGGCCACGCTGCCGACCTCGTCGGGGCGGGCCATCCGGCCGAGCGGGATGGTCGCCTCGATCGCCGCCACCCGGGCATCGCCGCCGTAGTGGTCGTCGGTCTGCTCGGTGCGGCACAGCCCGACCTCGATCGCGTTGACCCGGACCTTCGGGCCCCACTCCATCGCCAGGCTCTTCGTCAGCGACTCCAGACCGGCCTTGGCTGCCGCGTACGCCGCGATCGTCGGGGCAGGGCGATGCGCGCTGATCGACGTGATGTTCACGATCGACCCGCCGCTCCCCTGCGCCTGCATCACCTTGTTGGCCACCTGGGAGACCAGCAGCGGCGCGTTCAGGTTCAGCCCGATGATCTTGTCGTGGAACCTCGGTGAAGCATCGGCGGCGTCGGCTGCCGGCGCTCCGCCGGCGTTGTTGACCAGCACGTCGAGGCGCCCGTGGGTGGCCACGATCTGCTCGACCATCGCGGTCACCGACTCGGGGTCGCGGACGTCGCAGACCAGGTGGCTGGTGCCTGGGAACGGCTCTGCCTCGGATCGGGCGCAGGTGACCACCGTCGCTCCAGCCGCCACGAAGGCCTCGGTGATCCCGCGCCCGATACCGCGCGAGCCACCGGTGACCAGGACGACGTGCCCGTTGAGGTCGATCGAGAGAGCCATGCTGTTAGAGTACCAAGCAAGTGCTTGGTTGTGTTTCGACAGGCTCACTTCGACAAGCTCAGTACAAGCAACAACCGGAGGTCGTCCCCCCATGTCAGCAGTCACCAGCGAGTTGCGTGCGGACGGGATCCGCATCGTCACGATGGCCCACCCCCCGGTCAACGCGCTCACGGTGCAGGGGTGGTTCGACGTCGCCGCTGCCCTCGACGCGGCATCGGCCGACCTCGACACCAAGGTGATCATCCTTCGCGCCGAGGGCAAGGGCTTCAACGCCGGCGTCGACATCAAGGAGATGCAGAACACGACCGGGTTCGATGCCCTGATCGGCGCGAACAAGGGCTGCTACGCCGCGTTCAAGGCCGTCTACGAGTGCAGCGTCCCGGTGATCGCCGCGGTCAACGGCTTCTGCGTCGGCGGCGGTGTGGGCCTGGTCGGCAACGCCGACATCGTGGTGGCCAGCGATGACGCGTACTTCGGCGTACCGGAGGTCAAGCAGGGTGCGCTCGGCGCTGCCACGCACATGGCCCGCCTGGTCCCGCAGCAGATGATGCGTGCGTTGTACTTCACGGCCTCGACGATCTCTGCCGCCGACCTGTACCGCTTCGGGTCGGTGTACCGGTTGGTGCCGCGCGATCAGCTCCTCGACGCCGCGCTCGAGGTCGCCGCGTCGATCGCCGAGAAGGACACCCGGGTGATCCGGGCAGCCAAGGAGGCGCTGAACGGGATCGAGCCCGTCGACGTCAACAAGAGCTACCGGTTCGAGCAGGGGTTCACCTTCGAGCTCAACCTGATGGGCGTCTCGGACGAGCTCCGAGACGACTTCGCCGGAACGGAGAAGGCACAGAAGTGAGCAAGCCTCGCGAGAAGGTCATGACGATCGATGAGGTCGTCGCCCAGCTGTCGGACGGGATGACGATCGGGATCGGCGGCTGGGGCCCGCGGCGCAAGCCGATGGCACTGGTGCGCGCGATCCTGCGCTCGGACCTGAAGGACCTCACCATCGTGTCCTGGGGAGGCGCCGACGTCGGCCTGTTGGCCCGGGCCGGCAAGATCCGCAAGCTCGTCTACGCCTTCGTCTCGCTGGACTCGATCCCGCTGGAGCCGAACTTCCAGCGGGCACGCCAGAACGGGACGATCCCGGAGGTCGTCGAGTTCGACGAGGGCATGTTCCAGACCGGTCTGTACGCCGCGGCGCAGCGGCTCCCGTTCCTGCCGACGCGGGCCGGTCTCGGGTCGGACGTCCTGGTCAACAACCCCCAGATCCTGACCGTCACCTCGCCGTACGCCGACGCCGACGGCGCGTTCGAGTCGCTGACTGCCGTTCCGGCGTTGCGCCTCGATGTCGCGCTCGTGCATCTGAACCGCGCTGACGGACATGGCAACGCGACCTACCTCGGGCCGGATCCCTACTTCGACGACCTGTTCGTGCAGGCCGCCGGCAAGGCGTTCCTGTCCTGCGAGCAGATCGTCGACACGGCCGGACTCACGATCGACACGCCCGTCCAGCGGTTGCTGATCAGCCGGATGATGGTCGACGGCGTCGTCGAGACACCGAACGGCGCGCACTTCACGACCTGCACGCCCGACTACGAACGTGACGAGAAGTTCCAGAAGGTCTACGTGGCCGCTGCCTCTGGAAGCGATGACGAGTGGGCGGCCTTCGAGGCGCGGTTCCTCTCCGGGGACGAAGCCGCGTACCAGGCAGCCGTCGCAGCGTTCAACCAGGAGCAGGCATGAGCGAGTTCACCCGGGCCGAGGTGTGTGCGGCCGCCATCGCCGACGCGTTCAAGGACGACGGCGAGATCTTCGCCTCGCCGATGGGCATGCTCCCGATGCTCGGGGTGCGCCTGGCCAAGCTGACCTCCAACCCGGACCTGGTCATCTCCGACGGCGAGTCGTTGTTCCTCGCGGGGACTCCCCCGCTGTTCGCGAAGGCCGACGTGGTCGAGGGCTGGATCCCGTTCCGGCGGGTCTTCGACGTCGTGGCGTACGGGAAGCGCCACGTGATGATGGGTGCCACCCAGGTCGACCGGCACGGCAACCAGAACATCTCCGCGATCGGCGACTTCGCCCGTCCGACACGCCAGATGCTCGGCTCGCGCGGCGCCCCGGGCAACACGGTGAACAACCGGACGTCGTACTGGGTCCCGAAGCACGGCATCCGCGTCTTCGTGGAGCAGGTCGACGTCGTCTCGGGGGTCGGCCCGGCTCGTGCCAAGGCCGCCGGACCGGGCGCGTCGAAGTACAACGACATCCACCGGATCGTCTCCAACCTCGGCGTCTTCGACGTGCACGGACCTGGCGACACCGTCCGGTTGCTGTCGGTCCATCCTGGCGTCTCGGTCGACGAGGTGGTCGCGGCGACGGGCTTCGCCCTTGCCGTCGACGGCGAGGTTCCGGTGACGCGCGAGCCGACGGAGACCGAGCTGATGATCATCCGGAACGTGCTCGACCCCAAGAACCTGCGTGACCGGGAGGTGCCCTCGTGATCGAGCAGCTGCTGAAGACACCGCTGACCGAGCTGGTCGGCGTACGGCATCCGGTCGTGCAGACCGGGATGGGGTGGGTCGCCGGGCCGCGGCTCGTGTCGGGCACGGCCAACGCCGGCGGGCTCGGGATTCTCGCGTCCGCGACCATGACCCATGCCGAGCTGGAGAAGGCGATCATCGAGGTCAAGGGCCGCACCGACGCGCCGTTCGGGGTCAACCTGCGGGCCGATGCCGCCGACGCCCCGGCGCGCTGCGACCTGCTCATCGAGTACGGCGTCAAGGTGGCCTCCTTCGCGCTGGCCCCGAAGCCCGAGCTGATCGCCACACTCAAGGAGCACGACATCGTCGTGATCCCGAGCATCGGAGCGGCCAAGCACGCCAAGAAGGTGGCGTCCTGGGGCGCGGACGCCGTGATGATCCAGGGCGGCGAGGGCGGGGGGCACACCGGGTCGGTGCCGACCACGCTGCTGCTTCCCACGGTTCTCGATGCGGTGGACATCCCCGTCATCGCCGCAGGCGGGTTCTTCGACGGCCGTGGCCTCGCCGCGGCCCTGTCCTACGGCGCGTCCGGTGTCGGGATGGGCACCCGATTCCTGCTGACCGCGGACTCGACCGTCCCGGACGCCGTCAAGCAGCGCTACCTCGCCGCCGACCTGAACGGCACCGTCGTCACCGCCAAGGTCGACGGGATGCCGCACCGGATGCTGCGCACCGACCTCGTCGACTCGGTCGAGGAGTCCAGCGCGATCAAGCGTCTCGGGCCCACCGCGCGCCGCACGCTGGCGTTCAAGAAGATGAGCGGCATGTCGTGGGCCGGGCTGATCCGCGACGGGCAGTCGATGAAGCACGGCTCCGAACGGTCCTGGACGCAGATGGTCCTCGCGGCCAACACCCCGATGATGCTCAGGGCCGGCCTGGTCGAGGGCAACCCCGATGGCGGCATCCTGGCCTCGGGCCAGGTCGTGGGCGTCATCGACGACCTGCCGTCCTGCGAGGCGCTGATCGATCGCATCGTCACCCAGGCCGCTGCGGAGTTGCGGCGGACGCAGGGATACCTCGCCTGACAGGATCAGGGGCGTGAGCGAAGGTTCCGGATCCGTGGTCGACAAGGCAGTTCGGTTCGCCCTCACCGCGGTCGGTGCCCGCCAGCTCAAGGCGAACCCTTCGGACCCGTTCTACGCGCCACCGGCCGAACTGCCGACCACACCCGGTGCGGTGCTGAAGACCGAGCAGGGCAGGTTCTACATCGACCCCTTCAAGCTGATCCCGGCTCCGGCCCGGGTCGAGCGGATCATGTTCACCACCACCGACCGGCTCGGCCGGGTCGCCTTCGCCGTCGGCACCCAGGGCATGGGCACCCAGTGCGCCCCGTCGCGTCAGATGGCTGCCGGGCGCGAGTACGAATCGGTGTTCATCACCGGTCTTCTTGCCCGCGGCTACAACGTCGTCGTCCCTGACTACCAGGGTCTCGGGCTCCGTTCGACTTCCGGGCATGGCACCCACACCTACATGTCGCGCGAGGTGCAGGGGCGCGTCGTGCTCGACGCCCTGCGTGCGGCCCAGCAGCTCGACAGCCCCGACATCCCGGCGGACGGACCGGTCGCGATCGCCGGGTACTCCCAGGGCGGTGGCGCGGCCGCGTCCGCTGCCGAGCTCTGGCACACCTACGCTCCCGACCTCGACCTGAAGGGCGCCGTGTGCGGTGCTGTTCCGGCCGACTTCCCGCTGGTGGCCCGGATGCTCGACGGCAGCCCGTACTTCGCGTTCCTCGGGTACGCGCTGGTCGGCCTGTCCGCGGACTACGCCATCGACCTGGGACCGCTGCTCAGCGCACGTGGCCTCGAGGTGGCGTCGGCGCTGACCGAGCAGTGCATGTTCGAATCCCTGCGCCGGTACGCGTTCACCCGCTCGAGCACGCTGACGGCCGACGGGCGCTCCATCGGCTCGATGCTGCGCGAGGAGCCGTTCGCCACGATCGTTGCGGACCAGCAGCTCGGCAACGGCCGCTCACCCCGGGTGAAGGCGCTGATCTCGCACAGTCGTCTCGACGACGTCGTGCCGTTCGAGTGCGGTCGCGGGCTCGCCGAACGCTGGGCCGGGCAGGGCGCCCGGAGTACGGCTCTCGGTCAACTACGCGCCCACGCACGCGGCCGCGGCGCTGACGTCGTACGGAACGGCGTTCTCGTTCCTGAACGGCCGCTTCGCGGGTCGCCCGATGAGGGCGAACACCAGTCGCTACCTCAAGTCACTGGCCGGGTAGGACCTACGGGGTCGTGATGCAGGCCACGATCTTCGTCTCCAGGCCGTTGATCGCGGCCGTGTCCGCGGTCGAGGGCTTGTACGCCTTGTTGGCGGACACGATCGCCTCGAGCGCCTTGTCGGAGAGCTTGGACGCGACGAAGACCCTGCCGACGCAGTCGGCAGACTTCTTCGAGAGCTTCGACGACGCGGCGCCGAGGACCGAGTCCCCCTTGCGCAGTGCCTTCGAGATGTCGTCGGCCGACGGGCGTGAGCTGCTGCCGCCACAGCCGGACGCCACCAGGAGCATGCTGATCGCAAGTGCCGCACCGAACCTACGCATCTGATCCTCTTTCTCCGTTCCCGGGCCGACCCCGGGTACGCCGAGAACCTACCGCGTCCTGATCCCGCGTCAGAGGCGTTCGATGATCGTGACGTTGGCCTGCCCGCCGCCCTCGCACATCGTCTGCAGGCCGTAGCGACCGCCGGTGCGCTCCAGCTCGTTGAGCATGGTGGCCATGATCCGGGTGCCGGTCGCCCCGATCGGGTGGCCCAGCGCGATGCCGCCGCCGTTGACGTTGACCTTCTCCAGCGGCACCTCGAGCTCCCTGGCCCAGGCCAGGACGACGGACGCGAACGCCTCGTTGCACTCGAACAGGTCGATGTCGGCGATGCTCAGGCCGGTCCTGGCCAGCGCGTGCTTCGTCGCGCGGATCGGGCCGGTGAGCATCCAGACCGGGTCGTCGCCCTTGACGCTCAGGTGGTGGATCCTTGCCCGCGGCGTCAGGTGGTGGTCCTCGACTGCCTGGGCCGAGGCGATCAGCAGCGCCGAGGACGCGTCGCAGATCTGGCTCGCGACGCCGGCCGTGATGCGGCCTCCTGGGGCGAGCGGTTCCAGGCCGGCCATCTTCTCCAGGGAGGTGTCGCGGGGGCACTCGTCGGTGGTGAAGACGTTGCCGTCGGCCAGCGTCACCGGCGCGATCTCGTTGGTGAACCGACCCTCGTCGATGGCGGTGCGCGCCCGGGTGTGCGAGGCGAGTGCGAACCTCTCCATGTCCTCACGGCTGATGTCCCACTTCTCGGCGATCATCTCGGCCGAGTTGAACTGCGAGACCTCCACGTCGCCGTACCGGGCGTTCCAGCCGGGCGACTCGGCGAACGGTGTGGTGAACCCGTACTGGTCGGCGACCAGCATCGCTGCCGAGATCGGGATCGCCGACATGTTCTGCAGTCCCCCGGCCACCACCAGGTCCTGGGTCCCCGACATCACGCCCTGGGCAGCGAAGTGCACCGCCTGCTGGCTCGAGCCGCACTGGCGGTCGATGGTGACACCGGGCACGTGGTCGGGCAGCCCCGCCACCAGCCAGGCCGTGCGGGCGACGTCGCCCGCCTGGGAACCGATCGTGTCGCAACAGCCCATGATCACGTCGTCGACCGCACCCGGGTCGACGCCGGTGCGCTCGACCAGCGCCTTCAGCACGTGGGCGCCGAGATCGGCCGAGTGCACGCCTGCCAGCGATCCCCGGCGCTTGCCGACCGGGGTGCGGACGGCGTCGATGATGTAGGCCTCGGTCATCGGGATTCCTTCTCTATGCCTTGCAGGAGGATGGTCAGGTACTGGTCGGCCACATCGGCCGGCGTGAGGGTTCCGCCGGGGCGGTACCAGCGCACGGCCACCCAGACGGTGTCGCGCAGGAAGCGGTAGACCAGCGCGATGTCCAGGTCGGCCCGGAGCTCACCGCTGGCGACTCCGGCCTCGAGCAGGCCCGTCCACAGCGTGCGGAACTTCCGGTTCCGCTCGATCAGGTAGCCGAAGCGCTCGAACGTGGCCAGGTACAGCGCGTCGCTCTGGAAGATCGCGACCTCGTTGCGGTGCTCGCCGATCGCTTCGAACGACGCCCGCACGACCGCCTCGAGCTTGCCCCGGGCAGTCAGGTCGCTGGCCTCGATGGCGTCGTACTGCTTCCAGAGCTCGGTCTGGAAGGTGTCGAGCAGCTCGTCGACCATCGACTCCTTGGAGTCGAAGTGGTGGTAGAGGCTGCCTGACAGGATGCCCGCGGCGTCGGCGATGTCGCGGACCGTGGTGTTCTTGAAGCCGCGTTCGGCGAACAGCCCGCCGGCGATCGCGAGCAGCTCGTCGCGACGGCTCAGGCCGGCGGGTTCAGGCGTGCTGGCTGCTGACACTGATCACCTCACCGGTCAGGTACGACGAGTAGTCGCTGGCCAGGAACACCATCACGTTGGCGACCTCCCACGGCTCGGCCGCGCGGCCGAAGGCCTCACGCTGCTTGAGCTCACCGAGGAGCTCGTCCGAGGTCACCTTGGCCAGGAACGGATGCATCGCCAGGCTCGGCGAGACCGCGTTGACCCGGATCCCGTGCGGTGCGACGTCGAGTGCCGCGCACCGCGTCAGCGCCATCACGCCGGCCTTCGCGGCCGCGTAGTGGGCCTGCCCTTCCTGGGCCCGCCAGCCGATCACGCTGGCGTTGTTGACGATCACGCCCCGGGTGCCGTTGGCGATCATCCGGTTCGACGCCGCCCGGACGCTGCGGAAGGTGCCGGTCAGGGTGATGTCGAGGACCTTGCTCCACTGCTCGTCGGTCATCTCCAGCACGCTGGCGGTGCCACCGAGGCCGGCGTTGTTGATCATCACGTCCACGCCGCCGACGGAGTCGGCCAGATCCAGGAGCGCCTGGACCTGCGCCTCGTCGGTGACGTCGGTGACGGTGCTCAACACCCGCTGCGACCCGAACTCCGCGGCGAGGGCCTCGTGCGCCTCGGCCACGCGTCGTTCATGGGTGTCGCTGAGGACGACCGCCTTGGCGCCCTCCTCGAGGGCGCGCCTGACGACGCTCGCGCCGATGCCGGCGCCGGCCGCAGCGGTCACGACGACGACCTTGTCCTTCAGCAGTCCGTGACCCTCGACGTAGGCGGGGGTGGGCTGTTCGGGGCGTACGGCGGTCATCGGGTCTCCTGGGTGCTGGGGTCTCGGGGGCTGGGGTCTCGGGGCAGGGCGAGCACACGCTCGGCGAGGATGTTGCGCTGGACCTCGTCCGAGCCGCCGTAGATCGTGTCGGCGCGGGTGAAGAGGAACAGTCGTTGCCATTCGTCGAGGTCGTAGCCCGGTCCGGCGGTGAGCGCGTCGACGCCACGGACGAGCATGGCGAGCTCGCCGAGGGTGCGGTGCCAGGTGGCCCAGAGCAGCTTGGCGATGCTGGCCTGCTGCGGGGCCTGCTCGCTGGACAGGGTGCGCAGCGCGTTGAGCCGGATCACCTCGAGCTCGACGGTGGCGCGTGCCAGGCGGTCGCGGATGATCGGGTCGTCGTAGCTGCCGTTGCGCCGGGCCAGGTCGATCAGGGCGGCGAGCTCGCGCTGGAAGCCGACCTGCTGGCCCAGGGTGGAGACGCCGCGCTCGAAGCCGAGCAGGCCCATCGCCACACCCCAGCCCTGACCGGGTTCGCCGACGACCAGATCGGCAGCAGTGCGCGCACCGGTGAAGAAGACCTCGTTGAACTCGGCACCGCCGGTCAGCTGCTCGATGCCGCGGATCTCGACGCCGTCCTGCTCGATCGGGACGAGCAGGAAGCTGATCCCACTGTGCCGCACCGAGCCAGGTTCGCTGCGCGCGAGCACGAAGATCCAGTCGGCGAACTGGGCCAGCGACGTCCACACCTTCTGGCCGTCGATCACCCACTCACCGGCATCTCCGGAGAGGGCGTCGAGGCGCGCCTTGGTGGCGATGTTCGCGAGGTCGGAGCCGGCACCGGGCTCGGAGTAGCCCTGGCACCACAGCTCCTCGACGGCCACGATCGGCGGCAGAAAACGAGCCTTCTGGGCCTCGGAGCCGAAGTGGATCAGGGTCGGGCCGAGGAGCTCCTCGCCGAAGTGGTTGACCCGGGCCGGAGCGTTCGAGCGGGCGTACTCCTCGTGGAAGATGACCTGCTGCATCAGGGACAGGCCGCGGCCGCCGTACTCGGTCGGCCAGCCGAGGCAGGTCCAGCCGTGCCTGGCCAGGTGCCGGTCCCACTCGAGGCGCTCGTCGTGCGCCTCGAGGTCCTTGCCGGAGCCACCGAGACCCTTGAGCGCAGCGAAGTCGCCCACCAGGTTGTCCTCGAGCCAGGTCCGGACCTCCGCGCGGAAGGCCTTGTCCTCGCTCGTGTCGGTCAGGTCCACTGGTGCCTCTTCTGCTCGATCGTTTCCGTGTAGAGTAGCCTACCAAGCACTTGCTTGGTAACGAAGGAGGAGGGACCGCGTGGCTCACCCCGGCACCCTGCCCGACGTCCTGCGCGCGGCCGCCGAGGCTCATCGGGACCGGCCGTTCCTGGTCGAGGGCAAGCGTCGTGTCTCCTTCGTCGAGACGCTCGAGCTCGTGCGGGACGTCGCCCGCGGCTACGTCGCGTACGGCGTCGAACCCGGCTTCCGGGTGGTCCTGTGGGCGCCGAACAGCATCGACTGGGTGATCGCGGCCCTGGCGGTCACCTACGCCGGAGGCACGCTCGTTCCGGCGAACTCCCGGTACACCGCCCACGAGGTCGCCGACATCGTCGACCGGACCTCCGCAGCCCTGGTCATCGTCGACGACGGGTTCCTCGGGGGCACCCAGATCGCCGACCTGCGCGCGGCCAGCGACCTGCCGTCCGTCCGCGACGTCGTCGACCTCAAGGACGTCCTCACCCGCCTCGGGGACGTCGACGCCCACGAGGTCGGCCCCGCTGAGATCGAGGCCCGCTCCGGCGCTGTCTCGCCCGAGGACGTCGCCGACATCCTGTTCACCTCCGGCACCACCGGCCGCTCCAAGGGCGCGATGAGCGCCCACCGGCAGACGATCGCGGTGTCCGCCGCGTGGGCCGAGATCGGAGGCGTGAACGCCGAGGACCGCTACCTGGTGGTCAACCCGTTCTTCCACTCCTTCGGCTACAAGATCGGCATCGTCGTCGGCCTGCTCACCGGGGCGACCCTGTACCCGGTGGCGACCTTCGACGTCGAGGCGGTCATGGACCTGATCGAGACCGAGCGGATCACGCTGCTGCCCGGCGCTCCGACGGTCTTCACCTCGCTGCTCGACGCGCCCGGGCGGGCCGCGCGCGACCTGTCCTCGCTCCGGTTGTCGATCACCGGCGCGGCCGTCGTCCCGGTCGTCCTGATCGAGCGGATGCGCGCGCCGTCCCCCGAGGGACTGGGCATCGACCACGTCTACACCGCGTTCGGCATGACCGAAGCCGTCGTCGTCACGATGTGCCGGGAGGGCGACGCCGACGAGCTCGTGGCAACCACGTGCGGCCGGGCCATCGCCGGAGTCGAGACCCGGATCGGTGACGGCGGCGAGCTCCTGGTGCGCGGCGACATCGTCATGCTCGGCTACCTCGACGACCCGGCTGCGACGGCCGAAGCCATCGACGCCGACGGCTGGCTGCACACCGGCGACATCGGCACCCTCGACGAGGCCGGGAACCTGAGGATCACCGACCGCCTCAAGGACATGTACATCTCCGGCGGCTTCAACGTGTACCCCGCCGAGGTCGAGCAGGCGCTGGCCCGGCTCGACGGCGTCGCCGACGTGGCCGTGATCGGGGTGCCGGACGAGCGGATGGGAGAGATCGGCAAGGCCTTCGTCGTCCGCCGCCCCGACGCCGATCTCGGCGCAGAGGCCGTGATCTCGTTCGCTCGCGAGCGGCTGGCCAACTACAAGGCACCGCGGCTCGTGGAGTTCGTCGACGTCCTCCCCCGGAACGCGTCCGGCAAGGTGCTCAAGACCGATCTGCGAGGAGTGCAGTGAATCTCGATCTGACCCCCGACGAGCTGGCCTTCCAGGCGGAGGTCCGCGCGTGGCTGACCGCCAACGTGCCGGCCGAGCCACTGCCTTCGATGGACACCGCCGAGGGCTGGGCGCTGCACCAGGAGTGGGAGGCGAAGCTCGCCGCCGAGCGGTACTCGGTCGTCTCCTGGCCGCGCGAGGTCGGCGGTCGCGAGGCCTCGCTGGTCGAATGGGTGATCTTCGAGGAGGAGTACTACCGGGCCGGAGCTCCCGGACGCGTGAGCCAGAACGGCATCTTCCTGCTCGCGCCGATCATCTTCGACCACGGCACCCCCGAGCAGCAGGCTCGGTTCCTGCCCTCGATGGCGACCGGCGAGAAGATCTGGGCCCAGGCGTGGTCCGAGCCCGAGGCCGGCTCCGACCTGGCCTCGCTGCGATCCACCGCGACCCGCGACGAGGCGCGCGGAGGCTGGGTGCTCAACGGCCAGAAGACCTGGTCCTCGCGTGCGACGTACGCCCACTGGGGCTTCGGCCTCTTCCGCAGCGATCCGGACAGCGCCAAGCACGCCGGCCTGACCTACTTCCTCTTCCCGCTCGATGCCGACGGCATCACGGTCCGCCCGATCGCGCAGCTCGACGGCGAGGCCGGGTTCGCCGAGATCTTCTTCGACGACGTGTTCGTCGGTGACGCCGATGTCCTCGGCGCGCCGGGCGACGGCTGGCGGGTCGCGATGAGCACTGCCGGCAACGAGCGCGGGCTCTCGCTGCGCTCCCCCGGGCGCTTCTGTGCCGCAGCCGACCGGCTGGTGGAGCTGTGGAAGGAACGCGGCTCGGAACACCCCGAGGCGTGGGCCGGCGTCGTCGACGCGTGGATCGGGGCGCAGGCCTACCGGCTGTTCACCTGGGGCACCGTGACCAGGCTCGCCGACGGTGGCGAGATGGGTGCGGCCGGCTCGATCAACAAGGTGTTCTGGAGCGAGCTGGACATCGCGCTGCACGAGACCGGCCTCGACCTGCTCGGCGCGGACGCCGAGCTGCTCGACACGCCCTGGATGGACGGCTACGTCTTCGCGCTCTCCGGCCCGATCTACGCGGGCACGAACGAGATCCAGCGCAACATCATCGCCGAGCGGATCCTGGGCCTGCCGCGCGAACCGACGGGGGCCCAGAAAGTGGCGCAGAAATGAAGTTCGAACTGACCGACGAGCAGGTCGGGTTCGCCTCCGCGCTCACTGCCCTGATGCGGTCCGGCGACTCCGTCGCGGTGGCGCGCGCGTGGGCTTCCGGTGACACCGCGCCCGGGCTCGCGTTGTGGTCGCGGCTCGCTGACCAGGGCGTGACCGCCCTGGTCGCGCCTGAGGACGAGGGCGGCCTCGGCGGTACGTTGGTCGACCTGGCTGTCGCCTTCGAGGTGCTCGGCCACGAGCTCGCGGTCGGTCCGTGGATCGAGTCGGCGGCACTGGCACCCCAGGTCGAGGGCCAGCTCGTCACCGCGGCAGTCCCCGGGATCTCGCGGTACGCCGCCGACGCCCAGGTCGCGCGTCTGCTCAGCGGAACCCCTGGAGCGACGCACGCATCGATCGACACCACCCGCACGCTGACGCTCGTCGAGGGCGCTGCCGGGTGCGACTCGGCTGCCGTCGACCGCGCGGTGCTGGCGTGCGCGGCCGAATTGCTGGGCGCAGGCGAGCGGGTCCTGGCCGACTCGGTTGCCTACGTCAAGCAGCGCAAGCAGTTCGGGCGCGAGATCGGCTCGTACCAGGCGATCAAGCACCAGCTCGCCGACGTCCGGATCGCCCTGGACTTCGCACGCCCGCTCGTCTTCGGTGCCGCCCTCGGTGAGGTTCCGGTCTCGGCCGCGAAGGTCTACGTCTCCGATGCCGCCTACCTCGCTGCCCGCACGGGCCTGCAGGTGCACGGCGCCATCGGCTACACGGCCGAGTTCGACCTGAGCCTCTGGCTCAACCGGATCCGGGCGCTGGTCACGGCCTGGGGTACGCCGGCGTACCACCGTGGCCGGGTCCTCACGCACCTGACGTCGACTGCGCTGGTCGACTGATGCACTTCGCGCGCACCGAGGAGCAGGACGAGCTCGCCGCCACGGTCCGCTCCCTGCTCGCCCGCCGGTCGGACAGCGCCGCGGTCCGGGCGGCGATCGCCACCCCTGCCGGTTACAACGACGAGCTGTGGCAGCTGCTGTGTGACCAGATCGGTGTCGCCGCGCTGCCCGTGCCTGAGGAGTACGACGGCATCGGCGCCTCGGTGATCGAGACCGCTGTCGTGCTCGAGGAGCTCGGCTACGCGTTGACGCCGTGTCCCCTGCTCGCCTCCTCGCTGCACGTGGTCCAGCTCCTGGTGCACGGGACCGACCAGGAGAAGGCGGACCTGCTCCCCCGCCTCGCCGGGGGCGCGGTGCTGCCCTTCTCGCTCGACCGGGTCGAGCTGGAGCCGACCGGGGCCGCCGACGCGATGGACCAGACGCTGCGGCTCGCCGTTCGCGACGCCTCGATCGCGACCCCGGCCGACGTCCGGGCGATCAGCACAGCGCTGGCGAGTGCCCTCCAGGTCGGCGCGATGCAGCGCGCACTCGACATGACGGTCGCCTACGCAGGCGAGCGCGTGCAGTTCGGCCGGCAGATCGGCTCGTTCCAGGCCCTCAAGCACCGGATGGCCGACATGCTGGTGCTCACCGAGGCGTCCCGCTCCGCGAGCTGGGGCGCCACCGCGATGGCCGCCGCGTACGTGGCCGACCCGTCGAGCGAGAACGCCGACAGCCTGCAGCGGCTGGCCGCGGTGGCCGGGTCCTACTGTTCGGACGCCCTCGACAAGGTCGCCTCGGAGGCGATGCAGTTGCACGGCGGCATCGCGATCACCTGGGAGCACGACATCCAGCTCGTGTTCAAGCGCGCGCACGCACTCTCGCAGCTCAACGGGCCTGCTCACAGGCACCGGGCGCAGGTCCTGGACTGAGCCTGCGGGCGCCCGATCCCGTGACCGGATCTGAGGGAGTGTGCGAACATCCGCCGGGAACACTGCGCCTCGGGTGTGCGCCCGCCTAGCGTGTGGGCATGCGCTCGATCACCGGTCTCGTGTTCCTGGTCGTCCGCGGTCAGAGCACCGTTCGATTCTCGACCGTGCGCAGATGAAGACCCGCGTCGGCGCGGCTCTGTACGCAGTCGCCGTCCTGCTCCTGGCCGGGTGCGGCGGTACGGCGGCGCCCGCAGCCCGCACGGCGTCCTACGGCGCGACCGCGGCGCCGGCGGCCCGCGTGATCCGGGTGGTCGGGCTGGGCGACTCGGTGATGGCCGGGACGCACTGCGGCTGCGCCGGTCTGGCCGAGGAGTACGGGAAGGCGCTGCAGGCGCGTACCGGTGGCCGGGTGCAGGTGACCAACCTGGGCGCCAACGGCCTGGTGACCTCCGATGTGCTCCGGGACCTGCAGCACGACCGCTCGACCCGTTCGGCGGTCTCGCAGGCCGACCTGGTCGTGGTCACGATCGGCGCCAATGACCTGGTCCCGCAGCTCGACGAGTGGGAGACGGTCGGCTGCGACCGAAGCTGCTTCAGCGGTCCGGCGATGCAGACGGGCCGCAACCTCCAGCGGGTGCTGGCCGCGATCGCGGCACTGCGGATCAGCCATCCCGAACCGGTCCTGGTCACCGACTACTGGAACGTGTTCACCGACGGCGACGTCGCCCGGCGAACAGGCGGCCGGGCCCAGATCGACTGGACCACCGAGGTCACCACCCTCGCCAACCAGCAGATCTGCGCGGCAGCACGCTCCGCTGGGGACACCTGCGTCGACCTGGTCGCAGCGTTCAAGGGCGGCGGCACCGACCCGACCCCGCTGCTGGCCGCCGACGGGGACCACCCGAACCCAGCCGGTGTCCGGGCCATCGTGGCGGAGCTGCTGGCAGCCACGCCCGGGACCGTGTGACTCAGGCCGGTGACTCTCAGGCGACCCGGCGGGGACGTCCCCGGCCGCGCTTGACGGCCACGACCGCCCCGGCCACCAGGATCTGGCCGCCCCAGACTCCGTGCGGTTCCTGCCGTTCCAGCGCCCCCGCCAGGCACAGGTCGCGCACCGGGCAGGGCGCGCACAGCTCACGCGCACTTTCGAGCGCGGCCGGCGCGTCCGCGAAGTAGAGGTCAGGACGCTGCTGGCAGGGCAGGACGGCGCTGGACTTGTCGGCGCCGCGCAGGTCGGCCATGGCGGATCCTCTCCGGAGAAGGTGCCGCCAATCTCCGCTTCTGAGGTACCCGCCGACATCAGGTGTTTGCCTTAGATCCGGCTGCTGCGTGCCGTCCGTCCGCGCACGATCCCGACGAAGCCCTGGGTGTCCGGATCGTCGTTCGACCTCAACCACGCCAGACCCACCGGGTACTCCTCGGCGTCGGTGACCGGACGGAACTCGATGTCCTTGCGGCTGTGCAGCCTGGCCAGCGACATCGGCACGATCACGTAGCCCGAGCCGGCAGCGACCGTCTCGATCGCCGTCGGAAGGTCGAGCTCGGGGAACGCAGCCAGCACGTCGAGCTCCCCGTCCAGGTCGGCCAGCGTGATCTCGTCGTACGCCGTGACCGGGTGCTCCCGGGCGACCACGGCCACCGCGACCTCGTCGTACAGCGCCACCAGGTGCATCACGTCGCGATCGACCGGTCCGCGGAGCAGGCACATGTCGAGCTCGCCGCTGCGCAGCAGGGCGTCGGCCTCGGCGACGTCGACCGGGCGGAGGTCCAGGCGGCGCCAGCGCCGGGAGGCGCGTTCGTGCTCGGTCCAGGACTTCTCCCACTTGCCGGGAGTGACACCCGGGACGAAGCCCACCCGGAACGCTGTGATTTCTTCCACTCGGAGAATGTTAGGGGTCCGTGGGATCCGTCATACCGGCGAGTAAGGCGTGCTGATAACTTCCGGCACATGCGTTCCGCCAAGGATTTCTTCACGCCCCTCGCCGTCGGCGCCCCTGCTCCGCTCCGCGAGATCCCGGCCCGACCGAGCCGCGCGATCCACTTCTTCGACCCCGGCAACCCGAAGATGGCCGCCAAGGTCCCCGACATGGTCGGCACCGTCGACGTGCTCCTCGGCAACCTCGAGGACGCCGTCAAGGCCGAGAACAAGGACATCTCTCGCGCCGGGCTGGTCGAGATCGGGCAGACGGTCACCAATCTTGGAAGCACCCGCGGACCGACCCAGTTCTGGACCCGGATCAACTCGCTCGACTCCCCCTGGGTCCTCGACGACCTGACCACGCTGGTCCCGGCGATCGGCGACAAGCTCGACGTGATCATGGTGCCGAAGGTGCAGGGCGCCGAGGACATCCACTACATCGACCGGATCCTGGCCCAGCTCGAGGCCAAGGCCGGGATCAGCAAGCCGCTGCAGGTGCACGCGATCCTGGAGACCGCCCGCGGTGTGGCGAACATCGAGGAGATCTGCGCGGCATCGCCCCGGATGCAGGGCCTCTCGCTGGGCCCGGCAGACCTGGCCGCGGACCGCCGGATGAAGACCACCCGCGTCGGCGGCGGCCATCCGGGCTACCTGGTCCGTCAGGACCCGGTGGACGGCGATATCGAGGGGCCGCGGGCCACCTACCAGCAGGACCTCTGGCACTACACGATCGCCCGGATGGTCGACGCGTGCGCGATGAACGGCATCTACGCCTACTACGGCCCGTTCGGCGACATCAAGGACACGGTCGCCTGCGAGGACCAGTTCCGCAACGCGTTCCTGCTCGGCTGCGTGGGCGCCTGGTCGTTGCACCCGGTGCAGATCGCGATCGCCAACAAGGTCTTCTCACCCTCGGTCGAGGACGTCCGGCACGCCCGTCGGGTGATCGCCGCGATGGGGGACGGCACCGGAGCGGTGATGCTCGACGGCAAGATGGAGGACGACGCGTCGGTCAAGCAGTGCAAGGTGATGGTGGCCCTGGCCGAGGAGCTGGCCGCGATCGACCCCGCTCTCAAGGCCGCCTACGACGCGATCGTCCTGGAGGCATGATGACTGCCGCTGCGTTCCGTCCCCGTCGCTCGGTGTTGTACATGCCGTCCTCCAACGAGCGCGCCCTGGAGAAGGCCAAGACGATCCCCTGCGACGGGCTGATCCTCGACCTCGAGGACGCCGTCGCACCCGAGGCCAAGCCGGAGGCCCGGCTCAACGCCGCTGCCGCGGTGAGGTCCGGCGAGTACGGCGGCCGCGAGCTAACGATCAGGGTCAACGGCGCGGACACCGAGTGGCACGCCGAGGACATCGCCGTGGCCGCTGCGGCAGGCCCGGACGCGATCGTCGTGCCCAAGGTGAACTCGCCCGAGGCGGTGCACGCCCTGGTCGCCGCCATCGAGGCTGCGGGCGCGCCGGAGACGACGAAGCTCTGGGCGATGATCGAGTCGCCGCACGCGATCCTGCACTGCGAGGAGATCGCGGCCGCCTCGGACCGGCTCACCGTCCTGGTCCTCGGGACCAACGACCTGGTCAAGGAGACCTACACCGAGCACGTGCCCGGCCGGGCTCCCCTGCTGACCAGCCTGCAGCTCGCCGTGCTGGCCGCCCGTGCCACCGGCAAGGTCGTGCTCGACGGCGTCTACAACGACGTCAAGAACATCGACGGGTTCCTGGCCGAGTGCGACCAGGGCCGGCAGTTCGGCTTCGACGGGAAGACGTTGATCCATCCGGGCCAGGTCGACGGCGCCAACGAGGCGTTCGCACCGTCCGACCAGGCGGTCGAGGACGCGCGCGGGATCCTGGCAGCATGGGATGCCCGGACGACGGGCGTGGTCACCTACAACGGCCGGATGGTCGAGAACCTGCACGTCGAGTCCGCGCAGCGCACCCTCTCGTTCGCCGAGGCGATCAGCCGGCTGGGATGATGCTCGGCACAACTCCGGGCACACGGCTGACCTGGTAGTTCACGCTGTCGAAGGCGAAGCCCGCCGCCCGGTAGAGGCGGCCGGCGTCGGTGTCGGCGTCCGCGATGATCACCAGGCTCTCGGCGCCCCGGTCACGCGCGTGCTTCGCCGCCGCCCCCAGCAGGTGGCTGGTCAGCCCGCGCCGGCGGTGGTCGGGATGGGTGAGCACGCTCTGGTAGCGGGCCACGCCGTCGCCGAAGCTCGCGATCCCGAGCTCGGCCGCGAGCCGGTCGCCCGCGAACGCACCGAACCAGGTCAACGCTCCGCCCGCGGCGACCGCGATCCGGGTGGCGGTGACCCGCTCCTCGAACTCGTCCTGCTCGGGAAAGGCAGCCTGGCGCAGCCGGGTCGACTGCAACCAGTCGTCGGGTGTCGCCAGGGGCCGGGCCGTGTAGCCGGCCGCGATCGGTGGCTGGGCGACCTCACCGTGAGCGACCAGCACGTCGGCGCGCTCGATGAACATCGTGACGTCGTGCCAGGCCTGGTCGGTCGGCTCGGCGACCAGGCCGATCGAGCGGTGCCCGGCGTCCGGGAAGCACTGCTCGAAGCGGGCGAGCCAGCCGACGGCGTCGTCGACGGTGTCCGGATCGGTGACGAAGACGAAGTTCCCCCAGTAGTACGTCGGGTTCGCAGGCGTCCGCACCACCAGGTGGTCGGGGTACTCCTCGATCGTGGACCCGCCGAGTCGGAGCACCGAGAGGTCGGTGCGCCAGCCGAGCGGAAGGTCCATGGCCAGACCCTAATCGTCAGCCGGCCTCGGCAAGCAGGTGCTGGTGGAACTCGCGCTCGAGGTGCCCGATGACCGCAGCGGGGTCTTCGGCGAGCACCCGTGAGCGGGCCACGACCAGGACACGCCAGCCGGCCCGGGAGCAGCCGCGCAGCTCGGCCGGGGTCGCCTGGCCGGACAGGACGACCCCGAACCGCTGCACGCCGAGACCGAGCGCCAGCCGTGTCCCGGCCACCCGCACCGAGGGCGTCGGGGTCGGTAGCCGGGCGTCGTACCAACGCAGCCGCAGGACGGACTCGGCTGCCTCCGCCGCCCGACCGTCCGCCCGCGCCGCGAGCTCGCGCAGCTGCCCCGCTCCAGGCAGGCCGTGGCACAGCGCACTGGCGGCGATCAGCTCGGGATGCCGCAGCGTCCCGGCACGCAACAGGCCGTCGAGCGCGACGAGCGCGCGCTCCGGGGCCAGGTGTCGCCCGACGTCGAGCGCGGTGCGCACGGGCGTCGTGCAGGTGATGCCCTCCAGCTCGCCCAGGTCCGTGCGCGCGAAGGGCACGTGCCCGCCGACGTACCGGCGCCGGCCGTGGAGGTCCAGCGGCACCGGAGCGTCGGCCGGCACGGTCAGCAGCTCGGCCCCGTGCACCCACGCGGCCGTCCGGTCCACCACGACCTGGCGGCGACCGACGACCAGGGCCACGGCCCGGGCGCGGACCCGTGAGGTCAGCGGCACCTGCGCATCGACGTAGACACCGCACAGCAGCCTGACGATCCGACCGTCGCGGTGCAGGCGCTCCAGACTCGCCCTCCCCACGCCGGCAGCAGCGGCGATCGCGGGGGTGAACGGACCCGACAGACCCGGGCGCGGTACTGCGGGAACGAGATCCATCGACCCACCCTGACCGAACCGCCCCTACCCGCGTCGGCGTCGTCCACAGGCTCGGATCAGGAGGAGCGCACGGTCGCCCGGATGGCCGGCGCGAACTGCCGCACGATGTCCTCGGCCGGCGCCGAGGCGACCGGCTCCACCTGGAGTACGTAGCGCATCATCGCCAGACCCACGAGCTGGCCGCACACCAGCTCGATCTTCAGGGCCGACGCGTGCATCCCGGTCGCCTTGGCGGCCGGATTGACGACGCTCCGGTTCAGGACCCGGTAGAACGCCCGGCCGGCACGCGCGCTGCCCACCGACCCCCGAACCATCCGCATCATCGGCTGCCGCGTGCGGGAGTTCTCGCACAGGCCCAGGAAGCTGCGCAGCAGGCGCACGCTGAAATCCTGCTCGACGTCGCTGACCCGCGCGAGAGCGGCCTGGTTCGCGGCCAGGACCGTCGGCGAGTCCGGGAAGACGGGCAACGTCACGACGTCAACGGTAGCCGTCAGGGATTCGTGACCATCCGGCGGTGCAGCTCGGTGGTGAGCTTGTGGATCTCGCGGGTGATGTCGGTGTTGGTCTTCAGCTCGAGCTCCTGGGCCACGAAGTCGTGGTCGGCCTTCGCCTGCTGGTACTGGGCCTGCCGGTTCTGGCCGATCATCACGAACGTGGAAAGGAAGATCGCCTCGAGCGAGACCACCAGGGTCAGCGTCGGCCACGGCGACTTCTCGATGACCAGCATCCACGCGCCGAAGATGACGGCGTGCAGGTAGACGAAGTTCATCGAGCCGGCGAACTTCGTGATCGCGTCGGCGATCCGCAGCTGGACCCGGCCGGCGCGGTCCTCGGCCACCTTCATGTACGCCGGGTGCTTCGCCGGCTGGGTCGGCGGCTGGGCTGACGGCTGGGACGGGCTGGCGGCTTCGGTGCTCATGGGTCCTCCGGGGTGCGGGCGATGATGTCGAAACGCATCATCGCCTCCCGGGGCCCGCTTCGCCTATCTTTCGGGACGGGTGTAGGTGCCGCTGAAGAACAGCAGCGGATCGGCTGCGGCGACCCCGCCAGTGGCCTCACCACCGGTGCGATCCCCGAAGGCGAGCTGCTTGACGCGGCCGATCACCACGTAGTGGTCACCGGCCTCGATCACCTGGTGCACGGTGCAGTCGATGTAGCCGAGGACACCGTCGATCACCGGCGCGCCCGTGGTCGCGGTACTCCAGCCGACGCCGTTGAACTTCTCGTCGCCCTTGGTCGCCATCCCGTTCGAGAGGTCCGCCTGGTCGGCAGCCAGGATGTTGACGCAGAAGAAGCCCGCACGCTGCATCAACGGCCAGGCACGGGACGTCTTCGCGGGGCTGAACATCACCAGCGGCGGCTCGAGGGACACCGAGGAGAACGACTGGCAGGTCATCCCGACCGGTGCGCCGTCGGAGACCGAGGTCACGACGGTCACCCCGCTGCAGAACAGGCCCAGCACGTCGCGGAACTGGCGGGCACGCGCCGCGGCCTCGGGGTCGTCGGGGATCGGCGTGTGCTCACCGAGGCGCAGCTCGAAGTCGAGCTCGTTCCCGAGCCAGGAGTCGATCAGCTCCTGGCTGGGCCAGGTCTCGCGCGCGTTCTCGCTCATCCCGTCCGGAATGCTGGCTGCTCCCCCGCTGGTCATCGCCTACTGGCCCCCGCCGAAGGCGTGTCCCCAGTAGGACACGGCGGTGCTCTCCCGAGCGACCCAGCGACTGGGGTCGACCTGAAGGCCCTCGGTGCCGAACTCGATGTCGAAGCCACCGGGCGACCGGACGTAGAACGAGACCATCTCGTCGTTCATGTGCCGCCCGAGCGTCGCGGAGAGCGGCGCCTTGTACTTCTTGACCCGCTCCAGCGCCCGGCCGACGTGATCGAGCTGGTCGACCTCGAGCATCACGTGCACGCACTTCGACGGGTTCGGCATCGGCAGGAACGCCAGACTGTGGTGGCGCGGGTTGACCCCGAGGAAGCGGAGCCACACCTTCGAGCCCGGCTCCTTGCCCACGAACTCGCCGGGCATGCTCATCGAGTCGCGCAACCGGAAGCCGAGCACCTCGGTGTAGAAGCGCAGCGCCTCGACGTCGTCGAGGACCGGGATGACGATGTGGCCCATCCCCTGGTCCGCGGTGACGAAGGTGGCGGCGTAGGGCGTGACGACCGGGCGCGACTCGTAGGTGATGCCGTGGAAGAGCTCGAAGACGTTGTCCCACGGATCGGTGAAGCGGATCAGCTCCTGGACCCTGCGGTCGGCCAGCTCCTCGGGCGTGCCCTCGTCGAAGGCGACCCCGGCCTTGCCGAGGTGCTCGCGGGCGTCCTGCAGGGCCTGGTGGTCGGCCAGCTCCCAGCCGGTCGCGGCCAGCTGGTCCACGTCGCTGGGGAACACGACGACACGGGCACTGACGGCGTCGATCCGGTAGTAGAGGTTCTCCGCGGTCGGGCCGCGTCCCTCGGCCAGGCCGAGAACCTTGCCGGCGAACAGCTTCCAGGCCTCGAGGTCGGTGCTCGCGACCCGGATGTAGCCCATGGACTTGATGTCGATGGTCATGCGGTGCCCTCCTTCTGGCGTTCCTTGTGCCGGGCCAGGAAGGCGGTGGTGATCTCGGCGAACTCCTCGGCCGCCTCGATCTGGGCCCAGTGGCCGCAGTTCGGGAACACGTGCAGCTGGGCCTTCGGGATCGTCTTGAGCGCCACCATCGCACCGTCCAGCGGGTTGACCCGGTCCTCACGGCCCCAGGTCAGCAACGTGTGCTTGCGCAGCTGGTGCGCCTCGCGCCACAGCATGCCGTCCTGCGCCCACTCGGGGTTCCAGAAGGACATCCCCATCGACCGCATCGCTTCGGCGGCGCCGGGGGCGGTGGCGTCAGCGAACCGCTCCTCGACCAGCTCGTCGGTCACCAGGGCCTGGTTCACGACCATCGTGGAGATGAAGGCGCGCAGCGCCTCCCGGGTCGGGTTGGCGCTGAAGTCCATCAGTCGCTGGACGCCCTCGGTCGGGTCGGCGTGGAACAGGTTGAGCGAGAGGCCGCCGGGACCCATCAGCACGAGCCGGCCGACCCGGTCGGGGTAGCTCAGCGCGAAGCGGGTCGCCGTACCGCCGCCGAGGCTGTTGCCCAGCAGGTGGACGCGCTCGATCTGGAGCTCGTCGAGGAACTTGACCAGGTAGTCGGCCGAGTGCCGGAAGTAGTTCGCCTTGACCTCGGGCTTGTCCGAGCCGCCGAAGCCGGGCTGGTCGACCAGCAGGGTGCGGAAGCTGGCCGCGAACCGCGGAAGTGCCGACCCGAAGTTGCTCCAGGCCGACGCACCCGGGCCGCCGCCGTGCAGCAGCACGAACGGCAGGCCACCACCGACCGGTTCCCCGGTGGTTGAGCTTGTCGAAACCCCCGCCTCGTAGTAGTTCAGGGTGATGTCGCCGGCCTTCGCCGACTTCCGGGTTGCTTCCTTGGAGTAGTCAGGCATCGACTCAGTACATCCCGGGATCGACCTTGTGACCGAACTCGTGGGCGCCGTACATCTGCAGGGCGCGCTCGGGGTCGTTGGCAGCGTGCACCCGTCCGGCGTGGGCGTCGCGCCAGGCGCGCTGGAGGTAGGTGCCCTGGGCCAGCGCGCGGCCGCCGGAGGCCTCGAACAGCGCGTCGATGGCGTCGATCGCCCGCTGGGTGCCGAGGACCTGGTCACGCCGGACCTTGAGCCGCAGGCCGAGCGGGATCTCCTCGCCCTTCTCGACCAGCGCCATCTCGTCGCGGATGTTGTTCATCGCCAGCGCCCAGGCGGCATCGATGTCGCTGGAGGCACGGGCGATCCGGACCGCGGCGAACGGGTCGAGGGACGCCTTCTCCCCCAGGTACGCCGCCCGCACCCGCTTCTGCTGCATGTCGACGTGCTCGGCGTAGGCGCCGTAGGCCATGCCGATGATCGGGGTGCAGATCGTCGTGGTGAACACCGAGTGGAACGGCAGCTTGTACAGGTTGGAGGTGTTGACCGCCTGACCCGGACCCTTGCACTGGCCGGTCTCGCCCATCGAGAGGGTGAACGCCTCGGGGACGAAGACGTCGTCCACGACGATGTCGTTGGAGCCGGTGCCCGAGAGGCCGACCATGTGCCAGACGTCGATGATCTGGTAGTCGCTGCGCGGGACCATGAAGGTCCGGAAGTCCACGACGTTGCCGTCGGCGTTGAAGACCAGACCGCCCAGCAGCACCCACTGGCAGTGGTCACAGCCCGAGGAGAAGCTCCACTTGCCCGAGAGCTTGAAGCCGCCCTCGGTCAGCGTCGCCTTGCCGGTCGGGGCGTAGGAGGAGCTCAGCCGGCCGTTCGGGTCGGTGCCCCAGACCGCCTGCTGGGCCTCGTCGGCGAACAGGCCGACCTGCCACGGGTGCACGCCGACGACGCTGGAGACCCAGCCGGTCGACCCGCAGGCACCCGCGATCTCCTTGACCCCGGTGTAGAAGTCGATCGGGCTGGACTCGAAGCCGCCGTACCGCTTCGGCTGCAACAGCTTGAAGAAGCCGGTCTCGGCGATCTCCTTGATCGAGGCCTCGGGGATCACCCGCAGGCGCTCGGTCTCGTCCGCACGCTCCCGGAGCGTGGGCAACAGGTCGCGTACTCCGTCCAGAACAGCCTGGCTCATTGACTTCTCCTGCTTCGTCGGGGTGCAACTGAAATCAATACTAGAACACGTTCTACTTGTTCGTCCATCACGCTTCTTGCTGGGCCTCGTTCTCGGCCTTCAGCAGCAGCGCGATGTCGATGAGCTGGTCCTCCTGGCCGCCGATCAGCTTGCGCTTGCCGGCCTCGGCGAGGATCCGCGCGCCGGAGACGCCGTAGCGTTCGGCCGCGTTGCCGGCGTGCTTGAGGAAGGAGCTGTAGACGCCGGCGTAGCCCATCATCATCGTCATCCGGTCCAGGCGGCACTCCTCCGGCATCGCCGGGCGGACCACATCCTCGGAGGCGTCGATGATCTTGAGGAAGTCCACGCCGGTCTTCCAGCCGAGCTTGTCGCAGATCCCGACGAACGCGTCCAGCGGCGTGTTGCCGGCGCCGGCGCCGAAGCGGCGTACCGACCCGTCGATCTGGGTGGCACCGGCGCGCACAGCCATCACCGTGTTGCCGGCACCCAGGTCGAGGTTCTCGTGACCGTGGAACCCGACCGTCGCCTCGTGACCGATCTCCGCGACGACGGCCGCGACCCGGTCGGAGACGCCCTCGAGGATCAGGGCACCCGCAGAGTCGACGACGTAGACGCACTGGCAGCCCGAATCGACCATGATCCGCGCCTGCTTGGCGAGCACCTCGGGCGGCTGGGTGTGGCTCATCATCAGGAAGCCGACCGTCTCCAGGCTGCGTTCGCGGGCAAGCCGGAAGTGCTGCTCGGCGGTGTCGGCCTCGGTGCAGTGCGTGGCGATCCGGCAGATCGAGCCGCCGTTACCCTGAGCAGCCAGGATGTCGTCCTTGACGCCCACGCCCGGCAGCATCAGGAAGGCGATCTTGGCCTGCTTCGCGGTCTCGGCCGCGATCTTGATCAGCTCCTGCTCCGGGGTCTTCGAGAACCCGTAGTTGAAGCTCGACCCACCGAGTCCGTCGCCGTGGGTGACCTCGAGGACCGGGACCCCGGCCTCGTCGAGGGCCGCGATGATCGAGCGCACCTCCTCGCCGGTGAACTGGTGGCGCTTGTGGTGCGAACCGTCGCGCAGGCAGGTGTCGGTGAGCCGGATGTCCAGGTCGGACGTCGGGTCGGTGTCGCGCCAGGTGCGGGTCAGCGCGTTGAGCTCGGGCGCTCCGGAAATCGTCATCTCAGTTGCCTCCGAGGATCGCGCGGGCCATACCTTCGCCGGCGCGGGTCGCGGCGGCGGTCATGATGTCGAGGTTGCCCGAGTACGGCGGCAGGAAGTCCCCGGCGCCCTCGACCTCGATGAAGACGCTGACCTTGGTCGCGCCGCGGGTCGCGTCGCTGGGGTCGTCGAACTGTGGTTCCTGGAGCAACCGGTAGCCCGGGACGTAGTCCTGGACGGCCTTGACCATCGCGTGCACCGAGGCAGTGATCGCGTCCCGGTCGACGTCGGCACCGACGGCGCAGAAGATCGTGTCGCGCATGATCATCGGCGGCTCGGCCGGGTTCAGGATGATGATCGCCTTGCCCTGCGCTGCGCCGCCGATCGTCTCGACTCCGGCTGCTGTGGTCCGGGTGAACTCGTCGATGTTCTGCCGGGTGCCGGGGCCTGCACTCAGCGAAGCCACCGAGGCAACGATCTCGGCGTAGGAGACCGGGGTGGCCCGGGAGACCGCCGCGACCATCGGGATGGTCGCCTGTCCCCCGCAGGTGATCATGTTGACGTTGCCCGCGCCGGCGTGCTCGTCGCCGTTGACCGCCGGGATGACCGCGGGTCCCACGGCAGCCGGGGTGAGGTCCACGGCCCGGATGCCGGCTTCGGCGTACCGGGGCGCGTACTCGCGGTGGATGTAGGCACTGGTGGCCTCGAAGATGAAATCGGGAAGCTCGTCCTGCTTGAGCAGCCAGTCGACACCTTCCGCGCTGGCCACCAGGCCCTTGTCCCGGGCTCGGCCGAGGCCGGGCGAGTCCGGGTCGACGCCGATCATCCACCGCGGTTCGATCACGTCCGATCGCAGCAGCTTGTACATCAGGTCGGTGCCGATGTTGCCCGGCCCGACGATGGCGGCTGTGAGTTTCCTGCTCATGTGTCCTACTCCCCGAACTTCACGCTGAGCGGTTCGAATCCGCTGATGGTCGCCACGACATGGTCTCCCGCGGCGAATGGTACGAACGGGCCCAGGGCCCCGGACAGGATCAGGTGGCCCGCACGCAGCGGATCACCGAAGCGGTAGGCCTGGACCGCGAGCCAGCGCAGCGCCTCGAGCGGGTCGCCCAGGCAGGCGGCGCCGTTGCCGGAGGATCGGACCTCGCCGTTGATGCTCAGCGACATCTCGACGTCGACCGGTTCGACCTCCGAGAGCGGCTTGGCGTCGGTGCCGATCACGAACAGGCCGCTCGAGGCGTTGTCGGCAACCGTGTCGGTGAACGTGATGTCCCAGTTCCCGATCCTCGAGTCGACGATCTCCAGGGCGGGCAGCGCCACCTCGACCGCGTCCCGGACCAGCTCGAGCGTGATCTCGGACTCGGCGGCCGGGTTGATGTCGCGAGCCAGCCGGAACGCCACCTCGGCCTCGACCCGCGGCTGGAGCAGCGTGCCCATCGAGATCGGGGCGTGCGTGCTGACGTCCATGTCGGAGAGCAGGTAGCCGAAGTCGGGCTGGTCGACGCCGAGCTGGCTCTGGACCGCCTCCGAGGTGGCGCCGATCTTGCGCCCGACCACGCTCACCCCGCCGGCGACCCTGGCCTGCACCAGTCCCTGCTGGACGGCGTACGCCGCGGGCAGGTCGTCGGTGCCGATCAGGTCCCTCACCGGGGCGCACGGGACCCGCGTCCGCAGCGCCTCTGAGAGCCGTTCCACGGCTGCTGCGATGGCATCGGAAGTAGTCACGTCCCCCATACTAGAACCTGTTACAGTTTCGTGCCATGAGCGCCCGTGACGAAGTCACTCTGAAAGACACCGTTGATGTGGTCGTCGTCGGAGCCGGTGGCGCCGGTATGACGGCTGCTCTCGCCGCTGCCCGCAACGGCCTCGACGTGCTCCTCGTCGAGAAGAGCAGCTACTTCGGTGGATCGACGGCACGTTCCGGCGGCGGCGTCTGGATCCCTGGCAACTACGCCCTGGTCAAGGCCGGTCAGGTCGACGCGGACGATGCTGCCGCGTCGAGGACCTATCTCGACTCGATCGTCGGTGACGTCGTACCGAAGCTCCGGCGCGACACCTACCTCGACCGCGGCCCGGAGGTGATGGAGTTCCTCAAGGCGACCACGCCGGTCCGGTTCACCTGGGTCCCCGAGTACGCCGACTACCTGCCGGAGGCACCGGGAGGGCGGGCTCGCGGGCGGACGGTCGAGGCGATCCCGCTCAACGCGAAGTTCCTGGGCGCCGAGCTGGACCGGCTGCACCCGCCGTACGGCAAGGCCCCGGCGAACCTGATCATCACCCAGGCCGACTACCGCAAGATCAGCCTCGGCACCCGGACGATCAAGGGCCCGCTCGTCCTGATCCGCGCCACCCTGATGCGGCTGCTCACCCTGCTGCTCGGCAAGAAGATGTACGCGATGGGCAACGCGATCGCGATCGGCCTGCGCAAGGGCCTGATCGACGCGGACGTCCCGGTCTCCTACGACACCGAGCTGACCGACCTGGTCATCGAGAACGGCCGGGTGGTGGGCGTCAAGGTGCTCAAGGACGGCTCCTCGACCGAGATCCGCGCCACCCGCGGGGTCATCCTCGGCAGCGGCGGCTTCGAGAAGAACCTCGAGATGCGCGAGAAGTTCCAGCCGCAGCCGACCTCGATCGACTGGACGACCGGCGCGCCCACCAACCAGGGCGGTGGCATCCTCGCCGGGATCGCCGCCGGCGCCCAGATCGACCTGATGGACGACTCCTGGTGGGGACCGACGATCCCGCTGCCGAACGGTCCGTGGTTCTGCCTGGCCGAGCGCAACCTGCCCGGCTCGATCATCGTCAACGCGGCGGGCAAGCGCTACATGAACGAGGCGCTCCCCTATGTCGAGGCCGTGCACGAGATCTACAAGGGCGAGGAGACCGGGATCACCCATGTCCCGTCCTGGATGATCATCGACCAGCGCTACCGCAACCGGTACCTGTTCGCCGGCCTCGGCCCGCGCCAGCCGTTCCCGGGCCGCTGGCTCAAGGAGGGCGTGATCCACAAAGCGTCCTCGATCGCGGAGCTCGCCGAGCGGATCGACGTTCCCCTCGACGCCCTGACGGCCACCGTCGAGCGGTTCAACGGGTTCGCTGTGACCGGCGTCGACGAGGACTTCGGCCGAGGCGAGAGCGCCTACGACAAGTACTACTCGGACCCGACCGTCAAGCCGAACCCGTCGCTGCACACGATCGACCAGGGCCCTTTCTACGCCGTCAAGATCGTACCCGGCGACCTGGGCACGAAGGGTGGCCTGGTCACCGACGAGCGTGCACGGGTGCTGCGCGCCGACGGCTCGGTCATCGACGGCCTGTACGCCGCCGGCAACTGCTCGTCCGCGGTCATGGGGAACACCTACGCGGGGCCCGGCGCGACGATCGGCCCGGCCATGACCTTCGGATACCTTGCTGCTCTCGACATCGCCCGAGTTTCGACAAGCTCAACCACCGGGGAGAACTGATGCCGATCGATCCCGATGTCGCCATCGGCGCCCGGCTGCCGGACAGGACCTTCAGCTGGACCAGCAGCGACGTGCTGCTCTACCACCTGGGCGTCGGGGCCGGATCCCGTCCCGGCGACAACCTCGACCCGAGGGCGCTGCGCTACACGCTCGAGGGCGACGACCTCCAGGTGCTGCCGTCCTTCGCGCTGGTGGCGCCGTCGTTCCACGAGACGAACCCGCCGTCCCTGGACCTGCCCGGGTGCGACATCAACCTGGCGCAGGTCGTGCACGGCGCCCAGTCGATCACCGTGAACAAGCCCCTGCCGACCTCGGGCACCGCAACGCTGTCGACGCGGATCACCGACGTCTGGGACAAGGGCAAGGCCGCGGTCATCTGGCAGGAGGCCGTCGCGGTCAGCGATGCCGGCGAGGAGCTCTGGACGGCGCGTTCGTCGATCTTCGTCAAGGGCGAGGGCGGCTGGGGCGGCAACCGCGGCGATGCGAGCGCCGTCGTGATCCCCGAGCGCAAGCCCGACGTCGACACGACCTACGACGTCACTCCGGCGCAGGCGATGCTCTACCGGCTCTGCGGTGACCGGAACCCGCTGCACGCCGATCCTGCGTTCGCCCAGGCCGCCGGCTTCCCGGCGCCGATCCTGCACGGCCTGTGCTCCTACGGCATCGTGCTGCGGACGGTGACCGACGAACTGCTCGGCGGCGACACCGCGCAGGTCGCGTCGTTCGGTGCCCGGTTCGCGGGCGTGGTCTTCCCGGGCGAGACGATCCGGGTGCAGGCGTGGGACGAGGGTGCCGAGATCGCCGTGGCGGCGACCATCGCCAGCCCGCGCGAGGAACGCAACGGAGCGCCGGTGCTCGCGGACTGCGTCCTCAGGCGCGTCTGAGCAGTCGCGTCCGCAGGCTCCCCGCGGCGCTCAACCGCTCCCGCCGAAGCCGCTCGACCCGGCTATCCAGGTACGGCTCGAGCTCGCGTCCGACCGCTCGGGTGAGCAGCAGATCGGCGAGCGCAGGGTTGCGCACCAGGACCGGGCCATGCAGGTAGGTGGCGATCACGCTGCCCTGCTGGGCCCCTTCATGACCCTCGTGCCCGTTGCCGCGCCCGACCTCGACGATGCCGAGCGGCCGCGCGGCCGGACCCAGGACCGCATCACCCTGGTGGTTCTCGAAGCCGAGCAGACGTGAGCCGTCGATCTCGGACCGCGTGACGACCTCACCCACCGCTCGGGGCCCGGTCAGTCTGCTGCAGGTCACATCGAGCAGGCCCAACCCCGGACGAGGGCCGTCCATCCCGACGTACTCGCGGGACAGGAGCTGGAATCCGGCGCACACCGCCAAGCAGGGCGCGCCGGCCCCGACTGCCCGGACGAACCCGGGCTGCCGCTCGAGCAGCTTCGCCGCGGCGGCCATGCTCCCGTCCTCGGCGCCCCCGACCAGGTAGATGTCGGCCTGCTCGGGAATCGGGTCTCCGGGCGCGACCTCGAGGACCGTGGCCTCGATCCCGCGTGCGGCTGCGCGATGACGCAGCGCCGCAGCGTTGCCGCGATCGCCGTACAGCCCGAGGAGCTTCGGGTAGACGACGACGATGTTCACCGGATCAGGCTGCACGACCGAGCTCCCGTCGCGCGTCCTGGAAGGCCGTGTATGTCGCGAGCAGATCCACGGGGCCAGGCGGGAGCGCGTGCAGGGCGCCTCGTACGTCGCCGTACTGACCGGTCACCTCGACCCCGTCCATCTCGAGTCGAACCGCGAGATCCGTCGCTCGGTTGCCGCACAGCGTCACCTGCAGGCCCCGGAGCTCGGAGAAGTCGACGTCGTAGAGCCACGACGGGTCCCGGCCGTCGGCACCGTCGGCGTTGAACGCGAGCACGAGTGCGTTGCGTCGGGTCGCAAGCAGTTCCAGCGAGGCTCGCCAGCTGGCCGGATTCTTCGCGAGCACCAGCATCACGTCGTGGTCCCCCACCCGCACCGTGGCGTATCGCCCGGCGACGGCGGTCACTCCCGCCAGCGCTGCTGCGGCCGCTTCCGGATCGGCCCCCATCAGCGTCGCAGCGGCGACCGCCTGCGCGGCGTTCCCCAGGTTGCCCGGGCCGGGGAGGGTGATGTAGCTCAACGACGACCCGGACGGCGGCACGATCACGCCATCGGAGATGGTCCAGTCGCAGGCCGGACGACTGTGCCCGCAGGTGCAGGACCAACCGTCGGTGCGGTCCAGCAATTCCCCGCATTCCGGGCAGATCAGCGAGTCCTCGTCCCAGATCTGGCCGGCCCCTACCCAGATCTGGTGTTGCGCCGTCTGAGCCGCCCAGGCGACCCACGGGTCGTCGGCGTTGGCGACGACGGTCGGCACCGCGCTGAGTGCATCGCGCCAGGCTCGCGCCAGTCGTCCCACCTCGGGGTTGCGGTGGAGCTGGTCGCGCGCGAGGTTGAGCAGCACCACGACTTCGGGGCCGAACGTGCGGATCGCCCACGGGACCCAGGCTTCATCGACCTCCAGCACCACAGCGGTCGTTCGCGCGTTGGCGAGGGTCCACACCAGGCCGGCCGGGGTGTTCGCCCCGTCGGAGTTGGTCGACAAAGGACCCTCGGTCGCCCAGGCCGCGGCCAGCATCGCGGTCGAGGTCGACTTGCCGTTGGTGCCCGAGACGAGCGCCACCCGGCGGCCCGCTGCGAGCATCTCCCCGGCACCGGGGACGAGTTTCACGATCACCCGCCCGCCGATCACGCCGCCGGAACGCCTCAGGACGCGCTGCGAGATCCAGACCGCCGTGCGCGCGAGCAGCATGGCCAGAGCGAGCCTGGTGCTGTCCGGCCTGATCGGCGCCTGAGTCGTAGCCACCACGGTATTCAACCGTACCGACGTGCACCCGAGGCGCACGGCTACGCTCGCGACGTGACCAAGCTCTTGGAGACGTGGCAGGTCGGCAGCCACACGGGCGGCGACGCGACCCACCCGACGTACCGCAAGGGGACCGGTCCGGGGGTCGTGATCATCCACGAGGTCCCCGGACTCACCCCGAAGGTGATCGCCTTCGCCGAGGAGGTCGTGGCCGCCGGCTTCACCGTGGTGATGCCGCACCTGTTCGGTACCCCTGAACGACCGATGTCGGTGCTCGCGGTGGCCAGCACGCTGCGCCAGGTCTGCGTGAGCGCCGAGTTCACCAAGCTGGCCACCGGGGTCACGGCCCCGATCGCCACCTGGTTGCGAAGCCTGGCGCGCGAGCTCCATGCCGAGCTGGGCGGGCCCGGCGTCGGGGCTCTGGGGATGTGCTTCACCGGTGGGTTCGCGCTCGCGATGATGGTGGACGACTCGATGGTGGCTCCGGTCCTGGCCCAGCCGTCGGTGCCCTTCGCCGCGGGCCGCAAGCGCGCCGCTGACCTGAACCTCTCGCCCGAGGACCTCGCCGTCGTCAAGCGCCGTGCAGCAGCGGGCTGCCAGGTGCTCGGCCTCCAGTACCCCAGCGATCCGATGACCGGCACCCGCTTCGACACCCTGACCCGCGAGCTCGGGGACGCGTTCATCCGGGTCGAGTTCCCTGGTAAGGGTCACGGCACGGTCACCGAGGAACGCCAGCAGGAAGGCGTCGACCAGGTGCTGGCCTTCTTCACCGACAAACTGGTCCGGTGACGTCCTAACTGGCTGCCCGGGCGTCGAGGAGCTGGGTCGCCTCGTCGCTCTTCCGGTGCTTGGCCGGCACCTTGTCGACCGTTGCCCACGAGCTCCGGATCCGCACGTTGGCGATCTGGTAGCCGAGCCGCTGGTGCAGGTAGCGGATGCCCGCGGAGATGCTGATGCCGGAGTCGGCGAGCAGGAGACGAACCTCGTCGTGGATCAGCGCCTCGACCATGCTGGTGTGCAGGACGTACCGGGCGATCGCTCCGTCCTCGGTCGCGACGCACTTGATGCCCTCCAGGCGCGCGTACTCGCCGGACTGGAGGTAGCACAGCACGCCGAGGACCTCCCCGGTCGCGGAGTACACCGCCAGGCTCTTCAACCCGGGGGTGGGCTCGGGCGCCGCGGGGCCTGCCGTGGCGAGAAACTCCTCGACCGCTTCCGGGCCACCGAGCATGATCTCGCCGATCATGCGCGCGCCGACCCCTTCGCCATCGACGGGGCGGACCTCCATGCCGAGCGTGCGGCCCCGGGTACAGGCGGTCCGGACCGTCTGGCGCGACCGGCCCTTCAGGTAGTCCTCGACGCAGTCAGGGAGCGCGAGCACGGCGCGGCCGATCCGGACCTGCGGCACGCGCAGCGAGAAGGTCAGGCGCGCGCCGATGCGGCGGAGTCGACTGGTCGCCTCGAACGGCGAGTAGAACATCGGCGGCCGGAACTCTCGCGAGGCGCTCACCACGTCCACGGCGGGCAGCGACGCGAGCACGCGGGCGGCCGACCAGGTCTGGCCGGGCGACCGGAACACGCACGCAACCCGGACTCGCGGACTGGCCGTGAGCAGCGAGTCGTAGACGAACCCCGCTGCCTGCTCGACCTCGCAGGCCGACGGCGACGAGCGCACACCACGCATTACTGATCCCCCTGCAACAGTCCCGAGGCGTTTCGACAATCGGCACCACACCACGACACCCGGGACCGGTCGCTACCTGCTCAACGACCGCCGCACGGCGCGCGTGACACGCGTCGGGGACAGGTCCAGACCACCGGGCCGGGACCTGTTCGACACAGGTTCAATCGGTGTATTCCAGGTCTGGTTGAGGTAAAAGGCCGGTGAATTGCCCGGTCAGGCCGACAGGATCAGCCCGCTCGTGGGGACGCCGGTCCCGGCGGTGACCAGCACGTGCTCGACGTCCGGGACCGGGTTCACCGAGGTGCCCCGGACCTGTCGGACCGCCTCGGCGATGCCGTTCATGCCGTGGATGTACGCCTCGCCGAGCTGGCCACCGTGGGTGTTGAGCGGCAGCCGGCCGCCGATCTCGATCGCGCCGTTGGCGATGAAGTCCTTGGCCTCGCCACGACCGCAGAAACCGAGTTCCTCGAGCTGCATCAGCACGTACGGCGTGAAGTGGTCGTAGAGCACGGCCATGGCCATGTCCTCCGGCGCGAGCCCGGACTGGCGCCAGAGCTCGCGACCGACGACGCCCATCTCGGGAATGCCGATGTCGTCGCGGTAGTACGACGTCATCACGAACTGGTCGCGGCCGCTGCCCTGGGCCGCCGCGGTGATCATCGCCGGCCTCTGCTTCAGGTCACGGGCGCGCTCGGCCGAGACCACCACCAGGGCGACGGCTCCGTCGCTCTCCTGGCAGCAGTCGAGGAGGTGCAGCGGGTCGACGATCATCCGCGAGGCCTGGTGGTCCTCGATCGTGATCGGCTTGCCGTGGAAGAACGCGTTCGGGTTGTTCGCTGCGTGCTTGCGGTCGGCCACGGCCACCGCGCCGAAGTCGGCCGAGGTCGCGCCGTACTCGTGCAGGTAACGGGTCGCCTGCATCGCAACCGTCGCGGCCGGGGTGCCGAGGCCCATCGGGTAGGACCAGGCGTTGTCCAGGCCGTTGGTATTCACCTGGGTCGCAGCGGACAGGCTGAATTGCCCGAAGCGGCTCTCGGAGCGCTCGTTGAAGCCGCGGTAGCAGACCACGACGTCAGCGACACCGGTCGCCACCGCCATCGCCGCTTGCTGCACCGTGCCGCACGCCGCGCCACCGCCGTAATTGATCCGGCTGAAGAAGCGCAGGCTCGGGACGCCGAGCTCGCGGGCGACCGCGATCTCCGAGGACGTGTCCATCGTGAACGTGGTCAGCCCGTCGATGTCGGACGCGGCCAGGCCGCAGTCGGCCAGTGCCGCACGCACCGCCTCCACCGACAGCTGGAGTTCGGATCGACCGGACTCCTTGGAGAACTCGGTCGCACCGATCCCGACGATCGCTGCCCGGCCGCTCAGGGTCCCGGTGCTCACAGGGCCACCTTCACGGTGCCGGTGACGTGGTCGCCCAGCGAGACCCGCCCGACGACGGAGATCGTGGCGATCCCGTCGGCGATCTCGGTGACGGTGCCGCTGAACGTGAGGGTGTCGTAGGGATGGGCCGGCGCTCCGAGCCGGATCGAGATGCCCTTGAGCTCGGTGTCCTCCCCGGCCCAGTCGACGACGAACCGCTCGACGAGGCCGTTGGAGGTCAGGATGTTCATGAAGATGTCCTTCGACCCGGCGGCCTGCGCGACGTCGCGGTCGTGGTGCACGTCCTGCCAGTCACGGGTCGCGATGGCGGTGCTGACGATCGTCGTCGGTGTCAGCGGCAGGCTCCACTCGGGCAGCTGCTGCCCGGTCTCCAGCGTCCTCATGAGTCCGTCCTCCAGACGGGAAGGGTCAGGTCGTCGTCGATGCGGTGGTAGTCGATGCGCAACCGGGTGCCGATCTCGATCTCTTCCGCAGCCGGACCGACGACCTCGCCGACCATCCGGACGCCCTCGTCCAGGTCGATGATCGCGATCACGATGGGCAGTTCCTTACCGGGGACCGGCGGGTGCCGGTGCACGACGTAGGAGTAGACGGTGCCGGTGCCTGCGGCGACCTGGTAGCCACGGTCGTAGGCCTCGCACGACTGGCAGGCGGGCCCGGGCGGGAAGCGCAGCGCTCCGCAGGCGTTGCACTTCGGGATGCGCAGCTCGCCGACGGCGGTGCCGTCCCAGAAGAACTGCGAGTCCCGGTTCATCATCGGCCGTACGACGCTCATGACTCCTCCACCTCGCGCGGGATGAACTTGAGGACCCGGAAGAGCATCGTGGCCACCTTCTCGCTGCGACCGTCGGGGTGGTCGACGTACCAGGTGTTGCGCGAGGTGACGAAGTAGCCCTCGCCCATCGCGGTCGCCTTCGGACCGGCGACCGAGTCCAGTGCGCTGGTGACACGCAGCTGCTCGCCCACACGGGCGTAGCGCTCGTAGCTCTGCTCGCAGTTGGTGCCCAGCACGGCCGGGTAGCCCTGGTCGGTGAGGAACTCGGTCATCCGGGACAGCGGGTCCTCGGGCGGCCGGCGCCGGCCGAGGCCCGGCATCGTCCACACCTGGGCCATCGACGGCGGGGCCTCACCGCCGACGAACCGCGCATTGACGTAGCCCATCGCGTCCATCCACGCACCGATCGTCGGCTGGTTGACCGGGTACGGCGCCAGCGACTCCGAGGCCTCGCCGAGGGCCTTGATCCGGTCGGCCTCGGCCATGATGTCGTCGTGCCTGCTCATCTGCGCAGTCATCGGGGCACCTTCGGCAGGCCGAGGCCGAACATCGCGATCAGCTCCCGCTGGACCTCGTTGACCCCGCCACCGAAGGTGAGCACCAGGTTGCGCTTGGTGGTCGCGTCCAGGAAGTGCAGCAGCGTCGCCGTCCCGGGGTCGGCCGGGTCGCCGTACGCCGTGACGATCTCCTCGAGGTCGAGACCGAGCCGCTGCACCTCGTCGGAGGCGAAGACCTTGCTCGCCGAGGCGTCGGCCACCGCCTCGACGCCGGTGGCACCGCCGCCGGCGATCTGCCAGTTCAGCAGCTCGTTGACGCGGAACGAGACCGTGACCCGGGCCAGGATGTCGCGCACTGCGGGAACCTCCAACAGCCCGGTGCCGTCGGGAGCCGTGCGACCGCGTGCCCAGTCGATGACCAGGTCGCGCAGGCCTTCGAGACGCCCGGCCGGGCCCAGCATTATCCGCTCGTGGTTGAGCTGGGTGGTGATCAGCCGCCAGCCCTGGTTCACCTCGCCGACGAGCATGTCGGCCGGAACGCGGACGTCGTTGTAGTACGTCGCGTTGACGTGGTGCGAGCCGTCACAGGTGATGATCGGGGTCCAGGAGTACCCGGGGTCCCTGGTGTCGACGATCAGCACCGAGATGCCCTTGTGCTTCGGGGCGTCCGGGTCGGTCCGGACGGCGAGCCAGATGTAGTCGGCTGCGTGGCCACCGGTGGTCCACATCTTCTGTCCGTTGACGATCCAGTCGCCGTTGGCGTCCTTCTTCGCCGAGCACCGCAGCGACGCGAGGTCGGTGCCCGCATCCGCCTCGGAGTAGCCGATCGCGAAGTGCACGTCACCGGCGAGGATGTCGGAGAGGAACATCTCCTTCTGCTTCGGCGTGCCGTAGGCCTGCAGCGTCGGACCGACCGTCTGGAGCGTCACGGACGGCAGGTGGATGTCACCGCGGGCCGCCTCGTTGGCAAAGATCTGCTGCTCCATCTCGCCCAGGCCCTTGCCGCCGTACTCGACCGGCCAGCCGACGCCCATCCAGCCGTCGGTGCCCATCTGCTTGATGTTGCGGTGGTACGCCGGACCGTGCCGGTTGCCCATCATCTCCAGGACGTCCTCGGGGCTGACCAGGGTCGAGAAGTACTCGCGCACCTCGTCCTTGAAGGCGCGCTGGGCCTCGGTGAGCTCGAGGTTCTTGCCGGGACCCTCCTCGATCGCCACCTGGGCCAGCGTCGCCGAGCGACCGCCGAGGAGCCGGGCGATGTCCTTGACCCGGGAGAAGTACTGGTGCAGCGGGTAGGTCTCGTCCACGCCCATCCCGCCGTGCAGGTGGTGGCAGGTCTGCAGCGCGGCCGGGACACGGTCGGTGAACCAGGCAGCGCCGACGGCCAGGTCCTCGCCGGCCGGGAGGCCTTCGGCGACGCGCCAGGCGCCGGCCTCGGCGGCGAGGGCCACCATCCGGGCGACCACGAACACATCGGCGATCTGGACCGCGACCGCCTGGAACTCGGCGAGCTTGCGCCCGAACTGCACGCGTTCCTTGATGTAGCCCGCGGTCAGGGCAAGCGCGCCGGCCACCAGGCCGTCGCCGAGCAGAAGCAGGCCCGCGATCGCGTGCTCGCGCAGGACCTCCCCGGCCTGCGGCGCGAGGATCTCGACGGCCGGAGCGTCCTCGAAGACGTAGCCGGTCTGCAGCCCCTGGACCGTGGCCGTCGGGATGCTGCGCGAGGAGTAGTTCGCCGTGGGCGTCACGCCGGGCCCGTTCGGGTCGACCAGCGCCACACCCGCATCGGTCGAGACCAGCAGCAGGGTGCGGCCGTCGAGGACGGAGACATTGGTCTTGTGCCCGGTGACCTTGCCATCGCACAGGGTCGTGCGCGGCGCGGCCGGGATCGCGTTGCCGGGCTCGTTCAGCGCAGGCGCGAGCAGAAGGGTGCCGGCGACGACCTCAGGGATCAGCCTGGCGGCCTGGTCAGGCGTTGCGGCCGCCCCGAGGGTCAGGAGTCCACAGGCGAGCGTCTCCCAGACCGGTAGGTCGAGGGCTCGGGCACCGACCTCGTGAAGCAGGACGCCGACCTCGCCGAGACCGAGTCCTTCACCGCCGTACGCCTCCGGGGCCGCGAGGCCCAGGAGCCCGGCGTCGGCGAAAGCAGCCCAGGTGGCGCCACCCTTGTCGAGGACGTCGCTGACGACGGATCGGATCTCTGCACGCACTTCGGAGTCCACTGCGCTCCCTAAATCCAGAAAATGGAACCTGTTCTAGTCTAGCGTGAAGCCAACGGATCCGTCAGACCCGTCGAGATAGAGGTACCCCTTGTCCCTCCCCACGTTGCCGACACTGCTGCGCGAGATGGTGGACGTGCCTGAGGTCGTCGTACCGAAGGGTCGCTGGCTCGACGTGCCCGGTCGGGGACGGACCTGGCTCACCGACGTCCCCGGACCCACTCCCGACGCTCCGGCCGTGATCCTGCTGCACGCCGTGGGGTGCACCGGGATGCTGACCTGGTTCCCGGTGGTCGAGCAGCTCAGCGCCCGGTACCGGGTGGTGATCTTCGACCAGCGCTGGCACGGGCGCGGCATCATGTCCGAGCACTTCTCGATCCGCGAGTGTGCCGACGACGTCGCCGCGATCGCCAACCTGCTCGACCTGGACTGGCCGATCGTGGCCGGCTACTCGATGGGCTCGATCATCGCGCAGCGCTGCTGGCGCCAGCACCCGAAGCGCTTCGGCGGCATCGTGCTCGCAGCAACCACCGACCACTTCCGTACGACGGGGAGCGAGCGGTTCTTCCACCAGACCATGGAACTCGGGATGGGCGCGCTGCGGACGCTGTCGCGATCCAAGGCGGTCAGCACCGCGGCCCGGGCGACCACCGGGGTGCTCCTCGACCCGACCGACACCCACCAGTGGGCCCTGGCGGAGTGGCGGAGCACCAGTTCCTGGGCAGTCGCGCAGGCCGTCGCCTCTCTCGGACGGCACCACTCGACGCCGTGGCTGGCCCAGATCGACATCCCGACCGCGGTCGTGGTCACGACCAAGGACAAGGTCCTCTCCCCCGAGCGCCAGCGCCTGATCGCGGCGACCATCCCCGGCGCGACGGTGCACGAGGCCGCGTGCGGGCATGCCGGCTGCGTGCTGGACTCGAAGGCCTTCGTTCCCGCGTTCCTGGAAGCCGTTGACACCACGGCCGGGCGCCGTGCAAGCCGACTGGCGACTAGCAAGCTCTGAAGTTCGCTACTGCTCGGCTCCGCGGAGCGTCCAGAAGTTGGTGGCGCCGGCGCTCGCGGCAGCAGCGAACGGCACTACTGCTACCGGGCCAACGACGACCAGTCCGACAACACTCCCGAACATCGCCCCGGCGCCCGCTGACATCAGGCCGCCACGCCACCACGCATGAACTGAAGCGACCGTCGGCACGACGGGCACGATGAACGTGTCCGCGAGACTGATCCTTGTTGCGTGGACCGCAGTCAGAGCGACTCGTTTGGGAACCTTCTTGCGCAGTCGTCCGATCGGAACCAGGCAGATGTGGTCGTCGGTCTCGAAAACGACCGGTCGACGGGACTCGAGGTCACCGTGGACGGTTCCCGCCACACGAGGGCCTGCGTCATCGAACATGGGGTGCCACATCACCCGCTGCCATCGAGGCTCACTACCAGCCTCGTACGCGGCTTGGATCTCCAGCCATGCCGAGCGTCCGAATGAGATCACTCCGGGAGATCGGGCCTCGCCTCCGTGAATCTTCGCGGAGGCCATGGATGACGGTCGACGTCGTGCGAGCCGGAACCGTATGCCCCGCACGGCCCAGGCCGTCAGGACACCTAGAGCGCCCAGGCCGGCGAACATGATCGGGACCCAATAGTCATCGAAGGCCGACGTTTCATCGGGGTCACCGGGGTAGACGGCGCCACCCGGATTCGACGCGTTGTAACGGACTGCGAAACTCGCGCCCTTGACGTAGCGGCCGGTGTCGTAAATCGCGAACCGTTGCACATGGGGGCGCCCGGTCTGATCTTGCCAACGAACGCGGATGTCGCCAGCGTCACCGATGTTGTCCTGGATCACGGTGCCATACGCGAATTCTTTCGCGAGCGATTCCTCGTGGTGATAGCGCAGTGCTGGCACCCCGAGGTAGGCACCAATCACCAAGAAGCCTGCGATCGCAGCGATGACGCCGAGCGCAGCTACACGCAGGATCGGCCGCCGCGCCATCAAGCTCTGCTCCCGACGGCGTCGTCGACCAATTCCTGCAGACGCTCGGCGTTCCGGGTCTCCACCAGTGCGTGCACGGTCTTGACCACATCGACTTCGCTGCCCGCCGGATCCTCGAGCACAGTCGCCGTCCATGGACTCACCCGCTGCCAGCCTTGATCGAGCAACCCTGCTGCAATGACCGCCCCGACACACCCGGCGGCGCGGCGCTGCGCAACATCGGCGCGCAGAGGCTGAGGCAGTCTGCGAACATCTGGGTCCAGCAGCACGCCGAGGGCACCCGGATCCAACGTCAGCGCGCTGACAGCTCTCGGTAGCGCCTCCTGCCACGTGGGGGCCCCAAGGGCCGCAGTCAGGGTGCCACGCGCCTCGGTCAGGCCATTCTCGTAACGGGACAGGTCGCCGTCCAGAGCCCGGGTCGGACTCAACTCGGGGCCGCGTGCTCCGACACCGAAGACAGTCCTGACGCACCAGTCTTCTGTCGCTTCTGAACCCGAGAACAGCACGGGCCGATCCATCCACCGGGTCGCGCCGGATTGCTGGGGCAACATCGCGATCCGCATGGTGAGCGGCGGATGAGTCGACGCGGCAAATGGGTCCGACTCGCCCTCGCGACCCGCTGTGGCACGCACCCGCCGGTCAAGCACCGGGTCGTTGATGGCCGCCTCGATGACCTCGTAGAGGTCAATCGGATAGGCGCCTTCGTCGGCCAATACCTCGGCGACCGCGCCACCGATCAATTCCCACACAGAATCGATCAGTCGGATGCGCTCCAATGTGGTCTGCACCGTCGCCGAACCAACCACGGCGGCTGCCACCGCATCGGCTGCTTGCTCCTCGTGCCATGAATCGACCTGGGTCGACCGCAACAACCCAGCCTTGAAAGCCGCCGGGAAGGCGATCCGATCATCCAGGCTTCCGACCAAACTGGCGCGAGCGCGGATCGCGAGCTCGCTCAACCGTCCTCGCACACTCTCGGCATGGGCCAACTCGTGCGCGACCACGGCGGCAAGTTGGGCCTCGGTCAGAAATCGGATCAACGGCCATCCGAGCAGCAGGACCGAGACGTCGACCCCCCGGACCTTCGCTCTCGTCATGGCCGCATCTCCAGTCGGCACGACGCGCACAAGCAGTGGTGTACGAAAATCCACGAGGTCGGCAACTCTTCGGACCAGGGTCACCAACTCCGGCTGGTCGGACGGTCGAACCGCCCGGCCGGGAAGTGCTCTGCGCCCGCTGAAGATCGAAGCGAGGCCACCGATCACCCACACGACGCCCACGATCAGGAATTCCTGCTGACCGATCAGAGGCGCGACGACCAGGCCCACAAGAACAAGCACCACTACCGGGCGGGCGAGCAGGTACATGGCGACGATCAGGGCAACGGCTCTTGCTCGGTGCGGAGGAGTGCCCGAATCAGTCATCGCAGCACACTATCGACCGGTTTGCGTGCCGTTGGCGCGGCCCTGGTTCGGTGTCGGTGGTTGGGCGAGCGCGTTCGCCCGCCCGTTCCAACACGGACGGCAAGTCGCCGAGGCCGGCCCGGGACCGCGTACTGTGGCCGCGGAGCACAACTCTTTCGATAGGTTTCACATGAGCGCCACTTCAGACAGCGGGACGCGTGACGAGGCTGTGTCAGCCTTGACGATCGCACCCCCGGCGACACGTCGCCCGACCCGGATCCCGACCTTCATGCAGGTCAACCGGGTGCCGGTGCTGTGGTTCGAGCTGCTGCTGATCGTTGCCTTCGACCTTGCCTACGAGCGGGTGCGCAACCTGGTCCGGCAGGAACCTGTCATCGCGATCAACCACGGCCTCCAGGTGCACCGCGTCAGCCAGTGGTTCCACGTGGACCTCGAGCTGGCGTTCAACAAGATCCTGATGGACCACCACTGGCTGGCGACCGTGGCGGACTACGACTACTCGATGCTGCACCTGCCGCTGACCGCCGGTGTGCTGATCTGGGTCTTCTGGAAGCACCGCGACCGCTACCTGCCGATCCGCAACGTGCTGCTGGGCACGACCCTGCTCGGCCTGGTCGGGTTCTGGATCTACCCGATGGCGCCCCCGCGGCTGCTGCCCGGGCAGGGCTTCGTGGACACCGTCGTCTACTTCAAGACCTGGGGGTCGTGGGGCGATCCCAAGGTCGCCCACGCGACGAACCAGTTCGCCGCGATGCCGAGCCTGCACTGTGCCTGGGCGCTGTGGTGCGGCCTGTGCCTGTTCTTCCTCGCCCGCAACCGTGCGGTACGAACCTTCGGCGCCCTCTACCCGGTGTGGACCGTCTTCGTGGTCATCGGTACGGCGAACCACTTCCTCCTGGACTCGCTCGCCGGTCTGGCTTGCGTCGCGATCTCGTCGGGTCTCGTGTGGAAGATCTACGGGCGCCATCCCTGGGTGCTCCACGAACCACCCGCGACGTCCTGACAGAGCAGGATCGGGTCGCTTCGCAGCGGCGTTCACGCTCGACCTCTTCCGCCTGAGCCCGAGGGCTATTACGTTGTCAGGGTCGTTCGGTTCAGCGCGGGTGACGAATGCCCACGTCCGTTCTGCCACATCGCGGGTCACTTAGTGGAGGGCACATGCAACGTCGTCGGTCAAAGGCAGCCTCAGCAGGCTTCATGGCAGCCATCGCAGTCGGCCTCGTGGTGCCTGCCGGCCTCGCGAGCGCGTCAAATGGCAACGGCGGCTCGGTCCACGGGGCAGCCAAGCAGCAGGTGGCCTACAGGCACTACGCCAAGACACACGGCGCGACAGGCAGCCGCAATCAAGGCGGTGACGACGGAGACCTCGCCGATCAGCAGGATGCGTACTCGTTCGAGCGCACCGCGCCCGGCACCACCCTCTCGGGCGGCGCACTCGACGCGGCGGTGAACCAGGCACAGTCGCTGACCAAGTCAGGCGGCACGTGGCAGGAACTCACGACGCTGCCCTACAACGGTCAGCCGGCCGCCTACACCGACCCGTTCTGGAGCAACATCGGTGCCGGCTTCTCGATCGTCGGCGGGCGGACCACGGCACTGACGGTTGCTCCCGATGGAACGTGGTTCGCGGGCACGGCGGACGGCGGTGTCTGGACGTCCAAGGACCAGGGACAGCACTGGACTCCGACCTTCGATGCGATGTCGACGCTCTCGATCGGCGCGCTCGCCGTGAACCCGGTCGACGGATCCGTGTGGGTCGGCACCGGCGAGGCCAACACCAGCCAGGACAGCTACGCCGGAACCGGTGTGTATCGCACCAGTAACGACGGGGCCAGCTACCAGCGCGTCGGTGACGGTTCGTCGGCCAGCAACCCGCTGCTGTCGCACACCGTGTTCCAGATGGCGTTCGACCAGAGCGGCGACGCCTACGCAGCCACCAACGACGGCCTCTGGCGCATGGCCGCCGGTTCGACCAGCTGGGTCGAGGTACTCGCACCCGCAGGCGAGCCGCAATTCCCGCCCTACGCGAACCAGACCACCTCGGTCTCGATCGTGCCTGGCACCAGCGGCTCGACGGTGATTGCGGCGGTGGGGTGGCGCTCGACCGCCTTCCCGACGAACGGCTTCTACCAATCGACCGATGGCGGGCTGCACTTCTCGGCCGTCACACTCAGCGGTGACATCAATGCCTCCGACATCGGGCGCACGACGTTCGCCTACTCGGCCGACGGCACGAAGTTGTACGCGACGGTCGAGGCACCCTCGACGGTGGCTCTGCAGGGCATCTTCGTGTCGACCGGCTCGCCGGCAAGCGTCTCGGGGCCGTGGACCAAGGTCGCTGACGGGCCCAAGCTCGCGAATTCAGGTGCCGCGGGATTCTTCGGAACGCCTGGTGAGCAGTCCTGGTACAACCAGGACCTCGCCGTCGACCCGAACGACCCGAACCACGTGTACGCCGGACTCGAAGAGGTCTACCAGTCCAATGACGGTGGCAACACCTGGGTGACGGCAAGCCCGTACTGGAACTACAGCTACCCGTGCGAAGCCACGAGTTGCCCGAACACCACGCACCCGGATCAGCACGCGATGATGATCGTGGGCAACAAGATCGTGATCGGCAACGACGGCGGCGTCTACAGCCGGCCGCTCAGCGACGCCAACCAGAACGACGGCACCTGGCAGGACCTCAATGCCACGCTGCACAGCCTGCAGTACTACGACGCACGCGCCGGAAAGCTCGGCGGTCACGGCCTCGCGGTCTGGGGCGGTCTGCAGGACAACGGCACCTCGGTCCTCACCAGCGGAGCTTCGCAGATGGCGGAGCCGGCTGGTGGTGATGGCTTCGACGTGATCGTCGACCCGCAGAACGGCAACAACATGGTCGGCGAGTACACGAACGGAACCCTGTACTCCTCGACCGATGGCGGGCATCACTTCGCTGACTTCGTCAGCCCGACGTGTGCCGCGCAGGACGTCACCGGGCTGCCCGGCGGAGAGCGCAGCGACTGCGACCCCGGCGCTCGGTTCGTCACGCCCATCGCCCCTGACGCGCAGAACAAGAGCGTCTGGATTCTGGGCGGCGAGGACGTGTGGGTGACGAAGGCGGGGTGGCACACCGCCTGCGTCCAGAGCTCGTGCTCGTGGCAGAACGTGTACGACACCGGCGCGGGTAACGCAGTGACGGCAGTAGCCTCGACTGGCGGTGGCAATGTCATCTACGCCAGTTGGGTCGGCGGGGGTGGCAACCCCGGTCCCGCATTCGCGACCGGTATCGCCACCAACTACGGCGGCACGTGGCACCAGATCAACATGTCGGGGCTGCCGAACCGCTACATCGCCGGCATGACCGTCGATCCCACGAACCCGGCGCACGCCTACGCCGTGTTCAACGGATACTCGCGGCGGTGGATCCCGGGTGGCGGCGTCGGCCACGTCTTCGAGACGCGGAACGGTGGCAGTTCGTGGACTGACATCTCGGGCAACCTGCCGGATATCGCGTCCGATGCGCTGCTGTTGCGGCAAGGCAAGTTGGCGCTGGCCTCCGACGCGGGCGTGTTCACCGCTGCCGAGAACAAGGGCGCGAACACGACCTGGTCGGTGCTCGGGAGCGGCCTGCCGAACGTGTCGGTCAACGACCTCACCCCTGGACCGGATGGCTACATCTACGCCGGTACCCACGGTCGAGGCATCTGGAGGATCGCCTACTGACCCTCCTCGCCCGGTGGCGCGAGCTGCTACCCCAGGACGGCGGCGTACAGCGCGTCGAGCTCGGCCGGGAAGTCGTCGGCCAGGTCCTGGATGTCAGCCATCGCGTCGCGACAGCCGATCAGGCCGACGTGCATCCGGCCGTTGGTGCTCATCACCGTCACGTTGAGACCGGCGCCGTGGAAGATCGGGCCGAGCGGGTAGAAGCCGTCGATCCGGGCACCCACGAAGTACAGCGGGACCGGTGGGCCGGGCACGTTGGAGATCACCAGGTTGTGGATCACCGGACCCTTGTCGGCCAGCCGCAGCTTGGCCACGGCACGGACCGCGAGGCCGAAGGTGCGTGGTGCGGCGAACTCAGCCCAGTCCTGCAGGGTGTCGGCCGGGATCGCCTTGTGGTGCTCCTTGGCGTTCGCGTTGTCCGCAGCGAGCTGGCGCAGCCGTTCGACCGGGTCGGCGATGTCGGTTCCGAGCTTGGCGAACAGCGTGGAGACCTTGTTGGTGCCCTCCGACCTCGTCGAGGTCTGGTGCACCGAGACCGGGACGCTGGCCAGCAACGAGGACTCGGGCAGCTCGCCGCGTTGCTCGAGGTAGCGGCGCAGGGCGCCACCGCTGATCGCCAGCACGACGTCATTGACGGTCGCACCCTCGACCGCGTGCCGGATCTCCTTGATCTTGTCCAGCGAGATGTCGGCGTACCCGATGGTGCGCCGGCCGCCGATGTTGCTGTTGAACGACGTGCGCGGAGCCGTCAGCGGGGCCGCCATCGCGGTCCCGCTGCGGGCACGGCCGATGGTCTTGGTGACCAGCGAGGCCGTCGGACCGACCAGCCGGAAGGCCTTCATCGGCTTGGCGAGGTTGTTCAGCATGCCGCGCCCGAACAGCTCCCAGTCGCCGGGCGCCGTACCGGCGGACTCGCCCTTCTCGGCGAGGTCGAGCAGCGGAGCGTTCGGTTCCAGGCTGCACAGGAACGAGACCAGGTTCGAGCCGGAGACGCCGTCGACACTGGCGTGGTGCATCTTGGTGAAGACGGCGATCTTGCCCGAGGCCAGACCCTCGATCACCCACATCTCCCACAACGGGCGCGACCGGTCCAGCGGGATGCCCGCCAGGTGGCCGCACACCTCACGCAGCTCGTCAGGTCCGCCGGGTGCCGGTACGGCGAGCCGGTGCACGTGCCGGTCGATGTCGAAGTCCGCGTCGTCGATCCACACCGGGTGGTCGATCTCGAGCGGGACCTCCTTCAGCTTGCGCCGGAAGTCCGGGATCGTCGCGACGCGTGCCTCGAGCACCGACTTCATCTCCGGGAACGCGTACTCCCCCGGCACGGTCGACGGGTCCAGGACGAGGATCCCGCAGACGTGCATCAGCTGCGCCGAGCTTTCCAGGTAGAGGAAGCTGGCATCGAGCCCGCTGAGTCGCTTCATGGGGGCATCCTAAGCGCGATTGAAACATGTTCTCGTTCGGATAGGCTCGGTGCATGGGTTTCACGCGACGGCGGGCTGTCACCGCACTCCTCACTGCCAACGCCTTGCGGCCGCTCGGTGGCTACGGCGCCCCGCTCGGGTTCGCGATGGGCTGGCCCACCAGTGAGCTCGCTCCGCAGCTGCTCGCGCTGACCGCCCTCGACTCCGCCCAGGCACTCGTCCGCGGCAAGGCCACCAAGCGCGGGATCGTCCTTGCGGGTGCCGCAGCCGCGGGCCTCGGCTATCTGATCAACCGATCACGGGGCTCAGGCACCCTGGCCGAGCTCCAGCTGACCGACTCGCTCGGCGCCGACTACCTGAGCAGGATCCCGAACCGGTCGGCCGACGACGATCTCAGGACACCACTGCGTGACCTCGCGCGGCCGTTCTCGATGATGAAGCCGGGCGTCGAGGTGATCCGCAACATCAACTACCGCGACGGTGGCAGCAGGGCGCGCCTGGACATCTACCGCCCGGCGGGCGTCGACCTGGCCAACGCCCCGGTGCTGGTGCAGGTCCACGGTGGCGGCTGGACGATCGGCGACAAAGGACAGCAGGGCCTGCTGCTGATGAATCGGATGGCAGCCCGCGGCTGGGTCTGCGTCGCGATGAACTACCGGCTGGCACCGAAGAACCCGTTCCCGGCACAGATCATCGACGTGAAGAAGGCGCTGGCCTGGACGCGCGAGAACATCGAGTCCTACGGGGGTGACCCGTCGTACCTGGTCATCACCGGCGGCTCCGCCGGTGGCCACCTCGCAGCACTGGCGGCGCTGACCCCCGAGGTCACGGAGTACCAGCCCGGCTTCGAGGACGCCGACACCAGGGTCTCGGCCTGCGTGCCGTTCTATGGCGTGTACGACCTCGCCGGCCTGACCGGGGACAAAGCCGCCGTGGAGATGCGCGACATGTTCCTCGGGCCCCGGATCTTCAAGCTGAACCCGAAGGCACATCCGGAAGCCTTCGAGCTGGCCTCACCGATCGCACACGTCACTGCCGACGCCCCGGACTTCTTCGTGCTGCACGGGGAGTTCGACAGCCTGGTCTCGGTACGGCAGGCGCGCGCGTTCGTGGCCAAGCTGCGCGAGATCTCCTCCGGCGTGACCACCTATCTCGAGCTGCCGGGCACCCAGCACGCCTTCGAGGTGTTCTCCTCGATCCGCTCTCAGCAGGTCATCCGGTCGGTCGAGCGCTGGCTGGAGTGGCACCGCGCCAACCGGCGCGCGGCGACGAGCGACGAGCTCGTCTCAAGCTCGCGGTAGTCCGAGCAGGCGCTCTCCGGCGACGTTGCGGAGGATCTGTGTCGTTCCGCCCGCGATCGAGAGGCATCGGTTGCGCAGGAACAGGTCGGTGGCCTTCAGCGCCCGCTCGCTGCCCGTGAACATCTCGGCACCGAGCAGCTCCATCGCGAGCTCGGCCGAGTCCTGGCGGCTCCGGACGCCGACGAGCTTGGCGACACTGGACTCGGCGCCGGGGCCCTGTCCCGCGATCGACCGAAGCGTCGAGCGGGTGCCGAGCAGCTTGACGACCTGGGCGAGCGCGATCGCCCGTCCGACTCTCTCGGGTGCGCTCGGCGAGGCGACCTCATCGAGCAGCTCGATCGCCAGTTCGACGCTGTCTCCGAGCTTGGAGCCGGCCATCGCGACGCGCTCGTTGGCCAGGGTGGTCCGCGCCAGCCGCCAGCCACCGTTGACCTCACCGACGACGCAGTCGTCGGGCACGAACACGTTGTCCAGGAACACCTCGTTGAAGAGGGCTTCGCCGGTCAGCTCGCGCAGCGGCCGCACGTCGATCCCGGAGCTCTTCATGTCGATCAGGAAGTAGGTGATCCCGGCGTGCGGCTTGGCGTCAGCGTCGGTACGGGCCAGGCAGACACCCCAGTCGGCGCGCTCTGCGATCGAGTTCCAGACCTTCTGGCCGGTCAGCAGCCAGCCTGCCCCTTGTCCTGAGCCTGTCGAAGGGCCGGTCCGTTCGGCCTTCATCCGCAGCGACGCCAGGTCGGAGCCTGCGCCCGGTTCGCTGAACAGCTGGCACCAGGTGATCTCCCCGGTCAGCGTCGGAGCCACGAACCGTGCGCGCTGCTCGTCGGTCCCTCCGTCGAGGATCGTCGGGACGGCCCAGGCGCCGATGACCAGGTCCGGGCGTTCGACCGCCGCCGCGTCGAACTCCTGGTCGATCACCAGCTGCTGGACCGGTCCGGCGCCCAGCCCGTACGGCGCCGGCCAGTGCGGTGTGAGGTAGCCCGACCCCGCCAGGGCTGCCCGCCGTTCGCTGCCCGGAAGCTGCGCGATCCGCCGGGCCTCGGCCTGCGCGGTGGCACGGAACTCCTCGTCGAGCCCGCCGAAGTCGATCTCCCCCGAACGCCGTACGCCGGCGCGCGCACTGTCGCTGAGCTCGACCGCGAACCGGCCGGTGTCACCCACGAAGGAGCGCAACGAGATCGCGCGACGCAGGTAGAAGTGGGCGTCGTGCTCGAAGGTGAAGCCGATCCCGCCGAGCACCTGGATGCAGGCCTTCGCCACCTCGACCGCGCCGTCGAAGCAGATCGTGGCGGCCACCCGCGCGGCAAACGCAGCCTGGTCACCACCGTGCTCGGCGGCCTCGGCGGCATCCCACGCGGCGGCGGTGACGCTCTCGCTGATCTCGAGCATCTCGGCGCACAGGTGCTTGACGGCCTGGAAGGCGCCGATCTTCTGGCCGAACTGCTCGCGCACCTTCGCGTACTGCACCGCGGTGTCCAGGCACCACCGCGCGAGGCCGGACGCCTCGGCCGCTGCGAGCACGATCAGCTCGAGCGGGGCGTCGACCGATGCTTCGTCACCGGTCACGACGGCGAAGGTCCGGGTCAGGTCGACCGAGTCGCCGGGCCCGAGCGGCACCTGATCGGCCGGGCGCACCGCCAGCGCGCCGCCGAGCGGGACCGAGAGGTGGGTGACGCCCCGGGCATCCATCACGGCACGGGTGTCGATGCCGAGCCCGACCGTGAACGCACCCTCGGCGATGCCGGCGCGCAGGTCCTCGTCGTCGTGGATCAACCCGGCGACGGTCGTCGTGAGCAGGGGGCCCGGGACAAGTGCGTAGGCAGCGGCTTCGAGGGCGACGGCCTGGTCGACCAGCGACCCGCCGCCCCCGCCGACCGACTCGGGCAGTGCGATCGCGGTGATGCCCATCTCGGCGGCACGGGCTCCCCAGGCAGCGAGCGAGGCAGGATCGCCCTCGGCAGCACGGATCGCGTCCACCGAGCCCTGGCTCTCGGCCCACTTGCGGACCGAGGCTGCGAGCTCGCTGTGCTCGTCACTGATTCCGATCGGCATGCCCACTCCTGCACTTCTAAACTAGAACGTGTTCCACATTCTGCCACGGATAGGGTTCGGCGCGTGTGCACTGCCATGAATGCCGAGCTACTCGCCCATGCCGTTGCCGCCAAGGGCTTCATGCCTGCCGACGAGGGGGACTTCCTCCACGAGACGGCGCTGGCGCACCTCGGCGACGGACCGGCACTGGAGATCGGCACGTACTGCGGGAAGTCGGCCATCTACCTGGGCGCTGCCGCGGACGCGGTCGACAGCACGGTGTTCACCCTCGACCACCATCGCGGGTCCGAGGAGAACCAGGCCGGCTGGGAGCACCACGACCCGACCGTGGTCGACCCCGAGATCGGCCTGATGGACACGCTGCCGACGTTCCGCCGTACCGTCCAGCGGGCAGGACTGGAGCACCGCGTCGTCGCCGTGGTCGGCGACTCCCCCACGGTCGCGCGCTACTGGCGTATGCCGGTCGCCCTGCTGTTCATCGACGGCGGGCACTCCGAGGAACCTGCCCAGGCCGACTACTCCGGCTTCGCCCCCTGGGTACAACCGGGCGGTGTCCTGGTCATCCACGACGTCTTCGAGAAGCCCGGGGACGGGGGCCAGGCTCCCTTCCACGTCTGGCAGCGCGCGGCAGCGAGCGGGGCGTTCACGCCGTTGCGGACCGTCGGCTCGATGCGCGTGCTGACCCGGACCTCAGGAGCTGCTGGAGACTCTGTCGGGTGAGTGGCAGCCGCACTCGAGCGCGATCTCCTCGAAGTGCGGGGCCAGGGTGTCCCCGCGCATGATCCCGGAGCCGGGCGTCGTACGGGACAGCTCGTCGGCGGCCAGCACGACGGCAGCGGCGGTGTACGTCGTGTGCTCGTCGGGCCAGTTGACGTCCTCGGGGAAGACCCAGCCGGTCCAGTAGCGCCCGTCGTCCTCACGCAGGTGCTGCATCGCGGCGAACTGCTCCAGGGCGCGCTCGTGGTCACCGATCGCGTCGAGGGACATCGCCAGCTCGCAGGTCTCGGCGCCGGTGACCCAGTTGTTCTGCACGACGCACTTGATGCCCTTGCCGGGGATCACGAACGTGTCCCACTCGCTCTCGAGCAGCTCGACGGCGGCATTGCCGCGCACGGCGCCGCCCAGGACCGGGTAGTACCAGTCCATCGAGAACTCGGACTTGTCCAGGAACTGGTCGCGGTGGTGGCGCAGTGCATGTCCGAGCCGCCCGCCCGCGAGCTCCCAGTCGACCTGCGGGTCGCCGACGAGCTCGCTCAGCGCGATCCCGGCGCGCAGCGACTGGTAGATGCTCGACGAACCGGCCAGCAGTGCCTGCTCGTTGACCTTGGCGGGGCCACCGGTGCCGTTCGAGGCCGTGTCCCACTCCTGGGACCAGGCGATGCCACCCCAGGGCAGCTGCATGCCGACCACGAAGTCCAGCGCCCGCCGTACGACGGGCCACATCCGGTTGACGAACGCGCGATCGCGGCGCAGCAGCCAGTGGTGCCAGACCCCGACGGCGAGGTAGGCCGACATGTTGGTCTCACCGGAGGCATCCTTGATCTCGCCGACCACGATCTCCATCGGCCAGGAGCCGTCGGGTCGCTGGATCTCGGCACACCAGGCGAAGGCGCGCTCGGCGGCCTCGATCTGACCGCCGACCAGGAGTGCCATCGCCGCTTCGACGTGGTTCCAGAGATCGGTCTTCTCCCCCGGCGTCCACGGAACGGCGCCGGTCGGCTCCTGCATGGCGGCGATCGAGGCGGCGGTGTCGGCGATCTGGGCAGCGCTCAGCACCCCGTCGACGGCGGGGATGTTCCAGGTGCGCGTCGTCATCCGGGCCTTACTCCGGCTTGCGGAAGTAGAGCACCATGCTCTTGCCGAGGACGGGGTTGAGTGCCTTCTCGGCAAGCCGGGTGACGGTCGAGTACCGCGGCGTCTTCATGATGTCCCACACCAGGACCTGGTGGTACGCCTTGACGAGCGGGTGCTCGGTGTTGTCGATGCCGACCGCGCACTTGAGCCACCAGTACGGCGAGTGCAGCGCGTGGGCGTGCGCCTTGCCGGTGAACTCCATGCCGGCGTTGACGAACTTCCACTTCAGTTCCTGGTCGGTGTAGATCCGGATGTGTCCGCCGGGGGTGTTGTGGTACTCGTCGGCCAGGCGCCAGGAGATCACCTCGGGTCCCCAGCGCGGGACGGTGATCGCCATCGTGCCGCCGGGACGCAGGACCCGGATCAGCTCGAGGATGGCGGTGTGGTCGTCGTGGATGTGCTCGAGGATCTCGGAGGCAACCACCCGGTCGAACTCGCCGTCCGCGAAGGGCAGCTGGAGGGCATCGCCCTCCTTGATGTCGGCGCAGGCACCCTCGGGGACCTCGCCGGCCTCCTTCATCGCACCGAAGAGCTCGAGCACTGCGGCGAGCTCGTCGGCGTCCTGGTCGAACGCGACAACGTCGGCGCCGAGGCGGTACATCTCGAAGGCGTGGCGGCCGGCGCCGCAGCCCATGTCGATGACGCGATCTCCGGGCTTCAGGCCCAGGCGGTCGAAGTCAACAGTCAGCATCAGACGGTTCCCTTGTTCTTGTGCTTGTTCCTTGCGACGCGGTGGTGCGTGCTGGTCGGATTGGTCTCGTAGTCGGCGATCACGTGCTCGTACGCCGCCGCGGTCGCCTTGGCGACGGCGCGCCAGCTGAACAGCTCCTGGGCGCGGACGCGTCCGGCCTTGCCCAGGCGGTCGCGCCGCTCCGGGTCGTCGAGCAGCGAGGCCAGGGTGGTCGCGAGCTCGCCCACGTCGCCCGGGGTGACGAGCTCGGCGCACAGCCCGTCAGGGCCGACGACCTCGGGGATCGCGCCGGTGCGGCTGACCACCAGCGGGGTCTCGCACGCCATCAGCTCGGCGGTCGGCAGGGAGAAGCCCTCGTAGAGCGACGGGACGACGGCGATCTCGGCCGAGCCCATCACGGCCACCAGCTCGGTGTCGCTGATCCCGTTGACGAACGTGACGCGCTCGCCGATGCCGAGGTCCTCGATGAGCTTCTCGGTCCGACCACCGGGCGTCGGCTTGGTGACCAGCAGCAGCTCGAGGTCGCGCTCGGTGAGCAGCTTGGCGAACGCCTCGAGCAGGGTGGCGATGCCCTTCATCGGGGCGTCGGCGCTGGCCATCGCGACGAGGCGGCCGGGAACGCGCGGTTCGGTGGGCGGCACGAAGCAGTCGTCGACGCCGAGCGGGATGACCTGCATCGTGGACAGGTCGGCACCGAAGTCGGCGGCCGCGTCGACCTTGGAGGACTCCGACGGCAGCAGGATCCAGCGCGCGCGGCGGACGACTGCGCCCTGCATCCGCAGGAAGCCGTACCAGCGGCGCAGGCTGAGCTTCTTGCGCAGTGGCGCAGCGGCGATGTCGACGCGGCGGTCGAACGTGATCGGGTGGTGGACGGTGGTCAGGACCGGGATCCCGACCTCCTTCTCGATGTCCATCACACCGTGGGCGAGCACCTGGTTGTCGTGCACGATGTCGAAGTCGTCGGCCCGGCCGCGCAGCACCCGCAGGACCCGCTTGCCGAAGGTGCGCGGCTCGGGGAACCCGGCCGTGCACATGATCGCGAACTCCTGGACGTCGATGAGGTCGCGGAACTCCCAGGGCCACACCATCCGGAACGGATCGGGCTCGCGGTAGAGGTCCAGGCTCGGCACCTTGGTCAGCGCGACGCCCTCGTCGAGCTCGGGGTACGGCTGGCCCGAGAAGACCTCGACGCTGTGGCCGAGCTCGGTGAGCTCGCGGGAAAGGTGGCGGACGTAGACGCCCTGTCCCCCGCAATGTGGCTTGCTGCGGTAGGAGACGAGTGCGATGCGCAAAGGCCCGCCCTTCTGAGTTCCCGGGCGGACCCGGGTGAGTTTCTTCCGTGTTTCGGAACTGCAACGTGTTTCTATTATGACTGATCGCGCTGCTAGCCTTGCTTTCACCGTCGATCCGCGCCAATTCTGCCCGGTCGGCAGGCGATTCTTCACATCGAGGACGAGGGGAAGGTTGAGGATCTTGACCACGACCAACTCACTGACCACCGACGACCTCGGGTCCGCCGCGCAGCGCGACCGTCGCCGCCGGATCCTCGATGCCACCATCGCGCTCGCCTCGGCGGGCGGTTTCGACGCGGTCCAGATGCGCGCCGTCGCCGAGCAGGCCGACGTCGCCCTCGGCACGCTGTACCGCTACTTCCCCTCCAAGATCCACCTGCTCGTCTCGGCGTTGGCACGCACGTTCGAGGACACCCAGACGATCGTCGGGCGCAGGCCGGTCCCCGGCGACACCCCGTCCGAACGCGTCATCTACGTCTTGCGCCGGGCCACCCGGGGCATGCAGGGTGACGCGAACCTGACCGAGGCGCTGACCCGCGCGTTCATGTTCGCCGACGCGTCGGTGGCCACCGAGATCCATGTGGTCGGGATGCAGCTCACCACGATGCTGACCCGCTCGATCAAGGGCGAGGCCTACGTCGAGGGTGAGCAGCCCTCCGACGAGGACGTCGCGATCGCCCGCGTGATCAGCGACGTCTGGCTCTCGGCACTGGTCAGCTGGGTGACCGGTCGTGCGAGTGCCGAAGAGGTCGCCGACCACATCGAGACCGCCGTGAGGCTCGTGCTCCGCTAGCCGCCGAACGCGTGCGTCGCCGTGACGCCCCCGTCGATCGCGATCTCGGCTCCGTTGATGTAGCTCGACTCGTCGCCGGCCAGGAACACGTAGAGCGGCGCGATGTCGTCGGGGTAGCCGACCCGGCGCAGCGGCACCCGGGAGGCACCGAACTCCATCGCGGCGTCGCCGCCGTGCGGCCTGGTCATCGGGGTGTCGATCATGCCGGGGTGGACCGAGTTGACCCGGATCTGCTTCGGCCCGAGCTCCATGGCCGCTGCCTTGGTCATCCCGCGGATCGCGAACTTCGTCGCCGTGTACGCCGTGAGCGACGCCATCCCGGCCAGACCCTCGACCGAGGACGCGTTGATGATCGAGCCGCCGCCGTTCTTGCGCATCGTGCGGGCGACCGCCTTCATGCCGAGGAAGGTGCCGAGCTGGTTGACGCTGACCAGGAGCAGGTACTCCTCCTTCGTCATCTTCTCGATCTCGCCGAAGCGCAGGATGCCGGCGTTGTTGGCCAGCACGCTGACCGGGCCGTACAGCTCGTTGGTCTTCTCCACCAGCGCGGTCCAGGAGTCCTCGTCGCTCACGTCGTGGTGCTCGAAGTGGGCGGCGTCCCCGAGGTCGTCAGCGAGTGTCTGACCGAGCTCGTCGGCAACGTCGGCGATGACCACCTTCGCGCCCTCGGTGACGAAGTGGCGCGCGATCGCAGCGCCCTGGCCCTGGGCGCCACCGGTGACGATGGCGACCTTTCCGTTGAGTCTGTTAGTCATGATGTCGTTCCTCAGATCTTGAGCTGCATGATCGAGTCGGCCGCGAAGCCGATCGAGGGGTCACGGTCGGCGAAGTAGGAGCCGAGAGTCTTGTCCAACTCGGCCAGGTCGAAGGCGTCGCCGGTGGTGTCGAACCGCCGCTCCACGACCGGAGCAGCAACCAGCGCCACCATCCCGCCGTACACGACGAAGACCTGGCCGGTGATGTTCGACGCAGCCGGTGATGCCAGGTAGGCAACCAGAGGGGCGACGTGCTCGGCTGAGTACGGGTCCACTGCCTTGCCGGAGGTGTCCGCACCGAAGACCGCTGCCGTCATCGCCGTACGGGCGCGGGGAGCGATCGCGTTGGCGCGTACTCCCATCCGGCCGAGGCTGCGAGCACTCGACAGGGTCAGGGCGGTGATCCCGGCCTTGGCGGCCGCGTAGTTCGGCTGGCCCGGTGAACCGCTCAACGAGGCCTCGGAGGCGGTGTTGATGATACTGCCGTAGACCTGCTCGCCGGTCTCCTTGTGCTTCTCGCGCCAGTACGACGCCGCGTTCCGGGACAGCAAGAAGTGTCCGCGCAGGTGGATCCTGACGACCAGGTCGAACTCCTCGTCGGTCATGTTGAAGAGCATCTTGTCGCGGGTCACGCCGGCGTTGTTGACCACGATGTCCAGGCTTCCCAGCCCGAGCGCAGCCTCGATCATCGCGTCGGCGGTGGCCCGCTCCCCCACGTCACCGGCGACCACGACAGCGGTGCCGCCGAGCGCCTTGATCTCGTCCACGGCGTCGTCGCCGGCTCCGGGCAGGTCGTTGATCACCACGGCCGCGCCGGCGCGCGCCAGAGCGACCGCTTCGGCGCGACCCAGGCCGGCACCGGCACCGGTCACGATCGCGACCCGGCCGTCGAGCGACAGGCCGTCAGGGTTTTCAGGCATGGAGGTACTACTTCCTTGTCGTGATGGTGGTGTGGTGCCGAGCAGCGGGTGCGGTCAGCCCTCGATCAGGCTGATCGCGGACTTCGGGCACGCGGCGACGGCCTGTGCTACGGCGTCCCGGTTCTCATCGGTGACGTTCTCCTCGGTGATCTGGAGGAAGTCGTCGTCATCGATCATGAAATTCTGGGGAGCGAGCGCTTCGCAGAGAGCGTTGGACTCGCAGAGGTCGAAGTCGACCTTGATCTTCATCAGTTTCCTCCTGGTGGGGCGGTCATCTTGCGGTGGTCCCAACTGGCGACCTTCGTGGGTTCGATGATCACACCGACCCGCTTGAGCGCCTGTTTGGAGACGATCTCCTCGCCGAACTCGCCGAGGTCGACGCCGGCCGCCATCACGGTGGCGACCTTCGAGCCGAGCGCCTTGATCTCGTCGTAGTCCTCGATCAGGCGCGCTGTTCCGGTGATCGTCGCGCCGCGCAGCTCGAAGTAGTCCTCACCGTCCTCGACCAGGCAGCTGACGCGCGGGTCGCGCCGGATGTTGACGATCTTCTGCGAGCGGCCGTAGGTCCAGAACGCGATCTTGCCGTCCTCGACGACGTAGAACAGCGTGGTGAGCTGCGGCACCCCGTCAGGTCCGATGGTCGCGACCTGGACCTTGATGTTCGAGGCGAGGAAGTCGGTGAACTCCTCGTCGGTCATCGCAACGGCGTTGCGTCCGCTGGCCATCAGGAACCCTCGCTCGAGTGTCCGGGGAAGACGCCCTGGTCCGGGAAGACCAGCGGCGCTGCATTGTTGATCGACGTGGCGACCTCGCCGAACCCGACCGCGATGAGGCGGACCTTGCCGTCGTACTCGGTGATGTCACCGGCGGCGAAGACCCGGGGCAGGTTGGTGCGCGTGGTGGTGTCGACGCGGATGTGGCGCTTGTCGAACTCCAGGCCCCAGTCCTTCATGGCGGTGAGGTCGGCGACGAAGCCGAGCGCGGCGACGACGGCCTGGGCCGGACGGGTCACGACCTCGCCGCTCTCGAGCGTGATCTCGACTGCCTCGACGTGTCCGTCACCGGTCAGAGCGGTGACCTGCGCCTTGGTGATGACCTCGGTCTTCCCGGCGAGCACCGCATCGATGGTGGCTTGGTGGGCCCGGAACTGGTCGCGCCGGTGGACCAGCGTGATCGAGTTGGCGATGCCCTCGAGCTGGTGAGCCCAGTCGAAGGCGCTGTCGCCGCCGCCGACGATGACGACGTCCTTGCCGACGTAGTCGTCGAACGAGGGCACGAAGAAGACGAGACCCCTGCCCTCCCAGCCGTCCCCGGCGGGAAGCGGGCGCGGGGTGAACTTGCCGATGCCGGCAGTGACCACGACGACCTTGGCGCGCACCTCGGTGCCGTCGTCGAGGCCCATCGTGACGCCCTCGTCGTCGACGGTCAGCACGTTGGCCGTCCGGTCGAGAAGATAGGTCGGCCTGGCACTGGCGGCTTGCTCGACCAGGGCGTTGACCAGTTCCCGACCCTTGATGGTCGGGAAGCCCGCGACGTCGAGGATCGCCTTCTCCGGGTAGAGCGCAGAGACCTGTCCGCCGATCTCGGGGAGCGAGTCGACCAGCGTCACCGACATCCCGCGGAAGCCGGCGTAGTAGGCGCCGAAGAGGCCGGCAGGACCGGCCCCGACGATGAGTACGTCCGTCTCGTGAGTCTGCGGCACAACCACATCGTCCTTCCGGGGCAGCGTCGATTCCACAGAACTGGAACCTGTTCTAATTTATCAGAACCTATCGATCTTGGACACGATCCACCGGTCATCCTTGCGTGTCATCGTCATCACCACACGGTTCTGATCGACGTGTTGCGTGGGAGATCCGGCAGAGGTCGTCAGCGCATCGACGAACAGCAGCACGACCGCCCGGTCCTTCGTCAACGACACCAGTGAGCTCGCGCGCACGGTGGCAACCAGGGTCAGCTTCGAGCTCGTGGCCTTCGGACCAGCGTCGGTCATCACCCGGGCGTACACGTGTGCAAAGTCAGGGGTGATCACGGCTCGCGCTGCGGCCTCGTCGGCGGCGAGGGTCTTGTAGCTGTAAGAGAAGACCGCCGCCGCATCGGTGGCCGCGTCCCGCAGGGCGCCCTGCTGGTACGACGTCAGCGTCACCTGGCCATCGCTGGAGGTGTGCAGGCTGTCCGGCGGGGCGGTCAGGTACAGCGCCACTGCGCCACCGGCCAGGGCGAGGCACAGGACGACCAGCCCGGCCACCACGGGGTCGCGCCAACGACTCGGCCGAGCTGGTGGTGCGTACCCGACTGGCTGCGTCACCGACTCGTTGACAGTCACGGGCTCAGGCTCGGGCGTCCCGGCGGTCTCGCGGATGTCGTGCGCGCTTCGGGCCGGCGGTCGGGTCGGTACGACGGGCTCTTCGGACACCGGCAGATCGGACTGGCAGAACGGGCACTTGACCGCCGCCGCCTTGATCACCTGCGAACAGAACGGGCAGAGCTTCTCGTCCGGGCCCAGCGGCTCAGTCGTGCTCATGAGACGAACTGCAGTTCGCTCAGCAGCCAGCTGGAGCCGACGCGGGTGAAGGTGAGCCTCAAGCGATAGGCGCGCTGGTTCTGGGCCGCCTTGCCGGCCTGCTCGGCCTGCTGGATCGCCACGTTGGAGACGCTGCCGTCCGCCGCAACGTGCACCACTGCCGAGGTCGGGCCGATCCGGTCGATGCCGATCACCCGCACGATTCCGGCGGAGATCGCCTTGCCCTTGACTGCCGCTGCCGTCAGGTTCGCCGCCGATCCGCTGTACTGCGAGCGGAACGGTCCGGTCGAGAGCGCCAGCATTCGTTGCACCCGCGGCGCCATGTCGCGGTAGTCGACGTCGAGGAAGGCCATGGTGGCCTCGCGCGCCGCCGTGGTGACTGCATCGGCGCTGTGTTCCGCGCGCCAGGCCCCCGCGCGCGCCGAGGGCAGGGTGCCGGGCGCGAACACCCGGAAGCCAAGGACGACCAGCAGGAGCGCGGCGAGCAGGCTCGCGATGACGACCAGCATCGTCCGCAGTCCACTCGGTCTGGTGACCTGCCTCGACCCGTTGTCCGACACGCTGCCCCTCCCCCGGCCAGGTATCTACATCGCCTGCCCTGTGCGCATCGTACGGCTGCGGAATCAGCCCGTCTCCCATCCCGGCGGTCGGTGGTTCAGCGCGGCGCTCCGGCGATACGTAGCCGGGCACGGTCTGTGTGCGGCTCGTTGGCCCGTGCGTGGCAGAGCGTCGTCTCACAACCCGTCGCGGGCGTGCCATCTGCGAATCTTGTTTCGGACACGGATTTTGAGACACGCCATCGTCGGGATGGACTGTCTTGGGCGTGAATGTGTTCGAAACCGGCGGTTTGTGGACGCCTGGGATCGTCGAAGATCCGGACACGCAAGCCTGATGACGCATGGCTCTTTGATCGCGTCGATAACGGTCAGCAGGTGTTGTCGAGTGCTTGCACGGCGTTGAGGACCGTGCGCACGAACCATGCCTCCCAGTCCTCGGGGGTCCAGCCGCGCTCAGCGAGTTTGAACCACATTGCTCGCGAGCCGAGGGCCCAGACTTCATCGACGAGTGCGGCCGGGGGGTCGGCGCCCAGAACCAGTCGGCAAGCGTTGACGAACTCACCGTGCCGACGGTGCTCCATGTGGGTCCGGGCCTGGGCTGCCTCGGGGGTAGAGACTCCGGCGTCGTCAAGGACCTGCTGGATGGCGGCCGATCGCTGATACGCGCTTCGCAGCCAACGTCCAGCGGTGGCAACTCGTTGAGCTAGCGCGCCTGTGCCCATCGCCTGGTAGTCGGGACGGTCCCGGACTGGTATCTCGGACAATGATGAGTCGATGCAGGCGATCAACAGGTCAAGCTTGGTGTCGAAATGGAGATACACGGTGGGGCGAGCCAGACCCGCCGCTGCCGCGACCTGCGACATCGTCGTCATGGTCCAGCCTTGCCTGATGAACAGTCCCTGGGCCGCGCTGATGAGCCGATCACGATTCTGCTTGGCTGCTTCGGCACGCACAGACGAGTCATACCTACGAGCCATGTGATCCAGCATAGCCTTTTCACTGTACTACGAGTACATTGAAATGATGCGAATCAGAACTGAGCTCGGCGAGCTAGCCGCACGGGTGGTCCCGGGGCCGCCGCAGGTTGCTGTCCTGTGGCACAGCATGTTCACCGATTCACACAGCTGGGATCGGCTGCTGGACCAGCTTCGCGAGCAACGCACTCTGGTGCTGGTCGACGGGTGGTCCTTCGGTGCCAGCGAAGATCTCGACCACGTTGTGCCTGACTTCAATGACGCCTGCGTGCGAGCGGCCGCCGCTGTCATCGCACAGGTCCAAGACGAGCTCGCGGCCGGCGCCGTCGACTGGTTGGGCAGCGCCTGGGGCGGCCATGTGGGACTCCAGCTGGCCGCGACTCGGCCAGAGCTGGTCCGCAGCCTGATAACGATCAGCACGCCGGTCCAGGCACCGAGTGCCTCCATGCGGCGCCAGGTCAGGCTGCTGCTTCCGGTGTACCGGATCATCGGGATGCGTGGCCCCGTACGTCACGGCCTGCTTGACGGAATGCTCACCGATCTCACCAGGCGCACCGACCCAGAGGCCGTCGACGCGTTAGTTGCTCCCATGTCCAGAGCCAATCGGCCGGCGATCACGCGGACCGTCCACTCCGGCATCCTGACCAGGAAGGACCTGGCATGGGCCGCCGCGCGAGTCACCTGCCCAACCCTGATGATTGCCACCGACGATCGGGGTGAATGGAGCCCCGCCGAATGCGCACAGACCACGGCTTCGATGAAGGATGCAAGCTCAGCCGTTCTCACCAGATCACGAGCCCTGCCGTCCCTTGAATGTCCCTTCGAGGCAGCTACCTTGATCACTGATTTCTGGACCAAGACCGCAGCCGCTACCTAGGGGCTTCTGCCTGAGAGCCTCATCACGGCGCTGCACCCGAGCGTCTCTCAAACCTCCGGTTGTGACGTCTGGCAGCTCTGCTGCCAGATCCCGCCGCTTGTGAAACGTCGCCCGGTTCTGGCTGTGAGGACTACGGTTCCGCAATGGACACGACGGAGCGCACCTTGTACCCATCTAGGAAGAAATGGGCCCTCATGTTCTCGGGGTCGGTGACCTTCGTAATTGGTGGTGTGCTCATGGCGGTCACCTCCACGTCCGCCGCCGACGTGCGAAACGGCTGGCTTTGCGTTGCGTTCTTTGGCCTTTGCGCCTTCGCGTTCGGCGTCTTTCTCATCCCCGGGTCTGCCTACTTGCACCTCTCCAGCGATGGCTATGACGTGCGATCGTTTTTCTGGACGCGCACTGAGACGTGGGATCACATCGTTGGCTTTGTTGCCGTGAACTTGACTGGCACAACGCGCCTTGTCGGTGTGATGTATGCGGAGAACTACTCGCCGCGCGGGGCTTTCAAGTTGGGCATGCGGCTGGGACGCCGATTCGCAGGCGTTGAAAGCTATCTGCCAGACACATACGGAATGCCGGCCCCTGACCTCGCCGAGCTGATGAACGAATATCGCGAGCGACATGAGCGCGCCAGGTCCAACCGAGAGGATTGAGGCACCGTCTCAGAACCCTCGGTTTCAGAACACGATTCAACTAGCGCTGCGGCGTTGGATTCGTACCCGTTGTCGGATCAGTTCGAGAGCGACGCCCAAGTTCAATCCTCCGGCGACGCCTGCGCCTACAAGCCACAGAGCATCACCGCGTCCGTCCCACTCGCTCCGGTACCTGGTTGCCATAAGCACGCCCAACGTTAGACAGACCAAAGCGCTAAACAGCACAGACCCGATTGACACCCAGGACAAGCGGGACGGAATCTGCTCTGAGACGTCCATGCCCGAAAGGTACACGTCTCCGAGGCTGCGGCGGGGTCGCACAACCGTCCGGTTTCGGAGGCACCGATCAGCAGCACGAGCGAGCGTCGCGCCGCCGAATGCTTGGCCGCCGTGATGGCTCTCGTCCCGAGGAACGGCATGCTGACCCTGTGGACCTATTGGCAGCTGCTGCACTCACGTTTGAGAGGGTGGTCGTCGCCGTGCCCGCAGACGCGTGGGACAACGACACGCCCTGCGGCATTTCGGTGCGTGAGGTCATCGATCACGTGGTCGCAGGCAATCTCTTCGGTGCGATGTTGCTGACCGGAGTGCCGCTGGCAATTGCGCGGCCCGTACTTGAGGGAGATCACCTTGGTGCGGAGCCAGTTCAAGCCGTAGTGGCCTCCTGCGCGCGCCAGAACGCGGCGTTTGCAGCTACTGGCCCGGCGTTCCTGGTGCCTCACCCGAGCGGCGACCTCTCGGTCCAGACGTTCCTGCGCTTTCGAGTCGGCGACCTTGCTGTCCATGCTTGGGACGTGGCCCGTGGTGCTGGTCTCGACGAGACGCTTCCGCCGCCCTTGGTCAGCGGTCTGTGGGAAATGGTGGCGCCTCACCTCGACGACATGCGCGCGATGGGCACGTTCGGAGAAGGCGCGAGCCAAGACCTTCCTAGGGACACTCCACTTCAGGCACGGCTGCTCGATGCCTTCGGACGATCGTGACCGCGATGTGACCGCGGGCATCAGGGTGACGGGCCATCAGGACGGATTGCGCACTCATCGGCTCGAAAGAGCGTCCGTATTCCTCGATTTCCGAACTCGACGATCGAGGTCGACCGCGTGTCAGGATCGACCCATGAGCCGGCTCAACGGATACCCGTTCTGGTACTACCTCGTTGGCGTCTTCATCGTCTCCGCAACTGTCGGCCTCGGCTCCGCCTTCGCCCGCTCAACAGGAGTCGATGGCTGGCTCGGCACGCTCATCTGGTGTGTGTCACTCGTAGTCGGGTTCGGCATTGCACGCCGGGTCAACGCCCGCCTCTTCAAGGCCGCCGCCGACCCTGACTGAAAATCAGTCGCACAATCGTCCGGTTGTTGGGTGCGCTCGCGTGTTCGGCGGAGTGAAGCGCTCCCGAGGTGTGTCGGCCGAGATGGGGGGCCGGTCAGGTTCGTGCCGCGATGGCGAGTCGTTGGAGGCCGGCCGGCCAACCGGTGGGGCTGCCGACTGCCTGAGCCATGCCCTGCCAGCCCTCGCCATGACGCTCGAGGTGACGGTGGACGAGGTCGACCCGGGTCTGGGTTTCGGAAACAGGCGTGAACGTGACGTCGACCTCGGAGCACTTGGAGAGATCGGTCTCGACCTCCCACTGGAGGCTGATGTCCCATGTGAAGGTGAACCGGACGGGCGGTGCATAGGCGAGGACACGTCCCCAGGTGCAGGTGGAGCCGTCTTTGGCGATGTCGGTGATGGTGCCGCCGACGTGCGGCTCGACCCGCATCGCGACGGTGTCGGGCAGGAGGTGATGGGTGGGGTCCCACCAGGTCTCCATGCGCTGGGTGAAGGTCTCGAAGGTGTGGGCGGCCGGAGCGGCGACTTCGATGCTCACGGCGAGGCTGTCAGTTTGGTTGGTTGTCTCGGTCATGGAACGTCTCCTCAGCTGCGGTTTTGAAGTTGGCGAGTGAGCGGCGCCAGAAAAGGTCGAGGTAGTCGCGCAGCATCGCTACGCCCTCAGGGTTGATGCTGTACACGCGGCGGGTGCCACGGGCCGTGTCATTGACCAACCCGGCTTGCTTGAGCACCTTGAGGTGCTGAGAGACGGCCGGCCTGCTCACGGGGAGTTCTGCGGCGAGTTCCCCGACGGATGTGGGGTGCGCAGCGATCCGTTCGAACACCTTGCGCCGTGTCGGATCGGCGAGTGCCGCGAACCCCGTTTGGTAAGTGATCACGAACGGTAAGTTACTGCTTACTTAAACGTGGGTCAAGGCTTGCTTTGCTCCCGAGGCGGCGGGGCGTCGCGCAACCGTCCGCTTGTGTGAATCGCGCTCTGCGCTTGGGCCGGCCTCCGATTCAGTCGGCCGTGTAGCTGGTCCAGGTCTGGCCGTCCCAATAACGCGATCGCGCGATTTCGTACGGATCTGGGTACCAGTTCGCGGCGGCACGTCCCACCCGGGCGCTCGCGCCCTGGGCGTCGCATTCGATCGTGAAGCGACCGTCGGCGGGCGTCGTAAAGACATGGTCGAGTGTCTCGGTATCGGACGAAGTCACGTTCATTCCGGGGTCACGGATCGCGATGGCGCGACCCTTGGAGTCAGTCGCCGTGCAAGACTCGCTGTATCCGCTGTTGTCGGGGTCGTTGAAGTAGATGCCCCAGGTGAGATCCCCGGGGGCGTGTACCTCGTACGCGCTGCAAGACGGGATGCGAGAAGGGCGCGCTGCTGGTCGTCATGAACGGCATCGTCCTACAACGAAGGAGCGCTTGGGCGTCGTTGCAAGACACACGCATCTCGGCAGGGGATTGCGCATCCGGGTCTGTCAGATCGCGTGCTGTCCGAAACCGTCCCGCTCTGAACCGGACGATTGCGATGCAGCGTGGAGACTTGCCGACGAGTAGTCGGGGACGTGCGAATCAACATGGGTTTGCTGTCAGCATGGGCGCGTGGACAAGGAGCGTTTCCAGCGGGAGAAGGCTGTGGACGCCTGCGCTTGGGCCGTGGTTGTTCCTGGCAGAGTTGGGAGCGTGCGAGTGCAATGCCGGTCCTCGGTTGCACTAGGCGGTTTCCGTGATGGAGAAGTTGTTGCCGTCCGGGTCGCGGAAGGCGAACATGGCGGGGGTCCCGGGCCAGCGGAGAATCTCGTCAGTCTCGACTCCGGCGGCTAACAGTGCCACGTGGGCACCTTCAGCGTCATCGGTGGTGAATCGGATGCCGATAGCTCCGCGCGTGACCTCGGGTGTAGCGGGTTCGAGCGTGACGATGGCGTTGTCCCCGCCGGGTGCGAGTTCGATCCAGCGACCGCCTTGGGGGGTCGGATGGTCGCGAAGCAGCGTGAATCCGAGTACGTCGGTGTAGAAGTCCAGGGCGGCAGTCTGGTCGTTGACCGGAATGCTGACTGTGCGGACACCGGTGATGTGAGTCGCTGTGGGCTTCATCGGGCGCTCCTTCGGTGTGTGGGTGCGCGCATCCTGTCGATCCGGCTGAGCTTGCTGAGGATGGTTTGTAACCTCCGGGAGGTGGTCGCGCCAAGGGAGGTCATGGCGTGCTTCGGTACATCCGCGAGCCGGGAGTGGTCAGTTCTTGTCCCGTCTCGAGCCAGGTCTTCAGACCGGAGAGAATCATCGGCCAGCCGCCGTACAGATGCGGGTCGGCGTCCTCGCGCAGCTGGTCGTGGGTGACAGTGAGTCGACACGAGTCGCCGACCGGCTCGATCTCCCAGGTCACCCGGCTCGTTTCCTGCGCGGCAATGTCGTCGTCCCACGCCGCTCGGTAGGACTGCACCAGCCGGTGAGGCGGGTCAACCTCGAGGTTCTCGCCCTCGATCAGGGATCGGTCCGCCCCGGGGTGCCCCACCTGATAGCTGGACCCCGCAGCCCAGGTCGAATCGACCTGCGCGCCAAACTGGTAGCGCGCCCTGACCTGCCGATCGGTGATCGCCTGCCAGAGGCGCTCGGGAGTCGTGCGGATGTAGATTTCGAATACCTTCTCCATGGTGGCCTCCAGGTCACGTTTGAGGTCGGCGAGGCCGGCGGCCCACGCTTCGGTGTACTTGCTGACCCAACGGTCGTGGACCAGTCGGATTGGGATCGGGTTGAGGAAGTGCAATTTCTCTCGACCACGACGGCGGGTGGACACCAGGCCGGCATCCTCCAACAGGCGCAGGTGCTTGGCCACGGCCACTCGGGTCATGTCGAATTGGACTGCTAGCGCGTTGAGCGTCTGACCGTCGCGGCTGAACAGCTCATCGAGCAGCTCGCGGCGCGTCTTGTCGGACAACGCTTTGAAGACCAGGTCCACGGCACCACAATAGGAAACCATTTGGTTTCCTGTCAAGGTGGGGGTGCGCACGCTGGACCTCAGGCCGTACCCGAGCTAGTCATCGAGGCCGGCGACCCCGTGCCCCGGGACGAACGCACCGACTTGCAGAGGCCCGACCAGTCTGGAAGTCGAATCGGGTGCGTCACACAACCCGGTTGCGATCCGACGGCTCGCGGCACCCGTACGCACTCCTCGGGCATTCGAAAGGCCTAACCTCGGTTCGTGTCCATCTCGCTCAAGTACGCGGTCGTCGAGCGCGAGCGCCGATACCGGTTGGCTCGGCTCCCCGAAGGCATCGGAGCCACACACGAGATCAACGATCGCTATCTCGTCGGGACCCGTCTGCGGCTGCGTGAAGTGACACAGAATGACGGCAGTGTTGTCCGCAAGCTCGGGCACAAGGTTCGCCTCACGCCGGGCCCAGCGGAAGTCGCTTGCACCAACCTCTACCTCAGTGATGATGAGTGGGGACTTCTCATCTCGCTTCCCGCCAAGTTGCTACACAAGAGGCGCCACATTGTGGAGCGCGATGGCCTACTCGTCGCCGTCGATGAACACGACGATGGCACTCTCATTGCGGAGATTGACGACCGTGATGAGCCATCCAGCTTCATTCCTGATTGGCTTGAAGTCGTGGAGGACGTCAGCAGCGACGAACGCTGGACCGGGAGTCAGCTCGCGCGCTAGAGATGCGCGTACAGCGCCACCTGCGAGCCCTGTCCAGAACCGTCCGCCTGTGGGCGGCCGACTACCCTCGTGCGATGGTCAGCGCGAAAGTTCGACAGTGGCATGAGGATCTCGGCTGGGGTGTTCTCGACAGTCTGGAGACCGATGGAGGCTGCTGGGTGCATTTCTCCGTCATCGAGTCGCCAGTTCTGTCGTCGATCGATGGCGTCACAGTGTCCGAGTACAAGCCGCTAGAAGTTGGCGAGACTGTCGAGCTGGAGTTCGAAGCCGTTGGCCAGGACGGTTACGACTACCGCGCAACAACTGTCCGTCGGGCCGTGAAGTAGGCGGAAGAACCTTCTTTAGATCCCCGGAGGTGTCTCAGAACCCGGTTGTGGGACCTGAGTCATTTTCGCCGCCCTACAAGGCGAGCGAATACGGAACGCCGATCGAGAGGACTGCGCACATGAAGATTGCCTTTGGTGCACTCGTGCTCGCGGTGCTCGCCGCCGGGTAGGACAATCGGAAAGACGGTATGTGTGCGCGAGCACGTGCACGCTCTCGCCGGGGCCCCGTGTAGCCGACGCGGGGCGCGTGTCACTGCGGGAAGATCACGGCACTGTGTGCAAATCGTCGCGATCCACTGACGGTCGCGATCGACAACATTGACAATTTGGTGATTGCGAGCGTAGAACGACAACTGTCCGGACTGGCGACTCGCTTCAGCGTCTCGACCCGTTGGATGGGTTGCTTGGTGCTCGTCCGTCGAACGCTGGAGCAGGCCCCGCGCTGGAGAGAATCTCGGGTGCTGCAGGTTCACCATCGTCTAAGTCTCGGGACCAAGGAGACACACGATGAGAAAGTCATCGACCCGGCTGGCCAGTCTGGCCGCCATAGTTGTTGCATTCTGCGGACCGGCCGCCCTCGCGCCAACTGCGTTCGCATCGTCATCGAGCGGGGCAACCCACGTCCAGGGCCATTGTGACCCGAGCAGCAACGTCTGCGGTTCCAACCCCGTGCTCCAGGGTCCGCCACCGCCCTTCGTGAACATCCCCGCCAACTGCCCCGGATTCATCTCCACCGACACCTGGACCCTCGCGTTCACGGGCGGGCACTCCGTGTTCCACGACACCAACAACAGCAACGGTGACTGGGGCGGATTCACCGCCGACGGGCAAGCTACCTTGACCACGTCCGACAACACGGTGCAGTACGCCGGTCACCTCACCGAATGGGGAGGCGGAGGCAACAACTCCGCATCTCAGAACGAATTCGGGTTCACGCTCACCTATCACGGCAGCGGAATCGCCGGCAACATCTCGATCCACGTGACCGGGCACTCGACCACCAACAACGGCGGAACTCAGACGAACAACTTCCAGACCGCCACAGTGACCTGCTCCTAGCCAAGTTGAGGACCACGAGCAAACCTCAAGTCGATTCTTGAGCTCCGGGATCGGACCTGATCCGATCCCGGGGTCGGCCAGACACAGGCCCGCCCGGATAGTCCGCTATCACCTTGCGCGTGCGACGATCAGGTCCCGGAGCGCACTCTCCTCGGCAGATCCGATTGTCCGAAACCCGTTTGCCAACGCGACCAGCTCAACAGACATGACTCAGCCTGTTGTCCGGCAACTTCTAGTGCGCGCGATTTTGGAGGTGCACACTGGGTTCATGGCCGAAATCCACGCCCTCCCCGCGAGCGGAGACGTGTTCGTGGACGCCCGGGATCAGGGTCGGGCGATGCGGCTCTCGTGGCATCGTGGCGGTCAACTTGCAGTGCTGTCGATCTGGCGTGCCGGCACCTGCGTAGCCAGCTTCCAGCTCGCGCGGAACGATGTGCCTGGGTTCGTTGAGTCCCTCGTTCGCGCTCTCTCCGATGATCAGCCGGAGTGGACTACCCACCCGAGCCAAGCGTCCTGAACTGGCCAATTGTGCGACGGTCTCACTTGTCAGGCGCGGTGAGGCTCCGCCGTCGAATCGTCTCGGCATATTGGCTGGCCGCCCCGAACTAACGCAGCATCAGCCTCAGGTTTTCGGGTGTGCGCCTGCTGCCCTGAGACCGTGAAGTAATACCTACGGCAACGGGGAGTCTAGGGCTAAGACTTCTTCTGGCCGCTGGTGAGCCAGGCGCCGCCGAGGGCTACCAGGGCAACAAGGACGGCTGCGATCCCGTGCTTGATGTGATGCTTCGTGTCACCGGCCGCGTGGCCCGGGAAGAACGAGGGCAGGTCCGCCGCCGACGTCGTGAAGTAGACGACTGCGACCACACCAATCAAGACCGCTACGACGACCATGGTCACGGTCACCCACACGGGAGCATTGCGCGTCGATCCTGCTTCGCTCACGAACAACTCCTCGTCTAGAAACTTGCGGCAGCCGAGCATAACCGACACCAACGGCAGTCCCCCGCCGCGACGACCTCAAACGTCGCAAAGAATGCACGCTCTCTGCTGATCCGATCGCTCCGAACCGTCCTGTTGCGAGCGCTCAGGATTTATCGGTCGAGTTGATCCTTGCGACGAGGTAGCGTCCGCGCAGTGAGCCTCCGCGACCATCTCTCGCCTTTGGAGGACACGAACTTCCGGAGGTTCTTCCTCGGCGAAGTCATCAACAACGCGGGCTCCTCCATGGCGGGTATCGCACTGTCGTTCGCGGTGCTCGCGATCAGCGACTCGGTCACGGCTCTCGGCTGGGTCGCTGCTGCCTGGACGGTGCCGATGGTCGCGTTCATGCTCATCGGTGGCGCCATCTCCGACAGGTTGCCCCGCACCCTTGTTCTGCGCGGCTGCAACCTCGTGCAAGGCATCGTCCAAGCGATCGCTGCAACGCTGGTCCTCACCCACCAGGCGCAGGTGTGGGAGCTCGTGGCGTTGCAGTTCGTCGGTGGGACCGTCTTCGCGGTCAGCTATCCGGCCTTCCATGGCATGGTGCCGATCCTCCTGCCGCAAGACCAGCGGAAGTCCGCCTACCTTCTCCTGGGTCAATCACAAGGCATGCTCGCCATTGCTGGCCCAGCGATCGCCGGCGTGCTGGTCGCGACTGCCGGGGCTGGCTGGGGGTTGGGTGTCGATGCACTCACCTACCTCGTTGCGGCCGGATTCCTCAGCGCGGTCCGGCTGCCCGCCGGCGAGCGACCCGACCGGAGGCCGAGCGTGATCGGAGACTTCGCCGCAGGGTGGTCCTTCGTACGGGCGCTCGGTTGGGTGCTTCCGATCGCATCGTGCTCGTTGGTGTTCAACGCACTCAACAGCGGCTCGATCGGCGTCCTGGGCCCGGCGATCGCTCGAGGCACGATCGGCAGCGACGGCTGGGGCTTTGCTCGATCCGGCCAAGCGATCGGTCTCTTGGTGGCCGCGATCTTCCTCGCCAAGCTGGTGATCCGGCGCCCGCTGCGTGCCTGCGTCTTCGGTTTCACCCTCGGCGCCTTACCGATGCTGCTGCTCGGAACGTGGGTCAACACCGGCGCGCTCGCCGTGGCGTTCTTCGTCGCAGGCGTTGGCAGCGCGATCATCAACCTTGCCTGGAACCTGGTCGTCCAGGAGAAGGTCCGCGAGGACATGCTCTCCCGCGTGATGGCGATCGACGGCTTCTTCTCCTTCGTCGCGATGCCGATCGGTCAGGTCGCGGTCGGGCCGCTGTCCCACGCCTTCAGCGCGCGCGACGTCGAACTCGGCAGTGTCGCGGTCTGCGTCCTAGTCGGGCTCATCGGGGCCACACGACCGATCATCAGCAACCTTCGCCTTGACCCACCGCGTGAAACCGGAGATGACGAGGCAGGCGTAGCCCGGGCGTGACCTGCCAGAGGGCAATGCGCTGCAGTCAGTCGATCCTTCCGAAATGCCATTTCTGGAAGGAACCTGACAAGCCCGGCAGCTCCGGTACTCTCGCCGCAAGGACGCGCCGAACGAGCCCCCCACAGCCCTGCAGCCCGCGTTCCCGCAGCGGAGCATCAAGGTCCGCCCGTACAACGCGTGCATGGCAAAGCGCATGGCAAAGCGAGCGAAGGTCCCTGAGGACGCGGTCGCGGTCGCGTTCACCTTCAACAACCTCTTCACGATGGTCGTGTTCGGGATTGTCGAGGACATCGCCAAGCTCATCCCCTCGGTCGGGGACCTCATCGAGATGGCGATCTCGTTGGTGAGCTTCTACTGGCATCGGGTCGTGCTCGTCACCGACAGACACGTCTACATCTATCGCGACCTGCCCTTCCACCGCCCCGGCGAGCAGCTCCACGTCTTCGAGCGAGGCCCGGGTCTGGTGACGATCGGCAGCCCGAAGACCGGGTGGTGGTCGAAGTTCATCCGCCGCGGTCAGCTCACGTTCAGCGACGGGACCGTCGTGTACCACGGCATCCTGTGGATCAAGCGCGCCCGATACGTCGCTCAGGAGGGCAACATCCCCCCGAACTCGGCGGTCTAGCCGACCGCTCATCGACAGATCCGGGCGTGATCTCACAACCCCCCGGTTGTCGACAGGTCCCTTAGCACCTCTCGGGTACTCTTCCTAAGAACCCGAACGTTGGTGTCGATTGGCGGGTCAAGCCGCGGCGTCTTGGTCCGAGACGTCGTGGGGGCGGCTGTCGTCCTGTCAACAGAGTCGGTTGGAACTGGGAGTACTCGATCCGCATGACCGGTCATCGCACACCGACCAGGATGAGGTCGAGCGACTTGGACCAACTGCGCCCCCGATTCGGGTACGGCGCCCTGCTCTGGGTTGCTCGGCGCATGAAAGTCCACACGCCGCAGCTCCAACGCGTGCCCAGGTGGATCACCTGGTTCGCCCTGTCCGTTGCCTTCGGTTTCCTCGGATGGGTCATCTACCTGTCCATCGGCATCACGTCGATCGTGACGACCCACCACTACGACATCGCTTGGTTGGGGTTCGACGGCCTCGAATTGTCGATGGTTGGCGTCGTTGCGGTCGCTGCGTGGAAACACCATCCGTCGACCACCATCTTCACCGGAATCTGTGCGGTCATGTTCGCCGTCGATGCTTGGTTCGACGTGTGGACCAGCCCACGCGGAAGTGTTGTGAGCGCAGCCGTTCTCGCGGTCTGCCTGGAGCTTCCCTTGGTCGCGGTCTTTACATTCGCGACGATCCATGGAGAGCGAGTCAAGAACAAGGCGATGGTTGTCGCTTAGGCATCGGCGATGCCGGACACGCTGTTCTCGGCAGATAACGACGCCCGCCGCCGCTCACCTACAGATTAGGCAGGCTCGCGCGTTGTCGCACAACTGTCCAGTTCTGCGCACGCCTCGCTGTCCGGGCTCATGTCCTTTTTCACTACGCCGACACGGACGGCGGGCTCGTGTCGGGCGAGACGGTCATGCGAAGCGACGGCTACGTGGACTACCTCTGCTTCGAGAGGGTCAGCTGTGCGACACCGCTGGTCCTGCTGCCTCCGGATGCGCTGGAGCGGATGAACCTCGTCGGACCGTTCTCCTAAACCCTCGCCAACGAGGCCTGGGCGGCGCCGGACAGACCCAGCAGCGTGGTCGGTATCAGGCGCGGATCTCGTGGATGGCCCTCAAAGCCTCGACTGCGTGCTTGCCCCAATGGACGTCCAGCCCGAACCGCCACTCCCACGCCACGTCGTCCCAGCGGGCATTCGTCGTCAGGGCATCAAGCCCTTCACGAAGGTCGCGCCAGACGTCCGCGAGATCATCGGCCAGCGAACCCGTGCCAAGGTCCCTTGCCTCTTCGCCGTAGACCTGAAGGTTCGTCACGTAATAGTCCCTGTCCCCCAGGCCGGCCTGAAGCGCTCCGAACACTCTCCGCCACCGGTCAGAGCTCACCGACTCTGGCTCGTACGCCACGTTGTTGGCGTCGACATCGGGCAGCCGAAGCCCGGCAGGCAGGAGGTCAGCCAGCTCTCGACGGACGTGGCCAACCAACCAATCGCGAGCCGGAGGCTCGGCACAAGCGGCTTCGATCGTGTCGCAATACGCCTGGGCCACCGCGACGATCGCTGCGAACTCCGGCGGTTCAGGGATGGAGGCGTCGCGGTCATCTGCCCTGCGAGCATCATCGCGGGTTGTCATGCGAGCGGCCGTCGAACATGCAACGGAACGACACCCTCGGATCCGCACGAGTCGCCGACGAAGGTCGGGCACAATCGCCGAGATGACTTCTGACAACCCGGCCGCCTTGACCGAGCACGACCCGCATTGGGCTCAGACTGCCGCTCAGTGCCTCCATGACCTTTCTGTGGCCCTGATCGGTCTTCGAGGAGCAGACTCCGCGTTCCTGGACCACATCGGGTCCACCTCGGTCCCGGAGCTGGCTGCCAAGCCGATCATCGACGTGCAGCTCCGGATCCTTCCCCTCCCGAGCTACGCAGACCTCGGCGTGCGGCTCTCACCGCTCGGGTACGAGCAAGCGCTCGGCTCTCGGCCGGACTCGCCGGGCGTCCGCAGCGACATTCCGTTCGGAGATGAGAGCGCACCCACCGAGGTCCGGGAAAAGCGGCTCTACGTCGCGCACAACCCTTCGGTCGTCCTCCACGTCCGCCGCGCCGACTCTCCGTGGGGTAGGTACACGGTCTGGTTTCGCGACTGGCTCATCGCGCACCCCGGAGAGCGTGAGCGCTACGAGAACACCAAGCGCAGACTTTCATCGGACAACGCAGGCAAGACCGACTACGACGACTACACGCGGGCGAAGAGCGTGTACTTCCGCGAAGTCCATCCCGCGTTCTGCGCCTGGGCCGACCGAAGAGCGGCTACCGAAATCGGAATGTGATTGCCCGGATCTCAGGAACGAGGGCATCGGACTCGGTTGCGATGCGTCTGCCCGGATTGGAGATCTACCTCCGCGTCGGATCCGGCGAGTAATGTCGTTCTCGGTCAACCGCGAAGGGATTCACGCCATGGGCGGCACACGTGTTCTGGTCGGGACTCGCAAGGGCGCGTTCATCCTCACCTCGGACGAGGAGCGCGCGACGTGGGAAGTCGACGGCCCGCTCTTCCCCGGCTGGGAGATCTACCATCTCAAGGCCTCACCCATCGACCCTGACCGGATCTACCTCTCCCAAACCAGCGGCTGGTTCGGACAGGTCATCCAGCGCTCCGACGACGGCGGCAAGTCCTGGGAGGCCGTCGGCAACGACTTCAGCTACGACGGCGTCCCAGGAGAGCACCAGTGGTACGACGGGACCTTGCGACCGTGGGCCTTCACCAGGGTCTGGCACCTCGAGCCGTCGCTGCACGACGCCGAGACTGTCTACGCCGGCGTCGAGGACGCCGCGTTGTTCAAATCGACCGACGGCGGGCTGCACTGGGCTGAGCTCTCGGGTCTGCGCCAGCACGAGACCGGACCGCAGTGGCAGCCGGGCGCAGGAGGCATGTGCCTGCACACGATCCTCGAGCACCCGACCGACCCCGGTCTGCTCTACGTCGCCATCTCAGCCGCAGGCGCGTTCCGTACCTCTGATGGTGGCCTCACCTGGCAGCCGATCAACAAGGGCCTGCGCTCGGGAGAGATTCCGGACCAGGATTCCGAGGTCGGACACTGCGTCCACAACCTCGACCTGCACCCGAGTCGTCCCGACGTCCTCTACATGCAGAAGCACTGGGACGTGATGCGCAGCAAGGACGCCGGCGAGACCTGGCAGGAAGTCAGTGGGAACCTGCCGACAGACTTCGGCTTCGCGATCACTGTGCACGCCCACGAGCCGGAGACGGTGTATGTCGTGCCCATCACCAGCGATTCGCTCCACTTCCCGCCCGACGGCAAGCTCCGCGTCTACCGGAGCCGTACCGGTGGGGACGACTGGGAGGCACTGACGCAGGGACTTCCCCAGGAGAACTGCTACGTCAACGTGCTGCGGGACGCGATGGCCATCGACCAGCACCCGTCGTGCGGTGTGTACTTCGGCACCAGCGGCGGCCAGGTCTACGCATCGAGGGACTCCGGCGACTCCTGGGCGGCCATCGTCCGGGACCTCCCGGCGGTGTTGTCCGTCGAGGTACAGACGCTTCGGTGATGAACTGATGTCGTACACGGTCCGCGTCGTACTGCCGGCGCACCTCCGCGCTCTTGCGAAGGTTCACGGAGACGTGTCCGTCGAGGTGGCAGGCGTCGTCACCCAGCGAACCGTTCTCGACGCCCTCGAGACCGATTTCCCGGTGTTGGTGGGCACGATCCGCGACCGGACAACTGCTCAGCGACGCGCGTTCGTCAGGTTCTTCGCCTGCGCCGAGGACCTGTCCCACGAAGGACCGGACACCCCGCTGCCGGAGCAAGTCGCCTCGGGCCACGAGCCCTTCCTCGTCGTCGGTGCAATGGCCGGAGGCTGAGCGCAGTACGTGCCAGACCGACACGGACGACGCTATGCCGGGCGTCGCGGCTTGCGTCCCAACGGTGCTCTCGTGTTGTGACGCGCGTAACGGTGGGTCCGGCTCGGGAGTCAGGTTGCGTTCAATGTTGACCCGGAACGATGTCCGATATGAGCACTCAAGCAATTCCGCCCATGTCGAAGACCCGGCAGCTGTTGAACAAGGTGCCCGAGGTCACGATCTACTTCTGGATCATCAAGTGTCTGTGCACGACCATCGGCGAAACGATGTCGGACAACCTGATGGGACGGTTCGCTGTCGGCGGCGACAACGCCACGCCTGACCAGCTTCAGACCGCCCTGTACAAGGTGGCCGCCGTCACCGTCGTCGTACTGATCGTGACGCTCGGCATCCAGTTCAAGCTCAAGCGGTACATCCCCGTTGTCTACTGGGCCAACATCGTGGTGATCAGCGTGCTGGGCACGCAGATCACCGACATGTTTGAGGGCCAGGGCGACGTGCCCAACCACATGTGGACCATCACCATCGTCTCGGTGACCATGCTGGCAGCGGTCTTCCTCGCCTGGTGGTTGGTCGAGCGCACCCTGTCGATGCACTCGATCCGTACGGCGCGCCGCGAGATGTTCTACTGGCTCGCCATCCTGACGACGTTCGCGACCGGCACCGCAGTAGGCGACCTCGTCGCTGAGAAGTTCAGCCTCGGTTACCTGACGACACTGAGCCTGTTCGTCGCGATCATCGCCGTCATCGCCGTCGTGTGGAAGTTCACCGCGGTCAACGGCGTCCTCGCGTTCTGGCTCGCCTACATCATGACCCGGCCGCTCGGTGCCTCGACCGGGGACTGGCTCTCCCAGCAGGGCAACCAGGGGCTCAATCTCGGCACGACGACCACGAGCTACCTGTTCCTGGGGATCATCGTCGCGCTGGTCGTCTTCTTGCAGATCAAGAAGCCGGACGTCACCCCGCCGGAGCTGGTCATCGCCGACGAGGTGCACCACCCCCATCCGCACCTGCCGCACCCGCACCTGCCTCATCCCCACCTGCCGCATGGAGATGGCGGCGGAAACCTCGCACCGTCGGAGTCCTGATCCGATGAAGGCGGTGCCCCGATCGGGGCACCGCCTTCAGATCAGCGCGTGGCCTCCATCATCTGGCGCAGTTCCTTCTTCAAGTCGGAGATCTCGTCGCGCAGCCTGGCTGCGACTTCGAACTGGAGCTCGGCAGCCGCCGCGTGCATCTGCTCGGTCAGCTGCTGGACCAGCTCGGCGAGATCGCTCGAGGGCAAGCCGGCCAGGTCACGGTTGACCTCCCGCATCTTCGAGAGACCCGGGACGGGCGCCTTCTTGGACTTCGCATCCATCCCGCCCCAGGTCGCGAGCAGCTCCTCGGTGTTCTCGTCCTCACGGGCGAGCATCTCGGTGATGTCGGCGATCTTCTTGCGCAGCGGCTGCGGGTCGACGCCGTGGGCCGTGTTGTAGGCGACCTGCTTCGCGCGACGCCGGTTGGTCTCGTCGATCGCCTTCTCCATCGACGGCGTGATCTTGTCGGCGTACATGAAGACCTGGCCGGACACGTTGCGGGCGGCACGGCCGATCGTCTGGATCAGCGACTTGTCCGAGCGCAGGAAGCCCTCCTTGTCGGCATCGAGGATCGCCACGAGGGACACCTCGGGCAGGTCGAGGCCCTCGCGCAGCAGGTTGATGCCGACCAGGACGTCGTACAGGCCCAGCCGCAGGTCGCGGAGAAGCTCGATCCGTTTGAGGGTGTCGACCTCGGAGTGCAGGTACCGGGTCCGGATGCCGTTCTCCAGCAGGTAGTCGGTCAGGTCCTCGGACATCTTCTTGGTCAGCGTGGTGACCAGGACCCGCTCCTTGCGCTCGGTGCGCAGGTTGATCTCGCCGATCAGGTCGTCGATCTGGCCCTTGGTCGGCTTGATGATCACCTCGGGGTCGATCAGGCCGGTCGGACGGATGATCTGCTCGACCGCGTTCTCGACACCACCACCCTTGGCCAGCTCGTAGTCGCCCGGCGTCGCCGAGAGGTAGATGGTCTGGCCGATCCGGTCGAGGAACTCCTCCCAGCGCAGCGGCCGGTTGTCCATCGCGCTCGGCAGCCGGAAACCGTGGTCGACGAGGTTGCGCTTGCGGGACATGTCCCCCTCGTACATGCCGCCGATCTGCGGGACCGCGACGTGCGACTCGTCCACGACCAGGACGAAGTCCTCGGGGAAGTAGTCGAGCAGGCAGTTCGGAGCACTGCCCCGTTGACGACCGTCGATGTGCATGGAGTAGTTCTCGATGCCCGAGCAGGATCCGACCTGGCGCATCATCTCGACGTCGTACGACGTCCGCATCCGCAGCCGCTGCGCCTCCAGCAGCTTGCCCTGGCGCTCGAACAGGCCGATCTGCTCCTCCAGCTCGGTCTCGATCCCCCGGATCGCCCGCTCCATCCGCTCCGGACCGGCGACGTAGTGGGTCGCCGGGAAGACGTGGAGCTCGGCATCCTCGGTGATCACCTCGCCGGTGATCGGGTGCAGTGTCATCAGCCGTTCGATCTCGTCGCCGAAGAACTCGACGCGGACCGCGTGCTCCTCGTAGACCGGGAAGATCTCCAGCGTGTCCCCGCGGACCCGGAAGGTGCCGCGGGTGAAGGCCAGGTCGTTGCGGGTGTACTGGATCTCGACCAGCCGCCGCAGGACGCCGTCGCGATCGAGCTCCTGACCCACACGCAGCCGCAGCATCCGGTCGACGTACTCCTGCGGCGTGCCGAGGCCGTAGATGCAGGAGACCGTCGAGACCACGATCACATCGCGCCGGGTCAGCAGCGAGTTGGTCGCCGAGTGCCGCAGCCGCTCGACCTCCTCGTTGATCGAGGAGTCCTTCTCGATGTAGGTGTCCGTCTGCGGGACGTAGGCCTCGGGCTGGTAGTAGTCGTAGTACGAGACGAAGTACTCGATGGCGTTCTCGGGCAGGAGCTGTCGCAGCTCGGTGGCGAACTGGGCCGCGAGGGTCTTGTTGGGCTGCATCACCAGGATCGGGCGCTGCAGCTTCTCCGCCACCCAGGCGACCGTCGCGGTCTTGCCGGTGCCGGTCGCGCCGAGCAGGACGACGTCCTGGACGCCGCCGGTGATGCGGTGGTCGATCTCCTCGATCGCGGCCGGCTGATCGCCCGCGGGCTGGTAGTCCGAGATGACCTGGAACGGCGCCACCCGGCGCTCGAGGTCGGTGACAGGACGCATGCGATGAGCGTACGGGGAGGCACCGACAGGGTTCTTGGGGCCCGATGCCCTAGTTTCTACTCGTGAGCAGACCCAGGAACGCCGTCGTTGCCGTCGGGCGCGGCATCTGGCCCGTGGTGCGACGCACCTTGCTCGCCATTTTCGGCGTCCAGCTCGTCCTGGCGATCAGCCTCACCCTGGTCGACTCCTGGCGGCGGCGCGGCAAGAAGCCGCAGCCGTTCACCACCCTCAGCCCGCAGGACGTCCAGATCGGCAGCGGAACCGTGACGACGTACACCAACGGCGTCGACCTGTACGACGACATGCTCGCCGCGATCGAGTCGGCCCAGCAGATGGTGCTCTTCGAGACCTACATCTGGAAGGGCGACGAGACCGGCGAGCGCTTCAAGCAGGCGCTGACCGCTGCGGCCGAGCGTGGCGTGGAGGTCTATGCGATCTACGACGCGTTCGCCAACATCGTCGTCGACCCCCGGTTCAAGACGTTCTCCCGGGTGCTCCGCGTGCTGAAGTACCCGGTCTACAACGCCGGCTGGCGCTTCTTCGACATCCGCCGTTACGGCCGCGACCACCGCAAGGTGCTGATCGTCGACGACGACGCTGCCTTCGTCGGCGGGTTCAACATCGGCGCCGCCTACGCCACGGAGTGGCGCGACACGCACTGCCGCATCACCGGTCCGGCGGTCTGGGACCTGAAACGCTCGTTCGCGGACTTCTGGAACGATCACCGCAGCGGGCGGCGTCTCCTGCTCCTGGAGACCACCGACTCCGAGTGGGAGCCGAGGATCCGCCTGCACCGCAACCTGCCGCGACAGTGGATGTTCCCGATCCGGGCGATGTACCTCGAGGCCATCAACCGGGCCCGGCGCAACATCTGGATGACGCACGCCTACTTCATCCCCGATCCCGACTTCGTCGACGCGCTCGTCACGGCTGCGCGGCGTGGCGTGGACGTCAAGATCCTGCTCCCCCGCACCTCCAACCACGTCGTGGCGGACTGGATCTCGCGCGGCTACTTCGGCCAGCTGCTCGAAGCCGGCGTGGAGATCCACCGGTTCGAGGGCGCGATGGTGCACGCCAAGACAGCCACGATCGACGGCAAGTGGTCCACGGTCGGGACGGCGAACATCGACCGACTGAGCATGTCGGGCAACTACGAGATCAACGTCGAGTTCATCGACCCGGGGATGGCGAAGGTGATGGAGGCGATCTTCGCCTCCGACCTGGAGCAGTGCTCGCACCTGTCGAGTCGCGACTGGAACGCCCGCGGGGTGCACCGCCGGTTCACCGAAGCAGTCCTGAACCCGCTGCGCCACCTGCTCTGATCTGACTAGGGTCGGGACATGCTCAGAGCCCCCGTGCGCGACCTCCGCGGCAAGAACGTCTTCCTCACCGGTGCGGCGAGCGGGATCGGGCGCGCCACGGCGCTGATGGCCGCCGATCAGGGCGCCTCGTTGTTCCTCACCGACGTGAACCAGCAGGGCCTGATCGACGTGGTCGCGGAGATCACCGAGGCCGGCGGCGACGTCGCCTACGCGTCCCCCGTCGACATCTCCGACCACGAGGGCGTCCGCGCGATGGCGGCCGAGATCACCGCCGACCACGGGTCGATGGACGTGGTGATGAACATCGCCGGGATCGCGTCGTGGGGCACGATCACGGCCCTCCCGCACAGCACCTGGCAGCGGGTCGTCGACATCAACCTGATGGGGCCGATCTCGGTGCTCGAGTACCTCGTCCCGCCGATGATCGAAGCCGGTCGGGGCGGCCACGTCGTCAACGTCTCCTCGGCGGCCGGGATCATCGGGATGCCGTGGCACGCTGCGTACTCGGCCAGCAAGTTCGGCCTCCGCGGCGTATCCGAGGTGCTCCGCTTCGACCTGGCCCGACACCGCATCGGGGTCAGCCTGGTCTGCCCGGGCGGTGTCGACACCGGCCTGACCGAGACCGTGAGCATCGCCGGCGTCGACAACACCAGTCCGGCGTTCCGCAGGCTCCAGGCACGCTTCAAGAAGCGTGCGGTGTCGCCCGAGTCTGCAGCGCGTTCGATCCTGGACGGCGTACGGCGCAACAGGTACTGGGTCTACACCTCACCCGACATCCGGATCGCTCACCTCGCGCAGCGGTACTTCCCGCCCGGCTACGTCCTCGCGATGAAGGTGATGAACACGGTCGCCAACAAGGCACTCCCCCAGGTCGGCCGGGCCGTGCGGGAAGACACGTGAGCGGCCCGCGGATCGCCCCGGGCGGTCTCCGGGAGCTGGGGGTGCCGATCTGGTTGCTGACCCGGATCGCAGCCCGGGTGACCAAGACGGCCCCGCCGGCGATCTTCACCACGCTCGGGCGCGGCCGCGGGCTGTTCTGGGGCTGGCTCTTCTTCGCCAGCCAGCTGATGCCCGGTGGCACACTGCCCCGCCGCGAGACCGAGCTGGTGATCCTCCGGGTGGCGACCTTGCGAGGCTGCGCCTACGAGTTCGAGCACCACGTCCGGATCGGTCGACGTGCCGGCGTCACGGCGGCGGATGTCGAGCGCATCGGGATCGGTGCGGCCGCCGAGGGCTGGCAGCGCAACGAACAGCTGCTCATGGAGGTCACCGAGGAGCTGCTCGCGACCAAGGACCTCGGCGACGGCACCTGGGCCCGGCTGCTGGCGGCGTACGACGACCGCACGGCGATCGAGCTGCTGCTCCTCGTCGGCCACTACGACATGCTGGCCACGACCCTGATGACCCTGCGCCTCGAGCCCGACGCCTGAGGGCTACTGGGTGGTGAGGTTGTTGAGCTTGACCTCGTCGACCAGCCAGCGACCGCCCTGGCGGACCATCGACATCGTCACCCGCGGCTGATCCAGGCCGGGCTGGGCCTGGCCCGGGTTGCTCAAGGTCTGGTCCACGAACACCAGGACCAGGACGTGGTCGACGTCCTTCACCTCGGCCGCCGAGGCGACCACGCTGCCCACGGCATGAGCCTTCAGCTGGAGGACGAGCTTCTTGATCGGTGCGCTGACCTCGGCGTACTGCTTGCGGAACTTGGCCGTGCCTGCGTCGTCGACCCAGGCGAAGTCGTGCGGCAGCGTCCGGTAGTCGTAGGTCGTCATCGACACGACGGCTTTGCGAGCTGCTGCCTGGGCCTGCGTGCCGGCATCGGTGAGGTCGTGCTCGTGGCTCAGCGATCGCAGGGTGAGCACGAGGACCACCAGCGCGGCGACCAGGGCCACGGCCAGGACGCCGGTCGCGACCTGCCAGCGCTTCGAGGCCGTCACTGGACGGGTCCCGGAGCGTGGGCTGCCCCGCGCTGCAGGTTCGCGTGGCCTGACGCACAGTGACCGGTGGTGACCAGCGGCCGTCGTACGGCGTTCGTCGGATCGCGTCGCGTCGTGGGGTAGGGGCACTCGGTGGATCGCTGTGGGATGCCCTCGATCTGCAGCACGCCGTCCTTGACCGCCCTGCCCAGCACGCCGAGACCCGGTGCGTACCAGGCCAGCAGCGCCCCGAGCTGCGGTGAGTAGGACCGGAACAGGTCGGAGAAGGTGACCGCCTCACCCACGAAGCCCGGGAAGATCGTGGCGGCATCGGTGATCAGCCCGTGCAGCTGGGCGATCTGGGCGGGCGCCTGGGCGAGCGTGCTTCGCAGCTGGGGGTCGTAGCTGCGCAGGAACTGGGCGAACAGGCGTGAGGACGTCGCGAGCTGCCGGATGTCGTTGGCCTTCGACGGACCGATGCTCAGCACGGCGCCACCGTTGGTGATCAGTCGATCGGTCTGGGGCCAGAGCCTGTCCAGGTCGACGAGCAGGACGTGGCCCTGGTCGACGAGCTTGCCGAGGTCGTCGCCGGTGCCGGCCAGCCCGGTGCTGAGCTCGGTGAGCAGCGAGTGGAGCTGGTCGGTGTTGATCTGGGCAAGGACCTTGTTCACCGCGATGACCGTCGAGGCCAGCGTCTTGGGCAGATCCGTCGACGTCGCAGGGACCACCGAGCCGTCGTGGAGGAAGGGACCCTTGTCGGTGCGCGGCTGGAAGTCGAGGTACTGCTCACCGACGGGCGAGAGGCTGCGGACCTTCACCAGCGAATCGGTCGGGATGTTGTCCGAGGAGGTGATCGCGATGGTCGCGACCACGCCCGTCGAGGTCAGGTCGATCGTGCGGACCTTGCCGATCTTGACGCCCCGGTAGGTCACCGCCGACCCCTCGAAGAGGCCGCCGGTCGCGGCCATCTCGACCTTCACGACCTTGGTGCCGCCGAGCAGCGGAGTGCCCAGGACCGAGCTGAAGAGGTAGGCCAGGGTGATGATCAGGACGAGTACGACGCCGAAGAAGCTCTGCCACAGCCGGTCCTTGAAGATCGCGAACACCTTCATCGGGCACCCCCGGAGGTTCCGGCCAGCATCCCGGAGAGGCTCAGCGGCGAGCTCGAGGTCGCCGGTTCGATGACGCGGGGCGACGTGCCGCCGCCAAGAAGACCGCCCAGCAGGCCGCCGAGCCCGCCGAGACCGCCGAGCAGGCCGCCGGTACCGTTGCCGTTGGCACCCGTGCTCCCGCCGCCGCCGGCACCGAGCAGGTTCGGCAGGCCCAGCTGGTCGAACTCGAGGACGAGGCGCATGTTGGCGTAGTCGCCGGGCACTGCGGTGTTGAGCAGCTTGCTCACGTTGACGAGGTCACTGAACGACGGCCCCAGATCGGCTCGCAGACCGAGGAACTCCTGGAGGACGGGGGTGACCTGGTTGACCATCGACTCGATCTGGGCCCGGGTGTGGCCGACCACGTTGTTCGCGGTCGCCGAGAACTTCACGAGCTGGGCCAGCAACCGGGTCAGTCCCGGGGTGTTCTCGCGCAGCACCTGGGCAGCCGGGCGGATCTCGGTCATCGCCGCGTTGATGGTGCTCTTGTTCTCGTTGAGCACCTGCGAGAGACCGGCCAGCGAGCGCAGCGCCGCGTCGATGTCGCCGGTGGTCGCATCGGCCTGACCCAGGAAGGTGTTGGACCGGTCGAGCAGCTCGCGGACGTTGTCCTCGCGACCGCCGATCGCCTTGTTGAGCTCGTCGGTCACGGTCTGCAGCTGGTTGAGGCCGCCGCCGTTGACCAGCAATGAGGCGGACGACAGCGCGTCCTCGACGGTCGGCGCGGTCGTCGCGTTCACGGCCGCAAGCTCGTCGCCGTTGCGCATCAACGGCCCGGTCGCCGGGTTGCTCACGTCGACGAACAGCTCGCCGAGCGGGGTCGTGTAGCGCAACCGCGCGGTGGCGTCGCGGCGCATCTGGGCGTCAGTGCGGATCTTGATCGTCGCAATGGCCTTGAAGTCCTTGGTCGCCACCGACTGCACCTTGCCGGAGTCCACCCCGTTGACCTTGATCGCAGCGCCCTGGGCGAGGTTCAGCGCCTCGTCGAACGGGATCTTGATCGTGATCGTGTTGCCGCTCACCCCTGAGCCGGGCAACGGCAGGTCGCGCATCGTCGGTCCGCAGCCGGCGACGAGCGCCAGCCCGAGGACCGCGACGACCGCGGTGGCGAGGCTCTTCATCCGGCGGTTCACCTGCCGATCCCCAGGAGCGCGAGGATGTTGTTGAGGTTCAGCAGCGACGGGCCGAACGCGGAGCAGAAGTCCGTCGGCGCCTGGTTGCACGACGAGTCGATCAAGCCGCCCAGCGGGGTCAGCACGGTCGGGTCGACCCGGACGCGGAGGCGGCCCTTGTCGTAGATCGCCCCCAAGTTCTGCAGCGTCAGCGGCATCACCCGGAGGATCTCGACCAGATCGGTGCGCTTGACCAGGAGCTTCTTCATCAGGTCGGTGGTCTGCGTGAGGGCCGAGACGAACTGCTGCCGGTTCTGGTGGGCGAAGTCGGCGACGACCTGGACCACGCTGCTCAGCGACTGCAGGGTGGACTGGAAATTGGTGCGTTCGTCGGCCAGCAGCTTGGTGGCGTTGCTGATCTGGGTGATGAAGTCACGCACCAGCTGCTGGTTGTCCGCGATCGTCCCGGTCAGGCTGTCCAGCGACTGCACGGTCGAGGTGATGTTGCCGCGCTGCTGGGAGATCGAGTTCACGGCGCCGCCGAGGGAGGTGATCGCGGTGTTGAACTCCGCCCCCTTGCCGGCCAGCGCGGTCGATCCGGACTGGAGGATGTTCTTGATCGCGTCCCGGGTCGACTTCGAGCCTGCGATCCCCGTGGCGAAGGTGTTCAGGGCTGCGAGGACGTCGTCGAAGTCGACGGGGGTCCGGGTCAGCGGCTGGGCGATCACGGCGCCGTTCTGCATCCGCGGTCCCGAGTGGTAGACCGGGGTCAGCTCGACGTACCGGTCGGTGGCGACCGAGCGCGCCACGACGACCGCGCCGGCGCCGGCAGGGATCGGCTGGTCGGCGTTGACCTGCATGGTCACGCGGACGGTCGTGCCCTCCGGCGTGATCGAGGTGACCTTGCCGACCGGGACGCCGAGGATGCCGACGTCGTTGCCGACGAACAGGCCGGCGGAGTCCGACATCATCGCGGTGATGGTGATGGTGTTCTTCCCGATGACGGGAATCGTGCAGCTGGTCAGACCCAGGACGAGGGCGATCAGCAGCGAGAATCCGAGCAGGCGTCTCACGGGCAGCCTCCTGCCCGGCAGGCGAGGTCGTCCGGCGGGATCGCCGGGGACTTGAGCCACAGGTCGCCCCACGGACCGTTGCCGGTCGCGTTGGCGAGATAGCGCACGGTCGGCGCCATCTGGTCCAGGACGCTCTTCAGGGTCGCGTCCTGGGAGCGGAGCGTGGTCAGGACGACGTTGAGCTGGCGCAGTGCCGGCGCCATGTCGGACTTGGTCGAGGAGACGATCGAGGCCAGGTTGCTGGCCAGCGTGGTCGTCTCGGTCAGCAGCGTGTGGATGGCCGCGCGACGCGAGTTGATCTCGGCCAGGACCAGGTTGCCGTCGCGCATCAGGACGACGATGTCGCCACTGCTCGCCGACAACTGGTTGGTCACGCTCCGGGCAGCCGCGATCAGGTCACCGGTCTGCCCACTGCGCTTCTGGACCGCCTCGGCGAGCCGGGCGACGCCGTCGAGCGCCGGACCGATGTTCTGGCTGGTGGCGGTCAGGGTCTTGCTGGTCTCGGTGAGCGCCTTCGCGAGCAGGACCGGGTCCAGCTTCTGCAGGTTGCCGGTGCCCTTCTCGAGCACGTCCTGCAGGTTGTACGGCACGGAGGTGTGCGCGAGCGGGATCGTGTCGAGCGAGCCGCTGCCCGACGGATCGACCGCGAGGTAGTGCGTGCCCAGGAGGGTGGCGACCTTGACCGCGGCGGTCGTCGACGTACCGAGGTGCAGGTTGCTGCTCACCGTGAAGCCGACACGCACCGTGTCGCCGTCGAGCACGATCGACTTGACCTTGCCCGTCGGTACGCCGTGGATCTCCACGTCCTCGCCGACGCGCAGCCCGGCCGTCTGCGCGAGGATCGCGTGGTACTCGGTCTTGCCGAAGGACACGAAGGTCACGACCAGGACCAGGCCGGCGACCAGTACTCCGACGGCCATCGCGACGAGTCCCACCCGGAACGGGTCGCGGTCTGCGAGCGGCTTCATCGGCACACCTTCGACCAGGGACCGTTGTCGCTGCCGTTGAGGTTGAGCTTGGCCGGCCCGACCTGGACGATCACCGAGCACAGGTAGATGTTGACCGCGTTCTGGTACGAGCTCGCGCGGCCGAGCGCCGCCAGGGTCGTGCCGAACGACCGGATCGCATCCACGAAGCCCTGCTTGTTGGCCACGAAGAGGTCCATCACCTGGCGGAAGTTCTTCACGGCCTGGATGGTCGGGACCTTGATGTCGGTCAGCAGCGAGGACGTGGAGCCGATCAGCTGGCTGACGCCGTCGATGGACGCGCCGATCGAGGCCCGGTCGGTGGCCAGACCGGTCATGAGGTTCCTCAGCTCGACCACGGTGGAGCGAAGTTCGCTGCCCTGCCCGGCGATGTCGACGACGACCGGTGTCAGGTTCGTCAGCACCTGGCCGACGAGCTGGTCGCGGTCGGCCAGGAAGTTGGTGATGTGGGCGGTCTGCTGGAGCAGCTGCTCGACGGTTCCGCCTTCACCCTGCAGGACCTTGATCAGCGACGTCGCGAGTGCGTTGACGTCGTCGGGCCGCAGCGCTTCGAACAGGGGCCGGAAGCCGTTGAGCAGCTCGGTGAGGTCGAAGCCCGGGCTGGTCATCGCCAGCGGGATCGTGGATCCGGACCGGAGCGCAGCCCCCCGCCTGCCGGTCTGGACGAGCGCGAGGTAACGCTGGCCGAGCAGGTTCTGGTAGCGCATCACGATCTTGGTGGTGTCCAGGATCGGTTGCGACGTGAGGAGGTCGAAGGAGACCTCGGCACCCTGCTGGGTGATCTTGATGCCGGAGACCCGGCCCACCCGAACACCGGCCACCCGCATGTCGTCGCCGGCACGCAGGCCGGCGACGTCGGTGAACTCGGCCTTGAAGTTCTCGGTGCTGCCGTTCAACCCGTTGAGCATCGTGTTGACCAGCAGCAGGCCCAGCAGCCCGGACGCCAGGGCGAAGATCGTGAACTTGACGACGATGGAACGGAAGCCCTTGATCATCGGGCACCTCCGCTCGAACCATCGAGCATCGCGCTGACGCCGACCCGGTTCGCGCCGGTGCAGTTGTCGCCGCGGGCCACCCCGAACCGGGGGCAGTTGGCCGAGGTGTAGTACGGCGGAATGTCCAGGATGAACGAGGTCGCTGCCTCGAGGAAGCCGTGGTGCACGATCGTGCTGAGCTTCGCGTTCAGCATCCTGTTGGTCATGATCGAACCGGTGATACCCATGTGCCTGTTCGTGTAGACGACGTCGAGCAACGTCGCGGAGTTGTCGATGAATCGGATCAGGTCCGCCGAGTTCGCCGACACGAACGCATTGGCCTGGGCGGTCAGCGCGGTGCCGCCACTGATGATCGTCGCGATCGAGGCCTTCTCGTCCACGATCGTGCGGGCCGCCACGAGCGCGTCGTTGGTGGCCTGGAGCAGATCGGGAGCGACCTCCTGAGCGAGCTGGAGGTTCGTGACCAGCGAGTGCAGGTCCGCGCGCACGGCGGGCAACCGCGGGTTGAGCCGCGCCAGGTAGGAGTTCGCCAGGTCGATCGTGTCGCCGAGCTGCTGGCCTCGGCCGTCGAGGGCCTGCGCCGCCGAGCCGATCGCCGAGGCGAGCTCGGCCGGCCCGACGGCCTTGACCAGGTTGTCGATGTCGTCGAGGGCCTGCTGGAGCTCCAGGGTGCCCTGCCTGCTGTCCGCCGGTACGACGGCACCGGCACGGAGCGAGGCGGTCGACGAGGGCCCCGACGTGGTCAGGTCGACGAACGACGTACCGAACACCGTGGCGGGCAGGATCCGTGCGACGACGTTCGCCGGGATCATCTTCAGCTTGTCGCCCGGGATCGACATCTGCACCCGGACGCCGCCGTCGGGTCCGCGTCCGATGCTGGTGACCGTGCCGACGATGACGCCGCGGACCTTGACGTCGGCACTCTTGCCGAGCGACCCGCCGGCATCGGCGAGCTGCGCCGAGACGTGCTCCGGGCCGCCGAAGGTGCCGGAGGAGCGCATGAACAGCAGGCCGAGCGCGACGCCGATCACGACGACCATCCCGACTCCGCGCAGGGCGTAGTCGGAGCGCTTGAGGTCCTTGCGCACTGCTGCTGCCAACTAGCCCGTCACCCCGAGACCCGGAAGCCGGAGTTGCCGCCCCAGAACAGCAGCGTCATGACCATGTCCAGGAGGACCACGAGCACGATGCTGGCCCGGATCGCGCGCCCGGTGGCCTCGCCGACCGACTGCGGACCACCCGAGGCACGCATGCCGTACCAGCAGTGCACCAGGGTCACGGCGGTGGCGAAGACCAGGATCTTGATGACGGAGAAGAACACGTCGCGGCCCTGGATGAAGGTGGAGAAGTAGTGGTCGTACTGGCCGGGCGACTGGTGGAAGATCACCACGACCGAGAACGCCGAGGCCATGTAGGACCCGATCAGGCCGATCAGGTACAGCGGCAGGATCGCGATGCTGGTGGCGATCACGCGGGTGGTGACCAGGTAGCGCATCGGCTCGACCGCCATCACCTCGAGCGCGTCGACCTCCTCGGAGATCTTCATCGAGCCGAGCTGGGCGGTGAAGCGGCAGCCGACCTGCGAGGCCAGCGCCAGCGCGGCGATCAACGGAGCGAGCTCGCGGGTGTTGGCGCTGGCCGAAATGAAGCCGGTGAGCGGAGCGAGACCGACGATCTCCAGGCCGCTGAAGCCCTCGATGCCCAGGGACGTCCCGGCCGAGAGCGCGAGCAGGACCATCACGCCGATGGTGCCGCCGCCGACGATGATGGCGCCGCTGCCCCAGGCGATGTCCTTGAGCTGGCGCAGGACTTCGCGGTGATAGAGCCGGATCGTCGCGAAGACCGAGAGGATCGTCCGGGCCACGAAGGTCGCGAAGTCACCCAGCTGGGCCAGGGTTTCCACCACTCGGTCCACCGCGTCGACCACGTGGTCGGCGATGGTCGGTCGCGGGGTCGGATCCTCGAGGGCCGTCATGCCAGCCCCTGCGGGAAGACCATCACGTAGGCCTGGGTGATGGCGACGTTGGCGACGGCCAGCAGGATCACGCTCAGCACCACCGCCTGGTTCACCGCGTCGGCGACACCCTTGGGTCCGCCGGAGGCGCCGAGACCCTTGTGCGAGGCGACGATCGTCGCGATGAAGCCGAAGACCAGCGCCTTGAACTCGGCGAGGATGAAGTCCTCCGGGCGCGAGAAGCTGACGAAGGAATCCAGATAGGCACCCGAGGAGATGCTGCCGCCGCCGACGTTCATGATGAACGCCGTGATCATCGCGGTCATCGCGACGATCACGGTCAGCAGCAGAGCCACGACCAGTGCGGCCAGGATCCGCGGCGCGACCAGTCGCTGGATCGGCGAGATGCCCATGACCTTGAGCGCGTCGATCTCCTCACGGACCGTGCGTGCTCCGAGGTCGGAACAGATCGCCGACCCGACTGCCCCGGCGATCATCAGTGAGGTCACGAGCGGCGCACCCTGGCGCAGGACGCCGATGCCGTTGACGGCACCGCTGAACGAGGTCGCACCGATCTGGTTGGCGACCGCACCGATCTGGACGGAGGTGATCACGCCGAACGGGATCGCGACCAGGATCGTCGGGAGCAGGCTGACCCGCGTCATGAACCAGGCCTGGAGCATGAACTCGGTCCACGAGAACCGTCGGCCGAGGATGTCCTTGACGATGAACAGCACGGCTTCGGTGGCGAGCAGGACGATGTTCCCGCTGGTGACGATGCCGGCCCGGAACCGGTCGATCAGCGATTCGAACCCGGCACGACCCGCAACGGCCAAGGAGCTCAACGGTGCCTCCCGGTCTGCAGTCGTGGTCGCGTGCACCCTGCGTAACGCCCACTCTCAGCAGGAGTTACGCAGGTCACATCTTCGTTGCAGCGGAACTGTGCCAGTGAAACTGTCATAAAGGCAAGGCCTCAGCTTCCCGGAATCCGCATGACGGCGTTGAAGCCGAGAGCCTTGATGACCGGGCCATGGACCCGGATCTGGCCCGAGAGCACTCCGCGCACGGGATTGAGGTGTCCGAGCACCAGACGCAGGAACTCGTGGCCCTCCAGGAGCAGCGTCGCGTCGACCGGCTCGTCGACGGACGCATCCGCGATCACGGCGCACTCCCCCGCATCGATCCGTACGACGTACCGGTCGATGCCGCCGTCGGACCGGCCGCCGATCGAGAACCCGATCGCCACCCGGGTCCGCAGGGCCTTCTCCGGGATCAGGAACTCCGGGAACCGGCCGAACACCTCGGTGAGCACGAGCCGACGGAAGCCGCCGGCCATCACCCCGGCAAGGTGTTCGATCCGTACGCCGGAGATCGCAGCCGAGACAGCTTCGGGGTCCAGGGCAGCCGGGTCGATCAGCGGGCGGGTCGAACCCGGAGCCCGCAAGGCACGGCCGAGGTCCAGCACCCAGGCCTCGTCGCCGATCACGTCCAGGGCCCCGGCCAGGTACAGCAACGCCCCATCGGCCTGACCGGTCACGAGCCGGACCACGTCGACCAGCCCGAGGCCCACCACCGCTCGCGGTTCGGCCGCCTCGTCGAGCAGGATCGCGGTCGCGTCGAACCTGATCGTCCACGACTCCACGTCGCCCGCTGCCAGCTCCACGTCGAGCCGGACTACACCAGTCGGACCGCTCCATGGACAGGTGCGTGCCAGGGCGTCGACCATCGCGCCGATCGCCGCACGACGCTCGACGCGGTCCGCGAAAAGGGCGCAGATCCGGGCGTCGTCAGTGGCAGCGAGCCGCTCGAGGTCCCAGGCAAGCTGCACCACGCACGACTCCTCTCGACCTGACGGGACCAGACAGGGTCCAAGATGTAACGGAGACTGTCACAGCGGTTTACAGAACGGAAGACATCGCTCTGAATTTTTACCGGCGCGTCTCTTTGACCCTGGTTCTGCCGTGACATACTCGTGTCTCCCCTCCCCTACGGGTCGTCTCGGCGAGCCCGTCTCCTATTTCTCTGGAGGTGCCTCGTGCGCCGACTTCTCTCTTCCGCGTGCGCCATAGCCATGATGGCGACGGCCACCCTCGTCGCCGGGATCGGCCCGGTAGCCGCAGACACCCAGGTCTGGACCTACTCCGGCACGTCCGGTGGCACCCAGATCAACGCCTTGGGCACCACGATCAGCTCCGGCCTGACCGCCGCGTCGAACCTGAGTGACACGGTGATCCCGAACTCGGCGTCGTCCGGTGTCGCGGGCGTCCACGTCGCGGGCCTCCTCGACGTCGGCGCCGTTACAACGGGCGAGCAGGCCACCGCGTTCGGTACCGGCGTGAAGATCACCGCCGGCTCCAAGATCGCAGGGATCAGCCTGCTCGGCGGAGCGATCAAGGTCGACGCGATCCAGAGCACCTCCTACGCCACCGCGACCGGTACCACGACCAGCGTCGCCCTCGACGGCGGTACGACGACGACATTCCTCAACCTGTCCATCGGCGGCAAGGCCTACCCGGTGAACATCCCGGCGAACACGAAGATCACGATCCCCGGCCTGGCCGACATCGTGATCAACGAGTCGCAGGTCGACAAGTCCCTCCCCGGCAAGACCATCCGGACCATGGGCACCGCACTGCACATCACGTTGCTCAAGGGCCAGGGCAGCGCCCCGGCCGGTGCCGAGATCAGGCTCAACCCGACCCAGGCACTCATCGTCCCGACCGGCAAGAGCGATGCCCTTCCCGTCGGCGGCTTCAGCTACGGCACCTTCGCCGGTGTCTGGGCGGGCGACTCGGTCTCGGTGCTCGCGCAGCCGACCGGCATGCTCAGCCTTCCGTCGACCGGTACCGGCGGCGTCGCGTACAGCAACACCATCGCGGGCGTGAACATCCCGCAGGTCGCAGTCGTCAACGCCGTCACGACCACGGTCTCCGCTGACACGGTTCCCGGCCTGGCCGATGTGTCCACGGGTGCCCAGTTGGCGAAGATCAACCTGCTCGGCGGCCTGATCACGGCCGACGCGGTCGGTGTCACGGCCGCGGTCCACCACGACAACGGCGGCTTGCCCTCGAGCGATACCGCCACGGCCAAGATGACCTTCGTCAACCTGGTGGTCGCCGGCAGACAGATCCCGATCAATGTCGCTCCGAACACCCAGATCTACCTGTTCGGCATCGGCCAGGTCTACATCAACCAGCAGCTCACCCAGCACGGCTACTCAGCGATCGTGGGCATTCGGATCACCCTGTCGACCGCCGAGTTCGGTCTGCCTGCGGGCGCCGACATCCAGGTCGCCGTCGCGAGCTCCTACATCTTCGGGAGCTGAGCACCAGCTAACGGGCCGACCCCGGCAGGTGCGTCCGCGGAGCCATCCGCGGCCCCCGCCGGGGTCGTCCCAATTGGGCCAGCTCCACGAGCCGCTGCACGCGCTGTCGATGGCCGGCGTACGGGGCCAGTAGCTCGGCCAGCGCCGCATCGTCGACCGGCTCGCCGGTGAGCGCCCAGCCGATGTTCTTGGCGACGTGGTAGTCGCCGAAGCTCACCGCGTCGGCGTCTCCCAGCGCGGTCGAGCGGACCTCGGCACTGGTCCAGACGCCCAGGCCGGGGATGCTGCGCAGCCGGCGGTCGAACTCGGCGAGCGGCTCGGTGCCCGCGCGCTCGCCCGCGCGCTCGAGTGAGTCGGCAACCCGGACCGCCGCGAGCAACGGCCGCGACCGACCACCGTCGACGGGGAGCCTGAGCCACTCCCACGACGGGATCGAGCGAAGGACGGCGGGAACCGGTTGCAGCATCAGGCCCCAGGGGCCCGGTGCCGGTTCGCCGAAGCGCTTCACCAGGCGCCGGTACGCCGTGAACGCCTCCTGGCCGGTGACCTTCTGCTCGAGGATGGTGGGGACCAGCGACTCCATCACCAGACCGGTGGCACCGACCCGCCAGTGCGGGTGCCGTCGCCAGGCTGCGGCGATGACCTCGTGGTGCGGTTCGAAGCCCGAAGGGTCGTCCTCGGCCCCGAGCATCCGCGGCAGCGCGTCCAGCGCCCAGCCCGCGCCACTGCCCCAGGCACGCGCACGGATCTCGCCCGACCGGTCGAGCGGGTGCACCTCGAGTGTGACCGGGCCGTCGGGCGTCGTGAACGCACGTGCGTGTGACCCGTCCGCACCCACCCGGTACGTCGGATCACCGCCACCCCGACGGTGCACGCCCATGCCGGCGCCGACCGGGCACGGCCAGTCCGGGCGCCAGGAACGTTGACTCGGGCTGCTCACCCCGCCAAACCTAGACGTTCGCCCCGACACGGCAGGGCAGGATGGGTCCATGCTCCTGGCCCGGCTCGCCACGACCTCGACGGCCGTTGCCGGCACGCGCTCGCGGCTCGAGAAGAGAGCCCTGCTGGCCGAGGTGCTGGCCGAGGCGTCGGGCGACGAGATCGACCTGGCCGCCACCTACCTGTCCGGAACGTTGCGGCAGCGTCGTACCGGTGTGGGCTGGCGGGGCCTGGCCGACCTGCCGCCGCCGGCGTCGTCGGCCTCGCTGACGCTCACCGACGTCGACCAGGCGCTCGCACAGATCGCCGCCCTGTCGGGCCCCGGCTCCGCCGGCGACCGCAGGGCCCAGGTGCAGTCCTTGTTCGTGTTGTTGACCGCCGAGGAGCAGGAGTACCTGCGGGCGTTGATGACCGGCGGCGTACGCCAGGGCGCGCTGGACTCGGTGATGCTCGATGCCATCGCCGCCGCAGCCGGCGTCCCGATCGCAGCAGTCCGGCGCGCGGCCATGTTCAGCGCACCCACCGGGCCGATCGCGTTTGCCGCACTCACGGGCGGCGAGCCCGCGCTGGCCTCGTTCGACCTGGTGGTGGGTCGGCCGATCAGGCCGATGCTGGCCTCGTCCGCGCCGACCGTGGCCGAGGGGGTTTACGGTCTCGGTGACACCGTCGTGGTCGACACCAAGCTCGACGGGATCCGGATCCAGGTACACAGGTCCGGGGACGAGGTCCTCGTCTTCACGCGGAGCCTGGAGGAGATCAGCGATCGGCTCCCCGGCGTGGTCGAGGCGGTGCGCGGGTTGGCAGGCGATCAGCTCATCCTGGACGGCGAGGCCCTGGTCGTCGACGAGGCCGGAACGCCGCGGCCCTTCCAGGAGACCGCCTCGGAGACCGCCTCGTTCGGCGGTCGCAGCGCCCAGCCGTTCTTCTTCGACCTGCTCGCCGCCGAGGGCACCTCACTGATCGAGCAGCCCGGATCGGCGCGCTGGGAACGACTGGACTCGATCGTGCCGCCGTCGTTGCGCACCGAACGCCTGGTGACCTCCGATGTCGGTGCCGCGACCGCGTTCTTCGACCGGATCGTCGCCGCCGGTCAGGAGGGCGTCATCCTCAAGGACCCGACTGCGGCCTACGAGGCCGGCCGGCGCGGTGCTGCCTGGGTGAAGGTGAAGCCGCGTCACACCCTCGACCTGGTCGTCCTCGCCGTCGAGTGGGGCAGCGGCCGGCGTCGCGGAACCCTGTCGAACATCCACCTCGGGGCGCGCGACGGCGACGAGTTCGTGATGCTGGGGAAGACCTTCAAGGGCATGACGGACGAGATGCTCGCCTGGCAGACCGAGCGCTTCACCGAGCTGAAGACCTCCGACGACGGCTGGGTGGTGCACGTCCGCCCCGAGCAGGTCGTCGAGATCGCGTTCGACGGCGTCCAGCGATCGAGCCGCTATCCCGGTGGCGTGGCGCTGCGGTTCGCCCGGGTCCTGCGCTACCGCGACGACAAGTCGGCCGCCGAGGCCGACACCCTCGCGACGGTTCGCAGCTTTGCTGCGCCTGCCTACGCGTCCGGGAGAGGGTCTTCGGGGGCTACCGGGACGTAGGACACCGTCGGGTACTGCGCCTTCGACTCACCTGCTCGTCGCCAGTGCAGTGAGTCCTCGAAGACCTCCGGGTGCGCGGCGCAGTGGTAGATCACCCACACGTCGCGGGGATGGGCCAGCCAGGAGTCGTAGATGTTCTGCACCACCGCGGCCAGGACGTCGGCTGGGAACGGGTTGAAGAAGAAGAAGGTCGTGTCGTCCTCGGTCGGCAGGTACGTCGCGGCATCGAGATTCAGCACCTGCGCTTCGCTCGTGCTGCCGGTGCGCTTCTTGAACGCGGCGAAGTTCTCCTCGGCTGCCTCGCAGAACTCGGCGATGAAGTCGACGCCCACCACGGACCGGTGACCCTCGAGGGCTGCGATCACCAGCGCCCGCCCCTTGCCGCACCCGAGGTCGACGAACGTGCCTTGTCCCCCGTTGCCGAGCTGGCGCAGAGCGCGCCGCAGGTCGCGAGGGTTGCTTCCGAGATAGGGGTAGCCCTCGCTGTCACCGACCCGCGGCAGGTCGTTGACGCCCTGGTGCCCGATGGTGCGTACGCCGTACCGGAGGTCGAACATCCAGGCAGGCACATGACGGACGACGAGCTGCGCCGTCGTACGCAGCCCCTTGCGGCGCATCGCGGTCCAGGTCACGGCGATCGCCCGCAGGACGGTGACGCGACCGGAGCCCTGCGTGAGCTCGTCGGTCGTCCAGTCCAGGCCGTCGTCAACACCCATCACGGTCTCCTCGGGGTCAGGTCGGGATGCTATCGGGCCGGCGGATTCTCGTTGCGACAACTGTGTAAACAGGAGTTGCACTACGCTTCGGCCCATGAGTACCCCGAGCCGTCAGTCCGCTGCGGCGACCCGACGGCGCGCGCGCGAACAGCAGATCCTCGCCGCAACGCGCCAGCTGTTCGACGAGAGCGGGGTCCGCGACGCGCAGATCGACGACATCGCGAAGGCAGTCGGTATCAACCGGGCGATCATCTACCGGCACTTCAGCGGCAAGGAAGAACTGTTCGCCCTCGCCGTCGAGAGCTACCTCGAAGAGCTCAAGGGACGACTCGAGGAAGCGGCCGCAGCCGCGGGCAAGGACCCCGTCGACCGGTTGCGCGCCGTCGTCGGCACGTTCGTCGACTACGGCCTGGAGTACCCCGCGTTCGTCGACTGCGCGCAGACCCTGATGCGACGCCCCGGACCCGAACTCCTCGAGCAGGTCAGCGAAGGTGCGCTGTTCCGGCTCGGTCGGGCGATCACGGCCTGCCTGCGCACGCTGAAGGAAACCCTGGACGACGGCATCGCCTCGGGGCACTTCAAGGTCGAGGACAGCGCGCTGGTCGCGAACTACATGTACGCCTCAGGCCTGGGCGGGCTGCAGCTCGCCCGGATCGGGATGCTGGTCAAGGAGAGCTCCCCCGGCATCCCCACGATCTCCCGGATCTCCGGTGAGCAGGTCAAGAAGTTCCTGATCAGCACCGCCGTGTCGCTCTCGACAAATCCCTGAAACGCGATAGTCCGGAGCAGTCGGCACGGATTCCCGGGTTCGAAAACGTGCCAAACGCTCCGGACTATCGCGTAGTCAGCGCTCGAGGATGGCAGTGACGCCCTGACCGCCGGCGGCGCAGACCGAGATCAGGACCCGACCGGATCCCTTCTCGGCCAGCAGCTTGGCGGCGTTGGCGACGATGCGACCACCGGTCGCTGCGAATGGGTGGCCCGCGGCGAGCGAGGAGCCCTTGACGTTCAGCTTGCTCCGGTCGATCGAGCCCAGTGGGCCGTCGAGGCCCAGGCGCTCCTTGCAGAACACCGGGGACTCCCAGGCGGCCAGCGTCGAAAGCACCTGCGAGGCGAACGCCTCGTGGATCTCGTAGTAGTCGAAGTCCTGGAGGGTCAGACCGGCGCGGGCGAGCATCCGCGGCACGGCGTACGCCGGGGCCATCAGCAGGCCCTCGCCGCCGTGCACGAAGTCGACCGCCGCCGTCTCGTACTCGGTCAGGAACGCCAGCGGCTCGAAGCCGTGCTCGGCGGCCCACTCCTCCGAACCGAGCAGCACCACCGAGGCACCGTCGGTCAGGGGGGTCGAGTTGCCGGCGGTCATCGTCGCAGCCTCGCCCTTGCCGAAGACCGGCTTGAGGGTCGAGAGCTTCTCGAACGAGGAGTCGGCGCGCAGGTTGTTGTCGCGCTCGATCCCGTTGAACGGCGTGATCAGGTCGTCCTGCCAGCCGGCCTCGTAGGAGGCAGCGAGGTTGTGGTGCGACGCGACAGCGAGCTCGTCCTGCGCCTCGCGGGTGATCTGCCACTCGAGTGCGGTCAGGGCCTGGTGCTCCCCCATCGACAGGCCGGTGCGCGGCTCGCCGTTCGAGGGGATCGCCAGGCTGATGTCGCCGGGACGGATCGACGACAGGATCTTCACGCGGTCCGCGTTGGACTTGGCGTTGTTGAGCTTGATCAGCTTCTTGCGCAGCTTCTCGCCGATCGCGATCGGGGCGTCGGAGGTGGTGTCGGTGCCGCCACCGATGCCCGAGTCGATCTGGCCGAGCGCGATCTTGTTGGCGACGTAGATGATCGCCTGCAGGCCGGTGCCGCACGCCTGCTGGATGTCGACGCCGGGAGTCTGCGCGGCGAGCCGGGTGCTGAGCACGGACTCGCGAGTCAGGTTGAAGTCCCGGGAGTGCTTCAGGACGGCGCCTGCGGCGACCTCGCCGAGCTGCTCACCGTCGAGGTTGAAGCGCGCGACCAGGCCGTCCAGGGCTGCGGTCAGCATCTCCTGGTTCGAGGCGGACGCGTAGACGGTGTTCGACCGGGCGAACGGAATCCGGTTGCCACCGATGATGGCGACGCGGCGGGTGTTGGCCTGCATGCGGGTTCTCCTGACGATGCGAAGGTGGGGACAATACTGGCGCGTAACATCGGGAAATGAAACGGAGTGAGTGGCACGTCACGATTTTTGGACACTGAGTTACACCTGAAGTTACATTTGCCGCGACCCTGGGTCCACCGACCCCGGAGGTGACCTCCCCAGTCAAGGAAGTGCGATGAACGACCGCTACCAGTCCTTCAGCTCGAGCCCGATCGGCCAGATGTTCGTCAAGAACCTCGGCCTGCCGAGTCCGGAGAAGCTCGACCGCTACACCGCGGGTGCCCCGCTCGTCGACGGCACCGTCGTACTCGGCGGCACCGGGCGACTCGACGCGGCCCTGACCAGCACCCTGGACAACCTGGGCATCGCCACCACCCGAACGCCGGCCGAGGGCGAGAAGTACAAGGGCCTGGTCTTCGACGCGACCGGCATCACCACCCCGGAGGCGCTCGTCGCGCTCCAGGAGTTCTTCACCCCGCTGATGCGCAGCGTGGCCGGCTGCGGCCGCGTCGTGGTGATCGGCACCAACTCGGCCCAGACCGACTCGATCGACGAGCGGATCGCCCAGCGCGCGCTCGAGGGGTTCACCCGCTCGCTCGGCAAGGAGATCGGCAAGGGCAGCACCGTGAACCTGGTGTACGTCGCCCCGGGCGCAGAATCGACGCTGGAGTCCACCCTCGCGTTCTTCCTCTCCCCCAAGTCCGCCTACGTCTCGGGACAGGTCGCCCGCCTGGGCATGACCGGCACCAAGAAGGCCGCCAAGGTCGCCGACCAGGCCAAGCCGCTGGACGGCAAGGTCGCGATCGTCACCGGTGCCTCGCGCGGCATCGGTGAGCAGATCGCCCGCGTCCTGCACCGCGACGGCGCCACGATCCTGGGCATCGACGTACCGCAGGCGGCGAGCGAGCTCCAGGCGTTGATGCGCGAGCTCGACGGCGACAGCCTCACCCTCGACATCACCGGCAAGGACGCACCGCAGCGGATCGCTCACCACGTCAAGGAGAAGTTCAACGGCGTCGACATCGTCGTGCACAACGCCGGCATCACCCGCGACAAGAAGCTCGCGAACATGGCCGAGGACCGCTGGAGCTCGGTGATCGCGGTCAACCTGTCGGCACCGGAGCGGATCACGCGAGAGCTTCTCGAGCAGGGCCTGATCTACAAGAACGGCCGGATCATCGGGGTCTCCTCGATCGCCGGCATCGCCGGCAACGTCGGCCAGACCAACTACGCCGCCTCGAAGGCCGGCGTGATCGGCTTCGTCGACGCACTGGCTCCCGAGCTCAAGGGCGACATCACGATCAACGCCGTGGCGCCGGGCTTCATCATCACCGCGATGACCGCAGCCGTCCCGTTCGCCACCCGCGAGGTCGGGCAGCGGATGAACGCGATGGCCCAGGGCGGGCTGCCGGTCGACGTCGCCGAGGCGATCGCCTGGTACGCCAGCCCCGGCTCGTCGGCGGTCAACGGGAACGTCGTCCGCGTCTGCGGCCAGATGATGCTGGGCGCGTGAGATGACCACTCGTCTGGTCGAAGGTGACCACTCGGCGCTGCCGGCGATGCTCAAGGCGGCTCTGCCGATCATCCCGGTGGTCAACCGGATCCCCGGGATCGCCAAGAAGGGCGGGGACCTCCCCGATCTGGTGCTCACCCGCAAGGACGTCGCGATCGACCCTGCGCACCTGGCGGCCTACCGCGAGGTGTGCGCGTTCGAGCCCGGCCAGCACCTGCCGCTCACCTACCCGCACATGCTGGCATTCGGCCTGCACATGGGGATCATGACCGACAGCTCGTTCCCGTACGCCGCCATCGGCAGCGTGCACCTGCGCAACGCGATGACCCAGCACCGGCCGATCGCGCCGACCGAGCTGCTCGACGTCACCGCGACCGCGACCAACAAGCGAGCACACAGCAAGGGAACGGTCTTCGACTTCGTCACCACCGTCACGTCCGGCGACGAGCTGGTCTGGGACTCGGTGTCGACCTACCTGCGTCCGGGTCGTGGCGACGCGGACGCGAAGCCGGAAGGCGAGCCGTTCGACGTCGTACCCGGCAACGGCACGACGTGGAACCTGTCCGGCGATCTCGGACGCCGCTTCGCCGCGGTCTCGGGCGACTACAACCCGATCCACCTCTACTCGCTGACCGCCAAGGCGTTCGGCTTCCCGAGCCAGATCGCGCACGGCATCTGGACCAAGGCCCGGTGCGTGGCCGCGATGGAGAGCCGGATCCCGGATGTTGCGACCGTCGAGGTCGAGTTCAAGAAGCCGGTGATCCTGCCGACCAAGGTGGCCTTCGGGTCACGCATCGTCGACGGCGGCCCGGAAAAGGGTCTGGACTTCTCGCTGACGAACCCGAAGAGCGGCGCGCCGCACCTGGTGGGCCGGATCCGCTAGCTGCGGATCCGGATCAGGCCCTCCTGGGCGACGCTGGCCACCAGCCGACCGTCGCGGGTGAAGACCCGGGCGAAGGTGAGGCCACGGCCGCCGGAGGCTGACGGGCTGTGCTGGTCGTAGAGCCACCACTCGTCGGCACGGAACGGCCGGTGGAACCAGATCGTGTGGTCGAGTGACGCTGCCTGCACCTGCGGCGAGGAGATGAAGACCCGGTGCGGGACCAGGGTGGCGCCGAGCAACGTCATGTCACTGGCATAGGTGAAGGCGGCCGTGTGCTGAAGCGCTGAGTCCGGAAGCTCGCCGTTGACCCGGATCCACAGCCGGGCCCGCGCTGGTTCGAACTCGGCCGACAGCTCGCCGCCGGGCCGGGAGTTGCCGGCGTACCGGACGTCGAGGGCCGCCCACTCGCGATCCCACTCGTCGCTGTCGTGGTTGCGCTCGGTGAAGATGTCGCCCAGTGACGGGCACAGCTCGGGCGCCGGTACGTCGGGCATGACGTCCTGGTGCTCGAGGCCCTCCTCGGGGATCTGGAAGTTCAAGGTCATCGCGAAGATCGGGTGCCCGTGCTGTCGCGCGAGCACGCGACGGGTCGCGAAGGAGCGGCCGTCGCGCAGGTTCTCGACGTCGTACACGATCGGGACCGCGGTGTCGCCGGGACGCAGGAAGTAGGAGTGCAGCGAGTGCACGACGTAGGTGTCCGCAACGGTCTGGGTCGCCGCGACCAGGGCGTGCGCGGCAACCTGCCCGCCGAAGACACGTTGCAGTTCCGTCTTGGGCTGCTTGCCGCGGAACAGGTTGTCCTCGATCAGCTCGAGCTCGAGCAGGTCGACGAGCTCGGCAACAGAGCTCGGCATCAATCGTCCTCGGCCTGGTCGAGCCCGGCGAGGAACTGCTCGAACTGGGCTCCGAGCTCGTCTCCGGTGGGAAGCTCGCCGGCGTTGCTGAGCGCCGTCCCGAGTGCGTCCGCATCGTTGTCGAGCAGGTTCGGGCCGCCGGAGTGGAAGGCGTCGTACTGCTGCTCGAGACCTTCGACGACGGCGCGCACCTCGTCTGAGTCGGCGACCTGGCCGGCGATCTCGGCCCGACGCTCGACGGCAGCCTGCGCGAGGATCGTCGTGTCCCAGGCGAGCCCGGTGACGGCCCCGACCTGGGTCAGCATGGCTTCGGCTGCCTCCGGGTACCCGAACTGCGCGACGTAGTGCGGGATGTGCGCGACGAAGCCGGTGGCGTCATGGCCCCACTCGCCCAGGCGCACCTCGAGCAGGGACTGGGCGCTGGAGGGGATCCGGATCTCGCCGGCCCAGACGTTGGAGGAGATCAGCAACCGCTTGGCGGTCGCGTGGTTGGTCAGCTGCACCGGCCTGGTGTGCGGCACCGCCATGGGAACCGAGCCCAGGGACACGGTCAGCCGGACCTCGAAGTGCTCGACCACCTTGCGGACCGCGTCAGCGAATCCTTCCCAGCGCATGTCCGGCTCAGGTCCGGTCAGCAACAGGTACGGCGTGTTGTTCGCATCGTGCAGCAGCCGTACGACGAGCCGCGGCACGTCGTAGTCGGCGTAGTGGTCCTCGAGGAACGTCATCGCCGGGCGGCGGGCACGGTAGTCGTAGAACTCGTCGACCTCGAAGCTGGCCACCACGCGGCTGGACGACGACTCGAGCAGGTGACCGGACGCGAGCGCCGAGGCGCTGCCTGCGTCGAGGAAGCCCTCCAGCACGGCGATCATCACCGGACCGTCGCTGAGCCCTTCGAGCTCGGGGACGTCGTCGACGATGTGCACGAAGCGTGCCTCGGTCACTCTTGTTCCTCTCCTCGATCGGGGGCGGCCGTTCTCACCACCAGCCTAGGGTGCTCAACGCCGAAGTGGCGCCCGGTATGCCCGTTGATCGGAGTGATCGACGTCGCAGCGCCTGTCAGCCGTAGATGTTGAGGATGCGCCGCGCGGCGTACGACGCCAGGGTCGGGCCGTCGTACCCGAGGATGCGCTCCAGGACGGCATCCTCACCCACATCCGGGGTACCGGCGCCGTTGGCGTGCAGCGCCGTCATCAGCTCCCACATCTTCGCCGCCCCCTGGGTCGCGACGATGTAGTCGCACGCCATCCAGCTCAGCGCATAGTTCCATGCCTGGTCGGGACCGTTGAACGACTGCGAGGACGGCAGGTCCACGACGCCTGCGCGGGCGCGGGCGACGGCGGAGGTGGCGATCCGCCGTTGGCCCCGCGGCAGGTCGCGGGCACCCATGTACTCCGCGATGCCCTCCACCAGCCAGGTCGGCACCCCGTCGTCGCGCTGGCCGACGGCGACGTGGGTCAGCTCGTGCCGGGTGATCCGGTCCAGGAACGGCTGACCGGCCTGCACCGAGCTGGGCAGCAGGACGAACCGGCTGCTGGCGACGGTCGGCTGCCCCAGGACGGCGTACATCGGGAACGTCATCGCCCCCAGATGTTCGATGTCGCCGCCGGGCACGCCCTGGAAGCTGTCCAGCACCGCCTGGCTGCTCACGATGTAGACGACGACCCGGCCGTTCCAGGCGAACGGCAGTCCGGACCTCACGTCGGCGATCCCCCGGCGCAGCACCGCGGAGACCTCCGATGACTCCGACCAGGTGCCGTCGTCGTACACCTGGAGGGTTCCGTGGCTGGCCGTCACATGGATCGCGACGAGGTCCCACGGCGCCGGGTACGAATCCGGGAACTGCTTGCCCGACCCGGTCAGCTCCGAGAGGATCACCGGCTTGCCCTCCTTGCGCGCGAAGGCGAAGCCGGTGATCCGGGTGACCGGGACCGTGTCGAAACCGCGCAGCTGGGTCGCCACCTGGACCTGGGGCACCGAGACGCCGCTCCCCCAGGCTGCCGCGGCGAGCTCACCGGGCCAGTCGGACTTCAGCACGGTGTAGCTCAAGGTCTGGATCGGGAGCTGTTCCATGTTCTCGAAGTACCGCCGCTGACGGGTCAGCAGCGTTGGGTCGGTCGGGTCCAGGGTCGAGAGGAACAGCCGCAGCCGGTCCGTGCGGATCGCGCGTGCGCGCCGGTTCAGCAGCTGCTGGGCCTCAGTGGCCGAGACCGCACCGGTCGCCGTGCTCGGGCCCGGGACGCCCGGGCCGGTGCTGTCCGAACAGCCGGTGACCAGACCGGTCACCACCAGGAGCGCGGCGATCAGGGCGGCAGAGCCACCACGCCGATGCGACCGCATCACGGGCCTAGTCGATGTCGACCAGCGAGTGACCGGAATCGAGGGCGGTCACGTCCTCGACGATCCTCCGGGCCAGCGCCTGGGCGGTGAGACCGATCTTCTCGAGGATCACGTCGCGCTTCGCGTGGTCCAGGAATTCGTTCGGGATGCCGTGGAGCCGGAAGGGCCGCGAGACCCCTTCGTCGGCGAGCAGCTGCAGCAGGTTGGCACCGAATCCTCCGATCCGGCCACTGTCCTCGACCGTGACGACAAGGCGGTGCTCGGCAGCGAGCGGCACCAGGGCCGGCTCGATCGGCTTGACCCAGCGCGGATCGACGACCGTGACGCCGATGCCCTGGTCGCTCAGCCGGGCGGCGACGTCGACACAGGTTCCGGCCATCGGGCCGGCCGCGAGGATCAGCACGTCCTTGTCGCCGCGGCGCACCAGGACGTCCGCGGAGCCGACTTTGCCGACCGCGTCGATGTCGTGCTCGGGCGGCGCCCCCTTGGGCAGCCGGACGATCGTCGGTGCGTCCTCGACCGCGACCGCCTCGCGCAGCAGCTCACGAACCCGGGCACCGTCTCGTGGCGCGGCAAGCCGCAGCCCGGGGACCACCTGGAAGATCGACATGTCCCACATGCCGTTGTGGCTGGCGCCGTCGTCACCGGTGACACCCGCGCGGTCGATGACGAAGGTGACGCCGCACTTGTGCAGCGCGACGTCCATCAGGACCTGGTCGAAGGCGCGGTTCATGAAGGTCGCGTAGATCGCGACCACCGGGTGCAGCCCGCCCATCGCCAGTCCGGCCGCACTGGTGACCGCGTGCTGCTCGGCGATGCCGACGTCGAAGGTCCGCTCGGGGAACCTGGCTGCGAACCGGTCGAGGCCGACCGGGTAGAGCATCGCTGCGGTGATCGCCACGATGTCCTGGCGCTCCTCGCCGATCGCGACGATCTCGTCGGTGAAGAAGTCGGTCCAGATCCGGCCCTTGGGGCGGGGTTCACCGGTCTCGGGATCCATCGGCCCGACCTGGTGCATCTGGTCGTTCTCGTTGCGCTCGGCCGGGTGGTAGCCGAACCCCTTCTGGGTCATCACGTGCACGATCACCGGGCCGCCGAACCGCTTGGCCTGCAGGAGCGCGTGCTCGACGGCGGCGCGGTCGTGCCCGTCGATCGGGCCGACGTACTTGAGCCCGAGATCCTCGAAGAGTCCCTGGGGCGCGAGCGCGTCCTTCATGCCCTTCTTCATCGCGTGCAGGGCGTCGTAGACCGCCGGCCCGACACCCCGAACGCCCTGAAGGCGTCGCTTGACCTGATCGAGCACCTGCTCGTAGCGCGGATCCGTGCGCAGGGAGGTGAGGTGGCTCGCGAGACCGCCGACTGTCGGCATGTAGGAACGCCCGTTGTCGTTGACGACCATCACCAGCGAGCGGTCCTTGCCGACCGCGATGTTGTTGAGGGCTTCCCAGGCCATGCCGCCGGTCAGGGCGCCGTCCCCGATCACCGCGACGACGTGCCGGTTCTCGCCGCGGATCGCGTACGCCTTGGCCAGGCCGTCCGCGTAGGAAAGCGATGTGGAGGCGTGCGAGTTCTCGACCAGGTCGTGCTCGGACTCGGCGCGACTGGGGTAGCCCGAGAGCCCGCCCTCGGTGCGCAGCGTGTCGAACTGGTCGGCGCGCCCGGTGATCATCTTGTGCACGTACGCCTGGTGGCCGGTGTCGAAGATGACCTTGTCGCGCGGGGAGTCGAAGACCCGGTGGATCGCCAGGGTCAGCTCGACGACGCCGAGGTTGGGGCCCAGATGCCCGCCCCGGGGAGCACAGGTACGCACCAGCTCGTCGCGGATCTCGGTCGCGAGCTCGTCGAGCTGGCGATCGTCGAGCCGGCGCAGGTCCTGCGGTCCGGTGATCGACTCCAGGTGGCCCATGCCTTGCGTTCCCCCTATGCGCGGTCGGTCGTTGCGTGCAGTAGCGAGAAGTCTAGTCGGGCTGCACCGAGATGACGGCACCCGCGCAGCTCAGGAGCCGGCCCTCAGTTCGTCGTACAGCGGTGAGGTGAGGAAGTCCGGCACGAACCGGCGCGAGGACCCGGCCAGGTCCAGACCCTCGATGCGTCCGGGCTCGACGAAGACGATCTGGCGTCCCTCGCCGACCACGATGTCGTCGTCGGCGAGATCGACGGCCGCGGCAAACACCTGGTAGTGCCCGTGGTGGCCGTCCGGATAGGTGTACTCGTCCTCGCGCCACAACCGCAGTGCACCGGGCGGCAGCACGATGCCGGTCTCCTCGAGCAGCTCCCGGTAGGCGGCGGGTTCGAACTCCTCGCCGTCCTCGACGTGCCCGCCGACCATGCCCCACTGGTTCGCGGCCCGAGGCGCGAACTCGTCGCGCTCCTGGAGCAGCACCCAGCCGCGCCGGTCGACCAGGAGCAACACCGCAAGTCGTGAATCAACCATGCCCGAACTCTGGCAGACGCACCCCAGTCTCAGCCGTTCGCGGCCATCCGGGACACGTAGCGCTGCCCCCTCAGGGCATCCTCGACGAGTCCGACCGAGCGCCGGACCCCGATCAGCCGGGCGCCCTCGTACTGCCAGATGTCGATCGCCGCGGCCATCTCGGTGTGCGTCGCGACGTCGCGCAGCAGCCCGCGCACCTCGCTCAGCCCTCGCTGTACGGCGGCCTGGCCGGCTTCGACGTGCAGGACGGCGAACCTGGCGAGGATGGCGGGATGCCGGCGCAGCCCGGCGTAGGTCCGGTACTCGGGCGGTGAGATGTCGAGCAACCAGTTCACCGCTGACTGTTCCCAGTCCGGCGTGCCGGGCGGACGCACTCCGGCCGGCCAGCCGGGCGGTGCGACGACCGAGGTGGCAGGTGCTGACTGTGGGCGGGGCGCGGGCTCGGGGCGCGGGTGGAACATGAACTCATCTTCGCACAGGTGTTCGAATCGCTGCTACTTCAACGCTTGAAGAAGTCCGGCGATGGTGGCGACGAGCCGGTCGGTCTCGAAGCGGTCGGGATCGGTGAGCAGGATCCGGCCGAAGTGCTCGAGGACGGCGAGGATCGCGTGCGCCACGATCTCGGCGTCGAGCGCCGGCCCCCCGCGCAGTGCCAGCCCGAGCTCGAGCAGCCCGGTGAGCTGGATCCGGAAGTTCTCGCGGTCGGCCTCGATCCGGGCGCGCGCCTGCGCCGGCATGCTGCTCGGCGCGAGCAGGATCGGCTGCCACGTCATCGGGTCGGCCCGGACCGTCTCGATCATCCGGCGCGCCGTGTCGGCGACCAGCCTGTCCGGGTCCGACAGGTCCGGAACAGGCGGGAGCGCGTCGGCGAGCTGGGCGAGAGCCCTGGCCTGCTGCCGGTCCAGCAGCGTGCCGAGGAGGTCGCGAAGGTCGTCGAAGACGCCGTACACGACCGGGCGGGTGACGCCTGCCTCGCGGGCGATCGCGTCGATCGAGACGGCGTCGTACCCGTCACGCACGATGACCGTCAGCGCCGCATCGAGCAGCTGCTCGCGGCGCACCGCCACCGGCACGCGAGCGGCGTACGGGCGACGGGCGCCGGTCCTGGTCGAACTCACCGGGCCAGCCTATTGCACAATTGCTACACACGTGTAGTAATTGGCTCCATGGCTCTCCTTTCACGGCTTCGCACCTCCTTGGGCACGCCCGAGATCACCCCGCACGAGGACTACGGCTTCTTCGGTCCCGGATCGGTCACCTGGAAGGTCTGGAGCTATCCGACCTCGCTGACCGTCGGCTTCCAACGTGCCGTCGTCATCGAGGAGCTCGACCCGGCGCTGGTGGCCGCGGTCGACAAGACCCAGGGGATCTATGCCCGCCCGCGCACCCGGTACGACCGGACGTTGCGCTACTTCGCCATGGTCGCGTTCGCCGACTCCCGGTCCACCTCGCAGGCTGCCGACGTCCTCGTCAAGGTCCACTCCAAGGCTGTCGGCACCGACCCGGTGACTCAGAAGACGTACGACGCGAACGACCCGAAGTCGCAGCTGTGGATCCAGCTCACCGGCTGGCACTCGATCCTCAAGGCCTACGAGATGTACGGACCCGGCAAGCTGACCGAGGCCGAGGAGCGCCAGTACTGGGCCGAGTGCGCGGTCGCGGCCGAGCTGCAGACCTGCTCGGTCGACGACATCCCGCGAGACCGCGACGAGCTGCGCGCCTACTACGAAGCCATGAAGCCTCAGCTCATCGGCTCCGGCATAGCGCAGAAGGCGATGCACCACCTCCTGGACGCCTCGGTGATGCTGCCGCAGATGCCGCGGATCCTGGCGCCGGTGAACTGGGTCGTGGGTCGGGTGCTGCGCGCAGCCACGATCGCGACCATGCCCCGGTGGATGCGGGACATGGGCGGCATCCGCCAGTCGCGTGCGATCGACGCGGCCGTCGTACCGGTCATGAGGATCGCTTTCCTGCTCGCGAATGCGAACAGGAGGGTCAAACTCGAGCTGCTGGGATTCCTTTCCCCGATGACCAGGCCGGTGGTCGCGCCGATCTTCTACGACGTCGCGCCCACGAACCCCGTCGTCCGCACACCGGCCCAGGCTCGCTCGATGTACGGCTACGACAAGCCGGCCGACGCGCACTGTGACCTGCGTGAACGCCAAGCAGCCCGGGTCTTCGGCGAGGGCGTGGCTCCCAGCGACGAGGGCATCGTCGAATCCGAACCCATCCTCGGTTCGATCCGTCTCGCATCGAACCGCCGCATCAGCGCCTGACCGACTTTCTTTCCGGGCCCGGCCGATTCGGTGCGCCCTGTGCATTTCCTGCCAATACGGACTTAATAGGACGCGAAACTGGACCAGTTATGCATTTCAACTGGACCAGACAACCGATATCGAGTCATGAATGCGCAGGTTCTCCGTTCCCTTGCCGAAGGTCAGCACAGGGACACCGAGGGACAGGGAAGAAGCCGATGGAGCGCAACCTCACCACCACCACCGTCAGCACGATGGCGGTCCAGATCGCGACGGTCGAGGCCGAGCAGGACCACGACCTCTCCGCCGACTTCAGCTACAACCCGGCAGATGCCTGGGCCGTGACGATGCGGCTCAGCTCGGCCAACGGACCGGTCGACTGGACCTTCGCCCGCAGCCTGCTGATCGAGGGCCAGTACGAGCCCATCGGTGAGGGCGACGTCCACGTGTGGCCCTGCCTGAGCCCGACCGGCGAGGCCGTCGTGATCGTCGAGCTCGACTCCCCCTCCGGCGAGACGCTGCTCCAGTTCCCGACCCGCGTCATCCAGGACTTCGTGCACGCCTCGCTCGACGCCGTACCGCTCGGCACCGAGTCGGCCGACGTCGACTCCTGGCTCGAGGCGCTGCTCAGCGAGGGCTGAGCCGCATACTTCCGTTCAGCGTCGGGAGGGGTTCCGTCGAACGGCGGAGGAAAAACGAACTGAGCCGCCCTGGGGGGACGGCTCAGTTCGTGTTTTCGCATCAGTAGTCGTCGCGCAGGTGAGCCTCGACGCGATCGACCTTCGCGGTGAGCTGCCCGGTCTCGAAGCCCTGGCGGAGATCTGCCTTGAGGACGAGCCCGACGCGGGCCGAGGACTCGGCGACCTTGAAGACCGCAGCCTTCACCACCGCCATCACCTCGTCCCACTCGCCTTCGATGTTGGTGAACATGGCGTTGGTCTCGCACGGGAGGCCGGAGTCGCGGATGACCTTCACCGCGTCGGCGACGGAGTCACTGACCCCGCCGGTCTCGTCGGCTCCGGACGGGCTGATGCTGATGGCGACGATCATGGGGCAACGGTACGGGCGGCCTCGGCCGACTCGGGACGAAGGTCACCTACGACGGCGCGGAGTCGCTCGATCGCATCGCGGTGCTGGGACTTGACGGTGCCGACCGTGATGTCGAGGACCCGTGCGGTCTCTACCTCGGTGAGGTCCTCGTAGTAGCGCAGCACGACCACAGCGCGCTGCCTCGGCGCCAGGGTGGCGAGCGCCGCGGCGAGACTGAGGTCGCGGTCGGTGGTGGCAACTGTCGTCCCGTACTCCGGCACACGATCGGTGACCCGCTCCCGACGGATCCTGCGCCACCGCGAGATGTGGTCGTTGACCATCACCTTGCGCAACCAGGGTCCCGGGTTGTCGCCGATCCGGCGCCATTCGCCGACCGCCTTGATCAACGCACCCTGGACCAGGTCCTCGGCCAGGTGGGCGTCGCCGCAGAGCAGGTACGCCGTGCGCACGAGCGCCGGCCGCCGGGCGGCGACATACTCCGCGAACGCGGCGCGCTCGTGCTCGCGCCTAGACACGCCGCCTCCACCGGACCAGCCAGAGCGCACCGGCCAGCACCAGGAGCCCGCCGAGGACGTACCAGGCGGTCAGCTCCCGCGGTTCGGGCGGATGCAGGCCCGGCACCATGGGCTGCGGCAGCAGGTCGGTGGCGACCGTGACGAGCTGACCCCAGCTCTGCGGTTCGGAAACTCCGAGGCGTCGTACCGTTCGCGCCCGCAGATCAGCCTCGAAGAGCTCGGGCGAGGCGCCCTGCCCTTGCGCGACCACCAGCGCGGTGTGGTCGTCACGCCAGCCGAGGAACAGGGTTTCCTGGAGCTGGCCGACCAGCTCGAGCTTCGGCACCCGAAGCGGCTCACTGCCGTGCGCTGGAACCACACCGACCATCAGCGGGCGACCGAAGGGTCCTGAGGAAGCAGGCACAGCGAGCACCAGGTCGCCGGAGAGGGACACCGCCTGATAAAGGGTGTCTGCTAGCGCAGACTGCGGTGTCGGCTGGTCCTGGAGCCGCACGCTGGTCGCGGTCGCGTGCAGCGTGCCGTCCCGGCTGAACCGGTAGCGGTCGAACGTCACCGGGTTGACGCCGAGCAACACCGAACCATCCCGGTTGCGCCCGTCGCCGCCCCCGATGGTTCCGACCCGGGCTGCGGTCGCGACGTAGCTCGCCGGGCGCGGATCGCTCCCGAGCCGCCAGATCCGCCCGACTCCCCGGCCGTTCGCGCGGTACGAGACAAGCACGGCGGAGTCATCGAACCAGTCGAGCTGACCGGTGGCGACACCGTCCTGGCTCGGGAACGTGGCTCGCTGTACGGCACCGGTGCGGGTGTCGTAGATCGCAGCGCCGCGGGCTCGCGGGTTGTTGGGGTTGGCGGGGTGTCCTGCGTCCGGACCGAACCAGTAGGCGATGTGGTTCCCGTCCGGTGACAGCACGCCTCCAGCCCCCAGATCGTTCGGCAGGTCGAGGAAGCGGTACTCCCCTGTTCGCGCCGAGATCCCGAACAGGCCCGAACTGCTGCCGCGCTGGGCGCCCGAGAGGACGGCGAGCTGGCCCAGCGGGCCCTTCTGCGCGGTTCCCGCCAGGTCCGTGGGCGGTCGGTAGATGTTCTCGGGCAGCGCCGGAGCATGCGGCGTCCCTGCGGGCATGACCATCGGTCGCGACGGGACCACCACGACCGCCGCCCCCACCGCGGCGATCAGGCCGAGGGCGACGACGACCCCCGCCGTACGCCGCCGCAGCACCCGACGGCGTCCGGACGTCCAGAGCTCTGCGGGATCGGTCAGCGTCGGTGCCTCGACACCGGCGGCCAACTCCCGCAGTGCGTTCTTGAGCTCAGTCATGCCCGACCTCCTTCGGTGATGGTCCCAAAAGACCGATGGCCCTGCCCATGACACGCATGGGCAGGGCCAGAAGGTTGGGCCCGAGATCGGCCCTCCGCAGATCAGCCCTTCAGCAGGCTCCGCAGGACGTACTGCATGATGCCGCCGTTGCGGTAGTAGTTCGCCTCACCCGGGGTGTCGATCCGGACGACCGCGTCGAAGGAAACGTCGCCGGCCGTGACCTTGACGGTCTTCGGCGTACGGCCCTCGTTGAGCTCGGTGATGCCGGTGATCGAGAAGGTCTCCTCGCCGGTCAGGCCCAGGGTCTCGGCCGTCTTGCCCTCGGGGTACTGGAGCGGGATCACGCCCATGCCGATCAGGTTCGACCGGTGGATCCGCTCGTAGGACTCGGCGATGACCGCCTTGACCCCGAGCAGCGAGGTGCCCTTCGCCGCCCAGTCACGCGACGAGCCGGAGCCGTACTCCTTGCCGGAGAGGACCACCAACGGGATGCCGGCGGCGATGTAGTTCTCCGACGCTTCGTAGACCGACGTCACCGTGCCGTGGCAGGTGAAGTCACGGGTGACCCCGCCTTCGGTGCCGGGCGCCAGCTGGTTGCGCAGCCGGATGTTGGCGAAGGTTCCGCGGATCATCACCTCGTGGTTGCCGCGACGCGAGCCGTAGGAGTTGAAGTCGCGCGCGTCCACGCCGTGCTCGGCCAGGTAGCGACCAGCCGGCGAGTCCTTCTTGATCGCACCGGCCGGGCTGATGTGGTCGGTGGTGACCGAGTCGCCGAGCTTGAGCAGCACCCGCGCGCCGGCGATGTCGGTGACCGGCACGGGCTCCGCAGGCATCCCGTCGAAGTAAGGAGGCTTGCGGACGTAGGTCGAGCTCGCGTCCCACTCGAAGGTGTTGCCCTCCGGGGTGGGCAGCGACTGCCAGGTCGCGTCACCGGCGAAGACGTCGGCGTAGTCCTTGGTGAACATCTCCGATGTGATGGCGCCGGCGATCGTCTCCTCGACCTCGGCCGGACTCGGCCAGATGTCCTTGAGGAACACGTCGTTGCCCTCGGTGTCCTGGCCCAGCGGGTCGTTGAACAGGTCCACCGTCATCGAGCCGGCCAGCGCATAGGCGACCACCAGCGGCGGGGAGGCCAGGTAGTTCATCTTCACGTCCGGGTTGATCCGGCCCTCGAAGTTCCGGTTGCCCGACAGCACCGAGGTGACGGCGAGGTCGGCGGAGTTGACCGCGGCGCTGACCTCGGGGATCAGCGGACCGGAGTTGCCGATGCAGGTGGTGCAGCCGTAGCCGACGAGGTTGAACCCGAGCTTGTCCAGGTACGGCGTCAGGCCGGCGCGCTCGTAGTAGTCCGAGACCACCTTCGAGCCCGGGGCCAGGGTCGTCTTGACCCAGGGCTTGCGGGTCAGGCCCTTCTCGACCGCCTTCTTGGCCAGCAGCGCGGCACCGATCATCACCGACGGGTTCGAGGTGTTCGTGCAGCTCGTGATCGCTGCGACCGCGACGGCGCCGTGACCGATGGTGCTGGTCTGGCCGTCGATGGTGATCTCGGCGGTGGCCGCCGGGTTGTCGGTGTAGTCCGCGAGTGCGGTGGCGAACGACGGAGCTGCCACCGAGAGCGAGACCCGGTCCTGCGGGCGCTTCGGGCCGGCCAGCGACGGTACGACGGTGGAGACGTCGAGCTCGAGCTTCTCGGAGTACCGCGGCTCGGCGGCCGGGTCGTGCCAGAGCCCCTGCTCCTTGGCGTAGGCCTCGACCAGCGCGAGCTGCTCGTCGGTGCGGCCGGTGAGCCGGAGGTACTTGATCGTCTCCTCGTCGATCGGGAAGACCGCGATGGTCGAGCCGAACTCGGGGCTCATGTTGCCGATCGTGGCGCGGTTGGCCAGCGGCAGCGCCGAGACGCCGGGGCCGTAGAACTCGACGAACTTGCCGACCACACCGTGCTTGCGCAGCATCTCGGTGATGGTGAGCACCAGGTCGGTCGCGGTCGTGCCCTCGGGCAGGTCGCCGTTGAGCTTGAAGCCGACCACGCGCGGGATCAGCATCGAGACGGGCTGGCCGAGCATGGCCGCCTCGGCTTCGATGCCACCAACGCCCCAGCCGACGACACCGATGCCGTTGACCATGGTGGTGTGCGAATCGGTGCCGACGCAGGTGTCGGGGTACGCCTGCGTCACGGCCGCTTGTCCTGAGCCTGTCGAAGGGATCTCGCGGGTGAAGACGGTGCGGGCGAGGTGCTCGATGTTGACCTGGTGGACGATGCCGGTGCCCGGCGGGACGACCTTGAAGTCGTCGAAGGCTCCCTGGCCCCAGCGCAGGAACTGGTAGCGCTCGCGGTTGCGCTCGTACTCGATCTCGACGTTGCGCGCGAACGACTCCGGAGTACCGAAGAAGTCGGCGATCACCGAGTGGTCGATGACCATCTCGGCCGGAGCGAGCGGATTGATCTTCGTCGCGTCGCCACCCAGCTCGGCCATCGCCTCGCGCATGGTGGCCAGGTCGACGACGCAGGGGACGCCGGTGAAGTCCTGCATGATCACGCGGGCCGGCGTGAACTGGATCTCCTTGTCGGGCTGGGCGTCGGCATCCCAGGCAGCGAGGAAGCGGATGTCGTCGGCGGTGATGTCCGCGCCGTCCTCGGTCCGCAGCAGGTTCTCGAGCAGCACCTTGAGGGAGAACGGCAGCGACGCGACGTCGACGCCCTCACCGGTCACGGCGTCGAGCCGGAAGATCTCGTAAGCCTTGCCCTGGACGTCCAGGGTGCTCTTGGCGCCGAAGCTGTCCATCCGGTTTTCTGGGCTCGCCATCAGCCGTTCTCCTTGTGATTCGCAGGTCGTGGCGCCCATCTTGCCCACCGCCAGTCATGTGGGGAAGCAAGGATGCCCTTATTCGTCCAATATATCTTGATGTCAAGATACACGATATCAAACGTTCAGCGTCCGGGCGTTTTTGTCCCAAGCGCGCTCAATGTGCGTCGCCCGTGCTGCAATGGGCGTTGGTCATCCGTCGGGACGAACCGGATTTGCGGGAGGACGTCGAATGTCTGTGAGCGGGGATCAGACCGTTCTTGATGCTCGTCAGCTGTGCATCGCGGTCCAGGTCATGCAGGATCCGATCGCGGTCTACGACACCTCACTTCGAATTGTCTGCGCCAATCCGCGACTCCTCGAACTCCTCGGGTACTCCGAAGGCGAGTTGCTGGGGCGATCGATTCTGACGCTCCTGCCCGACGACGTACGCGAGCAGGTCGCACCCAGGATGGCGGCGTACATCCAGAACCCGGTTGCGCGGCACATGGGTGACGGGCTGGAGGGCCCGATCCGACACCGAGACGGCTCCACGCTGGAGGCGCAGATGGCCAATGTGCCGGTTCAGACAACCGAGTGCGTGCTCCTGGTCGCGACGTTCCGCAAGATCGGGGACCTCGAGCTCGACGACATCCGGTTCCGCGGTGTGCTCGAGGCGGCGCCTGACCCCATCCTGGTCCTCAATGCCGAGGCGAAGGTCGTCCTGTCGAACGCTCGGGCCTCGCACCTGTTCGAGTACGAGCGACTGGGTCTGTTCGACCAACACGTGCGAGTTCTCTTCTCCGAGCAGCACGTCGCAGAACTCCTCGAGCAGCTCAGCATCTGCGCCGACTCCTACCGGTCCGGAACCTGGGTCGTCGATTCAGCCAGCACACTGCGCCTCGATGCAGTCAATCCCGGTGGCTCGCCTACGCCGGTGGAGATCTCCATCGCTCCGCTGCCGACCAGCCATGGGCTCATGTCCAGCCTGACGGTGCGCGACATCAGCGAGCGTCTCCGGCTTCAAGCTGCGGCCGACCAGATGAAGGACGAGTTCCTCGCCACTATTTCCCACGAACTTCGTACTCCTCTGACGTCGGTCATCGGATATGCCGAACTCCTCGAAGACCTCGACTTCGATCAGCTCAGTCCCGAGTTCCGCAACTTCCTCGAGGTCATTGTCCGCAGCGCTCGGCGTGAAGTGCGGCTCGTCGACGACCTCCTCACCCTGGTCCGGTTCGGTCAGGGCAACTTGAACATTCGATCAACTGACGTGGACCTCTGCACTTTGGTATCAGAGTCGGTGGAGGTGGCACGGCCTGTCGCAAAGCTGGCGAAGATCACTCTTTCCGTCGACGCCGGCGATGCAGCCTTGCATGTTCGCGGAGACCCGGACCGACTTGGTGAAGCACTCGACAACCTGATCACGAACGCCATCAAGTTCTCGCCGCCGCTCACAGATGTCAACGTCCGCATCGACGGCGAGGCCCATGAGGCCGTGGTCACGATCACCGACAACGGTCCCGGTATCCCTGAAGGCGAGATCGCCCACATCTTCGAGCGGCTCTACCGTGGCGCCGACGCGGTCCGTGCTCACTATCAAGGGGCCGGTCTTGGCCTCTCGATCGTCAAGGCGATCGTCGACGCGCATCGCGGGCAGTTGAGCGTAACCTCAACGGTCGGCGTCGGTAGCACCTTCGAACTGCGACTTCCAGCGAATCCATGACTCCGGCGTGCGTCGCCACAAACCGGAGCAGTCGTAGGGGATTCCCAACTCGGATAGGCCGCGAGGAACAGGGTCAGGATCGCAGGCGGACGGGCCTGTTCCGAGTGAGTGGAGCGAACGGTGGATCTGAAGCCGACACTGACGATGTGAAGCAAGCCGACCAGGGTGCCGGTCGCTTCGCCACCTACCTCCAGGGCTACGGAGACCTCATGGTCTCCACCAACCATCGGAACCAGCAGTGCTTCATCGATTCCGCGAGGACACCGTCATTCAGAGCTTCCACGTCAAGGGCATCCAGGCGATTGACAGCCCGACGACAACAGAGCAGGTCCACATCAAAATTTCGACAACTGACTTCGGGGTTTTCCGCCCTGCGAATCGCTCCGCCGCAGGTCAGAGCCGGCTTTCCAGCAGCGCGACGCACTCCACATGAGAGGTCATCGGGAACAGGTCGAAAGCCCGCACCTCGGTGACCCGGTACCGCCGCTCTGCGAAGTACGCCAGGTCCCGGGCCAGCGCAGCCGGGTCGCAGGCGACGTAGACGATCTTGCGCGCAGCCAGGTCCGCGACGGCGTCGACCGCCTGCTTGCGGGCACCCTCGCGGGGAGGGTCCAGGACGACGAGGTCGGCGAAGGTGTCCAGCTCGGTCAGGACGCGGTCGACGCGACCGGCCCGGACCTTGGCCTGGCGCAGGTCGGCCAGGTTCGACTTCGCGAACGCACTCGCCCGGGGGTCGCCCTCGATGCTGAGCACGCTGCCCTCCGGCCCGACGGCTTCGGCCAGGAACGCGGCGAACAGCCCGACGCCGCCGTACAGGTCGAAGACCTTCTCCCCCGGTCGCGGCGCCAGCAGCTCCAGGACGGTGGCCACCAGTACCTCCGGCGCCCCGGTGTGCACCTGCCAGAAGCCGTCCGCGGCGACCTCGAACTGCCGGTCACGCACCGTCTCCGTCGCGGTCTCCCGGGCGGGCGGATCGCCGGCGATCGCGACGCGGGCACCCGGTGCCGCGATCAGGCAGTCCTCGACCTCGACGACCTCGTGGGAGTGGTTCTTTCGAAGCCCGTAGCCACCATCGGGCAGGGCGACGTACTGCATCCGGGTTCGCCAGCGCAGGCCGTCGGTTGCCCCAGGCACCTCCCGGACGGCGACGGCCAGGTCGAGACCGGCCAGACGCTGGAGCTGCTCGGCCACGACAGCGGCCTTGAGCTCGCGCTGCGCCGGAAGCGACACGTGCTGGAAGTCGCAGCCGCCGCAACCACCCGGGCCGGCCACGACGCACGGCGCCTGCACCCGGTCCGCCGACGCTTCGGTGATCTCGACGGCGTCGCCACGGAAGAACCTCTTGGCCACATCGGTGATCTCCACGATCGCAAGCTCGCCGGGCAGGGCGTGCCGGACGAAGATCACGACCGAGGTCTGGTCGGTTCCCTCGCCGACGGGAACGCGGGCGACCATGTGGCCACCGTGCGCGACAGGTCCGATCCGGGCCTCGACGCGGTCGCCGACGCGGAACGCGGCGCTGGGATCAGCGGTCACGGCCACCACGCCGTACGTCGCCGGGACGCGACCGCAGCAGCTCCCAGTCCTCGCGTTCCTTGCCGATCTCGGACCCGCGCAGCTGGTAGGGAACCGAGGTCACCATGACGCCCGGGGTGAACAGCAGCCGGCCCTTGAGCCGCAGGGCGGTCTGGTTGTGGAGCAGCTGCTCCCACCACCGGCCGACCACGTACTCGGGGATGTAGACGGCGACCACGCCTCGCGGGTTCGCCTCGCGGATCTCGATCGCGTACTGCACGATCGGCCGGATGATCTCGCGGTACGGCGAGTAGAGGACCTTGAGCGGTACGTCGATGCGCCGCTGGTCCCACTCCTCCATCAGCTTGTCGGTCGTCTCCTGGTCGAAGCCGACGTACACGGCCTCGAGCAGGTTCGGCCGGGTCGCCTTGGCGAACGCGATCGCGCGCATCGTCGGCTTGTGCAGCTTGGAGACGAGGACGACGGCGTGGACGCGCGTCGGCATGATCGGGTCCTCGTCGCCCACGACCAGCTCTTCCTCGACGCGGTCGTAGTGACCGCGGATGCCCTTCATGATGGCGAAGAAGATCACCATCGCGAGGATCGCGATCCAGGCACCGGCGAGGAACTTGGTCAGCAGCACGATCACGAACACGACCGCGGTCATCGCCAGGCCGAAGGTGTTGATCGCGCGCGAGCGGTACATCCGGCGCCGCTCACCGGGGTTCCGCTCGGTCTTGAGCAACCGGGTCCAGTGTCGGATCATGCCGAGCTGACTGAGGTTGAAGGACACGAAGACGCCGACGATGTAGAGCTGGATCAACTTCGTCGGTTGCGCCCGGAAGGCGATGATCAGCACCATCGCCAGGGCAGCGAGGAAGAGGATTCCGTTGCTGTACGCCAGCCGGTCGCCGCGCGAACCGAGCTGGCGGGGGGCGAACCCGTCACGCGCCAGGATCGAGCCGAGGACCGGGAACCCGTTGAACGCCGTGTTCGCTGCCAGCACCAGGATGATGCCGGTGGTCGCCACGATGAAGTAGAAGCCGGGCGTGAAGTTGCTGAAGACGGCGCGAGATATCTGGGCGATCACCGTGGGCTGGTCGTAGCCCTTCGGCAGCGGGGCGCCGTTCGCCTCGCGCAGCCGCGAGAGGTCGTTGGGGTCGACGTACTTCAGGCCCATCTCACGGGCCAGGATGATGATGCTGAGCAGCATCGTGACGGCGATCCCGCCCAGCAGCAGCAGCGTGGTTGCGGCGTTCTTGCTCTTCGGCTTCCGGAACGCCGGCACGCCGTTGGAGATGGCCTCGACACCAGTCAGTGCGGCGCACCCGGAGGAGAAGGCGCGCGCGAGCAGGAAGATCAGCGCGATCTGGCCGATGTGACCGCCGTACCCGGGCGCCGGCTGGAGGTGCAGGTGCGCGCTCTCCACCTTGGGCAGGGTGCCGGTGACCCCGCGATAGGCGCCGTAGATGCCCATCCCGATGACCCCGCACATGAACCCGTACGTCGGGAAGGCGAAGGCCGACCCCGACTCCCGGACCCCGCGCAGGTTCATCGCTGCCAGCAGGGCCACCAGCCCCACCGCCCATTCGGTTTCGTGGCCCTGAACGAAGCCGAGCGCCGACCCGGCGTTCTGGACTCCTGAGGACACCGAGACCGCGACCGTGAGGACGTAGTCGACCAGCAGCGCTGCCGCGACCGTGACTCCCGCGGTCTGGCCCAGGTTGACCGTGGCCACCTCGTAGTCGCCACCGCCGCTGGGATAGGCGTGCACGTTCTGACGGTAGGAGGCCACCACGGTAAGCATCACCAGGGCGACGACGAGGCCGATCTTCCAGCTGAACGCGTAGGCCGCTGTGCCAGCGACCGACAGCATGATGAAGACCTCGTCCGGGGCGTAGGCCACCGAGGAGAGCGCGTCACTGGCGAAGACGGGGAGGGCGATCCGCTTCGGGAGCAACGTCTCCCCGAGCTGAGAGCTCCGGAGCTTGCGACCGAGGATGATGCGCTTCGAAATGCCACCGACTCCCATGAGCAGAGGCTACCGAGGGTCCGAGCTTGCTCGAGACCGAGTGGCCGAGAGCTCATTGACGAGCGAAGCGAGGATCACGAGGAGCAAGGCTAGGGCATGCCCGGTTCCGAGGTGCAGTAGCGTTCGCTCCGTGCACGTCGTGATCATGGGATGCGGCCGCGTCGGCTCCACGCTGGCGCGGTCCCTCGAGGACCGGACCCACACCGTCAGCGTCATCGACAGCAACCCGGATGCGTTCCGGCGGCTGGGCCCGTCGTTCAACGGACTCAAGGTGACCGGTTACGGCTTCGACCAGCAGGTTCTCACCGATGCCGGCATCGAGCGCGCCGACGCGTTCGCAGCGGTCAGCAGCGGCGACAACTCCAACATCATCGCGGCCAGGGTCGCGCGGGAGACCTTCGGGATCCAGCAGGTCGTGGCGCGGATCTACGACCCCGGCCGCGCCGAGGTCTACCAGCGCTTGGGCATCACCACCGTCGCGACGGTCAAGTGGACCGCGGACCAGGTCCTGCGCCGGCTGCTTCCCGCCGGTGCCGAACCCGACTTCCGGGACCCCTCGGGCACGATCCGGCTCGACCAGGTGCCGGCCACCGAGGCCTGGGTCGGCCAGCGCACGGTCCTGTTCCAGGAGCAGTCGCGCTGCCGGATCGCGTGGATCGACCGCCTGGGTGAGGGCATGCTGCCGACCCGCGAGACGGTGATCCAGGAAGGTGACCTGCTGCACGTCGTCCTGCGCGAGGAGAACGCGACGCACGCGTACACGACCATCGAGCAGGGCCCGGAACCAGAGTGAGTGCCGGAGTGAGTACCGCAGCGAACAGAGGAGTGACCCGAGCATGCGCGTAGCCATCGCCGGAGCCGGTGCGGTCGGCCGTTCCATCGCGCGCGAGCTGATCGGCAACGGTCACCAGGTCCTCCTGATCGACAAGGAGCCCGGCTCGATCAAGCCCGAGCGGGTCCCCGACGCCGAGTGGTTGCTGGCCGACTCCTGTGAGCTGTCCTCCCTGGAGGAGGCCCGGCTGGAGCACTGCGACGTCGTGATCGCGGCGACCGGCGACGACAAGGCCAACCTCGTCACCGCCCTGCTCGCGAAGACCGAGTTCGGCGTACCGCGCACCGTCGGCCGGGTGAACCACCCGGACAACGAGTGGCTCTTCACCGAGGCCTGGGGCGTGGACGTGAACGTGTCCACGCCGCGGATCATGTCGGCGCTCGTGGAGGAGGCCGTCACGGTCGGCGACCTGGTCCGGCTCTTCACCTTCCGCCAGGGCCAGGCCAACCTGGTCGAGATGACCCTGCCGGCCGGATCACCGTACGTCGGCAAGCCCTCGGGCCTGATCCCGTTCCCGGAGAACTGCTCGCTGGTCACGATCCTGCGCGACGGGCAGGTCTACACACCCACCCCCGAGCAGCCGGTCGAAGCCGGTGACGAGCTCTTGTTCGTGTGCGGTGCCGACGTCGAGGAAGACCTCGAGCGGATGCTCAACCCGGGAACGCACCACGCCTAGGGCGTGCCCCCCGACTCGGCAGGTGCGACGACCGGGCTCTGAGGAGTCCTGTTCCTGGTCAGCAGCCAGAGCATGCCGGCAAGCGCGGCGATCTGAAGCGGCCAGCCCATCACGATCTTGCTGATCCCGAGCGCGCGGACGGCGGAGTCGGCGTTCCACCAGCCGTTCCGGCCGGCGAGGTACATCGGAGCCTGGACCAGGACCCGGATGATGCACGGGACCACCAGGAACCAGGTCAGCCGGCTGCACAGCCGCACGGTGGCCTTGTCCTCGTGCCAGGCGGTCGGGTCGCCGGTGACACTGCCCACCAGGAAGCCGAGCAGCGGCCAGCGGACGGCGATCGAGGCTGACATGACGATCGAGTACCCGGTGTTGTAGAGGATCCCGGGCAGGAAGTACGCCAGCGCCTGGTCGTTCGCGTTGCCGCCGCCACGAGCCGCACGCCAGGCGAACAGCGCCCCGATGCCGATGCCGAGCAGGCTGTTCAGCACGAACTGCGGCGTGGATCGCTGGACCAGCCGGGCGACCAGCAGGATGGCGGAGCAGGCGATCGAGACCAGGACGGCGACGAGCAGGATGTGGGTGGCCAGGAAGAGGACCGTGAAGGTCAGGGTCGGGATCGCTGCTTCGACCATGCCGCGTCGACCGCCGAGGGCCTTGGCCAGCTGGGCACGGACGACTTCCTCGACCGTGCGTTCTGCGTCCTGCACCGCTCAGTACCGCAGGTCGTAACGCGGGTTGTAGAGCACGCGGGTGCCGTTGTGGACACCGATCCGGCCGGTCACCCGGATCGCACGACCCGGGAAGATGCCGGCGATCCGGCGACGGCCCAGCCACAGCACGGTGATCGTGCCGGTGCCGTCGTACAGCTCGGCCTCCAGGGCCGGTACGCCGCCGCGCGGCCGGAGCGTGACCGTGCGCAAGGTGCCCTGCACGGTGACCGGAGTCCGGTCGGGGGCGTCGGCGATGCAGAGGCAACCGGCCTTGACGACGTCGCGCTGCAGGTCGACGGCTTCGGCATGGGCCTGGCTCGCCCACTGGCGAATCCCGGACCGCAGCCGTCCCGTGGTGTTTGGCATGAGCTCAGCCTAGATCCTCGTCGGTGGCAGGGCGGGCTTCGGGGGGAAGGTGCAGCGGAAGCGGCCTGCCCGGCGGCATCGCCTCGTTGCCGCGACGTACGGCCAAGCCGCGCAAGGCGTCCTCGAACATGACCGCCGCGTCCGTGTCCTGGGCAGGAAGTCCGGCGAGCGTGGCCCGCACGAACCAGCGTGGTCCGGTGCAGCCGATCACCCGCGAGGGCTGGATCGCACCACTTCCGTCGGGGGCCGTTACCGGCACCTCGCAGTACAGCTCGGTCCCGAACGGGCCCTCCTGCTCGCGCGAGGTCCCGCCGCGACGGGTGGTGTCGGCCGCGATCTCGCGTCGCGCGTCGGCCCACAGGTCACCACCGCGGGCCGAGGAGAAGGCGCGCATCTCCAGCACGCCGTCCTCGCCCACCAGCAGGACGGTCATCACCTCGCCCGACTCCTCGTCGACCTGCAAGCACAGGTCGAGCTCGGTGGGAGGCTGGCGCACCAGCATGCTGCCGAGGTCGATGAAGACCGCGTCTGGATCGAGGTCCTCGATGTCGACAGGCCCGGCGGGCGCCGCCGGTTCCGCGACCGGCACCTCGATCTCGTCGTGAGCGTCGTCGGCCTGCTTGCGGCGCAACCTCATGAAAAGCCTCCTGTGGAACCGTAACCGCCCGCTCCGCGCACGGAGTCAGGAAGGGTGTCGACCTCGACGAAGTCCGCGGACTCGAACCGCTGGATCACCAGCTGGGCGATCCGGTCTCCGCGGGACAGGACGATCGGGGTGGTCGGGTCGAGATTGACCAGGCAGACCTGGATCTCTCCACGGTATCCCGCATCGATCGTGCCGGGTGCATTGACGATGGACAGTCCGCTGCGGTGGGCCAGTCCCGACCGCGGGTGGACCAGGGCGACGTGCCCCTCGGGCAGGGCCAGCGCGATGCCCGTCGGCACCAGTCGGCGCTCCCCCGGTTCGAGGACGACGTCCTCGCGGGCGAACAGGTCGGCACCGGCGTCCCCGGGCTGGGCGTAGGCCGGCAACGGCAGTCCGGGATCGAGCCGGAGGATCTGGATGGCAACCACGAGTCGAGGCTACCGAGGGTCCGAGCTTGCTCGAGACCGAGTGACCGAGAACTCGTTGACGAGCGAAGCGAGGATCACGAGCCGGACCCTACCCGCGCGCCACGAACCTCGGGATGACAGGCTTGGGCGGTCGAACCCGCACCACCAGGACAGAGAAGGAGGACCGGTGCCAGCCGCCTACCACGAGCGCCTGCACGTCCCCCTGCGGTGGTGGGTGCAGGCGACGATGTTCCTCGCCACGGTGTGGCTGGCGTTCATCGTGGCGCTGCCGGGCTGGCTCGCGTGGGGCGGAAGCCTGGCCCTGCTCGCCCTGGTCTACGGGCTCTTCGCCTGGGTCGGCTCGGCGCACGTGGCGGTCCGCGACGGCACCCTGTACGCCGGCGACGCCACCATCTCCCTGGACTTCCTCGGCACGCCGGAGCCCCTGGACTCCGAAGGCACCCGGCGGGTCCACGGTGTCGACGCCGATGCCCGCGCCTACCTGCTGATGCGTCCCTACCTGTCTCGGTCGGTACGGGTGCCGATCGAGGATCCGTCGGACCCGACACCGTACTGGCTTATCTCGACCCGGCATCCTCGGCGGCTCGCCAAGGCCCTGACCGATCACCGGATCGATCAGCGGGCCGGCGATCGCTAGGCTGAACGCCCAGCACCGACCACCCAGACCGTCCGCCGAACCCGAGGTGAGCATGTCGAAGTCCAACCGCCCGACCGATGAGCCGGACACGTCAAAGGTCTGGAGTGCGTTCTCGGTGCTGGCGGCACTGGTCGCCGCGACCGTGGCCCGCAAGGGCCTCAACGCCTCCTGGAAGGCAGCGACCGGCAAGGAGCCGCCGTCCAACGCGGCCGACACCGACGTCGACCTGACCGAAGCCCTGCTCTGGGCAGTGGTCAGTGGCACCCTGATCGCCGTGGTCCGGATGCTCGCCACCCGGCGTGCGGCGGGTTACTACGCGAAGTCGACCGGCAAGCTTCCGCCCGGAGCCTCTGCCTGATCGGCACGGACATGGCAAACGGCCGCAGACCCGGAGGGGTCAGCGGCCGTTTCTTTGCGCGTCCGGGGTCGTCGCAACCACCGGAGCGTTGCGGACTGGTGCCTAAGCGCAGTCCCGGCAGATCAGCTTCTTGGCGTCAGCCAGCTGGCTGCGGTGGTGCACCAGGAAACAGCTCATGCAGGTGAACTCGTCGTCTTGACGAGGCATGACCTCGACGGCGAGTTCTTCGTGGCTCAGGTCGGCTCCGGGCAGCTCGAAGGATTCGGCTGCCTCTGTCTCGTCCTCGTCGACCTTGCCGGAGTTCTTGTCGTGCCGCCGTGCCTTGAGCTCCTCGAGGCTGTCCTCGTTCTGCTCTTCCTCGGTCTTGCGTGGTGCGTCGTAATCGGTTGCCATCGTCCCTCTCCTGCCCCCGTCCTCTGTCCCCTGCCCGAGCCAGATCGCGGAATTCCGCGAACCATGTCGGGTATTTCCCCTCGGGCCGCCTCAATGAGACGGCGCGCAGATTGTGCACCACACAGCCTGAAAGTGCACGTCCATCTTGCGGCGGGGCCCGACGGAAACCTTCAACGACGCTGGCGCCCTGGTTGTTCCCGCCCGCCGACAGGGGGTTTTCAGGCCTCGGGCGACGCGAAACCGCACTCGACCACGAGCTTCCGGAACTCCTCGAAGGTGGCTGCGGGCGAGGCGATCACCAGGATGCGACCGTGGGCACCTGTCAGCACCTCGGTGCGCCCCCCGGCCTCCCGGACGACCAGGCCGCCACCGGCGTGGTCCCAGGCGCCGCCGATCCCCTCCTCGACGTAGCCGTCGAGGGAACCGTCCGCGACCGCGCACAGGTCGAGCGCGCACGATCCGAAGCGACGCATGTCGGCGATCCGGCCGATCAGTGCCGTGAAGCTCCGGGCCTGGCTGATCCGCAGCTCCGGCTCGTAGGAGAACCCGGTGCCGATCAGGGCGCGGTCCATCGGCACTGCCTGCGCCACCGAGACCGGTACGCCGTTGCAGGTCGCGCCTCTGCCGAGAACGGCGGTGAACTCGCGCTCCTGCGCGACGTTGAGCACGTAGCCGACGACAATCTCGCCGTCGACCTCCACGCCGATCGACACGGCGTAGTTCGGCAGGTTGTGGGCGTAGTTCACGGTGCCGTCGATCGGGTCGACGATCCAGCGCACCCCGGAGGTCCCGGCGTCGTCCGAGCCTTCCTCCCCCAGCATTCCGTCGTCGGGGCGTGCGGCCAGGATCCGCTCCCGGATGAGGACCTCACTGGCCTGGTCGGCCTCGGTGACGATGTCGGTCGCGCTGCTCTTCGTCTGGGCGATCATCACGCCGGCCGCGCGCTTCGCACGCACCAGGTCGCCGGCCTCGCGACCCACGCTGCAGGCCAGGGCGAGCAGCTCGTCGAGATCGCCCTCCATCAATCCGACCCGCATCAGTCCGACCCGCACAGCGCCGGGCGGTGCCCCTGAGGATTGGCGCAGCACCCGGCAGCGCAGACGTCCCAGGCCGGCGGCACCGGACCCACCGCGGCCCGTTCGACATCTTCCCCGCGCTCGACCGCTGCCCGTTCGAGCAGCAGGTCCCGGACCATCGCCACGAACCGGGGGTCGACGCCGGCGGTCGCCGCCCGCTCGAACGCCATCCCCAGCTTCTCGGCTGTCGCCGCTGCCTCGGTGTCGAGGTCGTAGATGACCTCCATGTGGTCTGAGACGAAACCGATGGGGACCAGCACGACCGCTCTGACCCCTGAGGCACGCAAGGTCACGAGGTGGTCGTTCACATCCGGTTCGAGCCAGGGCACCGCTGGCGGCCCGGACCGTGAGCAGTAGACCAGCGAGGCCGGATACCGGTGGCCGGTCTCCTCGCGGACCCGGTCGCCGATCTCGTCCATCACGGTGACGTGCTGGTGGGAGTAGGCGAGCCCGATCGGGCCGCTGGAGGCGTTCATCGCCTCGGGGATCGAGTGCGTGACGAAGACCAGGTGGGCCACCGAGCGCAGGTCTGCAGGCAGCTTCGCCAGGGCTGTCAGGGTGGCGTCGACGTTGGGCTCGACGAAGCCGGGATGGTTGAAGTACGCCCGCAACCGGTCGAGTCGTGGGGCGCCCGGCACGGCAGCCACCGCGTCGGCGAGGTTCTCGCGGTACTGGCGGCAGCCCGAGTACGAGGAGTACGCCGAGGTCACCAGGCAGGCGGCCCGGGTGATGCCGTCGGCCTTCATCTGCTCCAGGGCGTCGGTCAGGAAAGGGTCCCAGTTGCGGTTGCCCCAGTAGACGGCGAGGTCGAGCCCGGCCGCATCGAGATCCTCGCGGATCGCCTCGAGCAGGGCGCGGTTCTGGTCGTTGATCGGACTGCGGCCACCGAAGAGCTGGTAGTGCGCCCCCACCTCGATGAGTCGTTGGTCGGGGACGTTGCGCCCGGCGGTGACGTTGCGGAGGAACGGCACCACGTCGTCGGCCCGCTCCGGGCCACCGAAGGAGACGAGCAGCAGGGCGTCGTACGGGGCGGCACCTGAGGACATGGTGGGAATAGTAGAAGGCACTGCCGCGCACTCTATGCTCGACCGGCCATGCTCGAGTCCTACCGCCGTGTCTTCGCCCACCCGGGGTCGGCCGCATTCTCCGCCACCGGGCTGCTTGCCCGGATGCCGATGTCCATGATGACGCTGGGGATCGTGATCCTGGTCAGCACCCTGACCGGCTCCTACGGGCTCGCCGGGCAGGTCTCGGCGGCGTTCGTGATCGGCAACGCGCTGGTCGCGATACCGCACGGTCGTCTGGCCGACCGGCTCGGCCAGACCCGGGTCCTGTACGTCGACGCGGTGCTGTTCGCCCTGGCCACCGGTCTGCTGATCCGGGCGGCGACCGACGGGTGGGCAACACCCTGGCCACACCTCTTCGCGGCCCTGGCGGGCGCCGCCATGCCGCAGATCGGATCGATGGTCCGAGGTCGATGGGCGCACGTCGTCAGCGACGATGCCGAACGGCACACCGCCTTCGCCGTCGAGGCGGTCGCCGACGAGGTCGTCTTCGTCACCGGCCCGACCCTGGTCACGTTCCTCTCGACGCTGTACGCGCCGCAGACCGGTCTGCTGGTCGCGCTGGGGTTCGGCACGGTCGGGACCGTCGTGCTCGCCGCACAGCCGCACACGGCGCCCCGGCCACATCCGCCGGCGTCCGAACGACCGGCGGACGCGATGCCGTGGGCGCGACTCGTGCCGATCGCACTGGCGTCGGTCGCGCTCGGCAGCCTCTTCGGTGCACTCGAGGTGGCCACGGTGGCGCACGCCGGCGAGAACGGGCACAAGTCTGCGGCCGGGTTGCTGCTCGCGGTCTTCTCCCTCGGCAGCATGGCAGCGGGCATCGTCGCTGGCGCGATCAGTTGGCGTGCCGGCGTCCTGCGCCGCCTGCAGGTCGGGATCGGGCTGCTGGCCGCCGCCATGTTCCTGCTTCCGTTCGTGCACAACCTGGTCGCCCTCGGCGCGGTCCTCCTGGTGATCGGCACGACGCTGGCACCGACCACGATCGCGATCGTCTCGTTGCTCGAGGCGTCGACTCCGCGGTCCCGGCTGACCGAAGCGATGGCGGTGTTCCAGACCGGGATCTCCGCCGGCCTGGCACCGGGTGCCTACCTGGCCGGGCTGGTCGCCGACCGGGCCGGCGGATCGACGGCGTACTGGGTGTGCGTCGGGTCCGGGGTCCTCGCGCTGGTCGCCGCGTTGGGTTGCCGGCCGGCGGACTAACCTGCCGCCATGACTGATTGGCGCAACTGGTCCGGGCTCACGACCACCTCCCCCACCGAGGTGCTGCACCCGGCCAGCGCAGCCGATGTCGTCGCGGCGGTCGAGCGGGCACGCGAGACCCGGACGACCGTCAAGATGCCGGGCACCGGGCACTCGTTCACCGGCATCGCAGCGCCCGAGGGCATCATGCTCGCGCCGGACGCACTCAGCGGGCTGGTCGCGGTCGACAAGGATGCGATGACGGTGACGGCCCGGGCCGGCACTCCCCTGCACGTCCTGAACGCCGCCCTCGAGTCGCACGACCTGTCCCTGCACAACATGGGCGACATCGCCGAGCAGACGATCGCCGGGGCCACCTCGACCGGCACCCATGGCACCGGTGGCGCGGTCGCGTCCCTCAGTGCCCAGATCGCGGGGCTCGACCTGGTCACCGGCACCGGTGAGGTCCTGCACGCCGACGCGTCCGAGAACCCGGACGTCTTCGCCGTCGCCAGGCTCGGACTGGGGGCGCTCGGCGTGCTGACGGCGATCACGTTCAAGGTCGAGCCGATGTTCACCCTGGAGGCCCACGAGTTCCCGATGCTGTGGGACGAGGCGATCGAGCGCTTCGACGAGCTGGCGAACGAGAACCACCACGCCGAGATGTACTGGTTCCCGCACACCGACCGGATCCTGGCCAAGGAGAACAACCGCGTCCTCGAGTCCCCCGAACCGCTCGGCGCCTTCCGGGGATGGCTCGACGACGACTTCCTGTCCAACACTGCGTTCGGGCTGGTGAACCGGATCGGCAATCTGCGCCCCTCGCTGATCCCGAAGATCAACGACCTCTCGGGCCGACTGCTCTCCGAACGCACCTACTCCGATGTCCCCCACAAGGTGTTCACCTCGCCCCGCAAGGTCGTCTTCCGGGAGATGGAGTACGCCGTCCCGCGCGAGGTCGGCCTGTCCGCGCTCGCCGAGGTCCGCCGGTGGATCGATGCCTCCGGGATCGCCGTCAGCTTCCCGATCGAGGTCCGCACCACGCCGGCCGACGACATCGCCCTGTCCACGTCGTCGGGACGCGAGTCGATGTACCTGGCCTTCCACATGAACGCGCAGACCGACCACACGGCGTACTTCGCCGGTGTCGAGGACATCCTGCGTGCCCACGGCGGACGACCTCACTGGGGCAAGCTCAACACCCGCACCGCCGCTGATCTCGAGCCCGCCTACCCACGCTGGGCCGAGTTCCAGGCAGTCCGGGACCGGCTCGACCCGGACCGGCTGTTCAGCAACGCCTACCTGCGTCGGGTGCTGGGCGAGTAGGCCACCTCACCGGGTTGCCTAGACGCTCGACGGACCCCGGGCGATCGGGGCGCGCCAGTTGCGCATGATCGCCAGCACCCGCCAGCCGAAGCAGACGACCACGCCCGGGATCGCCACGATCACCAGAGCCCAGCCGCGGTCGTGGGCGAAGACGGCCCAGGCAGCACCGGCCAGGGCAGGGGTGGCGTACAGCTCGCTGGAGAAGATCACCGGCACGCGACCGGCCAGCAGGTCGCGGACGATGCCGCCGCCGATCCCGGTGAGCATCCCGAGCAGGGCTGCCGGCACCGGACCGAGGCCGAACTCGAGGGCCTTCAACGCACCGGTGACGCAGAACAACCCGAGGCCCGCGGCATCGAAGATGCTCACCACCCGCTCCATCCGGCCGATCGTCGGATGGAAGAGGAACGTCGTCATCCCGGCGGCGACCGGGACCAGCAGGTAGCGCCAGTCGGCCAGGGCAGCGGGGGGTGTCGCGCCGATGAGCATGTCGCGCAGGAACCCTCCGCCCAGGCCGGTGGCGCCGGCGAGGACGAGCACCCCGAAGACGTCGAGCCGCTTGCGGACGGCCACCAGCCCGCCGGAGATCGCGAAGACGAAGATCCCGACGAGTTCCAGCGTGAGCAGAAGCGGCGAGTCGTCCACCATGTCGTGAGCCTAATGAACGGCCTCCTGCGGGTAGGCTCGGCCCACGCGGAACGAAGGAGTCGGCAACGATGCAGCACCTCACCCCGGTGGGGCTGAGCAAGGACGGCAAGGATCTTGTCCTGACCAGCGACACCGGCGAGGAGTTCGCCGTACCGGTCGATCACCGGTTCCGTGCCGCCCTCCGGGGTGACCACGCCCGACTCGGTCAGTTGGAGATGAAGATGGAAAGCGCCCTCCGCCCGCGCGACATCCAGGCCCGGATCCGCGCCGGCGAGTCCGCGGAGGATGTCGCCGCTGCTGCCCAGACGACCGTCGACTCGATCATGGCCTTCGCTGCCCCGGTCCTTGCCGAGCGCGCCCACGTGGCCCAGACGGCCCAGAAGTCCTCGATCCGCCGCGCCTCCAGCGACACCGCCCCGGCCGGTCGCACCCTGGACGAGTCGTCGCGGCAGCACCTGGTCGCCGTGTCGGTACGCGCCGACGACGTGGTCTGGGACGCCTGGCGGCGCGACGACGGTCGCTGGGCGATCGTCGCTACCTACGTCGCCCGCGGCACCGAGCACCGCGCCGAGTTCACCTACGACCAGCCGGGCCGCTACGTGATCGCCGACAACGACGAGGCCCGTTTGCTCACCGGCGAGGCCCACGCGGTCGGCGAGGAGCCCTCGATGCCGCCGCGTCGACTGTCGGCAGTTCCGAGCGGCGACGAGCTCCCGCTCGGCGACGACGCGATCGAACTGGTCCGCGACACCGGCTACAGCGAGACCGAGTACGTCGAGGAGACCTCCGACCTCGGCGAGACCGCGGCCGCCGTGCGCTCCGGTGGACCGTCAGCGCGGACCGCCGACCCGACGTTCGACGACCTCACCAGCGACCACGCCGACGCGGACTGGATCGCCGACACCAGTCATGCGCCGCCGGCAGCACCGGCGGCCGAGGAGCCCCCGCTCGCCGACGAGGCTCCCGTGCCTGACGAGCCGGACGAGCCCGAGGTGCCCCGCAAGAAGGGCCGCTCCTCGGTGCCCAGCTGGGACGAGATCATGTTCGGCGGCGGCAAGAACGACTGAACGCGGTTCGACAAGCGTGACCGGCCTCTCGCAGCAGGTGCTGGACGCACCTGTTACTCGTCAGTAACATTTGGGCTACCCCGTGACGCGACGCCGCGTTGCGAGTTGAATGAACACTCCGCCAGCCCCGCATTTACCTCCAGTGAAGAGGCACCATGTCCTACTTCGTCACCGGCGCCACCGGGTTCATCGGCCGCTACCTCGTCAACGAGCTCCTCGAGAACCGCGAGGGCGAGATCTACCTGCTCTGCCGGGACGGCTCACGGGCCCGGCTGGACGCCCTGATCGCCCAGTGGGGCGGAAGCCCGCGGCTGATCCCGGTCATCGGCGACCTGCGCGCCGACCGTCTGGGTGTCGACGACGCATGGATCGCGGAGAACAAGGGCAAGATCACGCACTTCTTCCACCTCGCCGCGATCTACGACATGACCGCCAGCGAGGAGATGAACGAAGAGCTCAACGTCGGCGGGACGCGGGCCGCGATCTCGCTGGCCGGTGCCGTCGATGCCGGCGTGTTCCACCAGGTCTCCTCGGTCGCCGCCTCGGGTGACTACCGCGGGCTGTTCGACGAATCCATGTTCGATGAGGGCCAGGGCCTCCCCTCGGCGTACCACCGGACGAAGTTCGAGTCCGAGAAGATCGTGCGCGAGGAGTCGCCGGTGCCGTGGCGGGTCTACCGCCCAGCCGTGGTCGTCGGCCACTCCGAGACCGGCGCGATGGACAAGATCGACGGCCCCTACTACTTCTTCCCGCTGTTCAAGACGATGCGAGACAACCTGCCGTCGTGGCTGCCGCTGGTCGGCGTCGACCTCGGCGACACCAACGTCGTCCCGGTCGACTACGTGGCCAAGGCGATGGACTACCTCGGCCACCTGCCCGACCACGACGGTCAGGCCTTCCACCTGGTCAACCCGGAGCCCCAGAACACGGTCGAGCTGATCAACACCTTCGCCGCCGCGGCCAAGGCGCCCCAGTTCGCCGTACCGATCGACCGCAGCGTCACCAACCGGCTGCCCACCGCGCTGCTCCCCCGGCAGTTCCGCCCCGGCGCACTGCTGGGCGCCGCCCTGCGCACAACTCCGGCGCACCTGGCTCTCAGCCAGACGATCGGACGCTTCGGCATCCCGCCGGAGGTGCTCGAGCACGCTTCGTTCCCGAGCGTGTACGTCTCCAAGGCGACCCAGAAGGCGCTGGCCGGTTCCGGGATCGCCGTACCCGACCTGGAGTCGTACGCCGGCACGCTGTGGTCCTACTGGGAGGAGATGCTCGACGAGTCGATCCGCTCCAACCGTGCCGCCGTTTCCGCCCTGAAGGGCAAGACCGTCGTCATCACCGGAGCGTCGTCCGGCATCGGCCTGGTCACCGCCGTCCAGGTCGCCAAGGCCGGCGCGATCCCGATCCTGGTCGCCCGCGGCAAGGACAAGCTCGAGTCCACCAAGGCGCTCATCGAGAGCCAGGGCGGCAAGGCCTACGCCTACGGCTGCGACCTGTCGGACCTGCAGGCGATCGACGCCCTGACGAGTGCGCTGTCAGCCGACTTCGAGCACATCGACTTCGTGGTCAACAACGCCGGCCGCTCTATCCGCCGGTCGCTGAAGCTGTCGGAGGACCGGTTCCACGACTTCGAACGGACCATGCAGCTCAACTACTTCGGCGCGATCCGCCTGATCATGGGCATCCTGCCGAAGATGCGCGAGCAGAAGTCCGGCCACATCGTGAACATCTCCTCGATCGGCGTCCTGACCAATCCGCCCCGGTTCAGCGCGTACGTCGCCTCGAAGGCAGCCCTCGACGCGTGGAGCAACGTGGTCTCCAGCGAACTCGTCGGTGACGGCGTCTCGTTCACCAGCATCCACATGCCGCTGGTACGCACCCCGATGATCGCGCCGACCAAGATGTACGACCGGTTCCCGACCATCAGCCCCGGTCAGGCCGCCGCCATGGTGATCTCCGCGCTGGTCGAGCAGCCCCACGAGATCAACACCCTGACCGGCAACCTGGGAGCACTCGCGCACACCCTGGCGCCCAAGGTCGCGTTCCGGATCCTGAACCTGGCCTACAAGATCTTCCCGGACTCGGCAGCAGCCCGGGGAGAAGCCGCTCCCGCCCCGACGAGCGAGCAGCAGATGATGGCCCGCGTCCTTCCCGGCGTCCACTGGTAGTCGATACTCCGGCACGTTCTGGCCCTGGATTCGTGTCCAGAAGGGCCAGAACGTGCCGGACTATCGCGCTACGGGACGGGTCGGATCCGCGACCCATTCGCTCCACGAGCCCGGGTAGAGCGCGGCGTCGATCCCGGCGTGCGCGAGCGCAAGGATGTCGTGTGCGGCGGTGACGCCGGACCCGCAGTAGACGCCGACCACCGCATCGGCGGTGGCGCCCTCGACGGCGTACAGGGCCGCGATCTCGGTGGGAGCTCGGAAGGTGCCGTCCGCGTGCAGGTTGACACCGGTCGGCACGTTGACCGCACCCGGGATGTGACCCGCCACCGGATCGACAGGTTCGACCTCGCCGCGGTAGCGGTCGGGGTTGCGGGCATCGACCAGCACGGCACGGCGCGCGAAGTCGAGGACCTCGTCCACCTCGATGACGGCCAGCGAGCCGGGGCTGCTCGTGAACGTGCCGGGCCGCTGCAGCCGGACTCCGTCCTCCACAGCGCCGCCGGCAGCCTGCCAGGTACTCCACCCTCCGTCGAGGACCCGTACGTCGGGGTGCCCGTGATGGCGGAGCAGCCACCAGCAGCGCGCCGCAGCCCGGCCCTCCCAGTCGTCGTACACCACCACCGGCCGGTCGCGGCCGACCCCGACACGGCGCATGACAGCCTCGAAGACCGCGCCGTCAGGAAGCGGGTGCCGGCCCCGGTCGGACGGCGGTGCCGCCAGGTCGGTGTCCAGATCGACGTACACCGCGCCGGGAATGTGACCGGCCTGGTACTCACCAGGACCGCCGGGACCGCCCATCCGGTAGCGGACGTCGAGGACGGTGACGGCGCCGAGGAGCTGGTCGAGTTCAGCGGCTGTGATCAGCGGGCTCATGGCATGATCCTCCCCGATGGCTGAACTCCAATTCTTCACCGGCACGATGGATTCCGGTAAGAGCACGCTCGCGCTGCAGACGAACCACAACCATGCGGCGCGCGGGCGCGTCGGCCGGATCTTCACGACCCACGACCGTGCCGGCGAGGCGATCCTGTCCTCCCGCCTGGGTCTGGAGCACGATGCCCTCGAAGTCACTGCCGACTTCGACTTCTGGCGCTTCACCGTCGACTCGCTGACGCACGGCGCCCGGATCGACTACCTGGTCTGCGACGAGGCCCAGTTCTACGCCGCTCGCCAGGTCGACCAGCTCGCGCGGATCGTCGACGAGCTCCAGATCGACGTCTTCGCCTTCGGCATCCTCTCGGACTTCCGTACCGAGCTGTTCGAAGGATCCCAGCGCCTTGTCGAGCTGGCCGACCGCACCCACGTCCTCCAGGTCGAGGCACTGTGCTGGTGCGGCAAGCGCGCCACCCACAACGCCAGGACCGAGAACGGCGAGATGGTCACCGAGGGCGAGGTGATCGTCGTCGGTGACGTCGATGACCGCGAGGCCGAGCCTGCCGAGGTCGCCTACGAGGTCCTGTGCCGCCAGCACCATCGTCGCCGGATGACGTCCGCCCGCTCCCAGGCCATCTCGATGGTGTCGGAGCCGCTGCCGTTTCAGTGACGCTGGGTCCCTGCGCGCCGCACCAGGTTTCGACACGCTCAACCACCGACGATCGAGTCCGCTGCCGCGTCCTCGATCAGGCGATCAGGATCGGGATCTGCATCTCGACCGCGGTCAGGGAGCCGTGCAAGCCGACCAGCATCTGCTCGTAGGGGAAATCGACCGAGCTCATCAGACCGAGGTTCTCGCGTGCCGCGACGACCACGTCGCCGAGTCTCGGACGGACCAGGGGAAGCACCGTGCCGAACCAGCCGCGCTCGATCGCCTCGTCGCGGGCCAGGACCTCGGCGCGATCGCCGAGGAAGCCGCGCCAGTTGGCGAGTACGTCGTCCAGCGCACGGCCCGAGCAGTACAGGTGCCGGAAGCGGGCCTCGCCCGCGAGCAGGTGGACGCCGGCCCGCAGCTCCGGGTGCGCATCGATGTCGATCCGGGCCTCGGGCGGACTGTCGACCATGCCGTGATCGGCGACGACCACCAGCCGGACTCCCGGGTCCAGGGCCTCGCGCAGCTGCTCGACGCTGGCGTCGATCGCGGAGAGCTGGGCCCGCCACTGCGCCGAGTCGACGCCGTAGCGGTGGCCGGTCCAGTCGAGGTCGCCGTCGTAGACGTAGGTGACCGACGGCGTCTCGGAGGACGCGGTGACCACCGCAGCGATGCGCTCGCCGACCTTGTCGGCGCCGATGAACTCGGCCCCGCGGTAGCCGCACAGCGTCAGCCCGGAGTCGGCGAACTCGCGCTTGCTGACCATCGAGGCGTGCACCCCGGCCGAGCTCAGCCGCGCGAACGCACTCGGGTTCGGCTGCCACTGTGCCGGATCGACCTGCTTGTCCCAGTTCAGCGCGTTCAGCAAGCGGTCGGTGCCCGGGATCCGCGAGGTGAAGCCGACCAGACCGTGCTCCCCCGGTGTCAGCGCGGTGCCCAGCGAGGTCAGGCTGGTCGCGGTCGTGGACGGTACGCCGGCGACGCCGGGCTCGGTCAGCAGCGCGTGCAGGTACGGCGCGTGCTCGGCGTGCGAGGCGACGAGCTGGTGGCCCAGTCCGTCGACCAGGAAGACGACGTACTGGTGGGCCGGCGGCAGCACGAGCTCGGTCTCGTGGAACCCGACGTCGATCCCGAGTGCCGTCGCGATCGCCGGCAGCACGTCGCCCAGCGTCCGGCCGCCGTACGAGGGCTCGACGAAGGTCGTGCTGACGAGGCTCACGTCGGGTCGACTCACTCCTGGGTGCTTGCCGAAAGACTGTCGGCGAACGCGAGCAGCCGGTCGACCGATTCCTGGCCGTCGGCTGCCGAGCTGACCCGGATCGAGAAGTCGTCGGAGGCGACGACCCCGGTGTACCCGTGGTCGGCTTCGCACTGCGGGTCCGAGCAGGTGGCCGGTTCGAGGTCGATCCGGTTGATGCCTCCCCACCCGATCGTCAGGACCGCTTCGGCCGGAGCGGGCAGGTCGGCACCCGTCACCGAGGCCGGGTTGGCCACCATCCGGTTGACGACCACCGACTTCACCTGCGAGAGCTTGACGGCCTCGGTCGAGGTGGACGTGTACGGCTCGGGGAGAAGGTCGTCCGGTGCGTGCTCGTCGGTGTGGCACAGGATCAGCCGGGTCGGGGTGAGGACGACGACGGTGATGTGCCGGCGCACCTCGTCCCGGTCGATCGTCGGCTCGTGGTGCACCAGGAACGAGGCGACCCGCTCGCCCGCGACGGCGGCATTGACACCGGATCGCACGACGGCCGGGTAGTAGCCGCTGTTCTCGATCGCAGTATCGAGGTCGGCGGTCTGGTCCTCGGAGGTAACGGACATGAATGGCATCCTGTCACGCCCGGATGCGCTCAGTTCGGGATGGTGTCGCCCGGGTGCACATTGAGCCTGCGGGTGAACCAGCCCGAGCGCGGGTCGACCACCGGCAGGATCCGGATCACCGCGTCGAGCACCGCCACGCCGTCCGCGGTCGCGTGGACGAGGCTCAGGTCGAGCGCCGCGACCTGCTGCAGATCGTTCTTGAGGACCGCGACCCGACGGAACAGGTCCTCGACCGCCGCGACGTCGACGGGGTCGCTCCCCCGGTGGCCGAACAGCAACGGCGCCGCCTTGATCGAGCGCACCGCCTCGGCAGCGTCCTGGCGGGTGATCGGCGGGATCCGGTACGCCTTGTCGCCCACCAGCTCGGTGATCGCCCCGGAGATCGAGAAGGAGACCGCCGGGCCGAACAGCGGGTCCTCCAGGCCGTCCAGTCGGACCGGTACGCCAGGAGGCGCCGTGCGCATCACGACGTAGCCGGCATCCTCCACCGAGGTGATGATCGCGGTGAGCGATTTGAACGCGTGCCGCATCTCGTCGGCGTCGGCGATGTTGCGCCACACATGTCCCAGGTCCGGCCGCTGGCGCAGCGGCTCGGCGGTCGCCTTGAGGACGACGTCCCACCCGAGGGACTCACCGGCCGCGACTGCGTCCTCGGCGCTGGCGACCTCGATGCGGTCCCACAGTTCGATGCCGTAGTAGCCGAGCAGCTCCTTGCACTCGTCGAAGTCGAGGTCGCGGCCCTCGGGCGATTCGATCAGCAGGTTGACCAGCATCCTGGTCGCCGCGTCGTGGTCGACGCCGTCGACCAGCTCGTCCTCGTCCGACTGGCGCGCCAGCCAGGCGGCGTACTCGACGACCCGGGCGAGGGCACGGACTGCCTGCTCGACGGCCGGGTACGACGGCACCGATCCGCGACCGGCGGTGTTGCCGGCGAGGTCCGGCACCCGCAGCAGCTCGGGGACGCCCTCGCGTCCGAGGAACGTCGAGACGATCGGCTTGTCGGCCTGCTCGGCGACGGCCGCGAGCGAGTTGGCGACCTCGGCCCCACCGGCGTTCAACGGCGGGATGTAGATCGCCACCACACCGTCGACGTCGGGGTCGTCGATCACCGTGTCCAGCGCGGTCTCGAAGTCCTCGGCACCGGCGTCGTTGCCCAGCGCGATCGACCGGGTGACCTCCAGGCCGCTGGCGGCAGCGGCGTCGGCGGCCAGCAGTCCCAGCGCGTCGGAGTTGCCGATCACCGCGACCCGGGAGCCCAGGGGCAACGGCTGGTGCGCGAGCAGCTGGGCCACGTCGAACATCTCGTCGAGGGTGTCGACCTGGATCACGCCGGCCTGGCGGAACATCGCATCGACCGCAGCCTGGGGCGCCTCGATCGAGCGCACGACGTGGCCCATCGGGACACCCTGGGTGGTGCGGCCCGAGCGCACCGCGATCACCGGCTTGTTGCGCGAGACCCGACGGGCGATGCGCGAGAACTTGCGCGGGTTGCCGATCGACTCCAGGTAGAGCAGCACGACCTCGGTGGCGTCGTCCTCCTCCCAGTACTGGAGCAGGTCGTTGCCCGAGACGTCCGCGCGGTTGCCGGCGCTGACGAAGGTCGACAGACCCAGGCCACGTCCGCGGACCTTCTCGAGGATCGCCGAACCGAGCGCCCCGGACTGGCAGAAGAACCCGGCCCGGCCGCGCGGCGGCATGACCGGCGAGAGCGAGGCGTTCAACGAGACGTCGACGGCGGTGTTGATCACCCCGAGCGCGTTCGGACCGATCAGCCGAAGTCCGTACGACCGGGCGAGCCCGACCAGGCGGCGCTGGCGCTGGCGACCCTCCTCACCGGTCTCGGCGAAGCCGGAGGAGATGACGATCAGGCCGTGCACGCCCTTGGCGGCGCAGTCCAGGACGACGTCCTGCACGGCTTCGGCCGGCACCGCGACGATCGCGACATCGACGTCTCCGGGGATGTCGCCGACGCGTGCGTACGCCGGCATGCCCGCGACCGCGTCGGCCGACGGGTTCACGACGTACACCCGGCCGGAGTAGTCGCCGAGCACGAGGTTGCGCACCAACGCCGCCCCGATGGTGTCCGACCGTCGCGAGGCGCCGATCACGGCGATGCTCTTGGCGCTGAGGAACGACTCGATCGAGGCCGCCTCGGCGCGGTGCTCGCGCGCCGACATCACGCCGATCGCGGTGTCGGTCGGGTCGATGTCGAACTCGAGGTGCATCACGCCCTCGTCCCAGCCGCCGGTGACCTGGTACCCCTGTTCGTAGAAGACCTGGAGCATCCGCTGGTTGTCGGGCAGCACCTCCGCGACGAACCGGTGCAGGCCGCGCTCGCGGGCTGCCTGGGCCAGGTGCTCGAGCAGGAGCTGGCCGATCCCGCGACCCTGGTGGGCGTCCTGGACCAGGAACGCGACCTCGGCCTCACCGGTCGAGAGCAGCTCGTAGCTGGCGACCGCCAGGATCTTGTGGGCCACCGTGAGCACGAAGGCAACGCGACTGCGGTGGTCGACGTGGGTGAACCGCTTGACGTCACGCTCGGAGAGCTCGGGCATCGGCGCGAAGAAGCGGAAGTACTTGGACTGGTCCGAGACGTCGGCGTAGAAGGCGACCAGGGCCTCACCGTCGTCCGGGCTGATCGGCCGCATGTGCGCCGTCCGGCCGTCACGCAGGACGACGTCGGCCTCCCAGTGGGCCGGATGATCGGGCGCGCCGGTCCCGGTCGAGCCAGGGTGCGGATCGGCGGCGGTCACCCCCGAAATGTAGCGGGCGAAGATGACAACCCGGTGTCGTGGACCTGACCCGGGACCTGACCCGGGACCTCAGCCCGGCCCCTGAACCGCATCCACGGGGCGGCGCGCCCCGGCGCGCGAATCCGCCTGTCTGTTGGGAGAATGCGCCCATGGCACGACGTAGCGCAGCACCGCCCGAGGACTTCGAGGAACACATCGTCGACATCGACGTCGGCGACGAGATGCGGGCCAGCTTCCTGGAGTACGCGTACTCGGTGATCTACTCCCGGGCACTTCCCGATGCCCGCGACGGCCTCAAGCCGGTCCAGCGACGGATCCTCTACGCGATGCACGACATGGGCCTGCGCCCCGACCGCGGTCACGTGAAGTCCTCCCGCGTCGTCGGCGAGACGATGGGCCGGTTCCACCCGCACGGCGACACGGCCATCTACGACGCCCTGGTCCGGCAGGCGCAGGCGTGGTCGCTGCGGGTACCGACCGTCGACGGCCACGGCAACTTCGGGTCCCCGGACGACCCGCCGGCCGCGATGCGGTACACCGAGTGCCGGATGGCTCCCGCTGCGGTCGCGATGACCGCGACCATCGACGAGGACACTGTCGACTTCCGTCCCAACTACGACGGGCGCGAGGTCGAGCCGGCGGTCCTGCCGGCAGCCATCCCGCACCTGGTGGTCAACGGCGCCACCGGGATCGCCGTCGGCATGGCCACGAACATGGCCCCGCACAACCTGATCGAGGTCGTCCAGGCGCTGCGGCACCTGATCACCCACCCGAGTGCCGACGTCGACGCGCTGATGCGCTTCATCCCCGGTCCCGACCTCCCGACCGGCGGCAAGATCATCGGCCTGGACGGGATCCGTGACGCCTACGAGACCGGCCGCGGATCGTTCAAGATGCGGGCCACCACCCGGATCGAGACGGTCACCGCCCGCCGCAAGGGCATCGTCGTGACCGAGCTCCCGTACGGCGTGGGCACCGAGCGGGTCATCGAGGCGATCAAGAAGCTCGTCCAGGCCAAGAAGCTGCAGGGCATCGCCGACATCAAGGACCTGACTGACCGCGAGAAGGGCCTGCGGCTGGTCATCGAGGTCAAGAACGGCTTCGTCCCCGAGGCGCTCCTCGAACAGCTCTTCAAGAGCACCCCCCTGGAGGACTCGTTCGGCATCAACGCCGTCGCCCTGGTCGACGGGCAGCCCCGGACCCTCGGCCTGAAGGAGATGCTCGAGGTCTTCCTGGGACACCGCTTCGACGTCGTACGCCGGCGCTCGACGTACCGGCGCGGCAGGGCAGCCGACCGGCTCCACCTGGTCGACGGCCTGCTGCTCGCGATCCTGGACATCGACGAGGTCATCCAGCTGATCCGGACCAGCGACAACGCCGAGGCGGCGCGCGAACGGCTGATGACGGTCTTCGACCTCAGCGAGATCCAGGCGAACTACATCCTGGACATGCCGCTGCGCCGACTGACCCGGTTCTCGAAGCTCGAGCTCGACAAGGAGCGCGACGAGCTCGTCACCACGATCGCCGCCCTCGACGAGATACTCGGCGACGAGGGCAAGTTGCGGAAGGTGGTCTCCGACGAGCTCGCCGAGGTGTCGAAGACCTACGGAACGCCGCGCCGTACCGTGCTTCTCGAGGCCTCCGGGGTCGCGACGACGTCGGCCGCCACCCAGCTCGAGGTCGCCGACGACCCGTGCCACGTCTACCTCTCCTCCAGCGGTCTGCTCGCTCGCAGCACCGACCTGGAAGCAGCCGGTGCCGGGGGCGCCCGGGCGCGTCACGACGTGATCGTCTCCACCGTGGTCAGCACCGCGCGCGGCGAGGTCGGCGTCCTGACCACCGGCGGACGGGTGCTCAAGCTCGGTGTCCTCGACCTGCCCGCGCTGCCGAGCACCGCAAGCCATCCGAACCTGTCGGGCGGTGCACCGGTCGGGGAGTTCCTGAACCTGGAGGCCGACGAGCGCGCGCTCGCCGTGATGAACTTCGACGCGGACTCCCCCGGCCTTGCGCTCGGCACCGCCGAGGGTGTGGTGAAACGAGTCAACCCGGAGTACCTGTCCGCCCGCGACGACTGGGACGTGATCGCCCTCAAGGACGGCGACTCGGTCGTCGGTGCGGTGCAGCTCGCCACCGGCGAGGAAACGTTGTGCTTCATCACCGACGACGCCCAGCTGCTGCACTTCGGCGCCTCTACGGTACGTCCGCAGGGTCGATCGGGCGGCGGCATCGCGGGCATCAAGCTGGCGAGCACGGCGAAGGCGACCTGGTTCGGCGCCGTCGATGCGGCCGAGGCGGTCGTCGTGACGATCTCCGGGTCCGGCAGTGCGTTGCCCGGCACCGAGTCCGGCTCGGTCAAGGTCACTCCGTTCACCGAATACCCGGCGAAGGGCCGGGCCACCGGCGGCGTGCGCTGCCACCGTTTCCTCAAGGGCGAGGACACGCTGGTGTTCGCCTGGGCCGGTCGGGCACCGGCGATGGCCGCGGCGGCGAGCGGAGCCCCCGTCGACCTCCCAGCCGCCGACGGCCGGCGCGACGGCTCCGGGACCCCCGGCAGCCAGCCTGTCACTGCGTGCGCCGGACCCGTGGCAGGCTGAGCGCCATGATCCGGCTCACCTCCGCCCGCAGGTCGACCGTCGTGGCCGTGGCCACCGTCGCACTCGCCGCACTGCTCGCCGGGTGCGGTGGCAGTTCGGGAACCGCGGGCGCGTCGAAGCCCGCCGACATCACCGCGGTGCTGACGAAGGCGAAGAACGCCTTCGACGCGACCTCGAGCGTGCACCTGACCATGTCCACCCAGTCGCGTCCGACCAGTGGCGATGCCGTGCTGGGAGCCGACGGGACCCTCACGCACCAGCCGGCATTCCAGGGCACGGTCAAGGTCCAGATCAGCGGTTTCAGCGCCGATGTGCCGGTGGTCTCGGTCGACGGCAAGGTGCACGCGAAGCTGCCGCTCACTCCGGCCTTCGCCACGATCGATCCGGGCGCCTACGGCGCCCCGGACCCGGCCGCGTTCGCCGACCCGGCCAAGGGCATCTCGGGCCTGCTGCTCGACCTGAAGGGCGCGAAGCAGAGCGGCCAGAAGCGTGACGGCAACATCGTGGTGACCACCTACACCGGCACGCTGTCCGGTGCCCTGGTCAAGCCGATCATCCCCAGCGCCAGCGCGTCCGGGACCTACACGACGGTCGTCGGGATCGATCCGGGCGGCGTGCTCACCACGCTGCAGGTCACCGGCGCCTTCTTCGCTGCCGCCGGTGACGTCACCTACGACCTCGCGTTCAACGACTACGGCAAGAACGTCAAGATCACCGCACCGTGAGCTCCCAGGCCACTCGAGTCAGCGGCCCGCGCCTGCTGCTCGGGCTCGCTGCGGTGGCCGTGGCCTTCGCGGCTGCCGACACCTACGTCGTGGTGCTCTCGCTGCCTGACATGATGAGCTCGGTCGGCCTCAGCGTGGAGCAGCTCCAGCGCGCTGCCCCGATCATCAGCGGGTTCCTGCTGGGCTATGTCGCGATGCTGCCGCTGATCGGCCGGATCGCCGACCTGCGCGGCCGCCTGCCGGTGCTCGTGGCCTCCCTGGTCGTCTTCGGTTTCGGCTCGCTCGTGACCGCTGCCGCCTACGACCTGCCGAGCCTGGTCACCGGCCGGTTCCTCCAGGGCGTCGGGGGCGGCGGGCTGGTGCCGGTGACCCTGGCGCTGGTGGCCGACATCTACCCGGCCGAACGACGTGGAGTCCCGCTCGGTGTCGTCGGAGCGGTCCAGGAGCTGGGAAGCGTCATCGGGCCCCTGTACGGCGCCGTGGTGCTCGTCGTCGGCACCTGGCGCGACATCTTCTGGATCAACCTCGCGGTGGGACTCGTCCTTGCCGCCGGGATCTCCGCGCTCGGGCGCACTGCGGAGCCCGAGGCCGCCCGGCCGCCGAGACGTCTCGACCTCATCGGCCTGACGCTGGCCGGTCTCTGGATCGCCGCGTTGCTCCTGGTGATGCGACAGCCCGCGAGCCTGGTCACCTCGGTGCGCTGGGGCGGCCCGTTCGTGCCCTTCGGCGACGCGACGTCACCGTGGTGGTCGCAGATCGGGCTCGTCACGATCGGGCTCGGCCTGCTCCTCGCGGGCTGGTTGCTGTGCGCACCGAGGCCGTTCTTCGCCGTACGGGACTGGTGGGCGACGGCGCGCCAGGCGGACCTGCTCGGGGCGCTGCTGCTCGCCGTCCTGCTCGGCGGTGTGATCCTCGCCTTCGCCACGGCCGACCCCCAGGTCCAGGTCTTCTCCCCGGCCGGCCCGTACTACCTCGCTGTGGCGGTCCTCGCTGCGCTCGCGTTCGCGGTGCGCCAGCGGCGGGCAGCGGTCGCGCTGATCCCCCGCGGCTCGTTCGCGCGCCGCCCGGCCCAGGGCGCCCTGCTGGTCAGCTTCTTCGTCGGCGCGGCGCTGATCGCGGCCCTGGTCGACATCCCCGTCTTCGCCCGGGTCAGCGTGTACGGCGACTCGCAGATCAAGGCCGCCCTGGTCCTGGTCGAGCTGCTGGTCGCGCTCCCGATCGGCGCCCTGGTCGGTGGTGCCCTGATCCGGACCGTGCCGGTCGGCCCGATCGCGGCGTTCGGGATGGCGCTGTGCGCAGTCGGCTTCTGGCGGATGAGCGCGTGGGACGTCAACGCGCTGCACCACTTGTCCTCGAGCGTCGTACTCGTCGTCACCGGCCTGGGGTTCGGGTTCGCGCTGGCCCCGGTCAACGCTGCCCTGCTCGCGACGACCGACGCTGCGGTCCACGGCGTCACGAGCGCGCTGCTGGTGGTCAGCCGGATGGTCGGGATGCTCGTGGGCATCTCGGCCCTGACCACGATCGGGTTGCGCCGCTACTACGCCGTGTCCGCCGATTTCCCGTCGCCGTCGGCGGTCTGCGGCGGTCCGTCCCGCTGCGACAAGTACACCAACCTCCTCCAGGGGGCCGGGGTCGAGCAACTTCACGCGATCTTCATCGGTGCGTCAGGGTGCGCACTGCTGGCCGGGTTGCTCGCCCTCGTACTCTTCCGGGGTGCGGCGACCCGCGGCACCTCCCCCCTGATCGGAATCACCGCATGATCGAGCCCGCCTGCAGCACGACCAGCCTCGAGGCCGGCGAGGCGCTGATCGGCACTGCGCCGAACGCGGTCGCCTGGGTGTGCCTGGAGCAGAACGGTCCGTGGGGCGCGAAGGCGTGGACCGACTCCCACCTCGACACGAGGCTCGGGCAGGCGATCGAGACAGCGGCCGACCAGCACGGCGTCCGCCCTGCGCTGATCCGGCGTCCGGGTCGTCATGCCGATCCGGGCACGGCTGTCGAGCGGCACGTCCTGATCGCGCACACGCACCCGGACAACCCGTGGTTGCTCTCCGGTCGGGTTGCGAGTCCCGACGCGCTGCTCGAGCTGGACTGGGCCGCAGTCGCCCGCGGGGATGTCGACGCCGCGGCGCTGCCCGGCCTGACCCGCTCGAGCGACCCGCTGCTGCTGGTGTGCACCAACGGAACCCGGGACACCTGCTGCGCGCGCCTGGGTCGGCCGGTCGCACTGGCCGCCTCCGCGGCTCACAACGACCACGTCTGGGAGGTCACCCACGCGTCCGGGCACCGGCTGGCCGCGACCACGGTGCTGCTGCCCTCGGGCGCCCTGCACGGCCGTGTGCTCGACGGCACGGTACTGCTCGACGCTGCACGGCGCGACGAGCTCGTCCTGGACGGCTACCGCGGCCGGTCGACGTGGTCGGCAGGCGCCCAGGTGGCCGAGGACCACGTACGCCGGACGGTCGGCATCACCGGGATCGACGACCTGGTCGTCGTACCGGACGTCGACGCGTGGACGGTCCGACACCGTGACGGTCGCCGTTGGTGGGTCGCGGTCACCGCGCACGACGAGGGCGAACGACCGGAGTCGTGCGGCAAGGATTCCAAGCCGATCCGGCGGTACGTCGCCAGGACAGTTGTGGGATAGTCCCCGCGTGAGCGCAGACTTCGACGACCTCCTGGCCGCCAACCGCGATTTCGCGGCGCACTTCGCCCTCTCGGGCTTCGATGGCGTCGCCCACGCCGGAGTAGCGCTGGTCACCTGCATGGACTCTCGCATCGACCCGCTGGGCATGCTCGGCCTGCACGCTGGCGACGCGAAGATCTTCCGCAATCCCGGAGGCCGGGTCACCGAGCAGGCACTCGAAGCACTTGTGCTCGGTGTGCACCTGCTCGAGGTCAAGCGGATCCTGATCGTCCCGCACACCCGCTGCGCGATGGCCTCGAACACCGAGGCCGAGCTGCAGGAGAAGATCGGGGAATCCGCCGGGATGGATGCCTCCTGGCACGAGTTCCACGTCATCACCGATCAGGTCGCCACGCTCAAGCACGACGTCGCCAAGGTGCTCGCACACCCGCTGATTCCCGACACGATCCGCGTCGGCGGGTTCATGTACGACGTCGACACCGGTCTGCTGGACCAGCTCGTCTAGTTGACCGCGCCCACCCCGAGCCCGAGCCGTTCGGCGCACTGCGAGAGCTCGTCGCGGGCCTGGTCGAGGTCCTGCGTGTCGGACATGGCCAGCACGATCCGGGTTGCCCCCAGCGTCGCGAGCCGCTCTGCCTTGTCCCGATCGACGCGGGTCACCAGGTGCCCCAGCGTCAGGTCCAGCGCGTCGGGGTCGCGCCCGGCGTCAACGGCGCTGCGGACCATCTCGGACCGCAGGGCCTCGAGGTCGGCGCCCACGACACCCAGGGGCTGGAGGCCGTCCCCGAGCCGACCGGCCCGGCGTGCTGCGGCCCGGGTGTGGCCGCCGATGTGGATGGGGATTGACCGGGAGCCGGGAGCCGGGCGGCAGAGGGCGTGCTCGAACGAGAAGAACTCGCCGTCGTAGGCGGTCGGCTCGCCGCTCCACAGCGCTCGCATGACCTCGATCTGCTCGTTCGCGCGACGGCCGCGCGAGTCGAAGTCGGTCCCGCAAGCCTCGACCTCCTCACGCATCCACCCCATCCCGACGCACAACCTGAACCGGCCCCCGGACAGCGCGTCCAGGGTCGCGATCCGCTTGGCCAGCACGACGGGATGGTGGTTCGGCAGCACCAGGACTCCGGTGGCCAACCCGAGGGTCGTGGTCGCGGCGGCGACGAAGGCCAGCAGCTCCAGGGGATCCGGCACCGGGCAGTCGGCCGCGAGCTCCACCCGTCCGGACGGGTCGTAGGGGTACTGCGAGGCGTACTCGGCCATCATCACCGCGTGCTCGACCACGACCAGCGCACCGAACCCGCAGGACTCGACGTGTTGCGCGAGTCCGAGCATCCACTCGGGGTCGGCGGTCATGGCGCTGCCGACCGGGGCGATGACGTCGAACTCCATGGCGCTGACGGTACTGGTCAGGGACCAGCAGGAGCCGCGAACCCGAGCACCCGTGCCATCGGGCGTGCCTCGATCATCGCGATGGTCAGCTCGCGTCGGTCGAAGAGCCACCCGGATTCGCCGCGGACACACCGGTCCTCGTAGATCACGTGCCAGGCCCACGATCGCGATTCGGCCTCACCCTCGACGTGGTGCGCCACGCACGTCGTTCGCCCCGTCGCGGTGGACGGCTCGCTCGGGGTCCACACGCTGCCCGTGAGGTGGTGAAACGTGCGTGCGAACGCCTCGATCTGGCGGACGGCGGCGACGATCTCGTTGCGTCCGGAGGCGGCCGACCTCGTCCCGAGCGAATGCGGAGGGCCCGGCGAGCTGAGCACGGCATCGGCGGTGAACAGTCCGGCCAGGACGTCCCAGTCGCGGGTGTCCACGGCGGCCGCGTACGCCGCGGTCAGCTGGACGAGCGCCAGGTGATCGCCCGGGTCCAGCTCCCCGGTCACGGGGCCTCCTGCGCGGCCAGGTCGTCGGCCAGCCTGGGCGCCCAGATCACCTTGCCGAGGAAGCGACCAGCGTCCGGGCTGGTGGCCAGCCAGGCAATGACCTTTCCGGACGCCGCCGCGTCGGCTGACGGGTATCCGCCTCCTTGGGCGATCGCCTCGGTCCCGCCGCGCGCCAGCGCCGACTCGGTGACGACGAACCCGGGATCGACGTTGAAGGCCCGGATCCCGCGATCCCCCAGTTCCGCATTGATCGTGCCGGCGATCCTTCCGAACGCCGCCTTGGACGCGGCGTACCCCAGACCCCAGCCGCCGGCACCGGGACCCGCAGGCGGGTCGTAGGTCGCCGAGCTCGACGCCATGTTGACGATGGTGCCGGCGCCGCGGGCGAGCATCGGCTCGAGCAGCAGCTGGATCAGCAGCACCTGATGCAGGAAATTGCCTTCCCAGCTACCGCGCAGCGAGTCGTCGGTGAGGTCGAGGAACGACTGCTGCGGCAGGTGCACGAACGCGTTGTTGACCACGACGTCGAGCGCGTCCCACTCCCCGTGGATCCGCGTTGCCGCGGCAGCGATGCTCAACGGTTCGGTCAGGTCCATCGGGACCACGAGACACTCGGCGCCGAGCCTGACGATCTCGGCGGCGGTGGCTTCGAGGCTGCCCTCGACGGGGAGCAGGGCGGCATCACTCGCAGGATCGGTACTGGCCCGCGGCGCGATAGTGCCTTCTCCCTCGATCACCGTCCGGCCGCTGATCGCGACGTCGAAGCCTGCTGCTGCCAGAGCGAGCGCGGTCTGGCGGCCGATGCCGCGGGTGGCACCGGTCACCAGAACACGCGGACGCTCAGTCATGCGTCAGACGAGCAACGGATTGACGAGGGGGAAGTACCCCGAGGAGTGCCCGGTGGCATTGGGGTGGTAGCTGTCCGACGTCGGGTTCGACAGACCGTTGATCCACTCCGGGCTCCCGCACACGGCGTGGCCGATGAAGCGGCTGGTCGGGTTCGCGAAGGTGAAGCCTGCTGCCGCCGCGGCTGCGGAGAGCTTGCTGTTCATCAGGTCCGCGGTCGCGTTGAGCTTCGTCTCGTCGTCCGGGCTGAAGAACGTCGCTGCGTTGCAGTCCTCGCCGTTGAAGATGCGTGGATACCCGACGATCAGGACCTTCGCGTTGGGCGCCTTGGCCTTGATGCTCGCGTACAGCGTGTTCAGCCGGCCCGGCAGCGTGTTGTTGATGAACGTCGTTGCGGTAGCGACCTTGCCGGCGCAGTCACTGGCCCAACTGGGCAGCGCGCACTCGGTGATCACCGAGGAGAAGCCGGCGTCATTCCCGCCGACCGACATCGTCACGTAGCGGGTGCCGGTCGAGAGCGCGGACAGCTGGCTACTGGTCACCGTCGCCGTCGTGGCACCTGAACAGGCCTGGAAGTTCAGGGTGTAGCCGTGCGACTGGGCCACCAGGTACGGGTACGCCAGCGTCGAGCGATCGCACGAGGTGCCGTCGTTGATGTACGACCTGGTCCCATTCCCGGACGAGTAGGAGTCACCGAGGGCGACGTACGACGGGCCGGCAGCGTGTGCGGGCATGACTGCCAGCAGCGATCCGACCAGGAGCATGGATGCAGCAACGGTGCCGGACAGGGCGATACGTAGACGGTGAGTCACGAAGCCTCCTAGATACCGAGAAGGGCCACCCCACGTGACCCGGGTCACACTCAAGCGGTACTCGGCAGTAATGTCCAGAGGCGCGCTCAAGCATCCACAGCGACGTACACCGGGCGGAGCTCGGGAAGCAGCTCCTCGGGCTCCGGCGCGTCCTGGCCGACCATCGAACGCCGGATCCGTACGACGTCACGCCGCAACCGCCGGCGCTGTGCCTCGTCGTCCTGGGCTGGCAGGGCGTGCAGGGCCTGCACCGCACCGAGTCGGCGACGGGAACCGTCGTGGCTGCGCGCGCCGGCCCGCAGCGTCGGAACGAGCTGATCCAGCGCAGCAAGGGCCGCCGGGAAAGTGCCGTCGTCATCGGTCAGTGCGCGCAACGCCTCCGCCAACCGAGAGCGAAAGACCTCACGGGTCCGCACGGGCAGGACGAACCAGGCTGCGGCGAGCCCGATCAGCGAGCCGAGGCTCACGCCGATCAGCCGTTCGCGCAGCTGCTCGGCGCCGGTCTGGCCGAAGCTGCCGTAGTACGCGTGCAGCAACGAGAGCATCGCCGTCATCCCGGCCGCCCAGAAGGCGTAGCTGCGGTTACGGAGCACCAGCATCACGGCCATGACCGCGAACAGCGCCACCAGGGTCGAGCGATGCCCGGCCGGGGCGTTCAGGGTGCCCAGCGTCGCCACCACCGTGCCGAGGGCGGCACCGACGATCCGCAGCAGAGCCTTGTGCGCCACATCGCCGCGACCGCGGTTGCCCGACGCCACGAGGAACGCCGAGAGCACGCACCACGCCCAGCGCTCACCGAAGAGCAGGTGCCCGACCGCCATCGCGGCGCCCAGACCGACGAGCATCTGCAGGGTCATCCGGGTCGGGACGTCGATCCTGCGTCGCGACGGTCGCGCCGGTGGGTCCGGCACCGGGTGCTCGCGCCGGGCGATGCGGGTCACCACGGCCGTCCAGGCGACGGCGATCAACCCTCCGACCGACGACCACAGAAACAGGTCACGGGTACTCCCGGTGCCCGCGACGACCGGGACCGGAGTGACCAGGATCGCGATGAAGGGCAGGGCGACCACACGGCCGGCCCGACGCACCGCACCGTCGTAGCGTCGGGCCAGGATGCCGACGCTCAGCCCGACCACCAGCAGTGCCTCACCCAGGATCTGCTCGTGAGCCAGCAACCAGGCGACTCCGGCAGCGGCCAGCGAGAGCGTCACCATCTCCATCGCGGCCTCCAGGCCGACGTGCAACCCGCGGTCGACCGAACGGCTCAGCATCAGGCTGAGGACCACGGCGAGCACCGAGACCTGCGTCGGGACAGCCCAGAACTCGCGCAGCACCATCGTCGTACCGAGGGACCCGAGCACAGCGACCATCGTGGCGGCGGCCTGCACCAGAGCGGAGCGCATCACGCGTCGATGGTGTCCTGGTCGACCTCGTAGGCACCAGCCACGATGAAGTCCTTGCGCGGGGCGACGTCCGAGCCCATCAACAGCTCGAACACCTCGGCAGCTCGTGCCGCATCGTCGGCAGTGATCCGTCGCAGGGTCCGCTGGCGCGGATCCATGGTCGTCTCGGCCAGCTGGTCGGCATCCATCTCACCGAGACCCTTGTAGCGCTGGACCGGATCCTTCCAGCGCACGCCCTTCTTGGTCAGCTCGGCCATCTTCCGCTGCAGCTCGGGGTCCGAGTAGGTGTAGATGTATTTCTCCATCCCCTTCTTGGGGTTGGAGATCTCGATCCGGTGCAGCGGCGGTACGGCGGTGAACACGCGACCCTGGGTGACCAGGTCCGGCATGTACTTGAAGAACAGCGTCGCCAGCAGGCACCGGATGTGGGCACCATCGGAGTCGGCGTCGGCCATGAAGATGATCCGGCCGTACCGCGCGGCGTCGATGTCGAACGTCCTCCCGGACCCCGCGCCGACGACCTGGATGATCGAGGCGCACTCGGTGTTCTTCAGGACGTCGGCGACCTGGGCCTTCTGGACGTTGAGGATCTTGCCCCGGATCGGCAGGAGCGCCTGGAACTCCGAGTTGCGCGCCAGCTTCGCCGTACCGAGGGCCGAGTCGCCCTCGACGATGAACAGCTCGGAGCGTTCGACGTCGTTGGACCGGCAGTCGGCGAGCTTGGCGGGCAGCGCCGAGGACTCGAGCGCGTTCTTGCGGCGCTGGGTGTCGCGCTGCTGGCGTGCCACCAGACGGGTCTTGGCGGCACCGGCGACCTTCTCCATCACCAGCTTCGCCTGGGCCTTCTCGGCGCGCTTGGTCGAGGTCAGGAAGTTCTTCAGCTCCGCCGAGACGATCTTGCGCACGACCGCCCGCGCGGCCGGCGTACCGAGGACCTCCTTGGTCTGGCCCTCGAACTGCGGCTCGGCGAGGCGCACGGTGACGACCGCGGTCATGCCCTCGAGCACGTCGTCCTTGATCACGTCCGCGTCGTTGACCTTGAGCACCCGGCCAGCACGCATGGAATCGTTGAACGTCTTGGTCAGCGCTGCCTCGAAACCCGAGACGTGGGTGCCGCCCTTGGGCGTCGCGATCACGTTCACGTACGAGCGCATCTCGGTGTCGTAGCTGTCGGTCCAGCGCACCGCGACGTCGACGAGCAGCTCCCGCTCGACGTCCTGCGGCGTCATGTGGCCCTTGTCGTCGAGCAGCGGCACCGTCTCGGTGAAGGTCTCCGAACCCTGCAGCCGCAGGACATCGGTCACCGGGTCACCCGAGGACAGGAACTCGGCGAACTCCGAGATGCCGCCGGCATGCTTGAAGCTCTCGACCACGTGCTCCTCGGCGCGCTCGTCGCGGATCACCAGCTCGAGGCCGGGCACGATGAACGAGGTCTGCCGCGCGCGGCCGATCAGGCCCTCGAGCTCGAAGCGCGCATCCTTCGTGAAGATCTGCCGGTCCGGCCAGAACCGGATCGTGGTGCCGGTGGCGTTCTTCGCGACCCGCTTGCCCTTGCGGGTCAGTCCGGACCCGGGCGTGAAGGCCGACTCGGGCCCGTCGCCGGCGAACGTGCCGGGAGCACCTCGCTGGAAGCTCATCCCCTGCACCGCAGGTGAACGCTCGACGTCGATGTCCATCCGGGAGCTCAGCGCGTTGACCACCGAGAGACCGACGCCGTGCAGGCCGCCGGTCGCGGTGTACGAGCCGCCACCGAACTTGCCGCCGGCGTGCAGCTTGGTCGCCACCACCTCGACGCCGGGGAGCCCGGTCTTGGGTTCCTTGTCGGTCGGGATGCCGCGACCGTTGTCGTGCACCTCGACCGAGCCGTCGGGGTGCAGGATCACCTCGACCTTGTCGGCAGCACCGGCCAGCGCCTCGTCCACGCCGTTGTCGATGATCTCCCACAGACAGTGCATGAGCCCGCGCGTGTCGGTCGAGCCGATGTACATGCCGGGTCGCTTGCGGACCGCGTCCAGTCCTTCGAGGACCAGGAGGTGCTGGGCGTTGTACGTGTTGTCGATCTTCTTGTCCCTCTGGTTGGTGCGGTTCGGGTGGTGCACCCCGAATCTACAAGGAGTCGAACTCACAAATTCCGCGCAACACCGGGGCCTGCCTGCCGATGATTCTTGGTGGGGTGAGTCACACTCGTTCCACGACCTGTCTCAGCGGTTGGCAAAACCGCAGAGCGGGAAGCAAATGGCATGGTTTGATGTTGAGCCCGATGAGACCCGGGGTGGGGGAACTTCCTCCTCCGACTTCGAGTTGAACAGGCGAGCTGCACCAGAGAGAGAAGAGGCCACCGTGACTACTGCGACAGCCCCGAGCCAGACCCCGTTGACGGCCGTCGACCGATGCGACCGGTGCGGTGCCCAGGCCTACCTTCGCGTGTCGCTCGAGAGCGGCGGCGAGCTCCTCTTCTGCGCCCACCACGCCCGCGAGCACGGCGACAAGCTGCGCGAGATCGCGGCGCACGTGCACGACGAGACGAACCGCCTCGCGGACACTCCGGCGGCGGAAGCCGAAGCCTGACCCCTCAGACATCGCGGTGCCCCGGTCCACAGGACCGGGGCACCGTCGTTTTTCGGAGCACCCGGTAACTGAGAGACTCACCACATGACCGGGCCCGTGATGTTGCTGGCACGGAGGATCGCCGCATGACAGTCCTGCTCTCGTTGATCGCGGCGGCGTGTTACGGCCTCGCGGACTTCGTCGGCGGCGTGTCATCACGTCGTTCCTCGGTCTGGCCGGTCGGACTGCTCGCCTGTGGCGGCGGGCTGGTCGGTTCGATCGGCATCGCGCTGGGCACCCATGGCTCTCCCACCGGCACGGACTTCGCGTGGGCCCTGCTCGCCGGTGCGGGAGGCGGCGTCGGCACGGTGTTCCTCTACCGCGGGCTCGCGACCGGGCGGATGGGCGTCGTTGCGCCGGTCTCCGGGGTGGGTGCCGTGCTCCTGCCCCTGTTGGCCGGTCTGCTCGGAGGCGAACGACCGAGCGTGATCGCCTGGCTGGGCATCCTGATCGCGTTCCCCGGTATCTGGTTCGTCTCCCGCGAGGAGGCGTCCACCTCGTCCGACTCAACCAGCGGGCTCCTCGACGGTGTACTCGCCGGACTCGGCTTCGGCCTGTCCTTCGCCGCACTCGGACAGGTACGCAGCTCGGCCGGCTACTGGCCGCTCGTCGCGATGGAGACGGTCGCGGTGATCAGCCTCGCGCTCGCGGCTCTCGCGCTCGGCGGAGATCTGCGTCCTCGCACCCGGGCGGACCTGGGGGGTCTGGTGGCCGGCGCCCTGTCGTGCGTCGCCCTCGTCTGCTTCCTGGTCGCCAACGCCCACGGCCTGCTCAGCGTCGTCGGGGTGCTCACCGCGCTGTACCCCGCGTTCACGGTCCTGCTTGCCGTCGGCACCCTGGGCGAACGGGTGCATCGGACCCAGGCGTTCGGCCTCGCCTTCTGCGCGGCAGCGGTCACGCTGATCTCGCTCGGCTGACCAATTTCTGGACAGGTGTCCAGCAGTTGGGCCGGGGAGGCCCCAGAGAACTGAAACGTGTTCTAGGGTCGGCCCATGGGACTCCTCATCCACGACGAAAACCGGGTCCGCACGCTCACCCTGGACCGCCCGGACGCACTGAACGCCTTCAACGAGGCGCTGTACGACGCCACTGCCAAGGCCCTCCTCGACGCCGCGACCGACCCAGGGGTGGCCGTGGTCCTGCTGACCGGCAACGGGCGCGCCTTCAGCGCCGGCACCGACCTTCTCGAGATGCACGAGCTCGCCACCAACCCGGAGTTCGAGCGCGGCGAGCACGGCTTCCTCGGACTGCTCGATGCGCTGGTCGCCTTTCCGAAGCCCCTGATCTGCGCGGTCAACGGGGTGGGGCTCGGCATCGGCGCGACGATCCTCGGCTACGCAGATCTGGCCTTCATGTCGACCGCAGCGAAGCTCAAGTGCCCGTTCACCAGTCTCGGTGTGGCTCCCGAGGCTGCCTCCAGCCTGCTGTTCCCGCGGCTGATCGGTCAGCAGAACGCCGCCTGGGTGCTCCTCTCGGCGGAATGGATCAGTGCCGCCGAGGCTCACGAGATGGGTCTGGTCTGGAAGGTCTGCGAGCCAGATGATCTGCTCCCGGAGGCCCGGCGGCACGCAGAGCTCCTGGCTGCCCGCCCGATCTCCAGCCTGATGGCGGTCAAGCGCACGATGCTCGAACCGATCCGGGCCGAGATCGCTGCTGCCCGCGCGCGCGAGAACGCCAGCTTCGCCGAGCTCATGGGCAGTCCGGCCAACCTCGAGGCCCTGACCGCCTTCGCCGAGGGCCGGCAGCCGGACTTCACCAACCTGCCCGAAGGCTGGTGAGCGGCGTGGCCGTCGAGTTCAACCTGTCCCGGGTCTTCTCCACGGTGGCCGACGCCGTTCCCGACCAGGAAGTCCTCGTGTGGCGCGATCGCCGGCTCACCTACGGTGCCATGGAACAGCGGATCGACGGCGTCGCCCACTACCTGGCCGTCCAGGGCCTGTCCCGACACACGCCACGAGCAGAGCTGGCCGGCCACGAGATCGGCCAGGACACCGTCGGGCTGTACCTGCGCAACGGCAACGAGTACCCCGAAGCGATGCTGGCCGCCTACCGAGCCGGCGCCGTCGCCTTCAACATCAACTACCAGTACGTCGAGGAAGAGCTGATCTACCTCCTCAACGACGCCGCTGCGGCGGCTGTGGTCTTCCACGCCGAGTTCGCGCCCCGGATGGCAGCGATCCTGGACCGTGTCCCGACCCTGCGCGTCCTGATCCAGGTCTCCGACGAGTCGGGCAACGACCTGCTGCCCGGCGCGGTCGGCTACGAGGCCATCGTCACGACGCCGGCGCCCGCCACGCCCCTGCCCGAGCCGCTGGGCGAGGACGCGTTCCTGCTGTACACCGGCGGAACCACCGGCATGCCCAAGGGCGTCATCTGGCGCCAGCAGGACGTCTACGTCGCGGCGATGGGCGGGAGGCCGTTCGGATCCCCGGACGCCTTCACGTCGTACGAGGAGATCGCGGAGGGTGCCCGCAACGGCAACGGCGGCATCCGGCTGCTGATGACGGCGCCGTTCATGCACGGGGCCGCACAGTGGTCCTCGTTCCACATGATCACCGGTGGCGGCACCATCGTGCTGCCCGACGACGTGACGAGCATGGACGCTGCCGGCTGGTTGCGGATCACCGAGCGCGAAAACGTGATGAGCATTCCGGTGGTCGGTGACGCGATGGCCCGGCCGCTGATCGACGAGATCGAGCGCGGCGGTTACGACCTGTCCGGACTGGCGGCGATCAGCAACGGTGGAGCGCCGATCTCCCCCGGCGTACGGCACCGCATCCACGAGGCCCTGCCGAACATCCTGATCCTCGATGCAGTGGGCTCCTCGGAGACCGGCATCCAGATGAACCACTACTCCGCGGCCGGCGCGGAGGCGGAGACCGCAGTCTTCAATCCGGAGCCCAGCACGACGGTCGTCGACGACCTGCACATGCGGGCGCTGACGCCCGGCGACGGCGCAGGATGGCTGGCCCGTAGCGGCCTGGTCCCGCTCGGCTACCTGGGCGACGCCGCCAAGACCGCGAAGACCTTCCCGATCATCGACGGGATCCGGTACTCGGTGCCCGGCGACCGGGCCGAGCTGCTCGAGGACGGCCGGATCCGGCTGCTCGGCCGAGATGCTGTCACGATCAACTCCGGCGGGGAGAAGATCTTTGCCGAGGAAGTCGAACGTGCGATCGCTGCACACCCCGACATCAGCGACGTGATCGTCGCCGGACGGCCCTCCGTTCGCTGGGGCAGCGAGGTCGTGGCGATCGTGGCGCTGCGCGACGGAAGTACGGCGACCGACGAGGACCTTCTCGCCGAGGCTGCCCGGCACGTGGCCCGCTACAAGCTGCCGAAGGCGATCCTGCGCCGCGACTCGATCGCCCGCTCTCCCTCCGGCAAGGCCGACTACCGCTGGGCCAAGGAGCAGGCGACCGGGACCTAGGTCATCTCGTTTGCAGGCGATCGGCCCACTGACAGCCTGCACGGGTCCGCCTAGCCTTCTCGCGAGGGAGGAACCGGGCCACCAGCTACCCCACAGCGAAGGCCCGCTCCGGCGCCCCGTACCGGCTTGGACCCGCCCATGCCTGCGGGGCGCCCCCTCGTCTCAACTTTGCTGCCCCTTCGGCGTCACACCTGGTGGATCCCGCTGTCTCTTGAGTGACCCCTCACCTAGGAGATCCATGTCCGACGTACCCCGTCCCCCCAAGCTCGAAGCGGCCTCGCCGGGGATCGCAGGCCTCGTGCTCGAGCTCGGCCGGACGCTCGTACGACGGGCCCTGGGCCGCCCCTGATCCACGGGGTGTCCGAGCCCACACCCTGGGCTCTCCCGTTTCCAGGTATGCGTCGTTTTCGACCGATAAGGTCCCCTTGGCGCACCGACCCCCAGCGTGCGCTGCGCCGTCCCCGCGTCCGTCTCGACCCCCATCGAGATGGGCGCGGGGCGGCAATCCTGCGAAGGACCTGTCCAGACCACCCTGTGTCCGTCGCGAGTCCAGGTCGCAGGTGTCCCAGTAGTTCACTAGCGTTTCCCCCGTAGTGCATCCGGTCCACCGGCACGCCTTCTCACGGTTTCGGGGACATGACTTGTGGGGCACAACGCAAACCGCCCGTCCTGTGATCAGGACGGGCGGTTCTGTTTACCCGAGGTCGCGGCGGTACTGCCGCGGTGTCGTGCCGAACCAGCGTCGACAAGACCTGTTCAGGGTGCTCTGCTCGGAGTAGCCCAGCAGTCCGGCGATCTGGTGAAGCTGCAGGCCCGGTTGCGCCAGATAGGCAGCTGCCTGCCGGCGCCGGGTGTCGTCGATGACGTCCTGGCAACGAGCCGACTCCTCCGCCAGTCGGCGCTGCAGGGTCCGCGGGTGCATGGCCAGCTGCTCGGCGATCACCTCGGCGGTGCAGGCACCCGTGGGCAGCAGCCTGCGGGCGAGGTCCGCGACCCGATCCGACAGCGATACACCCGACGGGACGTACTCGGCCTCGAGGTAGCGCGTCGCGATCCGTGCGGTCTGCGGGTCGGCACTGTCGATGGGCTGGTCCGCGAGTGCAACCGGGACCTCGAAACCGCACCAGTCCTGGTCGAACCTGACCGGACAGCCGAGGGCCTCGGCGTAGGAGGCATCTGGTCCGAGCTGACCGTGCAGGAAGGACACGGTCGCCGGGTTGGCACCAGCACCGCCGAGCAGGCGCACGATGCGGGCACCGTTGGCCATGGCCAGCTCATAGGCCTGGTGCAGCCTGGGCAAGCTCATCTCGGTGACCTCGAAGATGAAACGCAGCCTGGTCGCGTCGGGCGACGGCGCTGCCGCGAGAACAAGCGCCGGCGAATGGACGTAGAGGTAGCGCGCCACGGCACCCAGACCGTCACGGACCGTCTGGGCGTTGCGCGCGATCAGGGCAATCGGTCCGAGGATCTCCAGCCCCTGCCAGCGGGAGAGCCGCATGCTGAAGTCGGGACATTCGAGCTCCTCCGCGCTTGCCTCCAGCAGCCTGACCAGCGCTTCGAACGAGATGAAAGCGTCCTCCTGCTCTTCGATCCCGACGGGGATGTGGAAGCGATTCAGGAGCGCAGCAGGGTCGCCGCCGATCTCGTGGACGAGCTCACCGTAGCCCCACAGGTTGGTGGCGCGGATCAGGCTGCTCACGGATCGCCTCCTGTCCGCACATGTTAAAAATCTGTCGGGTATTGCCAAGACTAGCGAGTCCGGGCTCCCGCACGCTTCTTCTCATGAGCCAATCCCACATCGATGTGCGGCTACGTACCGCGCGCCAAGGCACCCTGCCCCGGCAAGGCTCACGACGCCCGTGGCAGGTGCTCATGCACTACGGAAAGGACTCGAAGATGCTGCTTGAGGAACCCATCGACGACGGACTCCTGGAGTTCGGAGCACGAGTGCCCAGCAGGGCCACGGCATGAACGGCGCACTGCTGAGCCAGATGATCACGAGCTTCGGCCCGGTGTTCCTGTTCATGTCCGTGCCGATCGTCATCCCGCTCCTGGCGGTGGTGTTCGGTGCGATCGCCGACCGAGTGAGCCCGCGCCAGCACTCCGAGGTGACGCACGGACGCCAGGTCCGACGGCTCGCCACTGGCCAGCTCTCGGCGGACGTGGACTGAATCACGCCCGTTCGGGCGGGTGCCGTTCGTCCTGATCTTCCGGGACCCCTGCCTCTGGGCCGAGGCGCTCGCGAGCGACAGTCTGGAGTCATGGACAGCACCGGGACTCCGTCGGACAGCACACCGGTTCCCCAGCCTCGAACTCCCGAGCGTCATTCGTCACGGCCGTTCGTGGCCGTGGTCGGGGTCGACGACTCGAACTCCAGCGTCGATGCGCTCGTCTGGGCATTTCAACGTGCCGCCGACAACCGCTGGATCGTCGAGGTGCTCACCGTCTGGCCGATGCACGCCCCGGTTTTCGTCCACAGCGTGTCCGGCCATTTCTGCGAACCTCGATGGCAGGCAGCCCGAGCGCAGAGCAAAGCAGTCGACAAGGCCCTGGCAGCAGTCGCGGGCACCCCGACGTTCTCCAGACGTCTGGAGAACGCAGGCGTGGTGGACGCCCTGACCGCAGCAGCCGAACATGCGGATGTGCTCGTGCTCGGCTCCGGAGGCAGGCCCGCTTCCACCGACGTCGACCACGTCGAGCACCTGGCGTGGTCGCTTCGTCAGGCGAACTCCTGTCCCGTCGTGCTTGTCCCCCGGTCGCTCGGCTTGACGACCGTCGACGCTGAGGCCGCTACTCCTCCAGAGGTTGTCCGGCAACGTCCTGGCACACGTGGGCGTGGATCTGGACGGCGAGTTTCGACACTGTTTCAGTGAGCTCGGTGTTGGCCTCGATGAGCTCCTGGAGCCTGGCCGTGTTCTCGAGGGTGTGCATGGCGACCTCGCTACTGATCGAATCCGCCCGTTTGGCGGAGATCAGCAGGATCGCGCCCTGAAGACCCGCGATGAGCGAGAGGAACAGGTTGAGCAGGATGTACGGATAGGGATCGAACCCGTGATTGCCGTTGAACGCAGCCCAGATCGCCATGAACGCGAGGAAAGCGAACACGAAGGGCCACGAGCCCATGCCGTTGCGTACGACGTCGGCGGCGATCTCGCCGGTGGTGAGCTGGTCGTGCTTGCGCACGCCCGGGTGTTCGTGCCAGCGATTCATGGGTCCTCGTTTCCTGGAGCGACTACCGCCGCCGGATAGAACTGGCTCAAGCCCGGGGATGGCGCTCCTGGAGCCGCGCGACCGCCTGGTCGAGGAACTCCAGGCACTCAGCCTCAGCGCCTGGGTGCTTGCGGGACAGGTGGATCGTCCAGCGGTCCATGGCGCCCAGGAAGTCGTTGTCCTGACCCGAGCGGTACGTGCTCCAGCGCACCCCCGGTCGGCCTTCACACTCGACGCAGCGCACCTTGTAGACCAGCGCATCGGACGACGAGGTCTCGACACTGACGGTGGCCAGGGGTCCTGCCTGAGCCGCTGCCCTGCGTTCGCGCGCTGCCCGGCTCGCTGTCATCTGGGTCGCCTACCAGGTCCTCGCCCACAGGCACTGCTCGGAGCTGCGCAGCTGCTGAAGGGCTTCTGCCGGGATCGGAGCCGACACGTCGGTCACGACGTACCCGAGGTCGTCCCTCGTCGCCAGCCGCTGGCCGATGACGTTGAAGTCGCCCGACGCGAACAGCGCATTGAAGTCGGCCAGGACGCCCGGGACGCTGCGATGCAGGAAACCGAGACGGTGCCCCACGGTCAACGGGAGGGTCGCCACCGACGGCAGGTTCACCGAGAGCGCGGTGTTCCCCTCGAGCGCGAAGCCGGTGAGCTTGCCGGCGACGAACCAGCCGATCTCGGCCTGCGCCTCCTGGGTGGACCCGCCGACGTGCGGCGTGAGGATGACGTTGTCCAGGCCGCGCAGCACCGACTCGAACTGCTCGCCCTGCACCTTCGGTTCCACCGGGAAGACGTCGACCGCCGCGCCCGCGATGTGGCCTGAGATCAGGTGCTCGCGCAGCGACGCGTAGTCCACGACCATGCCGCGCGAGGCGTTGATGAACATCGAGCGCGGCTTCATCGCCGCGAACTCCTCGGCACCGAAGAAGCCTGCGTTACCGGGGCGCCCGTCGACGTGCAGCGTGACCACGTCGGAGACGCTCAGCAGCTCCTCGAGCGACTTCATCCGTCGGGCGTTGCCGTGCGCGGGACGGTCGGTGGTGTCGAAGAAGACGACACTCATGCCGATCGCCTCGGCCACGTTGGAGAGCTGGGTGCCGATGTTGCCGTAGCCGACGATGCCCAGGGTCCGGCCGCGGATCTCGTGGCTCCCCTTGGCCGACTTGTCCCAGACGCCCTCGTGCATCCGCTGGGTCTTCTCGGTCAGCCGGCGGGCGAGCGCGATGATCTCGCCGATCACCAGCTCGACGACGCTGCGGGTGTTCGAGTACGGCGCGTTGAACACACCGATTCCACGCACTGAGGCCGCAGCCAGGTCGACCTGGTTGGTCCCGATGCAGAAGCACCCGATCGCTTCGAGCGCTGACGCCGACTCGAGCACCTTCTGCGTCACGGTCGTGTTGGAGCGGATCCCGAGCAGGCTGACGCCGTCCAGCGCCTCGACCAGCTCGGCCTCCGTGAGCGCGCCGGCGCGCACGTCCACCGCATAGCCGCGACCTTGGAGAATTTCGACTGCCGTGGGGTGGATGCTCTCGAGAACCAGGGCCTTCATGGGATCACCGTATTCGTCCCGGACCGGGATTCAGTACGCAGGGACTGAAACCGGACACTCGCCCCGGCGGAAAACAGATGTCGGCGCGCACCTCCCCTGTGGTTGGCTGCCCTGATGCGCTTCACGACGTACGCCGACCTGGCTCGCAACCCGGTCGTACGTCGGATCCTGGTCCTGGGACTCCTGGTCCGGATCCCGATCTGGGCTGCAGGTGTCGTCCTCACCCTCCACGTCGTGGGTCACCTGGACCGCTCCTATGCCCAGGCCGGGGTCGTGGAGATGGTCTACTCGCTGGCCCTGGCGATCAGCAGTCCCTGGCGTGGACGCCGGCTCGACCGGATCGGCCTGCGCGCAGCACTGGTGCCGTCGCTGGTCGTGATGGCCGTGTGCTGGAGCATCGCGCCCTGGGTCGGCTACTGGCCGCTGCTCGGCCTGGTCGCGGTCGCCGGGCTGTTCATGATGCCGACGTTCTCGATCGTCCGGCAGGTTCTCATCGGTGCCGTTCCCGACAGCCAACGGACCGCCGTGCTGGCGATCGACTCGGTCGTGGTCGAGTTCTCCTTCATGATCGGGCCGGTGCTCGGCGTCCTGGCGGCGGTCTACCTGCCCACACCGCTGGCACTGCTGATCCTGCAGTTCTGCACCGTCCTCGGCGGCATCGCTCTGTGGCTCGACAACCCGCCGCTGGGCCACACTGACCCGGATGGTGAGGGTGCTGAGCCCAAGCCAGGTGTGCGCGAGTGGGTCTCACCTGCCGTGATCGCCCTGCTGGCCATCTCCGCGACAGCCACGGTGATCCTCACCGGTGAGGACCTCGGGGTCGTGGCCGCGATGCGCTCGATGGGTCACAAGGGCTCGATCGGCTGGGTGCTCGCGCTGTGGGGGCTCGGGTCTGCTGTGGGCGGGATCATCTACGGCGCCCTGCGCCGGCACCCACCGGCCGGCGTCCTGCTCGTCTTCCTGGCTGCCTCGACGACCCTGGTCGCGCTGACCGAAGGGCGGGCGATGTTCACCGTCGTCCTGTTCATCTCGGGCGTCTTCTGCGCGCCCACGATCACGGCCACGATCGACGACCTCAGCCGGGCAGTGCCTGCCAACGTCCGTGGTGAAGCCATGGGCTGGCACGGCTCGGCGCTCACCCTCGGCGGTGCCATCGGGGCCCCGATCGTCGGCTGGGCCATCGACCAGGGTGGTTGGCAGCGGGGTTTCGAGCTCGCCGGCTACCTCGGACTCGCCATGGCACTCGCCGGCCTGGCCGTGCAGTCGCTGCGACGCCGCAGTGCCGAGCAGGCTTCGCTGGTCGAGTCGGAGGCCCAACGCGGCTCGCCGGGTTAACGGTCCTCCAACTGATCGGCCTCGGCCTTTGCAGCCTCGCTGATCCGCACCTGGGAGATGAACCAGGCAGCGATCGCGGCAGTGAACACACCGACCATCGCCAATCCGACGAGCGTCAACGCGACGGCGATGATGCGGCCGGTGGTGGTGATCGGAAAATGATCGCCGTAGCCGACCGTCGTCACGGTGGTCGCCGACCACCACAGTGCATCGCCGAAGGTCCTGATGTTCGATCCGGGCGCGTTCTGCTCGGCATCGAGGACGGCGAGTGCTCCGAGGTTGACCGACACGACTGCCACCCCGATGACATACGCCGAAACCCTCCCTACCAAGGTGCCCGCAGCAGAGCGGTTCAGTATGCGCGCCAGGGCCAGCAGCCTGAGCAACCGCAGCGGCCTGAGCATCGGGAGCGAGATCAGGAAGACGTCGTACCAGTGGGTCCACAGGTAGTGCATGCGGTGATCGGCGAGCCCGATCCGGATGCAGAAGTCCAGGGCGAACGCAGCCCACACGATCCACGAAATCTTGGACAGGTCGCCACGGAGGTTCGGGTTCAAACGTTGGTTGAGCACGGGCCAGGCATAGGCGATCAGGAACGTGGCGGCGAGTATCAGCAGCGGTATCTCGGCCTTGCGCTCCCAGCGCTCCACTCGCGTCATGGGTCAGAGGCTAGTGCCGTTGTCGATTTCGCTGTCACGATCCGCGATCGCGCCTATGTTGTGAATTCCGCGGCCGTGGGGGGCCCGAATGAAGCGAGTCGGTATGAAGGTCAGGCGCTCGACGGCAGGCACGGCTTGGGGTGTCATCGCCGTGGTCGCGATCGGCCTTGGTCTCGTGGCTCCGACTCCTGCGACGGCACGCAGTTCGGTGGTCTCGGTTCGCCTGCGCACCGCCATCCGTCAATTGCCGGTCGCGGCGCACAGTCACGCGAGCAGCTATGACCGGACCAAGGACTTCGGCGTCTGGATCAGCCAGGGCGGCGGATGCAACACGCGAGCAGTCGTGCTCAAGGACGAATCGCTGGCGCCGACGACCCAGAACGCGTACTGCACGATCGAGACCGGCAAGTGGTACTCGTTCTACAACGCGAGGTACTACACGAGCCCGTACGGCGGAGCACTCCAGATCGACCACGTCGTCCCCACCGAGAACACCTGGATCTCGGATGCCTGGCACTGGACCCACGCGACCCGGGTCCGCTACTACAACGACCTCGGCGACTCGAGGACCCTGGTAGCCGTCGACCGCAACGACAACGAGTCCAAGGGCGACCGCGATCCGTCGCAGTGGATGCCGTCCCACGGACGATGCCGCTACATCACCTACTGGGTCGCTGTGAAGATCCGCTGGCGCCTGACCGTGACCACCGCCGAGAAGAGCGCCCTCACACGCATCGCGGCCCAGTGCCCGAACACGGTGCTGACCGTTCACCGGGCGCAGATCAGCACCAGCTAGGCATGGCCTGCAGCTACGAGCCGGGCACGTGCGCCGACGACCACGGCAGTGCCGCGAGCTCGTACACCGAGATCACCGACACCTTGACCACCGGTTGCTGGCCCGATGATGCCTCGTTCTCACCGCCGCTGCCGCCGACGGCCACCGTGGTTGCCCCCGTGGGGCCCGGGCCCGGTGCTGTCGCCCGGGACCGGCACGGGGCAGAGCGGTTCAGCAGGATCGACACCCGGGCGACCCCGACATCGGAAGCTCCGACGGGCGGCACATTCCCCGGCACCGCCAGATCAGGGCAACGGTCGCCGTCGAGATCGCCGGCCAACAGGTCTTCGGGGAACCCGGTCACGCTCTGCTGCCCCTCGAACCTGAAGTTCCCGTGTCCGTCGCCCGCGAAGATCACCAGGGTGCTCGAGATCATCTGGGTGACGACCATGTCAAGGTGCCCGTCCCGGTTGAAGTCAACGAGTTGAAGGCCCTCGGCGCCATCGACGGTGCGTACGTCCAGGGGTTCCAAGGAACCGGGTCCACCGACGTGGATCCGACGCTCCGGCGCGAAGCGTCCCCCTCCGAGCCCGAGGAGGATCGAAGCGTCGTTGCCACCGAGCGCGTTGAGGATGACCAGGTCTCCCTTGCCGTCCTCGTTGATGTCGGCGTAGCGAACCAACTCGGACAACGTTCCGATCGAATAGGAAGCTGCCGGTCGGAAGGTGCCGTCGCCGTTGCCAAACAGGATCTTCACGGTGCCGTGCAGCAGCGTGCTCGGCACGATGCCGTGCAGCAGGTCGCCAGCAATGTCCTCGGGCGAGCGGAGGCCGCCGAGAGTCGGGATCGATTCGGTCACCGCCATGTCCGGGATGCCATCACCGTTGAAGTCGGCGACCGCCATGCCCAGAGCCAGGTTCGGCCCCGGGACCGACGGCGCACGGCGGAAGGTTCCATCTCCGTTGCCGAGCAGGATTGTGATATCGCTGCCGAAATAGGCCGAGGTTGCGATGTCGAGATGACCGTCGCGGTTGAGGTCGGCGATCTGGAACTCAGAGGGCCAGACGCCCCGCAGGAGGTAGCGCCCGCTGACCTGGAACGATCCGTCGCGGTTGCCGAGCATCACCGTGAGCCGCTCGGTCGTGTAGCCGCCGGACACGATGTCCGGTATCCCGTCACCGTTGAAGTCTCCGATCTGTACGGCCGAGGCATCGGTGTCGCCGTTGTTGAGCACATGCCGGCCGCCGAACCGTCCGCCGCCCACGCCGTACAGCACAACCGGACCACCGACGATGTTGGAGAGCACCAGATCGGCGTTCTTGTCGCGCTTTCCGTTGCGGAAGAGATGCGTGATCGCACCGGGGCTGGCTGTCCCGTTGTAGGTGACGTTGGCGGACGGGTAGTCCCGCGCCGCGGAGAACCTGATGGGGTTGCCGTTGCCGGCTGCCGTCGACGCGGGAATCGGGAGCAACAAGGCGGCCATGGCCAGCAGCGGCAGCATTGCGACTGATCGCCGCCGGAGGTTGTTGTGCTTCATCACTGATTGCTCCCTTGGTGGGTCGCGCTTGCGGTGGGGTCAGGGTTCTTCAGGCGGCGCAGCGCGGACCGGGCAGCGTTGAAGCCGCACATTCCGTGGACGCCGGCGCCCGGTGGCGTTGCCGCCGAGCACAGGTACACGCCCTTGATGCCGGTCCGGTAGGGGCCCAGCGCCACCCGGGGCCGGAAGACGAGCTGACGGGGACTGTTGGCGCCGGTGATGATGTCTCCGCCTACGTAGTTGGCGTTGTACGACGAGAATCCCGTGGTCGTGCGGTGCGAGGTCGCGACGATCTGGTCGCGGAAGCCTGGGGCGAACCGCTCGATTTGCCTCACGACGGCTTCAGTCGCGTCGCCCGGATAGCCGTGGGGTACGTGTGCGTAGGCCCAGATCGGGTTCAGCTTCCCTGCTGATCGCATCGGGTCGGCGAGGTATTGCTGACCAACGAGGACGAAGGGTCGTTCAGGCATCCGGCCGTGGTTGATCTCTCCCTCGGTGTGCACGATCTCCTCGAGGTCGCCTCCGAGATGCAGGGTGCCGGCCTTGCGGGCGGCTTCGTTGCGCCAACCGATGTGGCCGTCGATGGCGAAGTCCACCTTGAACGCGGCGGGGCCGTGTCGGTAGCGGCGGTAGGCACGTGCGACCCGACGTGGCAGGTCGTTCCCGATGATGGCCGCTGCGTCGCGTGGCGAGGTGTCCAGCAGTACGACATCAGGCGACCCGAGGTCGGCGAGGCTCTCCACCCGGACACCGGTGACGACCTTGCCTCCGAGCGATTCGAGGGCGGCGACCAACGTGTCAGTGATCGATTGGGATCCGCCTCGGGCAACCGGCCAGCCGTAGCGATGGCCGGAGGCGATCATCATCAGACCGAGCCCGGCCGAGGTCGGCGTCGTGAGCGGGTGGAAGAGATGCGCGGCTACTCCGCCGAACAGGGCCCGCGCCTCCGCGGTCTTCCAGCGTCGAGCCAGCCAGGTCGCCGGCATCAGCGCGCGGCTTCCGTAGCCGGCGAGCTTGAGGGGATGCTTCGGCGGATGCAGGAGCGGTTGTAACAGCTCTTCGGCCAGCCCGTCGAAGCCCTCGGACAGCGGACCGAACAACCGCGACCACGATGCTCCGTCGACGCCGAGCCCCTGGGCCGTCTCCTCGAGTGAGCGATACATGATCCCAGCCGAGCCGCTGTCCAGCGGGTGCACGAGATCGATCTCGGGCCAGGCCCACTCCAGGCCCTCGATCGTCTGCATGAACGGTGAGCCGACGCCGAGCGGGTGCACCGCCGAGCAGTGGTCGTGGACCAGCCCGGCCAGGGTCAACTCGCTGCTCCGCGCGCCGCCTCCGGGCGTGTCCGCAGCCTCGAGCACGGTCACCCGGACGCCCGCGCGCGCCAGGGTGATTGCACCGGCCAGCCCGTTCGGACCGGCCCCGACAACAACAGCCTCCGTCACCGGCTACTCAACCTCGGAGAGCGACGCGTCGAGCCGTGCCCCCGGCGCGGTGGTCGCGCCGGTCACTGTGACCGGCACCGGCGCGTCGTCCCAGGGCTGACGCTCGAGCATCGGCTTGAGCGGGACCGTGCCGGACTCCAGCCGACCGACCGCCGCATCCACGATCCGGTAATCCATCCGGTTCCTGATCAGGGGCTGCGACTCCATGTGCACCAGCACCAGCTCGCCCGGCGCGAAACCACACCGCTTCTGGACGGCTTCGAGCAACTGCTCGTTGTGCATGTGACCGTCGCCCATGTTCCAGCCGTTGAGTGCCGAGCCGATGATCTCGCCGTCGAGGACGACGTACGCCTCGGGGTCGTCAACAGCGCGCCGCAGCAGCCCGTTCATGGCCATCCCGACCGGGAAGAAAGACCGGAAGGCACTCATCCTGAACCGGGTCACGAGCGCGTAGTCCTCGCCGTACACCTTTTCGAGCTGCTCGTCAGCCAGACCGGAGGCCTTGGTGATGTCCTCGGACAGGCGGCGCCACGAATCGCCCTTGAAGCACCACAGGCTGGCCGGCCAGGTGCCCGCGTAATACCGCATCGCGATCACGAACGAGACCAGATCTGGACGGATGTTGCCCACGACCACCGGTCCCACCACGCCCACGGCGAGCAGCGCGATCAGCAGCGGATTGCTCAGGTCGGTGACCGAGACATCGGCATGGCTGCCGAAGAGGAAGATCGCTGCCGCAAGCATGTAGACGTTCCACTCGTTCGGCACCGCCAACGGCACGTTCGAGATGATGTGCAGGTGGAAGATCACGATGATCGTGACCGCCACGAAAGACACGGTGCCGCCGTGCGAGAACAGCATCACCAGCGGCAGGCAGATCTCCACGAACGTCCCGCTGTGCGCGAAGGCGAACGCGAACCGGCTCGGTCGCAGGTCGTTGACCGGATCGCGGTACATCGCGCGCTTGAACCACTTCGGCCGGCCCGGGGCGTTGCTGGTCATCGTGGCCACGACGTAGGGGAAGACGTGGGTGATCTTCGAGATTCCAGCGCCCACCCAGACCGCGACGAGGGCCAGCTTGAGGCCGATCATCATCTGGTCGTACGGGAACAGGAAGATCAGCGTCGAGATGAGGTACACGTCGGCCCGGCTGGCGATGTAGAGCACCTTGTCACGGAGCCCGATCGCCAGCATCGTGACCACCAGGGCGAGTACGACGTGCTTGTCCAGGAGTCCTACCGATGCTCCTGGCGGGACGTGTCCGGTCCCGGACGAGGCCAGCAGCCAGAGCATCAGCCCAGCCGCGACGATCGCCAGCAGCACGTCAACCGCGCTGCGCCGGTCACCCTTGGTGAGCGGCACCGCGTGTGGCCACGGAGGCTGCCGGATGGTCCCCGGCCGGAACCAGTGCAGCGGCGCCACCAGGGGCGGCAGGAACTTGAAGGTCAGCGGTCCGAACGAGCCACCGAGGCCCATCATCTCGAAGATCCAGATGAAGATGATCAGCTTCTGGTAGACGATCGGTTCGTGCCACCAGCTGGCGACATCGGTGACGCCGCCGATGCCTGGCGTGGCCGCCAGGATGAACAGGCCGCCGACGGTGAACGCGATCAGCTTCAAGACGTAGAGCAGGTAGATCGGTGCCGGCGCAGAGATGCCGTTCTCCACCCAGTCCTGGGCAAGGGGCTTGATCTTCTCAGGCCTGGTCAGTCGCTTCCACGACTCGACGTCGACCGGAAGCGGTGGTGCGGGCAGCATGGGCATGGTCTTCCTCAGTTCTTGGTCAGGATGTGGACAGCGACGGCCGCTTCTTCGATACCGACGAAACCTCCGCCGTTTTCCTGGATGGCATGGCGGGCGCCGACGACCTGGCGGTCACCGGCCTCCCCGCGGAGCTGGGTCACGAGCTCGTAGAGCTGGCCGAGCCCGGTGGCACCGATCGGGTGCCCCTTGGACTCCAGACCACCGGACGGGTTGACGGGGATGCGACCACCGATGGTGAAGTCCCCGCGCTCGGCGCCGGCACCGCCCTCTCCGGGAGCGGCCAGACCGAGGTTCTCGGTCTGGATGATCTCGCCCATCGCGGTGGCGTCGTGCACCTCGGCTACGTGCATGTCCTCGGGTCCGAGATCGGCCGCCTCGTACGCCGCCTGGGCGGTCAGTCGGCCGATGTGGAGCTCCGGCTGGTCCAGGGTGCGACCCGAGAAGCTGCGCATCACGCTCGCCGCGATCCGCACTGCTCGGCTTCGGTCGGCGCCGATGCGCTCCAACCCCTCCTCCGTGCCGAGGATGACCGCGGCTGCTCCGTCGGAGAGCGGCGAGCACATCGGCAGCGTCAGCGGGTACGTGATCGGCGGCGCGGCCAGGATCTCCTCGATCGTGAACGGCTTGCGGAACTGCGAGTACGGGTTGTGCACCGAGTGCTGGTGGTTCTTGGCCGAGACTGCCGCGATCTGGCGCTGCGTCGTCCCCCAGGTCTTCATGTGGTGCCGCGACATCGCGGAGTAGATCCCCATGAACCGGCTGTACGGCTTATCGGACTCTGTCCCAGGGGGCACGTCGACGCCCTCGCCCATCGTGACCAGGTGCTGGTAGTTCTCATCTGCCCTGGAGACGTCCCAGCCCGACTCGAACAACGACATCGCAAACGCCTTGTCCGGCACGTTCATCTTCTCGGCGCCGATGGCCAGCGCGACGTCGGTGCTGCCGGCCTTGAGGCTCTGTACCGCTAGGTGCACAGCCGAGCTCCCCGATGCGCAGGCGTTCTCCACGTTGAAGATCGGGATACTGTCGATCCCGAGCTTGCTGAGCACTACCTGCCCGGGGATCGCGTGCTGTCCCTGCAGGGTGCCGTTGGTCATGCCGGAGTAGTACGCCGTGCCGAGGTCGGAGACCTGACACCCGGCGTCCTTGACGGCCCCGGCGAGTGCTTCACCAGCGAGGTCTTCGAGGGTGCGGTCATGGTGACGACCGAAGACGGTCATCGCGGTGCCGATGATGTAGACGTCAGTCATGTCAGATCGCCCTGGTCGTCTCGGTCCAGTAACTGTCGCGGAGGTCCTTCTTGAGCACCTTGCCGACGGTGCTGCGCGGGAGGGCATCGACGAAGTCGATCGACTTCGGCGTACGGATGCTGCCGAGACTGCTCTTGCACAGCGCCATCAGTTCGTCTGCGGTGACGATCTCGCCGGGGTTGAGCTCGACGACCGCCTTGACTGCCTCGCCCCAGTCGGCGTCCGGGACGCCGATGACGGCACAGTCCTGGACCCCCGGGTGCGACCAGATCACCTGCTCGACCTCGCTCGGGTACACGTTGAACCCACCGCTGATGATCATGTCCTTCTTGCGGTCGGTGATGTGCAGGTAGCCGTCCGCATCCAGGTGGCCGATGTCGCCGGTGTGCAGCCAGCCGTCGACGACGGTCTTCGCTGTCAGCTCGGGCGCCTTGTAGTAGCCCTTCATCACCAGGTCACCGCGCACGCAGATCTCGCCGGTGTCACCAGTCGCCAGGACTTGACCGTCGTCAGTCATGATCTCGACCCGGATCAGCGGGCTCGGTCGCCCGGCGGACGAGAGCCTCTCGTCGCTGGCGAGCTCGCCGTGCTGGAAGTGCTCGGACGGAGGCAGGAAGGCGATCGAGGCCGGCGCCTCGGTCTGGCCGTACACCCCGGCCATCACCGGGCCGAAAACGGCGATCGCCTGCTTCAGCTTGTCCACGGACATCGGCGCAGCGCCGTAGATGAAGTACTTCAGCGAGGAGAACTCGACCTGGTCGATGCCGGGAACGCCGAGCAAGCGGTAGATCACGGTGGGCGGTAAGAAGAACTCAGTCACCTTCCACGTGGCGATCTGCTCCAGCATCAGACCGGCGTGGGGGCTGGTGACGACGACGACGGTGCCACCCTGGGAGGTAGCCGGCAGGGTCAGCACTCCAGCGGTGTGCGTCATCGGTGCCGCGGCCAGGTTCACCGGCTTCTCGTCGGCTCGGTACGGGAACGCGAGCATGAACTGGGCGATGAAGATCTGCGCACTCCGGTGGGTGTTCATCACACCCTTCGCCTTCCCGGTGGTCCCACCGGTCGCCGAGAGCATCGCGACATCGTCCATCGACACGGGCACGGCCGGGTCGGTGCTCGGCTGGTCGGCGACCCAGGCGTCGAGTGAGACCGCGCCCGGAACCTCTGCGTCGATGCACACCCAGCGGCGGACCTGGGGCAACGAGGCTCGCAGCTCGGCGATCTCCTTCGCGAAAGCGGCTTGGAAGAACACGACCTCGCAGTCGAAGTCGTCCAGGATCTCCCGGTTGCCCTCAGCCGTCTTGTGGGCGTCGACCGGGATCCAGGCCAGGTTCGCGCGCCACAGTCCGAGGGCGCAGATCCACGCGGTGACGTCGTTGCCGGACCAGACGGCACCTTGGGTCCCGGTGCTGAAGCCCTCGGCCAGCAGCGCATTCGCGATCCGGCAGGACAGCTCACCGGCCTCGGTGAACGTGTAGCTGCGGTCGTCCTGGACGTAGGCGATACCGCTCGGATTGATCCGCCAGCCTCTGTCGAAGAAGTCGATGATCGCCATCAGTGGCTCCTATAAGTCTTGATAGTGACGCGAGCGTAGGTTTGCGAAGGCGGTTGAGTGTTGTTCCCGAATGACACCTATTTGTGATTTCATGACAGGCGTGTCGTCAGCATCGAGCGGGTCCTACCTGCGCGCGTGGGTACTGAACGGGCTGGCCGAGGTCATCGAGGAATACGGCGGCGAGCCGGCGGCGTACGAGCGGCGATTCCATCTCCCCCTGCATCGAATCGACCTGGGGCAGGAACTCATCCCGGCTCAGCGGTTCGTCCAACTGCTCGAAACCTGCGCCGATGACTTCGAATGTCCCGACTTCGGGTATCGCGTCGGACTGGCTCAAGGCGAGGAGCCACTCGGGCCGATCACCGTCGCCGTCCTGCAGTCCGCAACAGTCCGAGACGCCTACGAGTCCGGCATCCGATACCTGAACCTCCTCAACCCTGCGCTGGGCATCACGCTCATCAACACCGCAGACGGTCCGCGTACGACTTACGCCCTCGATGGGCTGGGGCAGGGCGAAACCCGGCAGTTCCAGGAGTGGATCGTCGCGATCGCGATCAAGGTTCTCCCGCTCCTCGCCGGACCTGACGCCCGGTTCCGCGGTGTCCGGCTCTCGCACCAACCACTCCTCCCGGTCGCCCACTACGAGCAGAAGTACGGCTGTCCGGTCAGCTTCGACGAACACGAGTACGGCGTCGACTACCGCGCCGCGGACATGGCTCGCACGATGAACAACAACAACCCGGAACTACGGGCTTTGCTGACCGGCTACCTCGATCGGATCATCGCCTCGTCAGAGGTCGGCCTCGAGCACCAGATCGTCGCCCTCATCCGCGAACTGCTGCCGACCGGTGGGTGTTCGCTCGCCGTGATCGCGCCGCACAAGTTCATCAGCGTCCGGACGCTGCAGCGCCGGCTCAAGGCCGAGGGACTGGTGTTCGAGAAAATGGTTGACGACGTACGACGTGAGCAGGCGGTCGTGCTGCTGAGAGACGCGACCTTGCCCGTGTCCGACGTCGCAGGTCTGCTCGGCTACATAGAACAGAGCTCGTTCTCCCATGCGTTCCGACGCTGGACCGGCATGTCGCCACGAGCGTGGCGGGCGCAGCAACCTGCACAAACGCAGGCCCACGTGACTCGCAGCAGCTGACCGTCAGTCCAGGTAGTCGCGCAAGACCTGGGAGCGGCTCGGGTGCCGAAGCTTGGACATCGTCTTCGACTCGATCTGGCGGATCCGCTCGCGCGTGACGCCGTAGACCTTGCCGATCTCGTCCAGCGTCTTCGGCTGACCGTCGGTCAGGCCGAAGCGCATCGAGACGACGCCGGCCTCGCGCTCGGAGAGCGTGTCGAGGACCGCGTGCAGCTGCTCCTGGAGCAGCGTGAAGCTGACGGCGTCGGCAGGAACGATCGCCTCGGAGTCCTCGATCAGGTCACCGAACTCGGAGTCGCCGTCCTCGCCTAGAGGGGTGTGCAGCGAGATCGGCTCACGGCCGTACTTCTGCACCTCGATGACCTTCTCCGGGGTCATGTCGAGCTCCTTGGCGAGCTCTTCCGGAGTGGGCTCGCGACCGAGGTCCTGCAGCATCTGGCGCTGGACGCGGGCCAGCTTGTTGATGACCTCGACCATGTGCACCGGGATACGGATGGTGCGGGCCTGGTCGGCCATGGCGCGGGTGATGGCCTGGCGGATCCACCAGGTCGCGTACGTCGAGAACTTGTAGCCCTTGGTGTAGTCGAACTTCTCGACCGCGCGGATCAGACCGAGGTTGCCTTCCTGGATCAGGTCCAGGAAGAGCATGCCGCGACCGGTGTAGCGCTTGGCCAGCGAGACGACGAGTCGCAGGTTGGCTTCGAGCAGGTGGTTCTTGGCGCGCTTGCCGTCTTCGGAGATCCACTGGAGCTCGTCGAGCATCTTGGCGCTGATCTTGCCGCCCTTGGCCAGCTTCTCCTCGGAGAAGAGTCCGGCCTCGATGCGCTTGGCGAGCTCGACCTCCATCTCCGCGTTGAGGAGGGGCACCTTGCCGATCTGCTTGAGGTAGTCCTTGACCGGGTCGGCGGTGGCACCGGCCACCATCACCTGCTGCTCGGGCTCGTCGGTGTCGTCAGCAGCCGAGACCGTGAAGGCCTGCTTCTCGTCCTCGACGATCGTCGGGTCAGCCTTGACGTCCTCTTCGAACTGCTCGTCCGGTACGTCGGGAAGGAGCTTGACGCCGTCGGGGCCGACGACCACCGGCAGGATCTCCTCGACCACGGCCGACGTGGCCTTCTTCGCGGGAGCCTTGGCGGGAGCCTTCGCCGGAGCCTTCTTGGCGGCAGGCGCAGCCTTCTTCGCCACGAGCGGGACGGCCTTCTTCGCCGGAGCCTTCACGGGCGCGGCAGCCTTGGCCGGCGCCTTCGCGGTGGTCTTGGCAGGTGCCTTCTTCGTCGCGGCCGGAGCAGTCTTTGCAGTGGACTTCCGGGTGGTCGCGGTGGACGAGCTCGAGGACACGAACTACCTCTCGGTCAGACATGGGAGCGTTACTCGGGCGCGGCAAAGCCCGTACCTGTCAACAGCCGCGCCGTCATTCTGTCACGACCCTGCGCAAAACCACGGATCGGGCTGCATCAGAACTTGGCTGCGGCCTTCTTTTCCTTCTTGTAGGCCCGGACCTTGCCCAGCGACTCGGGGTCGACCACGTCTGCCACCGAGCGGAAGCCTTCCTGGCTGTAGTCACCGACCGCCATCTCCCAACCGGTCGGTGTCACGCCGAGCTGCTTGGCCAGGAGCGCCGTGAAGATCTGTGCCTTCTGCTTCCCGAAGCCAGGCAGGGCCATCACCCGCTTGACCAGGTCGGCACCGGTGGGAGCCTCGGACCAGAGCCTGGTGGTGTCGCCGTCGTAGTTCTCGACGACCTCGTGCGCCACGGCCTGGATCCGGGTCGCCATCGAGCCGGGGAACCGGTGCACGGCGGGAGGCACCGCGCAGAGCGCGGCGAATTCAACGGGATCCGCCGCGGCGATCTTCGCCGGGTCCAGCGTGCCGAACCGGTCCAGCAGCTTCGCCGGACCGCGGAACGCGTGCTCCATCGGGTACTGCTGGTCGAGCAGCATGCCCAGCAGGAGAGCGAAGGGGTCGTCGGTCAGGACCTTGTCGGCGGCGGCGTCGCCGGTGATCTGGATGCCCATGTACCCATCTTGCCGCAGACACCGGCGACCTGTGGATCGAGACGAGCTTCTCCTCAGGACACGGGTCAGGCTGGCGCGGTGGACACCACTCCCCTGCTGACTGACCTCCTCCGGGCCGAGCTCTGCGCGTTCGTCGCCGCGGCGGGCACCCGGCGGGTCCTGCCCGTCCGCATCCACCTCGGGACCCCGGGCGGCTCCCGACTCGCGATCCCCCACGACCCGTCGTACGACGCCGGGCTGCGTGCCGACCTGACCGAGCGGATGCTCGACGGACTCGACAGCGCCGACCTTCGGTGCGGCTGGATCACCCGAAGCGGCCCGCTCGAGCCCGGCGATGCCGAGTTCGGCTGGTCGGCCGCTGCCCGCGAAGCGTTCGCCCGCCACGCCCTGGACTACCCCGGGTTCTTCCTGATCACCCGACACGGGTGGCGAGACCTCGAGACGGGCGCGGCGGTGCACTGGCAACCGCCGCGGGTCAGGTGGCGGGCAGCCTGAGGCAGCTACCAGGTGTGCACCGGTTCGTTGCTGTGCATCCGGACCCGGTAGTCCAGCAGCGTCTCGCGCAGGGCTTCGCCGCGATCGGCGCCGACCTGTTCGCGGGCGTGGACCTGGTCACGGAACCAGGTCGCGCCGTTGCGACCGGTGTTGCAACGGCCCTCGATCACGGCGAGCAGGCGGTGGGCCTCGTCCTCGGCGACCCCCCACGCTGCCAGACCGGTGCGTGCGAGCGGCAGGAGCCGGCGCAGGGTCAGCTCGGTGGCCGACACCTGGCCGAGCCCTGGCCAGTAGACCAGCGCTTCGATCCCGTCCCGGGCCGCGACATGGAAGTTCTCCTCGGCTGCCGAGAACGACATCTGCGACCACAGCGGCCGCTCGTCCTCGGCGAGCGCGCGGGTCAGGCCGAAGTAGAAGGCGGCGTTGGCCATCGTGTCGATCACCGTCGGGCCGGCAGCGAGCACCCTGTTCTCCACGCGAAGGTGCGGACGGTCCGCGACGACGTCGTACACCGGCCTGTTCCAGCGGTAGATGGTCCCGTTGTGCAACCGCAGCTCATGGAGCAGCGGGGTGCCACCCGATTCGAGCACCTCGAGCGGGTCCTCGTCCTCGGTGATCGGCAGGAGCGCCGGGAAGTAGCGCACGTTCTCCTCGAAGAGATCGAAGATGGAGGTGATCCAGCGTTCGCCGAACCAGACCCGTGGGCGCACGCCCTGCGCCTTGAGCTCATCGCTGCGGGTGTCCGTGGCCTGCTCGAACAGCGGGATCCTGGTCTCGCTCCACAGCTCCTTGCCCAGCAGGTACGCCGAGTTGGCCCCGAGCGCGAGCTGGACACCCGCGATCGCCTGGGACGCGTTCCAGTACGGCGCAAAATCCTCCGGGCTGACCTGGATGTGCAGCTGGGTGCTCGTGCACGCGGCCTCGGGAATGATCGAGTCAGCCGTCGTCTCCAGGTGCTCGACCCCGTTGATCGCGATCGCGATGTCCTCGCCGCGGGCGGCCAGGATCTGGTCGCTGAGCAGCTGGTAGCGCGGGTTGGGACTCAACGTCGATGGCGAGAGGTGCCCCGGCTCGAGCGTCGGCAGGATGCCGATCATCACCAGGTGGGCGCCCACCTCGTTGGCACGGACCTCGGCCTCGTTGAGGCTGGCACGCAGGTCCTCCTCGAACCCGGTGGCGCCCCGGCTGCCGAGCCGCCGGGGAGCGACGTTGATCTCGAGGTTGAACTGGCCCAGCTCGGTCTGGAAGACCGGGTTGGCGATCGCCTCGAGCGCCTCGGTGTTGTTCAGCGAGGGCCTGCCTGCGTCATCGACGAGGTTGAACTCGATCTCCAGGCCGGTCATCGGGTCCTCGGCGTCGAACTGCGCCTGGCGCAGCATCAGCGCGAGGACGTCGAGACAGCGGCGGACCTTCTCCCGGTGACGCGTCCGGTCTGCCCGGCTGAACTCCTGGTGGTCCACTTCCTGGCCCATGACCCGACCCTAGAGCGGTGGCCTGCCGCGCGACAGGGCAAACGGTCACCCTGTGCGCTCTCCGGTTGCGCTGAAGATGCGCAAGGACGACGTCTCCATGGGCGCCCACACGCTTGGTGGAGTCGCCGACTCCACCAACGCGGCGACGTGCTGCCCGAGCCGGTCGTCGGGATCGCCCTCGAAGCACCGGTCCAGGGCGCACCACGCCAACGCACCATCTCCCGCGAGCCAGGCGGCGAACGCGAGCAGTCCGGCGGCGCCCGACCGAAGATCGTGCGGCGCCCGCCGGACGAGGTCACGCCACAGCTCGACGTGGACGGTCGCGTTCGTCCGGGTCATCTCCGCCCACGCCACCTCGCGCAGCGCGTCGAAGGACGTGAGCACCAGGAGTCGTCCTGCGTCGCCCGGGTCGAGCCGGGCGCGGTCGTGGAGGTGCGTTCTGATCCGGTCCTGCAGCCAGCGGGCATGCTCGGCGAGCTCGGGTGCCAGCACGGCTCCTCGCTGCCCGACCTCGATCAGGTGGTCGACGAGATTCGAGGCAGCCTCGGCCACCAGGAGTGCGTCCTCGGGATCGGTGCCCACCAGGCTGTCCGCCAGCGCGACCCGGTTCTCATGGACGACGCGCCCGTCGAGGACTGCTTCGGCTGTGAACGCGTGACCGCGCAGGTCGTAGGGCGTCCCGGGGTCCTCGGGATCGTCGACCGGGTAGAAGCGATCCTGCTCGACGCGGACGACGTCGATGATGTCGACGCAGTCACGCACCAACCCGCCGACCATCAGGCTGGCGAACGACTGGGCTGCCTCGACGTCGTCGGTGTAGAGCAGCAGGCCGATCAGACCGGCCCGGTGCCGCGCCACGACATCGCGCAGCAACCGGGCGACCTGACGCTGCTCGTGCTCGGTGACCGGAAGGTCGATGCGGGCGTGGAACGTCTCCGCACGCCCCGGCGGACCGACGGGTCTGTCGTCGGAGAAGGTCAGCAGGACGACCGAGTCCTCCGGGTGGAACCCGATGACGTAGGGGACGAGGGCGAGGAGGTCGACGGGGGTCCGGACGGTGAAGGAGGTCATGGGATTCACCGTCAGCGCGGCTGCCGACAGCTGGAGGACGCGCCAGCGCCGGCTGTGCACGACCGGGCCCCGCGCTGGCCTGTGGAGGGTCGGTCGAGCGCCGTACGATCCGCACATGCGCGCCGAGCCGACGATCCTGCACGTGGATCTCGACGCCTTCTTCGCAGCCGTGGAACAACGCGACAAGCCGTCCCTGCGCGGCAAGCCTGTCGTGGTCGGCGGGGTCGGCGGGCGAGGAGTCGTGGCCACCGCGTCGTACGAGGCACGCGCCTTCGGGGTGCACTCGGCCATGCCGACCGCTGAGGCGCGGCGACGCTGCCCCAACGCTGCCTTCCTGGCCGGCCGGTTCGGCGCCTACCGCGAGACAAGTCGTGCCGTCATGGAGCTGCTGCGCGGCATCAGCCCCCTGGTCGAACCGCTGTCCCTCGACGAGGCGTTCGTCGACCTCGCTGCCGCCGACCTGCCCGACCACTCGGTGGCCACCGTCAGCGCCTTGGGCCGGGAGCTGCGCGTCCGGATGCAGGAGGTCACCGGCGGCCTCACCGCATCGGTCGGGATCGGGACCTCGAAGTTCATCGCCAAGATCGCCAGCGAGCTCGACAAGCCGGACGGCCTGGTCGTGATCGCCCCCGGCATGGAGCGTGACGTGCTGCGGCCGATGCAGGTCACCGTGATCCCCGGAGTCGGCCCCGCCACCGCGGAACACCTGCGCCGCATCGGCGTGCACACGGTCGCCGAGCTCGAGGAGATCAGCCTCGAGGAGCTCATCCGCGTGGTCGGCAAGGCACACGGCCGCAACCTCTACGAGCTGGCCCGCGCCCACGACGACCGCCCGGTCGTCCCCGAACGCGAGGCCAAGTCGATCAGCGTCGAGGACACCTACGACACCGATCACGTGGACCGGCGGCTCCTGGTCGCCCTCGTCGACCGTCAGGCGAGCAAGGTGACCGACCGCCTGCGCAAGGCACGACTCTCCGGTCGCACAGTGACCCTCAAGGTCCGGCTCCACGACTTCTCCACGCACACGCGTTCGGCGACGCTCCCGGGCCCGACCGACGACACCCGCACCGTGGCCCGGGTGGCCAGGACCCTGCTGAGCGAGCTCGACACCTCGGGCGGCGTGCGACTGCTGGGCGTGGGCGTCTCGGCACTCGCCGACTGGATCCAGGACGACCTGTTTGCCGACAGCGAGGAGCCGGCCGGCGAACCGGTCGACGAGGAGACGACCTCGACCCTGGCCACCTTGGGCCGACGGCGTGCGTGGCTACCCGGACTTGACGTCATCCATGACGAGCACGGCGAGGGCTGGGTCTGGGGCTCGGGGCGTGGGGTGGTCACCGTCAGGTTCGAGACGGCCGCTTCGCCCACCGGGCGGGTCCTCAGCTTCGCGGCTGACGACCCTGCTCTGCACGTCGTGGCGCCACCACCCGAAGAGTGAGCAGGTCCCCCGGCCTGGCCTGCGCACAGACCGGAAGATCGGCGGAACGCACCACACCGATCACCGGGTAGCCGCCCGTCGTCGGATGGTCGTGCAGGAACACCACCGGCTGGCCGCTCGGCGGCACCTGGAGGGCCCCGAGCACCATCGGTTCGGTGGGGAGCTCGGTGTCGCGATTTCGTGCGAGGGCTGCACCGATCAGGCGGAGTCCGATCCGGTTCGACGCGGCGCCTACCGTGTACGACGACCCGTCGAGCGAGGCGAGCGCCGCTTCCGTGAACCAGTCCGCCCGGGGCCCGAGGTCGAGGCGCAGCACGGGCGCCGCGGGATGCGGAACCGCCTCGGCGGCCACCGGATCGCCGTACGACGTTCCCAGCGACAGCACATCCCCGACCGCGAGCGGCGTCGGTCCGAGTCCGGAGAGCAGGTCGGTGGAACGAGAGCCGAGCACCGGGTCGGCGTCGACACCGCCGGCGAACGCCAGATAGCTGCGCAGTCCGGTGATCACCGGACCGAGCTCGACCAGCGATCCGTCCGTCACCGAGATCGGGGTGCCCCAGGGCATGGCCCTGCCGTCGACCCGCACGTCACAGGTGGCACCGCTGACCGCCAACCTGGTCGCCCCACGCGTCCTGAACCGGATCCCCGTCAGCGTCGTCTCGAGCCCGGCCAGCCCTTCCTCGTTGCCGACGAGGCGGTTCGCGAGTCGCAGGGCCGGCTGGTCCAGGGCACCTGAGCGGGGAACTCCGAGGTGCGCGTGGCCTGGGCGACCGAGATCCTGGACTGTCGTCAACGCACCCGGATCGCTGATCTCGATCGCGGTCATCTCGCTTGAATCCCCACGAATCGGACCCGGGTGCCGGGCGCGAGCAGGGCCGGCTCAGCCCGCTCGGGCAACCACAGGCGCTGGCTCGTCGCACCGATCAGCTGCCAGCCACCGGGCGAGGTTCGCGGGTAGACGCTGGTGAACTCGCCCGCGAGGGCCACGGATCCCGCCGGCACCCGAGGGCGCGGCTCGGACCGCCGCGTGGTGACCAGACCATCCGGCAGACCCGTGCAATAGGCAAAGCCGGGTGCAAAGCCGCAGAACGCCACCACGAAGGTGCATTCCTGATGGATCCGTACGACACCTGCCGCGTCCGTGCGCCACTGTGCGGCCACCTCGTCGAGGTCGGGTCCGTCGTAGGAGACCTCGATCTCCACCTCGGGTCCGGCCAGGTCCGGGGACGGGCCCAGCAGCTCCCAGGACGCCAGCAGGACCGAGGTCGCCTCTGGGTCAGCCAGGCCGTCGAGCAACACGGTCCGTGCGGCCGGCACCACCTCGGTCGCACCCAGCTCCCGGGCCCGCGTGCGCAGCTCGGCGTACGTCGCGCGCACGGTTGCCGCATCGTCACAGAGCACCAGCAGGCCGTGTTCGCCCACGCGCCGCGCCTGCATGGGCCCATTGTGGCGCACCGGGTCTGTGGACAGCCAGAAATAAGGTTCCGAGACCTCGTCGTGCCCATTTTCCGTATGAATTAAGAAATGTCATCGGAAATGAAGCGAGGCCCGCGAAAGTATGAGTTTCGCGGGCCTCGCAAGGTGGATCAGCGGTGATGCTCCGATCCTGAACCTGCCGTCCTCCGCGACTCCGATCTCCCCACCACCGGGCGATCTCCCCGCAGGTTTCCCCGTGGGACGGAATCGTGTTCTTCGGCTGATCCCCGCCTCCCTTGCGGGTTGCGGTAGGAGATTTCTACGCGCTGAACACAGGGCTGCGCAACCCCTTCTGGCAACATTTTCCAAGGTTTTTTTCGCACGCCTGGCTTGTCCACAACAAGAGTATTTCCGTCCACAGGATCGGGCCATTTTCCACAGGCGAACCCACAGGGTCCTGTGGATAAGTCGAGCCTCGACGTCACTCGATCCAGGGGCGAACGGCGAACCCCGAACCCTCCAGGGCCACACGGACTGCCCGGGCCGTCGCGACCGCCCCCGGTGAATCACCGTGCACGCAGACCGTCCGCACGTCGCGATGTCCGGCGAGGACCACAGCGTTGACCGCCACCGCGTCCGGGTCGGTGATCAGCGCCCCGGGTTCGCCGCGGGGCAGCAGGCGACCAGCAGTGGTGTATCCGCGGTCCGGGAACCCTTCGGGGACCACGGTGCGACCGGCGCGCTCGGCCAGCTCGAGCAGGAACGACCCGGGCAGTCCCAGCACCGGCAGCCGGCCGCTGCCAGCGAGCACTGCCGCCGCCTGCGAGGCGTCGTCGGCGACCCGGTTGTACAGGGCACCGTGCGGTTTGACGTAGCTCACCGTCGTGCCGGCCGACGTCGCGATCACCGACAGCGCCTCGACCTGCTCGGCCACCCAGTCCGCGAGGCGATCGTGGTGCACGTCCATCGGGCGCCTGCCGAAGCCCTCGCGGTCGGCGTAGGAGACCTGGGCGCCGACGACCACCCCGAGACCGGCAGCCCGCTCGCACACGGCTCGCATCACGTCGTCGTCCCCGGCGTGGAACCCGCAGGCGACGTTCGCGCTGGTGACCAGCGCCAGCAATGCCCGGTCGTCGGTGACGCCCTCTCCGAGGTCGGCATTCAGGTCGATCCGGAGCTGATCGGTGCTCATGCGACCAGTCTGCCCGCACCCCTGCTGCGAATCACTGACTGAGAAGTATCTGAGAAGGCGTCAAGGTAGGCAACTTCGGGTAGGTCCCGCTCGTCGTACATCTCGAAGGGCAACAACCGGGAGGGAATCCTCCACCCGGGCCGCGCGTTGAAGACATCAGGACCTCTGAACACCGGTCCTAATGCGAGAAAAAGGGAGGCCGTTGTGACCGTACGTCGCATGGAGCGTGAGATCGAAGGCCGCGACAGCGTGGGCCTGTACCTCGACGAGATCGCTCGTACGCCGCTGCTCGACGCCATCACCGAGGTCGAGCTGTCAAAGACCATCGAAGCAGGCCTGTTCGCCGCGCACCTTCTCGAGACCGGACGAGTCGGCCGCCGCAAGGGCGGCGCACCCGGATTCGCCACCGAGGCCGAGCTCGAGTGGCTCGTGGAGGAAGGCGAGCGTGCCATCCAGCAGTTCATCAACGCGAACCTGCGCCTGGTCGTCTCGATCGCACGCAAGTACGGCCGGAGCGCGATGCCTATGCTGGACCTGATCCAGGAGGGCAACACCGGCCTGATCCGCGCGGTCGAGAAGTTCGACTACGCCAAGGGCTACAAGTTCTCGACCTACGCGACCTGGTGGGTCCGCCAGGCGATCACCCGCGGGATCGCCCAGCAGGCGCGCGTCGTCCGGCTGCCGGTCCATGTCGTGGAGGAGCTCAACCAGGTCTCCTCGGCACGCCGCACCCTGGAACGTCAGCTCGGTCGCGAGCCGGAGCCGCTCGAGATCGCCGCTGAGCTCGACATGCCGCTGGAGCGCGTCATCGACCTGATGGGCTGGGGCCGCGACCACGTCAGCCTCGACACCCCGCTCGACGTCGACGGCGACACCTCACTGGGCGATCTGATCGCCCAGGAGAACTCCCCCGGACCCGACCTGACGGTCCTCGACACCGAGGCCCGAGACCGCCTCAACACGCTCGTCGAGCTGCTCGACGAACGGTCTGCGGACATCATCCGCTCGCGCTACGGCCTGGTCGACGGTCGCCAGCACAAGCTGGCCGACATCGGTACCAAGCACGGCATCTCCGCCGAGCGGGTGCGCCAGCTCGAGCGCGAGGCGATCGCCAAGCTGCGACGCCTGGCTGACCCGGACCTGGCTGCCTGAGCTGGGCTGGGCTGGGTCCGGCGGACCCAGGAGCGTCCCAGAAATCTCTCAGCGCACCAGGTCGAAGACCTCCGTCACCCGGCGACGGAGGTCTTCGATCGTCCCGGTGTTCTCGATGACGTGCGTCGCGATCGCCAATCGGTCCGCACGGCCGGCCTGAGCCGCCATCCGGGACTCGGCCTCCTCGAGGGTCCAGCCGCGATCACGCACCATGCGTTCGATCTGCGCGGTCGCCGGTGCGTCGACGACGATGACGGCGTCGAACGTGTCGGCGCGGCCGCTCTCCGCGAGCAGCGGGATGTCGTGGACCACCAGGGCCCCGTCAGGTGCCGTGGTCTCGAGCTCGACGATCCGCTCGAAGACCAGCGGATGCACGATCGCCTCGAGACGCTTGCGTGCAGCAGCATCAGCGAAGACCAGCGCGCCCATCGCAGGCCGGTCCAGGTCCCCGGCCGGAGTGAGCACCTCGTCCCCGAACTCCTCGACCACGGCCGTGAGTCCTGGCGTGCCCTTCTCGACCACCTCGCGGGCCAAGGCGTCACCGTCGATGATCACGGCACCGAGCTCGGCCAGCATCGCCGAGACCGTGCTCTTGCCCGATGCGATCCCGCCGGTCAGGCCTACTCTCGTCACGGGTCGAGGTTATCGAGCCGCGCGGCGTCTGCAAGGATCGAGGCATGGCTGGTGATCCGCAGACCCCCGCACTGGCTGCCGGGGACCGGGTCGCGCTGCTCGTGCCGGGGTCGGCCGGGTACCTCGACGGCGTGATCTCGCTGCTGGTCCGTGGGATCGTCCCCATCCCGCTCGACCCGCGACTGACCAGCACCGAGCGCACGGCGATCCTGGCCGGGCTGGAGCCGACCGTCGTGGTGACCGACCCCGCCGGTCTGGCGGCCGTCACTGCGGCCTGGCGGGCGGGCGACATCCCGCTCGCACGACCGATGCACGTCACCAGCGGAACCACGGGATCGCCCAAGGGTGTCTTCAGCGGCGTCCTGTCCCCCGCCGACGCAGACGCCCTGCTCGCCGAGGAGCGGGACCTGTGGGAGTTCGGCCCCGACGACGTGAACCTGGTGCTCAGCCCGCTGTACCACTCGGCACCGCTGCGCTTCGCCGTCGGGACGCTCCTCGCCGGCGGGCGGGTGGTGCTGCCCGCGACCGCAGGGCACGGCTTCGACCCAGCTGCGGTGACGGCTGCGATCGAGCACCACCGGCCGACGACCATGTTCTGCGTCCCAGCGCACCTGCAGCGTCTGTTCAACTACTGGGACACGACAGGCTGGCCCGACCTGAGCTGCTTCCGACTGGTCGCGCACGCGGGAGCGCCGTGCCCGGACTCCCTCAAGCACCGGCTGATCACGGCGTTCGCACCGGGGTCGACCTGGGAGTTCTACGGAGCAACCGAGGGACAGTTCACCGCCTGTCGCAGCGAGGAGTGGCTCGAACGACCCGGCACCGTCGGGCGGGCACGGCCCGGACGTGGCCTGCGGATCGATGCTGACGGGCTCATCTGGTGCACGGTGCCGGCGCACGCGCGTTTCACGTACTTCGGCGCGCCCGAGAAGACCGCGGCTGCGTGGCAGGGCAACTCGTTCACCGTCGGTGACCTGGGTCGCCTCGATGCCGACGGGTACCTGTACCTCGAGGGCCGCCGCGAGGACCTGATCATCACTGGCGGCGTGAACGTCTATCCGGCCGAGATCGAGAACGCTCTGTCCGAACATCCGGGCGTCGAGGACGTCGCCGTGTTCGGCGTACCGGACGAGGACTGGGGACAGCGGGTGTGTGCGGCGTACGTCGGCGAGGCGGAGGAGGACGACCTGCGCTCCTGGGCGGCCGAGCGGCTCTCGCCGCCGAAGCGCCCGAAGCAGTACCGGCGTCTCGAGGAGATCCCGCGCACCCTGACCGGCAAGATCCTGCGGCGCGAGCTCACGCCGGGCAGCTGAAGGACTGCCGGTAGCCCTGCGGACTGACGCCCCGGACCCGGCCGAAGTGCTGGCGCATGATGGCCGCATTGCCGAAGCCGACCTCGCCGGCGATCCGCTCGATCGAGGAGTCGCTGGCCTCGAGAAGTTCCTCGGCGGCGATCACGCGCTGGTTGGTCACCCAGGCGTGCGGCGTCGTACCGGTCTCGGCGCGGAACCGGCGGGCGAAGGTGCGCGGTGACATGTGCGCGCGTTTCGCCAGTTCCTCGATGCTGTGGTCCTCGCCGAGGTTGTCGACGATCCAGACGAGCAGTGGACCGAGGGTCTCGGCTGCGCAGTCCGGAACCGGCCGGGCGATGTACTGGGCCTGGCCACCTTCGCGTTGCGGCGGCACGACCATCCGACGCGCGACCATCGAGGCCACCTTGCCGCCGAACTCCTTGCGCCACAGGTGCAGGCAGGCGTCCAGGCCGGCCGCGGAGCCGGCTGAGGTGATCACCGGGCCCTCGTCGACGTAGAGCACCTCGGGGACGACCTTCGCCTTGGGGAACTGTGCCTGCAGATCGGCTGAGTGCATCCAGTGCGTGGTGCACTCGCGGCCGTCGAGCAGTCCGGCCGCACCGAGCACGAACGCCCCCGAGCACACCGAGAGCACCCGGGCGCCGCGGGCGACTGTCTCGCGCAGCAGCTCGAGGACCTCCTCAGGCACCGGCCAGTCGCGCTGCAGCGCCGGGATGCAGACCAGATCGGCGACCGCGGCACGATCGAGGCCGTGCTCGACGTGCAGGTCGAAGCCCATGCTGGTCGAGACCCGGCCTGCGCCCGCCGAGCAGACAGCGAAGTCGATCGTTGGAATGTCGTGGGCGGTCCGGTCCACGCCCCAGGCCTCGCACAGCACCCCGAGCTCGAACGGAGCGACACCGTCGAACACGATCACGGCCACATTGGAGAGCATGGACAGCAGGGTTGCACGAACTTGGCAGAAAATCGAGGGCAGGTGACTTTCGTGCCACTGTTGGCAGGAAAAAAACGAGCGCAGGATTACTGCCATGAGCGAAATCCTGAGCACCGTCGTGGTCGTGATGATCCTGTTGGCCGGTCTGGCAGCACTCGTCCGGTGGGTTCGCCGGGACACCTTCAGCAGCCCCCCGAGACGATCGCGCACCGCGAATTGATCGAGCCGACCCTGCGGGTCACCGAGACCTGAGTCGGCTCGGCGTGGAGAACCTGCCGGCGACCAGGCCGTCCCGGCCACGCACGCGGACCAGGTACACCCGGTTGTGCTCCAACCGACCGGTCGTGAAGACGGTCGCCCAGGTGGCGCCGACTGACCGCCACCTGCCGTACAAGGTGCGGATCTGTACGTCGTAACGGCTCGCGCCACGCACCGGGTGCCAGCTGACCAGGAACTCCCGCCCCGCGATCCGGCGCAGCTGGGGTGGCAGGGGCGGCGCCGTGACGGTGCCACCGGCGATCGCATCGACAGGGGCACTGAACTGCCCGACGTCGGTCGCACTCGCTGCCGCCACCGTGAACTCGTAGGACCCGCCGGCCTCGAGCCCGGCGATCGTCACGCTCGGGGATGACGTCGACCTGGATTGGAACGCGTTCGATCCCGTACGCCACCACTCGACGTAGTAGCCGGTGGCGCCCGCGACCGAGGGCCAGCTCAACGCGACGGCGTGATGCGCGGGGGTCGCGGAGAGGTGCGAAACCCGGCCCAGCGGCGCCGGGAACGGCGTCGGAGTCTGCGTCGGCGTGGGGGTCGGCGTCGGCGTGGGGGTCGGCGTGGGGGTCGGCGTGGGGGTCGGAGTCGGCGTGGGGGTCGGCGTCGGCGTGGGGGTCGGAGTCTGCGTCGGAGTCGGAGTCGGCGTCGGAGTCGGCGTCGGAGTCGGAGTGGGAGTCGGGCTGGGCCCGGGGCTACCGGGCATCGTGACCGTGACCGCGTTCGACGTGATCGGGTTGCCCGCGGCGTCAGTCGCGGTGGCCAGCACCTTCGCCGCCTGGACCCGGAACTCGTACTGCTGACCAGGCGCCAGCAACGGTGCCAGCGTCGAACCGGCGCTCGGACCGCAAGTGGTGACCTGATCCCGGTAGCTCGACGGATCGATCTGGTAGACCGGCGGGTTGTCGTACTGGGTCGAAGACAGGACCCGTGCGACATCGGGTAGCTCGTTCCAGGTCGACGCCCCGGCTTCACGGCAGTAGACCAGCATCCGCGTCGCGCCGTCGATCGGAGCCCAGGACAGCGAGACCGAGTTCGCTGAGGTCGGGATGGACGCGGTCAGGCGCGGCACGACCGGGGGCCCGACGGGCATGACCGGAGGCTGCGCGCCGGGCGCACCGATCCCGAGCGTGCTGAAGGCGTTCTCGATGCCGGCCGCCAGATCGACCTCACCCTGTGCCGTCGGGTGGGCGCCGTCGTACGTGTCCGCGTACCCGCGCCAGTACTGGGTGACGTCAGCCATCACCACCCGGCTGGTCGGCGTCGACCAGGTCGGCACGGCCTGGGCCAGCTTCTGGTTGTACTCAGGGGCGAGCTCGACCAGGCGCTGGTTCGCCGGCGAACCGTTCGGCACCTGCGCGTAGGCCAGGTTGACCATCACGATGGTCGCCGTCGGCTTGGCTGAGCGCACCTGGTCGATGTACGCCCTGGCGTTCGCCAGCAGCTCGTCCACCGAGTAGGGACCCGTCGTTCCATCCGGACGGAGACGGCTCTGGGTCAGATCGTTGTAGCCGTAGAACTCCACCACGACGTCGGGGTCGTAGTAGGACGTCGCCCAGTTGATGCTGCTCGCACCGGTGGAGGAGTAGATCGTCGGTTGCAGCTGCTCGGCCAGCTGCGCGCCGCCGCGCGAGAAGTGGTCCTGATCGAAGCCGCACGCGGCGTAGGAGTGGTCCCCCCACGCGTAGGTGGTGTAGTTGATCAGGTCGCTGAACGGCCCGACGAAGTCGACGTTCACCCCGGAGGCGCGGAGGTGCTGGTCGAAGAAGTAGCGCCACGTGTAGTCGCCGTCGGAACCGTTGGTCATCGAGTCCCCGGTGAGCAGGATCTTCACGGGGTGGGTGGCCGGATCCGGCGCCGGCGCAGGCGGACAGCTCGGGTCGTACTGGGTCGGACTGCCCGCGGATGCACCTGCCGGAGAACCAAGCAGGGTCGCGGTCACCAGCGCTGCGAGCACGGCCCCGACCAGGCACGTGATCACCGAGCGTCCGTACCCCATCGCGCCACCCTATTCATCGCGGTGGCGATGATCCAAACCAGGCGCGCCACCCGATCAGCAGATGTCCGGAATGCGACGAGCCCGGAGCCAATCGGCTCCGGGCTCGTCGTTCAGACGGTGCGGTGACTCAGGCGGTCCCGCCGGTGAGCTTCTCGCGAAGCGCCTGCAGCGCCTCGTCCGATGCCAGCGAACCGCCCTCGGGGGCGTCGCCCTCGGTGCCGGCCTCGCTCGAGTACGACGTCGCTTCGCCGGCCTCGGCCTCGGCAACCTTCGCCTCGGCCTGCTGCTTGACGTGCGCCTCCCAGCGCTCGTGCGCCTTGGCGTACTGGTCCTCCCAGACCTTGCGCTGCTCGTCGTAGCCCTCGAGCCACTCGCCCGTGTCGGGGTCGAAGCCTTCGGGGTAGATGTAGTTGCCGGCCTCGTCGTAGGTCGCGGTCATGCCGTAGAGCGTCGGGTCGAAGTCCTCGGCCTCGGCAGCGGTCGAGGTCTCGTTCGCCTGCTTCAGCGAGAGCGAGATCCGGCGACGCTCGAGGTCGATGTCGATGATCTTGACCATGACGTCGTCGTTGACCTGGACGACCTGCTCGGGGATCTCCACGTGGCGCTCGGCCAGCTCGGAGATGTGCACCAGGCCCTCGATGCCCTCCTCGACGCGGACGAACGAACCGAAGGGCACCAGCTTGGTGACCTTGCCCGGCACGATCTGGCCGATCTGGTGGGTCCGGGCGAAGTGCTGCCACGGGTCTTCCTGCGTTGCCTTGAGCGAGAGCGAGACGCGCTCGCGCTCCATGTCGACGTCGAGCACCTCGACGGTGACCTCGTCGCCGACGGTGACGACCTCGGACGGGTGGTCGATGTGCTTCCAGGACAGCTCGGAGACGTGCACCAGGCCGTCGACGCCACCGAGGTCCACGAAGGCACCGAAGTTGACGATCGAGGACACGACACCCTTGCGGATCTGGCCCTTCTGCAGCTGGGTGAGGAAGCCGTGGCGAACCTCGGACTGGGTCTGCTCGAGCCACGCACGACGCGAGAGCACGACGTTGTTGCGGTTCTTGTCCAGCTCGATGATCTTGGCCTCGAGCTCCTTGCCGACGTACGGCTGGAGGTCGCGGACACGACGCATCTCGACCAGCGATGCGGGCAGGAAGCCGCGCAGGCCGATGTCGAGGATCAGGCCGCCCTTGACGACCTCGATGACGGTGCCCTTGACGGCCTCGTCCTTCTCCTTGAGTTCCTCGATCGTGCCCCAGGCGCGCTCGTACTGAGCACGCTTCTTGGACAGGATCAGGCGGCCTTCTTTGTCCTCCTTGGTGAGAACGAGGGCCTCGACCTCATCGCC
>JAOPYE010000052.1 GCA_025964775.1 Marmoricola sp.
GTAGACTTTTGTCTTCCACCAAGAAGTCGATCTCTGATTGTTTGGTAAACCAGTTTTTCAGGCGCTCGCCGAGGAGTTGCAATGAGTACCCGAACCAAAACTGATGCGCAACTTATTGCCGCATATCGTCGAGGTGCAGCCCGACGCCGTGCGAAAAGCGCTCTCAACAATCTTCCCGGCACTGTGGACGAAGCTGTGACAGACATCGCCGGCATCGCAACGGTGAAGAAAGCGCAGGGTGCCGTATCAGTATCTGAGCTTGGAGGTCCAACCGAAGTCTTCGGCCGTTCCAAAATCTCGATCCCTGAATTTAAACGATCAGTTCGTAAAAAATAAAAAATACAAACGACGTCCTGGCCGCATTTTGCATCGACCATGACAGGACATTCTGACCGCTGCCGACCCAGGCTGTGTAAAAACGCAGAAAAATTCGGCGCGAGAAAAATGCGACCTCTCAGAACGGCCGCTACGCGATTTTCTCGATGCAGGGAATGGTCACCCCACCCATGAAAATTTTGTGTTTTTGCGTTTTTACACAGCCTCGGCCGAACCCGGCCTTGGAATTCAGCATAGCATGTTGCCAGAAATTAAAATCGCCGACCGTCACGACCGGCAGAAATCGGCCCGAAGCGGGCCTTCAAACGGTCTGTTCGTACTGGGTTTTAAGGTCAGCAATCAACGATGAGAGCCCTTCAACCGAAAGGCCAACGTAGGTTTCGCTCTCGATCTTGAGTGGTCCACCAGGCCCCACCGCCGTCCAGTGCTGGATGTCCTGGGAGCCTGCCACCGCGTTCCATTGATCTCGAACGGAATATCCCAGATTGCCCAATGCACGCTTTAACCGGGCAAAAGCAACTTCGTCGTATTCATCTCCAACTACCCATTTTTCTGATTGCATAGCCTTTACTTATGGTGCGTTAATGGGAGTGGCGAACTTCCGCTCTTGGCCGAACCCGGCCGATCGTAATCAGGATAGCATCTTCTTTAGCTCGAAAAACCACACATTGTCGCGAAGGGCCGAAGTCGACTCAAATCGCATTCGGTACCAGGTGCCGAGCATTTTCGCCCGCATTACTTTGGCAGACGCAACTGATGTTGTGGACGGGGTTGAGCTACCAAGCTATTGGCCTGAAAGGAAGTACGCCGATCAGCGCGGCGTGCAGCCAGAACGCGAACACCGCCCAGGCCACTGTGCCGCCCAGGATGGTAATAAAGGTACCGCGCACGGTGCCTGCGGCGTAGGTGGCTCCGGTAAGGCGATCGCGCCTGCGTTCCGCGATGAACGCTAGCGCCGCCCAAGTCAGGAAAGCGCCGAACAACAGCAAGGCGGCGAGCGTTCCGTTCGCCAGCAGGTGCGCGACGGCCCACGCTATCACGCCCAATACCATCGGATGATGAAACCGCGCCTTGAAGTGATTGCGCCGCACGTAGACTGCCGTGAGAAGAATGAAAGCTAACAGCGTCAGCAAGCCGGCGGCATGGCGCATTCCCGTGGGCGGATTCCATAAGACGACAGGCGTATGCCGCGCGACGCCGTAACCCCAAATGATCAGGCCCAGCCCGACAGCGGACAGCACCGAGAAACCTAGCTTCCAGGATGCTTCTCCCCGACGCGCGATCTGTACCTGCCGCCATCGCCCAGCAACAATGCGCACCGAGTGAACGCCTAAAAACATCGCCAAACCAATCATCAAGATCGTCATCGTTGCGTCCTTTCGTTTGCGGGATCGGCCATTCTACGGGTGGTCGGCAGCTGAGCAGTTCAATTACACATCAGTCACGGACGCTTTCCACATCCGGCATTATTTCGACGCTCTGGCCAGTCCCCTAGTGGCGCCAACAGAATCCGGGAAAATTCGTTAAGGTGCGAGCAGGCACTTCGCCGAGGACCGCTTTCGATAGCCGAAAGCTGCCGACCGCTCAATCCGAAGCTGAGTATTCATCCAGGAGGTCCTTCATTTCTTCACCTAGCCCGTAGCCAAAGTCATTGCTGAGCCGGCTGACTCCGTGAAGACGCTCTAGCAAAATATCACGCCGTACCGGTGCAAGCGTCGTGGCCAACTTCAACGCCTGCGCAAACATGCCCATCAACGAAACGAACAAGGTCTCATCCGAGAAGCCGACCTCCCGGCAAAAGCCTGCCGCTTGCTCGCAGTAGAAGGTCATCAATTCGGCCAGCCCCTCTGGCCGGCCGACCGCCTTCTTGTAGTCGGCTATCGCTTTCTTGGCTTTTGAGATCGAAGTGTCCTGACCTCGGGAAATGTCGGGCCAAAGCCAGCGCGCAATCAAAGTCTTGTAGGGCTTGAGGGTATCGGCGCCGAGGCCAAATCGAGCGTGCAGAAATGTCTGATTCTCTTTACTTGCAGAGTATAGGTCTTGAAGCAGAGTCAGGACAGCTGAGCGGTCGAACTCCGCTAACTTTGTTTTTACATCGCTCCAGGTCGGAGATGTTTTCTTCCTCAGTTCTTTCACAATTTAAGCATTTCCAAAAATTTAATCATTGTTGGACTTTGTCCGCTGTTGCCTACTGCGGATTTGGTGAACAAGCATGTTGCCGTTAAGGGCCCATTTGAGATGGGCCGGCCGTGCGCTATACCTCAGTCTGTTCGGCGATCTCTAGCGCGTCATCGACTTCAATGCCAAGGTAGCGTACGGTACTTTCCAGCTTAGTATGCCCAAGAAGTAACTGGACCGCCCGAATATTCTTTGTCCGGCGATAAATGAGCGTGGCCTTCGTCCTACGCATCGAGTGCGTGCCGTACGCCGTTGCGTCGAGGCCTATTGATGCCACCCACTTTGTAACGATACGGGCGTACTGACGTGTGGAGAGATGGGGCGAACCGGTCACTCTGCTCGGGAACAGAAAT
>JAOPYE010000042.1 GCA_025964775.1 Marmoricola sp.
AGCGAGGCGTGACCGAGCATCTCCTGGACGGTGCGCAGGTCCGCACCTCCCTCGAGCAGGTGAGTGGCGGCCGTGTGGCGAAGTCCGTGCGGTCCGAGGTCCGGCGCACCCGGGACGTCAGCGAGGCGTCGGTGCACCATCGAGCGCACGGCTCGCTGGTCGATCCGCATGCCGCGCGCTCCCAGGAACAACGCCGCGCCGCTGCCCGGAACGAAGAGCCTCGGCCGGGCCTCGGTCAGCCATCGTTCCAGCGCCCGGTCTGCCGGTACGCCGTAGGGCACCGTCCGTTCCTTGCGGCCCTTGCCGAACACCCGGACCACCCGGCGCGAGCGGTCGACGTCGTCGAGGTCGAGCCCGCAGAGCTCACCGACCCGCGCACCGGTCGCATAGAGGAGCTCGAGGATCGCGACATCGCGCAGACCGACTGGATCGGCGTCATCTGCCTGGGCCGCTGCCGCGTCGAGCAGTGCCCGGGCCTGGCTCACGTCCAGGGCGGGTGGGAGTGGCTTGTGCGCCTTGGGACTGCCCAGCTGGGCGCCGGCATCGGACCGGGCGCGCCCGGTCCGCAACGCCCAGGCGGTGAAGACGCGGACGGCCGTGGCTCGACGCGCCATCGTCGTACGGGCCTTGCCGAGGGTCTGCTGACGGGCCAGCCAGCTGCGCAGGGTGCGGATGTCGAGGTGGTCCAGCGAGGTCTGGCCGAGTGCTGCGGCGTGCGCGAGCATGCCCGCCACGTCGCCGAGGTAGGCGCGGACGGTGTGCGCAGTCAGGTCACGCTCGGACACGAGGTGTCGCTCGTACGCCGCCAGGGCGGTGGCGAACTCCTCGGGCAGCTCCTGCATCGCTCCAGCCTACGAACCCCCGGCGTCCGTGCCGGGCAGGCGCGACGGGGCGGCAGCGAGTCGCCATCGTCGGTTGCCGTACTCGACCAGACCGAGGCTCTTCAACGCCTTGAGAGCCGCGAGCGTCTGCCCGGCAGCGATCCCGGCCGTGCGCGCGATCCGTCCTGCCTCGACGCCCTGGCGGACCGGGACCGCGTCGAGGACCTGCCTCTGCTCCGGGGTGAGGCAGTCCCGGGCATCGATCGCGCCGAGAGGCCGATCCATGGCGAACTCCCCGGCCTGCGACGTCGCCTCGAGCACGTCGCGCCCATCGGTGACCAGCAGGGCGCCGCGAGCCCGGATCATCTGGTGCACCCCCTGGGACGGAGCACTGGTCACGGGCCCGGGCACCCCCATCAGCGTCCGGCTCAGGCTCGCGGCCCAGTTGGCGGTGTTCAGCGCTCCGCTTCTCACGGCGGCCTCGACCACGACCGTCCCTCGGGTCAGGGCTGCGATGAGGCGGTTGCGGGCCAGGAACCGGATCCGGGTCGGCGCGAATCCGGGCGCTGCCTCGGAGATCACCAGCCCGACCTCGGCGATGTAGTCCAGTAGCGCGGCATGGGCCAGCGGGTAGGCGCGATCCACGCCGCAGGCCAGGACGGCCACAGTCGGCCCCCGGGCGGCCAGCGCACCGCGGTGAGCCGCCTGGTCGATCCCGAAGGCGGCGCCGGACACCACGGTCCGACCGGCGCCGGCCAGGGTGGCGCCGATCTCACCGGCGACGGCTGCCCCGTAGGTCGTCGCGGATCGCGAACCGACCACGGCGACCGCGTCGGCGAGGGCTTCGTCGAGTCGCAGCGGGCCGCGGAGCCAGAGCCCGACCGGACTACCGCCGCGTTCGTGCAGCGGCGGGACGCTCGCCAGATCTGCGGCCGTCACCGGCCACTCCTCGTCACCGGGCACGACGAACCGGATCCCTCGCCGCGCGGCGGCCGCGAGCGCGTCGTCGGGACGCGCCGCACGCAACCGCTCGGCAAGCGCTGCACCGAGATCCCCGTCGTCGCACCGGGCGCGAAGTGCGGCCAGGACGGCGTCGGGACCGAGCTCGCTGACGAGCCCGGTCAAGCGAGGATCCCCCGGCTCGCCGACGAGGCTCAGGACCAGCCGCGCGTGCCGTCCACTCACGCGCGCCCCGCGAGGGTGGCCAGATCCAGCGGTCTGGCCGTCCTCAACCGAAGCGCGGTGTCCAGCTCGGCACAGCCCGGCCGGTCGACACCGCGCAGGTCGGCGACCGACCAGGCGACGCGGTGCACGCGGGTAGCCCCGCGCCTCGTCAGGGATCCGGCATACACCTCCGTGTCCAGGGCACGCGTCGCGTCGGGATCCAGCGGGTACGCGGTCCGCAGGGCGGGGCCGGGCGCGTGGGCGTTGAGCCGCCAGTCGTCGTCGGCGTAGCGCACCCGCTGCCTGCGTCTGGCCTCGGCGACCCGGACCAGCACGTCCGCAGACGACTCGGGCCGGCCGAACGGATCGTTGCGCTCGTGGGCGGGCACCGGCTCGACGAACCGGGTGATGTCGATCCGGTCCGCGATCGGACCGGAGATCTTGCGCCGGTACTCGCGTCGGCGGACCTCGGTGCAGATGCACCGGTGGTCGCGCGTCAGCGGTGAGTACTCGCCGCACGGACACGGGTTGCACGCCAGGACGAGCATGCCCCCGGCCGGGTAGGTGGCGTCCTCGTCGCCTCGGGCGATCGTGATCTCACCGCTCTCCAGCGGCTGCCGGAGTGCCTCGATGATGTCGCCGGGCAACAGCGGGAACTCGTCGAGGAACAGCACTCCGTGGTGAGCCCGGCTGACCTCGCCGGGATGCACCCGTCCGGTCCCGCCGCCGAGGATGCCGGCACGGGACGCGGTGTGGTGCGGTGCACGGAACGGCGGCCGGGTCAGCACCGGCGCACCGGGGACGAGCCCGCCGCACAGTGACTGGATCGCGGTGAGCTCCAGCGACTCCTGGGCATCGAGGTCGGGCAGGATCGTCGGGATCCTCTCGGCCAGCGTCGTCTTGCCGGCACCCTTCGGACCGGTGAGCAGCAGGTGGTGACCCCCTGCGGCCGCCACCTCCAGGGCATAGCGCGCATCAGCCATGCCGAGGACATCGAGCAGATCGACCTCCTCGAGCCGGGACTGCCCGCGCCACGAGAGCAACGGGTTGCCCGTGGGCGGCTCGACCGGCGGCGCTTCGGGGATCTCCTCACCCATCAAGAGCGCATGGGCCTGCCGCAGGGACCGGACGCCGTACACCTCGACGCCCTCGACCAGGGCCGCCTCCCCGGCCTGCGGTTCCGGTACGACGACTCGTCCGATCCCTCGGGCGGCCGCCGCCATCACCATCGGCAGCACGCCGGGCACGCACCGGATCCGACCGTCCAGGCTCAGCTCGCCGATCAGGACGACGCCCTCGAGCGCTCCGCCTGGGAACCTCGCCTCGCTCGCCGCCAGCACCGCGACGGCAATGGCCAGATCGAAATGGGTTCCGCGTTTGGGCAGGTCTGCCGGTGAGAGCAGGACGGTGGTGCGCCGGGTCACCGGCCAGTGGAACCCGCTGTTGTCGATGGCGGCCCTGCAGCGCTCCCGGGCCTCGTTGATCGCCATGTCCGGTCGACCGACCATCGCTGTCTGGATGAGCCCGGGGCCTAGGTCGACCTGGACGTCGATGACGTGGCCGACCGCGCCCTGCAGCGAGACCGTGCGAGTGGTGGCGACCATCAGCCGATGCCCCGCGAGTGCACCACGGTGGCCGGGCCACGGCGGGGGGCTGTCACACCCACGACATCGAGGCGGACGTGGTCGACGCGGACCTCGTGTTCGTCGGTCCACAACGCCGCCAGCCGGCGCAACCGCTGGGCCTTGATCGTGTCGACCGCCTGCAGCGGGTGGCCGCGCGTCTCGCCGCGCCTGGTCTTCACCTCGCAGAAGACCAGGACGTCTCCGTCACGCAGGACCAGGTCGAGCTCGCCGACCGGGCAGCGCCAGTTGCGGTCGAGCACGACCATCCCCTGCTCGACCAGGTGCCGCGCAGCAACCCGCTCGCCGTAGGCACCGAGTGCCTGTTGATCCTTGCCGCCCATCTGGTTGACCTCCTCGACGGAGACAACCTCACCGAGGAGGGTGACGCACCCGGGGGCCCCGAGGCCTGTGGAGACCCGCCCCCAGGACGGGTCCTGTGGACATCAAGCGGCCCCCGGATGCGAGCTTCAGCCGACCAGCTTCGGCGCCGAGCAGGTCGGAGGTGGAGCGGCGATCGAGAACAGGTCCACGCCGGCCACCTGCAACCCGAGCGCCGGCGAGAGCACGTTGACGATCAACGAGTTCAGCGAGGTCACCAGCGGGTTGAGAATGTTGTTGACCAACGGGCTCAGCAGGGTGCCGAGCGGCAGCCCGAGCAACCCGGCGTTGGCGGTGAACGACGGCAGCGGCGTCACGGTCTGCGGCGTCTTGTACGGCGTCGTCGTGTACGAGGACCACGGGTTGAGCGTGTAGGTCCCGGTGGTGTCCGTCTGTTGCGTGCTCACGCCGATGTTGACCAGCGGAACCGTCAGGCCACCGAGCAGGATGCTCAGGGCATGGACGCTGATCCACTGCTGAGGCGTCACGTTCGGGTTGCCGAGGAGGAAGTTCATCGTCGCGGCCTGCTGCTGGGTCACCTTGATGGTGATGCTCTGCGGCACGCCGGACGCGCAGGTCACGCCCGTCAGGGTTCCGGTCGCGACGGCCAGCCCGAGATCCAGGTGGATCGGACCGGTGGCCGTGAGCACGAGCGGCACGCCTGCGTTCAGCGTCCCGTCCAGCGTCAGCTGGACCTGGCCGGTGGTCGCCGTGCCGCCGTAGCAGGCGATCTTCGGCGGCTGGATCACCTTCAGCGAGGTGGTGATCGCCCCGACGCCGGGAAGCGACAGCGAGAGGTTCGGGACATCGATCGCGGCGGTCCCGTCCGCGACGAAGGCCGCGCCGGAGATCAGGTCCAGCACGTTGAGCTGGGCGTCGAGGCCCGATCCGCCGCCGGTGCCCACGTCGAGCAACTTGCCCATGTCGACCAGCCGACCCGAGGTGCCCGCGGTGGTCAGGCTGGTCTTGATGGTCTGCAGCAGGGTCACGTTCGCGGCACTGTGCGGCGTGGTGTTCGCCAGGACCACGGAGCTCGCATCAACGAGCTGGCCGATCGTCAGGTTGTTCATGTTGACCAGGGCGTCCGGTGTGCCGACACCGAGCTGGCTGGCGAGGCCGAGCAGGCTGATGTTCGACGTCGCCAGCCCGTTGTACCCCAGCACTCCGATCCCGAGAGCGTTGCCGAGCAAGCCGTTGAGGGCCGACTGGTTGGTCGCCAGGCCGAGCGCGTACGAACCGATCTTGAAGCACGCCTGCGAGCTCGCGGTGGCGATCGAGGTCCGGCTCACGCTGCCAGAGCCGGGGCGCAGGCTGAAGCTGACCGTGCCGTTGACGGTCACTTCGACCGCCGACGGGACACCGGTGCTGACCGCGGTGAAGTAGGAGTAGGGATTGGTCGGGTCGTACGCAGCCGTGTTCACGGTGCCGAGCACCGCGGTGACGGTCATGCCGGATCCGTTGTTGCGCGCAAGACTCTGGTTCGCGAGCGCCTGCAGCGTCGGGTTGATCACCGCGTAGGTCCGCCCGTCGAGCTGCCGTGCGAGGTCGAGCGCCACGACGTCGGCCACGGTCTGGGCGTCCCTGCGGGCCACCCTCTGCACGCCGATGTCGACCGCGAGCGCTGCCATCGGGACCAGGGTGAAACAGGTGATGAGCGCGACGACGATCGCCATGGCGCCCCGCTCGTTGCGGCGACGGTCACGGATCGGCCGGATCCGCACCAGCGCACCCATCAGCTGACCTCGACCTGGGCCGAGTAGGTGATCGTGGGCGGGAGCGTGAAACCGAGCCCCGGGATCGTCGGTAGCAACGAGTGGTCCCGGTACGGGTAGGAGATCACGACCGTGACGCAGCTCTTGGTGGCATCACTGAGGCACACCGCCGGCGCCGAGACGGTGCAGGTCAACCAGTTGCTGCCGCACGTCATGCTGCCCACCCCGGTTGCCATCGACTGGTTGATGGCGCTGATCGCCGCCTGCTGCCTGACCGCATTGGTCGATCCAGCCGGTGCGAGGGCGGCTGCGCGCGCCCCTTCGGCGACGCTCTGCGACACGGTCTGTCGAAATGTCAGCATGTACGCGTACGACACCGTCGCGAACACCAGGGGCAACACCACGAAACACAGGCACAACGCCGTTTCCACGACCGCAGCACCACGCTGATCGCGCTCCCTCGAACCCCACGTCGACACAGGACGCCACCTCCCCACCACGAAAGATTAGTGGCAAAAAGGGCTCTATGTCCGAGATGTCTAGTTTTTTCTAGACCATCCGGCCCTGGTGGTGGACCATCCGGCCCTAGTGCGACTCAGGCCTTCGGTGGCTCGAAATCCGACTTCGCGAGCTCCTCGACGTTCACGTCCTTGAAGGTGAGCACCTTGACGTTCTTGGCGAAGCGGGCCGGGCGGTACATGTCCCAGACCCACGCGTCGGTCATGGTGACCTCGAAGAACACGTCCCCCGCCTCGGTCCGTGCCTTCACGTCCACCTGGTTGCACAAGTAGAAGCGCCGATCCGTCTCCACGACGTACTTGAAGATGCCGACCACGTCGCGGTACTCACGGTAGAGCGTGAGCTCCATCTCGGTCTCGTACTTCTCGAGATCCTCCGCACTCATCGCAGCCCTCGCTTCGCATCGGGCCGCGCCGAGCGCCGGCGGCTGCGTTGTCCGGTTCGCTCGCTGCGCTCACTCATCGGCTCTCCTCCAGGTCTGCGAACAGCTCGAGCTGCGGCTCGAGACTCATCGGTACCTCGTCGACGACCCCTGCAGCGCGACGGACGTTGACGAATCTCATCCGATGGATCGGACAGGGTCCGTGCTCGGCCAGCGCCTCGGAATGCTCCGCGGTGATGTACCCCTTGTGCGTGCCGAAATCGTAGTCCGGCCAGAGCTCGTGCTGCTGCATCATGAGACGGTCGCGCGTCACCTTTGCGATCACCGACGCCGCCGAGATGCACGCAGCGACCCGATCGCCCTTCCACATCGCCAGGCCCGGTACGTCGAGGCCGTCGACCGGGAAGCCGTCGGTGAGGACGTACGCCGGACGCACCTCGAGCCGCGCCAGGGCCCGCCGCAGGGCCTCGACGTTGGCCACGTGCATGCCCAGGCGATCGCACTCGGCCGGCTCGATCACCACGACCGACCACGCGAGCGCCCGCTTGAGGACCTGGGTGTAGCACCGTTCGCGCGCCTTGGCGGTGAGCAGCTTGGAATCGGCCAGACCAGGGACCTGCCCGGCCTTGCCCTCGGGAAGGATCGCCGCGGCCGCCACCAGCGGACCGGCGCACGCCCCCCGACCCGCCTCGTCGACTCCGGCCACCGGTGTCAGGCCGGCTCGGCGCAGCGCGCGCTCGTAGCCGTAGAGCCCGGCATCGCGCCGGATCGTGGCTCCCCGCGGCAGGCCCGTCATCGCCCTGGCTCCCGTCGGCTCCCGCCCTACTGGGGGGAGGGGATCCCCGCAAAGGTCGCCGGCGTGTGGATCCGCTTTGCCCGGCTCCACGGCCAGATCAGAGCCCAGACCTTGCCGACGACGAGGTCGTCGGGCACGAATCCGCCGCCGGGATCACCCATGTGGCCGCGCGAGTCGAACGAGTCTCCCCGGTTGTCGCCCATCACCCACAGGTGCCCGGCCGGAACCTGCACGTCGAACGGGTCCTGGGACGGCATCGTGCCCTTGGGCAGGTAGGACGTCTCGTCGAGCGCCTTGCCGTTGACCGTGATCCGGCCCTGCGCGTCGCAGCACTTGACCCGGTCACCGCCGACGCCGATGACCCGCTTCACCAGGTGCCCACCCGACGGGTAGAGGCCGATCGCCTCCAGCGCCTTGGTGAACGGGTTCGACGCGGAGCGCGTCTCGTCGCTGCTCAGCCAGCCACCGGGATCCTTGAAGACCACGATGTCGCCGCGCTGCGGAGTCCCCGAGCCCCAGTAGGAGATCTTCTGGACCAGGATCCGGTCGTTCTTGATGAACAGCGGCTCCATCGACGGCGAGGGGATGTAGAACGCCTGGACGAAGAAGTACTTGATCACGACGGCCAGCACCAGGGCGATCGCCAGCAGAAGCAGGCTCTCCTGCCAGACCGGCAAGGGCTTCTTGCCCTCTTTGGTCGTGGGGACCGCGGTCGACGCGGAAGCCGTGTCCGGGCCGGTTTCGGGCAGCGAGTCAGTCACGTACGGAGCCTAACGGTGGGTCCCAACGGGGCGGGCGGGGCTCAGATGTCGCGGCGTTCCTTGATCTTGGCTGCCTTGCCGCGGAGGTTGCGCAGGTAGTACAGCTTCGCGCGGCGGACGTCACCACGGGTGACGACCTCGATCTGCTCGAAGATCGGGGAGTTGATCGGGAAGGTCCGCTCGACACCGACACCGAAGGAGACCTTGCGGACGGTGAAGGTGCGACCGACGCCGGAACCCTGGACGCGGATAACGACGCCCTGGAAGACCTGGACGCGGGAGCGGTTGCCCTCGACGACCTTCACGTGGACCTTGATGTTGTCGCCGGCGCGGAAGTCGGGGACGTCGCTGCGCAGTGCGCTGGCGGCAACGGTGTCGATGACGTTGGTCATGGTGTCTCCTCGCGATCGCCACAGGTCAGCCGCGGATAAGGGTGGATCTCCGGTGTGAGCCCCGTCGTACTGGCCGTCGCGCTGCGCCCCCTGTGGCAGGTGCTCACGCGGATCCCCGGGGTGGATGGTTCAGGCGAACCGGTGTCCGGGCGATCTGGCCGACTGGGCCGAGGAGCAAGTCTGCCAGAGGAGACCGCTCGGAAGGAAATCGGTCTCAGCCGCGGCGCTTGGACAGTCGGACGGCGCCATCCCGGCTGCCGCCCTGCTGGCGGTACCCCGCCTTGCGGTACATCTTCTGGTTGCGCACGCTCCCGGCTCCCGTGAACAGCTCGAAGACCGTCGCCTCCGGAGGCGCCAGCGACTCGATCTGCTCGAGCAGGACCCGACCCAGGCCACGGCCCTGGAGGTCCGGGGCGACCATCAACCGGCCGATGTCCCAGGTCTGGCCGGTCAGTCGAGCCCGTACGGCACCGACCAGGCGGCCGGCGGAACGGACCACGATCACGGTGTCGGAGGCTGCCCAGCGCTCGACGTCGACCAGTTCCTCGTCAAGGGCCGGGATCGGCACCCCCGGGTTGGCCTGCTCCTCGGAGACCCAGCACGCGCGTTGCAGGGTGAAGAGCTCGCCGACGTCGCCCGGCTCGACCAGCCGGAGGTCCATGCCCTCCAGTGCGGTCGAGGGGTGCCGCAGGTCCGGGCGCCGTACGACGGTCCGCTGCAGCGACTGCTCGGCGCGCCACGCGGCGATCCGGGCGTGGTCGCCGGACAGGAGCACCTCGGGGACGTCGAGCCCGCGCCAGGACGCGGGTTTCGTGTAGACCGGGTACTCGAGCAGACCGTCCGTGTGCGATTCGGTGACCAACGACTCGGCGTTGCCCATGAACCCCGGCAGCAGCCGCACGACGGCTTCGATGATGGCCAGCGCCGCCACCTCTCCCCCGTTGAGCACGTAGTCGCCCAGCGAGATCTCGCGGACCTCGAGCCGGGTGGCGGCGTCGTCGAAGACGCGCTGGTCGATGCCCTCGTAGCGGCCGCAGGCGAACACGAGGTGCTCACGCGTCGACAACTCGGCTGCGACGGCGTGGGTGAACGGCACACCCGAGGGCGTCGGCACCACGAGCACTGCTCCGTCGGGAGCCAGGTCGGCCAGCGCGGCGCCCCAGGGTTCGGGCTTCATGACCATGCCCGCTCCCCCGCCGTACGGGGTGTCGTCGACCGTGCGGTGCTTGTCGCCGGTCCACGTCCGCAGGTCGTGGACAGCGATGTCGAGCAGCCCGTTGGCACGCGCCTTGCCCGGCAGCGAGAGCTCGAGGGGCGCCAGGTAGTCCGGGAAGATCGAGACGACGTCGATGCGCACGCCGATCAGTCCAGGTCCGAGAGCAGTCCGGGACGGTCCTCGACCACGATCCGGCCGCCGGGTACGTCGACCTCGGGAACCAGCTCGGAGACGAACGGGACCAGCACGTCGGGCCCGTCTGCCGTGATCACGAGCAGGTCCTGGGCGCTTCCGTGCACGATCTCGCGCAACGTGCCGACCGGGCGCCCGTCGGTGGTGACCACGGCGAGTCCGACCAGCTGGTGGTCGTAGTACTCCTCGGGATCCTCGGGACGCTCCGCGGGATCGAGGGCTATCGAGAGCGTGGTGCCGCGTGCTTCCTCGGCCGAGTTGCGGTCGGCGATCTCCTCGAAGCGGACGAGCAAGCGGCCCGAGTGCCACCGGGAGCCGGCCACGGTGAGGTGGGCCGGTCCGGGCGCACCGGGCCGCTTGTTCTCGCTCTTCAGTACTTCTCCGTCGGCGAAGCGACGGTCCGGCTCATCGGTGCGGGGCTCCACGGAGACCTCGCCCTTGATGCCGTGGGGCCTGCCGATCCGACCGACGACGATCGTCTCGTCGTCGACGGATCGAGCTGCCATCGACTCAGCGCCGACGGTCGACGTCCACGAAGTCCACGCGCGCACCGTCGCGACCCGCCAGGGCCGAGACGACGGTCCGGAACGCAGTGGCGGTCCGGCCGTTGCGACCGATCACCTTGCCCAGGTCGGACGGGTGCACGCGCACTTCGAGGATCGAACCGCGGCGCAGCTGCTTGTCCCGGACCGAGACGTCGTCAGGGTTGTCGACGACGCCGCGGACCAGGTGCTCAAGCGCTTCGGCCAGCATCGTGCTCAGGCCTCGGTGGTCTCGTCGGCAGGCGCCTCGGCGGGCGTCTCGTCGGCGGGAGCAACGTCAGCGACCGGAGCCTCCTCGGCCGCCGGGGCCTCGTCGGCGACGGCTTCAACCGGCGCTTCGACAACCGCCTCGGTGACGACCTCGGCCTCAGCGGCAGGCGCCTCTTCAACCGGAGCCTCGGCAACCGGCGACTCGGCAGGAGCCTTCTTCTCAGCCTTCTTCCGGGTCACCGCCTCGCGCTTCGGCTCGTTGGCCGCATCCTTGAGGGCTTCGTTGAACAGGTCGATCTTGGCGCGCTTCGGCTCGGCGACCTTCAGCGTGCCCTCGGAGCCCGGAAGGCCCTTGAAGGTCTGCCAGTCACCGGTGATCTTGAGCAGCGCCTCGACGGCCTCGGAGGGCTGTGCGCCCACGCCGAGCCAGTACTGCACGCGCTCGCCGGTGATCTCGATGAACGACGGCTCTTCCTTCGGGTGGTACTTGCCGATCTCCTCGATGACCTTGCCGTCCCGCTTCTTGCGGGAGTCGACGACGACGACGCGGTAGTACGGCTGGCGGATCTTGCCCATGCGCTTCAGGCGAATCTTGACGGCCACGTTTGTGGTGTCTCCTTGAGTTCTGTGGTGGGTGAGCTCTCCTGACCAGGTGGGGACCGGGTGGAGGAGCTCGGAGGGCCCGCGAGGATCGGATGAGAGGGTCCGAGTGACGCGAGACTCAGCGCGTCATTCTGCCAGAGATCACGGCTGTGCCGAAATCCTTGTCCGCGGCGCCGATTCCCTGCTCACGCGTTCGCAACCAGCGCACCACGCAGCACGATCGCCGCGGGTTCGGCCAGGACGCCCAGGTCGGCCAGCGGGTCGCGCGGATAGACCACGAAATCGGCGGGCGCACCCTCGGAAAGCGTGGGATTGCGGCCGAGCCACTCCCGGGCGCGCCAGGACGCGGCGCCCAGGGCGTACTCGACCGGGAGACCGATGTCCGCCATCGCGATCACCTCCCCGGCAAGGTTGCCGTGCTTGGCGACCCCGCCTCCGTCCGAGCCGGCGTACAGCGCCACGCCGGCCTCGTACGCCGTCATGATCGTGTCGCGGCGTCGCCCGAAGAGGTCGGTCATCGTGGAGGCGTACGCCGGGAACTTCTCGCGCCCGGCCTCGGCGTACTCGGGGAACTTGTCGAGCTGCATCACGGTCGGCACCAGCGCCACCCCGCGCTGCGCCATCTCCGCGACCAGCGCGGGCGTGAGTCCGGTGCCGTGCTCGATGCAGTCGATGCCCGACGCGATCAGGCCATCGAGGACGTCGCTGCCGAAGCAGTGCGCGGTCACCCGCGCGCCGTGGTCGTGGGCCGCCTCGATGGCAGCGGCGAAGACCTCGGCCGGGAAGCTGGGAGCGAGGTCGCCGGCGTCCCGGGAGATCCAGTCCCCGACCAGCTTGACCCAGCCGTCCCCGCGCCCGGCCTCGCGCACGACCGCGGCCACGAGCCCGTCGGGCTCGACCTCGTCGGCGTAGTTGCGGATGTAGCAACGGCTGCGGGCGATGTGGCGGCCGGCCCGGATCAGGTGCGGCAGGTCGGCGCGCTGCTGGATCCAGCGCGTGTCCATCGCCGATCCGCAGTCCCGGATCAGCAGCGCTCCGCCGTCCCGATCAGCCAGCGCCTGGGCCTCGGCGGTCCCGAGGTCGGTCGGCCCGTCGTCGTCGAGACCGAGGTGGCAATGGGCATCGACGAGCCCCGGCACGATCCAGCCGCGCGCGACGGTGGTCGCGCCGGCAACCCGCTCGTAGGTGATGTGCCCGTCGACGACGTACAGGTCGGCGACCTCGCCTTCGGGCAGCACCGGTCCCGAGAATTTCATCGCATCCACAGCGGTGACGCTATCGCCGGCTACTTCAGGTACTGGTCCAGCCCCGCGGGAAGCTTGAAGTCGTCCGGATCGAAATCGGCACCCGGAGCGCCCCCGGGGAGACCGAACGGGTTCGCAGCGGGCGCGACCTGCTCGGTGTCGGCCTGGGCCCGCTTGGCCGGGTTGCCCGAGACGCGCTTCCCCTTGCCCTTCTTGGCCTGCGGCGCCTGGCGCGCCTTGGCGCGCTTGCCGAGCGCCATGCCCGGAGAGCCGGGCATGCCGGGCATCCCGCCGCCGCGGGCCATCTGCTGCATCATCTTGCGCGCCTCGAAGAACCTGTCGACGAGCTGGTTGACGTCGGCCACCGCGCGACCGGCTCCCTTCGCGATCCGGGAGCGGCGGGACCCGTCGATCATCTTCGGGTTGGCACGTTCGGCCGGGGTCATCGACTGGATGATCGCCTGCAGCCGGTCGATCTCGCGCTCGTCGAAGTTGTCGAGCTGCTCGCGGAACTGGCCCATCCCGGGAAGCATCCCGAGCATCTTGGTCATCGAGCCCATCTTGCGGACCTGGAGCATCTGCTCGAGGAAGTCGTCGAGGGTGAAGTCGCCGCTGGTGAGCTTCTCGGCGGCCTTGGCCGCCTGGTCGGCGTCGAAGGTCTTCTCGGCCTGCTCGATGAGCGTGAGCAGGTCACCCATGTCCAGGATGCGCGAGGCCATCCGGTCGGGGTGGAACAGGTCGAAGTCGGTGAGCTTCTCGCCGTTCGAGGCGAACATCACCGGCTTGCCGGTCATCTGCGCGATCGAGAGCGCTGCACCACCGCGTGCGTCACCGTCGAGCTTGGTGAGCACGACGGCGTCGTACCCCACCCCGTCGAGGAAAGCCTGGGCGGTGTTGACCGCGTCCTGGCCGATCATCGCGTCGACGACGAACAGCACTTCGTCGGGGTTGACCGCGTCGCGGATGTTCGCGGCCTGGCGCATCAGCTCCTCGTCGATGCCCAGGCGCCCGGCCGTGTCGATGATGACGACGTCGTGCAGGGTGCGCCGCGCCTCCTCGACACCGGCCCGGGCAACGGCGACCGGGTCCCCACCGTGTTCAATTCCCCCGGCGTTGCCCGGTTCGGGCGCGAAGACGGTCACACCGGCGCGTTCACCGTTGACCTGGAGCTGCTGCACGGCGTTCGGGCGCTGCAGGTCGGCGGCCACCAGCATCGGGGACTTGTCCTGCGACTTGAGCCAGAGCGCGAGCTTGGCGGCCAGCGTCGTCTTGCCGGCACCCTGGAGGCCGGCAAGCATGATCACGGTCGGCGGGGTCTTGGCGAAGCGCAGCCGCCGGGTCTCGCCGCCGAGGATCCCGACGAGCTCCTCGTTGACGATCTTGATGACCTGCTGGGCCGGATTCAGCGCACCGCTGACCTCGGCGCCACGGGCACGTTCCTTGACGGCCGCGACGAAGTCCTTGACCACGGGCAGGGCGACGTCGGCCTCGAGCAGGGCGAGCCGGATCTCACGCGCGGTGGCGTCGATGTCGGCTTCGGAGAGCTTGCCCTTGCCGCGGAGGCTCTTGAAGGTCTCGGACAGGCGATCGGAAAGGGTGTTGAACAAGTCGATCCTCGGTGTCGGACGGCGGAACTGCGCCCACCCAGCCTAGTTCACCCGGCACGGGCCCCTGACCCGAGCAGTCAGGCTCCGCCCGGACCGGTCAGTGCAGTCCGTACGGCGTCCGACGCCTGCGCGGCACGAACCTCGTCGAGCGCGCCTGCGCCGGCCTCCTGCACGTAGAAGACGTCAACGGCCTGGGGACCGAGCGTGTCGACGTGGGCCGAGCGGACGGTCAGGCCCAACCCGGCCAGCGCCGCGCACACCAGGTGGACGACGCCGGGCCGGTCCGCGGCCCGGACCTCAAGCACGGTGGCCGAGTCCGACGCGTCGGCGTGCACCACGACGATCGGTGCCAGCACCGAGGCATCGGCCGGCCGCAGCCGCGCGCCCGGATCCAGGCGACCCTCGACGATGGCTTCGAGGCGCTCCCGCAGCACCGTGGCATCGAGGCCGGTGCGATCCACGTGCCACTCGGAGATGCCGATCTCGTCCTCGGTCCATACCCGGGCCGCGCGGACCGAGACCCGCGCCAGGGCGAGCATCGCGGCAGCATCGGCGAGCAGGCCCACGCGGTCGCCGGACAGCACCGTGACGATCGAACCGTCGCCCTCCTCGCTGACCTGGACGGCGACCTGGTGTGGGTCCTCGCGCAGGAATCCCGGAATGGCCACCGCACGGGCCGCCGTCTCGAAGGTGAGGTTGTCCGAGAGCTCGATCGAGGCCCGGCGTACCAGGCTGCGGATCAGGGAGGCGCGCCACGTGGTCCAGGCCTTCTCGGAGGTGGCGCGCGCATCGGCCTCGGTGAGCGCGGCGAGCAGCTCGAGCTCCTCGCGGTCGTTGATCTGCTTGGTGACCAGACCGACCGTCATCGGGTCCTCGGGGTCGCGGGTGGTCGCGGTCTCCGGGAGCAGCAGGTGCCAGCGGACCAGCGCCGCTACCAGGGCTGTCTCCCGCTCGTCGAAGCCCATCCGCGCGGCGATCTCGCGCGCGATCGGCTCGCCCGCGATGCAGTGCTCGGTGGCCTGACCCTTGCCGATGTCGTGCAGCAGGGCGGAGATCATCAGGACATCGGGCCGCGAGACCCTGCGGATCAGCGCCGAGGCCTCGATGCAGGTCTCGATCAGGTGCCGGTCCACGGTGAACCGGTGCACGACCGAGGCGTGCGGCAGCAATCGCACCCGCTCCCATTCCGGCAGGAACGAGTCGAGCGCCCCGGTCTCGTCCAGCGTCTCCCAGATCGGCAGCAGCCCGCGGCCCGAGGCGAGCAGGCGCACCATCAGATCGCGCGCCTCGGCGGGCCAGGGGTTCGTCAGCAGCGGCACCTCCGCAACCAGGCGTGCCGTCGTCGACGGTTCCAGGACCAGGTCGCGCTCGGCTGCCTCGGCTGCTGCCCGGAGCAGGAGCAACGGGTCGGTCGCGGGTTTCGCATCGCGGTCGAGGACGACCTCTTCGTAGGCGATCGCCAGGCCGTTGCCGATCGACGTCAGCTGGGGGCGACGGGTCGCGATGCTGTTGGCCGGACGCCGGCCGATGGCGTCGGCACGGCGCCACGTCAGCCGCGAGAGGTGGGTGATCCGGCGGCCGAGACTCCGGGTGTGCAGCTGGGTCGCCGCCGCGTCGGGCAACCCGAGCAGCGGCGCCATGTCCCCCCAGAACTCCGGGGCGACCCTGTCGGTGGCGCGGCCGGCGACCGCGTGCAGCGCGTCGCGGACGTCGAGCAACGCCTGGCGGCAGCTCTCCAGCTCCGCGTGCGGTACGTCGACGAGCCAGGTCGCCGTCAGCGCCTTGAGCACCGTGGCGTCGCGCAAGCCGCCGGTGGCCTCCTTGATGTCGGGGACCGAGACGTGCGCGAGCTCGCCGAGGAGGCGGCCACGATCGCGCACCAGCTCGTGGAGCTCGGGCAGGCGCTGCTTGGCGTCGCGTCGCCAGGCGGCCAGGATCGCCGTACGCAGGCGCAGGGTGAGGTTCGGGTCCCCTGCGAGGTGCCGGAGGTCCAGCAGGCCGAGGGCGACCTTGAGGTCCGCCTCGGCCTGGTCGAGCACCTCGGGCGCCGAGCGGACGGCGTGGTCGATGGTCGCACCGGAGTCCCACAACGGGTACCAGATCCTCCCCGCCCACTCGCCGGCCGCCACCTCGGCATCGTGGACCAGCACCAGGTCGAGGTCGCTGTACGGCGCCAGCTCCTGACGGCCGTAGCCGCCGACGGCCACCAGCGCCACCCCGACGTCCGGGCAGCCCACCGAGGTGAACGCCTCCGTGCACACCACGTCGGCGGCGCGGGCGCGTTCTGCTCTCTCGGCGGCGGTCATCGGTTTCGAGACGGTCGCTGCGCGACCTCCTCAACCACCGGCACTAGATCGCCTGCTCGTCGCGGTCACCGGTCCGGACCCGGACGACGCTGTCGACCGAGGCGACCCAAACCTTGCCGTCACCGATCTGGCCGGTGTGGGCGGCCTGGACGATCGCACCGGTGATGGCCTCGACGTCGCCGTCGTCCGCGACGAGCTCCAGGCGCACCTTCGGGACCAGCGCGATGTCGTACTCGGCCCCGCGGTAGACCTCCGTGTGGCCCTTCTGGCGCCCGTACCCGCTGACCTCGCTCACGGTCATCCCGGTGACGCCCACGGTCTCGAGCGCAGCCCGGACCTCTTCCCACTTGTGCGGCTTGATGACCGCGGTGACGAGCTTCATGGTGTACCTCTCCTCAGTCCAGGTGGCTGGTGCCAGTCTTGCCGATCAGGGTCGAGCTCAACCCGGAACTCCGGGTGCCGGCGGTCGCGTGCAGGTCGTACGCCGTCTCCGCGTGGACGATCAGGTCGATTCCGCTGACCTCGTGTTCTTCGGTGATCCGGAAACCGATCGTCGCCTGGACCACCTTCGCGATGATGCCCGACGCGACGAACGCATAGACCCCGACGACCGCCCCGGACAGGATCTGCCTGCCGAGCTGGTCGACTCCCCCACCGTAGAAGAGACCGTTCACCCCGGCCGGCGCTGCACCCGAAGCGAGCAGCCCGATCCCGACGGTACCGACGATCCCGCCGATCATGTGCACGCCCACGACGTCGAGCGAGTCGTCGTAGACGAACCGGTACTTCAGTCCGACCGCCAGGGCGCAGATGCATCCCGCTGCCATCCCCAGGACCAGGGCACCGAACGGCGTGACCGACGAGCAGCTCGGCGTGATCGCGACCAGACCTGCGACCATGCCGGACGCCGCGCCCAGCGAGGTCGCGTGTCCGTCCCGCCAGCGTTCGGTCGCCAGCCAGCCCAGTGTGCCGGCCGCACCGGCACACAGCGTGGTCACGAACACGACGGCTGCGGTGTGGTCGGCCTTGAGAGCCGAGCCGGCGTTGAAGCCGAACCAGCCGAACCACAGCAGCCCGGCTCCGAGCATCACGAGCGTCAGGTTGTGCGGCCGCATCGGGTCCTTGCCGAAACCCACCCGCACCCCGATCACCATCGCCAGGGCCAGCGCCGAGGCACCGGAGCAGATCTCGACCGCCGTACCACCGGCGAAGTCGACCAGGCCGATCCTGTTCACCAGCCAGCCGCCGACGTGGCCGGGGTGGTCGGCGTCGAAGACCCAGTGCGCGATCGGCGCGTAGACCACGATCGTCCAGACCCCGACGAAGACGAGCCAGGAGCCGAACCGGGCCCGGTCTGCGATGGCGCCGGAGACCAGGGCTCCGGTGATCACGCAGAAGAGCCCCTGGAACGCGGCGTAGAGGATCACCGGCACGCTCAGCCAGCTGCCCGACGATCCGGAGACCAGCGACTGCAGCCCGAAGTACTGCGACGGGCTGCCCAGCAGGCCGCCGCCGATGTCGTTGCCGAACGCCAGCGAGTAGCCGACGACGACCCAGATCACCGTGATCACGGCGAGCGCACCGACCGTCATCATGATCATGTTGAGCACGCTCTTGGAGCGCACCATCCCGCCGTAGAACAGTGCCAGCCCCGGAGCCATCAGCAGCACCAGGGCCGAGGCCGCGAGCAGCCAGGCCGTGTCCCCGCTGTTGATCGGAACGCTGGTCAGGGCATGCAGGGACAAGAGTGGTGAGCTCATGCGCGCACCCTGCCATGCACGCAGGAAACCGGTGGGCGCGTCTCAGACTCGCGACGCACCCACCGGTACCTGTCATGACCTGGCTAGGGCCATGGTGTTGTTGTTCAGATCGCTGCCTCGTCGCGGTCACCGGTACGAACCCGGATCACGCTGTCGACCGAGGAGACCCAGACCTTGCCGTCACCGATCCGGCCGGTCTGCGCGGCCTTCACGACGATGCCCGTGACGTCCTCGACGTCACCGTCGTCGACGACGATCTCGATCCGGATCTTCGGCACGAGGGCGATGTCGTACTCCGCCCCGCGGTAGACCTCGGTGTGGCCCTTCTGCCGGCCGTAACCGCTGACCTCGCTGACGGTCATGCCGGTGACACCGAAGGTTTCCAGGGCCTCGCGGACCTCTTCCCACTTGTGCGGCTTGATCACCGCGGTTACGAGCTTCATGCGTGTGCCCCTTCCTTGGCTACCGCACCGGCCAGCACCGACGTGCCACCGAAGCTGCCCGAGCCGGACGCCAGGTCGTAGGCCGTCTCACCGTGCTCGGCGAAGTCGATGCCGTCGATCTCCTCCTCCTCGGTCACACGCCATCCGATCGTGTACTTGATCAGCAGGCCGAGGACCGCGGCAACGGTGCCCGAGATCACGATGGTGAACAGCACGCCGATTGCCTGGTGGGCCAGCAGCGTGGCGTCGCCGCCGTAGAACAGGCCGTTCATGGTGCTCGACCCGTTGGCGAACAGTCCGTCGACACCCTGCGGGGACTTGGTGGTCCCGAGCAGGCCGATCATCAGCGCGCCGATGATGCCGCCGACCAGGTGGACGCCGACCACGTCGAGCGAGTCGTCGAGGCGGAACTTGAACTTCGCGCCGACTGCCACGGCGCAGATGCCACCGGCGAGCGCGCCGATGATGATCGCGCCGCCGGTGCTGACCGCGCCACACGAGGGCGTGATCGCGACCAGACCGGCCACGACGCCGGACGCCGCACCGAGGGACGTCGCCTTGCCGTGCACCAGGCGCTCGATGAGCAGCCAGGCGAGCATCGCTGCCATCGTCGCGACGGTGGTGTTCATGAACGTCACGCCGGTCTCTGCGTAGAACTGGGCCGAGAACGAGGCCGGGTTCTTCAGCGAGTTGGCGGTGAAGACGATCGAGCCGACGTTGAAGCCGTACCAACCGGTCCAGAGCAGCCCCGCGCCGATCATGGTCAGGGTCAGGTTGTGCGGCTTCATCGGGTCCTTCATGAAGCCGACACGACGCCCGATGATCATCGCCAGCACCAGGCCGGCGACACCGGCGTTGATGTGGACGACGGTTCCACCGGCGTAGTCCAGGTTCGGCCAGTGGTGGTACATCCAGCCGCCGGCCCACACGTTGTGCGCGATCGGGAAGTACGCGAACGTGATCCAGCCGGCAATGAAGATGATCCAGGCGGACAGCTTGACGCGGTCAGCGATCGAGCCCGAGATCAGGGCCGCCGTGATCACCGCGAAGGTCAGCTGGAACAGCACGTAGATGTAGTTGCCCTCGCTGACGTTCTTCAGCGCAAACATGTGGAACGGGCTGGCGATCAGGTCGCCGTTCAGGTTGCCGGCGCCGTTACCGCCCCAGCCCATCGACCAGCCGTAGAGCACGAAGATGATGCCCACGACGCCCATGGCGGTGTACGACATCATCATCATGTTGAGCACGGACTTCGAGCGGGTCATGCCGCCGTAGAAAAGCGCGAGTGCCGGCGTCGTCATCATCAGCACGAATGCTGTGGCGACGATCATCCAGGCGTAGTAGCCGTCCATCGGACCTCCAGTGGTGAGACTGCAAGAGCATCAGCGGCGGGTCCTTGCCGACGACGTCGATGTCGGGGCAAGGGCGAGCCGCCTTGTCGAGCCTCAGGGTGGTCTGCCGAGGTTTCGCGAACCCGTGCGAAGCCGTTTCGGTTGCGTGACACATTCGGCGCCCGTGTTACGAACAGGTGAACTCGTCAGCAGGCGCACCTGACCAGACCAGCTCGGCGAGGAGGAAGTGGCGCATTTGGGGCGACTTGGCCCGGGGATCTGAGCGGTTATCACCGGAATTCACAAGCCCTGACGGGGAACTCCTGCTGGCCGGGCGGTGAACATCTGCGTCCACAATCTCGGCGTTTTGCCACGGCCGCCGCTCGTGCGGCCCTACCTTGTGCTCGTGTCTCAGGCAACGGGGGTTACTGAGCCGGCGGAGCAACGGCTCCCTCGGCGCAAGGGGCGTCCCCGCGACGCCAGCGCCGATGAGCGCATCCTGGCCGCTGCGGCCGAACTGATCCTGCAGCGCGGCTACGACAACATGACGGTCGACGAGGTCGCAGCCATGGCCCGCGCCGGCAAGGCGACGGTCTACCGCCGCTGGTCGGGCAAGGAGGACCTTGCCTTCGCAGCCCTCGAGCAGCTGTACAGCGCCGAGTTCCCGGTTCCCGACACCGGCAGCATCGTCGGCGACCTGCGGGTCGCGATCACCCAGACCCTCGAGTTCGTCGGGACGGAGCAGGGTCGCGCGTACCTGCGGATGACGATCGCCGAATCGCTGCGCGACAAGCGCCTCGGAGGCCTGTACGCCGCGGCGTACCAGGCTCAGCAGCAGGGTTCGCGCGCGATGTTCGACCGTGCCATCGCCCGTGGCGAGCTCCGTCCGGACATCAGGATCGACTTCGCGGTCAGCTGGCTGACCTCGGTCCTCGTGCTGCGGACGACGATCGACGAGCCGCAGCCCACCATGGACGACGTCGACGACATGATCGACTTCCTGATGCGCGGGATCTCGGTGTAGTCAGCCGCCCAGCAGCGCGTCGACGAACTCAGCGGGATCGAACGGCGCGAGGTCGTCGGGGCCCTCCCCCAGGCCGACAAGCTTGACCGGTACGCCGAGCTCACGCTGGACCGCCACGACGATGCCGCCCTTGGCTGACCCGTCCAGCTTGGTCAGCACGATCCCGGTGACGTCGACCACCTCGCTGAAGACACGGGCCTGCACCATGCCGTTCTGGCCGGTGGTGGCGTCGAGGACGAGCAGCACCTCGCTGACCGGCAGCTGCTTCTCGATCACCCTCTTGACCTTGCCCAGCTCGTCCATCAAGCCGGACTTGTTCTGGAGCCTGCCAGCGGTGTCGACCAGGACCACGTCCACCCCGCTCGCGATGCCGCTGCGAACGGACTCGAACGCGACGCTGGCGGGGTCGCTGCCCTCGGGCCCCGAGACCACCTCGACACCGACGCGCTCGCCCCAGGTCGTGAGCTGTTCGGTGGCCGCGGCCCGGAACGTGTCGGCCGCCCCCATCACGACGCTGCGGTCCTCCGCAACGAGCATGCGGGCGATCTTGCCGACCGAGGTCGTCTTGCCGGCTCCGTTGACCCCGACGACGAGGACGACCGCGGGCCCTGTCCCGCTGGGCGGATCGAGCCGCAGCGATCGGTCCATGCCGGCGTCGACGAGGGTGAGAAGCTCGGCGCGCAGCACAGCACGGGGGTCCGGTGCGGTGCCGCCTTCGACCCGCAACCGGGTACGCAGCCGCTCGACCAGCTCCGTGGTCGGTCCGACGCCGACATCGGCGGTCAGCAGCGTGTCCTCGAGAGCCTCCCAGGTGTCCTCGTCGAGGCGGTCACGGGAGAGCAGCGCGAGCAGTCCGCGACCCAGGCCACCCTGGGATCCGGCCAGCCGCTGGCGAAGCCGGACCAGCCGGCTGGCGGCGGCTTCGGGCCGGTCGAGCACCGAGGCGGGCACCCCGGGTTCGGGGCCCGGTTCGTCGCCGGGTTCGACCTCGACGGGCGCCGCAGCGCCCTCGGCCACCGGAACCGGAGGCTCAGCGTGACGGGCCGTACGACGACGGGAGGCGACCAGCCCGACCGAGGCAGCGATCGCGACGAGCGCGACCAAGACGAAGCAGACGATCAGGAGCATGCCCCAATCCAACCAGAGCGCAGGGCCTCCCGGTTCAGCGGCGGCTGTGCTCGTGCTCCAGGGTCGGCATCGCCTCGACGCCGCGCTTCAGCGCCTCGCCGAGCCATGGAGCGCCGGGGACTTCCTGGTCACGGTGGGGATAGGCGACGTACACGACGACAGCAGCGGCAATGATCAGGATCACCAGCATGGCGAACACCAGGAACAGCATGGGCAGACCTTCCGAGAGGGATCTCCCCCATCTTCTACCCGGACTCAAGCCCGTCGAATCACGCCGTCGTCGACTGTGACCCAGGCAACAGCCTGGTGACCACATCGCGGATGATGTCGGGCATCGGGGTCGACGGCCGACCCGGATCCGTGTTGTCGACGTAGACGTGGACGAAACGGCCCTCGGCAGCAGCCTCCTCGTCGGGTTCGCCGTCGCCACCCTGGAACAACCCGATCCGGTAGATGACCGAGGAGGTGCCGACCTTCTCCGCGACCAGGCCCATGTCGATCGGTGTCGGGAACCCGATCTCGCGGAAGTAGCGGCAGCTCGTCTCGGCGACGACGCCGATCTGAGGCAACGCGCGCACGTCGACACCGGTGGCGTCGTAGAGATGGGCGTTGACGGCGGTGTCGAAGAGCTCGTAGTAGGTGGCGTTGTTCAGGTGGCCGTAGGCGTCGTCGTCGCGCCAGCGGGTGGTCGCGCGTCGCCAGGCGACGTAGTCGGCACGTGTGGGCCGCTCGCTCACGCGCTCTCGGCCTCGCGCAGCCGCTGGCTGATCACGGCCGAGACGCCGTCGCCGCGCATCGATACGCCGTAGAGGGCGTCGCCGACCTCCATCGTGCGCTTCTGGTGGGTGATGACCAGGAGCTGCGAGTGAGCGCGCAGCTCCTCGTAGATCTCCAGCAGGCGGCCCAGGTTCGTGTCGTCCAGGGCAGCTTCGACCTCGTCGAGGATGTAGAACGGCGACGGCCGTGCCTTGAACAGCGCAAACAGGAAGCAGACCGCCACCAGGGAGCGCTCTCCACCGGAGAGCAGCGAGAGCCGCTTGACCTTCTTGCCTGCCGGGCGGGCCTCGACCTCGATGCCGGTGGTCAGCATGTTGTCGGGGTCGGTGAGCACGAGCTTGCCCTCACCGCCGGGGAAGAGCCGGGAGAACGTCTCGTCGAAGGCCGTCACCACATCGGCATACGCCTCGGTGAACACCTGCTCGACCCGGTCGTCGACCTCCTTGACGATGTCCAGCAGGTCTCGGCGGGTACGCCGCAGGTCCTCGAGCTGCTCGGTGAGGAACTTGTGGCGTTCCTCCAGCGCGGAGAACTCCTCGAGGGCCAGCGGGTTGATCCGCCCGAGCTGGGCCAGGGCGCGTTCGGCCGAGCGCAGCCGCTTGGTCTGGACCTCACGGTCGTACGGCACCGGCTCGGGTACCTCGGCGCCCTCGGGAAGGTCGCCTGCCCCCTCGATGTCGAACTGCGGCACGAGCTGGTCCGGGCCGTACTCGGCGACGAGCGCGGCGGCGTCGAGCCCGAGCTCCTCGAGAGCCCGTTCCTCGAGCTGCTCGATGCGCATCCGCTGCTCGGTGCGGGCCATCTCGTCGCGGTGGACGGAGTTCACCAGCTCGTCCAGCGTCACGCCCAGCGCGCGCAGGCTCTCGCGGGCGGCGACCAGGTCGCGCTCGCGTCCCACCCGTCCCTGCTCGACCCGGGTGCGCTGGATCGAGGCGAGCTCGACCGACTCCTCGAGGCGAGCCAGTACGACGGCCACGCCACGGGTCACCGCCTCGGCAACCTTGCCCTCGCGGATGAGGCGCTCGCGACGCTCGATCGCCCTGGCCTTGGCCTCGCGCTCGGCCCGGGCCGCGGCGAGCAGGCTGTCGGCGCGCCCGTGCAGCGCGCGGGCGCGCTCTTCCGCGGTACGCAGGGCGAGTCGGGAGTCCATCTCGTGCGCACGAGCAGCGCGGGCAGCTTCGGCGAGCTGCTCGCGCACTGACGTGTCGGGTTCGTCGTCGGGGGCGTCCTCGGCCGCGCTGAGGCGTGCCTCGAGCTCGGCCAGGCCGGCCTGGTCCTTGGCGTGCGACTCCTGGGCAGTCAGGATCGCCTGCTCGAGCCGGGCGCCCTCAGCCTTGGCCGCCCGGGCCTGCGACCCGTACTGCCCCAGCTCCTCGGCTACCGCAGCCAGTGCGGCATCGGACTCGTGCAGCTTGGCCAGCGCGACGTCGACGCGGCGGGCCGCGTCCTCGCGCTCGGCCTCCAGGGCACTGAGGGCGAACGTGAGCCGCTCGAGCTCGTGCCCGGCCCGGGTCAGCGACTCGGTTGCCTCGTCGACCGCTGCCTGGACCTCGATCAGGCTCGGCTGGCTCGACGACCCGCCGGCCGCGAAGTGCGCACCGAGCACATCGCCGTCCCGGGTGACGGCGGTGACGTCGGGCGCGTCGGCCACCAGCGAGCGCGCTGCATCCAGATCGTCGACGACCGCGACCTTGAACAGCAGCCGGGAGAGCGCCGGGCGCAGCTCGGCCGGGCACTCGACGACGTCGATCGCATAGGTCGCGCCCGCCGTCAGGCCGGGCCACGCTGCGTCGTCGACACGAGCCCCACCGAGCAGGATGCCGGCACGGCCGAGGTCGTCGGCCTTGAGGTGGCCGATCGCCCCGAGGGCGGCGTCGACGTCGGTCACGGCCACGGCGTCGGCTGCGCCACCGAGGGCGGCCGCGACGGCGGCCTCGTATCCGGACCGGACGCTGAGCAGGGCGGCTACCGACCCCAGGAGGCCGGAGACCGAGCCGGTCGCGGCGAGCAGCGCACCGGCACCGTCCTTGCGGTTCAGGCCCAGCTCGAGTGCTTCCTTGCGGGCGGCCAGTGCTCCGCGCTCGCGCTCGGCCAACTGCGCCTCGTCGCGCATCTTGGCCAGTCGTTCCTCGATGTCGGCGAGCAGACCGCTGGCTCCTTCGTGCTCGGCGTCGAGGCCCTCCTCGCCGGCGTCGAGCCCGGCGATCCGGGACTCCAGCGACGTGAAGCTCTGGGCGGCCTTCTCGGCCCGCGCCATGGCCTCGGCGCGGGCTTCGGCGAGCCGGGCGACCTCGTCCTGCGCCGCAGCGGCACGACTGCGCAATCCGTTGACCTGGCCGTGCAGCCGGGCCATCCCCTCGCGACGATCCGCGGCGGCGCGCTGGAGACCGGCGATGCGGCGCTCCTCCTCGCCGAAGGACTGCTCGGCGCCCTGACGGGCACTCACGGCGCCTTCCAGGGCGAGTCGGTTTTCCTCCACCTCCGCGAGGATCGAGGCCTCCTCGACGCGCACGCGCTCGGCCTCGGCCTCGAGCTCGACGGGATCGCGACCGGCCGGCACGTCGGGCTCGACGGCTGCGTTGCGGACCCGCTCGGCGGCCAGGCTCGCCGTGCCGCGCAGGCGTTCGCGCAGCCCGTAGAGTCCGAACCAGGTTTCCTGCGCGCGGGCCAGGGCGGGCAGGTCCTCGCGCAACGCGGCTTCCAGAGCCGCCTCGATCTCGCGGGTCTGCGCGATCTCGGCCTCGACCTCGGCACGCCGTGCCACCAGCACGGTCTCGTCGGCGAGCTCCTGCTCCAGCGCGTCGCGGGCGGCGGCGAGGTCGTCGGCCATCAGCCGGGCGCGCGCATCGCGCAGGTCGGCCTGCACGGTCTGCGCACGGCGCGCCACCTCGGCCTGCCGACCCAGCGGCTTGAGCTGGCGGCGGATCTCGCTGAGCAGGTCGGAGAGACGGGTCAGGTTGCCCTCGGTGGAGTCGAGCTTGCGAAGCGCCTTCTCCTTGCGCTTGCGGTGCTTCAGGACGCCCGCGGCCTCCTCGATGAACCCCCGTCGCTCCTCCGGCGTCGCACGGAGGATCGAGTCGAGCTGGCCCTGGCCGACGATGACGTGCATCTCGCGACCGATGCCGGAGTCGGAGAGAAGCTCCTGGACATCGAGGAGACGGCAGGAGGTGCCGTTGATCGCATACTCGGAGCCACCGTTGCGGAACATCGTCCGGCTGATCGTGACCTCGGCGTACTCGATCGGGAGGGCCCCGTCGGTGTTGTCGATGGTCAGCAGAACCTCGGCACGACCCAGGGGCGGGCGGCCGGCCGTACCGGCGAAGATGACGTCCTCCATCTTGCCGCCGCGCAGTGTCTTCGCGCCCTGCTCGCCCATCACCCAGGCGAGGGCGTCGACGACGTTGGATTTGCCGGAGCCGTTCGGACCGACGATGCAGGTGATGCCGGGTTCGAGCTGGAGGGTGGTCGCAGAGGCGAAGGACTTGAACCCCTTCAGGGTCAGGCTCTTCAGGTACAACGGGTGCTCCTCACTCCGGCACTGCACGACCACGGACGTAGGCACGCGAACAGGCATCCTAATCGGGGCGCCTGCCGGGGGAAGCGGCACACCGAGCCTACGTCGAGAGCGCACCTGAGGCCGACGGTGGGTCGCGTGTCGGAATCGCATCCTGGTGGTCTTGACGCGGGCCGTGGCCGCGAGCACGATCAGGAATTGCCGCTGGCCCGGGTCACTCGGGTTGTCGCTGACCATGCGGGCCGGTTCTCCAGCCACCACGAAAGGTCAGCTCATGCCCGACACCCTCATCCTGGAGTTCGCCGAAGGCTCGGTCGACGACTTCAACGCAGTCAATGCCATTCTCGGTCTGGATTTCGGGAGCGGCTCCGGCGACTGGCCTGCGGGCCTGCGCCACATCCAGGCCGGGACGACCGATTCAGGTGGCCTCGTCGTGATCGAGAACTGGGACACGCGCGAGCAGCAGGAAGCCTTCATGCACTCCCGCCTCGGGCCTGCGCTCGCACAGGCCGAGGTACCGGCACCGTCACGGGTCGAGTGGTTCAGCGGGCTCGGTTCCCACACGCCGTAGCCCACATCGGCTGGGAGCTGGCCCCCGGGTTCTTCGTCACCGGGCTGGGCAGCGGCGCACTGATCGCACCAGTGCGCGAGAAGGGGTCGTCGTGGCCGAACATCGGCCACGGCGACCCTGGGTGTCTCCGCGTGGTGGAGCGGCAGTCAGGCGAGTTCGAGAACGTCGTCTGCAGATGCGCTGACCATCTCGGCCAGGGCGTCGTTCTCCTTCTGGAGGCGGACCGCGACCGCTTCGAGGTCGTCGATCCGCAGGCGAAGGAGTTGGTTCTCACGTGCGAGGCGGGCCGTCACGCGGGGATCCGCGTTGCCCATGTAGCCGAGGAGAGCCTTGGCCATGGATATGTCCTCCGGGGGAATTCGAGGTTGGTGACCCGTACGGGGCCGCCTACAAGAATCTCACGATGCGGGCCGACGAGCAAGACCGCAGGTTCGCTCAGCGCGTCGGGAGGACGTTCGTCCCGGTCCGCGGCCGTGCGGAGCCCCCTGAGCCGCGCGGCGCCGGCTGGCACCGAGGGCAGAAGAACGAGGACCGGTTCATGAAGCTGGTCCGGCGTACGGCGGCGCCGCAGCGGGAGCACGGCTGGCCCTGGCGGCCGTAGACCTCCAGCGAGCGGTCGAAATAGCCGCTTTCGCCGTTCACGTTCACGTAGAGCGCATCGAAGGACGTGCCGCCCTGGCGCAGAGCGGCGGTCATCACCGTGCGGGCGGCCGCGAGCACCCGCTCGATGTCGACGGCCCGTAGCCGGTCCCCCGGGCGGTCCCCGTGCAGCCGCGCGAGCCAGAGGGCCTCGTCGGCGTAGATGTTGCCGACCCCGGAGATCATCGTCTGGTTGAGCAGGATCCGCTTGATGCCCGACGAGCTGCGCCGGGCCCTGCCTACGAACCCGGCGTCGTCGAAGGCCTCGTCCAGCGGATCGCGCGCGATGTGGGTGAGCTCCTCGGGCAGGTCTGCTCCCCCGGATGAGAGCGACAGGCCGCCGAACATCCGCTGGTCCACGAAGCGCAGCTCGATGTCGCTGCCGGCAAGTGCGAACCTGACCCGCAGGTGCCGTTCGTCGGCCGTGCCCCGGGGCTGGACGAGCATCTGCCCGCTCATCCCCAGGTGGCCGAGCAGCGCGTCTCCCGAGTCGAGCGGCAGCCAGAGGTACTTGCCGCGTCGGCGTGCAGCGGTGAACGTGCGTCCGGTCAGGACCGCCGCGAAGTCCTCGGGGCCGGGCAGGTGGCGGCGTACCGGACGGGGGTGGAGGACCTCGACGGCCTCGATGCGCCGGTCCAGCACGTGGCGTTCGAGGCCACGACGGACGACCTCGACCTCGGGGAGCTCAGGCACGCCTCAGCGCCTAGGCGTCGGCGTCGGCAGGCTCGGGTTCGGGAAGCTCGGCCAGCAGGGTCCCGTACGCCGACTCGGCCGCCTGCTGCTCGGCTTCCTTCTTCGAACGGCCGACGCCGTGGCCGTGCATCCGGTCGGCCACGCGGACCTGGGCCGTGAAGGTCTTCATGTGGTCCGGACCGTCGTCCTCGATCAGGTACGCCGGAACGCCCAGGTCGTGCTCGGCACAGAATTCCTGGAGGCTCGTCTTCCAGTCCAGGCCGGCGCCCAGCGCGGCTGCCGCCTCCAGGAGCGGGTCGAAGAGCAGGTGGACCAGGGTCGCGGCGGCGTCATGGCCGCCCGAGAGGAACGTCGCCCCGATCACGGCCTCGACGGTGTCGGCGAGGATCGATGCCTTGTCGTGGCCGCCGGTCGTCTCCTCGCCCTTGCCGAGGTGGATGTGCGGACCCAGGCCGATGGTGCGGGCGACGTCGGCCAGCGCGCGCGCGTTGACGACCGCGGCGCGCAGCTTGGCCAGGCGGCCCTCCGAGAGGTCCGGGTGGGTGCGGTACAGCGTCTCGGTGATGACCACACCGAGGACCGAGTCGCCCAGGAACTCCAGCCGCTCGTTGGTGGGCAGGCCACCGTTCTCGTAGGCGTAGGACCGGTGGGTGAGGGCAAGCTCCAGCAGCTCGGGACTCAGAACAGGGTCACCGAGCGCGTCACGCAAGTCCTTGTACAGCTCGGTGCTGTACGGATGCGTCAAGGCCGTCTCAGCCCGGTCAGATGACCTGGCGGCGGTCGGCCTTGGCGCCGTACTGGCCGCACTCGGGGCAAGCACGGTGGGGCAGGTGCTTGGAACCACAGGCCGGGTTGGTGCAGGTCACCAGGGACGGCGCAACGGCCTTCCAGGCCGAACGACGGTGGCGCGTGTTGCTGCGCGACATCTTCCGCTTCGGGACAGCCACGATGTACTCCTCGTTGATTTCAGTCTTTGTCGGGTGCAGCGATGTCCTGCAGTGCTGCCCATCGCGGATCGATGGGTTCGCTGTGCTGATGCTCCGGGTCGTCCGCCAGGCGTGCGCCACATTCGACGCACAGTCCCGGACAGTCGTCCTGGCACAACGGCTGGAACGGCAGCGCGAGCACCACCGCATCCCGCAGGACCGGCTCGAGGTCGATCAGATCGCCCTCGGTCCGGCGGACATCGGTCTCCTCGTCGGCGCCAGGATCAGTGCCTTCGCGGGAGTCGTCGTAGAGGAACAGCTCCTGGAGATCGATCGTCATGTCGTCCTCGATCGGCTCCAGGCACCGTGCGCACTCACCCTCCAGCTCCGCCGCAGCGGTTCCGGTGATGAGCACTCCCTCCATGACTGCTTCGAGTCGCAGGTCGAACGTGACCGGCGAACCCTCGGCAACACCCAGGATTTCGATGCCCAGCTCGGCAGGAGCCTCAGCGGTGAACGACATCAGACGCTGGGACCCCGGGCGGCGGCCGAGCTCGCGTGTATCGAGCACGAGCGGCGCTCTCGGGTCGAGATTGCGCAAGATGTCACTTCCGTTGGAGCTCTGCAGAACCTCCGGGAGTCTATCTGCGTTGCCGCTCCGGGGCCAATCGGAGGCTAGCGCCGCTCAAGGTGGTCGGGGAGGACTATCTCGGAGACATCGGTGTCGTCGGCCAAAAGGTGCGAATGCCCCTCGGCGAGCTGCGACCTGCCCCGGTGGAGCAGCTCGATGGTCCCGACCAGCGACTCCTCGAAGCCGGAGAGCTTCTCCTTGACGTACTCGTCGGTCTCCTGGCGCATCTCGTCGTCCAGCTCCGGGGCGTCCGGGCCGGTCAGCTGGGCCAGGCCGGTGCGGACCGAGGCGACCGTTCGGGCGAGTGTGTCCTCGAAGTTCGCCAGCTTGGCCTCGACCCAGGCCTCGGTCTCGGCCCGCAGCGCGGCCGCCTCCTGCTCGGCGCGTGCGGTGACCTCCTCGGCCCGCAGCTTGCCGAGCCGGAAGACGTCAGTGTCGCTGAGCATGTCGTCGCGCTGCATCTCCGCGGCGCGCAGGATCTCCTCGGCCTCGGTGTGGCCCTCGGCGAGCACGGCGTCGCGGTCGCCGACGACCTCGGTGGCGTGGCTCAGCGTTCCGTCGATCGCGATCTCTAGCTCGGTGAGGAGCTCGATGAACTCGGAGCGGTTGATCATCACCGAGGCCGACATCGGCACCGAGCGCGCCTTGTCGACCGCCGCCCGCAGGGCGTCCAGCCGGTGCATGATCGCGTCCTTCACTCGCCCGCTCCCCCCGCCGCACGCTCGGCAAGGCGCTTGGTCAGCCGCTCGAGGACGAACGGCGGCACCAGGCGGGAGACGTCCCCGCCGAAGGTGGCGACCTCCTTGACCAGCGAGGAGGCCAGGAACGAGTACTCCGGGCTGGTCGGGATGAAGACCGTCTCCACGTCGACCAGCGAGGAGTTCATCTGCGCCATCTGGAGCTCGTAGTCGAAGTCGCTGACGGCTCGCAGGCCCTTCACGATCGCCTTGATGCCGTTCTGCTCGCAGAACGTGGTCAGCAGGCCGTCGAACCCCGCGACCGAGACGTTCGGGTACGGCGCGCACGCCAGCTCGAGCATCTCGATCCGCTCGTCGGCGCTGAAGAGTCGGGCGCTGGCCTTGGCCTTGTTGACGCCGATCGCAACCACGACTTCGTCGAAGAGCCGCGAGGCCCGCGACACGATGTCGATGTGACCGTTCGTCACCGGGTCGAACGACCCGGGACAGACCGCTCTGCGCACTACGACTCCTTCGCTCGGGGCTGGGCGCGGCGAACGTACCAGAGCACTGTCTCGCCGTACTTCTTCATCCGAGGGGTCCCGAGCCCGTCCGGCCAACCGGGCTCCACGCTACGCCGCGAGCGTTCGACCACGACAGTTCCGCCGGGCACCACCCAGTCACCGGCGACCAGCAGACGAAGCACCTCGGCGAGCTCCGGTTCGCCCAGCGGATACGGCGGATCGAGGAACACCACGTCGTACGGCGCCGGCGCAGGACCGGCCAGGACCCGCGCGACCGGGTGCGCACGCACGTCGGCGGCCGCACCGACGACCTGCGCGTTCGCCGTCACGACCTGGGCCGTACGCCGGTCCGACTCCACCAGGGTGACGGCACTCGCGCCGCGCGATGCCGCCTCCAGCCCGACCGCACCGGAGCCGGCGTACAGGTCGAGGAAGCGCAGGCCGCGCAGGGAGCCGAACTCGGCCTCCAGGGCCGAGAACAACGCTTCGCGGACCCGGTCCGAGGTCGGGCGGGTGCCGTCGCCGGGGGGCGTACGGAGGCGCCGGCCGCCCGCATCGCCACCGATGATCCGGGTCATCGCCTCACCCCTTCTCCAGGAACGCGGCGCGCTCGGAGTCCTCGATCGTCCTCACCGCGGCCTGCAGGCCCGGCGTGCCGGAGAGGTCGGGGTCGCCGGCCAGGTACTCGGTCGCGGCCTCGCGCGCCGCGACGATCACGTCCTCGTCGGTGAGCACCGAGAGCAGCTGCAGCGAGCTGCGCCGACCGCTCTGCTCGACGCCGAGGACATTGCCCTCGCGACGCTGCTCGAGGTCGATCCGGGAGAGCTCGAAGCCGTCACGGGTGCCCGCGACCGCCCGCAGGCGTTCCATCGCGGCCGAGTCCGGATGCGTCGTGGTGACCAGCAGGCACAGGCCCGCATGGCCGCCGCGGCCGATGCGCCCCCGGAGCTGGTGCAGCTGGGAGACCCCGAACCGCTCGGCGTCGAGGACGACCATCACCGTCGCGTTCGGGACGTCGACGCCTACCTCGATGACGGTGGTCGAGACCAGCACGTCGACCTCACCGGCGGAGAAGGCCTGCATCACCCGGTCCTTGTCCTCGGGCGTCATCCGACCGTGCAGCTTCTCGACCCGCAGCCCGGTCAGCGCGCCGGTCGCCAACGCCGGCGCGAGGTCCTCGACGGCGTGCAGCTCCGGACCGTCGGGCTGAGGTGGCTCGTCACCGATCCGCGCACAGACGACGTAGGCCTGACGCCCCCGGGCCGCCTCCTCGCGCACCCGGGCCCAGGCCCGGTCCAGCCAGGCCGGCTGGGAGAGCACCGGTACCACGTTGGTCTGGACCTCCCCCCGACCGGCGGGCAGCTCGGCCAGGGTCGAGGTGTCGAGGTCGCCGAAGACGGTCATCGCGACGGTGCGCGGGATCGGGGTCGCGGTCATCACCAGCAGGTGCGGTGGATTGCCGGCCTTGGACGTGAGTGCGGCCCGTTGCTCGACCCCGAAACGGTGCTGCTCGTCGACGACGACGAGTCCGAGGTCGTAGAACTGAACCTTCTCCTCGAGCAGCGCGTGGGTGCCGATCACGATGCCGGCTTCGCCGCTCGCCGCGTCGAGCATCGCCTGGCGTCGGGCTGCCGTCCCCATCGACCCGGTCAGCAGGGTGACTGCGGTGGCCCCCTCGGCCGCGCCGAGCCGGCCTCCGTCACCGAGGTCGCCGAGCATGGCCCGGATCGAGCGCAGGTGCTGCTGGGCCAGGACCTCGGTCGGGGCGAGCAGAGCGGCCTGTCCCCCGGCATCGACGACCTGAAGCATCGCGCGCAGCGCGACCAGCGTCTTGCCGGAACCGACCTCGCCCTGGAGCAGCCGGTGCATCGGATGCACGCCGGCCAGCTCGTCGGCGATCTCGTCGCCGATGCGTTCCTGACCGGCGGTGAGGGTGAAGGGGAGCCGGGCGTCGAAGCGTGCCGCGAGGCCGTCGTTGATCGGCGGTCTGGCCGTGGCCGGTTCGGCGCGGTGCTCGGCGCGACGACGTGCCAGCACCATCTGCGTCACGAACGCCTCGTCGTACTTGAGGCGCTTCCTGGCTGCACCGAGCTGGCGGTGGTCGTCGGGCCGGTGGATCCAGCGGTAGGCCTGGTCGGCGGTGAGCAGGTCCCGCTCGGCCCGGATAAACGCCGGCACCGGATCCGGGATGTCGTCGACCAGATCCAGGGCCAGCCCGATCAGCTCCTCCAGGCTCCAGCTGTCGATCTTGCCGATCACCGGATACACCGGAATGAGGTCGGGCATCCGGGCGAGCGCCTCGGTGGCCTCGCCCTCGGCGCCGTACATCCGGTAATTCGGGTTGTTCAGGTCCCAGCGCCCGTTGAACCACTTCAGCCTGCCCGAGAACATCCCGATCGCACCGGGGGTGAACAGGTTCTCGTGGAACGTCGCGACACCCCTGGACTTGGCGAAGAAGGTCATCGCGAGCACGCCGCCCTCACCCTTGACCTGCAGCAGCGTCCGGTACGCCGTCCGGTTGGTCCGCCGGTCGGTGTAGGTCCTCACCTCCGAGCTGACGACCTCACCGACCAGGGAGATCAGGTCGCCCTCGACCAGGTCGACCAGCTCGCTGAGCCGGCCCTTGTCGACATAGGTCCGCGGGTAGTGACCCAGCAGGTCCCCGATCGTCTCGTAGCCGGTTTCGGCGACCACCGTGCCGGCCTTCTTGCCGCCCAGCATCGTCAGCGGCGAGTCCCAGGTGACTTTCACTCGACCGCCAGCAGCAACGGGTATCGCTCCTGACCGCCGTCGTACACCAGCACGTCGACGCCGGGGTGGGTCTCCTCGATCCAGTCCTGGCACCGCTCGATCAGGTCACCGGCGCCGGCACCGGAGACGAGCGTGACCAGCTCGCCGCCACCGGTGAGCAGCCGTTCGAGGATGGCGGTACCCACCACGAACAGGTCCTGGCCGACGATGGCGAAGTCGCCCTGGAGGACCCCCAGCACGTCGCCTGGCTCGCACGGTCCCGCGGTGGTGATGGCCTGCTTGACGGCCACCGTGACCGCACCGTGGCGGGTGCCGCGGGCGGCCGCGGTCATCTGGACGACGTCGGTGTCGAAGCCGCGGCCGGGCTCGTGCACGGCCATCGCGGCGATGCCCTGGACCTGGGCCCGGGTCGGGATCACCACCACCCGGACCCCGCCGCCCTCCTCGGCCTCGGAGGCAGCAGCCTCGGCGACGCCGACCGAGTCCGGGTCGTTAGGCAGGACCACGACCTCCTCGGCACCGGAGGCAAGGACCTGCTCGAGGATCTCGCCGGTGCTGGGTCGCCGCCCCGGGCCGCCGACCAGCACCTGGGCGCCGGCTTCGCGGAAGATGGCCGCCAGCCCCTCTCCGGCGACCACGGCGACGACCGCACGGCCCCGGCGCTCGGCACGACGGCCACGGGCGCGGGTGATCTGCTCGGCGAAGTGGGTGACCCGGATGCGCCGGGGGCGCCCGACGTCGATGCCCGCCTCGACCGCGGCGCCGACGTCATCGGTGTGCACGTGCACGTTCCACAGTCCTTCGCCGCCGACGACGACCACGGAGTCGCCGAGCTGCCCGAGGCCGGCCCGGAGCCCGCGGATCGCCTCCACCTCGACAATCTCGTCGGTCTCCAGCAGGTACATCACCTCGTACGCCGGCCCGTCCTCGGTCAGGTCACCGGTCGGCAGCGGCTGCGGGATCGCGTGCAGCGAGCTCATCGGCACCGGGGCTGCGACCGAGCGCTGCCCGGTCACGGCGGTCTCGGCGGCGTCGAGGATCACGCACAGGCCACGGCCGCCGGCATCGACCACACCGGCGTCGCGCAGGAGCTGCATCTGGTCGGGGGTCCGGGCCAGGGCCTCCCGGGCCGCGGTGGCGGCAGACCGCAGGACATCGCCGAGATGGGCTTCGGGGTCCTGCGCCCTGTCGGCGGCGGCGACCGCGGCGGCCTTGGCGACGCTGAGCATGGTGCCCTCGACGGGATTCCCGACGGCCGCGTACGCCGCGTCACTGGCCAGCGCGAAGCCCTCCGCCATCAGGGACGCTGAGCGGTCCCCCGGGCCTCCCTGGCCCATCCGCCGCAGGAGCGCGCCGATCAGCTGGCTCAGGATCACCCCGGAGTTCCCGCGGGCGCCGAGCAGGGCAGCCCGGGCGTACACCGTCAGCGCCGCACGCATGTCCGGCTCGTTCCCGGCTGCTTCCACCTCGGCCAGGTGTTCGCGCAAGGCCCGTTGCGCCGCCTCCATGGTCAGGTACATGTTCGTGCCGGTGTCCCCGTCGGGGACGGGGTACACGTTGAGCGCGTCGATCTCCTCCCGGGCCGCCGAGAGCCCGGCGACCGCGAGGTCGGCGAACCGCCGTACCGCCCCCAGGTCGAAGGTGGCGATCTGCTCTCCCGGCATGCCTGCGCCCATGTCCTGCTTTCCATGCTGACCTGCAACGATGATGCGGATCACGCTAGACGATCGAGGCTCGGGGAGCGTGCAGGCGATCGGTGTTCAGCACGTGCGCTGGCAGGGCGGAGGAGGTCGGCGGCCCGGGTTTGGCCGTCGGCCGACGACAACGACGTCCAGGGGGCGTGCTGAGCGCCGATCGGTGCGCGATCTCCGAGCCTCGACCGTCGTGAGCAGTGCTCGATTCGCGCGCAGGGCCCGGTGTCGTTTATCCTTCTTCGGTTGCCCGGAACAGAGTTTCTCTGCTCACCGGGTCCCCGACTTAGATCGACCCCAGCAAACCCAAGGAGTGCACGGTGGCTGCCGTCTGCGACATCTGCGCTAAGAAGCCCGGCTTCGGCAACAACCGCCCGTGGTCCCGCAAGATCACGAAGCGTCGTTTCAACCCGAACATCCAGCGCGTCCGTGCGACCGTCAACGGTTCGCCCAAGCGCGTGAACGTCTGCACCGGCTGCCTCAAGGCCGGCAAGATCACTCGCTGACTCTCTCAGAAGTGGGTGTGGCCCGGGACGCCGCCGTACGCCTCGCCGTCGACGGTGACTCCCGGCCCCGCATCCCCGGGAGCCGAGACGGAGCCGATCACCCGGAAGCCGTCGGGTAGGTCGGTTCCGGCCGGGAAGGTGGCCACCAGCGGGTGGTCCTCGCCTCCGCCCAGCACGAAGCTCATCGGGTCGGCACCGAGGGCCGCACCGACGGCGATCAGCGGCTCGTCGAGCGGGAACGCGGAGGTGAGCAGATCGATCAGCACCCCGGAACGCGACGCCACGTGCCCGGCGTCGGCGACCAGGCCGTCGGAGATGTCGATCATCGAGGTGGCCCCGGCCTTGGCCGCGGCCGGTCCGGCGTCGTACGGCGGCTCGGGGCGCTGGTGCGCGGTGACGACCGAACGGGGTGACCGGAAGCCCCGACCGAGGACCGCCAGGCCGGCGGCCGCCCACCCCTGGCGTCCGGCGATCGCGACCACGTCACCAGGACGCGCACCCGAGCGCAGGACCGGCGCGACCTCGCACTGACCGAGCACGGTGACGGCGATGACGACCTCGGTTCCGCGGGTCAGGTCGCCGCCGATGACGCTCGCGCCGACCAGTGCTGCCTCTTCGGCGATGCCGTCGGCGAGCTCGACCACCCACTGCGCCGGAAGGTCCGGCGGGAGGGCCAGGCCCACGGTCAGGCCGGTGGCCCGACCGCCCATCGCGTTGATGTCGGACAGGTTCTGCGCGGCCGCGCGGCGGCCGATGTCGTGGGCAGTGGCCCAGTCGCGGCGAAAGTGCCGGTTCTCGACCAGCAGGTCGGTGGAGACCACCACGTGCCCCCTCGGCGCCCGGAGGACGGCACCGTCGTCGCCCGGACCGACGAAGACCGCCGGACCCTGCTCGAAACGCTGCACGAACTCCGCGATCAGGCCGAACTCGCCAACGTCCGCGACCGTCGCACCGGGCGGAAACGGCGAGGGTGAGGTCATGTCCCAACTCTTTCATCCCGGTTCGCGAGTTTCACGACGCCCCGGTGTCCGGTAGGTTTCGAGTCGGTCCACTCACCGCCGAGACGAGGGAGACTCACATGGTTGTGCAGGCGTACATCCTGATCCAGACCGATGTCGGCAAGGCGGCGGAAGTCGCGGCCAAGATCACCGATATCAAGGGCGTCATCCTCGCCGAGGACGTCACCGGCCCGTACGACGTGATCGTGCGCGCCGAGGCCCGCAACGTCGATGAGCTCGGCAAGCTGGTCGTGGCGCGCGTCCAGACCATTGACGGGATCACGCGAACCCTGACGTGCCCAGTCGTCCACATCTGAGCAAGGTCGTGCAGCACCTGCTGCGACGCCCGTCGCCCGCGAGGGTGGCGGGCGTCGTTGTTTCCGTGGTGCTGCTCCTCGGTGTTGCCTCCTGCGGTGACGGCTCGGTGCACGTCGATCCGTTCGACTCCTCGGCGGCTGGCCGCGCAGCCTGCGCGACCTTGATCGCCTCGGTACCCGCGAACGTCGGCAACCAGCGCCGGCACACCACCAGCGGCAGCCCGTACGCCGCGGCGTGGGGAGACCCCGCCATCGTCCTGCGGTGCGGGGTCGGCACTCCCGCCGGCTTCACCCCCTTCTCGGCCTGCCAGAGGGTCAACGGGGTCGACTGGTTCGCGCCCGACCGGATGTTCACCGACCAGTCCTCCGACGTCCTGCTGACCACGATCGGCCGCTCCCCGCGGGTCGAGGTCCTGGTCCCGGCCCGGTACCGGCCACCACAGGCGACGATGGTCGACCTCGCACCGGTGATCCTGGCGCACACCCGCGAAGTGGCGCCCTGCAGCTGAGGGCTCAGCGCAGGCCGGTCCCCCGCGCCAGCGCCAGCTGGACGAGCCTGTCGACCAGCGCCGGGTAGTCGAGGCCGGAGGCTGCCCACATCTGCGGGAACATCGACGTCGCGGTGAAGCCGGGCATGGTCTCGACCTCGTTCACGACGACCCGCCCGTCAGGCAGGACGAAGAAGTCGACGCGCGCCAGGCCTTCGACGTCGAGCGCCTCGAACGCACGCACGGCGTACTCGCGGACCTGCTCGGCAATCGCCTCGTCAAGGTCGGCCGGGACGTCCAGCGCGGTGTTCTGCTCGGGCAGGTACTTGGCCTCGAAGTCGTAGAACTCGTGCCCGGGGTCGACCCGGATCTCGGCGATGGCGCTCGTCGTGGGCACGCCGTCGAGTCCCTGGAGGACACCGATCTCGACCTCGCGCGCGCCCATTGCACCGGCCTCGATCAGGACCTTGGGGTCGAATCGCTCGGCTTCGCGGATCGCGGCCTCGAGCTCCGCGGGGCTGTCGACCCTGCTGATGCCGAAGCTGGACCCGGCACGCGCCGGCTTGACGAAGACCGGATAGCCGAGCGCGGCGACCTCGGCGGAGATCGCCTCACGGTCGCGGTCCCATGCTCCGGGCCGCACCGGGAGCCAGGCCACCACCGGAAGGCCGTGGGCCTCGAAGAGCAGCTTCATGAACGTCTTGTCGGTGCCGACGGCCGAGGACAGCACGCCGGCGCCGACGTACCTGACTCCGGCGAGCTCCAGCAGTCCCTGGAGGGTGCCGTCCTGGCCCCAGGGGCCGTGCATCACCGGGAAGACCACATCGACCTCGCCGAGACTGGTCGGCACGTCGCCGGCGTCCTGCACGACCAGGCCCGCCGTCGGGCTCAGCGCCACCTCGCGGTGCCCGGTGACCGACGGCAGCTCGCCGGCCGGGCCGAGAGCCAGGTGGCCGGAATCGTTGGACTCGAGGACCCATCTGCCCTCGGGCGTGATCCCGATCGGGACCACGTCGTAGCGCTCGGGGTCGAGGGCGTTGATGACGCTTCCGGCCGAGACGCAGGAGATGGCGTGCTCGCTGGATCGTCCACCGAAGACGACGGCGACTCGGATCCGGGGCGCGGGAGCGTTCACCCGCACGACCCTACCGATCCGGCGGATCGTCTCCCTGTCCTGGGCCGTCGCGAGCGGGGTCTGGCGCGCGCGTGGGCAAGGCGGAAGAGGAAGGCGGCCCGGGTTTGGCCGTTGACGACGACAACGCAGCCCATGTGCGTGCCGGGCTCTGCGCAGCAGGTCTGGGGCAGGGAGTCGATCCGCTTCATGACTAGGCTCCTCGCATGCGTCCAGCAACTCGCGCCGTCCACCTCGGTCGTCCAGCCCACGAGGCCGACGAGCCGCTCAACGTCCCGATCACGATGGCCTCCACCTACGTCGCCGGCGGGAACCGCGAGTACGGCCGCTACACGAACCCGACCTGGACTGCCTTCGAGGAGACGCTGGCGTCGCTGGAGAGCCCCGAGCTGCCGGCGTACTGCCTCTCGTTCGCCAGCGGCCTGGCGGCGGTCTCGGTCCTGCTCGACCTGGTCGGTCCCGGAGAGACCGTGATCGCACCGCGGCACGCGTACAACGGCACGGTGCTCCAGCTGGCCGACCTCGAGTCGCGCGGTCGGGTGCGCGCGAACCTCGTCGACATCACCGACACCGCTGCGGTCGTCGAAGCCTGCGCCGACGCTGCACTGGTCTGGCTCGAGTCACCGACCAACCCGGCGATGGAGATCGCCGAGATCGCCGAGATCGCAGCTGCCGCCCACGCGGCCGGCGCGAAGGTCGTGGTCGACAACACCTTCGCCACCCCGTTGCTGCAACAGCCGCTCGACCTCGGAGCCGACGTCGTCGTCCACTCGGCGACCAAGTACCTCGCCGGCCACTCCGACGTGGTGATGGGCGCCCTGGTCACCCGCGACAAGGCCCTGTACGACGTCCTGAAGGGCCGCCGTGACCTGCTGGGGGCGATCCCCGGCCCGTTCGAGGCGTGGCTGGCTCTGCGCGGCCTGCGCACGCTGTCGCTGCGCGTGGAGCGCTCCCAGGCCAGTGCCACCGAGCTGGCGCGTCGGCTGGCTGCGCACCCGGCGGTCGTCGAGGTCCGCTACCCCGGTTTCGGGGGCATGGTCTCGGTCGTGCTGGCCGATGCCGCCGCCGCCGACGCACTGGTCCGCAGCACGTCGCTGTGGGTGCACGCGACCTCGCTGGGGGGCGTCGAGTCGACCTTCGAACGCCGCCGTCGCTGGGCGGCCGAGCCCGCGACGATCCCGGACGGACTCGTCCGGCTCTCGGTGGGCATCGAGGACGTCGAGGACCTCTGGGAGGACCTCGTCGCCGCCCTGCCGAGCTAACCGCTAGTCGCGCTCGGCTTTGGGCTCGCGGGCTATGAACGCATCCATCATGTCCCGGGCACCGATCTCGCCGCGGACCACGGCGTCCACGTGCTCGGCGATGGGCGCGTCCACCCCGATCTTGCGAGCCAGCGCGAGCAGCGACGAGCAGGACTTGGCACCTTCGGCAACCTGGCTCGTGCTGGCGTAGATCTCCTCGATGCTCATCCCCTGGCCGAGCTTCTCGCCGAAGCTCCGGTTGCGCGAGAGCGGCGACGAGCAGGTCGCCACCAGATCGCCCAGTCCGGCAAGGCCCATCAGGGTGAGCGGGTCGGCACCTTGGGCCATCGCCAGCCGGGCGGTCTCGGCGAGTCCACGGGTGATCACCGAAGCGGTGGTGTTGTCACCGAACCCGAGGCCGACGGCCATGCCGACGCACAGGCCGACGACGTTCTTGTAGGCACCACCGAGCTCGCAGCCCAGGACGTCGGTGCTGCGATAGGGACGGAACGCCCGCGAGTGGCACAAGGCCTGGATCCGGTGCGCCACGTCCTCGTCGGCGCACGCCACGACACTGGCGGCCGGTTCGCGCCGGATGATCTCGGGGGCAAGGTTCGGCCCGCTGATCACGCCGATCCGTTCAGGGCCGGCACCGGTGACCTCCGCGATCACCTCGCTCATCCGTTTGGTCGTTCCCAGCTCGACGCCCTTCATCAGCGAGAGGAAGACCGCATCGGGAGGCAGGACCGGCGCCCACTCGGTCAGGTTCTGGCGCAACGACTGCGAGGGGACCGAGAGCACCACGAACTCGGCACCGTCCACGGCGCGGGCCGGATCGGTGGTCGCCGTCACCGACTCGGGCAGCTCGACACCCGGGAAGTAGTCGGAGTTCTCGTGCTTGTCGTTGATGTTGGCGCAGACGTCCTCGCGACGCGCCCACAGGGTGACGTCGTTGCCGGCGTCGGCGAGCACCGTTCCGAACGCCGTACCCCACGACCCTGCACTGAACACTGCAACGCGGCTCATGCCGATTCCCGGCCCTTCTTGTGGTGGGTGGGGTCCTTGTCGGGATTGCCGATCTCGCTGATCCCTGCCCGGCGCGGGTCGAAGCGCTCGGTCGGTGGGGTCTCGTGCCGCAGCTCAGCGACCAGGCCCGTGATCGCATCCATGATGCGGTCGGTGGCCTGGTGCAGGACGTCGTTCGTCAGGGCCGCGCCTTTCTGTTCGATCTGCCCCATCAGGTCGGAGAGGTCCACGGGGTCGCCGACCTTGTAGCGCGCGGTCCGGCGCGGGAACACGTGCGGCCGGAGCGTGTACGCCGGGAGGATCTCCTGCGCCCCCCACTGCCCGATCGGTACGACGGGACAACCGGTCTCGAGCGCGATCCTCGCCGCGCCGGTCTTGGCACGCATCGGCCAGCCGTTCGGGTCCTTGGTGATCGTGCCTTCCGGATACACCCCGACACAGCCGCCCGCACGCACCGAGACGCAGGCGGCCTCGAACGCCTTGGCAGCGTCCGTGGTGAGCCTGGAAACCGGAATCATCCGGGCGTCGCGGACGATGTACTTCACGATCGGGACGTCGAAGAGCGCGTCCTTGGTCAGGTACTGGACCAGGCGGCCGTGCTCGTAGAGAAGCCAGCCCAACGTCAGCGGGTCGATGTGCGAGACGTGGTTCATCGCGATGACGCAGCCACCTTCGGCCGGGATCTTCTCGCCGTCGATCCACTCGTGCTTCGTCGCCATCAGCAGGGCCGGCTTCACGATGCTCACCACGAGTCCCCATGCCCACCCGCGGCGTTCGCGCAGCTTGCGAACCTTGACCACGCCTGCGCCTCCCTTCGACCGTCCTGACCAGGTGCAGCAGCAGACTACCGAGGCGACTGGGAGGATCGTGGCGTGACGACGCCCCGATTCTCGCTGCTGGTGCCCATCAAGGACCCGGGCAGCGCGAAGTCTCGCCTCGGCGTGGGCGATACCGGCCAGCGCGCCCGGCTGATGGCCGCCTTCGCCCAGGACTCGGTTTCTGCCGCGCTCGCGTGTCGCGACGTCGAGGTGTTCCTCGTCGGCGAGACCGAGGCACTAGCCTGGCTCGGAGTCGACGTTCTCCCGGACGAGGGTGCCGGAGACCTGAACCGGGCACTGGTGAAAGCCGCCGAGAGGGTCGCACGTCCTGATCGGGGCGTGGCGGCGATGCTGGCCGATCTCCCGTGCCTGGTGACCGCGGACCTCGCCGCGGCCCTGGCCTCGGCAACCGGGCGCGCGTACGTCGCCGATGCGGCCGGGACCGGCACCACGCTGCTCGTCGCACCGGCCGGCACAGCCCTCGATCCGCACTTCGGTGCCGACTCGGCGCGCGCGCACGCGACCAGCGGTGCCGAGGCGATCGGAGCGGGCCTGCGCTCGCTGCGCCTTGATGTCGACACGACCGACGACCTTGCGGTCGCACTCCAGTTCGGAGTCGGTGAGCACACCGCCCGGATCGCGTCGGGTCTGGCCTGAGGCAGAATCGCCGAGCGGCGGTGCCCCCGCAGGGACACCGCCGCTCGTCGCACCAGGATGACTACCGCTTGACGGCCTTCTTGGCCGGTGCCTTCTTCGCGGGCGCCTTCTTGGCTGGTGCCTTCTTGGCTGGTGCCTTCTTGGCAGGTGCCTTCTTGGCTGGTGCCTTCTTGGCAGGTGCCTTCTTGGCAGGTGCCTTCTTGGGTGGTGCCTTCTTGGCCGGAGCCTTCTTCGCGGGCGCCTTCTTGGCAGGCGCCTTCTTGGCCGGTGCCTTCTTGGCCGGTGCCTTCTTGGCCGGTGCCTTCTTCGCGGGCGCCCTCTTCGCAGGTGCCTTCTTCGCAGGTGCCTTCTTGGCCGGAGCCTTCTTCGCGGGCGCCTTCTTCGCAGGTGCCTTCTTCGCAGGTGCCTTCTTGGCCGGAGCCTTCTTCGCGGGCGCCTTCTTGGCCGGAGCCTTCTTGGCCGGAGCCTTCCGGGTCACGGTCTTCTTGGCGGCGCTGGCCGACTTCGTCGCCGTCTTCTTGGCGGCAGCAGCCGTGCGGGAAGCGACTGCAGCAGGCCGGGCCACGGCCAGGGCCGGAAGCTTCTTGGCACCGGAAACAATGGCCTTGAGTTCAGCGCCTGCGCTGAACTTCGGAACATTCGTCTTCTTGGACTTCATCCGCTCGCCGGTCGCCGGGTTACGCACCCAACGGGCCTCGCGGACGCGCTTCTCGAAGGACCCGAAACCGGTGATGGCGACCTTCTCGCCCTTCGCCACCTCACGGGTAATGGTGTCGAGCACCGACTCCAGCGCGTGCGCCGCCGCCTTCTTGTTGCCCTCAAAGCGAGCAGCAAGAGCGTCGATCAACTGACTCTTGTTCACAACACTTCCCTTTCGTGAACGTCTGGTGTCGAGCGCCTTGCTCGACTTTCTCCTTGCACGCTAGGCAAATACGATGCCCGCCACAATGCACGTGGGCGCGTGTCGGAGTAGCAAAATCCGGGGGTCGTAACGGCCAACACGAGCGCGATGAGTGTTCGCGAGCCGGACGCAATTGGCAATGCGTCGGAGTTTCCTCATACAGGGATGAGAATTCTCCGACGCATTGTCGAAACAATTCAGTGCTGGGTGACCGGCTTCCAGCTCGGACGCGTCGTTTCGAATTCGCTGATGACATCGGAGTGCGACAAGGTAATTCCGACGTCATCGAGTCCTTCGAGCAGTCGCCACCGCGTGTAGTCGTCGATGTCGAACGAGTCGATGATCGCGTCCGGACCCTCACCGGCCTTGACTGTGCGGCTCTCCAGGTCGACCGTCACGGTCGCACCCGGGTGCTCGTCGAGGTAGTCCCAGATCCGCTGGACGACCTTCTCGTCGACCTGGGCCGCGAGCAGTCCGGCCTTGCCCGAGTTGCCGCGGAAGATATCGGCGAACCGGGACGAGATCACGGCCTTGAAACCGTAGTTCTGCAGTGCCCAGACGGCGTGCTCGCGCGATGAACCGGTACCGAAGTCGGGACCTGCCACGAGGACCGATGCTCCGACGTACTCGGGCTTGTTCAGGACGAAGTCGGGGTCCGAGCGCCACGCCGAGAACAGTCCGTCCTCGAACCCGCTGCGGGTGACCCGCTTGAGGTAGACCGCGGGGATGATCTGGTCGGTGTCGACGTTGCTGCGCTTCAGCGGTACGGCGACGCCAGTGTGGCTGGTGAACTTCTCCATGACTTCAGGCCTCCAACTGCGCAGGTTCTTGGGCTGTTTCAAGATCGGCAGGGGACGAGAGCGTGCCGCGGATCGCGGTCGCCGCGGCGACCGGGACCGAGACCAGGTGGGTACGGCCACCCTTGCCCTGGCGACCCTCGAAGTTGCGGTTCGAGGTCGACGCGCTGCGCTCGCCCGGGGTCAGCTGGTCCGGGTTCATGCCCAAGCACATCGAGCAGCCGGCACCGCGCCACTCGGCACCCGCGGCGATGAAGATCTCGTGCAGGCCCTCGGCCTCTGCCTGCATCCGGACCCGCACCGACCCCGGTACGACGAGCAGCCGGGTGTCGGGATCGACGTGGTGGCCCGCGATGATCGACGCTGCCAGCCGCAGGTCCTCGATGCGCCCGTTGGTGCACGACCCGACGAAGACCGTGTCGACCTTGACCGCGCGCATCGGCGTACCGGCTTCGAGGCCCATATATTCGAGCGCCTTCTCGGCCGCGATCCGGTCCTGCTCCTCCTCGAACTCGGCAGGCGTCGGCACCACTCCTCCGAGGGCGACGCCCTGACCAGGGTTGGTCCCCCAGGTCACGAACGGCGTCATGACCGACGCATCCAGGACTATCTCCTCGTCGAAGGTGGCATCGGGATCGGAGACCAGCGTCTTCCAGTGTGCGACGGCTGCATCCCAGTCGGCGCCCTTCGGTGCCTCGGGCTTGCCCTCGATGTAGTCGAACGTGGTCTGGTCGGGACCGATCAGGCCCGCCTTGGCGCCCCACTCGATGCTCATGTTGCACACGGTCATCCGGCCCTCCATGGAGAGCTCCTCGATCGCCGGGCCGCGGTACTCGACGATGTAGCCCTGGCCGCCACCGGTGCCGGTGTGGGTGATCAGGGTGAGCACCATGTCCTTGGCGGTGACCCCGGCCGGCAGGCTCCCGTTGATGGTCACGGCCATCGTCTTCGGCTTCGCCTGCATCAGCGTCTGGGTGGCGAGCACGTGCTCGACCTCGGAGGTGCCGATGCCGAACGCGATCGCACCGAAGGCACCGTGGGTGCTCGTGTGGCTGTCGCCGCAGACGATCGTCATGCCCGGCTGCGTCAGTCCGAGCTGCGGTCCGACGACGTGCACGATGCCCTGCTCGACGTCACCGAGCGGGTGCAGCCGGACACCGAACTCGGCCGCGTTCTTGCGCAGCGTGTCGACCTGGGTCTTGGACACCGGGTCGGCGATCGGCTTGTCCCAGTCCAGCGTCGGGACGTTGTGGTCCTCGGTGGCCAGGGTCAGGTCGGGGCGGCGTACCTGGCGACCGGCGAGACGCAGCCCGTCGAAGGCCTGCGGCGAGGTCACCTCGTGGATGAGATGGAGATCGATGTAGAGCAGGTCCGGTTCACCCTCCGCCGAACGGACGACGTGCTCGTCCCACACCTTCTCTGCCAGGGTCTTGCCCATGGCTCCACCTCCATCTTTTCGGTGACCAGGCCCGGATGCTGCCTGGTCCGGCACCATCCAGGTGCTCATCGACGACCGTACTCTTGCATCTCAGCGTTTGAGACGGCAGTATTGGTATATGGACAACTCTAGCGGAGTCGGCGTTCTCGACAAAGCCGCTCTCGTTCTCGCCGCCCTCGAGTCGGGCCCGGCAACGCTGGCCGGCCTGGTGGCCGGCACCGGCCTCGCCCGACCGACCGCTCACCGGCTCGCGGTGGCCCTGGAACACCATCGGCTGGTGGCGCGCGACATGCAAGGGCGGTTCGTCCTCGGCCCCCGGCTTGCCGAGCTCTCCGCCGCCGCCGGCGAGGACCGCCTGCTCGCCGCAGCGGGACCTGTGCTGGCTCGTCTGCGCGACATCACCGGCGAATCGGCACAGCTGTGGCGCCGTCAGGGCGAGTACCGCGTCTGCGTCGCGGCCGCCGAGCGTCCCAGCGGCCTGCGCGACACGATCCCGGTCGGGTCGCAGCTGACCATGCGGGCCGGGTCGGCGGCCCAGATCCTGCTCGCGTGGGAGGACCCCGAGCGCATCCACCGCGGCCTGCAGAACGCCGCGTTCTCCGCGACCGCCCTGGCCGGCATCCGGCGCCGCGGATGGGCCCAGTCGATCGGCGAACGGGAGCAGGGCGTCGCCTCCGTCTCGGCCCCCGTGCGCTCCCCGAGCGGCAAGATCATCGCCGCCGTCTCTGTCTCCGGCCCGCTCGAGCGCCTCTCGCGCCAACCCGGCCGGATGCACGCCCCTGCCGTCCTGGCCGCTGCCGACCGCCTCTCGGAGTCGCTCCGGCGCGCCGCCGCCGAGTAACCTGCCAGCCGCTCCAAAATCGTCCGACGACACCCTGTAAAGTGCACTGCTCCACTAGACTTTGACCAGGACGGACCCGCACTCTTGTCCCTCGCCGTGACCGACGATCACGTCCTCGTTCCACGCAAACGGCGCGGCACGCTGGTCGTGACGTTCGACGACTCGTACGTGTGGTCCTTCACGACCCCGCGCGACGGAACCTGGTCCCCGTCCGGCTGGCGGGTGCAGTGGCCTGCTGAGCTCCGGCACCGACTCAGCGGAAGCACGCGCGTTCGGGTCACCGACGGGGACGCGCCGGTCTTCGACGAGGCGGTCACCTTCGGCGGAACCGACGAGCCGCTGGTGCTGCGCGACCAGCACGGCCATCCGCTCTCGATCGACAGTGCCGGGCACCTGACCCGCAGCTTCTCCGACACCGCCCGGGACACCCGTGCGGACATCATCGAGGGAACGCGGCGAGCCCTGGCCGACCTTCGCGGTGCCGGGTACGACGCCCACGTCAGCTACGGGTGCCTCCTCGGGGCCGTTCGCGACGGGCAGATGATCGGAAGCGACTCCGACGCCGACCTGGCCTACCTCTCGGCCCAGAACACCCCGGCCGGAGTCACGCTCGAGTCCTACGAGATGGAGCGGACCATGCGCCGCCTGGGCTGGCGGGTGATCCGGATGTCCGGGGCCGACCTCAAGCTGATGCACGACCTTTCCGATGGCCGCGTGGTGCAGATCGACATCTTCGGCGCCTTCCACGTCGGCGACACGTTCTACCAGCTCGGCGGTCGAAGCGGGCACCTTCCATCGGCAGCACTCACGCCGGCCAGCACCGTGACCCTCGAGGGTGTCGAGCTGCCGGCGCCCGCCGATCCCGAGGCCGTGCTGGCCTTCCTCTACGGTCCGTCGTGGCGGGTGCCGGATCCTGCCTTCCAGCCCGACGAGCCGGTGGCCGGGCTGCGTCGTCTCGACGGCTGGCTGCGCGGCGTACGGACTGACGTGATGGCCTGGAACCAGTTCTACCGCGCTCGACGCAACGACATCCCGTCGCGCCCCTCGGCCTTCGCGGAGTGGACCTGCGAGCAGGTCGGCCCCCGGGCCACGATCGCCGACCTCGGCTGCGGTACCGGCCGGGACTCGGTGTGGATGGCCGAACAGGGCCACCAGGTGATGTCCTTCGACATCGCCGGCTCGGCCCTCTGGCAGACCGGTCGTCGGATGGAGCTGGCCGGCGCCCAGCCCGGGACGGTTCGGACCCTGGCGTTGAACGACCGCCGGTCGGTCCTGGTTGCCGGGTCCGAGCTCGCCCGGACACCGACGCCGGTGAACCTCTACGCGCGCGGCCTCGTCGGCTGCCTCGACGAGGAGGCCACCGACCACCTGTTCCTGCTCGCCTCGATGTCGCTGCGCCGAGGCGGATCCCTGTTCCTCGAATTCAGCACCGGTGCCGGCCCGACGCCCGACCCCGCGCACCTCATCCGGCGGAGGCCTGTCGACGAGGTCGTCGCCGCGATCGGCTCGCGGGCAGGGACCGTCGATCTCGTGGAGATCGCGCCCGGCCTCGATTTCTTCGACCGCCCGGACGGCGGCATCGCGCGCATCGTTGCGCACTGGGCACCACCGACCAGCTCCAGAGAGAAGGACCAGCCATGAGCCGCAAGAAGTACGGCGCACGTCGCTACCTCGCCGCGACGGCCCACCTGCCCCGGCGCATGCTCGAGCTCGAGGACATGGTCATGGAGAACCGGCAGCTCAACCGCCGCCTCGCCGAGCTGACCGACATCCTCGCGGAGCTCCTCGTTCCGGCGACCCAGCGCGACGAGGAGAAGCTCGCCGCGCTGCTCGTCCGGTTCAGGGCGGAGTCGCTCGCTCCCTGAGCGTGTGAGCGGGTCAGAAAAGGGCGTCCTGCTCGAGTTCCAATAGCTGCTGCTTGCGTCCCAGGCCGCCGGCGTAGCCGGTGAGCGAACCGTTGGCGCCGATCACCCGGTGGCACGGGATCACGATCGGGATCGGGTTGCTGCCGTTGGCCGAGCCGACGGCGCGCGAGGCGGCATTGGTGTGCCCGAGTCGGTGCGCGATCTCGCCGTACGACGCCGTCTCGCCCCACGGGATCGCGGCGAGCTCGGTCCACACCGCCTGTTGGAACGCCGAGCCGTGCGGTGCGAGCGGGAGGTCGAAGTCGCGGAGCTCCCGGGCGAAGTAGGCCTCGAGCTGCTCGACCGCCCGCCGGAGCAGGGGCGCGTCGTCGTGGCGATCGCCGATCGGCCTGCCGTCGGCGAGTCCCCGGAACGGTGAGAATTCGATGGCCAGGATCGCGTCGTCACTGGCGATGATGCGCAGGTCTCCGAACGACTGCACACCGATCGGCGACGGCATCACGGTCCACATGGTTGCTGATCTCCCGATGGCTGCGTGCTGCTGGATGGTGGTGGTCACCTTATGACTCCTTCGTGTTCAAGCTGGACCAGAGATGGATGAGTGCGTACGAGCGCCAGGGGCGCCAGCCTTCGCTGCGTGGCTCGAGGTCCTCGATCCCCAGGGCTTCGGCGGCATGCCGGACGCCGACATCGCCGGGCAGGAAGATGTCGGGATCGCCGAGGGCGCGCAGTGCGATGTAGTCGGCGGTCCACGGACCGATGCCGGCCAGGCCGAGCAGGATCCGACGGGTCTCACCACGATCAGCGCTGCGGTCCAGGGCGAGGCTGCCGTCGGCCACCGCGGTCATCACCGCCGCGAGAGCGCGCCCGCGGGCCCGGGGCATGGCGATCTCCTCGGCATCGGTGCCGGCCAGCGCCTGCGCCGTGGGGAACAGCCTGCTGACCAGGTGATCGCCGGCGAGCTCGAGGGGTTCCCCGTACGCCGCCACCAGCCGTCCGGCGAGGGTCCGCGCACCGGCCACGGTGACCTGCTGGCCGAGCACGGCCCGGACCGCGACCTCGACCCCGTCGACGTGGCCCGGCACGCGCAGCCCGGGGCGCAACCGGACCAGCGGAGCCAGCACCGGGTCGCCGGCGAGCTGGTCGTCGATCGCCACGGGATCGGCGTCCGCGTCGAGGAGGCGACGGGTTCGCTCCAGGGCCGGGGCCAGGTCGCGCGTGTCAGCCAGGGACAGGCGGGCCGCGACGAACCCGGACGGGCGGTCGGTGAGCTGGACCCGGACCACCCCTGGCCCGTGCGGCAGTGAGAACGATCGTTCGTACCACCCGGCGGCCAGATCGACGGCCTCGACGTCGTCGAGTGCCCGGGTCGCCAGGAAATCGAGGAGGTCTGCGCCGGCAAACGGTTCCCGTACGCCGATCCGGGTCCCGATCGTTCCCGAGGCGGCCGTGCTCCCCCGCCGTCCACGAAGGTCGGTCGGCGAGCTCGCGTAGACCTCGCGCACGGTGTCGTTGAACTGGCGGATGCTGGAGAAGCCGGACGCGAACGCGACGTCGGCGAACGAGAGCGTGGTCGTCTCGATCAACACCCGCGCGGTCTGTGCGCGTCGCGCCCGCGCCAGGGCCAGTGGCCCGGCCCCGAAGGCGCCGGTGACCACCCGGTTGAGCTGCCGGACCGAATAGCCGAGTCGGTCTGCCAGGCCGTCGACACCCTCGCGCTCGACCGTCCCGTCGGCGATCAGCCGCATCGCGCGGCCGGCGACGTCGGCGGCGATGTCCCACTCCGGCGAGCCCGGGGTCGCATCGGGAAGGCAGCGCTTGCAGGCGCGGTACCCGGCCTGCTGGGCCGCCGCTGCGCTCGGGTGGAACGTGACGTTCTCCAGCTTCGGGGTGACCGCAGGACAGCTCGGCCGGCAGTAGATGCCCGTGGTGCGCACCGCGGTGTAGAACACGCCGTCGAAACGACGGTCCTTGCTCTTCACGGCCCGGTAACAGGCCTCGGTGTCGTGGTGCATTCCGGTGCGGTGCATGTCCACCAGTCTGGACGCCGGCGGGCGACAGTTCTAGCGGAAATCGGCCACCACCGTGGACGGGAAAGGCAACAGCCCGGTCCGCAGGACCGGGCTGTTGCCTTTCTGTACCCCCGACGGGATTCGAACCCGCGCTACCGCCTTGAGAGGGCGGCGTGCTAGGCCACTACACAACGGGGGCCTTGAGCGGACGCGACTCTATCTCCTCGCTGGAGATGGGGCCAAATCGTCGTACTCGCTGGGATACAAGGACTCGAACCTTGACTAACTGAACCAGAATCAGTCGTGCTGCCAATTACACCATATCCCACTATTTCGGTCCCGCAGCCGAGGCTGCCGGACCGAACCGAAACCTTACACGGACCGGCTCGGGGCCGCCAAAACGGGGCCCCCGGATCGGGGTGTGATTCCCATCCTGCGGGCGATCATCAGGACGAGCACGAGGAACACTCCGTTCTGGGTGATCGTCAGCGGGATGTTCCACCACGAGATGCTCTCGACGTTCAGGATCTTGTCGATGTTGCCCAGGCTGAGGGCCAGTCCGAACGACACCAGGTTGTTCCAGATGTGCAGCGCGATGCTCGCCTCCAGGCCACCGGTGCGTACGACCAGGTACCCGGCCAGCAGGCCGAAGGTGAACCGGTCGGCGAAGAGCGGCGCGTTCTGCACGCCGTGCGCCAGCGCGAAGAGCAGGCCGCTGGTCACGACGGCGACCCACGGCCGCCGGCTCAGCGCCCCGAACGCCTGCAGCAGGTAGCCGCGGAACGCGAACTCCTCCCCCATCGCCTGCAGCGGGGTCGTCAGGAGCACCACGAGACCGATGGCCAGGAGCCGTGCGGTGAGGTGGTTCGGACCCTCGTCCAGCCCGTTCTGGTCGTTCGGCAGGACCAGGCTCACCAGCAGCTGGGCCCCGATCGCGAGCACTGCGACGCCGAAGCACGCCCAGAAGAAGCGCCAGCGCACGCCACCCACGACCGAGAGGAGCCGACCCGGAGCGACTCTGTGGACGAACCGCAGCAGCGCGCAGGTGACCAGGATCATCGAGGCCAGTGCGAGGTTCAGCGCGAGCATGCCCTGCCACACGACGTGCTTGAGCTCGGCGGCCTGCCGGTACGCATCGTCGAACGACCCGTGGTGGTCCAGGCCGACGCTGATCAGCAGGACCGGGGCGGCCACCAGCCCCGTCCCGACGAGGAGCCAGAAGGCAACGACGAGCGAGCCGCTGGTCGGTCGCCACCACGCATAGGACGGGGTGCGCAGGGTGAGCGCGTACTCCTGGCCGGGAGCGTCCACAGCCTCAGGCCAGGACGGCATCGAGGCGCGCGAGTGATCGATCGCGACCCAGGAGCTCCAGCGACTCGAAGAGCGGCGGGGACACCCGACGACCGGTGACGGCCACCCGGACCGGACCGAAGGCGTTGCGCGGCTTGATCCCGAGCCCGTCGACCAGCTTGGCGCGCAAGGCGTCGTCGATGGCGGCGGTGCTCCACGTGGACAGGTCGCCGAGCGCCTCGCGGGCTGCCGCGACGACGCCACGACCGGCCTCGTCGAGCACCGCGGCGACATCGGCCTCGTCGTAGGTGACCTGGTCGGCGAACAGGAACCCGAGCATCTCGGGCACCTCGGTCAGCTTGTTGATCCGCTCGGCGACCAGCGGCATCGCGAGCTCGAGCAGCTGGGTGTCCGACTCCGACATCGGGTCGCCCACGACTCCGGCCTTCTTGAGGAACGGCAGCGCGCGGTGGGTGATCTCCTCGATCGGCAGCATCCGCATGTGCGAGGCGTTGATCGCCTCGGCCTTCTTCAGGTCGTAGCGTGCCGGGTTCGGGTTGACCCGCGCGATGTCGAAGGCGTCCACCATCTCGTCGAGGGTGAACACGTCGTGGTCGTCGGCGATCGCCCAGCCCAGCAGCGCCAGGTAGTTGAGCAGGCCCTCGGGCAGGAAGCCCTGGTCGCGGTAAGCCATCAGGTGGGCCTCCGGATCGCGCTTGGAGAGCTTCTTGTTGCCCTCGCCCATCACGTACGGCAGATGCCCGAACCGAGGCGTGGTGTCGGCGACACCGATCGCGATCAGGGCGTCGTACAGGGCGATCTGGCGAGGCGTCGAGGACAGCAGGTCCTCCCCTCGGAGCACGTGGGTGATCTTCATCAGCGCGTCGTCGACCGGAGCGACCAGGGTGTAGAGCGGGTCGCCGTTCGCCCGGGCCAGCGCGAAGTCCGGGACGTGGTCGGTGTGGAACGTGATGTCACCACGGACCAGGTCGTCGAAGGTGATCTCGCCCTCGGGCATCCGGAACCGGACAACCGGTTCGCGCCCGTCGGCGACGAACGCGGACCTCTGCTCGGCGGAGAGCTCGCGGCAGAAGCCGTCGTACCCCAGGATCTTCGAGTCGCCCGCCTTGCGCCGGGCTGTCACCTCGTCGTTGGTGCAGTAGCAGTCGTAGGTGAAGCCGCCGCTCTTGAGCCGGGCGAGGACGTCGACGTAGATGTCGGTCCGCTCGCTCTGCCGGTACGGCGCGTAGGGACCGCCGATGTCCGGGCCCTCGTCCCACGTGAGTCCGAGCCAACCCATCACCTCGAACAGCGAGTCGTAGCTCTCCTGGGTGTTGCGTTCCTTGTCGGTGTCCTCGATCCGGAACACGAACGTGCCGCCGTGGTGGCGCGCGAACGCCCAGTTGTACAGCGCCGTCCGCGCCAGGCCCACGTGCGGCGAACCGGTCGGGCTGGGCGCCATCCGGACTCGTACGTGCCCCTCGATCGAGCCTGTCGCGGTCACGTCAGTCACGCTGCTTCACCTTGTTGGTCAGGTTGCCGATGCCGGAGATCGAGATCTCGATCTCGTCGTCGACAACGACGGGGCCGACACCCTCGGGGGTGCCGGTGAGGATCACGTCGCCGGGCAGCAGCGTCATCACCGAGGACACGTACTCGATCAGGGTCGGAACGTCGAAGATCATGTCCGCGGTGTTGCCGTCCTGCTTGACCTCGCCGTTGACGAAGGTCCGGACCCGCAGCGCGGAGGTGTCCAGCTCGGTCTCGATCCACGGGCCGAGCGGGCAGAACGAGTCGAAGCCCTTGGCGCGGGTGAACTGGCCGTCCTTGCGCTGCAGGTCGCGCGCGGTGACGTCGTTGGCCACGGTGTAGCCCTGGACGACGTCGGCGAACTTCGCAGCCGGCACGTCGCGGCACACCCGCCCGATCACCACCGCGAGCTCGCCCTCGTAGTGCACCTCGGCGCTCTGGCGCGGGTAGAAGATCGGGTCGTTCGGCCCGCTCACGCTGGTGTTCGGCTTCATGAACATCAGCGGCTCGCTGGGCACGTCCCCGCCCATCTCGGCGGCGTGCGCGGCGTAGTTGCGCCCGATCCCGATCACCTTGCTGCGCGGCAGGACCGGCGAGAGCAGCCGTACCTCCGAGAGCGGGTACTCCTTGCTGTTCAGGTTCAGGCCGACGTACAGCGGGTCGCCGTTGATGCCGACGATCACGCAGTCGTCGTCCGGGATCCCGTTCTCGTCGACGTCGCCCGTGACCACGCCGAACAGGGGGTCTTCTCCGACGGTGAATCTTGCGATACGCACCCCGAGAGAGTACCGACGTAGTGTGCTCGCCGTGCCATCGACCTTGCTGCCCCGCGCCGAGTGGGCGCCGCGTGCCCGTGCGCACGCAGAGCGGGTCGGTGTCTGGGTCGGGCCGCACCTGGAGCGGCGGAGCCTGGGGACCACCCACCCGGTGCACGACTTCCTGTTCACCTACTACGCGCAGCGCCCGGCCGCCCTGCGCCGTTGGCACCCGGGGTACGGCGTCACCCTGCTCGACGCGCCCGAGTACGCCGACCTCAAGGGCTACGAGGTTTCTAGACAGGCGCCAGAGCGCCTTCCTCAACCACCGTTGGTTGCGACGGTCACCGCCGACCACCTCGCCTCCCAGCTGCCGGTGATCGAGAACATCAAGGCCCTCCTGACCGCCACTGCGTCCCGACCGCCGACCCTGGGCTGCTTCGGCCTGCACGAGTGGGCGATGGCCTACCGAAGCGTCGAGCCCGGGAACGAGGTCCGGCACGACCATCCGCTGCGCCTCGGCGCGAGCGGGACCGACACGGTGGTCGAGGAGCACCGGATCGGGTGCTCGCACTTCGATGCGTTCCGCTTCTTCACTCCCCCGGCCCGCCCGTTGAACACCCTCCGGCCGGGGCCCGATGATCGCCCCGCGTTCGAGCAACCCGGCTGCTTGCACGCCGGCATGGACCTCTACAAGCACGCCTTCCGGCTCACGCCGCTGATCCCGAGCGAGCTGGTCGCAGACTGCTTCGCGCTCGCCTGGGAGATCCGGGAGCTCGACATGCGGGCGTCGCCGTACGACTTCGCGGCGCTCGGCTTCGAACCGGTCGCGATCGAGACTCCGGACGGCAAGGCCACCTATGTCGCCGCGCAGCGCGACTTCGCCGAACGGGGTGCTCCGCTGCGCAGACGCCTCATCGACGAGTGCGACCGCCTGCTCGCCCAGTGATCCAGCTGATCACCAGCAGGGCGGGTGCCGATCGATCCACGGAGCCGCGTCCTCGACCTGGGCGGCGAGCGACAGCACCAGGTCCTCACGCCCGGGGGCAGCCGCGAGCATCACTCCGACGGGCAGCCCGGACGCCGTCCGGCCCAGCGGCAGGGAGATCGCGGGGCTCCCGGTCACGTTCCACATCGAGGTCCACGGCGTGAACCGCTTCTGCGCCTCGAAGTCTGCCGACGGGTCGGCGTCGTTGCGCAGTGCGCCGATCGGCAGCGGCGGTTGGGCCAGGGTCGGGGTCAGGATCACGTCGTACGGCGCGAGGGTGGTCAGCGTCCTCGCGGCGATCCGGCGCAGCTCGCCGAGCGCGAGCCCGAACGCAGGCCCGCCCACCTCTTCCCCGAGCCCACCGAGCCACCGGGTGAGCGGGCGCAGCTGCCCGCGGGCGGCCTCGTCGAGGTTGACCGTGGACAGCCCGGTCAGCACGGCCCAGCAGGTCTCGAAGACCTGCACGGCATCGCGCGGCATCGGCGGGTCGATGTCGATCACCTCATGACCGAGCGCCTCGAGCAGCCGGCTCGCGTCGTCCCAGGCCGCCAGGCACGCGGGATCGACGTCCGCCTCGGCGATCACCGGCACCGCGAACCGGGCGACCCGCAGACGGCTCGGAGAGTTCTCGCAGGCCGAGAGGAACGAGGCCTCCGATTCTGGTGCCCAGAACGGGTCGCCGACCGCACGGCCTGCCATCACGTCCAGGAACGCCGCGGCATCACGAACGGTGCGCGCGAGCGGCCCGGCCGTTGCCAGGCCGGTGATCTCGCCGTACATCGGAGCCCCGGAGATCCGGCCGCGGGTCGGCTTGAGGCCGACGATCCCGCAACAGCTCGCCGGGATCCTGATCGAGCCACCGCCGTCCGAGCCCTGGGCCAGCGCGACCAGCCCGCCGGCGACTGCCGCCGCAGCCCCACCGCTGGAGCCGCCGGCCATCCGGGTGGTGTCCCACGGCGTCACCGCAGTCCCGGCGACGTCGGACTCGGTGTAGCACGGCGACCCGAACTCGGGGGTGTTGGTCTTGCCCAGGCTGATCAGCCCTGCTGCCTCGATCCGCAGTACGAGCTCGTCGCTGACCTCGGGCACGTACTCGGCGAAAAGGGCCGAGCCGAACGTGGTCCGCACCCCGGCGGTCGCATTCAGGTCCTTGATCGCCGTCGGTACGCCGGCCAACGGACCCTCCCCGGTCACCGATCGAGCCTGGGCCCGGGCGAGATCACCGGTGAGCGTGACGAACGCGCCGAGCGAGGTGAGTCGCTCGGCGCGTTCCAGGTAGTGCTCGACCAGCTCGGCAGACGATGTCGCTCCGGACGCAATGGCCGCGCCCTGCTCGAGGGCGGTCAGGTCGTGGAGTTCACTCACGACTCGAGGCTAGCGAGCCTCAGGCTGCGGAGGCCTCCGGCTCGTAGTCGACCAGCGTCTCCAGGGCGCCGCGCAGGCGGGCCTGCACCTCGGGGTCAGCGAGCACGTCGACGTTGATCGAGGACTGCGACAGGGTGACGTCCTCGACGACCACGGCGCCGGCGATCTTCGCGGACAGTGCGGCGTGCTCGTGAGCCCACTTGCCGCCGTACGGGGTCGGGGTGACGCCGATGACACCGAACGGCTTGCCGGCGATCGCGCCGGCACCGTACGGGCGCGAGAGCCAGTCGATCGCATTGTTCAGCACAGCCGGCATCGTGGCGTTGTACTCGGGCGTGACGACGAGCACCCGGTCAGCCGCGCTGACCTGCTCGCGGATCGAGGTGGCAGCGGCCGGTGCGGTCGGACCGTCGATGTCCTCGTTGTAGAACGGGACGTCGCCGAGTCCCTCGACGATCTGGATCTCGACTCCGTCGGGCGCCTGGCTGCGCAGCGACTCGGCCACCTGGCGGTTGACACTGTCGGCGCGAAGGCTGCCGACGAGAACGGCTACTCGGGTCATGACTTGCTCCTGGAGGTGTGGGGAACTGCTTCACCTCGTCCAACCGGACCGTAGTCCGCTTTCATTCCCGGGGTCGGCGAATTCTTTCGGAACGTGCGAAGGCCCGCCCTAGAGTGGCCAGATGACCGAGCCCGAGCTGCTGCCGATCCTCGGGCAGCCGGCGCCCGAGCGCAGTGACGCGGCCCGCAACCGCGACGCGGTCATGTGCGCCGCCCAGCAGCTGGTGAGCCGTTGCGGGGTCGAGGCCGTGACGATGGATGCGGTCGCCGAAGCCGCCGGAGTCGGCAAGGGAACCGTGTTCCGCAGGTTCGGCAGCCGGGCCGGCCTGATGGCACGCCTGCTCGACGAGTCCGAGGCAGCCTGGCAGGACGCCGTGATCAGCGGGCCGCCCCCGCTCGGGCCGGGCGCCTCGCCGCGGGAACGCCTGCTCGCCTTCGGGCGCTCGCGACTGACCTCGAACCTCGATCGCGCCGACCTGCTCATCGCGGCCTCCGGAGTTGAGACCGCCCGCAGCTATGCGGCGTACTCGTTCACGGCGATGCACGTGCGCTACCTGCTCGGCGAGCTCGGCGTGCGCGGCGACATCGCCCTGCTCGCCACGGCGCTGCTCGCGCCCCTCGAGGTACCGATCCTGCGTCAGCAGGTCGACGTCGAGCACATGGACGTCGACCGGATCCTGGCCGGCTGGGAAGACCTCGTGAACCGGATCCTCGGGCCGCGATAGTCCGGCACGTTCTGGCCCCTGGCGCCGCGTTTGAAGGGCGAAAACGTGCCGGATTATCGCGTCTCAGGCCTTGTGACGGCGCAGGCCGAACGTGAGCCCGTCGATCAGGGCCTCCCACGAAGCCTCGATGACGTTGTGGCCGACCCCGACCGTCACCCACGACGACTCGCCGTCTGAGGTCTCGATCAGGACGCGCGTGATCGCGTCGGTGCCGTGTCCGTGGTCGACGATCCGGACCTTGTAGTCGATGAGCTCGAACCGGACGACCTCCGGGTAGAGCCGCTCGATCGCCTGGCGCAACGCGTGGTCGAGTGCGTTGACCGGGCCGTTGCCCGCGCCGGTCATCTCCAGCAGGTCGCCGCCAGCGGTGAGCTTGACCGTCGCCTCGGATCCCGCCTCGGCACCGGGCGAGGAGTCGGTGACCACCCGCCAGGAGTCGACCTCGAAGTAGGAGGGCCGGACGCCGTCGACCGCCTCGGCCAGCAGCAGCTCGAAGGACGCATCGGCGGCGTCGAAGGTGTAGCCGCGCTGTTCCATCTCCTTGACCCGAGCGGTCACGGAGACGATGACGTCGGTACCGAGCTCGAACCCCAGCTCGCGACCCTTGAGCTCGATCGAGGCACGACCCGCCATGTCGGAGACGAGCAGCCGCATGTCGTTGCCGATGCCCTCGGGGTCCATGTGCTGGTAGAGATTCGGGTCGACCTTGATCGCGCTGGCGTGCAGGCCGGCCTTGTGCGCGAACGCCGAGACGCCGACGTAGGGCTGGCGCGAGGACGGCGGCACGTTGGTGACCTCGGCCACCGCGTGCGCGATCCGGGTCGCCTCGCGCAGGAGCCCGGCCGGCAGGACCTGCAGGTCCAGCTTCAGCTCCAGGTTCGCCACGACGTTGATCAGGTCGGCGTTGCCGGTGCGCTCGCCGTACCCGTTGATGCAGCCCTGGACATGCGTGGCCCCGGCGTCGACCGCGGCGAGGCTGTTCGCGACCGCGCAGCCGGTGTCGTTGTGCGCGTGGATGCCGATCCGCCCGCCCGTGGTGGAGACGACGTCGTGCACCACGTCGCTGACCCAGTTCGGCAGCATCCCGCCGTTGGTGTCGCACAGCGCCGCCACCTCGGCCCCGGCCTCGAAGGCGGTCCGCAGGACCTCGAGGGCGTAGTCCCGGTTGGCGCGGTAGCCGTTGAAGAAGTGCTCGGCGTCGAGGAAGACCCGCTGGCCCTCGGCCGTCAGGTGCTCGACAGTGTCGCGCACCATCGCGAGGTTCTCCGCCAGCGTGGTGCGCAACGCGAGCTCGACGTGCCGGTCGTGCGACTTGGCCACCAGGGTGACCACGCTCGCGCCCGACTCCCGCAGGGCCGCGATCAGGGGGTCGTCCGCAGCGTTCCCGCCCGCGCGGCGGGTCGCACCGAACGCCGCCAGCTGGGCGTGCTGCAGGGTCAGCTCCTCGCGAGCCTTGGCGAAGAACTCGGTGTCCTTCGGGTTGGCACCCGGCCAGCCGCCCTCGATGAAGCCGACCCCGAGCCCGTCGATGTGCCGCGCGATCGCGAGCTTGTCCGCCACGGAGAGGTTGAGCCCCTCCTGCTGGGCACCGTCGCGCAGCGTGGTGTCGTAGACGTGGAACGCGTCTCGGCTGGTCATCTGGGCAAATCCTTAGAGTCTGTGGGCGGCCGGGGGTCCAGCCGGCAAGTCTGCTGGCACCGTTTGTCGGTGCCGGGGGTGGCAAAGAAAAAACCTCCCGTTGGGACGAGAGGTTGGCGCGGCGGGCCCGGGTGTTCGAACGTGGCCGACGCGCTAGACGATAATGATGGTTGCTGCGTGCACGTTCCGAGTGTGCCACACCGACCCGTCCGGCGTCCCTGGAGGCCCACTCAATGACCCGCACACTCGTCCTCGGTGGAGGTGGCGTCACCGGCGTGGCCTGGGAGCTCGGCGTCCTGGAGGGCTTGCGCTGTGCCGGCATCGATCTGGGCGACGCGGACACCATCATCGGCACGTCGGCAGGGTCGGTCGTCGGAACCCGGATCACGACCGGGTCCCTCGAGACCGCCTACGCCGACCAGCTCCTCCCCGCCACCGGCGAGCTGGCCGCCGAGCTGAGCCCCACGACCCTGATCAAGCTCGGCGTGATGCTGGCGCGCTCCGGTGACCAGTCCTCCACGTGGAAGCGGGTGGGCGCGGCGGCACTGACGGCGCATCCCGAGTCCTCCGACGCACGCAGGGACGTGATCCGCTCGCGGATCGGTGATCCTGACTGGCCCGACCGGGACCTGCGCATCACGGCGATCGACGTGGACCGGGGTGAGTTCGTCGTCTTCGACCGCACCTCGGACGTCGCCCTGCTCGATGCCGTCGCCGCCAGTTGCGCCGTACCGCTGGTCTGGCCACCGGTGTCGATCAACGGCACCACCTACATCGACGGGGGCGCTCGATCGGGGGCCAACGCCGACCTTGCCCGAGGTGCCGACGTAGTCGTCGTCCTGGCGCCGATGACGGTCGCACTGTCGCCCGAGCACGAGATCTCCCGGCAGCTCGAACGCACCGGCGCGAGGCGCACCCTGGCAATCAGTCCGGATCCGACCGCGGTCGAGGACATGGGCACCAACGCGCTGGATCCGGCGCGCAGGCAGGAGTCCGCCCGCACCGGGTTGCGCCAGGGCGCTCTGCTCGCCGACGACGTCGCGGCGGTGTGGCGCTGAGCCTCAGACGACCTGGTGCATCCAGCCGAACTCGTCGTCGGTCCGGCCGTACTGGATGTCGACCAGGGACTGACGCAGCTCCTGGGTGAGGGCACCGGTCTCGGTCGACCCCTGGACCTCCCCACCGGCCCACTTCAGGGTGCCGACCGGGGTGACGACGGCGGCAGTGCCACAGGCGAAGACCTCGGTGATGTCCCCTGATGCGACCCCGTCGCGCCACTCGTCGATCGAGATCTTGCGCTCCTCGACGTCGTGGCCGGCCTTGTGCGCCAGCTCGATGATCGCCGACCGGGTGATGCCCTCGAGGATGGTGCCCGTCTCCGGCGTGACGATGTGGCCGTCGGCGTAGACGAAGTACATGTTCATCCCGCCGAGCTCCTCGACGTACCGTCCCTCGGCGGCATCGAGGAAGACAACCTGGTCGCAGCCCTGGCCGATGGCCTCCTGCTGCGCGACCAGCGAGCTGGCGTAGTTGCCGCCGGTCTTCGCCGCACCCATGCCGCCGCGGCCCGCGCGGGTGTACTCCTCGGTGAGCCAGAGGGTCAGCGGCTTGACGCCGCCCTTGAAGTACGCACCCGCCGGCGAGGCGATCACCATGAAGGTGACGTGCTGGGAGGGCCGTACGCCGAGGAACGCCTCGGTCGCGATCATGAACGGTCGCAGGTAGAGACTCTTCTCGGAGCCGGCCTCCGCGACCCAGCGCTGGTCGACCTCGACCAGCGCGTCGACGGCCTGCACGAAGTCCTCGGGCTCCAGGACGGGGAGGGCGAGTCGGTGCGAGGAACGCTTCATCCGGGCCGCGTTCTCACCGGGCCGGAAGGTCCACACCGACCCGTCGGCGTGACGGTAGGCCTTCATGCCCTCGAAGGTCTCCTGTGCGTAGTGCAGGACTGCCGTGGCCGGGTCCAGCGTCAACGGCCCGTACGCCGTGATCCGGGCGGCGTGCCAGCCCTTCTCCGGCGTCCACTCCACGGTGAACATGTGGTCGGTGAAGTACGTCCCGAAGCCAGGATCGGCCAGGATCTCGGCCACCTCGTCGGCAGTGCGCGGGTGGGCAGATCCGACGATCGAAATGTCCAAAGTCATGACTGCACGTTATCTCTCTGAGTCGAAGGGTTAACAGTCGCTCACCGGCCCGATTCGGGCCGAGTCCTGAGCTGCACCCCTGGGTCAGGGACCTCGGTGCAGCTCAGCCGGCTACTCGCGCAGCGATGCGGTCGCCGATCTGGGGCGTGCTGAGGGCGGCACCGGGCTCACGCTCGGCAAGGTCGGCGATGACCGCGTCCTCGACCTGCTGCGCGGCTTCGCCGAGTCCTAGGTGGTCGAGCATCAGCGAGACCGACAGGATCGCTGCGGTCGGGTCCGCCTTCTGCTGCCCGGCGATGTCGGGGGCCGAGCCGTGCACCGGCTCGAACATCGACGGTGTGGTGCGGTCCGGGTTGATGTTGCCGCTGGCCGCGAGGCCGATGCCACCGGTCACGGCAGCCGCCAGGTCGGTGATGATGTCGCCGAACAGGTTGTCGGTGACGATCACGTCGAAGCGCGCGGGATCGGTGGTCATGAAGATCATCGCCGCGTCGATGTGCATGTAGTCGCAGGTCACGTCCGGGTACTCGGCTGCGACGGACTGGAACAGGCGCCACCACACCGAGCCGGCGTTGACCAGCACGTTGGTCTTGTGGACCAGCGTCAGCTTCTTGCGAGGTCGGCGCTGGGCACGCGCGAAGGCGTCCCGTACGACGCGCTCGACCCCGAAGGCGGTGTTCACCGAGACCTCGGTGGCGACCTCGTGCGGCGTGCCGACGCGCAGGGCGCCGCCGTTGCCGGTGTAGGGACCCTCGGTGCCCTCGCGTACGACGACGAAGTCGACGTCGCCGGGGTGCGCGAGCGGTGAGACCGACCCCGGGAAGATGCGCGAGGGGCGCAGGTTCACGTAGTGGTCGAGCTCGAAGCGCAGACGCAGCAGCAGGCCACGCTCGAGGATGCCGGGCGGCAGGTTCGGGTCGTTCGGCTTGCCACCGACCGCACCGAGCAGGATCACGTCGTGGTGGCGGATCTCCTCGAGCACGGAGTCGGGCAGGACCTCACCGGTCGCCAGGTAGCGCTCCGCGCCCAGGTCGTACCGCGTCGGCTCGAACTTCACGCTGGGCGGTGTCACCTGCTCGAGGACCTTGAGCGCCTCGGCAGTGACTTCGGTGCCGATCCCGTCTCCCGGGATGACGGCAAGCTTGAACGACTGGGTGTTCCCCAGAGTGTCTGCAGAAGGCATGCGGGCGATGTTAGTTGTCGTCCGGACGCGGACCGCCGTTGTCTCGCAGGTCAAGCGCGGCCTGGACGGCCTGGTTCGACGTCGGGCTCTCTGGGTCGTGCCGGGCCGGGCCCCATTCGGGATACATCTCGTACATGGTCATTCCTTCGATTCGCCTACGGAGTGTTGATCGGCCCTCCGCAGGGCGATTCAAGAAAAGTTCGCTCGCGGAGAGATTCGTAGGCCCAGTGGCGGGGGTACGCCGAACTCCGCGGCGAGGTGGCCTACGACTCAGGCCCCGCCACGGCGGCGAATTACTACGAGGAACGTCCGCATGGTCCGATCAGGCTAAGACGTGCTCACCGGCTGCGCACCGGTTTTGGTACCCCCATCCCACGATCCGAGACTCCGGTTCGAATCGTGGTCACGGGCGCTTCGTTTGCCACACTCGAACCATGAGCGAGCGAAGCG
>JAOPYE010000018.1 GCA_025964775.1 Marmoricola sp.
ACAGCCGCTCCTCCCCGGGAAGCTGATCGCCGGCATCGATGACCTTCCTGTATTCGGGTTGCCGTTGCGGGTGAGTCTGTGGCGTGACCTGGCGCTGAACGACAGCGGCACCGACGTTTTCGCGCTGAACACCGCCCTGTCTGGTCTTGGCCTTCTGCGGGTGCGGGTGACCAATGTGTATTCGGCGTCGACGGCGGCCGCGGTGGCGAAACTGTTCAAGGGGAGCGGATTCGTCGCGCCGTCCGCCGCACCGGATTCCAGCGGCGCCTCGGCCGGGACCGCCGGCGCGGTGACGCCCGTTGCCGGCAGCACGCCGCCGCCTCCGCCAGCGGTTGCGGGTGACTTCTTGCCCATGTCGAGCGTGGCGACCGTGGCATCCGACTCGCTTTTAGTCACCCAGGCGGACGCGGTGGGCACCGTGGTCGCGGCCACGCAACCGGTGGTGACGGCGGCCGGTCCGGTGAACACGATTGCAACCAAGGTCGATATTCTGCACCAGCAGAAGATCACGGTCGGCACCGCGGTGAGCCTCCAGGCCATCGCCGGGGCCGACCTCGGTCAGGGCACGATCACCGCCGTTGGTGGCTTTTCCGCCGGAGACACGACCAAAGCCGGGGTCGACCAGCTAAACGGGTACCCGATCACGATTTCCTTCACCCCACCGTCGGCGGGCGCCACTCCGGTGCAGGGCGGCGATCAGGTGACCATCCAGTTCCCCAAACTGTCCGATCGGGCGCTGGCCGTGCCGACCGTCGCCGTGCGACAGAGCATCGGGTCGGCGAAAGTCATGGTGAAGCAGGGCAAGAATTTCCGCCTGGTCGCCGTGACGCCGCTGTGGCAACAGGGCGGATGGACCGGGGTCGCCGCGGGCAGCGGGCTGACCGATGGGGAAACTGTCGTCGTGAGCGGCAAGTGAGACGTCGCCGGGGGACAATCCCCTCGCGGAGCACCGCGGCGGGAGAAAGCATCGAGCCGGCCACTGGGCCAGCTGATAGCGCCGACGTTCTGATCCGGGTGCGTGGCGGTGGTCGCCGTTATGCCGCGACGTCCGAGTGGGCGATCCGCGACTGCGAGCTGGAGATCCGTCGAGGGGACTTCGTCGCTATCACCGGGCCGTCCGGGGCGGGTAAGTCGACCCTGTTGAACTGCCTGGCCCTGTTGGATCGGTTCGACCATGGCGACTATCTGCTGGATGGGGTGCGGATCGATCAAATGCGCGCTCGGGATGTGGAGAGAACCCGGGGGAAGCAGTTCGGGTTCGTCTTTCAATCCTCCAACGCGATCGAATCGCGAAGCGTGGCCAAGAACGTCGAGGTGCCGTTGTCCTCCCTCGGCGTTCCGGTCGCCGCGCGCAGATCGTTAGTGACCACGGCGCTGGAGAAGGCGAACATCGTGCATCGGGGCGGCCAGAGCGTCTCGCTGCTCTCCGGCGGTGAACGGCAACGCGTCGCGATCGCGAGGTCATTGGTCACCAACCCTCAGGTGCTGTTTCTCGACGAACCAACCGGGAACCTCGACTCGAAGAACACGACCGCCGTGATCGACCTGCTGCAGCAACTGAACCGGCAGGGCACGACGATCGTGTTCGTCACCCACGATGCTCAACTCGCCGCGGCCGCCACTCACCAGATCCTCGTCAACGACGGGATCGTGTCGCAACCGCCGCGACCCGATCCCGACCCGGCAGCAGGTCGCTCGGCGACGGTGGCCGAACTGCCCGGCACCGAGGTGTCGCCCGCGCCAAACATCGAGTCCTCGCTACGCCGGATGGTCAGACAACAGCTCGACGCCGTGTCAGAAGCCGTGTTCTCCCTCGTCGCTCAACCCGCGCGCACCCTCATGGCGCTGCTTTCCATCGGCCTGGGGGTGGCCGGGTTGGTCGCCGGAGTGAACCTGGGGGTCACCGCCGACTCGCAGATCGACAAACTGATCACGGGCGCCGCCCTCGACCAGGTCTACGTCTCCCAGGCCACACCGTCCGCGACCGAGGCCCGCACCGACTTCACGCTCGCCGCGGCCCAGAAGATTCTGCACCTGAGCGGTGTCCAAGCGGTCGGCGAGCTCGACACGATGACCCCGTCGACCGCCAAGGTGACTCGGTTCTCTTCCCTCGACCGAAGTTCCGGATACTCGGTGCCCGCGCTTGGGGTCACATCGGGGACGTTCACCGCCCTCGGCATCGCGTTGCCAGTCCAAGAGGCACGCCTGTTCGACAGCTCACCGATCAACAGCAACATCGCCGTGGTGGGGGCTGCGGCCGCGCGCAGCCTTGGGCTGAGCCCCGGCACTCCCCAGACGATCTGGATCGCCGGAACCCGATTCGATGTCATCGCCATTGTCCCCGGAACCCCGCGCGACACCGACGTGACCAACTCGGTGCTGGTCTCCCACGCCGCCGCCCAGCACCTCAGCGGAGCGAAAGGCCAATTCGTGGTCAAGACCGTGCCGGGACGCGGCTTCTCGGTCGGGACCGCGATCCCCTATCAACTCGATCCGCAAAACCCCGGGCATTTTGTAGCCAACGGCACCGCGAACCTGCAGGACCTCCGCCAAGGAGTCTCCACCTCCCTCAACAGCCTGCTGCTCGCCCTGGCAGCGGTCTTCCTCGGCATCGCCATCCTCTCCACCGGCTCCACGATGACCAACTCGGTCCTGCAACGATCCGGCGAAATCGGGCTGCGGATGGCCACCGGCTCCAGCCCGGCAAAAATCGCCGGCCTCTTCCTCGCCGAAGGCGCAACCCTCGGCCTGATCGGCGGCCTCCTCGGCTCCAGCGCCGGAGTCGTGGCCGTGCTCATCGTGTCCGCGATCCAACACTGGATACCGGCCCTCGATCCCACAACCATCGGCCTGGGAATGGGGATCGGATTCATCACCGGACTGCTCGCCGCGATCGTCCCCAGCATTCGCGCCAGCAAGACACAACCGGCGCTGGCAGTGCGTAAGTAGCCACGACGCACTGAGGCATGCCGCGGCGCTCACAGCCATTGCTAAGATTCCCGGATGAACCTGACCAACCCGTTGAACGCAACCGCACGGGCCGGACGACTCGTCGACCTGAGCCATGTCATCCGCGCGGGGCTGGTGACCTATCCCGGGCTTCCGGCGCCGATCATCACGCCCCATCTCACTCGGGAGGAGTCGCGGTCGCACTACGCGCCAGGCACCGAGTTCGCGCTCGACTTGATCACGATGATCGGCAACACCGGCACCTACCTGGATAGTCCGTTCCACCGCTACGAGGGTGGCGCCGACCTGGCCGGGCTGTCGCTCGACACCATGGTCGACCAGCCGGCCGAGGTGTTTCACCTGCAGAATT
>JAOPYE010000047.1 GCA_025964775.1 Marmoricola sp.
GCAGCCGCAGCTCCGCGATCACCTGCGGCACGCCCGAGCCCTGCGAGTTCGGAAACACCACGATGGCCAGACAGATGCAAACGGCAAATCCGAGCGGCGTGATCAGCACCGCCCAATAGCGCGAATGCGCGAGGACCAGGCCAAACACGAACTGCGCCTGATCGGCCAGGTACGCCATCGTAATGGCGGCAAGGCCGACGCAGAGACCGCCTGCGACGAACAAAACGTGCCGGGTCCAGCGCTTGCGGGCAAGTCGGGAGCGGAGGCGGAGATGGGCGAGATAGCGGCGAGGATCCATGGTGACGCAGCTGTAGCAGGTCTTGTGCCGCGCTCTAAGCCCGGCGCCGCACCGGCATCATCCAGCGCTCCGATAACGAAAAGGGGCGGCAGATCGCTCTGCCGCCCCCTTGGTCTGGATCGAAGTGCTTACTTCAGGTTGGTCATCGCGGTCAGGTCGGCCGACAGCTTGACGATGCCGGTGGCGCCGCACCAGCTCGAACCAGCGCCGCCCGGATTGATCGCGGTGCGATCGGTGTTGCCGGAAGCGGTGAAGTCCGAGGTGAAGGCGTTGCAATCACCCTTGGACAGGTTGGTGTCGGAGTAACGCAGGTCCAGCGTGAACACCTTGTAGGTGAAGCCGATGCCGATGTTCCAGGTGTTGTAGTCAGCATACTTGATGCCGGGACCAACGCCGGGGGTCAGCGAGTAGAAGGAGTCCGACGTGCCCAGCCACTGGCGACCGAATTCGCCGGAAACGTAGGAGCCGATGCCGGTCGAGCCGAACCAGGTCGACGGCGCGAGCACCTTACCGGTGACCGATGCGTAGGTGCCGTCGGCGCCCAGGTTCAGGAAGTTCGGCGAGTAGTAAGCGTTACCGCCGAGCGAGAAGTAATCGTTAAAGGTGTAGTTAACCTTGGCGTAACCTTCGTAGAAGCTGGCGTCTTTCTTGGCAACGTTGCCGTTGGCGAGCGCCGACGAACCGACCGGGCAGAGCACGCCGCCGTTCTGGACGGTATCGATGCACTGGCCACCCGGATAGCCGTAGTACCAGAAGCCGAAGTCGAAGGCAGCGGCGCCCCAGGTCGGGCGGATACCGAAGTAGCCGTCGATCTCGGCGGCGGCGCGGTTGGCGAAGGAGATGCTCTCAGCCGACACGCCGGCGTACAGCTGGACGTCCTTGGTGATGTTGTAGCGCGGCTCGAAATAGGCGGCGACGGAACCCTTCTGGCCGTTCGACTGCGTCACGCCGCGGAACACGTAATTGCTCATCACGGCACTGCCGAAGGCGATGTCCCAGGGATCGAAAGCAACGATCGGCGGCGCTTTCTTGTAAATCTTGGTGGCCAGATCGGCGGCCGAAGCGGAGCTTACACCCACTGCTAGCAGTGCCGCGGCCGTAACCAGTACTCTCTTCATGACGTTCCCCATCGCATTTGAACCAAAGCAGCTTCGTGTCTGAAAGACGGCGGCACTGCGAAACTCTCAACTTGACGCAACTCTGAGACGCAAAGGCGGGAACGAGAAGTGAAAAAAAGAAGCAGATGCCGACTAATTGGGCGTTCTGACGTTTCCGTGAGAGGTTGTTTGGGGGTGTTGCACAATCAACACTATTTCGGAGAGGTTCCAGAAGGCAATTACCGCCAAGTGGAATATTTAAACAACTAAACCCAGGGGTGCTCAGGCACCCTATGCGCACAACCCCTGCTGAAATTTGCCGTGACGGCGCCAAAGGCCGCTTGCGCCGCATGATTCGGTTACCGCCCGGCTTTGCCGCTTTACTTTCAGGTCGGCCTGATCGCGTTGCGGCGAATCGCCCCGGAGGGGTTTTGGCGCTGCCGGCTTGAAACAGTCTGCGGCGCCGTGACCGATGCGTCGCGCCGCTGACGCCAAAGGCCGCAACGGGGATCGTTGCGGCCTTTGGTCTTGCATCATCCTGGCATCACCGGCGGGCGCCAACCCGGGTGACGCTACTTGCTGTCGTTGTGATCCAGCAGATCGGCCTCGTCGTCGGGCGACTCGATGGCCGTGGTATCGCCGCTGGAGTGCCCCTCCACCGGGGTCGGATCGGGCTCTGGCTCGGACCAGTTCGATGCCGGCGCGGTCTCGCTCGGCGTTTCGGTCTCGATAGCGGCCGGTTTCGGCTTGCGCGGCGCGCGCGGTTTCTTGGGCGGCTTGGGCGGCAGCGAGACCGGCGGCAACGGCTCCGATGGCGCGATCGGCGCCGTGGTGGTCATCAGCTCTTCCGGCACGCTCACCGACGGCTTCACCGCCTTGGCGCGGGACTTTTTCACAACAGCCTTGGGAGCAGCCTTTTTCACGGCGGCCTTTTTCACCGCGGCCTTCTTCGGTGCGGCCTTCTTCGGTGCGACCTTGGCTGCGGTCTTGGCGGCCTTCTTGGCCGGCGCCTTCTTCACAGCCTTCTTCGCCGTCTTCTTGGCTGCCGTCTTCGCGGTCTTCTTCGCGGTCTTCTTTACAGCCTTCTTGGCTGCTTTTTTCACAGACGTCTTGGCGGCCTTCTTCGGCGCCTTTTTCGCGGACTTCTTGGACGGCTTCTTCGCGGCCTTCGCCGCTAGCAAAAGCTTTTTCTTGTCCTTTTTATTCTTCTTGTCCTTTTTGGATTTCTTGTCTTTCGCCATGTGGTCCTCCTGTTGGGGCGCCGACCGGGAGCGATCCAGCGTTCACATTGTCCAAGTCAGCATCCGAGTCAGCGCCCGGCCGGTGCCAACGCGCGGCTTGTTCGCTCAGTTCAATCCGGGACGGGGACCGCCAGTCGCCCAATCCAGAAGCTCGATCGTATGCACGACCGGCACGCCGGTGCCGCCGGCGATCTGAACCATACAGCCGATGTTGCCGGCGGCGATCAGGTCGGGCTTGAGCATCGCGATATTGGCCACCTTGCGGTCGCGCAATCGGCTCGCAATGTCAGGCTGGAGAATGTTGTACGTGCCCGCCGACCCGCAACATAAATGGCCTTCCGGGATATCTTTCACCACGAATCCGCTCTTGGAAAGCAATTCTTTGGGAGCCTGCGTGATTTTCTGCCCGTGCTGCAGCGAGCACGCCGAGTGATAGGCGACGACGAGAT
>JAOPYE010000033.1 GCA_025964775.1 Marmoricola sp.
TTCGCCCGACGAGCCGCGGCCAGCACCGCAGCCGCCTCCACACTCGGCGCGGGCTTGCGCCGGCGCCGAGATGGAAGAGGCTGAAGAGTGAAGCTCATGACAAGAACGCTACGGACAGCCACCGACAGTAATGTCCGGAAATGAGCCGATCTGCACAGGATGACTGAAGAACGGATGCAAGACTCGCTCCCGTGACCCTCCTCGCGATCACCGTCCTCGGCCACGACCGCCCCGGCATCATCGCCGGGACGACCGGAGTACTGGCCGAGCTCGGCCTGAACATCGAGGACTCCACGATGACGCTGCTGCGTGGTCACTTCGCGATGATGCTGATCACCGACGGCAACGCAGATCCAGTGACCGTCGAGATGGCACTGTCGAGTCTGACCGCGGACGGCTCACTGTCGGTCGCGGTGCGCGAGATCCCGGCAGAGAGGGGCTCGGCCCGGGGGACGGCGTACTTGCTCAGCGTGCACGGCGGTGACCGGCCGGGAATCGTGTCCAGGGTCGTCGCCGAGGTGGCCCGGGTCGGTGGCAACATCACGGATCTGACCACCCGGCTCGCCGGTGAGCTCTACGTGCTCATCGCCGAGGTGGACCTGCCGGCGTCGGCGGACCCGGTCGCGCTCGAGAGCTCCCTGAACGACGTCGCCGTCGACCTGGGGGTCGGCGTCACCCTGCGTGCGCTGGAGAGCGACGACCTGTGACCAGGCCCTCTGACGAGGTCTGCGCCGGGCGGGTCCTCGACGTCGTACGGGCTCCGGATCCGGTGCTGTCCCGCCCCGGTACGGCGGTGGATCCGGCCGCGCCCGAGATCGTGCAGCTCGCCGCAGACCTGGTCGCCACCATGCGGGTCTCACCTGGCTGCGTGGGACTCGCCGCTCCGCAGGTCGGCGTCAGCGCCCGGGTCTTCTGCGTCGACGTCTCGGCGCATCCGAAGACGCGTGGCCACCACGGCACCTTCGTGCTCTGCAACGCCGAGATCGTCTCGGCGACCCGCAACGAGAAGGCGCGGGAGGGCTGCCTGAGCGTCCCGGACCTGACCGGGGATGTGAAGCGTGCGTCGCGGCTCGTCGTACGAGGTCAGGAGCCCGGCACGGGAGCGGAGCTGGTGATCGAGGCCGAGGCTTTCGAGGCGCGTGCCCTCCAGCACGAGCTCGACCACTGTGACGGCCTGCTGTTCCTCGACCGGGTCTCCGGCGCGCACGCGCTGCACGCGCGCCAGACCTACTTATGATCGAGCGCGCCCCGGTATCCCAATCGGCAGAGGAAGCGGTCTTAAAAACCGTTCAGTGTGGGTTCGACCCCCACCCGGGGCACCGCACACAGATCCGAACCGTGCCTCCTGGGCATATCCGTACATCCGTGCGAATATGCGGATATGCCTGTCGACCACGCAGTCCCCATCAACCCGGCTGCGCTGAGGCAAGCACGGGCGGGTGTCCTGTCACGCGACGAAGCTGATCGCCTCGCGAAGCTGTTGGGCGTCCTGTCCGACCCGGTACGGTCGCGGCTCTTGTTCGCGCTCGTATCCGTGGAGGAGCTGTGCGTCGGTGATCTGACGCTGGCGCTTGGCGACGTGAGCGAAGACCAGACGTCGTACGCGCTCAAACAGCTGCGGGGTGCAGGCCTCGTCCAGACGAGGCGCGACGGCCGGATCATCAACTACCGACTGGCTGACGGATTCCCGCATCAACTGCTTGAGCACTGCCTTCGTCAGCTGCTCACCATCACCGAGGAAGGGGCGTAGCCATGTTCCTGGTTGATGCCCTCAAGATGGCTGGATCGATGACCTGGCAGATCACGTGGTCCCTGATCCTTGGGTTCGCGTTGTCCGCGGTGGTTCAGGCAGTGGTGCGGCGGGAAACGATCTCGCGGATGCTGGGCGATGACCGCCCGGCAACCTTGCTCAAAGCGACCGGTCTGGGAGTCGCTAGCTCGTCCTGCTCGTACGCTGCCGTGGCGCTGGCCCGATCCCTCTTCCGCAAGGGTGCGAGCTTCACCTCTGCCATGGTGTTCGAGCTTGCCAGCACGAACCTCGTGATCGAGCTCGGCATCATCATGGCGCTGTTGCTCGGTTGGCAGTTCACCGCGGCCGAATTCTTCGGCGGGCCGATCATCATCATCCTGATTGCGATGTTCTTCCGCTTCTTCGTTCGCAAGAAGCTCATCGATGCGGCGCGCGATCAAGCCGACAAGGGACTGGCTGGGTCGATGGAGGGGCATGCCGCCATGGACATGTCGATCCAAGGTGAAGGCTCGTTCGCAAAGCGGCTGCTCAGCGGGAACGGTCTGACATCGATCAGCCACATCTACGTGATGGAGTGGGCGGCCGTCCTGCGCGACATCGTGATCGGCCTCCTGATCGCGGGTGCCGTCGCAGCGTGGGTGCCGGACTCGTTCTGGCAAACAGTCTTTCTGACTGACCACCCGACCTGGTCCAGGATCTGGGGACCGATCATCGGCCCGATCATCGCGGTGCTCAGCTTTGTCTGTTCCATCGGCAACGTGCCGCTGGCGGCGGTGCTGTACAACGGCGGGATCAGCTTCGGCGGAGTGATCTCCTTCATCTTCGCCGACTTGATCATCATCCCGATCCTGCTGATCTACCGGAAGTACTACGGCACGAAGATGATGCTGGTCCTGCTCGGGGCCTTCTACCTGACGATGGTGGCCGGTGGGTACATCGTGGAGGGCCTCTTCAGCGGACTCGGGCTGGTTCCCGACCACGGCCAGGCGAAGGTCGTGCAACAAGGCATCAGCTGGAACTACACGACGTGGCTCAACATCGTTGCGCTGCTGGTGACGGCCATGCTCCTGCTCCGGTTCTTCCGGACCGGCGGACGCAGCATGTTGGCCATGATGGGCGGCGGTCCGGACGACATGGCACACGACCATGCTGAGCACGAGGACGCGGAAGCACCAGCCGCGATGCACCACCATGAGGAGCATCAGCCACCCCGCGCTGACTAGCGCTGCGGCCTGGCGCGGCGAAGCCAGCGGCGCCACCTGGCCGCTGGATGGGGGACGTTCGGCACTACCTGAGGGCCGTTCGCCGCGAGAGCGTCGAAGCATGGCACCTTCTTCGATCCTCGCTGTCGTCGATGTCGCGACCGGGCACTACCTGCACTGGGGCGTCATCCAGATCAGCCTCACCAACCTGATCGTGATCGTGGTGATGGTCGTCGTCTTCGTCCTCGCTCTGCTGCTGCCGTTCCCAGGCGGACACGACGACGGGGGCGACCAGTGACCACGCCCACGGTCGCCGACACCTGGACGGCGCGCGTCGCCGACAGGATCGCGCACCTCGTCCCGCCCGGACAGGCGCTGCCCGACCGCCAGCCGGCGTACGTCGCATCCTGGATCTACGTCTTCGGTGTCACCACGCTGGCCGGCCTGGCCGTGGTGCTCGTCACCGGGTCGGTCCTCGCTGTCGGTGGTGCCACCTGGTGGCACGTCTCGTCGTTCGGGCACTTCGTGAACTCGGCCCACCTGTGGAGCACCGAGGTGTTCATGGGGAGCATGGTGATCCACCTCTGGGGGAAGTTCTGGATGGCCGCCTGGCGCGGCAACCGGGCGCTGACCTGGATCACCGGAGTGCTCGCGTTCGTGGCCTCGATCGGCGCGGCGTTCACCGGTTACCTCTCGCAGACCAACCTCGACAGCCAGTGGATCAGCACCCAGGCGAAGGACGGCCTCAACTCGATCGGAGTCGGTGCGTACTTCAACGTGCTCAACCCGGGGCAGATGCTGATGTGGCACATCGTGCTGATGCCGTTCTTCATCGGCGTCATCACCGTGATGCACATCGTGCTCGTCCGGCGACACGGCGTGGTCCCGCCGATCGACGCCGAAGAAGGTGTCCGATGAAGACCAGGACCCCGGACTCGCACGACTTCCCGACCCGCCGTTACGACCTCGTCAAGGAGTTCGTGATCGCGCTCGCGGTCATCTCGCTGCTCACCGTCGGGCTGGCCGCCGTGTTCTCATCGCCCGACGAGAAGGCGATCACGATGGCCGGGTGGGCGAAGGCAGCTCCGAACGACGTCGTGGCGACCGCGGCCTCCGAGCTCGCCGGCACGTCCGGCAGTGCCACCTACGGGCCGCCGTACAACCACAACGGCCCCGGTCAGATGATGCTCGGAGTCCCGATGCAACGCTGGGGCGGAGTCCGCGTCCCCGTGGACTCAGCCGGTCTGGTGCTGGATCCGCTGCGCGGAGCCACGTCCGACCAGGCCGCCCGCACCGCGCTGACCGCCTGGAGTGCGGCGACCCCGGCACAGCAGACCGCCTGGGCAACCGCGTACGGCGATGCGCTGGCCAAGGTTCCGGACGGCGATCCGGCCAAGGTCGCAGCGGGTGACTACGGACCCGTGCCGGCGCTGACCTCAGCCTTCCTGGCGCTCGCCTCGAGTGGCGGCCTCGAGGGGACACTGACCGCATCCGGCACCTTCTACGGCATCGACGCGACGCGTTCGCTGCTGCTGCTCTCGGACGGCGCCTACCTCGAGGACAACGCCCGGGCGAGCAACCTGGGCGGCGACCAGTGGGGGATGATGAACGAGTTCGGCAACTATCCGGGCCAACCCTGGATGTGGCTCTACACCTTCTGGTACCAGGTCAAGCCGTTCTCGACCTCGGACAACGCAGACGCCCTGGTCTGGGGCCTGATGGCGTTGCTGACCCTCGGTTTGATGTTCCTGCCCTTCCTGCCCGGACTGCGCTCGATCCCACGGTGGATCCCCGTCCACCGGCTGATCTGGCGGCGCACTGTGACCCACGTCAAGCCCGTGCCCTGAGTCACATTTCCCGCTTGGCCGGGTAATCGCGGGTGATGAGCTCCCGTCTACTAGACGGTGCTTCCGCCCAACCAGCGGGGGCCGATCTGTGCTCACGCTGAGGCCCGCCATGAGTCAGATGAACACGACGCGAAAGCGAGTGGATTGGCGGGCGCGGAGGAACCAGCACGACGTCCCACGCAGTGTGTTCAAGAACTGGCAGTGGGACTTGGGGTGAAGCCACGAGAGTGGCCGGGCAACGGTAGCCCGAATCCGACAGGTCAACCATCGCAAGCGTGACCGCACAGGTTTCACCATGTCGACGACTACCCGTCGTACTCCCACGCGCGCGCTCACCCTGATCGCCGCACTTCTCTTCGTCGCGACCACGCTCACGATTTCGGCGCCCGGCGCACACGCTGCAGCGATGGCACCCGCTTCGACCACCACCGCGACCGCCCCCGCGCCGATGACGGCACGTGCCCGCGCGATCGCCTTCGGCGCCCGGGTCGTGAGGATCGCGTCCAGCCGGCGCGGCTCGCCGTACGTGTACGGCGGCAGCGGCCCGCACCGCTTCGACTGCTCCGGGCTGACCATGTGGACGTTCAACAGGCTCAGCCGTCACCTGCCGCACTCGGCAGCTGCGCAGTACGGCCGTACGCGACACATCCGTGCCCGCGACCGACGCCCGGGCGACCTGGTGTTCTTCCACGACGGTGGCGGCATCTACCACGTCGGGATCTACGCCGGTCACAACGAGATCTGGCACGCGCCGTACCCGGGTGCGCGGGTACGCAAGGAACGTCTGTGGACGAGGTCGGTCTACTACGGTCGGGTGGGCTGAGGCGCACCCGACCCGCGCGGGGGGCCGAGCGGGGATCGGTTAGCAAAAAACCGACAAATAGACCC
>JAOPYE010000019.1 GCA_025964775.1 Marmoricola sp.
ACACCGCGTCGGCGCCGGTCGCCAGGATGTCCTCGACGCTCGACGTCGCCGGCAGGACGTGGGTGGTGATGCCGCGGACGGCCATCCGGCGCGGGGTGTTGCGCTTGATGCCGAGGTCGATGGCGGCGACGGTGAGCCGGTGCTCGCCGTCGGCCGCCACCACGTAGGGCTGCGGCGTGGTCACGTCGGCGACCAGGTCGGCCCCGGCCATCTCCGGCGACCGGCGTACCCGTTCGAGTACGCCCGCGACGTCGTCGTCCACGCTGGAGATCCCTACCCGCATGGCGCCGCGCTCGCGCAGGTGCCGGGTCAGGGCGCGGGTGTCGAGGTCGCAGATGCCGACCACGCCCTCGGCCATCAGCCGGTCCTCCAGGCCACCGCAGGCGCGCCAGTTGGAGTAGCTGCGCGAGGGATCGCGGACGACGTAGCCCGCGACCCAGATCCGGCCCGACTCGTCGTCGTCGGCGTTGACCCCGGTGTTGCCGACGTGTGGGGCGGTCATGACGACGACCTGCCGGTGGTAGGACGGGTCGGTCAACGTCTCCTGGTAACCGGTCATGCCGGTGGAGAAGACCGCCTCGCCGAAGGTCTCCCCCTCAGCGCCGTAGGACTCGCCGCGGAACGTTCGGCCGTCCTCGAGCACGAGAATCGCCTCGGTCATCCGTTTCCCCTGTCAGTCTTCGGTCCGGCACTGCCTCGGACCATCTTCGAAATCGTGCGGACCCACGCCCCGAGGTCGGGCTGCGCAGGGCCGCCGGTCCTTCCCAGCTGGGTCTTCGCTGCATCGCGCACGCTGCGGACCGCGTCCATCCGGAAGCCGGTCTCCCAGTCCCGGCCGTGGTGCTCCCAACGGACGACCAGCAGGTCGTTGACGGGTTTGCCGTTGAACAGCCGCTCGGTGCGAGCGCCTCGCAACGCCTCGGTGCGGATCCGGAACGACCCGGCGATGCGGACAACGTCGATCGCCTCGGCCGACAACGACAGCCGGGCAGAGCTCCTGGCCGACAGGCTGTGGCCGATCACCCGGGCGCCGTCCGCGTCCAGGGTGCCGAGGTAGCGCGCCGTGGCCTGCAGCTTCGCCGGCGGAAGCTCGGCGATCGGCGGAATCGGCACCAGCTCCGGGATCCCGTCGGAGGCGTGCCTGAGGAACTTCATCAGGTGAGCTTCCCGTCCAGGACCGTGGCCTTGCCGCGCAGGAAGGTCGCGACGACGCGGCCGGGCAGCTCCATGCCGGCGTACGGCGTGTTGCGCGAGAGCGACGACATCTCGCCGGCCTCGATCACCCGGGTCGCCGAGGCGTCGTAGAGGACGACGTTCGCGGGTTCACCCACCGCCAGCGGGCGGCCGTGGTCACCGAGGCGACCGATCCGTGCCGGTGCCGTCGAGAGCCGTTCGGCGACCCCGGCCCAGTCGATCAGACCGGTGTCGACCATCGTGTGCTGGACGATCGAGAGCGCTGTCTCCAGGCCGAGCATCCCGAACGCGGCCGCCTGCCACTCGCAGTCCTTGTCCTCGTGCGGGTGCGGAGCGTGGTCGGTGGCGACGATGTCGATGGTCCCGTCCGCCAGCCCCTCGCGCAGCGCGGCGACGTCAGCCGCCGTGCGCAGCGGCGGATTCACCTTGTAGATCGGGTCGTACGAGGCGGCAAGCTCGTCGGTGAGCAGCAGGTGGTGCGGGCAGGCTTCGGCGGTGACCGTCCAGCCGCCTTCCTGCTCGGCGCGGGCCTTGGCCCAGCGCACGATCTCGACCGAGCCGGCGGTCGACACGTGGCAGACGTGCAGGCGGGACTTCACGTGCTGGGCGAGCAGCACGTCGCGCGCGATGATCGCCTCCTCGGCGACCGCGGGCCAGCCGCGCAGACCGAGCCGGCCGGAGAGCTCGCCCTCGTTCATCTGGGCGTCCTCGGTCAACCGGGGTTCCTGGGCGTGCTGGGCGATGACGCCGTCGAAGGCCTTGACGTACTCCAGCGCGCGGCGCATCAGGACCGGGTCGGCAACGCACTTGCCGTCGTCGGAGAACACCCGCACGCGGGCGGCCGAGTCGGCCATCGCACCGAGCTCGGCCAGCTGTTCGCCGGCCAACCCCACGGTGACCGCACCCACTGGGAAGACGTCGGCGTAGCCGGCCTCGCGACCCAGTCGCCAGACCTGCTCGACGACACCGGCGGTGTCGGCCACGGGATCGGTGTTGGCCATCGCGTGCACAGCGGTGAAACCGCCCAGCGCGGCGGCGCGGGTGCCGGACTCGACGGTCTCGGCATCCTCGCGCCCGGGTTCGCGCAGGTGGGTGTGCAGGTCGACAAGCCCGGGCAGGGCAATCAGGCCGCTGGCGTCGACGACCTCGGCGCCCGACGCTTCGAGCCCCGGGCCAACGGCCGCGATCACGCCGTCGGTCAGGAGGAGGTCGGTCGGCTCGCCGCCCAGGATCCGGGCGCCGGTGATCAGGGTCGAGCTCACGCGTCGTTCTCCTCAGTGGTGGGTTCAGCGTCGGTTCCGCTCTGCGCATGATCGGCTGCGCCGAGGGCAGGTTCGCTGCCGCCCAGCAGCAGGTACAGCACCGCCATCCGCACGGCGACGCCGTTGGTCACCTGCTCGACGATCACCGAGCGGTCAGAGTCGGCGACGTCGGCGGTGATCTCCATACCCCGGATCATCGGACCGGGGTGCATGACGATCGTGTGGTCCTGCAGCGTCCCCATCCGGCGGGCGTCGAGGCCGTAGCGACGCGAGTACTCCCGCGCGCTCGGGAAGTAGGAGTCGTTCATCCGTTCGCGCTGGACGCGCAGCATCATCACGACGTCCGACTTCGGCAGGACGGCGTCGAGGTCGTAGGAGGTCTGCACACCCCAGGTCTCCACGCCGTACGGGAAGAGGGTGGGCGGGGAGACCAGGGTGACCTCGGCCCCGAGGGTCTGCAGCAGGATCGCGTTCGACCGCGCGACCCGGCTGTGCAGCACGTCCCCGACGATGGCGACCCGGCGCCCGTCGAGGGCACCGAGGTGCCGGGTCATGGTGAAGGCGTCGAGCAGGGCCTGGGTCGGGTGCTCGTGGGTGCCGTCACCGGCGTTGATGACCGTCGACCGCGCCCAGCCCGCGTTGGCGAGGTTGTGCGGTGCCCCGGAGGCCCAGTGCCGGACGATCACGGCGTCGGCGCCCATCGCCTCGAGCGTGAGGGCGGTGTCCTTGAGCGACTCCCCCTTGCTCAGCGAGGAGCCCTTGGCGGAGAAGTTGATGACGTCGGCCGAGAGCCGCTTGGCGGCGGCCTCGAAGGACATCCGGGTCCGCGTGGAGTCCTCGAAGAACAGGTTGACCACGGTGCGACCGCGCAGGGCGGGCAGCTTCTTGATCGGCCGGTCCGCGAGCGCCCGCATCTCCCCGGCCGTGGCCAGGATCAGTTCGGCGTCGTCGCGGGTCAGGTCCGCGGCACTGAGCAGATGCCCAGTTGATTTCAAGCCGGTCATCGGATCGTCACCGAGTCCTCTCCGTCGTACTCGGCCAGCCGTACGGCGACCTTCTCGGCCATCGAGGTCGGCAGGTTCTTACCGACGAAGTCCGCCCGGATCGGCAGGTCACGATGCCCGCGGTCGACCAGGACGGCGAGGCGGACCGCACGCGGCCTGCCGATGTCGTTCATCGCGTCGAGCGCCGAACGGATCGTGCGACCCGAGTACAGGACGTCGTCGACCAGGACGACGACCTTGTCGTCGATGCCACCGCCCGGGATCTCGGTCGGCGAGAGCGCACGTGCCGGGCGCAGGCGCAGGTCGTCGCGGTACATGGTGATGTCGAGCGAGCCGACCGGGATCTCGGCGCCCTCGACCTGGGCGATCCGCGCAGCGATCCGCTGGGCGAGGCCCACGCCGCGGCTCGGGATGCCCAGCAGGACCAGGTCGTGCGAGCCCTTGTTGCGCTCGAGGATCTCGTGCGAGATGCGTGTCAGTGCCCGGTCGATGTCACGGGCGTCGAGGACGGTGCGCCCTTCGGGGTGACCATCGGTGTCGTGGCTGGCAATCTCGTGGGTAGGCGCCATCACGCCTGACCTCCTTCTCCGCCTCACTGGACGGACCGTTAAAGGATGTCGAACGGCGCCAGAGTATCAGCCCCTACGATGGCACCGTTCGGCCCGAGGGAGGTCTGGTGGTCAAGCTGCTGAGCCCGGTCGACAGCATGTTCGTCCGGATGGAGACGTCACGCGCTCCCCTGCACATCGGCTGCGGCGCGATCTTCGAGCTGCCGGAGGGTGCCGGACCGGAGTTCGTGCTCGACCTGCACCGCGCGTTCTCGGCGCTCGACTGGGTGCCGTTCCCCTACAACAGCGTGGTCGACCACGGTCCTGCCAACGCCCTGTCGCGCTGGCGCGAGGTCGAACCCGACCCGTCGTACCACGTCAGGCTCTCAGCGCTGCCGAGTCCCGGCACCGACGCCCAGCTCGGTCAGCTGATCGAACGGCTGCACTCGCACCCCCTCGACCTGACCAAGCCGCTGTGGGAGGCGCACGTGATCGAGGGGCTGGAGGGCAACCGCTTCGCGTTCTACTTCAAGGCGCACCACGGCGCGACCGACGGCCTCGGGGCGATGCGCACCATCAAGCAGTGGCTCAGCACCGACCCTTCGGGGGCAGTCGGCCCGGGCGGCGAGGAATCACCCGACGCGACGGCCCTCGAGAAGGCGGACGCCAGTGCGATCCGGCTCGCTCGCAGGATCGTCGGCAACGCGCTGTCCACCCTCGGGGCGACCGGCGAGATGGCCGGCAAAGTGGTCGAGATGGCCACCGGTGCGAACAGCGCGGTCCTGGGTGCCCTGAAGACGCCGCGGACACCGTTCAACAAGAAAGTCACCCGCAACCGGCGGATCGCCTACTGCGAGCTCGGGCTGGACCGGATGAAGTCGATCGCCACGGCGACCGGTACGTCCGTCAACGACGTGCTGCTGACCGCGCTGGCCGGTTCGGTGCGCCGCTACCTGACCGAGCTCGATGCGTTGCCCCGGCGCACCCTGACCGCCTCGGTCCCTGTCGGCATCGACCGCGACGAGGAGACGATCAACGCAGCCGCAGGGTTCGTGTGCCCGCTGGGCACCGACATCGAGGATCCGGTCGAGCGCCTCAGGAGGATCAACCGGGTCACCTCACGCGGCAAGAAGGAGCTTGTCGCCCTGTCCCCCGGGGCGCTCCAGCAGTTCACCCTGGCCGGCCTGCTCCCGATCGCCTTCTCGCAGAAGGTCGTCACGGCACCGCCGCTGTTCAACTTCGTCGTGTCGAACCTGGTGCTGTCCCGCGAACCGCTCTACCTCGCCGGCGCCCGCCTGCTGAGCATCGTGCCGGTCTCGTTCCTCTCCGACGGCTACGGGCTCAACGTCACGCTGATCGGGTACGGCGACAAGGTCACCATCGGGTTCGTCGGGTGCCGCGACACGCTCCCGCACCTGCAACGCCTCGCGATCTACACCGATGACGCGCTCGACGAGCTGGAGTCAGCCGTGCAGCAGAGCGCGTAGGACCGGTTGGGTCGCACGGTAGTAGGTCGGGTAGGCGAAGTGCATCTCGGCCAGCGTCGGTACCGGGATCTCGGCGTGCACCGCCGTGGCGAGCATCGAGAGCACCTCACCCCCGCTCGGACCGATCGCGCACGCGCCGACCAGGACATTGCGGCTGCGGTCGGCCACGAGCTTGATCAGCCCGGGCTCCCTGGCGAGCCAGCCACGCGTCCCCAGGTCCCCGGTCGCGGTGACGACATCGATGCCGGCAGCGCGTGCCGCCGATTCGGTCAGTCCGACCGAGCCCACCTCGGGTGCGGTGAAGGTGACCCGCGCGACCGCCCGGTAGTCGGCCCACGGCCCGTCGACGCCGAGCAGGTCGCGGATCACCACGTCGGCCTGGTACATCGAGACGTGGGTGAACGCGCCCTTGCCGGTGATGTCACCGATGGCCCAGATCCCTGGTGCCACCCGCATCCGCTCGTCGGTTTCGAGCACGCGGGCGGCCGGGTCGAGGCCGAGGTGCTCAAGTCCGAGGTCCGCCAGGTTGGTCCGACGACCGGCCGCGACCAGCAGCCGTTGAGCTGTCAGCTCGCGGTCCTCCAGGACGACGGTGAAGGTGTCGCCGGCGTGGTCGACACGGTGGATCGATGCGCCCGCGTGGACCTCGATGCCCTGCTCGGCGAACGCGGTCGCGAGGGCGGCCGATGCCTCGGGCTCCTCGAGCGCGATGATCCGGTCGGCGACCTCGACCACGTGGACTTCGGCGTCGAACGCCGCGAAGACCTGGGCAAGCTCGCAGCCGATCGCACCGCCCCCGATCACGATCAGCGATGCGGGCAGTTCGGTGGCCTTCACGATCTCGCGGTTCGTCCAGTACGGCGTCCCGGCCAGCCCCTCGATCGGGGGCGCGCTGGGGCTCGTGCCCGTGTTCAGGACGATGCCGCGCCGTGCCACCCAGGTCCGACCGTCGACGGTGACCTCGTTCGGACCGGTGATCCGGCCCCTTCCGCGCACGAAGGTCGCGCCCGCTGCCACGAGCCTGTCCACCGCCACCTGGTCGTCCCAGTCGTCGGTGGCCTCGTCCCGGATGCGCGCCGCGACGGGCGCCCAGTCCGGCTGCACCTGCGAGGTGCCAGCCAGTCCGGGGATCCGGCGGGCCTCACGCAACGTGCCTGCGGCCGCGATCATCATCTTCGACGGGACGCAGCCGAAGTACGGGCACTCGCCGCCCACCAGGCGCTCGTCGATGGCGACGACGTCGAGCCCTGCCTTAGCGAGGCTGTCGGCGGCGTGCTCGCCGCCAGGCCCTAGTCCGATCACGATCACGTCGCATGCGCCGGCTGCTTCAGTCATGCGCCCAGCCAACCAGCCCGCGCGGCCCCGGGCCAGCGCCCCTGCTTACATTCGCCTTACCGACCCGCCACGGTCACTCGCCCGCGAGCTTCTCCTTGTCGCGCACGACATGCGCAAGGATCCCGTTGACGAAGGTCGGCGACTCGTCCGTGGAGAGGTCCCGGACCAGGTTGACCGCCTCGCTGACGGCCACCGCGTCCGGCACGTCGTCGACGAAGAGGACCTCGTAGATCCCCAGTCGCAGCACGTTGCGGTCCACGGCCGGCATCCGCTCGAGGGTCCAGCCGTGCGCGTAGGAGGTGATCAACTCGTCGAGACGGTCCTGCCGGTCGGCGATGCCGCGGACCAGCGTGACGGTGTACTCGTTGGTCGGGCCCTCACCCGCATCCATCTGGCCGTCCAGCATGTCGTCGATCCGCTGGCCCTGGGCCTCGGCGGAGAAGATCACGTCGAGAGCCCGCTTGCGGGCCTTGGAGCGTGCACTCATCGCTCGGGCGTCTTCTGGGGCGTCTTCTGGGGCGTCTTCTGGGGCGTCGTCTGGGCCCGCTGCTGGCCCGATCGTGTGGACAGGCGAATCAGCCCTTGACTCGACCGAGGTAGGAGGAGTCGCGCGTGTCGACCTTGATCTTCTCGCCCTGGTTGATGAAGAGCGGGACCTGGATCTCGTGGCCGGTCTCCAGCGTCGCGGGCTTGGTACGACCCGTGGCACTGTCGCCGGCCAGGCCGGGCTCGGTGAAGGTGATCACGAGCTCGACCGAAGCCGGGAGCTCGACGAACAGGACGCGGCCCTCGTTGGTCGCGACGATCGCGTCCTGGTTCTCGAGCAGGAAGTTCACGGCGTCACCGACGACCTCCGGCGGTACCTCGAGCTGGTCGTAGGTCGCGGTGTCCATGAAGATGTACGAGGTGCCGTCGTTGTACAGGTACTGCATCGTCCGCTTGTCGACGTTGGCGGTCTCGACCTTGGTGCCGGCGTTGAACGTCCGGTCGACGTTCTTCCCGGACTCGACGTTGCGCAGCTTGGTCCGCACGAAGGCGGGCCCCTTACCGGGCTTGACGTGCTGGAACTCGGTGACAGCCCAGAGCTGGCCGTCGATGTTGAGAACCATGCCGTTCTTGAGGTCGTTCGTGGTTGCCATGCGTGCAGGAGCCTGTCGTGTGGAGTGAGGTGGTGGCACAGCGTGCGCCAACGGAGCAGTGTAGGACATCGGTTCAGGTATGCGGATTCGGTGCCGATCAGACCGGGGTGAGTCAACCCATCCTGGACGTGCCATGACGATCGCCATCGTGAGGTCGGCCCTGACGGCTACGACCCTGGTAGTCACCGCGGTCGGCGGCGCCTACGTAGCCTCGAGCCTCGTCGGGAGCGCTGCCCGGCCGGTGCCGCCCGCCGCCCCGATCCCCGTTGCGGCTCCTGCGGTCCCCGGCCCGGCCGCCGGAGCCCTGGGCTCGGTCGGCACCCGGAACCGACCGGTCCGGCCGGCAAAGGCGCAGGCGCGGCACACCCCGAAGGCCACCCCGGTACCCGTTGCGCCGCGCACGGAGGTACGGGCTGCGGCCGCCAGTCAGGCGGACGTCACGACGGCTCGCCCGAGTACGTCCAGCGGTGGCACGGGCCAACGCCCGAGCAGCCACGACGACCACAGCGACGATCCGGGCCAGCAGCCCGGCGACGACGGCACCGGTCGCGACGACTGAGGATCGGCCGACCTGGCGGGCGCCGGCGAGCGCGGTCGCTCAGGCCCGGGCGAGGTGCTCGAGCGCCATCCGGTAGCCGTCGATGCCGTAGCCGGCGATGACCGCTGCGGCGTACGGGGTGACCACGGAGGTGTGCCGGAACTCCTCGGGACGCTGCTGCGGGTCCGAGATGTGCACCTCGACCAGGGGTGCCACGAGCTGCGCACACGCATCGAAGACGGCCCAGGAGTAGTGCGTCCAGGCGGCGGCATTGAGCACCACCGGGAACTCGGAGTCGGCCGCCTCGTTGAGCCAGTCGAGCATCTCGCCCTCGTGGTTCGTCTGGCGGCACGAGACCTCGAGGCCCAGGTCGCGACCCCAGCCGACACAGTGCTCGGCCAGTTCGTCGTACGTCGTGAAGCCGTAGATCTCGGGTTGCCGCCTGCCGAGGCGTCCGAGGTTGGGACCGTTGAGGACCAGCACCCTTCGAGACGCTCGCTGCGCGAGCTCCTCAGGGACCGCCGGCGCGGTCATCGGGCACCGGCCAGGTGGTCCCAGGCGGCTTGCAGGTGCTCGAGCGACGGGTCGGCCAGCACGGCAGGCTTCGCGAGCCCGTCCAGGACGAGAAAGCGCAGGTGTGCGCCGCGGGCCTTCTTGTCGACCCGCATGGTCGCCAGCAGGTCGTCGAAGGTTGCCCCGAAGTCAGCGCCGTCGAACCGGGTCGGCAACCCGACCGCGGCCAGGACCTCCGCGTGCCGCGCAGCCGTCGCGTCGTCGAGCCGGCCGGCCAGTCGCGCCAGCTCAGCGGCGTAGACCATGCCCAGCGCCACCGCCTCACCGTGGCGAATCCGGTAGGAGGTGGCCTTCTCGATCGCGTGCGCCATCGTGTGGCCGTAGTTCAGGATCTCGCGGCCGGGGTGGCCCTCGGCCCCTCCGGTCTCCTTCAGGTCGGCGACCACGACCTCGACCTTCACCGCGATCGCGCGCTCGACCAGCTCGCGGAGCTCGGCCGACCGGGGCTCGAGCGCGTTCGCGGGACAGCGGTCGATCAGCGTCAGGATCTCCGGGTCAGCGATGAAGCCGCACTTGACCACCTCGCCGAGGCCGGCGATCAGCTCCGGCTCGGCGAGCGAGCCGAGGACATCGAGGTCACACACGACGCCAGAGGGCTCGTGGAACGACCCGACCAGGTTCTTCCCGGCGCCGGTGTTCATCCCGGTCTTGCCACCCACGGCGGCGTCGACCATCGCCAGCAGCGTCGTCGGGACGTGTACGACCGGCACGCCTCGCAGCCAGGTCGCGGCGATGAATCCGCCCATGTCGGTGGTGGCGCCTCCGCCGACCGTGACGACGGCGTCCGAACGCGTGAAACCTGCAGCACCGAGCTGTTCCCAGGCGTCGAGCGCCACGGCGCCCGTCTTGGCGACCTCGCCGTCGGGCAGCACGAGCCGCAGGACCTCGACCTCGCCCAGGGAGTGACCGATCGTAGCGATGACGCGGTCGGCCAGGTGCTCCAGCGGCTCCGGGTAGGCGATGGCCACTCGGGAAGGACCCGTGCCCAGCATGGAAGCGACCTCGCCGAGCACGCCGTGGCCGACCACCACGTCGTACGGCGAAGCGCCGCGCACGGGCAGTCGGGTGACGGTGCTGGCGTCAGTCATGGTCACCATCATCCACCAGGGCCCGGACCTCGGCCGCGACCTCGGCGGCCTCCCGGCCGTCGGTGGGAACAGTCCAGCGGGCCACGGAGGCGTAGAGCGGGGTGCGCTCGTCGAGGAGCTGTTTGATCCGGCCCCGCACGTTGCCGAGCAGGAGGGGACGGGAGACGCCGAGGCCGACGCGCGAGGCAGCATCGCTCAGCCCGACCTGCAGGAACACCACCCGACGACCCGCGAGGAGCTCACGGGTCGCTGGATCGAGGACCGCACCGCCGCCGAGGGCCAGGATCCCGCGGTGCGCCTCGAGTGCCTCCGCGACCGTGGCTCGCTCGAGCGCGCGGAAGTGGTCCTCGCCGTCGTCGACGAAGATCTCGGCGACCGGCTTGCCCGCCTTGGCCTCGATCAGCTGGTCGGTGTCGGCGAAGGAAAGTCCGAGGTCGGAGGCCAGCAGGCCGCCGACCGTCGTCTTGCCGGCACCCATCGAGCCGACCAGGACCACGTACGGGCCGACGCCCGGCCCCGGTCCGGTCATGAGAACCTCAGGGCATCCAGGTAACCGGTCAGGTTGCGTCGCGTCTCGCCGAGCGAATCGCCGCCGAACTTCTCGAGGACGGCGTCGGCGAGGACGAGCGCGACCATCGCCTCGGCCACGATGCCGGCCGCCGGGACCGCGCAGACATCGGATCGCTGGTGATGGGCCACAGCCGCCTCGCCGGTGGCGACATCCACCGTGCGCAGGGCACGCGGAACGGTCGCGATCGGCTTCATGGCAGCGCGCACCCGCAGCACTTCACCGGTGGACATGCCCCCTTCGGTTCCGCCGGAGCGGCCCGAGGTACGGCGGATCGCACCGTCGGTCATCACGATCTCGTCGTGCGCGAGGGATCCGGGGGTCGCGGCCAGCTCGAACCCGTCGCCCACCTCGACGCCCTTGATCGCCTGGATGCCCATGAGTGCTCCGGCGAGCCGTGAGTCGAGCCGGCGGTCCCAGTGCACGTACGAACCGAGGCCGGGCGGCAGCCCGTGGACGACGACCTCGACGACGCCGCCGAGGGTGTCACCGTCCTCGTGCGCCTGGTCGATCCGGGCCACCATCGCAGCGGCGGCCTCCGGATCCAGACAGCGGACCGGATCCTCGTCCAGCCGGGCGACGTCACCGGGCTCCGGTACGGAACCGGCCGGCGCCCGGACTCCCCCGAGCTCGACGACGTGCGAGAGCACCTGGATGCCGCCGACCTGCTCCAGGAAGGCGGTGGCCACCCGACCGAGAGCCACCCGGGCCGCGGTCTCGCGGGCCGAGGCGCGTTCGAGGACGGCGCGGGCTTCGTCGAAGTCGTACTTCTGCATCCCCGCCAGATCGGCGTGGCCCGGTCGGGGCCGGGTGAGCGCGGCGTTCCGGCCCGTGTCCTTGAGCAGGGACGGGTCGACCGGGTCGGCCGCCATCACCGTCTCCCACTTGGGCCATTCGCTGTTGCCGACCGTGATCGCGATGGGGCCGCCCTGGGTCTTTCCGTGCCGGACGCCACCGTTGATCGTGACCTCGTCCTGCTCGAACTTCATCCGGGCGCCGCGGCCGTAGCCGAGCCGCCGCCGGGCCAGGGCATCGGCGATGTCGGCCGAGGTCACCTGCACATGGGCAGGCAGCCCTTCGAGGATTGCGACGAGTGAGGGGCCGTGGGACTCCCCCGCGGTGAGCCAACGGAGCATGGCCCAAGTCTTTCATGCGGGCTGGCAGGCTCGGGCACTCCCGTCACGCCCCGAGACCGCTGGGGCGGAGCCTCAGTACCCGAGGTGTCCGGCGATGGCCGGACCGAGCGCCACCCCGACGACCGAGCCGATCAGCATGAACGGGCCGAACGGGAATCGTTTGCGGTCGACGATGCGCAGGAGGCTCAGCAGGGCGCCGCCGAGTCCGCCGATGATGAAGACCGCGTAGACGCCGATGATGAAGGTCGACCACCCGAGGTACCCGAGCGCGAACCCGAGCACGCCGGAGAGCCGTACGTCGCCGTAGCCCATGCCGCGGGGGAAGACGAGCCAGAAGAGCCCGAAGAGCCCGCCCAGGATCGCCCACCCGGCAACAGCACGGACCACGGACCTGTGGTCCGAGTCGATCAGCCCGGCGATCACGATCCCCGCGACGACCAGGCCGTAGGACGGCGCGACGATCCGGGTCGGCAGCAGGGTGGTGCGCCAGTCGACGAGCGCGAGCGCCACACCGATCGGTGCGAGCGGGACCAGGAACACCAGCGCACCGGTCCAGCCGACGCTGGCACCCAGGACGGCTGCCACCAGGCCTGAGGCAACCGCGCAGCGCCACGCCAGCCCGGGCAGGGCTGCCATCGCCGCGTACGACTCCTTCGGAGGAGGCGGCGGCAGGGTCGCGCGACCGTCGTCGGCTGCCGCAGGAACCTGCTCGGGTTCGGGTTCGGCATCGGGTTCGGGCAGCGCGGCGATCAGCCGCGGGACCAACAGGCCGAGCACGGCTCCGAGCACCAGGGCGACAAGCGCACCGAGCGGGTGCCCGTGGTCGGTCCAGGTCACGTCCGTCTCCGCGCGGCGAGTGCTCCCTCGCCGGCGGCGATCATCGCGGCCAGCGGAGCCGGTGCCTTGGTCATCAGCGTGACCTGGATCGCGGCCTGGTGGACGAGCAGGTCCAGCCCGCTGACGAGGATGCGGCCGGACACCAGCGCCGCGGCGGCCAGCGGAGTCGGCCACGGGTCGTAGATGACCTCGAAGATCACCGGGCAGTCATCCGCGCTCTGCACCATCCACGGGGTCTGGGCCACCGCCGGGATCGTGGAGACCACGAGATCAGCGGCACCGACCGGCTCGCCCAGGGTGCCGACCTCGATCACGGGTCCGAGCTCGTAGCGTTCGACCACCTCGATCGTCTCGGCGGCGCGCGACGGCTCACGGACCAGCAACCGGGCCTGCTGGCACCCGAGTTCGCCCAGGGCGAGGAGCATCGAGGCGGCCGTCGCACCGCCCCCGAGGACCACCGCCGTCGTGAACGGTCCGCGCCAGCGGGATCTCAGGGCCGCCACCGCTCCGGGGACGTCGGTGTTGTGACCTGTCAGGGCGCCGTGGTTGAACACCACGGTGTTGGCCGACCCCGAGATCCGGGACCACTCATCGAGGTCGTCGAGCAGCGGCATCACGGCACGCTTGAGCGGCATCGTGAGCGAGAGCCCGCGCCAACTCCGGTCGAGCCCGGCGACAAAGCCGGCCAGCTCGCGTTCCTCGACCTCGATCGCCTCGTAGGTCCACGGCAGCTTCAGCTCGGCGTACGCCGCACGGTGCAGGACCGGCGAGAGCGAGTGCTCGATCGGCGATCCCAGGACCGCGCAGTGCCGGACGACCGGATCCCCGAGGGCTGACATGGTCAGCAGGCGCTCGAGGTCTGGCAGTACTGGTTGAGGAGCTGGACGTCGGCCTGGTGGCCCGCGAACGTGGTGTTGAACCGGGTCTCACCGGTGCGCAGGTTGACCACCACCCAGTACAGCCACGGCCCCGGCGTCGGGTTGAGCGCCGCCTTGATGGTCGTCTCCCCCGGTGAACCGATCGGGCCCGGCGGCAGCCCGGTGTGCACGTAGGTGTTGTACGGCGACGGGTTGGCCCGCTGGGCAGCCGTCGTGTACACCGTGCCCTCCAGGTTGTTGGCGTAGGCGACGGTGGCGTCCGACTGGAGGGCCATCCCGATGCGCAGCCGGTTGTAGATGGCCTGCGCGATCTTCGGGTAGTCCTGGTTCCGGCTGCCCTCGTACTCCAGGATGCTGGCGATGGTGAGGATCTGCTTGGACGTGAAACCGAGCGCCCGCGCCTTGGCAGCGAGGTCCAGTTCGCTCTCGACCTGCTTCGTCTTGGTGACCATCTGGGTCAGCAGCTGCGTCGCGGTCTCGCCCGGAACGACGCTGTAGGTCGCCGGGAACAGGTAACCCTCGACCACGCCACCGGCTTCGGCCGGCAGCCCGAGTGCGCGCGGGTTCCTCAATGCGGCCTGAACCGCTGACGCCGTGATGTCGGTGTGCTTCGCGATCGCCTTGACGATGTCCTTGACCCGGTAGCCCTCGGGGATCGTCACCCGGGCCTGGATCAGGTTCTTCGGATCGACCAGGACCGCGAGGGCCTCGGTGGCCTTCATCTGCAGCTTGAGCTGGTAGTAGCCGACCTGGATGCCGCGCGAGCGTGGGTCCGCCATCGCTGCGTCCGTGAACGCCGCGACGCTCTTGACCACGCCGGCGGTCTTGAGGTTCTGGCCGATCGCGGTCGACGTGTCGCCCTGATGGACCTCGAACGTCACGGACCCGGTGCCGGGGCCCGAGAAGTCGGGGTTGTCGCCGATGATCGACTTGACCTTGCCCAGCGCCCAGCTCCCGCCGAAGAACCCGACCACCAGGATCACGACGAGCAGCAGCGCCAGGGGCAGGCATCCACGCACCCGGCTGCGCGCGGGCCGGGCGGCGCGGCGGCTGCCTGCCCGCGGCAACGGGGCAGGGTCAGCCGGGGTCTCCGGCGCGGCAGCAGCGAGGCCGTCCTCGGGCCCCTCGTCGTCGCGGCCGAAGTCGAGTCCGATGTCGCTCACGTCTGTCCATCTCCTGGTTCACTGCCGGCCGGCTCCGGGGAAGCTCCCGGATCGACTCGTTCTCCGACTGGGCCGCCCGCCGACCGCTCGGTCTCGAGCGCCCCCTGCAGGATGACCACTGCGGCGGCCTGGTCGACCACTGCCCGTCGTTTCTTGCCCTTCTTGCCCCGCTCTCGGAGCACAGCTTCGGCGGTCACCGTGCTCAGCCGCTCATCGACCAGGTGCACCGGACGTGGAAAGACCCGGCGTGCAAGATCGTCGGCGAACGCTCGCACCTTACCCGCCGAGGGGCCTTCGCCTCCGCGAAGTGAGCGTGGCAGGCCCACGTAGACCAGGACGGCGCCCAGCTCGTCGGCCAGCTCGGCGATCCGGTCGAGGTCACCGTCGCCGCGTTGCACCGTCTCGACCGGAGTCGCCAGGATCCCGTCGGGATCACAGCTCGCAACGCCGATCCGGGCGTCACCGGGATCGATCCCCAGCCGTACCCCGCGCTGTTGTCCGGTCATCCGAGTCAGCGCGCAGCGAGGTCGCGTCGTACGGCGGCCAGCGCGTCCTCGACGAACGCCGCGTCGGTGCCACCACCCTGCGCGACGTCGTCCTTGCCGCCGCCCTTCCCGCCCAGGACGCCTGCGGCTGTGCGGACCAGGTCGTTGGCCGAGACTCCCGCGGAGCGGCCCGCGTCGTTCACGGCGGCGACCAGGGACGGCTTGCCGTCCGAGACGCCGATCACCAGGACCGCGCCGGGTCGATCGGCTGCGAGCCGGGCACGGACGTCGAGTGCCAGGGTACGGGTGTCGCCCCCACCGGCGCCGTCGACGACCTTGCCGACGAACGCGACACCACCGATGTCGGTCGCAGCGGCGGCGAGTTCACCGGCTCCGGCGAGGAGCTGCTGCAGCCGGATCTTCTCGATCTCCTTCTCGGCACCGCGGAGCCGGTCCACGAGATCGGCGACCCGGCCGACGAGGTCGTCCGGCTGGGTCTTGAGCAGGCTGGTCAGCTGGGCGACGACGTCGCGCTCGCGGGCCAGGTAGCCGAAGCCTTCGTAACCGGTCAGCGCCTCGATGCGACGGTTGCCCGATCCCACCGAGGACTCACTGGTCAGCACGATCGTGCCGATCTGCGAGGAGTGGTCCACATGGGTGCCTCCGCACAGCTCGCGTGACCAGACGCCGCCGATCTCCACGACCCGGACCAGACTGGCGTCGTAGGTCTCGCCGAACAGCGCGATCGCGCCCCATTCCTTCGCCTGCTCCAGGGTCATGTACTCCCATCCGACCGGCAGGTCGGCGCGCAGGGCGTTGTTCGCGACCTGCTCGAGGTCGGCGTACTGCTGGGGGCTCAGGGCCTGGGTCCAGCCGAAGTCGAGCCGCAGGTAGCCGGGACGGTTGTACGAGCCGGACTGCAGGGCGGTCGGCCCGAGCACCTCGCGCAAGGCTGCGTGCACGACGTGCGTGCCCGAGTGCGCCTGGCGGGCGCCGGTACGCCAGTCGGGGTCGACCTTGGCCAGGACCTCACCCGGGGTGAATTCGCCCTCGAGGACCCTGACCTGGTGAACGACCAGCCCGCGCACCGGCCGCTGGACGTCGAGGACCTCCAGCACGCCACCGTCGAACTCGATCGTGCCGGCGTCAGCCACCTGGCCACCGGACTCCGCGTAGAAGGGCGTGCGGTCCAGCACCAGCTCGCCGATCTCACCCTGAGCCAGGACCGCGACAGGCGCTCCGTCCGCCAGCATCGCCAGGGGTCGGGATTCGGTCGTCAGCGTCTCGTAGGCCAGCCACTCCGTCGGCCCGTTGGCATCCAGGATCGCGCGGTACACGCTGGTGTCGGCGTGCTGCCCCTTCTTGGACTTCGCATCCGCCTTCGCCCGCTGCCGCTGCTCGGCCATCAGCTTGCGGAAGCCGTCCTCGTCGACCTCAAGACCGGCCTCGGCGGCCATCTCCAGGGTCAGGTCGATCGGGAAGCCGTACGTGTCGTGCAGTGCGAAGGCCTTCTCGCCCGACAACGACGACCGGCCGGCAGCCTTCGCCTCCTCGGCGGCGACGTCGAAGATCGTCGTGCCGGTCTTCAGCGTCGTGCGGAAGGCGTCCTCCTCGGCGTACGCGACCTGGGCGATGCGGTCCCAGTCCGACGCGAGGTCCGGGTAGCCGGGCGACATCGTGTCCCGGCTGACCGGGAACAGCTCGGGCAGTGCCCGGTCCTCGTACCCGAGCAGGCGCATCGAGCGCACCGCGCGGCGCAGGAGCCGGCGAAGCACATAGCCGCGCGACTCGTTGCCGGGCGTGACCCCGTCGCCGATCAGCATCATCGAGCTGCGGATGTGGTCGGCGACCACCCGGAACCGGACGTCGTCGCCGGGATCGGCACCGTACCGTCGGCCCGTCAGCTGCTCGGCACGTTCGATCACCGGGAACATCACGTCGATCTCGTACATGTTCGCCTTCTCCTGCAGGAGGAAGGCGACCCGCTCCAGGCCCATGCCGGTGTCGATGTTCTGCTTCGGCAGGGACCCGGCGATGTCGAAGTCCTCCTTGCTGCGCACCGCACTGAGCTCGTCCTGCATGAAGACCAGGTTCCAGATCTCCAGGTACCGGTCCTCGGCTCCGAAGTCGCCGTCGGCCCCGTACGCCGGACCCCGGTCGTAGAGGATCTCCGAGCACGGCCCACCCGGACCCGGGACACCCATCGACCAGTAGTTCTCACTCTTGCCGAGGCGCACGATCCGGTCGTCCGGCAGGCCGGTGATCTTGCGCCACAGCTCCACGGCCTCCGGGTCCTGCTCGTAGACACTCGGGTAGAGCCGTGACTCCTCCAGTCCGAAACCGCCGTCGGCGACCGGCCTGGTGATCAGGTCCCAGGCGAGTTCGATCGCGCCCTGCTTGAAGTAGTCACCGAAGGAGAAGTTGCCGCACATCTCGAAGAAGGTGCCGTGCCGCGTGGTCTTGCCGACGTCCTCGATGTCCGGCGTGCGCACGCACTTCTGGATGCTGACGGCACGGGGGTACGGCGGCGTCTCCTGACCCAGGAAGTAGGGCTTGAACGGCACCATGCCGGCGTTGACGAACAGCAGGTTCGGGTCGTCGACGAGCAGCGGCGCCGAGGGCACGGCGACGTGGCCGGCTGCTTCGAAGTGCTGCACGAAACGGCGTCGGATGTCGGCCGAGCTGCCGAGGTCCATCAGTGACTGCCTTCCAGGGCCGGTGGGACAGGGACTCCGGGTGCCTCAGAGGTCGTCGCGTTCAGCTGCAGCGGACCGTCGAGCACGTAGCCGAACTGTTCGCGCAGCTCCGCCTCGCGCTCGACCATCCCGGTGCGGACCTCCTCGGCGAACAGCTGAGCACCGACCGCGAGACCGGACATCCGGTCGCGCAGCCCGTCGGGCGTGAACGCCTCGGCCGCACGACGCGCCTTGACCACCACGTACACGCCGGCCCCGGCACCGGCGACGAACCAGAACCCGCGCCTCATGTCAGGCTCTCCTGGGCGCGGTCGTCGGCCCGCACGTCGCGCAGGTACTCGCGCACGAGGCGGCGCCGGCGCTTGCGCGCAGCGCGGACCTCGCGGCGCATCTCGAACCAGATCCGGTTGCGTGACTCGGGTGAGAGAGCCCGGCGTACGCCGTGACCGAAGGCTGCGACCTTGACCAGCGGCTCACCCATCGTCGCGGAGAGCACCAGCCGGTCCGGGACGCTGACCGGATCGCCGGGCAGGGCGACCTCGGTCGACTCAAGGCCCGCATCGGTGATGACATAAGCGCGTCCGGTGGCTGTGGCAGCCGCCCCCAGGTCGGAGGTGAGCTCTTCGATCCGGGCGCGCAGCAGGTCGGCCTCGCGCTGGGCGGCCGCCAGCATCGCGTCGAGATCGGCACGGGAGGAGTTCCGGCGGCGCAACCGGCTGACGATCGTGACCGCGAGCAGCGCCACAACGGCTCCGCCCACCGCAGCAAGCGTCACCCCCGCAAACATGGCACCGTCCATGGAAGGTGACCCTACCTGCCGCGAACCATGCGCCGAATCCGCTCCCAGCGCTCGCGAAACCCGGCTTCGGCACCGTGGTCGGTCGGTCGGTAGTACTCGGCGTCCTCGACGACCTCGGGGGCGTACTGCTGCTCGGCGATGCCGAACGGTTCGTCGTGCGCGTAGCGGTAGGTCGCGCCGTGGCCGAGGTCCTTCGAACCCGGGTAGTGCGCGTCCCGCAGGTGCGGTGGCACCGAGCCGATCTTGCCCGCCCGTACGTCGGCCGACGCCGCATCGATCGCCACGATGACGGCGTTCGACTTCGGCGCCAGCGCGAGCTCGATCGTGGCCTGGGCGAGGTTGAGCCGGGCTTCGGGCATCCCGATCAGCTGCACCGCCTGGGCTGCGGCCACCGCCGTGGTCAGCGCCGAGGGATGAGCGAGGCCGATGTCCTCGCTGGCGAGGATCACCAGGCGGCGAGCGATGAACCGCGGGTCTTCACCGGCCTCGATCATCCTGGCCAGGTAGTGCAGCGACGCGTCCACGTCCGACCCGCGCACCGACTTGATGAACGCGCTGATCACGTCGTAGTGCTGGTCGCCCTGCCGGTCGTAGCGCACCGCCGCCCGGTCGACCGCTGTCTCGGTGGTCGCGAGGTCGATCAGGTCGCGACCCTGGGCGATCGCCGCGCCGGCCGCGGCTTCGAGGTAGGTCAGGGACCGTCGGGCGTCGCCGCCGGCGAGCCGGACCAGGTGGTCGCGCGCGTCGTCGTCGAGCTTGAGGGCGTCCGCCAGACCGCGTTCGTCGGTGAGCGCGTCCTCGATGACCGACCGGATGTCGTCGTCGGTCAGCGGCTCGAGGGTCAGCAGCAGCGAGCGCGACAGCAGCGGCGAGATCACTGAGAAGAACGGGTTCTCGGTGGTGGCCGCGACCAGGGTGACCCAGCGGTTCTCGACACCCGGCAGCAGGGCGTCCTGCTGCGCCTTGGTGAACCGGTGCACCTCGTCGACGAACAGGACCGTCTCCTGGCCGGTCGACGCGAGCCTGGCCCGGGCACTGTCGATCGCCGCCCGGACCTCCTTGATCCCGGCCGCGACCGCCGAGACCTCCACGAAGACCCGGTTCGTCTGCCCCGAGACGATCGCCGCGATCGTGGTCTTGCCGGTCCCCGGCGGTCCCCACAGCAGCAGCGACATCGACTGATCGCCCTCGACCAGTCGACGCAACGGAGCGCCGGGGGCGAGCAGGTGCCCCTGGCCGACGAGCTCGTCGAGGGAGCGCGGGCGCATCCGGACGGCCAGCGGGGCCGAGGCGTGACCATTTCCCGCGAGCGAGCCGGCCCCGGCAAGTGTGCCGCCGCCCGGGGTCACCGGCACAGCGGCCTCGAACAGTCCCTCGTCGTCCACGCAGTCAGCCTAGGGCCGACCGTTTATGCGCCCGTGCGCTGGCCTGTCTTCAGATCCAGCCAGGTGGTGTCGTACCCGGGAGCATTGAGCTGGATGTCCGCGGTCGCGCCCGATACGGCGTTGCCCTGGTCGTCGACACCGCAGATCGCCGTGGTGACCGGTCGCTGCGGCGCCTGCCCGAGCTCGCCGGGGAAATGGCAGGCCACCTTGTGGCGGGATCCGACCTGGAGCAGCGGTGGCTCGACCTTGGAGCAGATCTCCTGGGCCATCGAGCACCGGGTCCGGAAGCGGCACCCCGACGGCGGGTTGATCGGGCTCGGGACGTCGCCCTCGAGACGGATCCGCTCGCGCCGCCCACCGATGGCCGCCTGCTTCACGTCGGGCACGGCGGAGAGCAGTGCCTGGGTGTACGGGTGGTGCGGGTGGTTGTACAACGTCTCGCGGTCCGCGATCTCGACGATCTTGCCGAGGTACATGACCGCGATCTCGGGGCAGAAGTGCCGCACGATCGCGAGGTCGTGGGCGATGAAGAGGAACCCGATCCCGAACTCGCGCTGGACGTCCTGGAGCAGGTTGATCACCTGGGCCTGGATCGACACGTCGAGGGCGGAGACGGGCTCGTCGGCGACGAGGAGCTTCGGCTGGAGCGTCAGGGACCGGGCGATGCCGATCCGCTGGCGCTGGCCGCCGGAGAACTCGTGCGGGTAGCGGTTGTAGTGCTCGGGGTTCAGACCGACCACCTCGAGCAGCTCCTGGACCCGGGGCAGGACCTTGTTCTTCGGGACCACCTTGTGGATCAGCAACGGGGCGGCGACGATCGCGCCGACGGTGTGCCGCGGGTTCAGGGAGGTGGCTGGGTCCTGGAAGATCATCTGGATCTCCCGGCGCAGCGGGAGCAGCTCGCGCTGGCTGAGATGCGCGATGTTCCTGCCGTCGAAGTTGATCTCGCCGTCGGTCGGTTCATACAGGCGGGTGATCAGCCGACCGGTGGTCGACTTTCCACAGCCGGACTCGCCGACGAGGCCGAGCGAGCCGCCCTTCGGCACCTCGAACGAGACGCCGTCGACAGCCTGCACGTGCCCGATGGTGCGCTGGAAGATCCCGTGGTACTTGACCGGGAAGTACATCTGCAGATCCTGGACAGTGAGGATCGGTGGAGCCGTCACGTCCAGCTGTGTGGCAGCGTGCGCCAACTCGCTCACGGCGTCTCCTTCGCGAGGTCGGGGGCGATTTCCGGGAGGACTTCGGTGGCGTACACCTCGTCCGGATTGGCCAGGTGGCAGCGCTTGACGTGGTTGCCGCCGGATCGTGCTGTGGTCAGGTCCGGGACCTGGGTCGTGCACAGGTCCCCGGGCACCTTGTCACGGTGATCGCAGCGCGGGTTGAAGGCACAGCCCGGGGGCGGGCTGAGCAGGCTCGGCGGATTGCCCCGGATCGGGATCAGCTTGGCATTGGTGTCGGCACTCAGATCCGGGACGCTGGACAGCAGACCCCAGGTGTAGGGCATCTCCGGGTGCGTGAGGATCTCCTTGCACGGCCCGTACTCGACGGCCCGTCCGGCGTACATCACGAGCACGTCGTCCGCCATCTCCGCAACGACGCCGAGGTCGTGGGTGATGATGATGATGGCGGAGTTGAACTCGCGCTGGAGGTCCTGGAGCAGGTCCAGGATCTGTGCCTGGACGGTGACGTCGAGAGCGGTGGTCGGCTCGTCTGCGATCAGCAGGCCCGGGTTGTTGATCAGACCCATCGCGATCATCGCGCGCTGACGCATCCCGCCGGAGAACTGGTGCGGGTAGTCATCGACCCGACGGTCGGGTTGTGGGATCCCGACCCGGTCGAGCATCTCGATGGCGCGGGCACGTGCCGCCTTCTTGCCCACCCGGTTGTGCACCAGGTACGCCTCGGCGATCTGATTGCCCACGGTGTAGTACGGGTGCATCGCCGAGAGCGGGTCCTGGAAGATCATCGCGACGTCGCTACCCCGGTGTTGACGCATCTGCTCGTCGTTGAGCTGGAGCAGGTCGTCGCCGTCGAGCAGGATCTCGCCGCTCACCTTGGCGTTCGTCCCGCGGTGCAGGCCGAGAATGGCGGAGCTGGACACCGACTTGCCGGAACCCGACTCCCCCACGATGCCGAGAGTCTTGCCGCGCTCGACCTCGTACGACAGACCGTCAGTTGCCTTGACGATGCCGTCGATCGTCGGGAAGTGCACGACGAGGTCGCGCACTGACAGATAGCTGGTCATCTGCGCAATGCTCCTAGCCGACCCGCACGCGCGGGTCGATGACGGCGTAGAGGATGTCCACGATGATGTTGGCGACGATCACGAAGGCCGCCAGCAGCAGCACCAGGCCGACCACCGTCGGCAGGTCGAACGTCTGGGTCGAATCCACTGCAAGCTTGCCGAGACCGTTGAAGTTGAACACCTGCTCGGTGATGATCGCCCCGCCGAGCAGGCCGGCAAGATCAAGTCCCGCCAGCGTGACGATCGGCGTCAGGGCGGCGCGCATGGTGTGCTTGAACAGGATCTTGCGCGGCGCCAGGCCCTTGGCCTTCGCCGTACGCAGGTAGTCCTCGGACATCGACTCGAGTACGAAGGCGCGGGTGATCCGGACGTACCCGGCCATGTAGAACAAGGCCAGCGTGAGCCCAGGCAGGAACAAGTTGCTGAGCCAGCCCCAGACACCCCCGTCGGCGATCGAGGTGTACGACGGCACTTGGACCAAGCCCCACTTGATCGCCGGGAACTCGATCAGGAACAACCCCATCCAGAACGTCGGGAACGCATAGAAGACCAGACTGGTGCCCACGACTCCGCGATCGATGATCGATCCCTTGGTCAGCGCGGCGACCGCGCCGAGCGAGATGCCGCCGATGATCCACATGACAAAGGCGACGAGGGCCAACGACACCGAGATCGGGATCTTGTCCTTCAGCTCGGTGGTGACGTTGATCAGGTTCACCTGGGAGTACCCCAGGCACGGCGCCGGGCAGTGCGAGATCAGTTCGGGCGCGGACTTCCGCAGCGCTGGATCCTCGGGATAGTCACGCCCCTTGACCACGCCGATCGCAAAGTCCTTCCACTGCACCGGCCATGGCTTGTCGAAGCCGAGGGCCTTGTCCGTCTGCTTGATCAGCGCAGGGGGGCAGCTCTTGCCGCACGCGAAGCGGCCGGGATCGATGGGCGAGGCGAAGAACAGGAAGTAGGTGACGAAACTCATCACGATGAGCATGATCACGCCCGTGAAGCATCGCCGGACGACGTAGGCGAACATTCTTGAACCACCTCACCGGCCGAGATCGTCGACCGTGTTCGGATTGTTGGGACAGAGACCGGGGTGGAGGAGGTGACCTCCTCCACCCCGGCTTCCTGCTCGGATCAGTTCAGATCCGGTGTCACTTCACACTGCTGGCAACGTCGATCGGGCCCAGGTCGGGGTAGCCGTTCGATGCTGCGTTGTTGGTGTAGTTCAGGACTTCCGATCCGTGGACCATGTAGAAGATCGGAATGTCCAGCGGGATGTACGCGACATCCTTGGCGAGCAACTGGTCGGCCTGCTGCAGGAACGTCGTCTGGTCAGTCAGCGACGACGAGTTCTGTGCCTTGTCAACCAGTGCGTTGAACGGGTCGCTCTTGTAGGCGCCGTAGTCCTGACCGTTGGACTTCGGGGTCAGGTTCGGGCGACTGTCGAACAGCGGCGCCGTCACCGTGATGGCCGACGGCCAGTCCGCACCCCAACCAGCCCAGATGAGATCTGCCTTCTGGTCGGGCTGCTGGATGTTGGTGTAGTAGACGTCCGAGTTCGCCACGCCCTGAAGCGTGACCTTGAACCCAGCCGCCTTCCATGCCGACTGCAGCACACGAGCCTGAGCATCCGCGGTGGGCGTGCTCGGGTAGGTGTAGGTGAGCGGGTAGGGCATCGGCACGCCGGCCGACTGGAGCAGTGCCTTGGCCTGGGCCGGGTTGCCACTGCCACCCGGGAACAGGTTGGCCTGGTAGCCCTTGACCAGCGGGCTGACGATGTCGGTCGCCGGCTTGTAGGCCTTCGGACCACCACCGGCTGCCACCCACGCGGTGTCGTCGGTCGACATCGCGATCGCCTGCCGCACCTTCAGGTTGGTCAACCGCTTGAAGTTGAGCACCAGGTAGTCGACGTACGGCGACGTGACACTCACGGTCCGGCTCGCCGTAGCACCGAGGACCTCGCTGAACTTCGACGAGGGGATCGACTGCTGGGTGACGCCGCCCTTGTTCGCACCGGCGTTGGCGACCAGCTGGTCAGTGATCTGCTCCGACGTCTGCCCGACCTTGAAGATGATCTCGTTCGGCAGAGCCTTGCGGATGTTCGGCGAGTCGGTCGACGCGCTGTAGTTCGGGTTCCGGACGAACGTGCCGCCGGTCTCCTTGTTCCACGTGCCGCCCTGCAGCTCGTACGGGCCGTTCGAGAAGATCTGGTAGTTGGACTTGTCGCCCTGGTCCTTGTCGGCCCGGTACGGGTCCATCATGTGGAGCGCCGCGATCGCCTCCGGGAAGTCCGGCCAGGGCTTCTTGAAGTGGTAGGTGATCGTGTTGCCCGAGCAGGTGATGGCCTTGTCGAACAGCGCCTGGCCGTCCTTCTTGTACGGGCCGTCGTAGGCCGGCAGACCGGTCTTCGCGTCCGTCGGGATGTCGAGGTACGTCAGGATGTAGTTCGGCCCACCGGTGATGACGTCGGTCGCGAACGTGCGCGACGCACCGTACTTGAAGTCATCACACGTGATCGCCTTGCCGTCCTGCCACTTCACGCCGTTCTTGATCGTGTAGGACCACGTCTTGGCGTTGTCGGTCGACGTACCGGTGTTCGTCGCCAGGTCCGGGACCGGCGTGGTGGCAACCGTCGGGTCGGACGAGATCGGGAATGCGACGAGCCCGCGGTAGACGGTCCGGCTGAAGTTGGTCATCTCGACGCCCAGGTAGCTGCGCTGGGGATCGGTGTGTTCGTAGGCGGACCGCACGTAATACGTGAGGGTTCCACCACCCTTGGTGCTGGAGTTCGCGTTCGAACTACCGCCTCCACAGGCAGCGAGTGTGGCTGCCAAAGCTGCTGCAGTCGCAACCGCAAGCGCCTTTGTTCGATAGCTGGCCATTACCTCTCCTTCTCCGTGCGCACCCGAGTGGGCGTCACTATCGACAGCTCCGTGCTGCCGAAATCTGGGGTCGTGCTGGGCGTCTTCATCGGTCGCCCTTCGGGTCGAGCGCGTCGCGCAGTCCGTCGCCCAGCAGGTTGAAGCTGACGACGATGATCGCGAGCAGCAGCGCCGGGTAGAAGAAGTAGGAGAAGTCCGAGCCGGAGAAGTTCACCGAGTCGCCGAGGATGTTGCCCAGCGTCGGCGTCGGGACCGGGATTCCAACGCCCAGGAACGAGAGCGCGGCTTCGGCCGAGACGTAGGCCGGCATGATCAAGGTGAACTGCACGAGCACCGGTGCCCACAGGTTCGGCAGGATCTCCTTGAAGTAGATCCGTCGACGCGACGCACCGGACAGACGGGCCGCGTCGATGAATTCACGTTCTCGGATCGAGAGCACCTGACCACGGATCAGACGAGCGATCGAGGGCCAGCCGAACAGACCCAGCACGAGGACCTCGTACACCCCGTTCGGGATCGCGTCGCTCGTATCGCCGGGCAGGATCTTCGCGAACAGCGCGACACCGGTGGCGGACAGGGCCAGCAGCATCAGCGTCTGCGGGAACGACAGCGTCATGTCGATGAATCGGCCGATGATCGCGTCGACCCAGCCTCCGCTGAACCCCGAGATGATGCCGAGCACGACGCCGATGACCACGGCGACGATCGTGGCGGAGATCGCGATCGTCAGCGAGAAGGTGATCCCGTACGAGAGACGGGACAGGAAATCAGTGCCGGTACGCGGCTCGACACCGAGCAGGTGGTGCCAGCTCGTGCCGCCCCAGGCGCCGTTGGGAACTCCACCGAGGTCGATGTTGAGAAGCTTCTGATCATTGGCGAGCGGCTTGGAGACCCCCACCTTCACCAGGATCGGGGAGACGATGCCCGCGAGGAAGTAGAAGACCACGATCCAGAAGGAGATCATCGAGAGGCGATCGCGGCGGAACCGGCCGAGAGCCAGTTGCGTGGGCGACTGACCAGCGATCAGGCCGGTCGGGGTGATCTTCGGGTCGATGGGTTCTGACACCTCGAGTTGGGACTCCTGAAAGGACATCAGCACCTCATCGACGGGTTGGTCGGACAGATTCCGCGCTGGCCCTCGAGATCGTCGCAAGCCTGCGCCGGACGCGACTCTATGTGACGCAGGCACCAGGAAGGATCACCCTCTGGTAACGATATGAACACGACGTGCGACGGACCCGGTTCAGCGAGTCCTCCGGAAGTTCACCCTTCCGACGAAAGATCCTTCACCGGAACGGCGTCGACGCCCGCTTCTGCCCGCTGTGCCGGGGTAATGGGGGCGGGTGCCGCCGTGAGCGGATCGAAGCCGCCGCCGCTCTTCGGGAACGCGATCACGTCGCGGATCGAGTCGGTCCTGGCGAGCAGGGCGCAGATCCGGTCCATCCCGACAGCGATACCACCGTGCGGCGGTGCTCCGAAGGCGAAGGCGTCGAGCAGGAACCCGAACTTCTCCTGCGCCTCCTCGGCGGACAGGCCCATGACCGCGAAGACCCGCTTCTGCATGTCCTCGCGGTGGATCCGGATCGAACCACCGCCCAGTTCGTTGCCGTTGCAGACGATGTCGTAGGCGTACGCCAGCGCGCTGCCCGGATCGGTGTCGAAGGTGTCGGCGAACTCGGGCCTGGGGCCCGTGAACGCGTGGTGCACTGCCGTCCAGGCGCCCGCGCCGACCGCGACGTCGCCACTCGCGACGGCGTCCGAGCTCGGTTCGAACATAGGCGCGTCGACCACCCAGGTGAAGGCGAAGGTGTTCTCGTCGATCAACCCACCGCGCCGGCCGATCTCCAGACGGGCTGCACCGAGCAGCGCGCGACTGGACTTCACCGGTCCGGCGGCGAAGAAGATGCAGTCCCCCGGGCTCGCGCCGACCTGGGCTGCCAGGCCCACGGCCTCGGCGTCGGTCAGGTTCTTGGCCACCGGGCCGGCGAGCTGGCCGTCGTCGCCCACCAGGACGTAGGCGAGGCCCTTGGCGCCGCGTTGCTTGGCCCAGTCCTGCCAGGCATCCAGCTTCTTGCGAGGCTGGCTCGCACCGCCGGGCATCACCACAGCGCCGACGTACTCGGCCTGGAAGACACGGAAGGTGGTGTCCTTGAAGTACTCGGTGCACTCGACGAGCTCGAGGCCCATCCGGAGGTCGGGCTTGTCGGAGCCGAACCGGCGCATCGCCTCGGCATAGGTCATCCGCGGAATCGGTCGCTGGATGTCGACGTCGATCAGCTTCCACATCGCGGCCAGGACGTCTTCCATCAGGGCGATCACGTCGTCCTGGTCGGCGAAGCTCATCTCGATGTCGAGCTGGGTGAACTCCGGTTGACGGTCGGCGCGGAAGTCCTCGTCCCGGTAGCAGCGGGCGATCTGGTAGTACCGCTCCATCCCGGCGACCATCAGCAGCTGCTTGAACAGCTGCGGGCTCTGCGGCAACGCGTACCAGCTGCCCGGCTGGAGGCGTGCCGGTACCAGGAAGTCGCGCGCGCCCTCGGGTGTCGACCGGGTCAGCGTCGGCGTCTCGATCTCGACGAAGTCGTGGGCGTCCAGGACGTCGCGTGCTGCCTTGTTGACCTTGCTGCGCAGGCGCAGCGCAGCGTTCGGACCGCTGCGACGCAGGTCGAGATAGCGGTGCTTGAGCCGGGCTTCTTCACCGACCTCGACGTGATCATCGATCGGGAAGGGAAGCGGCGCAGCCTCGTTGAGCACCTCGACCTCGGTCGCGATGACCTCGATCTCGCCCGAACCCAGGTTCGGGTTGCTGTTGCCCTCGGGACGCAGCGAGACCTCGCCGGTGACCCTGAGGCAGAACTCGTTGCGCAGGTTGCCGGCGACGTCCTCGTCCCGGATCACGACCTGGACGACCCCACTGGCCTCGCGCAGATCGATGAACGCGACACCGCCGTGATCGCGCCGGCGGGCGACCCAGCCGGCCAGGGTGACGGTCTGACCGACGTTTTCAGCGCGAAGGGCGCCGGCGTCGTGGGTGCGGATCACGGGTTCTTCTCCTGGGTGGTGGCGATGCTGGGTCTGAGGTCTTCGGCCGGCGGCGTCCAGGTGGCCGGGTCCACCGGCACCTGGTCGCCGCTGCGGATGTCCTTCATCTGGGGGCCGTCCGCGGTAGAGAACAGAACGTACGGGATGCCGCGTCGCTCGGCGTACCGGATTTGCTTGCCGAACTTCTGGGCACCCGCTGCCACCTCGCACGGAACGCCACTCGCGCGCAGCTGCGTTGCCAGCGCGTCGCTGGCCGGTCGCGACTCCTCGTCGCTGACTGCGACCAGGACTGCGCTCGGCACGGAACGATCGGCCGTCAGGCCGCCTGCAACAAGGGAGACGACGACGCGGGAGAGCCCGAACGAGATCCCGACCCCGGGGTAGGTGGTCGTCCCGTCGCTCGCGAGGCGGTCGTACCGGCCCCCCGAGCAGATCGACCCGAGCTGGTCGTAGCCCGCCAGCCGGGTCTCGAAGACCGTGCCGGTGTAGTAGTCGAGCCCGCGGGCGATGCGGAGGTCGGCGACGACGTCGACCCCGTCGATGCCCTGGCACCCCTCGATGACCTGCGCCAGCTCGTCGAGACCCTCGGCGAGCACGGGGTGCGAGACACCGAGTCCTTCGACCTGGCTCACGAAGGACGAGTCGGTGCTGCGGACCCCGGCCAGGGCGAGTACGGCGCGTGCCTGCTCCGCGGTCGTCCCGCCTTCGGAGACCAGCAGGTCGCTCAGCTTGTCGGCCGGGACCTTGTCCAGCTTGTCGACGACCCGCATGACTGCTTCGGTGTCGCTGAGGCCCAGACCGAGGTAGAACCCCTCGAGGACCTTGCGGTTGTTGATCTGCAGCGTCGCCCTCGGGATGGGGAGCGCGGCAAGCGCCTCCGCCATCACCCGGGCAACTTCGATGTCGTGGTGGAACGGCAGCTCGCCGGCGCCGACCACGTCGATGTCGGCCTGGGTGAACTCGCGGTAGCGCCCCTGCTGCGGCCGTTCCCCGCGCCACACCTTCTGGATCTGGTACCGCCGGAACGGGAAGTCCAGCTTGCCGGAGTTCTCCAGCACGTACCGGGCGAACGGCACGGTCAGGTCGAAGTGCAGGCCGAGGCCGGCGTCCTTGCCGCCCTCGTCCTCCTGCAGCCGCCGCAGGACGTAGACCTCCTTGGAGGTCTCCCCCTTGCTCAGCAGCTGGTCGAGCGGTTCGACCGCACGGGTCTCGATGTTGGCGAAGCCGTGGAGCTCGAAGATCCGGGACAGGATGGCGATGATCTCGGTCTCGGCGAAGCGCTGCGCAGGCAGCAGCTCGGGGTAGCCGCTCAGCGGCGTGGGCTTGCCTGCCATCACAGTCCCCGGGTGACGCGGCCGACGTCGAGGTCGTCGATCAGGTCGAGCAGGAACGGATTGGTCGCACGTTCGGCGCCGATCGAGGTCTGCTCGCCGTGCCCCGGAAGGACCACGATGTCGTCGCGCAGGGTGAGCACCTTGGTGCGCAGGCTCTGCATCATCACCGCGTGATCGCCGCCGGGCAGGTCGGTGCGCCCGATCGATCCCGCGAAGAGCAGGTCGCCGGAGAAGAGCACCTCGGAGACGTCCGCCTCCGGGTACGGAGTCCGGAAGGTGATCGAACCCTCGGTGTGGCCGGGTGTGTGGTCGACGACGAACTCCAGGCCGGCGAGCGTGAGCCTCTGCGCGTCCTCGATCTCGACCACGCTGTCGGGCTCGGCGAACTCGTACTTGCCACCGAGGAGCATCGCGGTCGTCTCCGCCGACATGCCCGCCATCGGGTTGGCCAGCAGGTGCCGGTCCTTCGGGTGGATGTACGCCGTGGCGTCGTATGTGCCGGCCACCGGCGCCACGCACCACATGTGGTCGACGTGACCGTGGGTCACCAGGACCGAGACAGGCTTGAGGTTGTGCTCGCGTACGACGGCTGCCACACCTTCTGCGGCGTCCTTGCCCGGGTCGATGACGACGCACTCGGTGCCGGGCCCGGTGGCCACCACGTAGCAGTTGGTCCCCCACGGCCCCGCCGGAAAGCCTGCGATCAGCACTGTGTTACTCCTGCTCCGGGGTCCGACGTTCGGCGCCCAGCCTACTGTCCCTGACCTGCAGGGCTGGTCATGGCTACGATGAACCCCGCAGTGGATGCTCGGGTGGAGCATCGGGTTGGAAATCGCAGGCCGACGGAGGGGTCACAGTGACCGCGCAGGGCAACGAAGGCGACAGCTTCGGCCGGGTCGACGCAGACGGGACCGTCTACGTCCGCATGGGCGGCGAGGAGCGGGTCGTCGGGCAGTACCCGGAGGGATCGCCGGAAGAGGCCATGGCCTTCTTCACCAAGCGGTACGACGCACTGGCGTTCGAGGTCCAGCTCCTCGAGCAGCGGGTCCGCTCCGGCGCGATGTCCCCCGACGAAGCCACCTCCTCGATCACCCGGGTCTCGGCCCAGCTCGCCGAACCGCACGCCGTCGGCGACATCACCGCGCTGATCGGCCGCCTCAACGCTCTCAAGCCCGTCATCGGCCTGCAGCGCGAGCAGCGCCGCGAGGAGCGCAGCAAGCGCGTCGAGGAGTCGCGCGCACGCAAGACCTCGATCGTCGCCGAGGCCGAGAAGATCGCTGCCGGCACGGACTGGCGCAACGGCGCCAACCGGCTGCGCGACCTGCTCACCGAGTGGAAGGAACTTCCCCGGCTCGAGAAGTCCGCGGACGACGAGCTGTGGCACCGGTTCTCCAGTTCGCGCACCACTTACACCCGGGCCCGCAAGGCGCACTTCGCGGTGGTCTCCGAGCAGCGGGACAGCGCGCGCGTGGTCAAGGAGCGCCTGGTCAAGGAGGCCGAGGCGCTCTCCGACTCCACCGACTGGGCGGGTACGTCGACCAAGTACCGCAACCTGATGTCGGACTGGAAGGCGGCCGGCCCGGCTCCGAAGGACGTCGACGACGCTCTGTGGAAGCGCTTCCGCGGAGCCCAGGACGTCTTCTTCGGCGCCCGCGACGCCGCCAACGCCGAGCTCGACCAGGAATTCGCCGCGAACGCCGAGGTGAAGAAGGCACTCCTCGTCGAAGCCGAGGCGCTGCTCCCGGTCACCGATCTGGCCGCCGCCAAGAAGGCGTTCCGTGACATCTCCGAGCGCTGGGACGCGGCAGGCAAGGTGCCGCGCGACGACATGAAGACCCTCGAGGGCCGGATCCGCAAGGTCGAGCAGGAGATCCGCGGCCTGGAAGACGCGCAGTGGAAGAAGTCGGACCCGGAGAAGTCCGCCCGCGCCGACGGCATGGTCGGCCAGCTGGAGGACGCGATCGCCAAGATCGAGGCCGACCTCGCCAAGGCGAAGGCATCGGGAAACGACAAGAAGGTCCGGGACCTCGAGGAGAACCTCGAGTCACGGCGGACGTTCCTGGAGATGGCGAAGAAGACAGCGTCCGAGTTCAGCTGAGTTGCGCCTGCGGCGGGTTTGCCCTGCGGGCGGCTTCGGTGGTCCGGGGTGCGGGGTCGGCGTCCAGACCCCCTTGCGCCATCGGCTTACCTGGGTGGGGGACTGACGAGGCGCGCGACTCTGTCTCTAGTGCGTCACTCGATAGGCGTCGAAGACGCCGTCGATGCTGCGCACGGCCTTGAGGATGGCTCCCAGGTGCTTGGGATCCCCCATCTCGAAGGTGAACTTGCTCTTGGCTACTCGGTCGCGGCTGGTGTTCAGCGACGCCGACAGGATGTTCACGTGCTGGTCGGAGAGGACCAGCGTGATGTCGGAGAGCAGTCGGGCCCGGTCCAGCGCCTCGACCATGATCTGCACCAGGAACGTCGAGGTCGACGTCGGTGCCCACTCCACGTCGACGAGACGTTCGGGCTGGCCCATCAGTGAGGCCGCGTTGGTGCAGTCGCGGCGATGGACCGAGACGCCGGCTCCGCGGGTCACGAAGCCGAGGATCTCGTCACCCGGCACCGGCGTACAGCACTTGGCGAGCTTGACCAGGACGTCCGATGCGCCCATCACGATGATGCCGGAGTCCCCCGCGGTCTTCTGCGGACGACGCGGCCGGGTGATGGTGACGGTCTCGGCCAGGTCCTCGGCCGCGCCGTCGGTCCCGCCGAAGACCTCGATGACCTTGCGCACCACCGTCTGTGCCGCAAGATTGCCTTCGCCCACCGACGCGTAGAGCGCCGAGACGTCGGCGAGCCGGAGCTCGTGGGCGACCTGGGTCAGTGAGTCGTGCGTCATCACGCGCTTGAGGGACACACCTTCCTTGCGCATCAGCCGGGCGATCTGGTCCTTGCCCTGCTCGATGGCCTCCTCGCGGCGCTCCTTGGTGAACCAGTGCCGGATCTTGCTGCGCGCCCGGGGCGACTTCACGAACATCAGCCAGTCACGGGTCGGTCCCGCGTTGGGAGCCTTGGAGGTGAACACCTCGACGACGTCGCCGTGCTCGAGCTCGGACTCGAGCGGCACCAGCCGCCCGTTCACCCGGGCGCCGATGGTGTGGTGACCCACCTCGGTGTGGATCGCGTAGGCGAAGTCGACGGGCGTGGAGCCGACGGGCAGGCCGATCACGTCGCCGCGGGGGGTGAAGACGAAGACCTCGGCGCTGTTGATCTCGAAGCGGAGGGAGTCCAGGAACTCGCCCGGGTCGTCGACCTCGTTCTGCCAGTCCAGCAGCT
>JAOPYE010000043.1 GCA_025964775.1 Marmoricola sp.
GAAGCGCCTCCCCGGGCCGACGACGACGGCGTCGTTGAAGGTGTCGCCGTACAGGTCGTTGCGACCGGCCCGGGTGAGCACCGAGACCTTGGCGGGCGCCTCGCGGGGGACCTCGCGGCGCATGAAGAGCAGCCAGGCGATCCCGACCCCGACCGCCACGACGGCGACCGCGAGCACGCTGAGCGCGATCGCGGGCAGCGGCGGCTCCTCGTGCGGGGCGACCCCGGTGACCGGCGCCAGGAACGTCACGATCCAGTTGTTCAGCAGCAGGGCGCCGCCGAGGACCGAGAGGGCCGCGAGCACCACCAGCGGCACGGTCATCACCTTGGGTGACTCGTGCGGGTGGACCCCGGGCTCCCACCGCTCCTTCGTCAGGAAGGTCATCAGCATCAGGCGGGTCATGTAGAAGCCGGTGACCCCGGCCCCGAGCAGGGCGCAGATCCCGAGGACCGGGTTCTGCGCGAGCGCGGTCTCGATGATCTTGTCCTTCGACCAGAACCCGGCGAACCCGGGGAAGCCGATGATGGCCAGGTAGCCCATCGCGAAGGTCAGGAAGGTCACCGGCATGGCCTTGCGCAGGGCGCCGTAGTGCCGCATGTTCACGTCGTCCTCGGTGCCGTGCATGACCGAGCCGGCGCCGAGGAACATGTTGGCCTTGAAGAAGCCGTGGGTCAGCAGGTGGAAGATCGCGAACGCGTAGCCGGCCGGGCCGAGACCGGCGGCGAGCACCATGTAGCCGATCTGGCTCATCGTCGAACCCGCGAGCGCCTTCTTGATGTCGTCCTTCGCACAACCGATCACGGCACCCATCAGGAGCGTGATGCAGCCGATGATGATGACCGCCGTACGGGCGTTCTCAGAGAGGCTGAAGATGAAGTTCGACCGGACGATCAGGTAGACCCCTGCGGTGACCATCGTCGCTGCGTGGATCAGGGCCGAGACCGGGGTCGGGCCCTCCATCGCGTCGAGCAGCCAGGTCTGCAACGGGAACTGCGCCGATTTGCCACAGGCACCGAGCAGCAGCAGCAGGCCGATCACGGTCAGGGTGCCGCTGCTCGCGTGGTGCGAAGACGCCGAGACCGCGGCGAACGACGTCGAGCCGAACGTTGCGAAGATCAGGGCCGAGCCGAGGAACAGGCCCATGTCTCCGACGCGGTTGATGACGAACGCCTTCTTCGCCGCAGCCGCCGCTGACGGCTTGTGCTGCCAGAAGCCGATCAGCAGGTACGACGCGAGGCCGACGCCCTCCCAGCCCAGGAACAGGCCGACGTAGTCGGAGGCCAGCACCAGGACGAGCATCGCGGCGACGAACAGGTTGAGGTAGCCGAAGAACCGCCGACGCCGCTCGTCGTGCTCCATGTAGCCGATCGAGTAGACGTGGATGATGCCGCCCACGCCGGTGATCAGCAGCAGGAACAGTGCCGAGAGCGGGTCGTAGAGCAGGTCCAGGTTGACGGTGTAGTGGCCGGCGCTGAACCACGTCCAGAGGTGCTGGGTGACCTGACGGTCGCCGTGGCCACGTCCGAGGAGCGAGAAGAACAGGATCAGGCTGATCAGGAACGAGATGGCCACGGTGGCGCACCCGAGCAGGTGGGCCCACGCGTCGGCGCGCTTGCCGGCCAGCAGCAGGACAACGGCACCGAGCGCGGGCAGCGCGACCACCAGCCAGAGCAGCGAGAACACGCCGCTGGTGGCGGACGGATCCACCACCGGAGGCAGGAGCATCAGGACGTGTGCGTTCATGGCGTTCTTCGTCGTCCCCTCAGTACTTCAGCAGGCTCGCGTCGTCGACCGAGGCCGAGCGGCGGGTGCGGAAGATGTTCATGATGATCGCGAGGCCGACCACGACCTCGGCAGCGGCGACGACCATCACGAAGAACGCGGCGATCTGGCCGTCGAGGTTGCCGTTGGCGCGGGCGAAGGTGACCAGGGCGAGGTTGCTGGCGTTGAGCATCAGCTCGACGCACATGAACACCACGATCGCGTTCCGGCGGGTGAGTACGCCGACGCAGCCGATGGTGAACAGGATCGCCGAGAGCACGATGAACGGGGCAACACTCATCACTCCTCGCCTCCTTCGGTGAGTTCGGCGATGTCGCCGGAGATCTCGGGGGCCGACTTGACCGTGCCGCGCGCGGCGAGCACCCGGGAGATCGAGGCCTCCGCGGCGGTCCCGTCCGGCAGCAGCGCCGGGGTGTCGACCGAGTTGTGCCGGGCGAACACGCCCGGTGGCGGCAGCGGACCGAGGTGGGTGCCCTTCTCGGCGTAGTCGCGCAGCCGCTGGGCGGCCAGGTCGGCCTGGGTCCGCTTCGGGGTGAGCAGCTCGCGATGGGCCAGCACCATGGCACCTACCGCAGCGGTGATCAGCAGCGCCGAGGTGACCTCGAAAGCGAAGACGTACCGGGTGAAGAGGATCTTCGCGATCGCCGGGACGTTGCCCTGCTTGTTGGCGGCACCCAGCCCGTACGCCGTCCCGAAGGACACCTGCGCCAGGCCGACCACCAGGGTGAGGCCGAAGCCGAGCCCGACCAGGGTCGAGATCGCGCGCTGGCCGCGGATCGTCTCGACCACCGAGTCGGAGGCGTCGACGCCGACGAACATCAGTGCGAACAGGAACAGCATCAGGATCGCGCCGGTGTAGACGATGATCTGGACCGCGAACAGGAAGGGCGCGTCCTGGATCAGGTACAGCACGGCCAGCGAGATCATCACGACCGCGAGCAGCAGCGCAGCGTGCACGGCCTTGCGCGCGAAGAGCAACCCGAGCGCGCAGGCCACCATCACCGGGGCGAGGATCCAGAACCCGATCACGCGTCGCCCTCCTCGGCCTTGCGCGGGTGCAGGTTCCCGCGGTAGTAGTCGCCCTCGTCCGCGCCGAGCAGCATCGGGTGCGGCGGCAGCTCCATGCCGGGCAGCAACGGCGCGAGCAGGTCGGACTTCTCGTAGATCAGGCTCTCCCGCGAGGTGTCCGCGAGCTCGTACTCGTTGGTCATCGTCAGCGCCCGGGTGGGGCACGCCTCGATGCACAGTCCGCACAGGATGCAGCGCAGGTAGTTGATCTGGTAGACGCGGCCGTACCGCTCACCGGGCGAGAACCGGCCGGACCCGTCGGCACCGTCGTCGGTGTTGGTGTCACCCTCGACGTAGATCGCGTCGGCCGGGCAGGCCCACGCACACAGTTCACAGCCGATGCACTTCTCCAGGCCGTCGGGCCAGCGGTTGAGCTGGTGCCGACCATGGAACCGCGGAGCGGTCGGGAACTTCTCGAACGGGTACTGCTCGGTGACGACCTTGCGGAACATGGTCCGGAAGGTGACACCGAACCCGGCAACCGGGTCCCAGAACTGTTCCTTGAGCGTGCCCATCAAGCCGCGCCTCCCTCGGTCTCGAGCTGGGCGACGGCAGCGGCCGCCGGTCGGGCGGGCTGCTGGGCCGACTCCAGGGGCGGTACCGGGTAGCCACCGGCGAAGGCATCGAACGCCTCCTCGCCCTCGGTCTCCGGCTCGGCCACAGCGCGCCGGTCGTCGAAGAAGAGCAGCACGATGATCAGGGCAACCAGGATCCCGATCGCGATGTAGAGGTCCTGCCGGTTGAACCCGCCGTTGAGGTTGATCGTGCGGATCGACGCGACCGCGATCGTCCACAGCAGCGAGATCGGGATCAGCCGCTTCCAGCCGAAGTGCATGAACTGGTCGTAGCGCAGCCGCGGCAGCGAGCCCCGCAGCCAGATGAACACGAAGATGAAGGCGAGCACCTTGCCCATGAACCAGACGAACGGCCAGTAGCCGCTGTTGGCACCGTCCCAGAGCTGGTTGATCGGCCACGGCGCGTGCCAGCCGCCGAGGAACAGCGTCGTCGCCAGCGCCGAGACGGTCGCCATGTTGATGTACTCGGCGAGGAAGAACAGCGCGAACTTCAGCGACGAGTACTCGGTGTGGAAGCCGCCCACCAGCTCGCCCTCGGCCTCGGGGAGGTCGAACGGCGCCCGGTTGGTCTCGCCGATCATCGAGATCACGTAGATCACGAACGACGGCGCCAGGATCAGGCCGTACCAGAACCGGTCCTGGGCCGCGACGATCTCCGAGGTGGACATCGAGCCGGCGTACAGGAACACCGCGACCAGGGCGAGGCCCATCGAGACCTCGTAGGAGATCATCTGGGCACTCGAGCGCAGGCCACCGAGCAACGAGTACGTCGATCCGGACGACCAGCCGCCGAGCACGATGCCGTAGATGCCGATCGACGCGATCGCCATCACGAACAGCACCGCGACGGGCATGTCGGTCAGCTGCAACGGGGTGCGGTGGCCGAACATGCTCACGGTCGGTCCGAACGGGATCACCGAGAACGTCAGGAACGCCGGGATCGTCGCGAGCACGGGGGCGATCAGGAAGACGGCCTTGTCGGCGGCCTTCGGGATCAGGTCCTCCTTGAGCGCAAGCTTCACGCCGTCGGCGAGGCTCTGCAGCAAGCCGAACGGGCCGTGCACGTTGGGCCCGATGCGGTGCTGCATCCGGGCCACCACGCGGCGTTCCCACCAGATGTTGAACAGGGTCAGCAGGACCAGGATCAGGAAGATCAGCACCGCCTTGATGATGATGATCCACACCGGGTCGTGCCCGAACGCGGACAGGCCCTTGGCCGTGTCGAATCCAGCCAGCAGCGGAGTCACTGGGCGCCCCCTTCAACGGTCACGACGGCACCAGCAGGGCCGACGAGATGACGGATCGAGACGCCGGGCGCGCTCGCCGGAGCCCAGACGACTCCGTCGGCAACCTCACCGATGGCGACCGGCAGACGCACGGACCCGAGCGGACCCGCCAGCGTGACGTCGTCACCCTCAGGCACGCCGAGGGTGTCGAACGTCGCCTGGTTGACCAGGACGACCGGGCGACGGGCGGTCGCGCGCAGGTGGTCGTCGCCGTCCTGCATCCGGCCGTCGTCGAGAAGCTGCTTCCAGGAGGACAGGACCAGCGCACCGTTCGCACCGCCGTCGGTCGAGCCTGTCGAAACCACCGTCGGGGTGGCAGCACGCGGGCCTTCCCAGGGACCGACCTGGACCATCTCGGCCCACGCCTGCTCGGGAGTCCGTACGCCGATGCTCCGGCCACGTTCCTCGGCGATCCCGGCCAGCACCCGGACGTCGGGCAGGGATGCGGGGTTGTCGAGCACCTTGCCGAAGGACCGGACGCGGCCCTCCCAGTTCACGTAGGTGCCGGCCTTGTCGGTGCTCGGAGCGATCGGGAAGACGACGTCGGCGAGCTCGGTGAAGGCCGATGAGCGAACCTCGAGCGCGACCACGAACGCCTTCTTCAGCGCCTTGCGCAGCAGCTTGTCGCTCTGGCCGCCGAGAGCGAGCACGTCCGCCGGGTCGACGCCACCGACGACCAGGGCGTCGAGCCCACCGGTGCGCAGCTCGGCGAGGATGCCGTCGGTGTCGAGGCCCTCGTTGTCCGGGATCCCGGCCACGCCCCAGGCCGCGGCCAGGTCGACGCGGGCACCCGGGTCGGCAACCGGACGGCCACCGGGCAGGAGGTTCGGCAGGCAGCCGGTCTCGAGCGCACCGCGGTCACCGGCGCGGCGCGGTACCCAGGCCAGCCGTGCCCCGGTGGTCGCGGCGAGAGCGGCGGCGGCGCTGAGAGCACCCGGGACGCCCGCAAGCCGTTCGCCCACCAGGATCAGGCCACCGGCGTCCAGGGCCACCTCACCGTCGGACGCCAGCGCGCTGATCGCCGAGGCCTCGGTGCCGGGGACCGTGGGCAGCAGCTGGCCGCCCGTCTTGGCCAGCCCACGGGTCCCGACGGCCGAGACGGAGAAGATCCGCGTCCCGTGCGCCTGGTTCGCCTTGCGCAGGCGGAGGAAGATCGCGCCGGCCTCGTCCTCGGGCTCCAGACCCGCGAGGACGACGGTGCGCGCGGACTCGAGGTCGGCGTACGTGACGGCGCCGACTCCCGGCGCACCGAGGACGACGGTCGAGGCCAGGAAGGCTGCCTCCTCGGCGGAGTGGGGCCGCACGCGGAAGTCGATGTTGTTGGTGCGGCACACCACCCGGGCGAACTTGCTCCAGGCATACGCGTCCTCGGCGGTCAGGCGACCCCCGGGCAGCAGGCCCACCTTCTTCTTCGCGTCCTTCAGCCCGCGCGCGGCGACCGCGAACGCTTCGGGCCACGACGCCACCCGCAGCTCGCCAGTGTCCTCGTCACGCACCTGCGGATGGGTCAGCCGGTCGTCCTGACGGGGCGCGAGGAACGCGAACCGGTCCTTGTCGGTGATCCACTCCTCGTTGACCTCGGGGTCGTTGCCGGCCAGCCGACGCATCACCTTGCCGCGTCGGTGGTCGATCCGGATCGCTGAACCGCAGGCGTCCAGATCGGCGATCGAGGGCGTCGAGACCAGGTCGAACGGCCGCGAGCGGAACCGGTACGCCGCCGAGGTCAGCGCGCCGACCGGGCAGATCTGGATCGTGTTGCCGGAGAAGTAGGAGTCGAACGGCTGCCGCTCGTAGATGCCGACCTGCTGCAGGGCGCCGCGCTCGAGGAGCTCGATGAAGGGGTCGCCGGCGATCTGCTCGGAGAACCTGGTGCACCGCGCGCAGAGCACGCAGCGCTCGCGGTCCAGCAGCACCTGGGCGGAGATGTTGATCGGCTTCGGGTAGACCCGCTTGACCCCGCCGCTCTCGGCGAACCGGGACTCGCCGCGGCCGTTGCTCATCGCCTGGTTCTGGAGCGGGCACTCGCCGCCCTTGTCGCAGACAGGACAGTCCAGCGGGTGGTTGACCAGCAGGAATTCCATGATCCCCTGCTGCGCCTTCTCCGCGACCGGGCTGGTCGCCTGCGTGTGCACGACCATGCCCTCGGCGACCGGCAGCGTGCACGAGGCCTGCGGCTTCGGGAAGCCACGGCCGTTGCCGGCGTCCGGGATGTCGACCAGGCACTGGCGGCAGGCGCCGACCGGCTCGAGCAATGGGTGGTCGCAGAACCGCGGGATCTGGACGCCGACCTGCTCGGCCGCACGGATCACCAGGGTGTCGGCCGGGACGCTGACCTGGATGCCGTCGATGGTCAGCGTGACCAGGTCGCTCTTCACGATCTCCTGGGTCATGCCGTCGCTCCTGCCGTCGCACAGTGCCTCATTGGTTTGCTCCTACCGTCGCAAACGCCGTGGACGCCATCGGGTCGAACGGGCAGCCACCGTGCTCGAGGTGCGCGAGGTACTCGTCGCGGAAGTACTGGATCGAGGAGGTGATCGGGCTCGTCGCACCGTCACCGAGGGCGCAGAACGACCGGCCGAGGATGTTGTCGCACTGGTCCAGGAGCAGGTCGAGGTCCTCGGCACTGCCCTCGCCGTTCTCGAGCCGGGTCAGCGTCTGGGTCAGCCACCACGTGCCCTCACGGCACGGCGTGCACTTGCCGCAGGACTCGTGCTTGTAGAACTCCGTCCAGCGCAGCACCGCCCGGACCACGCAGGTGGTCTCGTCGAAGATCTGCAGCGCGCGGGTGCCGAGCATCGAGCCCGCTTCGCCGACGCCCTCGAAGTCCAGCGGGACGTCGAGGTGCGCCTGGGTCAGGATCGGCGTGCTCGAACCGCCGGGAGTCCAGAACTTCAGCCCCATCTGCTGTCCACCGGCGCCGGTCCGGATGCCACCGGCGAGGTCGATCAGCTGGCGAAGCGTGATGCCGAGCGGCGCCTCGTACTGACCGGGGACGTTGACGTGGCCGGAGAGCGAGAAGATCCCGAACCCCTTGGACTTCTCGGTGCCCATCGAGGAGAACCAGGCCGCGCCGTTGCCGATGATGCTCGGCACGGACGCGATCGACTCCACGTTGTTGATCACGGTCGGGCTCGCGTACAGGCCGGCGACCGCGGGGAACGGCGGGCGCAGTCGCGGCTGGCCCCGCCGGCCCTCCAGGCCCTCGAGCAGCGCCGTCTCCTCGCCACAGATGTACGCGCCGGCGCCGGCGTGCACCACGACGTCGAGGTCGTAGCCGGAGCCGTGGATGTTCTTGCCCAGGTGCCCGGCCAGGTACGCCTCCGAGACCGCGGCCTGGACCCGGCGGATCACGTGCAGCACCTCGCCACGGATGTAGATGAACGCAGTGTTCGCGCGGATCGCGTACGAGCTGATGATCACGCCCTCGACCAGCGTGTGCGGCGTGGCCATCATCAGCGGGATGTCCTTGCAGGTGCCCGGCTCGGACTCGTCCGCGTTGACCACCAGGTACTTCGGCTTGCCCCCCGCTTCGGTACTGGCGTCCTGCGGGATGAAGCTCCACTTCATCCCGGTCGGGAAGCCAGCGCCACCACGACCGCGCAGACCGGAGTCCTTGACCGCGGTGATGATGTCGTCCGGAGCCATCCCGAGCGCCTTCTTCAGCGCGCCGTACCCGCCTGCGGCCTCGTAGACGTTGAGCTTCCAGCTCTCAGGCGTGCCCCAGTCGGCGGTCAGCACCGGTGTCAGTACGTCGGTCACTGGTCGCTCCCCTCAGCCCCGGTGGTTGAGCTTGTCGAAACCTGTGGAGCGGTCCAGTTGTTCTCGCGCGCGACCTTGAGTCCGACCAGCGAGGCCGGACCAGCCCCGGGGCCCTCGTCTACCCGGTCGTCGGGGAAACCCGCCAGCACCCGCTCGGCCTCGCGCCAGGTGCAGATCCGCGGACCGCGGGTCGAGGTGACGACCTTGCCGGCGCGCAGGTCGTCGACGAGCTGGACGGCCGAGGCCGGGGTCTGGTTGTCCATGAACTCCCAGTTGACCATCATCACCGGCGCGTAGTCGCAGGCCGCGTTGCACTCGATGTGCTCGAGGGTGATCGTGCCGTCCTCGGTGGTCTCGTCGTTGCCGACGTCGAGGTGGTCCTTGAGGGTCGCGAAGATCTGGTCGCCGCCCATCACCGCGCAGAGCGTGTTCGTGCAGACGCCGACGTGGTAGTCGCCGACCGGGCGGCGCTTGTACATCGTGTAGAAGGTCGCGACCCCGCTGACCTCGGCGGCGGAGATCTCGAGGATCGCGGCACAGGCCTCGATGCCCTCCGGGGTGATCTGGCCGGCGGTGCTCTGCACCAGGTGCAGCATCGGCAGCAGGCCCGACCGCTTCTCGGGGTAGCGGGCTGCGATCTCGAGCAGCTCGGCGTACGTGTCCTCGGAGATCATCGATCAACACCACCCATGACGGGGTCGATGGATGCGATCGCGACGATGACGTCGGCAACCATGCCGCCTTCGCTCATCACGCTGGTCGCCTGGAGGTTGGTGAACGACGGGTCCCGGAAGTGCACCCGGTACGGCCTGGTGCCACCGTCGGAGACCACGTGCGCGCCGAGCTCCCCGCGCGGCGACTCGATCGGCACGTAGGCCTGGCCGGCCGGCACCCGGAAGCCCTCGGTGACGAGCTTGAAGTGGTGGATCAGGCCCTCCATCGACTCACCCATGATGTGCTTGATGTGGTCGAGGCTGTTGCCCATGCCGTCGCTGCCGATCGCGAGCTGGCTGGGCCAGGCGATCTTCTTGTCCGCGACCATCACCGGGGCGCCTTCGAGGCCGGCGAGACGCTCGACGCACTGCTCGACGATCTTGAGCGATTCCCACATCTCGTTCAGGCGGATCCGGAACCGGCCGTAGGAGTCGGCGGTGTCCCAGGTGCAGACCTCGAAGTCGTAGTCCTCGTACCCGCTGTACGGCTGCATCTTGCGCAGGTCCCAGCCGTAGCCGGTCGCACGCAGCGGCGGCCCGGTCAGACCGAGCGCCAGGCAGCCGGCGAGGTCGAGGTGACCGACGTCGACGAGGCGTGCCTTGAAGATCGGGTTGGCGTTGCACAGGTCCGCGTACTCGGGCAGGCGCTTCTTCATCAGCGCCACGAAGTCGCGTATCTCGTCGAGCGCGCCGGCCGGCATGTCCTGCGCGACGCCGCCGGGCCGGATGAACGCGTGGTTCATGCGCAGGCCGGTGATCAGCTCGAAGAGGTCCAGGACGAGCTCGCGCTCGCGGAAGCCGATCGTCATCACGGTGAGCGCGCCGATCTCCATGCCGCCGGTCGCGATGCAGACCAGGTGCGAGGAGATCCGGTTGAGCTCCATGAGCAGGACCCGCATGACCTGGGCCTTCTCCGGGATGTCCGTGGAGATGTCGAGCAGGCCCTCGACGCCCAGCGAGTAGGTCATCTCGTTGAAGAACGGCGAGAGGTAGTCCATCCGGGTGCAGAACGTGACGCCCTGGACCCAGGTCCGGAACTCCATGTTCTTCTCGATGCCGGTGTGCAGGTAGCCGATCCCGCAGCGGGCCTCGGTGACGGTCTCGCCCTCGAGCTCGAGGATGAGCCGGAGCACCCCGTGGGTCGACGGGTGCTGCGGGCCCATGTTGACCACGACCTTGTCATCGTGGTCCTCGGCGATGCCGGCGACGATCGAGTCCCAGTCCTGACCGGTGACGGTGTAGACCTTGCCCTCAGTGGTCGCCGACTCGGTCGCGGCGTACGGATCTGCAGTCATCAGTTGTAGCTCCTGCGCTCGTCAGGCGGCGGGACCGTTGCACCCTTGTACTCGACGGGGATCCCGCCCAACGGGTAGTCCTTGCGCTGCGGGTGCCCGGGCCAGTCATCGGGCATCTGGATCCGGGTCAGCGCCGGGTGGCCGTCGAAGATGATCCCGAAGAAGTCGAAGGTCTCGCGCTCGTGCCAGTCGGCGGTCGGGTACGTCGCACACACGCTGTCGACGTGCGGATCGGCGTCCGGGATGGTCACCTCGAGGCGGATCCTGCGGTTGTGGGTCATCGAGAGCAGGTGGTAGACCGCGTGCAGCTCGCGACCGGCGTCGTCCGGGTAGTGCACGCCGCTCACGCCGGAGCAGAGCTCGAACCGGAGCAGCACGTCGTCGCGCAGCAGCTTCGCGACTGCCGCGATGTCCTCGCGACGGATGAAGAAGGTGATCTCACCGCGGTACACGACGACCTTCTCGACGGCACTCTCGACACCGGCGGCCGCGGCGGCGGCCTGCAGCGCGGTGGCGACCTCGTCCATCCAGCCGCCGTACGGCGGGGTGCTGGCTCCGGGGAGCTCGACGTGGGTGCTCAGGCCGCCGTACCCGGAGGTGTCACCGGTGCCGTGGACACCGAACATGCCCTCACGCCGGGCGATCACCTCGCCGGGTGCGGTGGCGGCATCCGGGCCAGTGGGCTCGAGGGTCATCGCAACAGGCCCTTCATCTGGCTGGTCGGCACGGCAGCGAGCGCCGTGGCCTCGTCGGCCTCGATCTCGTCGAGCCGGTTCACGCCGAGCTTGGTGTGCTGGACCTGGTCGTGCAGCTTGAGGATCGCGTCGATCAGCATCTCCGGACGGGGCGGGCACCCCGGCAGGTACATGTCGACCGGGACGATGTGGTCGACGCCCTGGACGACGGCGTAGTTGTTGAACATGCCACCCGAGCTGGCGCAGACGCCCATCGCGAGCACCCACTTGGGTTCCGGCATCTGGTCGTAGATCTGGCGCAGCACCGGAGCCATCTTCTGGCTCACCCGACCGGCGACGATCATCAGGTCGGCCTGGCGGGGACTGGCGCGGAAGACCTCCATGCCGAAGCGCGCGAGGTCGTACTTCGGGCCTCCGGTGGTCATCATCTCGATCGCGCAGCACGCGAGGCCGAACGTGGCCGGCCAGAACGAGGCCTTGCGCATGTAGCCGGCGACACCCTCGACGGTCGTCAGGAGGACGCCGGAGGGCAGTTTCTCTTCAAGTCCCATGTCAGCTCACTCCGTTTGAGAGTCGCGAGGTGCGTGCAATGCCAAGGCGGAGGAAGGAAGGCGGCCTTTTCGCGGAGCGCAGCGGAGCGGCCGTCGACTGACGAGAACGCGGGCAGTGTGCGTGCATCGTGGCTCTCAATCCCAGTCGAGTCCGCCGCGGCGCCACACGTAGGTGTAGGCGACGAAGACCGGGACGATGAACAGCACCATCTCCACGAGGGCGAAGGTGCCCATCGCGTCGAAGGCGACCGCGATCGGATAGAGGAAGACGATCTCGATGTCGAAGACGATGAAGAGCATCGCGGTGATGTAGTAGCGCACCGGGAACCGGCCACCGCCGACAGGCTGGGGAGTCGGCTCGATGCCGCATTCGTAGGAGTCGAGCTTGGCCCGGTTGTAACGCTTCGGGCCTACCGCCGCACTCATGATCACCGAGAAGACGGCGAAGCCACCCGCCAGGATCAGGAGCGCCAGAACCGGGGTGTAGAGCTCCATTCCTCACCTTCCTGCTGGGTCCAGCCGAGGCACCCGGAAAAACCAGATTGTGCCCTTGTGAACACCTTCACGATCTGTGACGTACGCAGCATAGAGGCGTGCGTCACACAGCGCGACCCCGGGGTTCGGCTGTACGCGCTACTTGGTGGCGTGGTGCAGGGCGACGATGCCGCCCGAGAGGTTGCGCCACTTGACCGCGCTCCAGCCGGCACCCTGCAGCCGCTTCGCGAGGCCCCCCTGATCGGGCCACGCACGGATGGACTCGGCCAGGTAGACGTAGGCGTCCGGCGACGAGGACACCGCGCGTGCCACGGCGGGCAAGGCCTTCATCAGGTACTCGATGTAGGCGGTGCGGAACGGGGACCACGTGGGCGAGCTGAACTCGCACACCACGATGCGTCCGCCCGGCCTGGTCACCCGCAGCAGCTCGCGCAGGCCGGCGTCGGGATCGACGATGTTGCGCAGTCCGAAGGAGATCGTGACCGCATCGAAGGTGTCGTCGCCGAAGGGCAGCTTGGTACCGTCGCCCGCCACGAACGGCAGGTGCGGCTTGGCCTGCTTGCCGACCCGAAGCATCCCGACCGAGAAGTCGCACGGCACCACGTCGGCCCCACGGTCGCGGAACGGCTGCGACGAGGTACCGGTGCCGGCAGCGAGGTCGAGGACCAGCTCGCCGGGCTGCGGGTCCACCGCGTTGATGACCTGGTGACGCCAGCGGCGGTCCTGGCCCAGCGAGAGGACGTCGTTGGTGATGTCGTACCGACGTGCCACGTCGTCGAACATCGCCTGTACCTCGGCGGGGTTCTTGTCCAGGTCTGCGCGGGTCACGCGGGAAAGGGTACGGGTAGGGCGTTCCCGGGAGGCAGGGAGGAGAGTCGTAGGCTTGGCTGCGTGACGACCTCCCCGGCATCCGTGCCCCGCCTGGTGGCGCGCACGCAGGAGGTCTCCGACCCTGGCCCGCTGCTCGACCTGCTGCCGACCGACTCCCCGATGACGTGGCTGCGTCGCGGCGAGGGCATCGTGACCTGGGGCGTGGCCGCCGAGCGCCGTACGTCGGGCGACAGCCGGTTCGAGGATGCGTCGCAGTGGTGGCGTGCGGTCGTCCGCGTCGCCGCCGTCGCCGACGAGGTCGAGGTACCGGGAAGCGGGCTGATCTGCTTGGGCAGCTTCGCCTTCGCCGACAGCCCGGGCGACTCGGTGCTGGTGATCCCCCAGGTGGTCGTCGGACGTCGGGGTGACCGGTTCTGGGTCACCACGATCGGGCCCGAGGCCGCGGCGATCCCACCGTTGACCGCCCAGCCGCTCCCCGACCCCCCGCTCAACCTGGCGTTCGCCGACGGCGCCCTGTCCGGTGCCGACTGGGAGGGCGTCGTCTGGGAAGCCGTGCTGCACCTGAACGCGGGTGAGCTAGACAAGGTCGTTCTGGCCCGTGACCTGATCGCCACGGCCGATGCGCCGATCGACGTGCGGTGGCCGTTGCGTCGTCTCGGCAGCGAGTACGCGATGTGCTGGACCTTCCACGTCGACGGCATGTTCGGCGCGACCCCGGAGCTGCTGGTCAGGCGCGAGAAGGGGCTGGTCACCTCGCGGGTGCTGGCCGGCACCATCCGGCGTACCGGCGACGACGAGCACGACCTCACCCTAGCCGCCACCCTGGCCCGCTCGTCGAAGGACCTCGAGGAGCACGAGTACGCCGTCCGGTCGGTCGCCGAGGCGCTGGCGCCGTACTGCACGTCGATGAACGTGCCCGAGACCCCGTTCGTGCTGCACCTTCCGAACGTGATGCACCTGGCCACCGATGTCGCCGGCGTGGCCCACGACAGCGGCGCCAGTGCCCTCGAGCTGGCCGCCGCACTGCATCCCTCAGCCGCGGTGGGCGGGACGCCGACCAAGCTCGCGGTCGAGATGATCGCCGAGATCGAGGGCATGGACCGGGGCCGGTACGCCGGACCGGTCGGCTGGATGAACGCCCACGGCGACGGCGAGTTCGGGATCGCGCTGCGCTCGGCAGCCCTCGACAACCAGCTGAACGGAACTGGCAGGGTCCGGCTCTTCGCCGGCTGCGGGATCGTGGCCGGCTCCGATCCGGAGGCCGAGCTGGCCGAGGCCCAGGCCAAATTCGTCCCGGTCCGGGACTCGCTCGCGAGTGGCTGACCGGAAGGCGGCGGCGACAGCCGTCACCGGCAGCACCGGACACCTCGGCGGACAGGTCGCCCGGCTGCTGGCCGACCTCGAACCACGACTCGTCGTCCGCGACCCGTCGCGCGCGCCGTCGATCGCGGGCAGCATCGTCGTGCAGGCGGCGTACGACGATCGAGCCGCGTCCGTGGCGGCGCTCACCGGGATCGATGTGCTGTTCATGGTGTCGGCCTCCGAGAGCCCGAACCGGCGCGCGGAGCACCGTACCTTCATCGCGGCCGCCGAAGCGGCCGGCGTCGGGCACCTCGTCTACACGTCGTTCGCGGGGGCCTCCCCCGACGCCCTGTTCACCCTCGGGCGCGACCACCACGACGCCGAGCAGGCCATCCTCGAGTCCGGGATGGCCCACACGATCCTGCGCGACAACTTCTACCTCGACGTGCTGCCGCTCTTCGCCGACCAGAACGGCGTGATCCGGGGACCGGCCGGTGACGGTCGCGTCGCCGCCGTCGCGCGCGCCGACGTCGCTGCGGTGGCGGCAGAAGTCCTGCGATCGCCTGCCGATCACGCCGGCGTGAGCTACGAGCTGAGCGGCCCGGAAGCGCTGACGATGACCGAGGTTGCGACTCGCGCAGGTTCCGTCCTCGGCCGGGACCTGCGCTTCGAGGACGAGACCACCGAGCAGGCCTACGCGTCCCGGCCCGCGGCGTACGACGCCGAACAGTGGCAGCTCGATGCCTGGGTGAGCACGTACACCGCCATCCGGGACGGCGAGTGCGCACGGCTCACCGACGACGTGCGCACCGTGACCGGACGCCGTCCGCGCACGCTCGAACGGGCCCTGCTCGCGCCTTGACGCGTCATGCGGCTACCTCCGCCGGGATGGCCGAGTAGTGCGAGGAGTCACCGGTCAGCGCCCGACTGCGTTCGCCGGTGACCGAGACCGGGATGTCGCCGGCGACCGTGATCCGGCTGAGCCTGCGCGGCTGGTCGTCGTAGTTGTCGATCGCGTAGTGCTGGGTGATCCGGTTGTCGAACACGAGCAGCTGGCCGGGCTCCCAGCTCCAGCGCAGGATGTTCTCCGGCCGGGTGACGTGGGCCTGCAGCAGTCGGAGGACGTCACGCGACTCGGTGGCCGAGAGCCCGACGATGCTGCGGACGAAGCCACCGATGAACAGCCCGCGTTCCCCTGTTTCGGGGTGGACCCGGACCACCGGGTGGACCGTCTCGTACCTGGTCGATTCGAAGACCTCGCGGTAATTCGACTGCGAGTCCGAGCGCGGCTCGGCGTAGTCGTACACGTTCGTGTGCACCGCCCACAGCGTGTCGGCCCAGGCCCGGAGCGGGTCGGGCAGGCTGCGATAGGCAGCCGCGCTGCTGGCGACCAGCGTCTCGCCGCCGTACGGCGGGACCACGATGCTGCGCAAGGTGCTGATCGCCGGCGGCGTGACGACGAAGGTGACGTCGGTGTGCCATTCGTTGGCCTTGCTGATCCCGGCGTCGACGTCGAGCACGTGCGGCGTCTCGCCGCCGGGCACCGTCGGGTGGGCAGTGGTCAGTCGTCCGAAGCGGGACGCGAAGCGCTCCTGGCCGGCGGTGTCGAGGTCGGAACTGTCGAAGACCAGCGCCTTGTGCTCGGCCAGGGCCGAACGAAGGACAGCCACGGTGTCGTCGCTGAGCTCGGAGGTCGGGTCGACACCGCGGACGCGGGCGCCGATGTTGGCAGTGATCTTGCGGAATTCGAGGGTCATGGAACTGCTCCTGTGTCGTGAAGATGGGGGGATGACGGAGCAGCGGGCAGCCGGGTCGGCGCCTCGCTGCAGGAGTGTTCAACGACAGGAAGCGCTCACCACGCGCATCAGATCCACGTGCGTGCGCGAGAACAGGGAGACCGAGAGGTTCATAATGTCGAGTAGGTTACTCGCCTTTAGAGAGATTGCATACCTGATTCGTCACAGGTCGAGCTCGGCCCCGGCAGCCAGGCGCACGTACTGCTGGTCGCGAGGAGCCAGGAACCGGGCCAGGTGGCCGTCGACGATCCCGAGACCGGCCTCGCTGTAGACCGCGTCATGGATGGCCAGGGACCGGGCTGCGCCCATGTCCCGGGCGTAGTCGATGCACTCGGCAATGCGCAGCCAGGGCGCGCTGACCGGCAGGAGCAGCAGATCGGGAGCCGATGGCAGCGACGTCAGCGCATCGCCCGGGTGGAAGACCGTCCGACCCTCGACCTCGACCAGGTAGCCGCTGTTGTCGACATGCGGCAGCTCAGGGTGGATGACCGCGTGCTTGGCCCCGACCACGGTGACCGGCACGCCGTCGTCGCCCGACCCGATCACGAACCGGTCCCCCGGCGCGACGACCGTGACCCGCTCCGCGATCTCGGGCGAGGCCGCCCGGATCTGGTCGGCGACGGCGGCGATCGTGAAGATCGGCGCGCGGGTGGCCTCCAGCTGGTCCGGAGTCCAGTGGTCGGGGTGCTCGTGGGTGATCAGAACCGCGGTGGCTCCGTCGACGGCGTCGCGCTCGGTGAACATTCCCGGGTCGATGACGACCGCGTTCGAGCCGGTCTCGAGTCTCACGCAGGCATGCCCGTGCTTGATGATCCGCATGGCATAAGACTAGGGTCGTGGTCGCTATTGAACTTCGTTCAAGAAGGGCTGGGCCATGACCGACCACGACGTGATCATCATCGGAGCAGGTTTCGGCGGCATGGGTGCGGCGATCAGCCTGCGGCGCCTGGGCTACGACGACCTGTTGATCGTCGAGCGCGAGGACGACCTCGGCGGCACCTGGCACGTCAACCACTACCCCGGTCTCGCCGTCGACATCGCGAGCGTCACCTACTCCTACTCCTTCGAGCCCAACCCCGGCTGGCAGAACTGGTTCGCGCGCGGCTCCGAGCTCAAGAAGTACGCCGAGCACGTCGCCGACAAGTACGACCTGCGCCGGCACATGGTGTTCGGCGTGAGCGCCGAGGGCGCGCGCTGGGACGAGGACGAGCAGCACTGGGTGGTCACCACCAGCCCGGTCGACGGCCCGGGCAAGGGCGTGACGACGGTGCGCACCGCGCGCTTCCTGATGACGGCGACCGGCTTCCTGTCCCAGCCGAGGCTTCCCGACATCGACGGTGTCGACGACTTCGCCGGCACGGTGATCCACACCGCGAAGTGGGACGACACCATCGACCTGGCGGGCAAGCAGGTCGCCGTGATCGGGACCGGCGCGACCGCCGTCCAACTGATCCCGCAGCTGGCGAAGAAGGCCTCCGCGCTGACGGTCTTCCAGCGCACGCCGATCTGGGTGACGCCGAAGAACGACTTCAGAATCCCGAAGCCGGTGCAGGCGTTGTTCGCCCTGCAGCCGTGGACCCAGCGGGTCGCGCGCGCCGCGAACAGCGCCTGGCTCGAGGGCATGATGGTCACCGCGGTCCTGCACTACAAGCAGGCCAGGTTCCTCAACAACGGCGCAGCGGCGCTGGCCAAGGCTCACCTGCGTCGGCAGGTCAAGGACCCGGAGATCCGGCGCAAGCTCACCCCCGACTACAGCTTCGGCTGCAAGCGGCCCACGTTCTCCAACGACTACTACCCGACCTTCAACGCCGAGCACGTGAGCCTGGAGACCACCCCGATCTCACGGATCACCCCGACCGGGATCGTCACCGCCGACGGTAGCGAGACCTCGGTCGACGTGCTCGTGCTCGCCACCGGCTTCAACCTGTGGGACAGCAACTTCCCGGCGTTCGAGATCATCGGTCGCGAGGGGCGCGACCTCGGCAAGTCCTGGCGGCAGAGCGGGTACCACGCGTTCGAAGGCGTCAGCATCCCCGGCTTCCCGAACTTCATCAGCCTGAACTCGCCGTACTCGTACTCGGGCCTGAGCTACTTCATGACCATCGAGGTGCAGATGCGGCACCTCGAGCGACTCTTCGCAGCCATGGCCGACTGGGACGCCCGGACGTTCGAGGTCACCGCGAAGGCGGATGCCGAGTTCCTCCAGCACATGCTCGAGCGGATGGACGACACCGTCTTCCTCCAGGGCTCGTGCGCGACAGCACGCAGCTACTACTACACCAACGAGGGCGACGCGGTGCTGCTGCGACCGACGTCCTCGGCGAGCGCCCGGCGTGCCGTCGAGTCGTTCCCGCTGGAGGACTACACCTTCGAATAACCCCGTTGCCCCGGGCGCTTGCCGACCGACAGGATCGCCCGATGCTCGACGTCCTGCTCTCCGGCCTGGTGACCGGCTACGCGATCGCCGTGCCCGTTGGTGCGGTGGCAGCGTTGATCGTCACCCTGAGCGCACGGACGTCCTGGACGGTCGGCGCTGCGGCCGGGCTCGGGGTCGCATGCGTCGACGGCCTGTACGCCGCGGTCGCCGTGATCGCCGGCAGGGCGGTCGCGCACGCGCTGAAACCTGTCGAATCCGTGTTGCAGGGCATCGCGGTGGCGGTGCTTCTGCTCATCGCCGGGCTGACCCTCCTGCACGCCCTGCGCCCCGCGCCCGGCCGGGACGACGGAGCTGGGCGCACCTGGACCCCGCTGCGGGCCTGGGCGACGTTCGTCGCGATCACCGCGGTGAACCCGGCCACCGTCGTCTACTTCGCCGCGATCGTCCTCGGCGGCAGCGTCCACCTGCACGGACTCTCCCAGGGAGCCGTCTTCATCGCTGCCGCGTTCGCCGCGAGCGCGAGCTGGCAGGTGCTCGTCGCGAGTCTCGGGTCGGGCCTCGGGCACTGGATCTCCGGTCCCCGCGGACGTCGTACGACGGGCATCCTTGCCGCGGTCGTGATCGCCGCCCTTGCGTTGCGGCCGCTCTTCTAACCGGTCAGCTCGTGGACGAAGCACCAGCGCCAGGTCTCCCCCGGCTCGGCGGACCGCATCACCTCGTGATCGGTCTGACCGAAGTGCGCGGTCGCGTGCCGACGGGGTGAGGAGTCGCAGCAGGCGACGTGCCCGCAGACCACGCACATCCGCAAGTGCACCCAGGCGGTCCCCTCGCGCAGGCAGTCGCCGCACTCGCCCGGTGTGTCGGGCTCGACCGGCGGACGAACGAGCTGGAGGTCCTCGCAGCCGCCCTCGAAGGCGATCGGGGTGCTTGCGGCCTTGACGCGCTCGCGCTCCCGTTCGCTGTAGTCGAGCATCGACTCCTCGATGTCGAGCATGGCCAGGACCTCCTCGACCACCTCGTGGGCGATGGTGCCGGTGGACCGGAGCTCCAGGACACGCTTGCGCTCGGCCTCGATCATCACCAGCCGACGCCGGCCGTAGATCTCGCTCGGGGTCTCGGCCTCGGCCGCTCCGACGCGCTCCCAAGCGGCGTAGTCGCGGCGCTGGACGCGGTCGCGCAACGTCTCGAAGACCGCGTGCGGGTCCTCCTCCTCCAGCTGCTCGAGCTCGGCCAGTCCGGCCACCGAGGCCTGGTGGAGCAGGTTCGCCCTGGCGAGGGCGTCGGCCGTCGGGTCCGGCGAGGGCACCCGGAGCCGGCGCGCGAGCCACGGCAGCGACATCCCCTGCAGGAACAGGGTCCCGGCGGTGACGGTGAACGCGATCAGCAGCAGGACCTCCCGGTGCGGCATCGAGGTCGGGATGATGAAGGCCGCCGCGAGCGTGACGACGCCGCGCATGCCGGCCCAGCCGAGCAGCAGGGTGTAGGTCCACGGCGGCTTCTGGCCGGTCTGGCCGTCCGGCCCTGGTCGCACGATCAGGTACCGGGCGACGAAGACCCAGAGCACCCGCAGCACGATCACCGCCACCAGCGTCAGACCGCAGATCGCGACGATCCTGCCCGCGCCCAGGCTGTCGTGTCCGGCGGCCGCGATGATCGAGCGCGCCTGGAGCCCGATCAGCAGGAAGACCGAGCCCTCGAGCAGGAAGGCGATGCTGCGCCAGTTCATCCGTTCGGCGATCCGCGACTGTGCGGTCTGCAGGATCGGGGACTTGTGGCCGAGCAGCAGGCCTGCGACCACGACGGCCAGGACACCGGAGGCGTGGATCTCCTCGGCAGCGATGTACGCAGCAAACGGGGTCACGAACGACAGCGCACTGTCGAAGACCGGATCGGTGACGTGCTTGCGGATGAAGCCGATGCCGACGAAGAACGCCAGACCGACCAGGATCCCGCCACCCGCCGCGAGCGCGAAGTCGCGGGCCACCAGGTACCACACGACCGTGGCGCCCAGCGCGGTGTTCAGGGCGACCAGCGCGGTGGCGTCGTTGAGCAGTGACTCGCCCTCGAGGATCGTCACGATCCGTCGCGGCAGGCCGATGCGCCGACCGATGCCCGTGGCGGCGATGGCGTCCGGCGGCGCCACGACGGCGCCGATGGCGAAGGCGCCCTTCCAGCCGACGCCCGGCAGCAACCCGTGCACCAGGACCGCAACCCCAGCCGTCGTGAACGCCACCAGTCCTACCGAGAGCAGCAGGATGGAGCGCCGGTTGGCATTGAAGTCGACGAGCGAGGCCTGCAACGTCGTGGCGTACAGCAGCGGCGGGAGGAGCCCGAGCAGGACGACGTCCGGTCGCAGCTGCAGCTCGGGTACGAACGGCAGGTAGGACCCGATGATGCCGACCACGATCAGCACCAGCGGCGCGGAGAGGTCGAAGCGGCGGCAGACCGCGGTCGTCGCGAGGACGGCGGCAACCAGGGCAACAAGGGTGACGACGAGGTCCACGGGTCGAGGCTACGCGAGGGAGCGGAGCCGCTCGAGCTTGCTCGTTGCCGGCGTAGCGATGAGCGTCGAGGAGCGCAGCGACGACGATCGAGTGCCCGAGCTTGCTCGAGGCCGAGTGGCCGAGAACCCGTTGACGAGCGCAGCGAGGATCACGGGTCGATTATCGGGCCAGCGCGCGGATCTGCGCGTCGAGTTCCCGGCGGTTGTCACGGCGCACCGGCACCTCGACGACTTCGATCCCGCCGTTCGGGGTGGCCAGCGCGTGCGCGAGCTCGGCCCGATCGGTGACTCGCCAGTGCGGAACGCGCAGGGCGGTGCACAGCGAGGCGAGGTCGGCGCCGTGCGGCGTGCCGAAGGCCTTCTCGAAGGCAGCGGCGTACTGCGACGCCCCCTGTTCGAGGGTGGCGAAGATCGAGCCACCGTCGTCGTTGACGACCACGATCGTCAGGTCCGGACGTTCCTCGACCGGGCCCACGACCAGACCGGTCAGGTCGTGCAGGAACGTGACGTCGCCGACGTACGCGATCGCCCGCGTGGTGTGCGGCCTGCCGATCCGGGCGCCGATCGCGGTCGACAGGGTCCCGTCGATCCCCGCGAGTCCGCGGTTCGCGATGATCAGCCGTCGTTCCCCCACCGGGTACGCACCGGCCATCAGGTCGAGGTCGCGGATCGGGTTGCTGGCGCCCACGTGCAGCAACCCCCCGGCCGGGACCGCGCGATGCACCTCGACGGCCACCTCGTACGGCGTCAGGCCGGTCTCGGCGGCCACCAGGGCATCGATGCGCGCCGAGAGGTCGCGGTCGGCACCGCGCCACTCGTCGAGCCACGCTGGATCGCCGGCCGCGTCGACCTCGAACGGGCCGTCGTACTCGAACGAGACCGGGTGCGGCCGGTCCGCCCACCGTCCGCGGGCCCGTCGCGAGACGACCTCGATGCCCTCGCGGGCGAGGAGCTGCTGGACCGGACGGGAGAGCGTGGGCACACCGGCGATGACCACGCGCTCGATCCGGCGGCCCAGCTCCGTTCCGAGCAGCAGCCGGTAGGTCCGGATCACGTTCGGCCCGTTGCGAGCTCCGCTGGTCGGCTCGGCGAGCAGCGGCCAGCCGGCGGATTCGGCCAGCACCCGCGGGCCCGGACCGGTGTCGTCGCCGGCAACCACGACGGTGGCCGGGCCGTGCTCCAGCCGGTACGGCGTCCCGCGGACCCAGGGCGCCCGCTCGGGCGCTGACGTCCCCGGCACCCAGGCGTCCTCGGGCAACAGCGGATCGTCGAACTGCAGGTTGAGGTGCACCGGGCCGGCGTCCAGGCCGGTCAGCCCGGCAACCAGGTCCTCGACCCGGGTCACGTCGGCCGACGAGGTCACCGCGGTACCGAAGATCCCGACCTGGTCGGTGGTCTGGTTCGCGAGCGTGCCGCGCAGTCGCGCCGGACGGTCCGCGGTGATCGCGACCAGCGGGATCCCGGCATGCGCGGCCTCCATGACCGCCGGGTGCACGTTCGCCGCAGCGGTGCCCGAGGTCGTCACGACCGCCACCGGGACGCGCGAGGTCTTGGCGATCCCGAGGGCGAGGAACGCCCCGGTCCGCTCGTCGATCCGGGTGTGCAACGAGATCGCGCCTGCCGCTGCGGCATCGACCAGTGCCAGCGACAGCGGTGCGTTTCGGGAACCCGGCGCCACGACGGCGTGCCGCATCCCGGCGGCGATCAGCGCTTCGACGCAGCCGCGGGCAAGCTCGGTGGCAGGGGTCACGAGGACTGATCCTCCCCCAGGTCGCGACCCAGGGCACTCACCGAGGCGAAGCGTGCCTGCCAGTGGGCGGTGCGGTCCGGACCCGCGGCGGCCTTGAGCACCTCCACCACCGGTGGTCCGACAGCCAGGTACCCGTCGATCGGCAGCAACGACTCCGCCACCACGTCGCTCGCGAGGAGTTGGACCGTGGCCAGGCCGCAGGCGTGGTCCAGCTCCGGCAGCGCGGCGGCCAGCGCGACGCCGGCCGCGATGCCGACGCTGGTCTCCAGCGCGCTGCTGACCACGACCGGCAGGCCGATGTCCTCCGCGATCCGCAGGCAGGCCCGGACCCCGCCGAGCGGTTGGACCTTGAGGACCGCGATGTCGGCGGCCTCCAGGTCACGGACCCGGTAGGGATCCTCGGCCCGGCGGATTGACTCGTCGGCCGCGATCGGCACCCCGACCCTGCGGCGGACCAGGGCCAGGTCCTCGACCGCCGCGCACGGTTGTTCGACGTACTCGAGACCACCCGAGGCCCGGTCCAGCAACGGGATGCGGAGGACAGCGTCGTCAGCCGACCAGCCACCGTTGGCGTCGATCCGGATGAGTCCGTCCGGACCCAGGACTTCGCGGACGGCCTCGAGCCGTGCCTGGTCATCGCCGACAGACTGGCCCGGCTCGGCGACCTTGACCTTCGCGGTCCGGCACCCGTTGGAGGCCAGCACGATCTGCCGCGCCCGCTCGGGGTCGCAGGCTGGCACCGTGACGTTGACGGGGATCCTGGTCCGTTGCGGTGCCGGCCAGCCAAGATCGGCGGCCTCGCGGGCCGCGGCCAGCCACGGCAGGCAGGTCTCGTCGTCGTACTCGAGGAACGGGCTGAACTCGCCCCAGCCCGCCTCGCCGCGCAGGAGCAGGCCTTCACGGACGTCGATCCCCCGGAAGCGGGTGGTCAGCGGGATCGAGTAGACGTGCAGCTCACGCATCGGCGGCCAGTTTCTTGATGGCGACGCGGTCCGGTTTGCCGTTGGGCAGCAGCGGCAGTTGCTGGACCATCACTAGTTGGCGCGGCGCCCAGGCGCGCGGTTCGATCAGGTTGCGGAGGTAGTCGAGCGACACGGACGAGCGCGAGCCGATGACCTCGACCACGGCAACGACGCGCTCACCCCACTCCGGGTCTTCAACGCCGACCACGGCGACCGGGGTTCCCTTGAGGTCCCGACTGATCGCGTCGGCGACCGACTGGGCCGGCACCTTCACGCCACCACTGATGATGACGTCGTCGGCCCGGCCGTCGATCCGCAGCCTCCCGTCCTCGGCCCAGTGGCCGAGATCGCTGGTCACGAGCCAGCCGTCGGCGAACGCTGCCGCCGTTCGCTCCGGCTCACCTTCGTAGCCGTCGAACAGCACCGGCCCCCTGACCAAGACCTGATCGTCCTCGATGCGCACCTCGACGCCGTCCAGGGGCTCGCCGTCGTACACACAGCCGCCACAGGTTTCTGACATGCCGTACGTCTGGACGATGCGCACGCCCCGGCGCTCGGCCTCACGCCGGACCTCGGCCCGGAGGCTGGCGCCACCGATCAGCACGGCGTCAAACGCCCGGAGCTTCTCGACCTCGTCGTCGTGGCGCAGGAGGCGTACCAATTGAGTCGGCACGGCCGAGTAATAGCGACGACTGGCCGCACCGGCACGCACGGTGCGGAAAAGGACCTGGACGCCTGCGACGTAGGTCGGAGGCAGGTTCAGCGCCCACTGGCCAGGTCCACCCAGTCGGAGATGGGTCGCGTCCGCGGAGACTCGCATCGCCTCGCGCGACAGCATGACCCGCTTCGGCTGCCCGGTTGATCCGGACGTCTCGATCACCAGTGGCCGCGGGTCCTCGGCGGCGTCCCACTCGCGCAGGAGCGCGAGGATCCCGGCGGCGTCACCGGACACGGGCCACAGACTGCTCACACCCGTGAATCTAGCGATGCACGCCCCTGAGAGGATCGTCGCCATGGCTACCGCAGCGCAGTGGATCGAAGGCGCCCGCCCGCGCACCCTCCCGGCGGCGATCGCGCCCGTCCTGGCCGGCAGCGGCGTCGCCCTGCACGAGTTCGGCTTCTGCTGGTGGCGGGCGCTACTGGCGCTTGCGGTCTCGCTGCTGCTCCAGGTCGGCGTGAACTACGCCAACGACTACTCCGACGGCATCCGCGGCACCGACGACGACCGGGTCGGCCCGCTGCGCCTGGTCGGCTCGGGACTGGCCCGGCCCGAGGCCGTGAAAGCCGCCGCCTTCACCGCGTTCGGCGCCGCTGCCGTGCTCGGCCTCGCGCTCGCCGTCAGCACGTCGTGGTGGCTCGTGCTGGTCGGCGCGCTCAGCATTGCCGCGGCCTGGTTCTACACCGGCGGCAAGCACCCGTACGGGTACCTCGGCCTGGGCGAAGTGATGGTGTTCGTGTTCTTCGGGCTCGTCGCCGTGCTCGGCACCGTCTACGTCCAGCTCCAGGACCTGCCGGGCTACTCCTGGTGGGTGGCCACCGGCATCGGCGCTCTGGCCTGCGCGATCCTGGTCGCCAACAACCTGCGCGACATCCCGACCGACACCGGGTCCGGCAAGCGGACCCTCGCGGTCAAGCTCGGCGACGCCTGGACCCGCCGGTTCTACGCGATCCTGGTCGTGATCTCGGCGGTCGCGATCGCCCGGATCGCGATCGCCACCACGCCGTGGGCCTGCCTCGGCCTGATCTGCGCGGTCCCGCTCGCAGTCGCGACCCGCACCGTGGTCACCGGCGCGAAGGGCAAGGCGCTCATCCCGGTCCTGCAGCTGACCGGAGTCGGCGAGCTGCTCTACGCCGTGGGCATCTTCGCCGGACTGTGGATCGGACGCTAACGCGTCGGCTCGACCCACTCGCCGGTGTCGTAGAACTTCTCCAGCGTCGCCGTGTACGGCGCGATGTCCAGGTCGTGCTCGGCCAGCCACGAGTCGCTGTCGTAGGTGTGCGCGTACCGCTCACCGCCGTCGCAGAGCAGGGTGACGACCGAGCCCGTTTCCCCGGCCGCATGCATCTGGGCGACCAGTCGTAGGGCACCCCACATCGACGTACCGGTGGAGCCGCCCACCGACCGGCCGGTGGTCCGCGACGTCCAGCGCATCGCTGCGATCGAGGCTGCGTCCGGGACCGAGACCATCGCATCGACCACGGACGGCAGGAACGACGCTTCGACGCGCGGCCGGCCGATCCCCTCGATCCGCGATCCGATGCCGGTCTCGTACGACGGGTCGCCGGTGACCCAGCCCTCGAAGAACGCCGAGTTCTCGGGGTCGACGACGCAGACCCGGGTGTCGTGGCGCTGGTAGCGCACGTAGCGACCGATGGTCGCCGATGTCCCGCCCGTTCCGGCCCCGACGACCACCCAGGCCGGGATCGGGTGGCGTTCGGCGGAGAGCTGCTCGAAGATCGACTCGGCGATGTTGTTGTTGCCCCGCCAGTCGGTCGCGCGCTCGGCGTAGGTGAATTGGTCGAGGTAGTGCCCACCGCTCTCGGCCGCCAGCCGCCGCGCCTCGTCGTACATGGTGCTCGCGTCCTCGACCAGGTGGCACCGCCCGCCGTGGAACTCGATGAGCGCGATCTTCTCGGGTGAGGTGGTGGCCGGCATGACCGCGACGAACGGCAGCCCGAGCAGCCGCGCGAAGTAGGCCTCCGAGACGGCGGTCGAGCCGGAGGATGCCTCGGTGATCGTCGACCCCTCGCTGATCCACCCGTTGCACAACGCGTAGAGGAACAGCGAGCGGGCCAGCCGGTGCTTGAGCGACCCGGTCGGGTGCACCGACTCGTCCTTGAGGTACAGGTCGATCCCCCACGCGGGAGGCAGCGGAAAGACGTGCAGGTGCGTGTCCGCGGAGCGGTTCGCGTCGGCCTCGACCCGACGTACGGCCTCGTTCAGCCAGCCGCGCCCGACCTCGGTGGCAGCACTGCGGCAGCAGCCGTCGTCGGTCGCCTCCATGCTCAGTCCCGGTCTTCGCGCGTCTTGATCTCCTCGAAACGGGCGGCAGCGCGCGCCGCACGCTCCTCGACGCTGCGGGCGAACCGCTCCCGTGGTGCCGCGAGGACCTTCAACGACAGTGCGGAGGAGATCACCACCGACGCGACGAACGACCACAGCCCGACCTGGGTCCCGGTGCCGAAGAGGACCACGGCGATGCCGAGGACCACCGCCCAGGTCGCGAGGAACAGCGCGATGCGCAGACCGGTGTAGATCAGGAAGTACTTCACCCGGCCAAGGATATGACCGGGCAGGAACTACGCTGACAGGGTGATCCGGTTCGTCTTCTTCCTGCTGCTCCTCGCCGCGATGCTGTACGGCGTGTTCTGGGCGATCGATCGCAGGAACTCGGGAGGCGCATCCGGGCCGGCCCGTCCTCTTCCACCAGGCCCGATGGGTCCGGACGACGACGAGGCGTTCCTCCACGGCCTCGACCTCGAGCGGCGTCGCCACCGGGGCGACCCACCCACCTCCCAGGAGACCCATGACCACCCTGAGTGACTTCAGTGCCAACACCCTGTCCGGGCAGGAGCAGGACCTCGCCGCGTACGCCGGCAAGGTGGTCCTGGTCGTGAACACGGCGTCCAAGTGCGGTCTCACCCCGCAGTTCGAGGGCCTCGAGACCCTCTACGAGAAGTACGTCGCCGAGGGCCTCGTGGTGCTCGGCTTCCCGTGCAACCAGTTCGCCTCGCAGGACCCCGGGACCAGCGACGAGATCGGCGAGTTCTGCACCAAGAACTACGGCGTCACGTTCCCGATGTTCGAGAAGATCGATGTCAACGGCAAGGACACGCACCCGCTCTACAAGTGGCTCAAGAGCGAGCAGGGCGGCATGCTCAGCATGATCAAGTGGAACTTCACGAAGTTCCTGATCGGGCGCGACGGCACCGTGATCGAGCGATACGCCCCGACCACGTCGCCCGAGAGCATCGCCGGTGACATCGAGAAGGCGCTCGCCACGATCGTCTGACGGCGCGACGGGTTCGACTACGCGTAGCTGTGCATCGAGCCGCTGCCGAAGAAGAAGTTGATCCCGATGAAGTTGAACCACAGGGTGGCCAGCCCGATCAGCGCGATGATGGCGGCGGCCCGGCCCTTCCAGCCGGCGGTCGCGCGAGCGTGCAGGTAGGCGGCGTACACCACCCACGTGATGAACGCCCAGACCTCCTTGGGGTCCCAGCCCCAGTAGCGGCCCCAGGCCGACTGGGCCCAGATCGGCCCGGCGATCAGCGCCGCGAAGGTCCACACGGGGAACGCGAAGGCATGCGTGCGGTAGGCAAGCCGGTCGAGCTCGACCAGGCCGGGGAGCCGGGCCAGGTAGCCGGCCTTGGCCGACGTTTCCTTGCCGGCAGCCTGGCGCTCGAGCCAGCGCTCCTTGACCAGGTACAGGATCGAGGCCATCCCGCCGATCGTGAACGCACCCGTCGCGGTGATCGCCGCCACCACGTGGATGATGAGCCAGGGTGACTGCAGCGCGTCGCGCAGCGGGACGACCGGCGTGTACAGCAGCAGGACGTCGGCCATCAGGGTGATCAGCACGAAGCCGGTCACGACCGGTGAGAGCCAGGACAGCTTGTACTTGCGGTAGAGGCCGAGGTACACCAGCGTCACGACCAGGGTCCCGGTCATCGTGAACTCGTACATGTTGCCCCAGGGCACCCGGATCGGGTCCGCGGCCAGGCCTCGCGAGGCCACCGCGACGAACTGCATCCCTGCGGCGACGACGGTCAGGATCACCCCGATGCGACCCCAGCGCTCCATCCGCTCGGTCGATTCCTCGACGGCGACCAGGGTGTCGGTTCCACCACCGGCCACGGCCTCGCTGAACGTCGTCGCGCTGACGGCATCGAGGGGGACGGTGCGACCCAGGGCCCACTCGGCCAGGTGGGCGAGCAGAGCCAGGAAGTAGAACGTCCCGCAGACCGCGATGGCCTGGTTGCTCACAAGCTCGAAGTGGCTGTGACTCATGCCTCGTTCTCCTCCAGATGTGCAGCAAGGGCGTCGATCTGCTCCGGCAGGGTGCCTCCGGACGAGCGATCGAGCCCAGCCACGTCGACGAGGGTACGCCCGCCCTCACGGCGTACGGCGACCCAGACCCGACGGGGCTTGATGAACAGCGAACCGAGCAGGCCGATCAGGGCCATGATCATGCCGAGCAGCGCGACCCAGCCGCTCGGGTTGTGCGAGACCTGTAGCTTCACGAACCGGCTGACCCCGTCGAAGGTGACCGAGCCGAGGCCGTTGGGCAGCGTCACGGTCTGGCCCAGAGTGAGGTCGACGCGCATCGCCTTGTTGTCCTTGCGGACGGGCTTGAGGCCCTTCATGTCCAGGGCGTAGACCGACTGCGGGATCCCGCTGTCCATGCCGAGGTTGCCGGCGTACACGAGCATCGACAGCGCCGGGTTCTTATCGTCGGGGAAAGCCGAGAAAGGACCGGTCGCCATCGTGAACGCGTACGTCGGATAGAACTCGCCGCGGAAGCCGAGCTGGCTGGGCCTGGCGTCCGGCACCTTGATGACCCCGGTGGACCGGAACGTCGCGTCCTCGGGGGTGAAGACGACCGGGCCGGAGTAGGCGATCGTGCCGTCAGCGTCGCGCACGGTCACGTTCGGGGCGTAGCCGTGGCCGATCAGATAGACCTTCGCCCCGTCGATCGAGAGCGGGTGGTTGACCGCGATCCGGGTGTGCCGCAGCGCTCCGTCGACCCCGGTCCGGTAGTCGACACCTGCGGAGAAGTCCTGGGCCATCCCGGCCTCGCGGCCCTGGGTGATGAACGTGACGTCGAAGTCGGTGATCTTGAACGAGAAGGGCGCGAGGTTCTTGATGTTGAACAGCGAACCCGGCGCGAACTCGTCGTACTGGCTGGCGACGTTGGCGAACTGGCCGCCGGTCACCACGATCACGCCGCCCTTGTAGCCGAAGAGCGAGCCGGTGGCGAAGCCGACCAGCACGATCAGCACCGAGATGTGGAAGACCAGGTTGCCGGCCTCGCGGAGGTATCCGCGCTCGGCAGCCAGCGATCCGTCGTGGTCGTCGATGCGGTAACCCGACAACGCGGCGCGAGCACGCGCCAGCACCACGTCAGGCTCCTGGTCGGTCGTGAACGTGCGGTACTCCGGCAACCGGGTGAGGTTGCGGGGCGTGCGCGGCGGACGGGCGCGCATCGCCTTGAAGTAGACCCGCGTGCGCGGCAGGATGCAGCCCACCAGCGAGACCATCAGCAGGATGTAGATCGCCGTGAACCAGACCGAGCTGTAGACGTGGAACAGCCCGAGCTTCTCCCAGATCGGGGTCAGCGACGGGTGCGCCTCACGCCACTGGGCGGACTTGAGGGCGTCGACCGCGTCCTGCGGGATCACCGAGCCCGGAACGGCTCCCAGGGCGAGCAGGAAGAGCAGGATCAGCGCGGTCCTCATCGAGGTGAGCTGGCGCCACGTCCACCGCAGGAACTCGCGGGGAGCCAGCGGCGCCACACCGGTCTCGACGTCGCGGTCGTGGGAGAACCCCGGTTCGCTCATCAGATGCCCGCCGTGAAGCCGGGGAACACCACGGACCGCAGGTCGCCGACCAGGTGGTCCCACCACCCGGTGACCAGCAGCACTCCGACCACCATCAACATGACACCGCCGATGCGGGTCACCCAGGCCTGGTGCCGACGGACCCAGCCGATGGTGCCGAGCATCCGGCGATAGGCGAGCGCAGCGGCGATGAACGGCAGTCCGAGACCGAGGCAGTAGACGAAGCTCAGCAGCGCGCCGCGGCCCGCGCTCGCCTCGTTGAACGCGAGGCTGGTGATCGCGCCGAGGGTCGGGCCGATGCACGGGGTCCAGCCGAGACCGAACAGGACGCCGAGCATGGGGGCTGCGGCGAGGCCGACCGTCGGGATCCGGTGGAAACGCCAGTCGCGCTGCATCCACGGAACCGCGCCCAGGAAGGCGATCCCGAGCAGGATGGTCAGGGCACCGAGAGCGATCGTGATCTGGTGCTGGTAGCGGAACAGCCAGTCGCCGACGGCACCGAAGAGGGCGCCGTAGGAGACGAAGACGAACGAGAAGCCCGCGACGAACAACAGCGAGCCGGCCAGCATCCGGCCGCGCTTGCCCGACTCGAGATCGGCTCCCGAGAGGCCCGTGGTGTAGGACAGGTAGCCGGGCAGCAGCGGCACCACGCAGGGGCTGAAGAACGAGACCAGGCCGGCGACGAGCGCGACCGGGATGGCCAGCAGGAGCGACCCGTCGAGCGCGGTGTCGCGGAACCAGGTGCCCAGGTCGAGGGCGACCACGCCGGGCGTCACTTCTTCACGTCCGCGACGACGTCGACCAGGGTCTGGGTCGAGGGCAGCTGCCCGATGATGCTGGCCGCCACCCGTCCCTGGGCATCGATCACCACGGTGCTCGGGATCGCGTTCGGGCTGAGAGTGCCGTCGAACGCGAGCAGGTTGCGTCCGCCGGGGTCGAAGATCGAGGGGTAGGGCACGCCCCGTGCGCGCTGGAAGGCCAGCGCGTTGTCGCTGCTGGTGTCGCGGGTGTTGATCCCGAGGAACACCACTCCCTGGGGCATCAGCTCGCGAGCCGCGGCCGACAGCGCCGCCGCCTCGGAACGACACGGCGGGCACCACGAACCCCAGACGTTGATCACGACGACCTTGCCGGCGTACGACGCGAGGGAGACCTTGGCGCCTTCCAACGTGGTGCCGCTGACCGTGCCCGGCACGTGTCGCTGGTTCGGCGCGAGCAGCGTGATCACGCCGTCACCCTCGACGTAGCCCTGGTCGCCGGTTCCCGTGGTCGTGCAGCCAGCGGTCGCGAGCAGCGCGAGGGCCACGACAGGCAGCAGACGACGGAGACGGGAGGCGGGCGACATGGGTCAGCGGTCGTCGGGCTCGTCGAAACCGGTGCCCGCGGAGAAGGCGGCACGGCGCTCGGACTCGGGGATCATGTCGCCCGCGGGCTCGGCGTACCCGACGGAGACCAGGGTCTCGCCGTCGAACTCGAACGACGTCAGGCTGCACAGGGTGCACTGCCGTCGACGCGGGTCGTGCAGGAAGCGACGCTTCTCCGCGTGCAGCCGGCAGATCCAGATCGGCAGCTGGTGGGAGACGATCAGCGCTTCGTGGCCCTCGGCCGCGACGCGTGCGTCGGACACTGCCGCCCACATGCGCGCGGCGACCTCGACGTACGGCTCGCCCCAGGACGGCTTGAACGGGTTCCACAGGTACTTCCAGGCGCTCGGCCGGCGCAGCACCCCGTCTCCGACCGAGAACGGCTTGCCCTCGAAGATGTTGGTGGACTCGATGATGCGGTCGTCGGTGACGATGTCGATGCCACGGACCTTCGCCAGCGGCCCGGCAGTCTGCTGGGCGCGTTCCAGCGGTGACGCAACCAGGTAGGTGATGTCGCGGTCGCCGATGCGCTCGGCCACGCGCTCGGCCATCGCCATGCCGCGATCCGAGAGCAGGAACCCGGGTGCGCGCCCGTACAGGATGCCCTCGGGGTTGTAGACCTCGCCGTGGCGCAGCAGGTGGACGGTGGTCTTCATCGGGCCCTTCCGGTCGACGCGGCAGCACGAGCGGCCGTGGGCAGGGCGTCCAGCACGTGCTGGACGGCGCGGTCATTGTGGGCCGAGGAGCAGAACCAGGCTTCGAAGGCGCTCGGCGGGAGGTAGACGCCCTGGTCGAGCATCGCGTGGAAGAACGCCTTGAAGGCGTCGGTGTCCTGGGTCTGGGCGGTGGCGTAGTCGGTGACCGGCGGCAGGTCGCCGAAGAAGATGGAGAACATGTTGCCGTTGGTCTGCAGCCGGTGCGGTGCGCCGGCGGCGTCCAGCTCCTTCGACGCCGCCTGCGAGATCACCGAAGCGACCTCGTCCACGCGGGCATAGACCGCCTCGTCGGCGTACCGCAGCGTTGCCAGGCCGGCAGCAGTGGCGACCGGGTTCCCCGACAAGGTGCCTGCCTGGTAGACGGGCCCCTGCGGCGAGAGCATCGCCATCACGTCGGCGCGACCGCCGAAGGCTGCCGCCGGGAAGCCGCCACCCATCACCTTGCCGAAGGTCATCAGGTCGGGAGTCCAGCCCTCGACCGCTCCGTCGGTTCCCCACTGGCCGCTGCGCGAGACCCGGAAACCGGTCATCACCTCGTCGGAGACGAAGAGAGCGCCGTGCCTGGTGCAGGTCTCGGCGAGGAAGGCGTTGAACCCGGGCTGCGGCGGGACGACGCCCATGTTGCCGGGCGAGGCCTCGGTGATCAGGCAGGCGATCGAGTCGCCGTGCTCGGCGAACGCCGCGTCGACCGCAGCACGGTCGTTGTAGGGCAGCACGATCGTCTGGGCTGCTGCCGATGCAGGCACCCCCGGAGTGCTGCTTACCCCCAACGTGGCGAGCCCGGAGCCCGCCTGCGCCAGCAGGGAATCGACGTGGCCGTGGTAGCAACCGGCGAACTTCACGACCAGGTCCCGCCCGGTGAAGCCGCGGGCCAGCCTGATCGCCGACATGGTGGCTTCCGTGCCCGAGCTGACCAGGCGGACGAGCTCGACCGGGGTGCGCGCGACGATCTCCTCGGCGAGCTCGACCTCGGTCGTCGTGGGTGTCCCGTACGACGTACCGCGCGCGATCGCATCGCCGACCGCCGCCAGCACACCGGGGTGCGCATGGCCCAGCAGCATCGGCCCCCAGGAGCAGACGAGGTCGACGTACGTCGCGCCGTCGACGTCGGTGAGCCAGGCGCCCGAGCCCGAGCGCATGAAGCGTGGGGTTCCGCCGACGGCCGCAAACGCGCGGACCGGGGAATTCACTCCACCCGGGGTGACCGCGCGTGCGCGATCGAACCACTGCAGGGATGAGGAAGACACCCGGGCATTCTCGCTGACGGTGCCTCACGGCGACGAATCCGCCCCCGCCGCTGCCGTGCGCGGTGCACTGAAATTCCGATAAGGAATGTCGTCGAACCCGCGACACGTTCGCGCCCCGGCTCCGTCTCATCGCTGCGAGACCCGCCAATTGTCCAGTCGAAACTAGACAATTGGCACACCGTGACCCCTTTGGGCGACAATCGTTGGAAAGGGTGACGTCCGATTTATCGCAATCGGACCGTTTACAACCAGGAGACCTTCCGCATGCTCATCAAGCTCACCAGCCGCCGCAGCAAGGCAGCGACCCTCGTTCCCCTGGCCCTGATCTGCGCTGCCTGGACGGCCAGCGTCGCCGGGATCGACACCGCCGCCACCGCTGCCCGCCCGGCTGCGAGCAACCTGCCTGACGGCACCACCGTGCCGGGGCAGGCGATCCAGGCTCCGGCGAGCGTTCCCGTGCCTGGCTCGATCGCGCCCAGCGTTCCTGACGGCACCGCCGACTCGGTCGTCGCGAGTGCCTCGACCAGCGGCATCCCGTCGGTCGCCCTGTCCGCCTACCAGCGCGCCGCCCAGATCATCGATGCCGCCGACCCGACGTGCAACGTGCCGTGGGAGCTGATCGCTGCGATCGGGCGCGTCGAGTCCGACCACGGCCAGTACGGCGGCAACAAGCTCGGCAGCGACGGCGTGAGCCGTCCGGGGATCTACGGCCCCGAGCTGAACGGCAAGAGCGGCACCCAGCTGATCACGGACACCGACGGCGGCCAGCTCGACAAGGACCCCGTCTACGACCGCGCGGTCGGCCCGATGCAGTTCCTCCCGTCCACCTGGAGCTCGGTCAAGGTCGACGCCGACGGCGACGGCAAGCGCAACCCCCAGGACATCAACGACGCCTCGCTCGCATCCGGCGTCTACCTCTGCTCGGGCACCGACGACCTCGGCACCCGGGCCGGCCAGCAGGCAGCCGTCTTCCGCTACAACCACAGCCACCCGTACGTCGACCTGGTGCTGCGCATCATGGACGCCTACAGCCAGGGCGACTACAGCGCGATCCCCTCGGGCACCTACGGCGGCACCGTCTTCACGCCGAGCTACTCCACTGCGGTCAAGGACCGTCGTCCGCTGAAGGCGAGCACGACCCACACCACGACCACGACCGGCGGCACCAGCACCACGACGACCGGCGGCGGCAGCAGCACCGGCACGGGCGGCAGCACCACGACGCCGACACCCCCGGCCACGCCGGCCAATCCGCTCTCCGGGGTGACCAGCAGCCTGACGACCACCGTCACCACCATCATCAAGCCGGTCACCGACACGCTTGCGTCGCTGACCCAGGCGCTCGGCTTCTGCAACACCCAGTTCGCCACGATCCCGGACCCGTTGCACCTCCTCGATGCGGCCAAGGCCGCCTGCGCTGCCAAGGTCGAGGGCCTCACGACGGCCCAGGCGACCAAGGAGTTCCCGACGTCGCTGCTGGGGATCCTGCAGTGGCTCGGCCTGGCCAAGTGATCTCGGCCGGTGACCTGAACCGGTGACCTGAGGTCGGTCAGCTCCGCAACAGCGCAGCGGCCTCGCATGCCCAGTACGTCAGCACGATGTCGGCGCCGGCCCGGTGGATCGAGGTCAGCGACTCGAGGATCGCTGCCTCGCGGTCGATCCAACCGCGGGCGGCGGCTGCCTCGACCATCGAGTACTCGCCCGAGACGTTGTAGGCAGCGACCGGGACATCGACCGCGGCCTTCACGGCCGCCAGCACATCGAGGTAGCCCAGCGCCGGCTTGACCATCACGATGTCCGCGCCCTGGGCGACGTCGAGGCGCGCTTCCCGCACGCCCTCGAGCCGGTTCGCCGGGTCCTGCTGATAGGTACGCCGGTCGCCCTGCAGCGAGGAGTCAACAGCTTCCCGGAACGGCCCGTAGAACGCGGAGGCGTACTTGGCCGAGTAGGCCAGGATGCCGACGTCGGTGTGCTCGGCAGCGTCGAGGGCGCCGCGGATCATCGCGACCTGGCCGTCCATCATCCCGCTCGGGCTGACCAGGTCGACCCCGGCCGCGGCCTGGGCGACCGCCATCATCGCGTAGATGTCCAGGGTGCGGTCGTTGTCGACGTTGCCGTCGGCATCGAGCACACCGCAGTGGCCGTGATCGGTGAACTCGTCCAGGCAGAGGTCCGACATCACCGTCAGCTCGTCACCGACCTCGGCGACCACGTCGGTGATCGCGAGGTTGAGAATGCCGTGCGGGTCGATCGCGCCTGAGCCGGTTGCGTCCTTGTGCTCGGGGATGCCGAAGAGCATCACTCCGCCGAGCCCTGCCGCGACCGCCTCGTTGGCGACCTTCTTCAAGGTCTCGCGGGTGTGCTGGACGACACCGGGCATCGAGCTGATCGGCGTGACGTCGGTGGCACCCTCCCGGACGAACAGCGGCAGCACCAGCTGCCGCGGCACGATCCCCGACTCGGCGACGAGCCGGCGCAGGGCCGGCGTACGCCGCAGTCGTCGGGGACGGATGTCCGGGTAGGTCATGAGCAGATCCTCTCACTCACCTGGTTTCGAGACAGTTGCTCCGCAACTTCCTCAACCGACGACGGCCTACTTCGAGCTGGCGCGACGACGTCCGGCCGGACGACGCTCGGAGGGCCGCGTGACCGGCTGACCGGCCTCGAGCAGCGAAGCCCGGCGGGCGGCACCGAAGTCGGCGAGCGCCTCGGCGAGCTCCTCGACCGACGGGTTCGGCGCCATCACGTCGACGCGCAGCCCGTGCTCCTCGGCGGTCTTGGCCGTGGCCGGCCCGATGACCGCGATGATCGTCGAGGCGTGCGGCTTGCCGGCGATGCCGACCAGGTTGCGCACCGTCGAGGACGAGGTGAAGACGACCGCGTCGAACTTGCCGGACTTGATCGCCTCGCGGGTGGGCGCCGGCGGCGGAGCCGCGCGGACGGTCCGGTACGCCGTCACGTCGTCGACCTCCCAGCCGAGGTCGACGAGTCCGGCGACCAGGTTCTCGGTCGCGATGTCCGCGCGCGGCAGGAAGACCCGGTTGATCGGGTCGAGCAGCTCGTCGAACGGCGGCCAGTCCTCGAGCAGCCCGCGTGCGGACTGCTCGCCGGAGGGCACCAGGTCGGCGCGCAGGCCCCAGTCGGCCAGCGACGCAGCGGTCTTCTCGCCGACGGCGGCGATCTTCAGGCCCGAGAACGCTCGCGCGTCCAGGCCGTACTCCTCGAACTTCTCGCGAACCGCACGAACCGCGTTGACCGAGGTGAAGGCGATCCACTCGTAGCGGCCCTCGACCAGGCCTCGGACGGCCTTGTCCATCTGCTGCGGGTTGCGCGGCGGCTCGACCGAGATGGTCGGAACCTCCTCGGGCTCGGAGCCGAAGCTGCGCAGCCGGGTGGACAGCGACGCGGCCTGCTCCTTGGTCCGGGGCACCAGCACGCGCCAGCCGAAGAGCGGCTTGTTCTCGAACCACGACAGCTCGTTGCGCAGCTCGACGACCTCACCGATGACGGTGACCGCGGGGGCCTCCATCCGGGCGGCGCGGACGTCGGCGGCGATCGTGGCCAGCGTCGAGACGAGCGTGCGCTGGGTCGTCACGGTCCCGGTCCGGGTCATCGCGACCGGGGTCTCGGGGGCGCGCCCGGCAGCGATCAGCTCGCGGGAGATCTCGCCGATGCTGCCCACCGCTGAGAGCAGCACCAGGGTCGGACGGTTGACGTACTGCGACCAGTCGATGCTCGGCCCGGTGCAGGAGACGACCGTGACCTCGCGGTGGTTCTTCGTGGTCAGCGGAACACCGGCGTACGCCGGCACCGCGTTGACCGAGGAGACACCGGGGACGACCTCGAAGCCGATGCCGGCCTTGGTGCACGCCTGCGCCTCCTCGGGACCGGAGGCGTACAGGAACGGATCGCCAGCCATCAACCGGACCACGCGCCGACCGGTCTTCGCCTGGCGGATGACCACCTTGGCCCGGGCGGCGTGCGTCAGCGGCTGACCGTCCTCACCGAAGCCACCGTCGACGAACACCGGGCCGGGGACGGGCGTGACCGCCTCGGCGACCTCCTCGCCCTCCTCGGGCTCGACCGGCTCGGGCAGGCCGAGGACCCCCCGCACCAGGCGCTCGTGCTCGGGGAGCTCGGTCACCACGATCTCGGCGTCGCGGAGGAGCTCCACGGCACGCAGGGTGAGGAGCTCAGGGTCGCCGGGGCCGGCGCCGACGAAGGACACCCATCGGGTCTGGCGGGCGGCGGTGCTGGGTGCAGTCATGGTCACTTGCCTTCTTCTGAGCTGGGTACGTCGGGGGTCATCACGTCATGGGCGCCGTCGGCGATCATCTCGGCGGCGAGCTTGCGGCCCACCTCCACCGGGTCCGAGAACGGGCCGGATCCGGAACGGCGTACGGCCACTGCGCCGTCGAGCGAGCTGGCGACGGCGCGGATCCAGAGCTCCTCACCCGCCTCGCCCTCGACGACATCTGCGAGGGCGCCGACCGGTGCCGAGCAACCGGCCTCGAGCTCGGCCAGGACAGTCCGCTCGCAGGTGACCGCCGCCCGGGTGTGCGGGTCGTCGAGGACCTCGGCGAGCAGGTCCACGAGCTCGGTGTCGCTCGCGCGGCACTCGATCGCCAGCGCGCCCTGACCCGGAGCCGGGAGCACCTGGATCGGGTCGAGCACCTCGGTGATCTCGTCGAGTCGGCCGAGCCGAGCCAGACCGGCGCGGGCGAGGATCACGGCGTCGAGGTCGCCCGAGCGCACCTTGGCGATCCGGGTGTCGACGTTGCCGCGGACGCCGACGAGCTCGATGCCCAGGCCCAGCGCCTCGAGCTGCGCAACGCGTCGCGGCGAGCCGGTGCCGACCAGGCTGCCGACGGGAAGCTCGCCGAGGGTCAGGCCGTCGCGGGCGACGACCACATCGCGGGGGTCCTCCCGGGTCGGGACGGCAGCCAGCGTGATGCCCTCGGCCGACGCTGTCGGCAGGTCCTTGAGGGAGTGCACCGCGACGTCGACCTCCCCGGCCAGCAGCGCGTCGCGCAGGGCGCTGACGAACACGCCTGTGCCGCCGAGCGAGGCCAGGGGCGCCGCGTTCACGTCGCCCTCGGTCGAGACGGTGACCAGGGTGGTCTCGCGACCGGTCCCGGCGGTGATGGCCTCGGCGACCAGGCCCGACTGGGTCCGGGCCAGGGCCGAGGCGCGGGTACCTACGCGCAGCGCGGTGGTCATACGCCCTCCACCCGGGTCACGGCCTCGACGGCATCAGGGTCGAGCGAGAACAGCTCGGCCAGGGCAGCGGCGTAGGAGACCGCGCCGGTCTCGTTCGCCAGCTCCCTGACCCGCACGGTCGGCTGGTGGAGGAGCTTGTCGGCGACCCGTCGCACCGTCATCTCGATCTCGGCGCGGGCTTCGTCGTCCAGGTCCGGGAGGCGACCGGCGAGGCGCTGGAGCTCGGTCTCGACGACACCGGTGGCCATCGTGCGCAGGGCGACCACGGTCGGCGTGACGGCGGCGGCGTGCCGGGCTGCCAGGAAGGCCTGCAGCTCCTGGCCGACGATCCGGCGGACGTCGGCGACCTCGCTGCGCTCACCGGCGCTCTCGAGCTCCTCGGCCAGGGTGGTCAGGTCGATCAGGTGGACGCCCGGTTCGTCGGCGACTGCCGGATCGACGTCGCGGGGCATGGCCAGGTCGATGATCGCCAGCGGCGCACCACTGGTGCGGGCGGCGCGCAGGGAGGTGGCGTCCAGCAGGATCCCGACCGAGTCGGTGCACGAGATCAGCAGGTCCACCGAGGCGAGCTCGCCCTGGACGTCGGCGAGCCGGACCGCCCGGGCGCCGTACGCGTCGGCGAGGCGGGTGGCGCGTGCGGGAGTGCGGTTTGCGATGACGATCGACTCGGCACCGGCCCGGACCAGGGTCGCGACCGAGAGCCCGGCCATGGCACCGGCACCGACCACCAGGGCCCGCAGGCCGGCGGCACCATCGGGTCGTGCGATGTGTACCGCGGCCTGCTCGAGCGCGGCGTTGACGAGCGACGGGCCGGCACGATCGATGTCGGTCTCGGCGTGCGAGCGCTTGCCGACCCGGAGTGCCTGCTGGAACAGCGAGTTCAGGGCCGGACCGACGGTTCCGGACTCCTGGCCGACGCGCAGCGCTTCGCGGGCCTGCCCGAGGATCTGGCTCTCGCCGACGACCATCGAGTCGAGCCCGGAGGCGACGTGGAAGAGATGGGAGACCGCGCCGTCGTCGTAGTGCACGTACAGGTGCGGGACGAAGTCGTCGTGGACCCCGCCGGTCGGGCCGAGGATCATCCGGGAGATCGCCTCGACACTGCCGTGGAAGCGGTCGACCTCGGCGTACACCTCGATGCGGTTGCAGGTCGAGAGCACCGTTGCCTCGACGACGTGCTCGTTGTCCGCGACGTCGCGGATCAGCTTGAGAGTGCCCTCGGAGTCACGGGCGACCTGCTCCAGGACGGTGACCGGGGCCGAGTTGTGGGACAGGCCCACGACGAGCACGCTCATCAGGCCACCCCCTCCGAACCCGTCGCGACCACGGGAGCGTCGCCGGACTGGAGCTGTGCTTTTCTCTGCTCGTGGTACGCCAGGATCTGCAGCTCGCTGGACAGGTCGACCATCCGTACGTCGACACCGTCCGGCACGGTGAGGACGGTCGGGGCGAAGTTGAGGATGCTGCGGATGCCGGCCGACACCATCTGGTCGCACACGGACTGGGCAGCGGCAGCCGGGGTCGCGATGACGCCGATTGCCACGCCGTGCTCGTGCACGATCGCGGTGAGCTCACGGAAGGCCCGGATCTTGAGCCCGGCGACGAGCTCCCCGGTCCGGCTGTCGTCGGCATCGAGGAGCGCGACGGTCCGGAAACCGCGCGAGGAGAACCCCGAGTAGTTCGCGAGGGCGTGCCCGAGGTTGCCGATCCCGACGATCACGACGGGCCAGTCCTGGGTCAGGCCGATCTCGCGGGAGATCTGGTAGCGCAGGTACTCGACGTCGTACCCGACACCGCGGGTGCCGTACGAGCCGAGGTGGGAGAGGTCCTTGCGGAGCTTGGCGCTGTTCACGCCCGCGGCGGTCGCGAGTTCTTCGCTGGAGCAGGAGCGGACCTCGGCCTCGAGGAGCGAATTGAGCGCCCGCAGGTACACCGGAAGGCGCGCCACGGTCGCCTCAGGGATACGTGTAGGGCTCACGGTCAACTCTCCAGCAGGACGCTCCGGGCTCGGTAAGGGAGCCACATGTCAAAGTGTCCAGCGCAATCACCATAAGAGTTTGTGAACGTGGGAACAAACCGAGACCGGGTTGCGGGCGCTCACGGCTAGCACAGGTGAGACTTCCGCCACACGGCGGGGGTCGTCTCCCTCGCCCGGCCGCCTCAGCGAGCGAGCGCTCCGAGCAGCCGCGCCTCGTCCACGCGCCAGAAGTCGTGCTGGGCCCCGTCCACGAAGGTCACCGGGATCTGCTCGCCGTAGGTACGGAACAACGCCGGGTCAGCGGTGATGTCCACCTCCTCGTACGACGTACCTACCTCGGCGCAGACACGCTCGATCACGGCCCGGGCGTCGTCACACAGGTGGCAGCCGGGCTTGGAGTACAGCAGGACCCTCGCCGGGTGGTCTCCGGGGTCGCTCACGTCACTCCAGCAGACCCAGGGCCCGACGCCGCTCGGTGGCACGCAGCCGGCCCTTCTGCACCTTGCCGGTCATCGTGTACGGAAGCGTCTCGACGACGTGGATCACCCTGGGCTGCTTGAAACCGGCCAGCCTGGCGGCGCAGTGCGCCCGCACCTGGTCCGCCAGGGCCTCGGCGGAGACGTCGTGGCGCGGCTTGACGTAGGCCACCACGGCCTCGCCGGTCAGCTCGTCCTCGACCCCGATCACCGCAGCCTCGGCGACATCGTCGAGCTCGGTGATGACGTCCTCGACCTCGCTGGGGTACACGTTGAAGCCGGACACGATCACCAGTTCCTTGAGCCGGTCGACGAGGAACAGGTCACCGGCGTCGGTGACGTACCCGACGTCACCGGTGGCCCACCAGCCCTGCGCATCGGGACCGTCGGCGCCGTCGGGCCAGTACCCGGAGAACAGGTTCTCCCCGCGGATCCAGATCTCGCCGCTGTCCTCGTCCTCGGGCGCGCGACCGCTCTCGTCGGCGAGCCGGATCTCTATCCCGGGGAGCGGGGCGCCCACCGAGCGCGGGTCCGGGTCGGCACTGCACTGCGTCGAGGTGACCACCGGCGAGGCCTCGGTCAGCCCGTAGCCCTGCTGGATCGCCAGCCCGGTCCGCGCGGTGAAGGCTGCGGTGAGGTCGGCAGCCAGCGGGGCTGATCCGGACAGGATCGTGCGCACGGGGCCGAGCCGGTCCTCCAGCCCGGGTACGCCCATCCAGTACGCGAAGACCGGAGGTGCCACGGGCAGCACCGAGATCGCCTCGTCCTCGATGATGTCGAGCGAACCCTCCGGGTCGAAACCGTCGACCAGGACCAGCCGGGCGTGCTGGCGCAGCACCTGGCCCAGGACGGCGTTGAGTCCGTAGACGTGGAACAGGGGGAGCACGCCGAGGACGACGTCACGGCCGTTGATCATCGGCGGTACGACGGCAGCAGCCTGGGCGATGTTGGCGGCCAGTGCCCGGTGGCTGAGCATCGCTGCGCGCGGGCGGCCCGAGGTTCCGCTGGTGTAGAGCAGCACCGCCAGGGACTCGGGATCGGTCGTGCCGGGGACCGCGGCGCCGTTGGCCAGGACGAGGTGGTCCCACGAGCGTTCACCGGGCTCGAGCGTCGTACCGATGCTGACGATCCGCGGCCCGGCCGCCACGGCTCCCTGCTGGTTCGCGGACGTTTCGAGGGCTGCGCCGACGCCGACCACTGCGGCGCGGACAGTGCTGATCGTCGTCTCGTCGGCCACCACCATGCGCGAGCCCGAGTCGACGAGCATCCGGACGACCTCGCCGGTCGCGCTACGAGGGTTGATCGGCACCGCGACCATGCGGGCCCGCAGGACGCCGAGGTAGGTCGCGACGAACTCGATCCTGTTGGTCACCGAGATCATCACCCGGTACCCGGCGACCATGCCGGCGGCGGAGAGTCCGTGCGCGACGCGGTCGGCGAGATCGTCGAGGGCGGCCCAGGTGACGGTGCGGCCGGTTGCAGCCTCCGACAAGGCGATCTTCGTCGGCTCGGCACGGGCGGCGCCGGACAGGAGATCGGCGACGTTGGTCTCCATCCATGGAGTCTGTCATATGGGACGGACCCGCGAGCACCGGATCCGCGGGCTGCCGCCCCGGGGGTCGACAGGGCCCTAGGCTGGGCAGGTGGCCCGCACGAATCGACCGACACCGGTGAACCTCAAGAGGCGCTCACAGCTTGCCGGCGAGGCGTCAGCGGCCAATGCCGAGGTCGAGGGAATCCTGTCCGTGGCGGCCGATCCCGGGTCCGCGGCGTTCTTCGACGTCGACAACACGGTGATGCAGGGAGCCTCGATCTTCCATCTCGCCAAGGGGCTGCACCGCCGCAAGTTCTTCACGACCCGCGACATCCTGGGGGCCGCCTGGAAGCAGGCGTACTTCCGTCTGGTCGGGATCGAGAATCCCGAGCACGTCGCCGAGGCCCGGTCAGCCGCGCTGGCCTTCATCGCCGGCCACACCACCGACGAGCTCTCCTCGGTCGGCGAGGAGATCTTCGACGAGGCCATGGCCCACCGGATCTGGCCCGGCACCCGGGCGCTCGCCCAGCTCCACCTCGACCAGGGTCAGCGCGTCTGGCTGGTCACGGCAGCCCCGATCGAGATCGCCAGCATCATCGCCCGTCGCCTCGGGCTGACCGGCGCGCTCGGCACGGTCGCCGAGCACATCAACGGTGTCTATACCGGTTCACTGGTCGGCGAGATGCTGCACGGACCTGCGAAGGCCGAGGCGATCCTGGCGCTCGCCGAGCGCGAGGGCCTCGATCTGGCGCGCTGCTCGGCGTACTCGGACTCCTCCAACGACCTGCCGATGCTGTCGCTGGTCGGTGATCCGTGCGCGGTGAACCCGGATGCCAAATTGCGCGCCTACGCGCGTGCACACGGCTGGCGGGTCCGCGACTACCGGACCGGTCGCAAGGCGGCCCGCGCCGGCGCCTTCACCGCCGCGGTCGCGGGTGCCGCGGTCGGGACGATCGCCGCCGGCGCGGCGATCCGCAAGCGCATCCGCTGAGGCCTGCCTAGACCGCTCGGGAAATCGGTGCTATCCGACACGTCCCGGTTTGGCCAACCCGTTCCCAAAGAACCGGAACGCCGTCTATCCTGAAATCTGTGAACCTGGCGGGGGGCCGGGAGGGAGATTGTGTTCATGGGCGTGAGCGGCGAGTACGCGCGCGGTCTTGACGCGCTCCGCCGAGCCCTCGCCGACCTCGTTGTCTCGCCCGCTCTCGCGACGGGCAACGGGTCGGTTCAGCCCTGGTGGCTCGCGAACGACGGCATCCTGGCCAGCGCCGCCACGGTCTCAGGAGCGCGTCGGAAGCACGCAGCCGGCAAATCGCCCGACTCCTCCACCGAATCCCTCACGCCTCCGGGGCGCGACCACGGTGACTCCGAGCTCGCCGCGTCCTCCGCCGAGGACGAGGCCGTCGGCACCCGGCTGATCGCCCTGGTCGAACTCGCCCGCAACGGCGACAAGGAGGCCTTCGGCCAGCTCTACGACCACTACCAGCCGTCGGTCTACCGGTTCCTCTACTACCGGGTCGGCTCGATGACCCTGGCCGAGGACCTGACCGCGGAGACCTTCTTCCGGGCGCTGCGCAGCATGCACGCCTTCCGCTGGCAGGGCAAGGACTTCGGCGCCTGGCTGATGACCATCGCGCGCAACCTCACCGCTGATCACTTCAAGGCCGGGCGCACCCGCCTCGAGCAGACCACCGAAGACATGCAGACCCTGGACACGACCTCGGAGAGTCCCGAGATCGAGGTGCTGTCCTCGCTGACCAACGAAGCCCTGCTCAAGGCACTGGGCGAACTGCCCACCGAGCAGCGTGAATGCCTGATCATGCGGTTCCTGCAGGGCCTCTCGATCGCCGAAACGGCGGAGATCCTCGGTCGCAGCGCTGGGGCCGTGAAGCAGCTCCAGCTGCGCGGTGTCCGCAATCTGGCGAAATTGATACCCGCCGGGAGCGTGAATGATGCGTAGATCACGCATAACCCGGGTAGGGATCGGTTCGTTGAACCCTACGAACGCACGTACGACGTGTCGCGCCATCCCTGCGACCACGCCGGACGCTCCCTCCCATGAATCAGGAATCACCCCATGACCCCGCTGAGCCCGGCGCGCAGAGACGCTGAGGCGTTTGCTTCTGCGGTTGAAAGCCGTGCGAGCATGGTTGACGGCCCGCGAGGAGATGTAGCCGACCGCTACGCAGACCTCCTCACGTATGTCGACGTGATGCGTGCGCAGGAGATCCCTGCGCCGCGCGCCGACTTCGTCGCCGACCTTCGCTCGCGGCTGATGAGCGCCGCCGACACCCTGCTGGTCCCGACCGAGACGAAGCTCGCCCCCGTGGTGCCGCTGCACGGCACCCGCGCGAGTCGCAACCAGCGCCGCATCAGCATCGCCGCAGCTGCGTTCGTCGTCATCGGTGGTACCGCAGGCGTTGCCGCTGCCGCCGAGAGTGCGCTGCCCGGCAGCGCGCTGTACCCGATCAAGCGCGGCATCGAGAGCGCCCAGGTCTCCCTGAGCGGCAGTGACTCCGGCAAGGGCCAGGATCTGCTGCGGCAGGCAAGCACCCGCCTCGACGAGGTCGACGGCCTGATGTCGTCCGGTACGTCGGCCAGCCAGATCACGAGCACGCTGTCGGCGTTCCAGCGCAGCGCGACCGACGGAGCCAACCTGCTCTTCGTCGACTACCAGCGCAACGGCAACCCGCAGGACATCGCCAACCTGCGCACGATGATCGGCTCGCAGCTCAGCCAGCTCGACCAGCTCTCTGGCCAGGCCCCGGTCGGAGCGCGTCCCGCCTTCACCTCGGCTCGCGCCGTGCTGACCAACCTGGACCAGCAGGCAGTCGTGCTGTGCGACACCTGCGGTCCCGGCGGCACTGCGGCCGCCTTCCCGGTGGCGCTCTCCTCGGCTCCGGCCCTGGCGAGCCTGCTCGACGCACCGGCTTCACGCGCCCAGCAGGAGCAGGTCGCGGCGGAGCAGGCGAGCCACCTGGCTGACAAGGCCGGCCAGATCGCGAAGGGCATCACGAGCCACCTGACGCCCACCAAGGGCACTGGCGGCACGAGCACCTCCACGAGCCACGGCACCGGTACCGTAGCGCCGGCTCCGGGCAGCGTCACGGCAGGCCTGACCAACCCGGTCGGTGGCCTGACGTCCGGCGTCACCGGTCTCCTGGCCAGCATCGACAAGGCCTCCGGCGGCACCACCGCGCCACTCACGGCCACGCTGGACACGACGCTCGGGCTCCTGGGCCTCGGCGGGGGAACCACCGGCCCCTGACCGCACACGGGCCGCGCGTGGGATACCGTCCACCCGACGAGCAGTCAGCCCGACGTGTGGGGAGCCTTTTTCGATGACGGACATCAGCTATTTCCAGGCGATCGTGATCGGCGTGCTCCAGGGCGTGACCGAGCTGTTCCCGATCTCGAGCCTGGGGCACTCCGTCCTGGTTCCTGCGTGGATCGGTGGCGACTGGAACAAGCTGGTCACCCAGACCTCCACCAAGGCCTCGGAGCAGTCGCCGTACCTGGCGTTCATCGTCGCCCTCCACGTCGCCACGGCCGTGGCCCTCCTGTGGTTCTACCGCCGCGACTGGATCGCCATCATCAGCGCGTTCTTCACGACGCTGAAGACCCGCAGGGTGGAGACGTCGACCGAGCGGCTCGCCTGGCTGATCGTGGTGGCGACGGTTCCCGTCGGGATCACCGGTCTCGTCCTCGAACACACCTTCCGGGTGCTGTTCGCCAAGCCCGGCGCGGCAGCCGCGTTCCTCACGGTCAACGGCCTGATCCTGCTGCTCGGCGAGTGGCTGCGCCGACGCTCGGTCGCGAGCACCCAGGTCCTCGAGCCGGGGGCGACAGCCCACGGCACCCGCAAGATCGAAGCCCTCAGCTACCCCGAGGCCGCCACCATCGGCGTGTTCCAGACCTTCGCCCTGCTCGCCGGCATCTCCCGGTCGGGCATCACGATGGTCGGTGGACTGGTGCGCGGCCTGGACCACGAGGACGCTGCCAAGTTCTCGTTCCTGCTCGCCACCCCGGTGATCCTGGCAGCGGGCATCCTGAAGGTTCCATCGCTGTTCGGAGCTGCCGGAGACCACATCCACGGCCAGGTCATCGTCGGGGCGATCACTGCGGGCATCGCCGCGTACGCGAGCGTGCGCTTCCTGACCCGTTACTTCACAACGCGGACGCTGACGCCGTTCGCCATCTACTGCCTCCTCGCCGGCGTCGCCTCGCTCGTGAAGTTCGCCTGACCTTCGCCTAGCCGAAGACGGACTTGCGCTGCATCAGCAGCCCGTACAGCGTCTGCTGGATGGTCTCGCGGACCTGGTCGGTCACGTTGAAGACCAGCATCGGGTCGTCGGCCGCACCCGGGTCGTAGTCGTCGGTGCGGATCGGCTCACCGAACTCGATGATCCACTTCGACGGCAGTGGGATCAGGCCGAGCGGGCCGAGCAGCGGGAAGAACGGCGTGATCGGGATATACGGCACACCGAGCAGGCGGGCGAGCGAGGGGATGTTCCCGACCAGCGGGTAGATCTCCTCCGCGCCGACCACCGACGTCGGGATGATCGGTACGCCGGTGCGGATCGCCGCCGAGACGAACCCGCCGCGCCCGAAGCGCTGCAGCTTGTAGCGCTCGCTGTACGGCTTGCCGATGCCCTTGAAGCCCTCGGGCCACACACCGACGATCTCACCGCCTTTGAGCATCCGCTCGGCGTCCTCGTTGCAGGCGAGCGTCACACCGCCCTTGCGAGCCATCTCGCTGACGATCGGCAGCTTGAAGACCAGGTCCGCACCGAGCGGGCGGAGGAACCGGTGTGCGTGGTCGTGGATGCTGATCGCGGTCATCATGCCGTCGATCGGGACGGTGCCGGAATGGTTGGAGACCACCAGCGCACCCCCGGCGCTCGGAATGTTCTCGACGCCGCGCACCTCGATGCGGAACCACTTCTCGGCCACTGGCCGGATCGCCGTCATGAAGAAGCGCTGGGTGATCTCGGCATCGAACCCGTACTCGTCGACCGAGTAGTCACCGGTCAGCCGCCGGCGCAGGAAGGCCAGGAAGGCAGCGAGTCGGGGCTCCCAGTTCTCCCCGAAGACCTCGACGGCAGCGGTGGTGAATCCGGAGAGCCAGTCGACCGCCGGGATGCCCGAGGTCGGGTGCCGGTGGTCAGCCGGTTCGCTGATGATCGCCGCAGCCGCCTGCGAGGGCGCCCGCGGGGTCGGGATCGTCACGGCCTCCGGCGGGGTAGCGGCCTGGGTGACGGGCACGGTGTCGGTCGGTGCCGCACGGCGGGCCGCCGGCTTCTTCGCCGCGGTCCGGGCCGGCTGGCCCGCGGGCTGCCGGGGGGCCAGGCTGCGTGCCGAGGACGAGGGCTTCGCACTGCCGCTCCCGCGACCAGGCTTGCCGCGCGTACCGATCGGAATGATCTCTGCGTCACCCATGATGGTCTCCGCTTCCGGGGTTGGCTGCGGTGAGTTCGACGGCGAGGTCCTCGGGTCGTTCGTCCGGGCGGTCGCGGCTGCCACCGAGGGCACCGGCGATCGCAGCCTCGGCGGCACGGACGCGCCGTTCCGAGACGAGTCCGGGCGCCAGGGACGCGGCGAACTCGCCGAACGCCTGCTCTGTGGTCCGCGACGGGTGGAAGCCGAGCACCTCGCGCATACGAGTGGTCTCCACGCCGCGCCCGTAGGCCAGGAAGGCGACCTGCTCGCGGGAGAAGTCGGCAACCCGGGCCTGGCGCATGGCGGAGCCGAAGGCGCCGACCGCAAAGCCGGGCAGAGGCATCGCCGGGCGACCCAGACGCCGGATCGCCTGGGACAGCATCATCACGCCGTCACCGGCGATGTTGAAGGTGCCCGCGATGTCGGTGAGCGTGGCGTGCTCGATCGAGTCGATCAGGTCGGTGTCGTTGAGGAACTGCATGCGCGGGTCGAAGCCCAGGACGGTCGGGATCACCGGCAGCCGGAAGTACGCCGCGGTCGGCGTGTTCAGCCCCGGACCGAGAGCAGGGGCGGTGCGCAGCGTGGTGGTCCGTACGTCGGGACGCCGACGCGCGAAACCGCGGACGTAACCCTCGACCTCGTTGATGTCCTTGACGAAGCCGACGGCGCCGACGCGCTTGGCGTTCATGCCCTCGGAGAACATCGCGGGGTCGCGGTTCGAGGAGCCGTAGACCGCGGTGCTGGACTTGAGGATGAAGTGCTCGAGGTCCGGCGACTGCTGGCAGGCGGCCAGCAGCTGCATCGTGCCGATGACGTTGAGCTCCTTGGCCGTCGTCCGGCCCGAGGCGCCGGGGGACGGAAGGACGCTCATGTGCACGACCGTGTCGACCTGCTCGCGCATGATCACCTTGGCGATCACGGGGTTGCGGATGTCGGCGCGCACGAACGACACCCCACCGAGGTCTCCTCTGGGCGGTTGCACGTCGACCCCGATCACGCGGTCGACAGTGGGCGCGGCAGCGATCTGTCTGGCAAACCGCCGCCCCAGGTCGCGAGCGACACCGGTGACGAGCACGACACGGCCCACGAGCGTCCCTCCCAGTTCGTCCTGGCTAGAGCCCTACTTGCCGAGACGACGACGCTGGACGCGCGTCTTCTTCAACAGCTTGCGGTGCTTCTTCTTCGCCATACGCTTACGGCGCTTCTTGATGACAGAACCCACGGGTGCCCATTTCTAGCTTGATCAAGCTGCTCTAGCAACGGAGCACCAACGTCGAGCTCCTCGGAAGGCATCAGCCTATCCGCACCACCGGCGACATACGAATCGGACGTGAGAGCACTCACGTCCGATTGCGTATACGACTCAGAGCCTGGAGCTTCAGCCGGTCTGGAAGAAGCTGTTCTTCAGGTATTCGTTGACGTCCTCTTCTGCGACGCGGAACGAGCGCCCCACACGCACGGCGGGCAACTCGCCCCCGTGCACAAGACGGTAAACCGTCATCTTCGATACCCGCATCACCGAGGCAACCTCGGCAATCGTCAGGAACTTCACCTCGGAGATGTCTCCGGACAGGTTCGAACCCATCTCGCACCGCACTTTCCCATGGCACGCTCTCCGGCTTCCCCACCGGAGGTGACGCGTGCTCGATGTCTGTGAGGATAGGGCCTGATGTTACGTATGGGGAAGGGGTGAGAGGGGACTACTTGTGAGTACCAACGGTGTTATTACCAGCCACCGGGATCAAGGCCGTGTTCCGGGAACACCGCGGAACGTGTTGCGCTGATCGCACGGTCGAGCCAGCTGTCCGGATCCATCCCGTCGTCGAAGTCCCGGTAGGACACCTGGGCACCGTCTCCCATCGACCCGGGAGCACGCACGCCGAGGCGCTCGGAAACCGCCTCGTGCCACTCCGCGGGTGTCTCGGTGACCGGATCCAGCGGTGCCCCGCCCACGATCGCCAGCAGGTGTGTCCAGGACCTCGGAACGACGTCGACCACCGCGTAGCCACCCCCGCCCGTGGCGACCCAGCGGCCCCCGCACACCTCGTGCGCCAGGTCGTGCAGCGCCAGGTAGCTGGCACGCTGCCCCTCGACGCTCAGCATCAGGTGGGCCAGCGGATCGAGGCGGTGCGAATCGCAGCCGTGCTGGGTGATCAGGATGTCCGGGGCGAAACCGCGCACCACGGCCGGTACGACGGCGTGAAAGGCTCGCAACCAGCCTGCGTCCGCGGTCCCCGGCGGCAGCGCGACGTTGACCGAGGTGCCGATCGCCTCGGGACCTCCGGTCTCGGCCGGGAAGCCCGTGCCGGGGAACAGCATCTCGCCGGTCTCGTGCAGCGAGATCGTCAGCACCCGCGGGTCGTCCCAGAAGATCTTCTGGACGCCGTCGCCGTGGTGGACGTCCACGTCGACGTAGGCCACGCGATGCGCACCGTTGGCCAGAAGCCAGCGGATCGCGACCGCGACGTCGTTGTAGACGCAGAAGCCGCTGACCGCGTCGGGCATCGCGTGGTGCAGTCCGCCGGCGATGTTGGCCGCGTGGATCGCCTGCCCGTTCCAGACGCGGCGAGCTGCCTCGAGGCTGGCGCCGACCACGTGCCGCGCAGCCTGGTGCATGTCGCGGAAGGTCGGGTTGTCGTCGGTGCCGAGCCCGAACCGGGGATCGTGGATCGACGGGTCGGCGCCGGCCCGGCGCACGGCTTCGATCAGCGCCGGGTCGTGCACGAGCAGCAGGTCCTCGTCGCTGGCGTCGGGTGCTGCTACCGCGGACAGGCCGTCACCGTCGATCAGGCCGAGCGAGCGGGTCAGCTGCATCGTCAGGTCGACCCGGACCGGGTTCATCGGGTGCGCCGGTCCGAAGTCGTAGCAGGTCAGTGATTCGTCGTAGACGACGACCGAGCCGCCGGCACACGCCACGATCAGTCCAGGCCCTCGGCCAGGGCGATCGAACGGTCGCGGGCCGCCTCCATCGCGGTGATGAACGCCGCGCGCACCTTGTGGTCCTCGAGCTGACGGATCGCGGCGGCCGTGGTCCCGCCGGGCGAGGTGACCTGCTCGCGCAGGATCGCCGGGTGCTCGCCGGTCTCGCGCAGCAGCTTGGCCGATCCGACGACCGTCTGGACGACGAGCTCGGTCGCGGTCGTGCGCGGCAGGCCCAGGTGCACGCCGGCCTCGATCATCGCCTCCACGACGAAGAACAGGTAGGCAGGACCCGAACCGGAGATCGCGGTGACGGCGTCCTGCTGCTTCTCGGGGACCCGGACCACCTTGCCGGTCGTCGCCAGCAGGCTCTCGGCGACGGCGAGGTGCTCGTCGTCGCAGTGCGATCCGCCCGAGATCGCGGCCATCCCCTCGTCGACGAGCGCCGGGGTGTTCGGCATGACGCGGACGACCGCGACACCATCGGGCAGGTGCTTCTCGATCAGGCTGGTCGGGATGCCGGCGGCGAGCGAGACGACCAGCTGGCCGGCCTGGATGTGCGGTGCGATCTCGGCCAGCACGTCGGTCATGTCCTGCGGCTTGACCACCAGCACGACAGTCCCGGCCCTGGCTGCCTCGACGTTCGAGACGACCTGGACGCCATATTTCGCGCGAAGCTCCTCGGCACGCTCTGCCCGCTTCTCGCCCACGAGCAGGTCGGCGACGTCACGACCACCGCGGATGAGTCCGGACAGCAGGGTCTCCCCCATCACGCCGGCACCGATGATGGCGACCGTCATCGTGGCACTCCCCTGTCTTGAGTGTGCGAAGCCTACTTACTCGAAACGAGCGAACGCAGGAAGAATGTCAGGTTGGCGGGCCGCTCGGCGAGCCTTCTCATCAGGTAGCCGTACCACTCGGTGCCGAAGGGGATGTAGACGCGCATGCGTTCGCCGCTGGCAGCCAGGCGCTTCTGCTCGTCCGGGCGGATGCCGTAGAGCATCTGGTACTCGTAGCTGCCGGCGCTGCGCCCGGAGCGGGTCGCGAGCGCCCCGGCGATCCGGATCATCCGCGGATCGTGGGTGGCGACCATCGGGTAGCCCGCGCCGGCCATGAGCACCTTCAGGCAGCGGACGTAGGACTTGTCGACCTCATGGCGATCGGCGAAGGCGACCGTCTCGGGCTCGTTGTAGGCGCCCTTGCACAACCGCACGCGGGACCCCTCGAACGCCAGCGCGCGGCAGTCGTCCTCGGTACGCCGCAGGTAGGCCTGCACGACGGCTCCGGTCTCCGGGTAGTCCTTGCGCAGCTCGCGCAGCGTGTCCAGGGTCTGGTCGGTGGTGGTGTGGTCCTCCATGTCGAGGGTCACGGTGGTGCCGACGGCGCGCGCGGCCTTCGCGATCCGGCGCGCGTTCTCCAGGCTGAGCTTGGGCCCGATCTCGGGCAGCGCCTGCCCGATCGCGCTGAGCTTCACGCTGACCTCGGCGCCGCGGGACAGGCCGTCCGCGCCCAGGGCCTCGAGGAGCGCAAGGTACGCCGAGACCGTTGCTTCGGCCTGGTCCTCGTCGAGGGTGTCCTCGCCCAGGTAGTCGATCGTTGCCAGACGGCCGTCGTCGACCAGCGACCGGGTCGCCCGCACAGCGTCGGCGGTTTCCTCGCCGGGCACGTACCGGGCCACGATGCCGGCGCTCACCGGCATCTTCGTGACCAGATCCTTGGTCGCTTTGCTCCCGGCGATGGACAACAGCACCTGACGCAGCACTCGCACTCTCCCTGACAACCCGCGGCACCTCGTCGTGCCGACCGATCCACGGTACGCCCCAGGGTGATGGGGTGCCGGAACCGGGCAGGCCCAATCAGTTCGGGCTGGGACGGATCAGGCGGATCCCTTCTGGACGACCACGCGGGGGGCGCAGCTGAGCCCCTTGCCGGCGTTCTTGTAGACCCGGTTGACAGCGAAGTGCGTGGTGGCGCCCTTCGCGAGCGTGATCGTCCTGCTCGCCTGGGCGACGACCGTGTTGCCCTTGGTCTTGATGATCGACACGGTGACCAGGTAGGTGCCTCTGGCGCCCGCTGTGTTCGTCAGCGTGCCGTCTGCGCTCCACGAACCATCGGCGACGGGCTTGCACCTGAAACCCGACAGCGCCCTGATGTCACCGACGGGGTTCTTCAGATCGCCGTTGTCGCCGCTGGGGATGGTCGAACCGGGAGTGCGTGATCCCGCGCCTGGGAGTGGCTTGGTCGCCTCCTTGTCGCCGGTCGAGCACGCGGAGGCAGATGCGGCGACCACCAGGACGACCGTCGCGATCTTCATGCGGAGCGGAACTGGTGCTGTCATGTTCAGATTCCTCGTTCGTGCGGTTGTCACGTCGTGCACTTGGTCAGGCATGGCGGTTGTCCTTCCTCTTCCGGCTGACGACCAGCAACCCTCCGCCCAGGACGACCATCGCGAGCCCACCGCCGAGCAAACCTGCTTGCGGTCCGCCGGTGTTGGGGAGCGGCGAGTGCGCCTGCGGAGGCGTCACCGTCGGCAGCGAGGGGCACGACGTCTTGCGCATCCGCGCCGCGGGGCACACGGGCGCCGTGATGGTTGTTGTCGTCGTCGATGGGGGCGAGAGGGTGGGGGGACCACCAGGAGTCGTGCCACTCGCGGTTGCGACGTTCCGTACGACGCCTGCTTTCTCGTCGGCAGCGGTCACCACGTACGGGTTGTCCGCGACGCACTCGACGGACGCACCGGAAGCCAGGGTCAGGACCGGGCAGGTGATCCCGATCCCCGTCGCGGCGAGCATCGGGTCGCTCACGCTGACGTTGTTCATCGTGACCGTGCCGGTGTTGGTCACCGTGAACGTCCAGAGGATGGTGTCCCCACGGTCGATCACGCCGTTGCGGTTCACGTCGGTCACCACGGCGACCCGCTTGACCAGGCTCAGCCCAGACACCTGGTCAACGGGTGTCGTCGTCGAGGACGGCGGCGAGACGACCGGAGGACCGGTGGGTGGTGTCCCGGATGCGATCGCTGTGTTGTCGACCGTGCCGGCGTCGACATCAGCCTGGGTGATCACGTACGGACTGTCGGCCGTGCAGGTCGTGGACCCGCCCGGGGCCAGCGTGGTGACCGGGCACGTCACGCTGCCGGCCTTCGGGTCGGTCACACCGACACTGGTCAGCGTGACCGTGCCCGTGTTGGTCAGCGTGAACGAGTACGCGATCGTGTCACCGACATCGGTGCGACCGTTGCCGTTCACATCGACCGGAGTCCCAGCTGACTTGACCAGCGTCAGGGTCGTGACCGGGACGATCGGGGTGGTCGTCGACGACGGTGGCGAGACGACCGGAGGACC
>JAOPYE010000053.1 GCA_025964775.1 Marmoricola sp.
CGGTTTGCCGATCTGCGTACGAAGGCGACGGCGCTCGGCTTCCCGGCATCGCCCTAGGAGGGGAATGCGGAACCATGGTCCCCCGCCACATCAACCCCTCGGTCCGTCGGCGCGGATGCGATGGTAACCAGGCGAACACCGCCTGGCGTCCTGCTTAAGCCAGTGAGCGCTCGGTCTTGATCTGATGACGCGTCAGTCCGGTACAAAGCGCCGGCTTCTATACCTTCAGAAGCGTCGCGCAATGGTGAGAAAGAGGGCTGCGATCGCCACGGCCACGTAGTCACCGCATCCGCCGCGCAGCGATACGCCGCCAATGACCGCCACAACCACGCTAGTCAGAACGTAACCTGTGCCTAGCAGTCGAAGATGCTTACGGTGATTAGGCTTCCGGTCTCCCGATTAGCCCCTGCGCAGGGGGGTGACGAAACACCGCGCCGACATTCATGTCATCAGTGTGGCGACCTGAAATTCTGTACTTCGTAGAACCTTCATCGACTATTCTGCCTCAGCGGCGTACCGCGAAGCGCTCAGCCGTTACAGCCTGACCGGATCTATGAGCGCTGTGGGAAACCTGTACGACAACGCGCGGTCCGAGAGCTTTATCAAAACGCTGAAGGTCGAAGAAACTTATCTATCGGGATATGAGACCTTCCGAAGCAACGCCACGCGCATAGCCGGGAAGGAACACCGAGCCGCTGCTCCTGCGATACGTAGCTGACGTTCCCCTCTTAGTCATTGTCCGAAGGAGTCCGAAAATCGCGGGCTAGTGAGGCCTGCGCCCGCCGGTGTCACGAGGCGGATACTTGAGCAAGCGGCCCGCGTGACTGTCCCACGCCCAACTGGTCTTTTGTGCCACGGCTGGCCGCGCTGCTCGACGACCTTCCGGTTTAAAATCGACCACATATTAAAACTGCCGTTTCAGAGAATAAAGCAGACGGTTCAGCTGAGGTACAGAATGGAAAAAAACAGGCGATTCCAAAACGTTCCTGCAATCCGACGGGGCCGCTGTTGCACTTCCAGTGTTTGCGGGCGGTCGTGAGGTTCGCTGTTCAATTACCCGGGACGCTCTTGAGCAGTTCTTCTGGCTGCCGGCTGATGGGAACGAAGCCCGCGTCCTGAAAGCGTTCTCAGACGGCCGGGGGCCGCATCGTTGCGTTGGCAGTGCGCCGAGCACTGCGCGCGGGACCGATTCTTTAACCCTGACGGCAAGCGACTTCGAGCGCTAGTCGGCCGCCCTCCGCGATTCCATTGTTGCGTTTCCCGCGAACAACGGACAACGAACAACTACTGCAAGATGCGATGGTCCCCAATCGTCCCTGTTTTGGCAAGCCGCTGGGTTGATATGTATTGAGAAGGGCAGGTCGACCGAACTACGGGAGGGCTTCGCGCCTCGAGGCGAGCCCCCACAGGGCGGCAGCGGCCTCACCCTGGCGCAGAGTGCTACTCTTATTGGAACGAAAAGGGGAATCCATGACGACTGGCAACCCAGTCCTGCATGTGTACCGATGTCCGTCATGCGGGCACAGAGGTTGGTTCCATCTCGACGACGATTCGCGCGACGGCGGCGCTCACATTTGTGACGTCTGTAAGGCCGCGGCCACGCTGGAATGGGATGGCGGCGTGCGGCTGTCTTCCGGCAATGAAGCGACCATTGCGGTTCGGGACGAACCCTGCAAGTAATCCGGCCGACCTAGGGAAGGACCTACATATTTGCGTTTTTACTGTTGACGCGCCCCGGAGGTATCACCTAGTTTCATAAGTTTTGATACTTCTCCGATTGCATGATGCCGCTTGGTACTTTTAAGAGATTCAAACTAGAATGTGTCCCGCGAGCGAAGCAACTCGCCTCGCTCGCCACTGCTGAAGCAGGCTTCTAAGTGCCTGCGGCGCCGACGTAGACTTCGCTCGATAACGATCGGGCTTACCAGGACGAGCAGGTGTCGCAGGATGGATGTTTCGAGCCGCCCCTCGTTTGTTTTGTGCATCGGTGCAGGGGAGGGAATCAGATTAGGCGCCTTCCATTCTGGAGTCCGTGCCTGGTCAGCGGTTTCTGCTTTTCGCCCCACGCCGCGTTCGTTCAATTCAATCACCAAGACCGAGGTCGGGGGATTTGCGGCTAAACAGCGTCCGTGCGCAGTCTGTTCAAGCGATGTATGTCGCGGGTAATTGCGGCCGGGCGGGCGATGTCGTGCGCAACACCATGATTGAAGCGGCGACGTTGCTCGAGGTTGTACTCGACGAGGCGAAATTCGCATTTATCCGAAAAAAACGGTGGGAAGGGCTGCAAGTTGTGGTGCCGCTCACTCGGGGGGCGCCGCCGACGAAGTTCTTCGGTCATTTTATGTTCCCAGCGACGGCCGGCACCGGCGTTTTTGAGTTCCTCACTTCTATCGGCTCCAATCCGACGTCGTCACGGTCGTCAGTTACCTGTTCACTGTTCTCTCGGCGGTTTGCGCCGTAACGGCATTCCGCGAGTTCGACGATGAACGTCATTACTGGATTAAGAGCTGGAAGGAATTACTGGTCCTGACGAACCTTCCCGAGACTTGATGTACTCAAGCCAACGAGGGGATACCTCCTCGTTGGTTTTTCCTTACAGCGCGCATAAAGGGCTTAAGCGCGTGCCCCAATTCGTCCAGCAACACCAGCGATTAGCAACAGCTATCGCGGATTCGGTGGCATCTGTTCCACGATGGTTACTTGATGCTTGGTGTTGTCATTCGCCGCGCCGCACGTTCACATCGCATGGTCAGGATTGAACTGTCTCATTGCTTCGCGCGATGGCGCAAGTAGCCGCATACCTGCAGCGCCGAAAGAAGGTCCCGCGCAACCGAACCCGTAGCGCAGGACATTCGGTTTTCTCATAGCGGTGCCCTAAACTGTAGGCCCCGCGCGTCCTCTGCTAAGGAGGCGCAGAAGAGCGAGAAGAATCACTGCACCTAGCAAAGCGGTGATAAGCGAGCCGAGCACTCCGCCGCCGATATGAAGACCGAGCACACCACCTAGGCAGCCGCCGATGAAAGCACCAACAATTCCGACGATGATGTCGACGACGATTCCAAATCCGCCTCCATCAACAATGCGTCCGGCTAACGCGCCAGCAA
>JAOPYE010000050.1 GCA_025964775.1 Marmoricola sp.
CAGTTCAGGGGTATGGACTCATATCGCGCATCGCCCTGAAGAAGTAACCCAACAGGCGTAAGGCCTATCGAGGCTGCCGTCGGCGTGATGAGCATCAGCAGTCCTGAATTGTTCCGTCTCGAAGAAATCGAAGTTTCGGCTTTTTCATCGGGCTTTGCCCTGACAATGACGCCGTGAGAAAACTGAAGGTAAGGTAGGTTCGATGGCCAATACTGAAGAGCGGTTTGCCCGGACGTGCCGTTCACAGTCTTCAAAAGTTGACGAATGAGCTCCATATGCGTCGGCGCCAGCTCCAGGTGCTCTTGGTTAGTAGCAATCCAATATCTATCCAATGCACCGTCTATCAACGTGAGCTTCGCATATTTATGCCCTCGCTTGTCCGTCTTGACCCAAGCACTCTTGAGGACCCCGGCCCAGTGGTCGTAATCCCAGTGCGAAAGTACGATAGGCGCATGCGACCAAGCCGGATGGCCATCGGACATTTTCTCCTCGTCACAACTAAAGAACTTTGGGATGTTTAAAGGCCTTGTGTGATTAAAGACCGATATTGGTTTTCCCATGTCGAAAAACACACGGGGGTGCTCGTTGGAGTCGACGATTGCGCTCGCGCTTCCTTGGCCCACATCGTAAACAGCAACGAAGACCTGAGCCTCAGACCCTACTCGCCACTCTAGGATATCTCTCAGAAACTGGCCTTCTTCTACGGCTTCGAGCCCCGAACGCTGCGGTTTCGGCAGATTATTTGCGACCAATGTGCGGAAATCTGCAGTGTCAAGGGCTTGGCTAACCTTTTCCGAAACTTCTGCAGAAGCGGGGCCAATATGGTCAATGTAAACGACCTGAGCCCGTTGGTTTTCTTCACCCCACCCACTCAGCGCCATCTCGGCCCGTCCGTACTCTCCGATTTGTACCGGGCTCAATCGAACAGTCAACCTAGACCCGGGGTTTTCCACTACATGAACAATAGCGGTTCGCCATTCCGGTTTCATTTGGTTCACGGGCAGAACGATTGGCAGCGTCTTTAGACCGTCATCGAACGCCCGCTCTATGAGGTCGGCAAACTTCGTTCCTGTTCGCAGACTCTTTACGTCGTCAGGGTGCAGCAAATCAAGCAACGCAAAGTCGCCGTACCCCGGCGAATACGTCTCCCCGTCATTGAACTCTTCGACCCAGCCCAAGTAGGCTTCGCCCTCGTCCGTGATTAACTCCGCAATTTCCAAGTCTTCCTCCAAGTTTTTTGACGTTCATGCGGAATCGCACCTATTGCATTTTCCCGAAAAGTGCCAAGACTCCATTTAGGTGCAAGGCAAATAAGCCGTGATATTTACACCACCTATTATCCCAATAGACTCTGAAAATTTAACCTCTCTCCAGCTGCTGCGTCACGCACGGTGGCGACTGCCGCTGCAAGTCAGTGCGAACAAGTTCAAAGTTACTTAATAAGGTACTGATTCCTGTCTTTCCCCTCTAGCCACTTCGGCGCCCGGCCTCGTCCGGTCCAGGTCTGTCCCGTGGCGTTGTCGCGATATTTCGCAGCGACGGTGCCTCGAGGCTGCACCGCATTTGAGATTTTCTTGCCGGCCAAATCGGAAACCGTCAACCCGTGCTCGCGCATCAACGCCGCGATTTGCTCCCGAGCGGCAGCTGTTTCTTTTTGCCGCGCTGCCTCCGCGAGCTTCTGCAATTCGGCAATCTGGGCAATATATTCGTTATATGTCGTCATTGTGTCGGTCATCCTAAAGTGAAAATTCATTGTTGCCATTGCTAGTGTAACCCGTCATTCCATTTCTTCGCTAGAGCAATTAAAAGAAGCCTATGCCGGTTTTTGAAAAATAACTCAGGGTTCAAGCGCCTCGATGTCTGCGTTACTTATCCGAAAACAGTACTTCGAATTCATCCAGGGTACGACGAAGTATCCCGCGCGCCCAAGTTAGCGGCCGTCAACTAGCTGGAAACGACCATGGCGACCAAGCCAGGTATCGGCTAATAAGCGGACGAATGAACGAGGGAAACTTCCGAACGCTCCTGCGTGAACCACGCCTGCATTAGACGCGGTCCGTATCCCAGTAGTAAAAAAGGCACACCCAAAACATGCGGCCCAGCATCTCAGATGGCTCCAAAGCTTCCGACACGCACTCTGGCCAATTGCGGCTGCACAGCAACCGCCTTCTTTTGCGTACTCAACACATTAAGGATTGATAACAAATAAGTCACTTTGTTGAAAAATACATATCCTGAGTTTCTACCCAACCTTATTAATTTCCTATTGTAATTTTCTAAAATGAAAGGGTTCAAAATGCGATTAACACTGCAGAAATTCAATCCGAAGCAAAATAGTTGCGGCCAGGGAATGACAGAATATATTGTCATCGTCGCCCTCATCGCTGTCGCCGCAATTGCCATCTACCAGCTCTTCGGTGCAACCGTGCGAAACCAAACTGCCGGTATCGCGATGGAAGTCGCTGGCAAGAACGGGTCCGCAGCAATCACCCAAGCCGGCACAGCTGCGACCAAAGCCGAGACCGCGGCAAAGGACCCAACCAAGGGAACGCTGTCCACGTATGGCGACCAGGCGACTGCTGGCAAGCAATAAGCATCGCGCCCGCTGCCGCCACAGCGGGCCTCATATCGCACGTCGACCATTCCCTTCGACCTGAACAATATTTGACCAATGCCCATAGCCACGTCCACTGCCTCATCCATAGGTATTCGCCGTCAGGGCGGACAGGCGCTTATTTACGGCCTGTTCGTCCTCATCGGTGGCTTGGCCGCGTTGTTTTTCCTTTTCAACACGAGCCAGCTCACCGCAGAAAAGGCGAAGCTCGTCAATACGGCGGATGCGGTTGCCTACAGCGCGGGCGTCATGCATGCGCGGGCTCTCAATTTCGATGCGTATACCAACCGCGCTCTCATGGCCAACGAGGTGATGATTGCGCAGGCCGTCAGCATCGCTTCCTGGACCAAGAACGTCGTACCCCATACGCAGAACGTGCTGCCCCTCATGTGCCAGACTTACTATTCGAAGCCTGTGGCGCTGGCCCTTGTAACCTATATTCCGGTCTGCTATCTGTTGAGTTTTGAGGGGGCCGAGGAGGCAGCAACGGCGACCGACGAAGTAGTTCAATTCGCTGCGCAGGCAACCATCGCCCTTTCCGAATTAGCCAAGCGAGAGCTCCAAGGCGCGCAGTCGACAATGGCGGGGTCGCTCCTTCCCGCTCGCATGATTGTCATGCAGCAGGTGGCTGATGCTAATTACGTCGGCGACGGCACAGTTCACGTCGACACAATTCCAATTACTGACAACTTCCTTAACTTCACCAATTCCTATTCGGGCGCAGACAGGAGCCGCTTCAAGGCCGCTACTGTTGAGGCAGCCAACAGGGACGATTTCGTAAAGGAGCGTTCCTGGACGTCCGCGAACTACCTTCCCTGCATTTTGGGTAACAAAGCGGAGTTCCGGCGGCGCGGCGGCACCGAACTCATCGGGTTCGACGAATGGAAGGCCATGGACACTGCGTCGCTGCATGAATGGACCTGGCATACGCACGGCATTTTCCGCCTGCCTACCTGCGATGACAGCGAGACGGAACTTGGATATGGCGCGAAATCTGCCGCCAAAGGAACGCCCGATGACTCGGCCGCCCAATACGGCAACTCGCGAAGCGACAATCCCGGCGCCAGTTCGAGTGCCGACACTGGAGCGGCCGGCAGCAACGTGGCGTATAGCGGTCTGCCCACGTTCTACGAATTGTCGGCGTCTCAGCTGGCCGAGCAATCTCCCCGGCTCAGGTTTTCGATTCGTGTCACGCGCGAAAAGGGACAAGCCAAGACCTCGGACGGCACCTCAGCCATCAAACCGACGGGAAGATTGGACATCTACGACGGCAAACCCAAGTCCGCCGTAATGGCAGCCGTGTCGACTTCCGAAGTGTTCTTCGAGCGTCCCGAAGTTCGTGGCGACGGAAAGACCGAACTGGCAAGCCTGTTCAATCCGTACTGGCAAGTTCGTTTAATCCCAACGTCAGCGGCGGACGTCGCTCAGGCGATGGGACGAGGAGGTCCACAATGAACAAATCGTGTTACGTGACCCGTACGGCAACCGCCGGCATGTTCGGTCTCCTCGCCTCGCAAACGCTCCTTGCGCTCTACGTTTGCCTGGCATTGGCAAGTCCCTCCGCCAATGCGACAACAGAAGCGGAAAACACACGGGCGAACACGCCCATGCCGCACGAGAAGCTCGGCGCTGGCGGCACCATGGTCAAGGCGCACTTCACGCGACTGGACGGCTATCTCGAAGGCAGGCCCGACAATGCCGCCCAGATGGTCGAGCTGAAGGCACAGACCCAAAAATGCGTTCGCCAGCACCAGGAGACTGGTAGGCCGACAAATCCACCGCACGCGTGGCCTGACTTTGTGCTGAGCGGCCGGACCGACCGGTACTCGGCCGCCAACCGGACGATTGAATACAAACACGGTCTGACTTATGGACTCAACCAGAGCGATTGTAGCCTCCTGGAAATCGTATCGGCGAGCGCGCGCCTTACTTCAAGCTTGGGAAGCTGCGACATTGACTTGCTCAAGAAGACCGCCGTCGGCGTCTGCGATACGCAAGCACATGCAAACGCCCGTTTGCGTTCGCGCGCACCAGCGTCAGGCTTGGCGGACGTCGAGGAGGCCCTCCGTAAGGCGCCTGACAATCCGGGGCTGACGGCGCTCGCCGCAGTGATGCGCCAACACCCACCCGGCGGTACGGGTGAGCGCAAGACGATTCTTGGGCTCGAATGCGAGGTCCGGAAAAATCCGCTCGACCCGGAAGGAACGATTTGCATTTCTCGAGGCGGGTCGTTCACCGCATTCGGTTCCAACGGCGCAATGAACCAATCAGCCATGATGCTCGAAATGACCTCTATTGCGGGCATTAAGCTGCACGCTGTCGCGGCAAAACTCGACACGATGGTCGATGGCGTCGTGTTTGCGCCTTACTTGGCAGGGGGATTTGCCGTTACCAATCGGGGACCGCGCAAATGAATCGATGTCCACCCAGCCTCCGAAAGCGATTCATACCGGCACGCCGTGCTTGCTGTGGCCAGGCACTCACCGAGTTTCTCGTACTCGCGCTCGTGCTGATTCCCCTAGTACTGCTCATCCCCATCCTTGCTAAATACCAGGACGTCGCATTCGCGGTGCAGATGTCGAGCCGCTATGTTGCGTTCGAGGCGATGACGCGCAACGACTCGCAAAACACATCGAAGACGCCGGCGCAACTGTCCGGCGAAGTACAGCGCCGATTCTTCAGCAATGGCGACGCTCCAATAAAAACCGGGGACGTCGCTGGAAACTTTCTCGCACACCAGAATTTGTTTTGGCGCGGGCCGGACGGTGCGCCCCTCATTGCCGACTTCGACAAGGATGTGTCAATCGGCTTTGGCACAGGCAATGGCCCGACTCAAGGCGAGGCCTACAGCGCCGCCAAGGACGGAGCACCATTCAATTTGGTCAAGACCGCCGACAACCTGGGGTTGAACGCCAAAGGAATCTACACGGGCAATGTCTCGGTCAAGCTCGCCAACCTACCGGCCGGGCTCCGGGCCTATGAGCCATTCGACAAAATCGACCTGTCTATCACTCGGCACACCAGCGTGCTTGTCGATGGGTGGCCAGCGAATACCCCGGGCCAAGTCGAAGCACGTATCAATAGTCCCCTGCTTGTCCCTGGCGCCAAGCTCGCTGTGGTCGCTCCCGTCGTCGATGCGGCCGTTACCGCCATCGAAATCGGCCAAATCCGCGGGCCGCAGCTGGGCAAGCTCGACTTTTGGCGCGACGTCGTTCCGCCCGACCACGTCAAGTGAGCGATAGATACCAATTTGGTCAAGGTCGATTCATTGAGGAACATGCCTTTAAGAATTTTTTGCGTTACGTCAATTGTTACATTGTCGCAAGGCTTCCAATGGGAACTAATTCAGCATTCATTTCGACCACTGGGATATTGCGACCGGGGGCTAAAATCATGGTACGCGGAAAAGCTTTGGAAGTTACGGCCCGTGAAAGGTCTCTCGGCCGGTGTCTTCAAGCCTTATTGGTAAGCGCGCTCCTGATGACCTCAGCCGGCGCGGCCGTGGCACAGGCACAGCCTTCGTGGCCGCTGGTATCCATTCCCAAGGGAGTGACGACGACTGGCCAAGTTGAAGAAATGACCGCGAACGGACTTCCCATCCGCATGCGCAGCTTCACATCGGCCGCCACGCCCCCCCAGGTCGCCGAACTGTTCCGCCAGAGTCTCGGACAACCGCTGGTGGAAAACACGGTTGGGGCAAAACTGGTCCTGGGTCGTTCACAGGGCGAACATTATGTGACCGTGCAACTCGCGGCCGCTGGTAGCGGCACCCGCGGGGTGATTGCGGTTACCGAATTAAGCGCCGCCATTAACGGTTCGGCTTCCTCACGCAATGCGGACCAAAGGCTGCTGGCGAAGCTGCCAGCCGGCTTCAAAATTGTCAGTCGCACCGTTTCGGTCGACGCCAGAAACCGTGTTGAGCATGTCGTCCTCACCAACACGCACAGTATCACGCTCAATGCGGAGTCAGTCAAAAGCATGCTTGGCGCGGACGGCTACATATTCGAACGCGAAACCCAGCCAACCGGTGAGTATTTCCCTCGTCGTGAGGCTGCCTCGCGTGACGCCAGAATGCTGTTTTTCAAGAACTCAGGCGGCGAAGCTGTGGCCGTAGTGTCTCGGGACGACAGCGGCAGGGCCGGTGTCGTCCTCAACACCACCAGCTACCTGGAACGCGCCAAATGAGCCGCCACGCAAAGCGTCGGCAAAAGACACAGCACGGCCAATCAAGTATGGAATATGTCGTGGTGTGCGCCGCCCTGGCGGTTGCACTCGGCATTGGCATGTCGAACGACCAGAGCGTCTTGAGGCAACTTGTCGAGGCTTTCAGAACGGCATATCACAACTTCAGCTATTCAATTTCTCTACCAGGCTAACCGATGAGACTTCCCTTCCCTTCAATACGAAAAATCAACAAGACCTGGGCCGTGCTGGGCGTTGCACTTGCCATCGGCATCGTCGCCGCGCTGGCGACGCGTAGCTACTTGAGTCAAAAAATAGAAGCGATAGAATCGCGCGGAAATCACGAGACGGTCGACCTCCTGGTTGCCAAGGCCTTTATCGCCAAGGGGAGCATTGTCGCCGTCGACGACCTTGCCATACGCAAGATACCGGTTGAATTTGCGCAGTCCGGCGCGGTGAAGCCGCAAGACGTGCTCACTGTCGCGGGGAAGGTGTCCGGCTTTGACGTGAAGAAGGGCGAGATGGTCATGTTGAGCCAGATGCTGAGCAAACGTCCTCCAACGTTTTCTGCTCGACTGGCAGATGGCCAGCGCGCCATCACCGTCATGGTCGACGAAATCAACTCCATTTCCGGCATGCTCGAACCGGGTGACCTGATTGATTTGATGTTCACCGTCGACCAGAACGGCAGAAAAGTCATTTTCCCGCTATTGCAACGCGTACAAGTCATGGCAACCGGAAAACGCTCGGTTGACGACCCTAAAGGTGGCGAACCCATCCAATTCGCAACTGTGACCCTCAATACAACGCCGGACCAGGCCAAAAATATCATCATCGCCCGCGAAACCGGTAAGTTGACGGCGTTGCTGCGCAGCCCCGGCGACAAAGCGCCCGGCAGCGAAAAGAACGTTGACCTGGCCACCTTGTTTGGCGCAAAAAGCGAGGTTCAGCATGCTGCGCACTACGGCGGAGTCCCCGTGCTGTACGGAGGCAGCGCCGGCAGGTTTCCACCCGAAGCACTCAAGCTTGGGCGCTACCGTGGAAGTGCAACCTTTACGAATCCGCCACCGACGTCACCCGTCATTGCGGCGCCTCCACCGCCGCCCGGCGCGGTCGTCAAGACAGCCAGTTCTCAATAGCGCACGTCGCGCTTTCTTCCAACCAAGCCATGCGAACGACTCGCGTGACCCGTTGCGCACGCCTAACCATGACCGAACAGCCATGAAAAATAGCGAAATACATGACTTTGCTGCCACTGAAACGGTGCAGCCTCAGACGCCGAACCGTACGCCACGCCTGTTGCGGTTCATGCGTATCGTCCTTATCGCAGGTGTGAGCGCGGGCTTGGCCGGAATCGGTGGGGCAACATCCGGGCAGACAACCAACAGCGATAAAGCTACGCCCGCAGGTCCCGCTCCCGTGGTGCAGCCAGCGCTGCTCCACGGCGGCGCTGGCAAAATCAAACCGGTAATTAAACGTGTGGTGGCCAAGCCCAGCGAGCCGTACGCGCCAATAGCGACAACAGCGAAATCGGGCGAGCAGGAGCAGATTCCAGAAATCGAACTCTTTGTGGGCGAATCGCGCGTGTTCCCGACGCCAGGCGTAGCGCGCATTGCGGTTGGCAACGGTCAAATCATTACCGCGAATGCACTCGACGACAAGGACACCATCGTGTTTGCGAATGCTCCCGGTACGTCCACCCTCTTCGTGTGGAACCAGGACGGCCGCTATCAGCGCATCAAGGTCAACGTGCTGGCGGGGGACATGAGCCGCTACGCGCGCGAGGTCGCCACCTTCCTGGCGACGATTCCGAAAGCGAAAGCGAGCGTCGTCGGCGACAAGGTCATCGTCGAAGGCGACGAGCTATCGGACGCCGACCGCGACAAGGTCGCCGAGTTGGCCAAGCGCTATCCGCAAATCGTCAACTTCACCAGCCCAATCGGGTGGGAACAGATGGTGATGATGGACGTGAAGGTCGTTGAATTTCCCAGGACCGAACTGCGCGAACTTGGCCTGAAGTGGAGCGCCGTCGGTGGCGCCGCCCTCGGCAGCATCTGGGCGCCCGGCGGGCGCGGCGACCAGTCCGGCCGCACGATAACGATTGGCGGCGGTGCTCCTCCCATTGTGACGACCGGCCCCGGCATCAATCCTTATCCATCCAGCCTGACGGTCATGAGCGCGCTTAATCTCGGGTTGAGCGCACAGCTCAATGCCCTCGAACTGAAAGGCACCGCCAGCGTGCTGGCCGAGCCGCAGCTGTCAACGCGCAGCGGCTACAAGGCAAGCTTTCTGGCCGGCGGCGAAATCCCCTACTCGGTGGCCACGGTCAACGGCGTGACGGTGCAATTCAAGCCGTACGGCATCAAGCTCGATATCGAGCCGAGAGTCGGGCGCAACGGCATCATCCGGGCCGTCATCGAATCCGAGGTGAGCTCCATCGATTCCTCCTTCACGACCACAGGTGGTCCTGGCTTACTGACCCGGCGCACCAAGACCGAGTTCAATGTCAAAGAGGGCGAGACCATCGTGCTGTCGGGCCTCCTTCAACGCAGCAGCAGCACCGACATCGACAAGGTCCCGTTCCTGGGCGACGTCCCAATCCTCGGTGCACTGTTCCGCTCCAAGCGGTTTCAGAACAAGGAAACCGAACTGGTGGTCTTCGTCACGCCGACCATTGTCGATAGCCACAGCCCCGGCCTTGCGGACAAAACCCGGCGCGCCACTGAACGGCTCGGACAAAACCTGGGCGCCCCGCCCTTCCTGAGCAATCCGCTGCAGCCGGGCGGCGACGCGGGCAAGCCCAACCAGGTCCCGCCAGCGGCCGTCAGCCAGCCTACCCAGATTGTTCCGACCAACTAAGCCAGGCAAACACCATGTTCCAAATTGAAATCGAGGACCCCGATGGCGGGACCAGGCAACTCGACGTGCCGGACGAATCCATGGTCGGCAGTCGGCAGACGAACGAGGTTTGGCTCGATAGCTGGCGCGTCAGCAAGGACCACGCCCGCCTGGTCAAGACACCGTCAGGCGTCCTGCTCGAAGACATGGGGACGTTCACCGGCGTTACTGTGAACGGCACCCGCATCGCGACCCAGCACGGGCCGTTGAAGGCTACCGACGTCATCGCCATTGGTCCGTTCAAGCTGCGCGTAACCTCCATGCTCGATGTCGCGCCCCCAGTACAGGCTGCAGCGCCGCATTCGCGGTCAACCAGCGCGCCGGCGCGCAACCTGCGAGCCGCCGAGGAGATACACGCCTCGCGAGTAATCTCCGAACGGACGAAACAACAGGTGTGGCAAGCACAGGATGCGCGCGGCAACGCTCGCAGCGCCGCCGACAAGGATGCGCCGCCGGCAGACGAAGAATCGGCCGCTTCGACCGACTTCCCGGTCGTGCTCGCGCCACATGCAAGGCAGAAGGAAGTCGAGTTCGAATGGCGCAAGCGCCTGCACGCCATCCTGCTCGACACCATGGACCTGAGGCGGCACGACGTGTCGAAAATGAGCGACGCCCAGCTGCGTATCGAGACCAGCCGCGTTATTCTCGACATCATGGGCGACCAGGAGGCGAGCATTCCTTTGGCGCTCGACCGCGCGCTGCTGGCCAAGCAGGTGCTCGATGAAGCGGTCGGCCTCGGACCGTTGGAAGAACTGCTCGAGGACGCGACCGTCACGGAAATCATGGTCTGCCAGTTCGACAAAATTTATGTCGAGCGCCGTGGCCGTATCGAAAAGCATCCCCTGACTTTTACCAGCGACCGGGCGGTACTGGGGGTTATCGAGCGCATCGTGGCGCCGCTCGGCCGGCGCATCGATGAATCGTCGCCCATGGTCGACGCGCGTCTGAAAGATGGCTCACGCGTCAACGCCATCATCCCGCCACTGGCCCTCAAGGGCCCTGCTTTGACGATTCGAAAATTCGCCAAGTACAAAATGACCGCGGAGAACCTGGTGGAACTCGGCGCCATCAGTCCGGCCATGGCGACGTTCCTGGAAGTGAGCGTCCTGGCTCGCAAGAACATCGTCGTGTCCGGCGGTACCGGTTCGGGCAAGACCACGCTTCTCAACATCCTCTCCAACTTCATTCCGGTCCGTGAACGCATCATCACTGTGGAAGACTCCGCGGAG
>JAOPYE010000031.1 GCA_025964775.1 Marmoricola sp.
CGACGCCTCGTCTGCGGCCTGAGACTCTCCACCCAGGCATGGTTGTTGATCTGCCGTGTCTCGCAGGCGTCCGTATCGGGCAATCCGGCCGCTCCCGCCGCAATCCGGGCTGCGTCGTACAACTGGACCGTTGTGCGACAAGCGGGATCCTACGGTCGGTGCTTCTGTCGCCGATCGAGCACGAAGTCCACAGCCGCCGCGATGAGTGCTGCTATCAGAATCAGGGGTGCATGCGGCGGCGCGGGCAGCCATCCGAGTGCATTTGTCACAAGACCTGCCAGCGCCGCCACGACGATCATGCATGCCAGGGCTCGTAACCGAAGACCGCCCCTCTTGCCCCTTGTCGGCACCCGGCTCGCTCCGAGCAACAGCGCTCTCGCGGATCGCAGGTATGGAAACGCGACCGCGCTCGCGCAGAGCACGACAAGTGCGGTCATCAGCAACCATTCATCGGTTACTCAGCACTGTGTTCATGGCGGCACCTTAGTTGAGGTGCGTCTGGGTCGATCACCGCTCGCCCGACAGCCGCTCACAAAGCCGGTTGCCAGGCGGTGCGACTTGGCCCTCGAACTCGGCCGGTAGCGGTCGCGCAGCCGTATGGGAAACTGAGGCGTGCTCAGCACCATTGGCTCGCTGCTGGCGGACATGTTCCTTTTACCCGGGCAAGATCACCCGCGTATTCGCCGGTGGGCCTACCGCCACGGGAAGCCAGTCTTTATTCGGGCGGGCTTCGATGGCCGTTTTCCCTGGGCCACGGAGCTCTGCCTGCATGGCACCCGCGCCTGGGTGGTCTCGAACCGCGGGTTCGACACCGAGCGGCGCGTGGAGATCACTCCCGATGACAACGACATCGCACTCGAACGTGCCCGTCGTTGGTCAGGCGGCACGCGGGTGTCAATGGGAGTTGATGGGCAACCGCTTACGATCACGAGCCTGGGTGACTCACGCCTCCTACGAGAGGCGGTCGCGTCGTGGCGTGCCATCGCCCACGAGGGCCCGTTCTGAACCGGACGGTTTTGCACGGTGCGGGAGGCGCCGGAGGATCGTCCGTAGCGTCAGTTCGCGCTAGTTGTGGTCACCGTTCGTCGGGGACAGGTGTATCTCTTTGACTTTTGCCATCAATTCTTTGATGTTGGGGCCCCTGGGCCGGTACGTACCAGCAACCCAGTCGCGCAGAACAGTCGATGCGTACTCTGTGGCCTGGGCCTTGTTGTCGAATACCTTGAAGATGACCACGTCGGGTCGCGTTAGCGCGCCCCGGAGCGTGTTCCCAGGCGAACGGATAAGGGCGTACTTGTAGCGGGTGTCTCGCCGTAACGCCATGCGTCCACCGAGGGCGTTAATCGCTACAGCTGTGTAGGTGCCGCTGGATTCGCCAACGAAGTTAATCGTGAGGCGTTGAGTTAGAGGCGAAATTGTCGACGTGTACAGGTCGTCGCCATCTCTGACTAAGCAGCCATCTGGCCGGTCGGGGTCAGGCGAAAAAATGCCAGACGTGTAGTAGGTGGCCATGCCCGGGATCCTAGGTCCTGGAAGTGCCATCTGCGGCGTGGTCTGCCACGCTCAACCGGCGGCGGTTAGACGCACGTCGACATGTGTCGGTAAGGGGACGGTTGTGAGCCAGCGTCTGCTATTTCGCACGGGTGGGCCTGGATCATCCGTTTAGACCACGGCGGCAGCCACCGTTGAGGACCGCCGCGTCAGCCAGATGCTTCCCGCCACCAAGCCCCCGAGACCGAGGAGCGCCGCGAGCGCGAGGCCAATCGCGACTTCCGGGAACCTCCCGACCGGTCCCACCCGAGCGCTCGCGCGCTGAGCGTCGCATTCGATCGTGAAGCGACCGTCTGCTGGCGTCGTGAAGACATGATCGAGCATCTCGGTGTCGGACGAAGTCACCGTCATTCCAGGGTCACGGAGGGTGATGGCCTGTCCCTTGGAGTCAGTGGCGTTGCACGACTCGCTGTAACCGCTGTTGTCCGGGTCGTTGAAGTAGATGCCCCAGGTGCGACCCCCGGGAGCTTGAACCTTTGACGGGCCTTCCCCTAGCGCAACGCCCTTGTCGCCGGAAGCCACTGCGAAACGCGTGACGGGTACGACGACTGCGAGTGCTGCCAGTACCAGCAGCGAAAGTGATAGCCAGCCCAGCGCCTTCGAGGGCTTGCGTGCGTCAACCATGGGAGAAGACTGACACGTCCCACGCGATCCGAGCGGTGTCCGCAAACGGGCCGCCTGTGTTGACACCGTCGGTGCTCGTGCTCAGAACCGGAGGGTTCTGGACGTTCGCGCCCTGCTTGAGGCCGTCCTTTGCGCGTATGTGGCTGATGAGCCGGCGGGCACCCCGGCTACTGTCATCCGATCTCCGGGAGCAGTCCGGAACTACCTGCCGTGATGAAGTTCTTAGACACGAGTCGCTAAGTAACGGCCGCGGTCCTGGCCCAGAAGTCAATGATCAAGGCCGCCGCCTCGGAGGGACATTCGAGGGCCGGCAGGGCTCGCGAGCCGGAGAGAACGGCTGAGCTCGCGTCCTTCATCGAGGCCGTGGTCTGTGCGCATTCGGCGGGACTCCATTCACCTCGATCGTCGGTAGCAATCATCAGCGTTGGGCAGGTAACTCGCGCGGCGGCCCATGCGAGGTCTTTCCTGTTCAGGATGCCCGAATGGATGGTCCGCGTGATTGCCGGACGATTGGCTCTGGACATGGGAGCTACCAATGCTTCGACGGCTTCAGGGTCGGTGCGCCTGCTGAGCTCGGTAAGCATCCCGTCGAGCAGGCCGGAGCGCACGGGGCCACGCATCCCAATGACCCGGTACACCGGAAGCAGCAGCCTGATCTGGCGCCGCATGGAGGCACTCGGTGCCTGTACCGGCGTGCTGACAGTGATCAGGCTGCGGACCAGCTCTGGCCGAGTCGCGGCCAGTTGGAGTCCGACGTGGCCTCCCCAGGCGCTGCCGACCCAGTCGACGGCGCCCGGGGCGAGCTCGTCGTGAACCTGCTCGAGGAGATCGGCAGCCGCTTGCACACAGACGTCATTGAAGTCAGGCACAACGCGGTTGAGATCTTCGCTTGCGCCGAAGGACCACCCGTCGACCAGCACCAGCGTGCGATGCTCGCGAAGCTTGTCCAGCACCCGATCCCAGCTACGCGAATCGGTGAACATGCTGTGCCACAAGACAGCGACCTGCGGTGGCCCCGGGACCACCCGGGCGGCTAGTTCGCCGAGCTCAGTTTTGATTCGCATCATTTCAATGTACTCGCAGTACAGTGAAAAGGCTATGGTGGACCACATGCCTCGTAGGTATGACTCGACTGTGCGTGCCGAAGCAGCCACGCAGAACCGTGAGCGGCTCATCTGCGCGGCCCAGGGACTGTTCGTCCGGCAAGGCTGGACCACGACGACTATGTCGCAGGTCGCCACAACTGCAGGGCTCGCTCGCCCCACCGTGTATCTGCATTTCGACACCAAGCTTGACCTGTTGATCGCCTGCATCGACTCCTCATTGTCCGAGATACCCGTCCGGGAGCGCCCCGATTACCAGGCGATGGGCACCGGCGCGCTAGCTCAACGAGTAGCTATCGCTGGACGATGGCTGCGCAGCGCGCATCAGCGATCCGCCGCCATCCAACGTGTCCTTGACGACGCTGGGGTCAGCACCCCTGAAGCAGCCCGAGCCCGGACAGAGATGGAGCAACGTCGCCATGAGGAGTTCGCGAACGCCTGCCAACTGGTCCTAGGTACCGTCCCGCCCGCCGCCTTCGTCGATGAAGTCTGGGCCCTCGGCTCGCGCGCGATGTGGTTCAAGCTCTCCGAGCGCGGATGGTCCCCCGAGGAATGGGAGGTCTGGTTCGTCCGCATGATCCTCAACGCCGTACACGCTCTCGACTACGCAGGCGGACGGGTGTCGAGCCCGTGATCGAGCCAGGCGCCACTACGCACGAGTGTCCGGATTTCCCACAACCCCAGGGGCCGCCCACAACCGGACGGTTCTGGACACGAATATGGTCTGACGTGTGTCCAAACCCCCAGTCATCGTCTGCGAACGGCGTATCCAAGCGCCTGTCGACGCCATTTGGTCGGTGATCGTCGACCCGCGTTCGGAAGCGTTCAAGAGTCGCCGTTCAACCATTGTCGAAACCCACGGCAGGCTGGGGGAGGTTGGCTATAGGTGCACCATCGGGCATTCCGGTGGTCGTCGGAAAATTGAGTTCGAAGTAACAGAGTCCGTAGTCGGGGAGCGTTTCGTGATGCTCGTTCGCCACCGAGACGGATCAGTTGGACAAGAGCGAACTGAGTTACAGGTCGACGGCGACGAAGTAGTGCTCACATTGACCTACGTCTCGCCGCCGTTGCCCGAGGTCAGGACTACGTCGCGGCTAGTGCGGGGATTTCTCGCCGCGCTGGTCGGACTGTTCTCGTTCGCAGTACGGGTTGCGTTGTGGCGTCTGTGCATCAGGATCGAACGTCAAGCCAAGGGTCGGTAAGTATCCCTGGGCAGAATGAACCTCGGAGGACATTGCCCGCTCTCAAAGAGGGAGAGTTTTGGGCAGTTCGCCTACAAGCAACCCTGACTCTGGAAGTCGGCTCGGGACTGGACACCGGTCTTCACGTCAACCGAGATCGGGGCCCGAGCATCATTCGCAGTGAGGCGGTAGTGACCTTGCGGCAACTTCCATTCATAGAATCGGTGGTCTTTCTGATCGGCAGCGAAGGTGTGGCGACGCACAACCCCATCGGCCCCCACGGCCTCGACAACGACGTGAGGTCTGAGATTCGTATCTGGACCCAGTCCATAGCACAGAGGCAGCAGGCCCCTCACGGTTCCAGCACCGGTTGCGGAGCCGAGGGCACCGGTGCACCCAGTCAGCAGCATCGCCCCCAATGTCAGCATCGGAACCGTCCAGCGGGCCAAAGATCCCTGCTTCGTCATGCCGTCACCTCGCTTCCCTTCGCGAGTCTGACGCACGCGGGCGGCTTTCGGTTCGGTCCGAACGTAACCGGAGGGTTGTGAGCCACGCCGTTTCAGCTAGTCGGCGACATCAGTGCGATGTCGAGACCGCGGGTTGCGAAAACGCCTCGCGAGAAACCCTTCCATGCGGTCCCCGAAGATTCTGTACAAAATCTGCGTGAAAATGCCGGTCACCCGACGATGGTATGCCGCCCGGCGCATCTGGCTCTGGGGTTCGGGGCTGTCATCAGAAGGCGAGCGTCCCGTTGCAGCCGATCAGCGGAATGCAGAGCAGCCCCCGGCTAGGGTCGGGGCTGTGCGATTCGTGTACGACCATCCGGAGGAGTTTGGAGTCGCGCTGTTCGCGACAATCTGGGGATCGATAATCCTCGCGGCGAAATACTCGGACCGCCACCGGCGCGGCTCGAAGCCCCGAGACCAACACCTGGTGCGCGTGCGCGACTCTGCGGATCTCCTGCTGATCTTCTCGTCGTTCCCTCTGATCGGCACGCTTCACAGGAGCGATGGCATCAACGACCATCAACGTCACTTCGGCTACGTCGCGCTGATCATTTCGGTGAGCATGATCTCTGCCGCGGTCCTGATCCGCGGTGTGTGGTGGCTGCTGGCTGGGTCCCTTGCCGCACGACCAGACGCGCACACGGGCCGAAGTCGTGATGCAGCTACCGTCGGGCAGGTACGTCGGCCGCTGTTGTCGAAGCCATCGAGGCCAGAGGCCGCATCCGCGGCCGACCGCGAGTCATTTGCCGGATGGTTCCTGGGGTTCCTAGTCGCGCTCGGAACCATGATCGTTCTGACCCTGGCGAACTCTTGGTTCGCCCCAGTCAACGCAGTCGTACTCTGCTATTTCGCCTACCGCATGTTCGGCGGACCGGAGCGCTTCAAGCGAAACCTCGGCGATCGCGACAGCGACTGAGCTGCAACTGCGGCATCGGCGCTCGCAACCGGACAGTTCTGAGACAGCGCCAACCTTTGGCGAACGGGAAGCGCGCGTCAAGCCGGTCACCAATACGCCTTTGCCATACAGGTCACCGACCAGACGGGTATGGCTGATCGGAGTTCCGCCACCATGCTTCCCAGAGTCGCGCCGCCTCGGCGCGCAAACGATCTGGTTC
>JAOPYE010000048.1 GCA_025964775.1 Marmoricola sp.
TCCGCCGCTGCCGCGGCGTTCATCGAACTCGTGCACGAGACCTGGCCGAGCGACGCTTGACGATCCGGCTGTGGGTTAGCGAACGGTCAGCGACGCCTTCACAATGCGGAAGACGAAGTATGCGATAGCGACAACGCTTACGGCTGCGATCGCCAACGTACCAGCCGTGCCCAGGATGGGTTCGGTCGTACAAGGGTCGGCCATCGACGCGTTCACGTAGTCGACACAGGTACCCGAGAGGGTCGAGAAGAGAAGGATGTTGACGGCCACCGTGATTGCGATCGCGAGAATCCATCGCATCCGTGGCTCAGGTTTGCGTTTGGCAGACACAGGCCAACGCTAGGTTCTGGAGCGAGCATTCACAACCGATGTCATCAACCTGACGACACAGGTCTTCGCGGAGCGAACCGAGATGTCTGACCCGGGCGAAGTGTCCGCATAGAGGTCCCGCTTTCGGCGGATCGGCGAAAAGCCCTAAATCTAGTTTGGCCCCGCTCAGATCACAGGGTCGTCCATGAACTGCCGAAGCTCCTGCACCGTGTGGCAGCCGCTTGCGGGGCATGGGCGTCGTGTTGCGGTGGGAGCAATCAGTGCAGTCGGTGGCGGCTGCCGCTAAGGTCGCCGAGTGAGCCCTCATCCTTGGAATCGCCTGCTCGCCTGGGTCATCGATTGGGCATGCGTTCTCGGATGGGTTGCCATCACGGCGGCCGTGGGCGTGCCGCTCCTTCTGTCAGGGGTGACCCGCAGCCTCGCAGTGGGCGCCCTCAACCTGATCGCAACACTCGTTATGGTGGTTCCGATCACGCTCGGGTTGGCCGCGCTTGAATCGTCTGCTTGGGAAAGCTCGATTGGGAAACGCGTACGCGGTCTCACCATTGTGGACGCTCGCACTGGTGGGCGGGTCTCGTTCCGGCGGGCACTGGCGCGCAATGCGCTGAAGGTCGCGTTGCCATGGACGATCGGTCATGCGGCAGTGTTCGGGATCGTCGACGCGAGTGCGTCCGGTTCCGTGCCACCGTCGATCTGGCTGCTGACCGCAGTCGCCTATCTCTTGCCAATCGCCTACGTGCTGTCACTATTTGTCAGCAGCGGGCGAACACTGTATGACCGAATCGCCGGAACGGTCGTGGTGAAAGACGCCGGTTGAACGTCCGTCGAATGCGGCGTCGAGTGGGCCGGTTAGCGCAGCTCCCGACTTACCCCACCCAGAAGTAGTCGGAACCTGGTCCGCACTTACTGCCGGCAGGAGTCTTGCCGACTCCGCCACCGAGTTCGATCCGCACACCAGCCTCGTACGTCTTGCCCAGCACTGTGATGGATCCGTCGGCAGTGAGCCCAGAACCGTCAGGCACCACTAAGACTGACTTCCCCATCGTGACGCACCCGTCGAGGTCGGTGCCGAGCACGCCAGTGCCGAGCGCGTCAGCGGAGGCGCCAGACGAAGCATGTATCAGTAGCGTTCGACCGTTGACGGTCACCTGATTCGATGGGCGAGTACAGCCAGCTACTGAGGCCACCATCGTCAAGCCGAAGGCGACCAGGAGGACCGCTCTAATGGCCTTTCTCATCTGAACTCTCCGCAGGCTCGATAGGTGAGTGAAGATCCAACTCGATCCTGGTACGGCGTCCTTTGTCTGTCTAGGGCGCCGGGTGGAAACGTTGCTCGAGTCGCCAGCTGCGGGTGCGCGCGCTCGACCCCGAGCTGGTCTGGCGCGCACGAGCACCAGCCGTGGCGACCCCGCACCGTCTAAGCATCACGCCGGCGCTCTCACGCCTTTCGGACAGGCTCTAGGGGACAAGTCGGCGCGCCGGTGGGCCGCGCCACGGACAACGCGGTTAACTATTGAGGTTCACTCCACATCACGCAAGAAACTACTGAGGGAAGCCAATGTCGATCAACGAACCTGTCACCGGCGCCGTATCCCAGTCGGCACCGTACTACGGCGCATCCCTGGGCATCGCGTTCTCGCGGTTTTGGCGCAAGTACGCCACCTTCAGTGGCCGCGCGAGCCGCAGCGAGTACTGGTGGTGGTTTCTAATCGGCATCATCGCCGCCGCGCTTTTTTACATCATCGGTACCCTGGCGGGCGGGGTCTATGGTCCGCCCACTGCTTCGGGTGCGTCGACTCTGGGCCCGGGGTACGGCATCTACTTGACGCTGTCCCTCCTCTGGGGTCTTGCAGTGCTCGTGCCCGGCCTCGCCCTGAGCTGGCGTCGTCTTCACGACACCAACCACAGCGGCGCGTTATCCCTCCTCGCTTTGATACCAATCGTTGGCCCCATCATCGTGCTCGTCTTCGTCCTGCTCCCGCCGAACCCTCAGGGTGTCCGCTTCGACAGATAACGCGCCCCGCAGCAATGCGGGACCTTCTGAAGGGAGCCCCTCTCGCAGAAGGCTCCACGTCATCGCGCGTAGGGCCTGGCACCGAACGGTCAAGCTTTCCAGCTGAGGCGCACTAGCGACGGGTAATCTCGTTACCGGACTCACAGAGGTTCGGATGTGCCGACGGTGATCCCGACAACTGTCGCCCAACCTGGCCGCGCTGTGGTCAAGACAACACCACCAATCGAAGGAACCACCGTGCCAGTCATCGCCATCATCGGAGCTGGACCAGGACTCGGAGCGGCAGTTGCGCGAAGGTTCGGGCGCGAAGGCTTCTCGATAGCCCTGATCTCGAGGAACCAGTCGAAGCTTGACGCCATGGCCGCGGAGCTCAAGGCTGGCGGCTTGACCGCGCGTGGTTACGCCGCGGACGTCCTGGTACCGGCCGCGCTTGAGGACGCCCTTGCGCGTGCAGCGGCAGAGCTGGGGCCCATCACCACTTTGCAGTACAGCCCGCTCCCGTCGCGTGAATACCTGAAACCGGTGCTCGACATGACTCCAGAGCTGGCGCTGGAAGCATTGCGGTTCTCGGCTCTCGGGCTCATTCACGCGGTGCGTGCGGTGCTACCGGCGATGCGTCAGGCCGGGGCCGGCAGCGTCATCCTGATCAACGGCGGAACCTCGGTGAAGGCACGAGCCGACTTCGCAGGCACATCGGTCGCGTTTCCGGCCGAGAGCGCCTACGGCGAGATGCTCCACGACGCACTCGAGGGCGAGGGCATCCGGGTCGCGCAACTCGTGATCCCGGGAGGCATTCCGAAGCTTCAGCTTGTCAATGGCATCGACGACGTCGCCGATCGCATTTGGGACATCCACGCCGTTGCGGGCCCGTTCCGCACTATGCTCATCCCGCTCGAGGACGGCAGGGAGTAAGGAGCGCTATCGGGGTCAGCCAGATTGCTGCTCCCAGATTGCTGCTCATAGGTGAATAGCTCACCGGCGTGGTGTTGAGGGCATTGCGGATTGCCGAGATCTGGCCGAGCGACGCCTGACGATCGACGGTATCGCCGGTCGCGCGTACCCTGATGGCATGTGCGGGCGCTTCGCGATGGACAAGGAGACAGACGACCTGATCGTCGAGTTCATGGCGGTCACCGGGCAGGATGCAGAAGATTGGACCCCGTCCTGGAACGTCGCCCCGACCGACCAGGTGCCTGTGGTGCGCGAACACGACGGCCGCCGCGAGCTGATCACGGTGCGCTGGGGTGCTGTCCCTCCGTCGTCCCCGACCTTCGGCGGCGGCAAGCCGATCATCAACGCCCGCATCGAGACGGTCGTTACCAACGGGCTGTTCCGCGGGCCGTTCGAGTCGCACCGGTGCATCGTTCCGGCCCTCGGCTACTACGAATGGCAGCTGCAGGATGGCGCCAAGCAGCCGTACTTCATCCGCAACCCGGGCGCCGACCTGGCGATGGCCGGCATCATCCGTCCATGGGCGGACAAGACCAAAGACCGGGATGATCCGCAGCGCTGGCGGCTGTCGATGGCAATCATCACCCTCGATGCGCACGTCGCGCCCGGCGAGGTGCATGACCGGATGCCGGCGATGCTCGGCCCCGACAACTTCGACGACTGGCTCGGCGGCCACCTCGACACGGACGAGTTGCTGGCCCTGGTGGATCGCTCGTCGGTTGAGGTCGCGAACGACCTCGAGTTCTTCCCCGTGTCCAAGGCCGTCAACAGCGTCAAGAACAACGGGGCGGAGCTCGTAGAACCGATCTAGTCCGCAGCGGGAGCAGCGGCCGGAGCAGTCGGCGGAACCAGCCCGAGCGCGGCCTTGATGCGGTTCTCCGCGTCGGGATTCGTCTGCGTCGCCGCGACATTCGCCTCGCTGACGGCGCGCACGATCTCGTCCCGCTGGATGTTCACACCGCGCGGGGCTTCGATGCCGATACGGATGCCATCACCCCTTGTGTCGAGGATCGTGATGACGATGTCGTCACCGATGAGCACCCGCTCTCCGGCCCTCCGCGTCAATACCAACATCTCGCCAGCCTACCTAACCGTTGTACGCCCAGGTCGCGGGCAGACCGAGCTCGTTGATCGTCTCGGGAGACAGGGTGTTGTCGTGGTTCGTGCCGGCCACGGCGTCGAGTGCCACGACCGCGGCGAGCTCCTCGACCCAATGCGCGGTGTCCTCCGGCTTGCGCGTG
>JAOPYE010000012.1 GCA_025964775.1 Marmoricola sp.
TTCGACTTCTACGATGAGACCCGGCTCGCAGGTTTTCGAGGATTCGCGCTCCAGCGGGCGGAGCGCTTCGACGAGGCGAGGGTGGCGCTCGAAGGGGTCGTAGCTCGAGCGAGCAGGCTCAACCCGAAGCAGACAACGGTGGCGCTTGTTGACCTGGCTGTGGTTCACATGGCAGCCGGCGATCCGGACGAGGGGTGCAGTCTCGCTCTTATGGCGGCCGACAAGCTCAGTCGTGCACCGTACGCAACGGGCATCGATCGGCTGCGTGTGTTCTGGTCTGGTCTTGGCGACCATCACTCCTCGGCGGCTAGATTGCTCGCCGAGAGACTCTCGGACCTGCCCTAGGAGCAACACATGGCCTCGTCGCCGAATGTGATCCGCACAGTCGTGTTCGATGTCGGCGAAGTGTTGATCGATGAATCGACCGAGTACGGCACGTGGGCCGACTGGCTCGGAGTGCCACGCCACACCTTCTCGGCCGTCTTCGGTGCCGTCATCGCTCGGGGTGAGGATTACCGGAATGTGTTCGAGCACTTCCGGCCGGGCTTCGATTTGGCAGCGGAGCGCCAGAAGCGCCTTGACGCTGGCCAAGGGGAGTTCTTCAACGGGCGGGACTTGTATCCCGACGTACGTCCAGCGTTCGACGAGCTCAAGGATGCGGGCTACAGCATCGGCATCGCGGGCAACCAGACGGCTCGGGCCGGAGTTCTCCTGGGGGAACTGAACCTTCCCGCTGACTTCATCCTGACCTCCGACGATCTTGGAGCGGAGAAGCCAGATGTTGCATTCTTCGAGAACCTGATTGAGTCGCGAGACCTCGAGCCAGCTACGGCCGCGTACGTCGGGGACCGCGTGGAGAACGACATCGTCCCGGCAACCAAGGCCGGTTTTCGGACGGTTCTCGTTCGTCGCGGCCCATGGGGATACATCAACGATTCGGCCGTTACCCGTGGGCAAGCATCTGCGTGCGTTTCGTCGCTCAGAGAGATTCGAACTGAGCTCGCACGCTTGGAGTAGCTCGCGCATCGGATTCAGTTGAGCGGCTTCCGAGGCTCGGACTCGTTGCTTGCCTGGACCACGAGTCCAGCGAGTCGTTGCACAGCCGCTGAGCCGCCATCATCGAATGCGTCCAGGATCATGTCGAGTGCGCCCACGGGAAGCGAGACCTGACGTTCATGACGGATCCAGCTCTCGATGAGGACGTCGCAGGCAGTTCCACTTTCAGTAGCGGCGAGACAGGCGGTGAAGGCACCCACCCCGTCTTCTGAGCGTGCCAGCGCCACCCGCTCACCGACGTGGCGCGGGGGTGACCCTTCACGCCAGTGGTCTTGTACACACCAGGCAGGACAGCCGACGGCCGACTGAGGTCCAGACATGTGAGCTCCCGAGGTTTGGTGAATCAATAGGCGATGAGCGTAGCTAATTATTGATGAGGTCGACAGGGCCTTTCCTAAGTTGTGGACATGCGGATCGAACTGGTCGGTACGGCAGAGGTTGCAGCCCTGCTTCAAGTGACTCCCCAACATGTTCACCGCCTCGCCAAACGTGACGACTTCCCAACGCCAGTGGCGGAACTACAGACCGGACGAATCTGGATGAAGGCCGAGGTCGAAGCTTGGGCGATTGCCCACGCGGACCGCCGCCCGGGGCGGCCGGAAACCAAGCGCCCTACAGCGGACTGAGCGAACCTTTGACTGGACTGATGCCCGATGTGGTCGATTTGAACTCGTAAGTTGATGCACCTTTGATTTGCTGACATGAGTGCAGTGTCGACGAAGCCGGAGAAGACGACACACCTCTTGCACCTGTTGGATGGGCGGTGGTCGCCGAGGTCTTTCGAGGCGGCTCTCGCGGGTGTCACCGGAGCGGCTCGACCTCTTGCTGCCCGAACCGTCATGGTCGTGGCTTTCGGTGATGAGTGCCCTTCGGTGACGCTCTCGAGGCCCGGGTCGGTTGATGCTTGATAGAAGCGTGAGCTGGTCAGTCAGCAGGTGCATGCGCGACGGCTCGGTCCTCGGCTCGGCGAGTGGGAGCCAAGCGATAGGAGCTAGTTGTGCTGGCAGGGATCGACACTCACAAGGACACCCTCGCGGTCGCGGTCATCGACGACGGTGGTCGTCCGGTCGCGATCCGCGATCTCCCGAACACCGAGACCGGGTTCGACCTGGTCGAGGCGCTTCTGGCCACCCATCGGGTGGTCAAGGTCGGGATCGAGGGATCGGGCAACTATGGACGCGGGGTCGCACTGAGGCTGGTGCTGGGTGGGGGAGTCGAGGTCGTCGAGGTGCCGCCCTCGATGACCTCTCGGGAGCGCTCGGCGCGGCCCGGTGCGGGCAAGACGGATCCGGTTGATGCCGTCGCGATCGCACGGATCACCGCACGGGAGCCGCTGCTGCCGCAGGTCCGCCTGGCCGTGTGGGAGGCGGCTGACCTGCGGGCGTTGGTCGACTACCGTGCCCAGTTGGTCGAGGAGGCCACCGCCCTGGCCAACCGGTGCCACGGCGAACTGCACGGGCTGCTGCCCGGCTATCACGCCCAGATCCCGAACCTGACCACCCGGGCGAGCCTGATCAAGGCAATGGGGTTGGTTGAGGCCGATGAGCGGGTCCGCGCGGATCTGACCCGTCGACGGCTGCAGCGGATGCTGGCGATCGACGCTGAGATCCGTGAGCTGACCAAACAGCTTGGTCGGGCCCTGGTCGCCTCCGGCACCTCACTGACCCAGATCTACGGCATCGGCCCCGTCATCGCTGCCACGATCCTCGGCGAGGTCGTCGACGTGCGCCGTTACCGCTCTCGCTATGCCTTCGCCGCGGCCAACGGCACCGCCCCGATACCCGCATCGTCTGGGCGCACCAGCCGGCACCGGCTGAACAGATCGGGCAACCGGAAGATGAACCGGGCGCTCTACACGATCGCGCTTACCCAGATACGTGCTGAGACCGAAGGCCGCACCTACTACCGCCGCAAGCTCGCCGAGGGAAAGACCCACCGCGAGGCAATGCGCTGCCTCAAGCGACGACTCTCCGACCTAGTCTACCGCACACTTCACCACGACGTGGCTCTTGAGCACGCTGCCCCCACCGCACCACCGGCGCTGGCCGTCGCGAGCTAGGGACGATGGGCGAGGCTCGGCAACGGGACGCGACTATCGGCCAAGGCCAGCTGCGCGACAGGTCTCACAGTCCCTGATCCTGCTCTTCGCTCAAGCCAGAACGCTCGCCCACCGTCGCCACGACGCTACCTCCACGGCGTTGACAAACATAGAAGCTCACCCTCGGTGGGGTCAGGTAGTTCACGCCGGATTGGGAGGCGCTGCGAACCGCCCAGATAGACGCTGCAGAAAATGACGCCTGGCCCCTACGCAAGGTCTCGGCAATATCTAGGCCTGGACTGCCTTCTGTGGAACTTCGGACTCCGTCGGCCGTTATGAAAGCCCACGCCCGCCCGGCGCCCGCCCGCCTGCCTGTCACGGGAATGCGTATCCAGTCAGGAAGCCAGAAGCCAGCGCCGGAGCAGTCGGCGACTGAGACGGCCTCCGAACGACCATCCGAACAGTCGGCTGGTCAACGCAAACGGGAGGAACGCCGTGAAGGAAACAGTGATCGAGGAGATCGTCGTCGACGACGCCGGGTCGACCGCCATGAAGCTGGTCGAGATCGACCTCATCGAGGACGACAAGAACGTGGTCAAGAAGATCAAAATCTTTATCAACGAGGTCGAGTACAAGGCGCCCAAGCCGGTCATGACCGGGGCGGAGCTCAAGGCGTTGGCAGACATCGCCGTCGAGAACCAACTGTTCCTCGACGAGCCGGGCCACCACGACGACCCGCAGATCTTCGACGACGAGGAGTTCCAGCTCAAGTCAGGTATGAAGTTCTACGACGTGCCGGTCGGCAACCTGGGTGCTCGATGAGCAGCGGCACCGCGATCGAAGCCCCCCTCGAGTCCGATGAAGCAGTAACCGGCTCCGCAGGAGGCCTCGTCCTTGAGACCAAGGAACTGCCTGACTGTTCGACGATCGTCTCTGCGCTAGTGGACCTGCCGGAAGGATGGAACCGGACCCAGACCCGGATTCGGTTCGTTCTCCCGGTGGCCTATCCCTCCGCGCAGCCCGACTGTTTCTACGCCGACGCCGATCTGCGCCTGGCTGGCGGCGCGATGCCAATGAACAGCGGCATGCAGCCCCTCGAAGGAGCTGAGCTCGTCTGGTTCTCCTGGCACTTGTCGACCTGGTCGCCGACGACCGATAACACCTCCACCTACCTCCGGTTCGTCGAAAGCAGGCTTCGCGATGTCCGCTGACTCCCTCAGTCCTGGCCCGTTCGTGCTCCCCGTCGACGAGCACTCCAAGCGCGGCGACATGAAGATCCTTGCTCCCGACTGGGACGTGCTTCTGAAGCACCTCCTCGACCACGGCGACGAGCACGCGGCGCTGCTGGTCTGCGGTCAGCAGGAGACTGCTGACTCGGTGACCTTCCTCGTGCGCGAACTCGTGCTCTTAACTGCCGCGGACTACCTCGACCGCGGCTCCCTGCACCTGTCGATCGCTCCCACAACCGTGGCCCGCGCAGCGAAACGGGCACGGCTGGTCGATGCGAGCGTCATCATGGTGCACTCGCACCCCTTCCCGGGGCACGTGGTCGCGTCCAAGATCGACCTGAGGACCGAGGCCGACCTGTGCCGCAGAGTCCTGCCGGCCCGGACCGGCCGCGCAGTGGCGGCCCTGGTCGTGGGACCCGACGGTGTCGACGGACGGCTCTGGACAAGCGCGGGCGCCGGCCCGTTCGACCAGATCCAGGTGCTCGGCGAGACCATCACCAAGATCCCCGTCAGCTCGCACGGCATCCCCACCCATCTCCGCGGCCGCCGCCGCTGGTCGGACGCGGCCGGTCCGACGAGCTACGAAGGCACGGGCCAGGCTGAAGAGGTCGAGAGCCCGACCGCACGCCAGGAACTGCTGTGGGGCCTGGACGGGCAGGCAGCCCTGCGCCGCTCCCACGTCGTCGTCGTCGGAGCTGGCGGCACCGGTTCCCACGTCATCACCCAGCTGGCGCACCTGCGCATCGGACGGCTGACGCTAATCGACGACGACAACGTCGAAGTCAGTAACCTCTCGCGCATCATCGGGCTAGGCCCCAGCGACGTCGGGCGGAGCAAGGTCGCTGCATTGGCCGAGCAGCTCGGCCGGATCAACCCTGAGTGCATCATCGAGACCATCCAAGCCTCGGTACTCGACATCGAGCCGAGCCTGCTGACAGCTGGCGACGTCATCGTCTGCGCCACCGACGGACACGGATCCCGCTCCCTGCTCACTGAGATCGCAGTGCAGTACTTCGTTCCGGTGGTGGACCTCGGCGTCGAAGTCGTGCCCGGAGACTCGTTCCGGGCCGGTGGTGGCGTCCGGGTCCTGCGTCCGGGGAGCGGATGCCTGTGGTGCGCCCAGACCCTGTCCCCCGCGCTGGTTCGCGAGGAGTACCTCAGTGACGCCGAATGCAGCATTGAGACCCAGCGCGGCTACCTACGCGGCCACACCGTCGCGGCCCCGTCGGTCGTCGCGCTCAACGGCGTCGTCGGCTCGCTGGCCGTCATGGAAGTCTGCCAACTGCTGGTCGGGATGCTCGGAACGGGCCGCGACCGCCTGCTCTACCGCAGCGAGCAGCGCGCCCTGAGCACAGCGGCGCTACGAAGCCGACCAGACTGCCACGTGTGCGGGCACGCCGGGGTCAGGGGCCAGGGCGATTCAGCCCGGGTCAAGACGCGCTGGCGAAAGCTGCCGGCTCAAGGGGCCTAGCGTCTATGGTGGCGTGCATGGCGGAACCGGAGGAGAGACGTGCGAATCCCAGTTTCGTGCGGGACCTGCCCAGCGTTGCCGAACCGGCACCGGACCCGTTGGACCTCGACACCGGAACTTTCCGCGACCTCGCCGCTCAAGTCCGTGAGATCGAGGCGTCTCGAGCAGCGGCTGCGGTCTCGGGTCGCGACTACGTCATCCGATAGAACCCGGACCGGGGCGTAGCGGTGGTCGACCATAGGCTCTGGTCTCTCGACGACGAGCCGGCCCAGGTAGTCGACCTACGTGAGATCGGCGCACTCGACTACCTCGTCAATCTGTACGGCACACGGGAGAAGCGGGTGCTGCGGGAAGTGCTGGCTCAAGCCTACAGAGCCGGCGCCCAGACCGCCGTCGTCGAGTTCCGCTACATCGACGCCGACTACCGCGACGAGCACAGCGCCTTCTACTCCACAACCTTCCGTCGCTACCCGTCGGTGGCCCACCGAATCCACTTCTTCCTCGGCGCCGCCACCGACCAACTCGAGAATCCGGCCGAGCCGTTGAAGTTCGCCGACCTCGGATACCTCGGGTACCTGGTCGCCCGACCGGTCCCAGGTGCCCCGGTCGGGCGAGTCATGATGAAACCGCCAGCCGGTCTGGAGGCAGCAGTCACCTGCCAGGCGGAGGAGGAGGTCAACCTCTTCGGGGAGAACCTGAAGGTGACGGGCACCCCGTTCATGGCCCAGGACGCGCAGCTACTGAGGTGCGCACACGCCGCGCTATGGGTCGTCGCCCGCCACCACCACCTGACCTGGGGAACCCCCAAGCTCCTGCCCCGCGCGATCGTCGACGCGGTGCCGATGGAGGCAGGCGCCGGGAGAACGTTGCCATCACCGGGACTGACGGTCACCCAAATGTCCGCGGCCGCGACGAGGCTAGGGCTCCCGCCGCTGGTCTACGACTTGAAGAATCTTGCGCCGGGCCAGTCCCTGCAGAGCATCGCGTGCCGGTACCTCAACGGCGGCCTGCCGGTGATCGTCGCCGGAAAGGGTCACGCGTGGGTCTTGGTCGGCTACACCCGGTCTCACGAGACCAGCGACGACCCCCGCATCGTGTTCATCCGTCAAGACGACGAGGCGGGTCCGTACCAAGTGGTCCCCGATTTCAACTTCGACGACTACTCCCCGTGGCAGTTCCTCATCGTCCCGCTTCCCTCGAAGCTGTACGTGCCCGGGGAGGAAGCCGAGCTGGTCGGGCAGCGCTGGCTCACCGCGGCGTTCGCCCGCGACGGACTGACTCTCGACCCCAAGACCTTCGCGTTCCGGACCACGGCGATGCTGTCGAACGACTTCAAGAACGGCCTAGAGGACCGCGGGGTGCCGCCGGCACAGGCCACGACGCTGCGACGGGCGTCGATGTCGAGATGGATCTGGGTCGTCGAGGCGGTCGAGCGCTCACTGCGCCGCAAGAACGAGCCTGCGGTGTTCGGCGAGGTAATCGTCGACGCCACCGACCACGCCCGGGACAGGCGACCGCTGGCCTGGCGCACACCGGCGTCAGTGACCGTCTTCACCCCTGATAGCCGCCAGGAGCGCACAGCGACGTCCTCGACGCCTACGGTTCCCCTCAGGTTCGCGCGGGAGGGACTCGGATGACGTACGTGAGCGACCGCGCGAACTCGAACTGTCACGCCGTTCCGTATACAGGTGTTGGGAGACATCAACGGAGGGTACGGACGTGAGCGACGACGACCTGGACAACGATCTCGTGAGGGCTGCGCAAGCCGGACAGGACCATGCGTCCGCGTTCCTGGTGAGCCGCTTCGGCCCACGTGTCCTGGGCTACTGCCGATCTATCGCAACCGACCTCACGGACGTCGATCACGAACGCATCGTGGAACTCGCCATCGAGAACGCGGTCCGCAAGATCGACCGCTTCGACCCGAACCGGGGGAAGTTCGGGACCTGGATCCGCACGTTCGTGCTCCACGCAGTGCAGGACTGGCGCAGAGGCCACGCACGGCTCGTCAGCCTGGACGACGAAGAGCGACGTATCTCCGAGCCGGCCACAGACGCCGTCGGCGCGGTTCTGACCGAAGCGAACCTGACCACCACCACCGAAGAAGGACCCTCCGAGCACGTCCGGCAGCTTGTTGCCGCCGTGAACGAGGCGCTACCCAAGTTGCGGACTACGGACCAGCTCATCATCACGATGCGTGACATCGAGGGCAGGTCGGTAGAAGAGACAGCCGCATCCCTGAAAATCCGCCCTGACGCTTGCCGTCAGAGGCATCATCGCGCGAGAGTGCGCTTGATGGACGTGCTGCGCTCAGACCCGCGCTGCGCCATCTTTCTCCCTGGAGACACTGCATGAACAACAACGATGCCCTGGCCCGCCTGCATGAACTGTTCGACGAGGACCCGCTTGACGAACAGCACGACGAACACGACCGGGATGGCGTCATCGACGAGCTCGTCGATGACGCACTCCTTCAGGCCGATCTGCTTTCGTTGTCGCAGGAGACCCAAGAGCTTCTGCTCGGCCTGACTGAGAGCAGCTCAAGCCTGGAACCGCTGACCCGTAAGCGCTTGGTCGGAGCCGCAGACCGTGGGATGGCCAGGCGACGCGACGATGCGAGCCCGCTTCCTCGACTGCTGTTCGTCATCCGCAACCGCGACAACCAGGAACTGGAGATGGTCGCTGCAAGCGTGAACGTCGAATACGGCATGCTTCGGGCCATCGAGCGTGGCGAGTGCGACATCCGCGTACTCGGCGCGGGTGGCGTTGCGTCGTGGATCCAGTTCTTCGGCGTGCCCGCTGACACCGCGATCCCTGCCCTTCGCGCGACCTTCGCACTCGCAGCCGACCCTGACCGAGCTTCGGCGTCGGCGACAGAGACCCTGCTCGCCGAGCAGGACAAGTTCGTCGATGAGGTCAGCGAGATCCTCAACAACGCCTGACAACACCTAGGTACGCGACTTCGCACGCGCCCACGCTGTGAGTGCCGGCTAGTAGGTCATTTGACGTCGTTGGCGAACGTAGGCACCCGCCTACTGCGACGCTCCACCGAAAGGCAGGCAGAGAAAAACCCGGCTTCTCGAAGCCGGGCGTCGGATCGATCGTGACCCCCGAACGGCACCGAGGGGCGGCGACACTATTCGCGTGCCGCAAGTATTCAGCGGCTTGTGTCGATGCCGTGGCCTACCGTGGAGGTATGGCAGACGGCAGCGGTATTGAGTGGACCGAGGCCACGTGGAACCCAACGACCGGCTGTGACCGGATTAGCAGCGGATGCGACAACTGCTACGCGCTGACCTTGGCCAAGCGCCTCAAGGCGATGGGCAATCCGAAGTACCAGGAGGACGGCGACCCGCGTACGAGCGGTCCGGGCTTCGCCGTTCAGGAGCACCCTTCCGCACTGGACCTTCCGTACCGCTGGTCGGCGCCTCGCCTGATCTTCGTGAACAGCATGTCGGACCTGTTCCATGCCAAGGTCAGCAGGCCGTTTGTTCAGGACGTCTTTCGCGTGATGGAGGAGACCCCGCGCCACACCTACCAACTACTGACTAAACGCCCTCGACGAGCTGCGCAGCTCGCGTCTGAGCTGCCGTGGCCAAGCAACGTCTGGCTCGGCGTCAGCGTCGAGTCTGAGGACCAGCTCGGGCGGCTAGACGACCTGCGCCGGGTGCCCGCAGCGACCCGTTTTGTTTCGGCGGAACCGCTGCTCGGGTCGCTCTCCGGCATCGATCTCACTGACATCCACTGGCTCATCGCGGGAGGAGAGAGCGGCGCTAATCACCGACCACTGGACCCAACTTGGGTGAGGGAGTTACGCGACTCCTGCCGTGATCAAGGTGTGGCGTTCTTCTTCAAGCAGTGGGGCGGACGCACGCCTAAGAGCAACGGTCGTGAACTAGACGGCCGCCTTTGGGACGAGATGCCGATCGCTACGCGGGCGTGAGAAGGAGCGTGTAGAGGTCGTCAACACCCTTGGGATCCGTGGTCGTCGCGCCCGCCGATAGCGCGTTCTTGATCGCCTGACGCAGGTGCAGGCCGCGAACAGCGCCGACCAGGTCGCTACCGAGTACCTCCTCGGCTCGGTCGATGATGCGGAACGCTTCGCCCTTGGCTAGCTCGTCAACCAGCCGCTTGGTGAGGGCGTCGATCCACTGGGTCTTGAGCTTCGCTTCCTCGACCTTCCAGTCGGCCTCCCAATCGGCAGCAGCGCCGAATAGGTCGTCCTGAGCATCCTGCTCCGCGATGTGCTTTCGCCACTGTTCCAGGCCTTTCGACGCCGCCTCGCCGAAGGCGACCATGCCGTGGATGCTGCGCGTGGCGAACACCAGGTAGTAGACGGGTCGCAGGTTGGCGCGTGGCTTGACGTCGATAATCCAAGTTCCGAGGCCACCCGCCTTATCGCGTAGCCGCTGCGCGTAGCCTTCCACTACCGCGAGTTCCGCAGCCTTCTTCGCATCCTCGTTGGCGTGTTTCGTGGGGCACTTCTCAAGCCAGGCGGCTCGCCACCACTCACCACCGAAAGCCGAGTCCGCCGTCTTGAGCGAGTTCTCGATCGCCTTGTCGCTGTAGAGCATCCCGGCGAACCGACGCAGGTGAGCGGTCAGATTGATGAGCACTTCGGTCGGCGGCGTGCCTGGCCCGCTTGGCCGCGCGAAGATCGCGGCAACCTGATCGAAGGGGATCGGGAGCCCGCACGGATCGAGGTAGACGAACACCGGAATCTCCTCGACGGCGTCGAGCAGCACCGGCAGATGCTTCGAGACGTTGCCATCGGTGATCGTGTAGGTCACGCCGACGCCTTCGTCGTTCGCGACCTCCTGGAGGCGGGCTGCCGTAGCGGGGTCGTTCTCAACGAAGTGGCATTCCACCTGGCGCGGGCTGGACATGCTGGCCAGCTCCTTGGCCTTACGAAGCAACATCGCCCCGGAACCCTCGGCGCCGTCGTCGTATCGGCCCGGACCAGCGTAGCCGTCTATGAAGGCCACTCGCTGGTCCTTCGACGTGCTGCCCGTCTTGCTGGCGAACGGCGTGACGTAGCGGTCCAAGACGGCGTGCTTCAGTACCGCTGCCGCCTTCTTGGCCTCGTGAAACTTGCTGGTCTCGCTGGACACGGCTCCCCACCCTCGTGTTCCGGTGGATGTCAGGCTAGGCGAGGGCGCAGCTCACTTGCCGGATATCCGAGCCGTGCCGGTTCATGAATAGCTAGTTGGTAGATCTCGTCACGATGTCGGCAGTCTTCGATACGACCGCTGACCTGTGTCACTTCGCCGCGCACGGGGCATGATCGAGCGGTGAAGAACACTCAGAAGGCAGGCAGAAAGGTCTTGTCAGCGGAGTTGACAGAGCATCTTCGAGGCTTCCTGGGGGCTTTTTTCGACCCGCTTGCCGCAAGTGAGGACGTCCGAAGCCTTCAACTGCTGGAATCAGCCACTGTGCTGAGCGGCTTGTGGCTTGTGTTGAACCAAGTGCGCGGTGGCCTGCTGTGGTGCGCGGCAGTCGCGAGCCACAATGAGGTTGCTGGCCTGCTGCAAAGTGCCGCATGGAAGTTGGACGACGGTGTTCGGTCGATTCTGGGAGCGCCACCGCCGCGCGTTGTCGACGAGGCGAGATTCTTGATGGAGATTGAGTTCTTGCTTCGCGACTTCGCCCTAGATCCGAGACGGATCGATGAATGGACATCCCTTGATCTGTGGGAGCGGAATAACAAGTACGGCTTTGGAAAGTCCCGACGCCGAGTCGAGACTGCGCTCGGGCTGCCAGATGGTCAGAGCCTGCCTGACAAGGTCGAATACAGCATTCACAGCGCCGAGGTTCATCCGCAGCCGGCCCATCAGAAACACCCCGAAGCGACGACAACGGAACAACGCCAAGCGCTTCTGGATGCTGACCTTAGCGATCTGGCGATCCATGGCTGGCGCGTGCTAACGGCCTTTTGTGGCAACGCCGACAGATTCGTGACGGAAGATCCAGAAGAGGACATCGAGCTGTCCCTGGATCTATCAGGCGTCCGCGAGTTTGTCGCCAATCGTAACGAGACACTCGTCGAGTTGGGTTTCCCTGTCCGAAGCGCATCCATCGACATTATGGAAGGGCCAGAAGGCGTCGCGGCCAAGCTCGCCGACCAGGTTCGGCGCTTGCAGGCATCTGGCCCCAATTGAAGGACGTGGCCCTGGACGTGAGCTGAAATTAGCGACGTCGCTCCGCCGCTACTCGGACGCGGCCGGACCTGCCGATAGGCATGCGTGGCCCACGGTCGCGTTGCGACCGACATTTAGTAGAGATGTGGCAACTAGTCGCCTGCGCGAAGTTCATCGTTCTCGGGTCCGCGAAGCGGTTGGAGACCGCCCTTCTTGAACGGCTTCGCCGACGCGGCTGATGCAAACACCCACTCCTCGAGCTCATCCCAGTTCGCGCCCTCGGGAAGGTTAGCGCGAGCATCCTCGAACATGTCCGCGACAGCGCCCAAGAACTCCGAGCTCGCAGTGACGCCCCGACGTGACAGAGCTTCAATAACGCCGCGGTCCTCGTCGCAGGCGATCGCAGCCATCAAGGCATGGACCCAAAGCAGTGCGAACTCCTCGTTCCACGTCGCCAGAAGGATGGCCGCACCAGCCTGCGGTCCATCTTGCAGGGCGGCCAGCTTGCTCATCAGTGGCGGCACCAAGGCGTCTCGTTGTACGAGAAATGCGTGGATCGCCTCGGCGTCATCAGACTCGGCGAGCTTCTCGCGCTCATCTGCATCGACGAACTCGCGCTGCTGCTGTTCGAGGCCGGTCAAATCGATGATGTCTCGAAGAATCACGCGTCTCAGCACGACAGGATCCTCCGCGTGTCCTTCCTCGCCCGGGCTACTCGCAATCCCGAGTGCCTCTGCATACCGACCCGCAGTCATCAGAGCGTCACTCAGGTTGTCCACCAATCCAGGGGTTCTCAGACCCAGGTCCCACGCTTCCTGGTAGTCCGCGACAGCCCCTTCGAGGTCCCCCGTCCACCAGCGTCCCTGACCGCGCGCCTTGTAGAACTGGGGTTCTCTTGCATACAGGCTGCTGAACGTTTCGAGCTCCTCAAGGCACGCGAGGCCTTCGGGACGCAGGTGGTTGTGGAGCAACGTCTGGCCGGCGTTGAACAGGTAGCGGGCCGACAGCCCCGGATCCTCGTCGCGCAGGTCCTTGGAGCGCCGCTGCAGGACCGCAGCTACTCGTTTGGCTCGGTCCGTTTCCAAAGGAGCGCTTGTTGCCGCAGAGAGCGCGACGCCCTCGCCCAGGGTCCCCCTCAGATGAGGCTCGTTCGAGACGAACTCGATGAGCTTCACCAGGGCCTCCTGGTCGCCGGTATCACGGAGCGTCGTCGCGACCTGGGCCAACAGTTCCTCGCCGTTGTCGAGATTGAAAACGCTCGAGTCGGCAATGGTTCGTGCCAAGACCTTGGCTGCTCTTTCTCCAGTTCCGATCGGGGCGAGCAGCATCGCTGCCATGGCAACAATGTCGAAGGCAGTCGACGCGGTGATCGCCGGGTCGCGGGTCATCGACCCACGGGGACCGTGAGCATTGATGGACCGGATGTCGAGCGGCAGGGCTACCCGAAGCAGGGTCGACGTGAGGGTGGCTGTAAGAGCGTTCATGGCCTCTGGCTCGACGGTGAACACGTCTTCCAGGTCCCGGCTTGTCAGGACCTCACGAAGTGCTGCATGCAGCAAGGCGACGACGCCAGGGCTCGCTGCGTCGATACGGAGCGGCAGTGGGAAGGTGATCGTTCCTCGCCGGATGCTCCGGATGAGCCTCAGCTGGTCGGGAATCTGATCCAGCCAGTCCTTGAGCTCATGCTCGGGCTCGAACCGAACGGTCGTCGTCTGTTGATCCGGCTTCAGTCGCCCCGGGTCGTGGGCGTGCGTCCACAGCCCACGCAGTTTTGCAGTCTTCGACTGCCACAGAGCCAGAAGAACCGGGACATCGAGCGAGTGCCAGTACTGGAACTTACGCAGTGGGATGGTGCGAGTCGGTCGGGTTGAGTCAGTCCCCTTGAGCTGCACCTTGAACGTCAACCCAGTCATCGAGCCGTTCTCGAAGACCTCCACCTCGCAGTCAACGCCGTAGTCGCCCTTTGTCAGGTCTCGGATCACCCAGGCGACTGGCAATACATTTCGCAGCTCCCGCTCTGACTCCGTTTCCAGTTCGTGTTTGCGGGGGCGGTCGGCCATGTCTGCTCCTTCGAGCCGCTGGAAGATTCCCGACTATGGTTGGGCTCCGTGTTCTCGAACTCTAGGTGGTGCGTTTCTGACGTTCGGGCGCCGATCTACGAGGCAGGCGCCTCAACTCAGCGCGCAATGTTCGCCGCGGTGCCGTTGCTCTGCTCGTCTGCCGATCGGCGCCACGGCATTCATCTGCGGCGCGTCGGGTGGATCCAGGTTCCTGACGTGGTCAGCAAACTACGGGCGATGCCGGGGCTGCCGGCAGTACGACCCTGCTCAGGACCCTGCTGTGGCTTCCTCAACTGTGAGCTCGGCCGTAGGCATCACTTCGAGCCGCTCGTCGGGAATCGGTTCTCCACTGCGGACCGATCGCCCGAAATCACCTTCGGCGAGCCGCTTCTCGGCGCGCTCGATCGCGGCGAGTCGGTCTCGCAGACCCGCGGCGACGGCGTCGTCCACTGCTTCAACGGTCAGCGGGCCGGCTGCATCGACGTTGTCGCCCTGTTGGCGATCTGCGTCTCGGTCCTGGTCGCCTGTCACCGCCAGTTCTGCCAACAAGCCCTGGACCTCGGCTCGTTCGGCTGCCAACAATGATCGCGCGTGAGCCGCTTCCACTTGATGCACCTCCAGTGACCAGGCGAGACTGTCTCGACCCTTGTGCTGCGCGGCGAAGCGCCGCACCCAAGCCACCGTAGACCCACACGTGGAATGACCGCGACGAAGCCGACCTCTACTCGTCAATAGATCCCTGTGTGAAGCTCCAGACCCAAAGACCGCGCTCACAAACGTCCCCGTGCGGGCGTCCCCGCTACTACTTCGGGTGCTGACGGTTCCAGCGCTGGACCGGGATTACTGGCACCAGGCAGATAAAGATCCAAGCCCCCAGACAACTACCCACTGCTATGCGACAGATCCCCAAACTCGACCGCCGCAGCGAGACCGAAGAATGCGACGAACGACTTGCCCGCCAGACGCGCAGCCACAGCGGCAGCTTGTCCTAGGTGTTCACGAAGCGGGGAAGGTAATAGCTCCCACGTGACAGGTTCGCCTCGGCCAACGGCTCCGCACCGATCCCGGCCTCCTCGGGGCGAACGGTGCGGCACCGGTTCAACCCTGGTGGCGACCGCCAGATGAACCGGGCGCTCTACGAGATCGCGCTGACCCAGGTCCGTGAGCAGACAGAAGGCCGGGCGTATTACGAACGCAAACGAGCCCAGGGCAAGACCAAACGTGAAGCGATGCGCTGCCTGAAACGACGCCTCTCCGACCTCGTCTACCAGACCATGCGCCACGACGCCCGAACTCTGGCGGTGGATGCGGCCAGCGCAAACGAGGCGCGACTGACTGCCTAGCGGCAAGCGGCGCGTCAGGACTCACAGCCTCTGTCCTGAGCTTCGCTGAAGCGACAAGACCGCACCCACCTGGTTGCAGATTACGCCCGGCAACCGAACAGGACTTGCAACATAGAGGCCCATCTCCGATGAGACGCTCGGGTTGGGCCCGATGGTCGGGTCCCATCGTGGCAGTCGTCGGGCGACTCCATCTCGCTGCCGATGCTTTGGGCCCTGGCTTTGCGTGGGGCCGGGACCGGATTGCCCTGGTGGAGACTCCGGTGCGGATGCCCGAACGAAGAGCAGAACCTTGGATGTTGTTGGAAGCCGGTCAAGGCGGCGTGCAGATGACGCCCGGACGGTTCATCTGGCGCCGGTACGTGAAATGAAGCGAGTGCCTCGAAGGTAGCCAAATGCACCTAGGCACCAAGTTCGGGCTCGCGTGATGGCGTGTCATTTTCGAAGGGCGTGAGTCTGGTTCGAAACCTGGGCGGAGAGGCGACCGTCTGGGCCGCCTCTCCGACCGGGATCAGGGAGCGAGATTGTTCACTGACCCGCGACAGCTGACGCGAAGTCCGGCATGATCCCCATTTGCGCAAGCATCACGCTGACGCCGAGGTAGCAGTTGAACTCCTTGATCTTGCCGCCCTCGATGTGCCAGAAGTCAGCCGTCGGTATCGCGAACTTGGCTCCTGTCGGCTCGAGGATGCCGACCGGAGTCGGAAACGGTCCTGCAAAGGTTCCCTCGATGGTCAGTTCCACTGTGACCAAGTCTTCGGTTGCGGTCACACGATGCAGCTCTCGATGAACATCGGGGGCCAGCGTTCCCATGAAGGTGACGAGGTCCCCAAGGTGATCGCCTTCGTAGCTTTCCTGCCCGACAACATTGCGGAAGATGCCGTCGTCGGTGAAGAGCGCTGCGAACGCGTCTGCATCTAGCGTGGCGCCCTCCGCGAGGTAGTAGGCGCGTCGTACGAGCGCTTCGGCGTCCGCCGGCGTCGTGGATGCGGCGGCGGGATTCGTTGCTGTGCTCATCAGGTTTCCTTTCGGTCGGGTGGAAGAAATCTTTGTACTTGACGGTTCAAGTAAAAGGCGCTTTACTTGAACTGTCAAGTCAATCGTTGATGGGAGAACCAAGATGTCTGAGATCGCAAAGCACTGGATCGACGGTGAGTGGATTGCTACCGACACGATCCTTGAATCGACGAATCCCGCGACTGGTGAGTCCCTCGGCCAGTGGTACGAGGGCGGCGAAACCGAAGCTCGAGCGGCGGTACACGCGGCACGAATGGCTTTCGAGTCCACCGACTGGCCCCGAAATCGAGTCCTTCGTCACCAGGTTCTAAACGACATCGCCGACCGGTTCGAGGCCCATGTCGACGAGCTCGGACTGCTCGTCACGCGAGAAAATGGCAAGAGGATCGCCGAGGGTATGTTCGAGGCGTCGTCACCATCCCCGACTCTGCGACACACCGCCGCGCAGGCGCTCACCGAAACCGGGATCTCGGCTGAGGTTGCACCCGGTCAGTGGTTCAGCACCTACGCCGAACCTGCGGGCGTAGTCGCGATCATTGTGCCCTGGAACGCACCGGTCGCCCTCCTGATTCGATCCCTCGCTCCGGCGTTGTCGGCCGGAAACACGGTGGCGATCAAGATGCCGGGCCAGACCGCGCTGGTGGCGAATCTGATCTCCAAGATCCTTTCGGAGGTCGAGTCTCTTCCTCCTGGGGTGATCAACCTCTTCACTGAGGCAGGCAACACTGGTGCACCGTGGCTCGTTGCGTCCCCCGATGTACAGGTCGTCAGCTACACCGGGAGCATCGGCGTTGGCCGAGTCATCGCGAGGTCCGGCGCCGAAACACTGAAGCGGATGAACCTCGAGCTCGGTGGGAAGACGCCGATGATCGTCTTCGACGATGCGGATCTGGAAGCGACGGTGCCACTGCTGGCCTCGGCAGTGACGACTTTTGCCGGCCAGTTCTGCATGGCAGGTTCTCGGATCCTGGTACAACGCGGTGTGGCCGACGAGGTTCGGACGCGTCTCCGTGCTCTGCTCGAAAACGTCCGGGTCGGTGATGGGCTCGACCCCTATACCGAAATGGGCCCTCTCGTCGACAAGGCGGCAGTCGAGCGTGTCGACGGCATGGTCGAAGATGCGCTCGCCTACGCCAAGCCCATCGTGCGCGGCGGACCGACGGATGACCCATCACTTGCGAACGGCGCGTTCTACCGCCCGACCCTCCTCGAGGTCGACGACGTGAGATCAGACATTGTTCAGAAGGAGGTATTCGGACCGGTTGCGACCTTCGAACTGTTCGACGACGAGGCGGACGCCGCGCAACGCGCCAACGCCACCGAGATGGGACTTGCAGCGGGTCTCTTCACGAATGACATCAATATCAGCCACCGCATGAGCCGAGCGATCGACGCCGGAACTGTTTGGACCAACACCTGGGCTCAACTCAACGACGGATTTGCGGAAGGCGGATACAAGCAGAGCGGCATCGGCCGGCTCCGAGGCCCGCTCGCCATAACGGAATTTCAGGAGGCTAAGACCGTGGTGCGATCCATTCCACAGGTCTGACCAATCTCCCCAACATCCAGAAGAAGACGTCCACGCGCAACCGGCGCGTGGAGACACCGAAAGGAATGGAAGATGTCTGCAAGTCCGATCGAAGTAGTGGGCAACTGGCTCCAGAATCTGCTCGACCCTGCCGTCGTGCACGAAATCGTCGCGCCCGATGCGCAGTACGTCTCACTTAACACTGAGAACGCCGAGCTCGCAAAGATCCTCCCGTGGGCGGGGACCTCTCACGGGCCGCAGGCCTTCCTGGACAACCTTGGCGAGATGTTCAGTCGTTGGGAGAACCAGGCGTTCAACGTGTCGGCAATGTTCGCAGCCGACGAGAACGTCGCCGTCTTCGGAGACTTTCGCTACAAGTCTCACTCCCTCGGGAAGGTGGTCACGTCACCATTCTCTATCCTCGTGAAGGTCGTTGACGGAAAGGTCACCTACCTCCAGTTCCTAGAGGACACGTACGCGACTGCCGCCAGCTTCCGCGAGTCGGGCAGCTGGTTCGTCCAGACCGAGCCGGGCGCAGCCCCGTACGAGGTGTGAGATGTCCGTCTCAGTCATTGCTCCGGCGCGGTCTTCGACCGCGTCGGAGCACAGGCTTCGACTTGAACGGTCAGGTGAATGGTACCTTTCGACGGTGTCGAGCGAAACAGGCCGTGGCGCGGACAGCGGAGATCCGCAGTGGCTCTCAGAAGACGAATTGCAGTCCTGGCTGTCTCTGGTTCGGCTCATCACATGGTTGCCCTGGTCGATCGACCAGCAACTGCAGAAGGCCTCGAACCTGGGAATGGTCGAGTACCAAGTGCTCGCCATGCTTTCCGAGAGTCCCGAGCTCACGCTGCGGATGAGCTCGCTCGCTGACGTAACAAATGCATCTCTCTCCCGGCTGTCACACCTCGTCAAGCGGCTTGAAAGCCGGGGCTACGTCCGACGCGAACCGGACGCCACGGACGGGCGATTCACCAATGCAATCCTGACCGAGTCTGGCGCTGCCGTCCTGGAAGCGGCTGCGCCCGATCACGTCCGACACGTGCGGACAGTTGTGGTTGATGCGCTGTCGCCCGAACAGTTCCGACGCCTCGGGCGCGACGCAGAACGCATTATGGCCCGCATCGACACCTCGACGATCAACTGACAAACAGCTGAGATTCAGCGCCTGTTTGTACACGCGAGGCGCCTCGGCCGGTCCCGTTCGGAGTCGGCTCGTCCAATCACGCCTCCAATCGGGCACCTGCTATATGGGCAGCTACCCAAAAGAGTCCAAGGAGAACCAAAATGAACACGCAAATTGAAACCATCGCCCCTTCTAACGGCATCTATCGCGTTGAACCGACCGAGTCCAGGATCGCATTCGAGATGCACCACCTGTTTGGTCTCGGCCGAGTTCACGGAACCATCGACGTCAGCGGCGGAGCGGTCGTTGTCGGCACCGTCGCGGAGGCCACCACGATTTCGGCATGGGCAAGCGCCGCGTCGATCAGCACCCACAATCCCGTGCGGGATCTTCAGGTCAAGAGCCCCCTCTTTCTCGGGGTGAAGAAGCATCCGGAGATCAAATTCACCGCAGCAAAGCTCACAGCGTCCGAAACTGGCTGGGTCGCCGAGGGCGTAGCCACAGTTAAGGGGAAGGACTCGCCGGTCGTCTTTACCGTCGCGGCGTCCGAGCCTGTACCCGGCGGATTCAGGGTCACTGCCAAGGCGACAGTGGATCGATTCAAGCTGGGAGTACGGTCTATGCCTGGCATGGCTGGCCGGAAACTCGACCTCACGGCGACGATCGTGATCGTGGCATGAAACTCGACCGGGCGGGCGTGCGGCCGGCCGTTGAAATTAGGCGGTCGGCCGACAGGAATGAAACCAAGATCGACTGGCTCCACGGACGCCATTCGTTCGACACCGGAGTTGATGCGTTCGGTAGGGACACACATCACGGAGTGCTGGTCGTCAACAACCATGACACCATCGCTCCGCTGACCGGATTCGACACCCATGGCCACCGAGACCTGGAGATCGTTACTTGGGTGCTCGGAGGAGCTGTCGTCCATCAGGACTCCGAAGGGCACTCGGGACTTATCTACCCAAACCTCGCCCAGAGAATGTCGGCAGGCAGGGGAATTAGACACTCGGAACGGAACGACCGACCGACTTCAGGTTCGACTCCGGAACCGCTGGAACTCGTTCAAATGTGGATCGTTCCCGACGAGCTTCGGCTCACCCCAAGCTATGAGCAGTTGGAGCTTGCCCCCGCTGACCTTGCTGGGAAGTTCGCCGTCGTCGCCTCTGGCATGGACAAGCATCGCGACGTATCCGCGATTCGGCTGAACAACCGGTACGCGGGATTGCAGGTTGCGCGGCTCGCTCCGGCCGACTCGGTCGAACTACCAGATGCTCCATTCGTTCACTTCTATGTCGCACGAGGGGTTGTGAACTTGGAAGGGGCGGGTGAGCTGCGCGAAGGTGACGCGGCGAGGCTCACGGCCGCAGGAGGTAGGCGGGCGACTGCTGTTACTGCAGCGGAGGTCCTCGCGTGGGAGATGCACGCGACGATCACTTGAGCTGCATCTCGGGGTGCTGCGAGGGCGCCTAGTGACTCGCGCTCGGCTGGTTCAGCTTCTCGTGAAGCAAGCCAATCGATCGTGTCCACTAGCTCGGTCGAGCGGGGCTCGGAAGGCCAACGAACAGTTCGAAGTTACCGAGATGTACATCCATCAGCAGGCGGACACGGTGGGCACGCCAACCGCAACGAGTAGGTCAGCGGCAGATGTGCAGCGCGCGGGTGGACAGCCCTACCTAGCGGTCAATCCGGCGCCTGCGCCGATCGCTCGACGAGCAGGCTCAGCATCCGCGCGAGCTCGCGCAACTCGGCGTTGCTCAGCACCCCGAATACATCCGGGGGAGGCGAGGTGATCCGCCCGGCCTCGTCAGCGATTTCCTTCCCGGCCTCGGTGATGGAGACGAGCTTGGAGCGTCGATCCGCAGGATTGATCTGGCGCTGCACGAGGCCGCGCTGTTCCAGATCGTCGACGATCACTGTCGTATACGGCGCGTCGGTCATCAGCCGGGCGCTGAGTTGGCGTTGGGTCAAAGGCCCCGGCTGCAATTGGCTCAGCGCCTTTGCGCGCATGTAACTCATGCTGATCGCGTCCGAGACGGCTCCGCGGCGATCGTGCAACTCGAGGACCAGGCGTCGCATCGACTGCCAGGAACTGGTGGCGGGGTCAGGCGAGGTCATCGCACGATCCTTCCAGTTGGTATGGCGTCCTCGGGCTGTCAGGTCGGTGACCTTAGTAGCCGAGACCGGCGCCGAGCGGCCGACCTAACTTAGGCGAGCCCGACGGACTGTATGTCATGTCGTGACAAGTGCGCTGAGCGGAATTGAGCCTCGACCGGATCGACGCCTTAACAAAGGGAAAGGCCGGTTTCGTCCAGCACGGATCAAACCGACCGCATTTGCGACGGATTGTTGGACCATGGTTGCCACCGCCCCATCGTCACAAACGTTGCGCGATAAAACGCTCCCGAATCGTTCGACCTGTTGAGTGCCGTGAGTGCCGTGAGTGCCTCGCGCTCGCCTTGTCAGCGCCGTTCGAGGCTTCGCGAGATGCCGCGCGCGGCGACCTCGAGACTTGCCACCATCCGGGCTCGCGTCCGGCGCAGGCTCGGCACCACGACACCGATGGCGGCGATCACTCGGCCGTCCGCGGCAATCGGCACGGCGGCCGAGCAGGCACCGAGGGTCATCTCCTGATCAGTCGTGGCGTAGCCATCACGTCGGACGCGCGCCAGCTCGCGTTGGAGCCTCGCTGGTTGCGTGATCGTGTACGGAGTGACGCGCTCCAGCGGGCCGGCCAGAACCTGCTGCACGACGCGCCCAGGTGCATGAGCGAGTAAGACCTTTCCGACGCCGGTGCAGTGCAAGGGCAGCCTCGAGCCGATCGTGCTCGCGATCAGCACCGACATGTTGCCGCGTACCGCGTCGATGTAAAGGACGTTTTCGTGGTCGCGCACGGCGATGTGGACGGTGGCGAGCGTCGCGCCGTACACGTCGTGCAAGTACGGCGAGGCCGTCTCGCGCAGGCCGGTTTGGACGGGAGATAGAAGGCCGAGGTCCCACAGGCGGCGGCCGATGGCGAACCGGCCCTCGCTGTCGCGGTGCAGCGCCCCAAGGGAGACCAGCTCGGTAGTGAAGCGATGGGTGGTCGACACAGGTAGGCCGGCGCGGGTCGCGATCTCGGAGAGCGTCAGCATGCGGTGGCCCGCGTCGAATGCACCGAGCACCGCGAAGACGCGGCCGGTCACGCCGGTGCCGGGGACTCCGGTCTTGCCGGCCATCTCGTTCGCCTTTCCACTGAGTGGAAACATTGTATCGCGGTGTGCTGCCGTCGTCCCTACGGTCGCCGTATGACCGTCACACCAGTTCCCGTACTTTCCGGGTGGGAGGCCGAGACCCTTACCCAAGCGGACATCGTCGCCGAGATCGCCGCACTTGCCTCCCATGATGCTGTTGAGGGTGCCCCGCAGACGCGCACCAACTACCCGCCTTACCGCTCGAGCATTCTGCGCCACCCGACGAAGGAGCTCCGCTATGCCGACCCCGAGACCATCGAGCTCTGGTCGCCGTGCTTCAGCGAGCGCGACGTCCACCCGCTCGAGGCCGACCTGACGCTGGGCGCGCACCACGGCTGGAACTCGCAGGTCACTGGCCAGCCGATCGGCGAACGCATCACTGTAAGCGGCCGCGTTCTCGACGGTGACGGCCGACCGGTGGTTGGCCAGTTGGTCGAGGTTTGGCAGGCCAACGCTGCCGGCCGTTACGTCCACAAGAACGAACAGCACGACGCACCAATCGACCCGAACTTCGCAGGCATCGGCCGTTGCATCACTGGCTCTGACGGCTCGTACTGGTTCCAGACGATCAAGCCAGGCCCGTACCCGTGGGGTAACCACCGCAACGCTTGGCGCCCGGCGCACATCCACTTCTCGTTCTTCGGACGGGAGTTCACCCAGCGCTTGATCACGCAGATGTACTTCCCGGGCGACCCGCTCTTCGCCCTCGACCCGATCTACCACTCGATCAGCGATCTGCAGGATCGGAACGCCCTCGTGGCGGCGTACGACCACGAACTTTCCGTGCCCGAACACAGCCTGGGCTTCCGGTGGGATGTCGTCTTGTCGGGTCCGAACCGGACCTGGATGGAGGAGGCGTAAATGACGGGTCTGAACGCCCTCCTGCGCACCACTCCTGGCCAGACCATCGGCCCGTACCTTGGCCAAGGCCTGCCCTTCACTGGCGACAACCAATTGGTCCCTCACGGGACCACAGGTGCCATCTGCCTGCATGGTGTCGTGTACGACGGCAACGGGGCGCCGATCGAAGACGCACTTGTCGAGATATGGCAGGCTGCGCCAGACGGCACCGTGGCCCAGGCGGCCGGTTCGCTCGACCGCGATGGCTGGACCTTCACCGGTTGGGGCCGCGCCGCGTGCGACCGCACTGGCGAGTACTCCTTCACCACCGTGCTCCCGGGTGCGACGGAGGACGGCAAACCACCATTCTTCGCAGTCGTGGTCTTCGCCCGCGGTCTGCTCGACAAACTTTTCACGCGGATCTACCTGCCCGGTCATCCGGCGAACACCGCCGACCCACTGCTCTGCTCGCTTGACGAGGCCCAACGAGCCACATTGGTGGCGACCGAGGATGCCGTCGGTCATCTCCGGTTTGATATCTACCTTCAGGGCGATCGTGAGACGGTGTTCCTCCGCCATGGCTGACCTTTTCTGGCCCGGGTCCGAGCGTGCGCACGACATCTTCACCAACGAGGCGTTCCTTGCCGCGATGGTCAATGTTGAGCAGGCCTGGCTCGAGGCGTCGGACCCCGGCACCGAGGTCTGCCTGGTCGACCTCGTCACAGGGGACGACCTCGCTTCCCTGGCAGCCGATGCCGAAGCGGATGGCAACCCCGTCAGCGGCCTTGTCGCCCTGCTTCGCAGGCGGTCGGGTGTCAAAGGGGTCCACCGCGGACTGACGTCGCAAGACGTGGTCGACACCGCGTTGGTCCTGTGCCTGCGCAGGGCGCTGGACCGAATCACGTTCGATGTCGAGCGCCAGGCCCGGGCCCTCGTGCGGCTGGCCGCCCACCACCGCACGTCGGTGATGCCAGCACGCACCCTGACCCAATGGGCGGTCCCAACGACGTTCGGGCTCAAGGCGGCCACCTGGCTTCAGGGCCTCTCTGCCGCAACCGGGCGCCTCAACCAGTGCCGTCCGCTGCCGGCCCAAATTGGTGGCGCCGCGGGCACGCTCGCCGCACCTGCGGAGCTAGCGGGTGGCACCGAGGCCGCGCTCTCGCGTGCGACCGACGCCGCGCAGCGTTTGGGGCTGGCGGTCGCGCCGCCGTGGCACACCGAGCGCTCGATCCTGACGGAACACGCCGACGCCCTGGTTGCATTCGCCGACCTATGGGGCCGAATAGGCGGGGATGTGGCCCTGCTTTCGCGGCCCGAGATTGGCGAGCTCCGCGAGGGCGCGGGCGGGAGTTCCTCCACTATGCCCGGTAAGGCGAACCCCGTCCTGTCGGTCCTCTTGCGTCGCCACGGTCTCACCGCGCCCGGCCACGCTGCCACGCTGCACGTCGCGGCGGCGGCTTCTGTCGACGAACGCCCCGATGGCGCTTGGCATACCGAGTGGGACGCGCTGCGATCGCTCGCCCGCCACAGCGTCGTCGCCGCCTCCCAGGCAGCTGATCTTCTTGAGGGGCTCGTCGTCAACACCGACCGCATGGCTGAACGGGTGGTTGTCGCCGCGTCGACGCTCACCGCCGAGCAGCGAAGCATGGGCGGCGCAGGCGACGATGCGTCGAATTACCTGGGGGCCGCCGACCAGTTGATTACCGCCGCCCTCGAGCGAGCAGCGCTTGTCTGGAGAGACCTCGCATGAGCGTCCCGACTCTGACGCTGACCCAGCTCGCCGGCCTTGAGGGGCTCCCACTCCTGGTTGTGGGCCCCTCGCTCGGCACTGGTGTCGCCTCGTTGTGGGGGACGGCCGCCGGGCTGCTCGGCGACGACTTCCTCGTGATCGGCTGGGACCTGCCAGGCCACGGACCGTCGGCGATGACGAGGGAGGCCTTCACGATGGCGGAGCTCGCGGCCGGTGTACTCGCCGCGATCGACAACGCGCTCGGTCCAGTCGCGTTCGCCTACGCAGGTGATTCACTCGGCGGTGCCGTTGGCCTTCAGCTCGCGGCCGAATCTCCCTCGCGGGTCACCCGGGTGGCTGCGTTCTGCACGCTGGCAAAGATCGGTACGCCCGAGGCGTGGCAGGCGCGGGCGGCGTTCGTTCGCTCGGCAGGCACCGCCGCGATGGTCTCCGGCTCGTCCCAGCGATGGTTCGGCCCAGGATTCCTCGACCGGGAGCCGTCTGCGGGCGGTCGACTGCTCAACGAATTGGTCGACGTCGACGACGAGAGTTACGCGCTCGCATGCGAGGCGCTGGCTTCATACGACCTCACCTCGCAACTGGACCGGATCACTGTGCCGATCCTCGGCGTGACTGGTGTGCACGATCCGGTCGCGCGGCCTGAAGAGTTGCGCAGCCAGACGGCCCGGATCCCCGGTGCACGGTTCCTTACGCTTGACGGCGTCGGCCACTTGGCGGCGATTGAGGCACCAGAGACGGTTGCGAGCCTGCTGCGCGACGACGTGCGAGGCCCAGCCATGGCCGTACGCCGGTCGGTCCTTGGTGACGCGCACGTCGATCGCGCGACGACCGGCGTCACCGACATCACGCGCGACTACCAGGACCTGATCACCCGGCATGCCTGGCATGATATTTGGACCCGCCCTGGCCTGGCGCGACGCGACCGCTCCATCGCAGTACTTACCGCGCTGATCGCTGGACGGCACTTCGAGGAGTTGGAGTTCCACATCCCTGCCGCCCTGCGCAACGGCCTGACCGGCGAGGAGATCGTCGAGGTGCTGCTGCAGTCGGCGGTCTATGTCGGTGTGCCGGCGGCCAATTCCGCGTTCGTCGTGGCGAGGAAGGTCCTCGGCGAGATCGACCTCAATGAACCAGGTCGGTGATTGCCTGGACTGCCCGGGCAAGGTGTGCCTCAGACCGACCTACGCGTGTGGCGATGGCGAGGTCGACCCGGGCGTTGGCGCCGACGAGCGGCACGTAGACCAGGTGGGGGAGTCGCAGGGCAGTGACCGGAGATGGCACAACTGCGACGCCCAGTCCGCCCGCCACCAGGGTCAACATCGTGGAGGTCTCTCCGACCTCGTGGCGGATGCGCGGCACGACCCCGGCCTCGCGCATCAGTCGTGACACCACGCCGTACATCGTCGAGCGTTGGGTGGAGCCGTGGACTATGAGGTTCTCATTCGCCAGGTCACCTGCGTGGAGGCGCTTTCGGCGGGCGAGCCGGTGCTCCTCCGGCAGCGCGACGACGAGGGTCTCGCGCCGCAACGTGCGGACCTCGAGTGTCGCGTCGGCGACGGGGGGTCGCAGTAGGGCGATGTCGATTGTCCCGGCGCGTAGGGCATCGAGTTGGTCGGGAACGAGCATCTCCCCGCGGAAAGTGACGTCGACGCCCGGCAGTTGCAAGCTCATGCTCCGCACCAACTCCGGCAACAGACTGTAGGTCGCCGATCCGACGCAGCCGATGGTCAGGTGGCCGACTGCGCCGGCTGCGATCCGGCGGGCGTGGTCTGTGGCCGCCTGGACGTCGCTGAGGATTGCGCGCGCACGCTCTAGGAACGCCTCGCCCGCAGTGGTCAGCTCGACGACACGCGTTGTCCGCCGGAAGAGCTCCACGCCGATGTCGGCCTCGAGCTGGCGGATCGCGTGCGACAGAGGCGGCTGGGCCATGTGGAGACGTTCGGCAGCGTGTCCGAAGTGAAGTTCCTCAGCGAGCGTTGCGAAGTAGCGCAGCTGACGCAGATCCATAGGCAAAACCTCTTAGTTATGGAGGATATAGATACTTCAGCCTATCGATGATTCGACCTACCGTCGATACATGACCTCTTCGTACCTGTATGCGGCTAGCCGCACGCCGTTTGGCAAGTTCGGCGGTGCGCTTGCTGGCGTTCGCCCCGACGACCTGGCCGCAGCGACTATTACCTCCCTGCTTGCCACAGTCCCGGACCTCGTCCCCGAGGCGATCGACGAGGTTGTCTGGGGGAACGCCAATGGTGCGGGCGAGGAGAACCGAAATGTTGGCCGTATGGCCGCCTTGCTCGCAGGCCTTCCGACGTCGATCCCGGGCACCACGGTCAACCGCCTCTGCGGCTCCAGCCTCGACGCCGCGATGATCGCCTCGCGCTCGATCGAGACGGGTGATGCAGAGGTTGCTCTGGTCGGCGGCGTCGAGTCGATGAGCCGGGCGCCGTGGGTTCTCCCGAAGCCAGAGCGCGGCTACCCGGCTGGTGACGCGACCGCGGTCTCGACAACGCTCGGTTGGCGCTTGGTCAACAAAAATATGCCGGCGGAGTGGACAGCGAGCCTCGGCGAATGCAACGAGCAGCTCGGCCAGCGATTCGAGATATCGCGAGAGCGTCAGGACGCCTTCGCGGCCCGCTCGCACGAGCTCGCGCATCAGGCCTGGGCGGGCGGCTTCTTTGAGGGCTTGGTCGCAGCCGTTCCCGGCACTGCACTTATCCATGATGAGAGCCTCCGCCCCGGCTCGACGCGAGAGCAACTCGGCAGCCTCAAGCCAGTCTTCCGCCCGACGGGCACAATTACTGCTGGCAATGCCTCGCCGCTGAGCGATGGTGCCTCGTCGCTGCTGCTCGGCTCGGCCGAGGCAGCGGCGACCATCGGTCGCAGCCCGCTGTCTCGCATCGCCGGTCGGGGCGCGATGGCGCTCGACCCGCGGGACTTCGGCTTTGCGCCCGTCGAGGCCGCCAACCGAGCGCTCACGCGGGCGGGCATCGGATGGGAGCAGGTGGGCGCGGTCGAACTGAACGAGGCGTTCGCCGTCCAGTCACTCGTCTGCGTCGACGCCTGGAAGATTGACCCGGAGATCGTCAACATACGCGGCGGCGCGATCGCGCTCGGCCACCCACTCGGCGCCTCCGGAGGCCGTCTCCTAGGCACGCTTTCGGCGGTGCTCCGCGAGCGAAAAGAGCGATACGGCGTAGCAGCGATCTGCATCGGTGTTGGCCAGGCCTTGGCCGTCGTCCTGGAGAATGAGGAGGGCGCGTGATGAGCAAGGCACAAGTATTCGAGAGCTGCGATGCAGCGATCGAGGGTATCGAGGACGGGTCGACGATCCTGGTCGGCGGCTTCGGGCTTGCGGGCATGCCGTTTGACCTGATCGACGCGCTGATCCGACAGGGGACGAACGACCTGACGATTGTCTCCAACAACGCCGGCAACAGTGAGGTCGGCCTGGCGGCGCTGCTCAAGACCGGCCGCGTACGGAAGGTCGTCTGCTCGTTTCCCCGTCAGCCGGACTCGTACATCTTCGACGATCTCTACCGCTCCGGAGAGATTGAACTCGAGCTCGTCCCGCAGGGCAACCTCGCTGAGCGCATGCGGGCCGCCGGCGCCGGCATCGGGGCCTTCTATTGCCCGACCGCAGTCGGCACCCCTCTCGCCGAAGGTCGGGAAGTCCGCACGATTGAAGGCCGCGACTACCTGCTCGAATACCCGATCAGGGGTGACTATGCCCTGATCTCGGCGCACAAGGCGGATCCGATGGGCAATCTGGTCTACCGCAAAACGGCCCGCAACTTCGGCCCGGTCATGGCAACCGCTGCCGCCACCACGATCGCCCAGGTAAGCGAGGTCGTCCCACTCGGCTCCCTCGACGCCGAGGCCGTCGTCACCCCGTCCATCTACGTCGACCGGATCGTCCCGGTCGATACCCGCCGCTACACCGTCCAAGGAGCACGATGACTATTCGAAGTATTGACGAGGCCTCGATCGGAACCGCGACCGTCGAGCACCTCGACCGCGGCGCGCTCTCCACCAGCGAGCTCGCCGCCGTGATCGCTCGTGACATCCCGGACGGCTCCTTCGTCAATCTTGGCATTGGCCAGCCGACAAGGGTCGCCGACTACTTGTCCTCCGAGGCTGGCGTTGTCCTGCACACGGAGAACGGCATGCTCAACATGGGCCCTGCAGCACAGGGTCTTGACGTCGACCCCGATCTGACGAACGCAGGCAAGGTGCCGGTCACTGAGTTGCCCGGAGCCGCATATTTCGACCAGGCTGACTCGTTCGCAATGATGCGCGGCGGCCATCTTGACGTGTGTGTGCTCGGCGCTTTCCAAGTGAGCTTCAGCGGCGACCTAGCCAACTGGCATACCGGCCAACTGGAGGCGATCCCGGCCGTGGGCGGTGCAATGGACCTCGCGATGGGCTCGAAAGTTGTCTTCGTGATGATGTCGCTCTTCACCAAGACCGGCGCGTCGAAGCTTGTCCCGACTGTGACCTACCCGCTCACCGGCGTCAGCTGCGTCAGCCGCGTCTACTCGGACTACGCGACGTTCGACCTGACGGCTGACGATGTTGTTATCCGCGAGACTTGGGGGATTTCCGTGAGCGCGCTGCGCAAGCGCATCGGGCCGTGACAGTGACTCGTCACCGCATTCAAGGTGGTCAACAGGGTCGAGGCCGAAGAGCTGCAATGGCGGTCTCGGCGCATCAGCCCGGTTTGCGGCCTGCCGGCCACACAAGACTCGGCGGATGATGCGCAGCCGTAGCGCCGGGCATCATCCGCCGGGGAAATACTCAGTGCTTGTTGACCGCCGAAGCCCAGTCGAAGTTCACGCCCATCTGGGCGTACATGGTCGAGTACCCGACGAAGCAGTTGAACATCTCGACCTTGCCGTTATGCAAGTACCAGAAGTCGGCAGTCGGCACGTCGATTCGTGCGCCGGTTGGCTTGACGGTTCCGGCCGGCGACTGCAGCGGCCCCTCGAACGTGCCCTGGATCGAAAGTTCGATGCTGATCACGTCGCCGTTCACCGTGATGCGCTTGAGGTCACGGTGAACATCGGGGAAGAGGTTGGCCATATAGGGAAGAACGGCACCGAGCGCCTTGCCCCGATATGCCTGGCCGGGGACCATGTCGTTGAAGACACCGTCCTTGGCGAAGCTGTTGACGAACGTGTCGACGTCCAGGCTGTTGCCCTCGGCCACGTGGTAGTCGCGCAGTACGACCGCGAGATTGGCCCTCTCATGCTTGGTCAGGTGCCGGTTGGTCAGCGGCAGGCTCGCCAGGTCGCCAGGAGTAAGGTCTGCGCCTACCTCGGCGCTCGCGCTGCTGGCGACACGGGTTGCGGCCTGTGTCGGCGCAGCGGCGATGGCAAGGCCACCCAGGCCAGCGATCGCGGCTGCGGCAATGATCGTTTTGCGGCTAAGCAACTTCATGTTCTGTTCCTCCGGGTTGGTTGTCAGGGTCGAAGGCCGGCGCAACGGCCTCGCCAATCTAGTAAATCAAACACTTGCTTTAGATTATGAGCCGGCGCGATGACTTGTCAAGCAAATGTTTGACTTGGTGGTGGTCGCGCAGCCGGGACGGGTTGTTGTGTTCGAGCGCAGCCCCTGGATCAACGGACGGTTTCTTGACAATGAAGTCAAGCAACTGCTTGAGTTCATACGTGGTTTGGGCAGAAAAGGGCGATCTGCGCCGAGAGGCCGGCCAGCGCACGCGGGACGGCCTTCAGACGGCTGCCCTGGAGTTGCTCGCGCAACGAGGTCAGGAGGGCGTAACACTTCGCGAGATCACAGATCGCGCCGGTGCCAACGTCGCTGCAGTGAGTTACCACTACGGGTCACTGAAGGCACTGTGCGACTCAGCAATCGAGCATGCGTTGGAACAGTATCTCGACGCGCAGATCCTGGCTCTCGATTCCCTAGGATCTACCTCGACGCTGCGTGAGGTGGCGGCTGCGTTCGCTCGGCCGATGGTGAGCGCGCTGGCTGCCGGCGGACAAGACCTGGCTGTGATGCGGACCGTGGCGCGCGTCGGCATCGAACCACCCCAAGGGTGGGAGCGGCTGGCTGGCAAATTTGATCATTCTCGCCGGGTTGCCCTACGGGTGCTGTCCGCGAACCTTGCCGACGTCGACGAGCAGGAACTGATCTTCCGTACGCGATGCGCCGCCGGCCTGCTGAACTGGCTCGCGTTGTCACCCATCGGCGCCGAACTGGCCGCCATGTCCGCCGAGCAAATCGAACGGCAGCTGGTCCCTGTGGTTGCTGGTGCGTTCCGCGGGGACGCTTCGGTCGGCCGCTGACCAAGTCGCGACCAGAACTCCACTCGAGGATGTTGGTCTGGCTTGCGGCGTTCGATCCCTAAGCAACTGTCGGGCCAGTAGCCTCGGGCGGGTTCGTGCCTACGGCGAGCCTCAACGCATCAACGTACCGCCGTCGACAACAATCGTCTGACCGGTGATGAAGCTGCTCTCGGGGCTGGCGAGGAACAAGACGGCTCCGACGAGGTCCTCGGGGACCATTCCCCGCGGGATGGCGCGGCCAGCCGCCGCACGGTCGACCATGTAGTCGTTGTCGTTCAGAGCGCGTGACGCGTCGTTGTCGACGAGCCCCGGAGCGACTGAGTTGACCGTGACACCACTCTTGCCGAGTTCGCGAGCCAGCGCGCGGGTTAGCCCGGCGACCGCCGCCTTCGACGCGACATAGTGCGCGAATCCGTCCCCGCCTGTGAATGCGACGGCCGAGGCGACGTTGATGATCCGGCCCCAGCCTTGCTTCCGCATGCCCGGAGTCACTGCCTTGCTGCACTCCCATGGACCGCGCACGTTCACCGCCATGACGCGATCCCATTCGTCATTGCTGATCTGGTCAAACGCCTGCTTGCGGCCGAGTGCCATGTAGATTGCGGCGTTGTTCACAAGAACGTCAATCGTTCCGCCTGCGGCAGCGATTGCCGCCGTCACGCTCGCCGCGTTGGTCACGTCAACCTCGGCGAACCGGGCGCGCCTACCAGTCGCCCGCAGGTCACTCGCCAGAGTCTCGCCGTCCTCGCGTGCCATGTCGGCGATCACGACATCGGCTCCGAGCTCGCAGAAGGCGCGTACGTAACAAGCGCCGATACCCCGGCCGCCACCTGTGACCATGACGGTGCGTTGATCCCACGGGCGGGCTGGAGCTGCCGACTGAGAGGCGCTCATCAGATCCTCCTCCCCACTGCAGGGTCGCTGTTCTCGGCGGCAGGTTCGGTCGCGGCGAATTGTGCGTCGAAGTTGTGGACGACACACATCGTCGGCTGGCGAACCCAGCACGGGCACGGGCAGCGCAACTCGTGAATCTGATTTCGCATTGTGTGTGACTCCATTCAACGTGTACGGAATATTCAATGTGCGAGAAGTGGACCGCCATGCGTTCACGGCGTCGGTGAGCTGCGGCGCCAGCGCCGCTCGGATTCCGCTGCCAACTGCCGGTTTCGTCGGCGACTCGCCGAGTCGAACCTGGGCCGATTGCGCAGCCGATGAGTTAGAGCCGCTAGATCCTGCCTCCGCCTGCCAGAACCGCAGCCTCACCGATCGCATGCGCGTGTTCGTTGTGGATGCGGATCGCTCGTCTGACCTCGTCGATCGAGCCGGCCTCGAATGCATCTGCCAGTGCCAGGTGCTCGCGGCTCAGCACCGCGTCCGCCGGTGCATATCCGCGCAACAGGCTGGCCATCAGGTCGGGGAAGCTCAACCGCCGGTAGGCCGCGACCAGGGCATCGCTGTCTGCTAGCCCGACAAGGTATTCGTGGAACGCCGCGTCCGCGGCAATGTATGCGTCAACGTCAACGAGTTTCCCTCCGGCAACCAATGCTTCAGTTGCCCATGCCCGGTCGCGAAGTTCGCGAAGCCTCACGCTAGAGACGCGGCCGACGGCCAATTCGGCCGCACCGAGCTCGATTGCAGTCCTGGCACGAAAGGCCTGCTCGTAGGTCCGCTGATCGACCGCCGTAACCGTGAATTCGCGCTCGCTGTGGCGCGTCACCAATCCCTCCGCCACAAGCGTGATTAGCGCCTGGTACACGATTTGGTGCGGGAGTTCGAGCGCGTGAGACAGACTAGAGAAGTCAAGAACTTGATCCACTGCGCACTGTCTAGTGACGACGTATCGACGCACTAAGGCAAGCGCATGATCGTTGAGGTCGAGCTCGACGTGGCCGAAAGTTCCGCGGTAGTACGCGAGCGGATTGCCAGTATTGGCGGTCGCACGTAGGACGCGGGCGAAGAACACGTGGTGGGTCTCGTCGACCAGGTCGGTCATCACCTGGCATTCGAGAACTGCTAATGCCTCGGTGAGCAGCGGTAAGTCCCCCAAGCCTCGGGTGACGGCCACACCAGAAAATTTGTCTGATGCAGGATTCGCGAACTGCTTGGCGACCTCGTGCTGGCCCTCGGCAAGGACATTGACCGCGAACCTCCCTCTGCCTCTGACCGCCTCCTGGGTTTGGCTGCGCTTGTTCAGGCACACGAGCATCATCGGAGGATCCAATGAGAGCGAGGCCACCGCGCTGGCCGTCATCCCGAAGTCTCGGCCATCGAAGGCCGTGGTGATCACGGTGACTCCGGTCATGAAATGCCCGACTACCTCGCGGAATCTTTCCCGATCCAGGTCTCCCTGCGCGGTCCCGTCATTACTGTTTGCCACCCTCTGTGCCTCCACACCGTCTGCAGCTCAATGCCCGGTCGCATCAGCTGGTCGCACCCGAAAACCCGTAGCCCGTACCGACGCCGAATCGGCGCAACCTCGGCCGCTAACGGTCACGTCGGCGTTCGGCTGAGCGCCGCGAAGAGTGTCGGCGTGCCAACGGGAAATGAATGCCCACCGTGACTCCCGGCCGACCGGACGGGAGGCCCTGCACCTGTCACCACTCTGGTTCACTCTTCTCCTTGCGCGCACCACTCAGTCGTTGAAACCTCTCGCGGCACACGCTGCCGCACTCGACGCAGACGAGCAGTGACCCCGGTCCGGTCAGCCTGGCGACGCTCCGGGCGGCATAGATGCCACGACCCAGGCCAGAACATCCAATTCGCCTAGGTCGTGGCGCCCGGGAAGTTCACCGGCCTAACAACAGCAGCTTCGTGACTGGTGTCGCAGCGCTGCAATCACCGGGGCGTACAGGAACCAACCTGCCGACAACATTTCCCTCCTCGCCCGATAAACGCGACTGCGTCGATCGACGCCGAAATCGAGCAGCTGGCCGATCAACCGGGCATCACGCACGCCGGTCTCCACCCGGATTCCCCGAGTGGACCCTGCGACTTCGAGGAGCTGCGGCCGGACGATGCCGCCGCCTTCGCCTCAGGAACCGAACGAGCCTTTGCTAGGTCGGTCCAGGCTCGTAGGGCTAGCGAGTATCCCGGGATCGAGGTGGCTGCGAGCAACGTCATAGGCGGTGATCGCAGTCGCGCAAATGTTGTTGAGAAAACGGACTCGGACGCTGAGGGCCTGCTAGGCCGTCAGCGTCCGAGTTCTTCCAGCTCAGTGCTTGACGTGCTGGAGGGCGTCCGTTGGGTCGATCCCGATGTGAGATCCGTAGAAACTGGTGTAGATCGCTTCTTGCGGGTTTGCCATGAACGATTTCTTGGCCTCATCGGTGAACTTCAGGATCGCCGTGCAGTCGAAGTTCAACTTCAACTCCCGGATCTTACGGACCGGGTTCGGCGGGTATTCCGGCGGCCGGCGTAGACCCGGGTGTGGGCAGGACGTGGGCATCAGCCACACGTGCCCGTCAGTGTCGGGGGCGTTCTCGGAGGCGTGGTTGAACCAAACCTCCTCGTAGTCGTTCTGGTGTCCCGGAGGGCCATAACTGCCGTTAGGGGCAGGCTCGTTGGGGAACGGCTTGACACTGAGAACGTTGAAGAAGAACGATTTGTCCTTCGCCATGAAGACCGCACCGGTCGGCGGCGGCATGAAGCCGTGCGAGGATCCCAGGCCCGGGATATCCCAAACATTCAGCTTTCCGACGATCGGATCACCGACCCACCCGACGACGTCTCGAACTGGGTCGAACGGATAGACCATCGTCTCCCAGTTTCCGCAGTACTTCACGCGCACGGTCGTCTCGACGTTCACGGTGTCGAGTGGGTGCTCGATCGGGGCTGGAACGACCATCCCGGATTCGTCGATGAAATGTCCGGCAAACCCGACGGTGTCCCACATCTCGTCCATCGCTGAAACGATCGGCTCGGCGACCCCGAAGATCAGGACACGGTTGTCGGTGCCCTTCGGCGTCTCGCGATAGATCAGGCCTTTGGGAATCGTGACGAAGTCCCCGGGGCCGACTTCAAGTGGACCGCACTCAGTCTCGAGCGTGAACTCGCCGCGGTGGTAGAAGCGGATCTGATGGAAGTCCTGGTTGCGCTCCGCGAACGGCATGGGCGCGCTGCGGTGCGAGATCGAAACCTCGACGCCGTCACCGGTCAGGAGCGTGAGCGGCGTGCCTGCCGGGTCGGTCGCGTCCGTCGGCTGGAGCGCGTTCGAGTCGACGCCCTGGTACATCATGTAATCCGCTGACACGCTCTTCGGATGCGAGAGGTTGTGATGGCGGTAGAAGTGAGCCCACTGGCCAAAGAATCCCTTGATCGTGTAGAGCTCGTCGACCAAGCCGTCGACACCTTGTGGAAGGCGTTCGACCCGCCCGCGTCGTTCAGTTGATGGCATGCACGGTCACCCTTTCGGTGATGGTGAGAGATGAGGGCAGTGCTTTTACCGGCAGCGCGAACTCAATACCCTCAGCGTAGGTTGCAATGATCTTGCGTGCACCAGGTTGTCTCGGCAGTGACTAAGGTCCGTCGCGACGCGGAGACTCGGATCGCCGTTACGCCAGGCGACGCCACATCAGCCTCACGATGCCCTTCTTTCTCTGCGCCGGGTCCGGATAGACTCCGCTCACCAGTGTCGCAGGAGGTGACTTTGACCACACCCGTACGTGGCTCAGCGGGCAGCGTCGGTGGCGACCTCTTCGCGGCGTTTAGCGAGCACGTGGCCCCAGCGTGGGAGACGAGTTTCATGAGCAGTTTTCCGGCGCGCGTGACGGAAGCGCTACTAGACGGTGCCGAAGAAGCGAAGGTCGCCGTAGGTGACGTTTTCCTCCCTGCTGCTGCCGGACACCTCGGAGAAGCGAGCTTAGTGCTGATCCTCGATGGCCTGGTTCGGACGTATATCCGCGCCCACACTGAACGGCAGATCACGATCCGCTACGCGTGGCCCGGCGACGTTCTTGGCGTTCCGGCGCTGGTGCTGGCAGGGGCAGGAAGTCGCATCCACGGGTCCTATGGTGGGCACGCTTTGCACGCTGAGGCACTACGAGAGACACGGGTGCTGAACATTTGCGCCGAACGCTTCTTGAAACTTGGCCAGAGCGAACCGTCGGTGGCCTATGGAGTCGCCACCCTCCTCGCGTATCTCACAGTTGAGACCGAGCAGATGCTGCAAGACGGCCTTTTCCTATCGGTACGCGCACGCGTGGCGAGACACCTCTTGGAGTTGGCCGTGTGGCACGACGGTGCGCTCGTGGTTCCACACGGACAAAGTGAGATCGCGGATGCAATCGGCTCTGTTCGCGAGGTGGTCTCACGCACGCTGATCCGGCTACGTAGCGAAGGTGTCGTCGACCGGCGCGAGAACGCGACTGTCCTGGTCGACCCTGCATCTCTGCATGCGATTGCGGCTGCAGGTTGAGATGAGGGCGGACCCGATTGAGTCGCGCTTCGAGATGCCCACCGATGTGTTGGAGGCATTGAAGTCCTTTACACCGGCCGTCGCCGAGGCTTGGGCGACGAGTTGGCTGGCGTCGGTTTCGCCACGAATCGCGAGAATATTGTTGGCTGACGCCCATGAGTCGCGAGTAGCAGCCGGCCAAGTTTTTTACCGCGGCGCGTATCACGATCAGATGGCCATGTCCGCTCTCGTCGTCTCCGGGCAGCTGCGCATCTACCGGCAGACCGACACAGGCCGCCAGGTCACGATGATGTACCACTACCCAGGCGCCATCGCCGGGGCTCCCGCCCTGCTACTCGGCGGTGCCCAGAATGAGAACGAGCGGGCTCGCCAGCCGTGGCAGTCTTTGGGCGGGATGGAGGTCTACGGCCAGGCGTTGCAAGACAGCGGGCTCTTGAAATTTTCGCCTGCGAGGTTCCTGCATCTCGTCAAGACAGAACCCGACGTCGCCTGGGCGCTCAGTACCTACCTGGCGCAACTGGCGGCGGTCAAGGAACAAATGATGACCGACGACATGTTCCTGTCGGTTCAAGCGCGCGTCGCTCGCCACCTGATCGATCTTGCTGTCCCGATCGACGGAGCGCTGACGGTGACAGTCGGGCACCAGGAGATCGCTGATGCAATCGGATCGGTTCGCGAGGTGGTGACCCGGTCGATGGTTGATATGCGACTAGCTGGACTGATCACCAGGGAAGGGAACAAAACGGTCGTCACCGACGCCGAACAGTTGCGGCTGATCGCGTCAGCCCACTGACGCTCGTTGCGGAACTTACGCCGCACCGATAGCAGGCTGGACTTGGGTCACAGAACGATATGCGAAGCGGGAGGAGAATCGCCGAGCAGCAGGCCATCCGTCGTGCGGAGCGGCATCTGCGTTGGCACCACCCAGGATTGGTGGGAGGAGACGTCGGTGACCGCTGCGACCGAGATCACGCCCGGGCCTGGTTCAAAGCAGGAGCCGATCGAGCGTGAAATAGCTCTCCCAGTTGTAGTGTTGCGTGGCGCCGCGAAGAAGGATCGCCATAGCGATGCAGGGTCCGCCAGCGAATCGCTCCAGGCGCGACGTTCGCGAATGCGCGTAGGCCAACGTCTGCGCGGCCCCGAGCGAGTTTGGACTGGCCGGATCCTGGTTCAGGAACCGTTCGGGGGCCAGCGGCAACTCGACCAACGAGAGCCCGGACCGCATCGTGTTTGAGCAGGCTCGTCCACGTGCAGGTCGTCGAGCGCGACGGGCTAACTTCTCTTCGTCCTCTTTTTCGTTGCAGCGCGCGCACCCGCGGCGGCTGCGCTATTTCGGGCCGGCGTTCGTCGCCGCGATCGCCTACGTCGATCCTGGCAACTTTGCCACCAATTTTTCTGCCGGCGCGCACTTCGGCTACATGTTGTTGTGGGTGATCGTCGGTGCAAACCTGATAGCGATGCTGGTGCAGATGCTGTCAGCGAAGCTCGGGATGGCCACCGGGTGCAACCTTCCGGAGGTCTGCCGCGAGAGATTCCCATTGCCAGTCACTCGCCTAATGTGGGTACAAGCGGAGTTGGTCGCTATCGCCACAGACCTCGCGGAGGTGATCGGCGGCGCCATTGCGCTGAATCTCCTTTTCGGCATCCCCCTGCTCCTCGGCGGAGTGATCACCGGAATGGTCGCGTTCGCGCTTCTTGGGCTGCAAACCCGTGGCTATCGGCCGTTCGAATTGGCCATTGCGGGACTACTCGGCGTGATCCTGCTCGGGTTCCTCACCATGGTGATGCGGGTGCGGCTCGACACCGGCGAAGCGGTCGCCGGGCTCACCCCAAAGTTCAATGGCACCGACAGCGTGCTGCTAGCCACAGGCATCCTTGGGGCGACCGTTATGCCGCACGTCATCTACCTGCACTCGGAGCTTACGCAGAACCGCACCCCAGTGCCGAACGCGCAGGCGCGCCGGTTCGTGCTGCGCCGGTTGCAGATCGACGTAGTGGCTGCGATGGGTCTGGCTGGGCTCGTCAACGCAGCCATGCTGATCATTGCAGCAGCTGTCTTCCACGGTACGGCGGTGCCCGGTACCGACACCCTCGTGGGGGTGCACGCCGGGCTCGCTCGCGTGTTCGACCAGCCGGCGGCGTTCGCTTTCGCGTTGGCGTTGCTCGCATCCGGTTTCGCGTCGTCAGGAGTCGGCACCTTCGCTGGGCAAGTCGTTATGCAAGGCTTTATCCAGCGTCGCATTCCGTTGCTGGCACGCAGGCTTCTGACCCTATTGCCCGCCCTCATCGTGCTAGGACTGGGGATCGACCCCACGCAGGCGCTTGTCCTCTCCCAGGTCGTTCTCTCGTTCGGGATTCCGTTTGCGCTTGTGCCGCTGGTTCTGCTGACCCGAAGCACCGACGTGATGGCCGAGTTGGTGAACCGGCGCACGACCACCGTGCTTGCTGGCGCGGCCGTAGCGGTCGTGGTCGTGCTCAACGCGGTCCTTATCCAGCAGACGTTCACAGGCTGACGGTCCAAGACGCACAGTTGAACACGAACAGCGCCGCTGTGCCGGGGAATGCAGCCGCGCCGTTGGCGGCACGATGTCATCGACGTTGACGAGCTGCAGCTGATCACGTCAGCCTGTTGAGGTTTGCTGCGAAGGTTGTCGCGGTCAGCCGTCGCTGAGGGCGGGCTGGACCTAGGTCACGGAGCGATCCGTCGTGCGGGGGGAGAATCCAGTCAACGGCAGGCCGTCCTCAGGTCCGGACTGGCTCATGCGTTGGCACCGTCCAGTGATAGTCGGAGGAGGAAACGTCAGTGACCGTTGAGGCAGAGACCACGCCCGAGCGCCTTTCTAAGCAGGATTTGATCGAGCGCGCAAGAGCTCTGGCGCCGGTCGTGCGGCAGCGCGCGGCCGACGCCGAGAAAGATCGTCAGATCTCCGCCGAGTCCGCCAGCGAAATGCTCCAGGCAGGATTCGCGCGAATGCTCGTACCCGAGCGGCTGGGCGGCAGTGAGCTCGGGATTGATACATGGTTCGAGGTCATTCTCGAGGTCGCACGGGGTGATGCCTCCCATGCGTGGGTGGCAGGGCTGATGGCCCACGTCCCACAGATGTTGCTCCAGTTCGGCGAGCAGGCACAGCTGGCGATCTGGGGCGAAGGCCCCGACGTTCCGACTGCTGGTTCGGTGATGCCGTTCGCCGACGTTACCGCGGTCGACGGGGGCTACCGTGTTACCACGAAAGCGCCGTTCGCAAGCGGCGTCACCCACAGCAGCTGGGTATTCGTCGGCGGATTCTTGCCCGATGAGGAGATCCCGACCAGCGCCATGTTCTTAATCCCACCCGGCGCGTATGAGTTGGCGGACACCTGGTTCACCTCGGGGATGCGGGGGACTGGCAGTAACACGATCGTGACCAACGATGTGTTCGTTCCGACCGATCATGTGCTGCGCGTGTCGGACCTTCGCGAAGCGAGCGGTCCGGGCGTCCAGTTGAGCCCGGACGGCATTTACCGACTTCCTTTCATGTCTTACGCCCCGCTTGCGTTTGCAACCCCAATGTTGGGTGCGGCCCAGGGTGCGTATCAAGACTTCGTCGCCTGGGCCAAGACTAAGAAGATCGCGGGGGGAGTCAACTTGATCGAGACGCCGTCGCTGCAGACCATGCTTGGCCGGATCGCCGCTGACTTGGCGGCAGCCGAACTTTTGTTGCGCTGGGTTGTGGACAAGGCGGAGACCGAGGTTGCTACAACGATGCAGCATCGGCGGGCATGTATGCGCAACTACACCCGAGCAGCGGAGCTGGCAGTCGATGCGATCGACCAGATCGCCAAACTCGGAGGCACCTTCAGCTTCGCCGAGGTCAACCCGATTCAACGTGCCTGGCGCGACGTTCATTTTGCTGCGGCCCACGTCAGTTTGCAGGGCGAGGTCAACTACGCCCAGTACGCGCGGGGCGATCTGGATCTGCCCACCCCGACGACCATGTCGATCTATTAGAGCCGCGTCGCGGACTCGCGACGTAGGTGCTGCTTTGCGTGCTGTCTTGAGGGCGGCACCGCGCCTAGAAAGGCTTGGGCTGAGCGCTGTCTTGGGCGTTTCTGCCGGAACGAATACAAACTGTGAGATGGGAATGCAATGCCGAACCGGCTGCCAGTAACGCTGGCCATCAACGACTACGACCACGTCCGCGACGTGATCTCGGGTGTGGTTCCTGTCGAGGGGGTCGAGTTGAATGGCCTCAACTACTCCGTCGAGGAGATCTTTCACCGATTCACGCGATACCGCGAGTGGGATGTGTCCGAGTTATCTATGGCGAAGTACTGCTCGCTTAGGGCTGCGGGCGACGACTCGCTGGTTGCTGTGCCGGTGTTTATCTCGCGTTCGTTTCGGCACGCGGCGATCTTCGTCCGTGACGACGGTCCAGTCGGACGGCCCGGCGAGTTGGCAGGAGGCCGGATCGGGATCCCCGAATGGACCGTGACAGCTAGCGTCTACGCGCGCGGGATCCTGCAGCACGAGTTCGGCGTCGGGATTCGCGACGTAAATTGGGTCCAGGCCGGGACCAACGAGCCGGGTCGTGTCGAAGGAGTCGCGCTAAGCCTCCCCGAGGGCGTCTCGATCGAGTCACGGCCGCAGGACACGTTGAACGATCTGCTATTGACAGGCCAGGTGGACGCGGTCATTTCGGCGCACTCTCTCACCGAGTTCGAGAAGCCAAACAGTCGCATCGTCCGCCTCTTCCCCGACTACCGCACCCTTGAGGAGGAGTGGTTTCAGCGCACCGGCGTGTTTCCAATTATGCACGTACTGGTCCTCAAGGCTGACTTCCACCGGGCTCACCCTTGGGTCGCGATGAATCTCATGACCGCATTCGAGACGGCGAAGCAGCGAAGCCTCAAGCGGATGCTCGACTGGGGTGCGCCGCGCATCCCCGTGCCGTGGTCCGCTGCCAACAACGACCGCGGGCGCATGCTGATCGGTGCTGACCCATGGCCGTACGGTGTCGAGCCGAACCGGAAAACGCTCGAGACGTTTCTGGACTGGGCGACCGAGCAGGGCGTATGCGCAAAGCGCTTAGACGTCGATGATCTCTTCGTGCCCGAGACCCTTGACCACTTCGCGATCTAGAGGATGGTGACTCCGATGCGTGCAGCGATCCACACTGAGCTGGGTCAGGTGCCGGCAGTCGGCGAGTTCAACGCCCCCATCGCCGGCCCAGGGCAAGTTGTCGTCCGCGTCGCGTTGGCGGGGCTTAACCCGGTCGACCGGCTCAGGGCCGAGGGTTACGACTACCTCGGTGTTCGCACGCCGTTCGTGTCTGGACGCGAAGGCGTCGGAAGCATCAACGGTGCTCGCGTATATTTCCACGAGGCGGTCGAACCGTACGGATCCTTTGCAGAGCAAGCTCTGGTCGATGCTGCCGAGTTACTGAATGTCCCTGATGGGCTGTCCGACGCCCAGGCGATTCCGCTGGGCATCGCCGGGCTGACCGCCTGGACATCGTTGACGCACGAGGCGAAGCTCGCCGAGGGTGAGCGGGTGCTTGTCATGGGCGCGACGGGAATGGTCGGACAGATCGCTGTCCAGGCCGCAAAACTGCTCGGGGCGAGTTATGTAGTTGCTGCCGGCCGGCACGAAGAGACGCTTTCTTCGTTGCTGGACCGTGGAGCCGACGCCATTGCGCGGCTCGACGGCGATCCCAGCGAGGCGATCCTCGCGGTCGCAGGCGAAGGTTTCGACGTGGTGATCGATTGCGTATTCGGGGAACCGTTCGCGGCCGCATTGGCCGCCACCCGCCCGGGGGCTCGCGCGGTCGTCGTCGGCCTGACAGCAGGCGACAGCGTGGAGCTTCAGTTCTTCTCGCTGTACCGCAGGCACATCTCAGGTTTGCAGCTTGCCGGGGTTCCTGTGGAGGTACGACAGCAGGCGTTCAACGCAATGGCGGCCCACATGCTAGCCGGCCGACTTCATGTCGAGACTGAACTGTTTGACCTCGACGAGATCGCGGACGCTTGGGCGATTCTGTGTGCCGGCGCCCATCGCAAGGTCTTGATCGTTCCATAAAGGACGTCCGCTGAACGTGCGGGAGGTCGTCGGGCAATGCAGGCGCGCGACCGCGTCAAGCCCGGCAAACAGTTCGGCGTAGGTCGTCGCGCCCAGTTGCTTGATGCGGCGGCGGAGAGCGCGTGTCGTCACTGCTTCCTCGATCACTGCTTCGGCGACCGAGCGTGTTGGCCTCGAAGGGGTCGCGCCGGCGAATCTGTGCGCCGGGTATTTGGCGGTTGAGAGACGTCGACACCTCGCAGATCAGCCAGCCCTGGCTGATCTGCCACCCCTAGAGATCGTCCACAATGCCGCGCGCACGACGCGAGTTTGCGTCGTGATCGAACGCGGTGAGCTGTGCGATCGTGATCGCACCACCGGTGATGCGATCACGATCGGCGTCTCCCCAGGTTTAGCGCGGAGACGATGGACGGCAGTTGGTGACTGAGGACGAAACTTCGCGGTGGCGCGCGGAATCTGAATGCACGCAGCGCAATGCTGGTCGGTGAGGGCCTAGAAGAGCCATTGATACCGCCACGGTGTCGACAGCAGCGGTATCAATGGGACTTGGACGGCGCCCAAACCTGCCGGTGTGGGCGCACGTAGTGACGGGCCACCAGCCAACCCGTGATGCCCGAGAAGATGACGGCGGAACCAAAGTAGTTGCCGCCGACAGCGTCCCCGACGGCGCAGGCCATGCAACCGATGCTAAATAGAACGCCGCGCATCGAACACCCCTCTCGAACTAGTAGTTGGATCGCTCAAAGCCCGATGAGTGATCGGTATTCGTCAGCTGTTGCGACCTCGCGGCCGAGCAACTCGGCAATCGTTCGAGCTCGCACGACCATTTCCGTGTTGCTCTCGACCATGTCGTCGCTCAGTGGGCTGCGCCAGTACGTGTCCTCGGTGCCGACACGGATGTGCAGGCCCATCATCGTCGCCAGGGTGGTCATGTAGAACGTCGAACGACCCGCGGCGCAGACCGTGATCTGAGCGTCCTCATCGAGGCTCTTAAGCTGGTTGACCATCAGGAAGAGCTGAGTGGCCATGTCCTGTGCGTTCGGCACCCAGGTGCCGGAGATCAAGGTCCGGCCGGAGTCGAACGGAAGCCCATAAAGGATGATGAAGTAGTAGGGCTTCTGCAGGATCCCCGTATCGATGAAGCGGCGCTTCGCAAGTTCGATCTCGCCGGGGCTGTGGATCACGATCTCCGGCTTTACGCCCGCGTCCTGCAGCGCATGGACAGCCGGAACGGCAAAGTCGATCGGGTGGCCTGCTGCGCATGGGGCGACCTCGCAAATCCCTTCGCGCGCAGGCGCCATGCAATCGTCGAAGGTCTTGCCGCTGAGCACGTTGACGTTCGACACGAACCCGCGTCCGTACTCCTCCCGCAGCGGGCTGACAACGGAACCGAAGAGCTCCGTCGACGGCACCGTGAGATCCAGCCGATTGCCCTGCTCATCGTGGATGAACCCGTAGTCCAGGTGAATACCCGTGGCCCCGGCGTCGATCACCGAACGGGCGTCCTTCAGATATCCGTCGACCGTTGTCGGGTGCTGCGCGCCCGTTTCTTGGGAGAAGCGCCCGGCAATGGCGACGTTCAGAGCCATCTTCTTCGGGATGTCCCACTTTGGCTGCGCGGTGAGATCGCTGACAAACTGGTATTCGCGCAGTTCGCGCTCGGCAGCGTCCCACAGGCCGAGCGGCCCTTCGCTTTTATCGGTCGAAGTCATGTGCACTCTCCTCTATCGAAGATGGTCATGGGCTGGTCCTTCCTGGCATCTCGATCGCTGTTACCAGCCGTTGGATGCCATCGCAACGAAGGTAGAGGCGCCGATGTACGTGTTCAGTGATCCAAGTCCGGGCCACCCACGGTCAGAGAGACTTGTCATGTATGTGTCCCGAACCCAGGGACATCGTCACTGTCAGGTTGACGCGTCGGATTTGCAGGGAGGGGTCTTCGGGCGAGGCGGGGTGTACCGGTCGCACCTACCCGCACACCGGGGACTTCAGTCACGGGACCCAGGGTCGTTCCGCAGTACATTGCGCGAACGCGCCCGAACAGCGTGCTGGCGGGCGGTCATTGCAGCGGGCCGCCTCGGACCGCGATAACGGCGGTCGAGGCAAGCCAATATGGCGTGAAATCGGCCCGCGGCCGCAGACGGCGAATGACGCCGAACCGAAGAAAGGGCAACTATGAACGACAATGTGACCCACGAGCGTCGGCAAAGCATGCAGAGCTTGTTTGCTGCGGTCGACGCAATGAATGTGGACGGCCTGCTGTCGTTCCTCGCGCCTGACGGGACTCAGACCTTTGGCAATATGGAGCCGCTGCGTGGCCACGAACAGATCCGGGAAGCCAATGAAGCGTTCTTTGGGACGATCGACTCAATGGCTCACGAGATAGTTTCGCTTTGGGAGTGGGATGGGACGATCGTCGCTCAGCTCAAGGCCACCTACGTCCGAAAAGACGGTCGGGCCGTGACCGTTCCTGCCGTGACTATCCTCAAGGAGTCTGACGGGAAGATAGTCGACTATCAGGTGTACGTAGATCAGTCACCCGTTTTCGCGCCTTGATTGGCTGCGCCGGTGCTGTCGGCCGGCAGACTGCGACGGCTGTGATCTTCGTCGACCATGTTGACGACTGGCGTGGTCGGCACCATTCGACGGTCTGCAAAGGGGCCTCACGCCCGGTCGGCTCGATCTTGATCTGTCCGATCGTTGGACTTAGCGTGGGGGTTGTTTGTGGGTGACGTCGATCGAACCCACCGCGACGGAACCTCGCGCGAATCAGACGATCGGCGGAAGTAATCGACAGCCGGCACGATTCTGCGTCCGCGTGAGGAATCGTCCTGACTAGCAACAGTGGAGATCGTGGGCAGCTCAACGTGACAACACGATCCAGGCCACCACGATCGCAGGACGGGTCGGGTGTGCGCGGATAGCGGTGTCCAGCAATGGTCTCCGTAGCGCCGAACGTGCTAAGCGCTGAATCGCCGGCTCGCGCATGAGTTATGCATCGCGCGATGACGCAATTTTGACTTCTGTGTCCCTGAATTCGAGGTTCGGGTCCGCAACAACCGGACCAGCCGTGCAGGCGGCGCGCAAGAACGCGACCACGGCCCATCGAGGCGACTTCGACCACCAGCAGCGGGCCGAAGGAGTTCGGCCGGGGCCCGCAGGGTCGCGAGGGAAATCAGACTGGACGCCGGCCGCCGCTCTTCGATTCACCCCGTTTGATAATTCCCGCGAATGCGTTGGACCTAGGTCACTGAAGGACCGCGGAGCCGAGACGTACGGTCCACGAGCGCTCACCAAGTGAGCCACGCCACAAACGGCGATCAGACGCCGCCGACCGAGATGTGACGCCGCACGCGGAGAAAGGGAGTGTCAGTCATGGCTAGTGCTGTCAGTGCAGTGGACAGCCCGTTGCTGAGAGCGGCTGATGTTCACCGACTCTTGGATGAAGACGCGGTGCGCCGTGTCCATCTGGAGTACTGCCGAGGAATCGACCGCCGCGATTGGGAACTGGTGCGCTCGTGCTACCACACAGACGCGATTGATCACCACGGCCCTTTCACCGGCGGAGTGGATGCCTTCATCTTGTGGGGAATCGAGGTGCTCGCAGACGTCCAATCGATGCATTTCACTGGCAACCAGCTCGTGGAAGTGGATGGCGATGTCGCGTGGCACGAGGCCTATTGCATCGCGTTTCACCGAATCAGTGGTGCGCCGTCTGAACCGAAGACTGACTGGGTCGTGAACGTTCGCTACCTCGATCGATTCGAGCGGCGTGATGGAGCCTGGAAGATCGCAGACCGGCTCGTAGTCCACGACAGCGACCGACGGGACCTAGTTCCTGGAACCGGTGAGATCGGACCCGGTTGGACCGGCAGTGGGCCTTGGCCGGATGACCCCAGTTACAACCGGTCGGAGAACTGGGCGTCATATCTGGCGGCGCGTATCCCAGGTAGTTGAACTACGCAACCGCAGAGCCGACGCGCCACTCGGCGCGGCGAGGACTTAGGAAATCTAGCAGCTGACCGCATCGATGCGGAGAAGAAGTGAGGCAGAAATGAAGCACAACGGTATGGCAAAGCTGACCAGCGCGATCGGCGCGGTGACGCTTGTTTGCTTCCTCGCCGGGTGCGGCTCGAGCAGTTCGACGGGTAGCAATTCGACGGGTAGCAAGTCGACGGGTAGCGGCGTGAACAGCGAAGCAGCTGCCGCAGTCAACGCGCTGCTGACCCGCCCGACCAGCATCGGGATTACCGAGCCGATCAAGGGCGGGGTGCCCAAGGGCAAGCGGATCGCCTACCTGCAGTGTGGCGTACCAGACTGCGCGCTAATCGGAGACTCGATGCAGAAGGCCACGTCGCAGGTTGGTTGGAGCATGACCCGGATTCCAACCGGCACATCGCCGGAGAACGTGGCAGCCGCTTGGCAGGAAGCGCTTCGTCAGCAACCGGACGGGATCGTCATGACGGGCGGTTACCCGGTGGCTTACTACCGCTCGGAGATTGCCCAGGCCACTGCCAAGCACATCCCGGTGATCGCAATGGCGCAGTCCGATCAGGGCAAGCCGTTCGACCTGGTGATCGGCTCGGGCACGGTTCAGGGCACGATGGCAGGCAAGATCGCCGCCGAATGGATTGCGTCAAAGATCTCCGGGGGCAACGTGCTGGCGGTCAACATCCCCGGCATCGGCGCGGTGGAGTCCGAGATCTCGTCCTTCCAGAGCGAGTTGCCGAAGTTGTGCCCGAGTTGCACCGTGCAAGTTCTCTCAGTCCCGGTTTCGTCGATCGGTACCAACGCGTCGACTCTCATCGCCAACTATCTGTTGGGCCATCAGAGTACGAAGTACATGTACCTGACAACCATCGATTTGGCTAGCGGTCTGCAGTCGGCCATGGCGGCTAACGGCGGGAAAGCGGTTCCGACTATCGGCGCGGTCCAGAGCAATGGAGGCCTCGACGAGATCAAGAACCACCAGGCTGGTCTTGAGGCGACGGTGTCCTGGGTTGACATCGAAGCTGCCTTTCGCGCAGTCGACGGATTCGCCCGCTACATGCGCGGGCAGTCACTGGCACCGGACATGGACAGCACGCTGCCTCAGTGGCTGATCACCGCCGCGAACATGCCACCGGAGCGCCCTTTGCCAGTGGTAGCCAACTACATCCAGCAGTTCGACTCCCTGTGGGGCGTGAAGTGACTTCGAGCCAACTCAGGCGGCGATCTGAATGAGCACGCTGACGGATGAAAAGCCATGGGTGGCGCCAGCCCCGGTGATCAACGCCGAACACGTGTCCATGACGTTTCCGGCTCAACGGGCGCTCGACGATGTAAGCCTGCAGATTGTCCCCGGCGAGGTGCACGCTCTGTTGGGCGAGAACGGCTCAGGCAAATCCACCCTGATCCGTATCCTGTCCGGCTACCATACGCCCGACCCTGGCAGCGTCCTCGAGATTCAGGGCGAGCAGCTTCCGTTCGGTTCGTTACGAGCCAGCCACGCTGCGGGACTGCGATTCGTGCACCAGCACCTGGCGCTAATCAACGAGTTCAACGCGGTCGAAAACATTGCGCTGGACAGCGGGTTTGGGCGACCGAAATGGATCGACTGGGAAGCCCAGGCGAAGGAAGCCGAGCGACTGCTTGCTCGCCTGAACGTCGAGATGGACATTTGGCGGCCGCTATCTGAAGCACGACCAGTCGAACGCAGCGCAGTCGCAATCGCGCGAGCGATCAACACCGATAGCGGCCGCGTGTCCTGCGTTGTCCTTGACGAGCCCACCTCGAGATTGCCGGAGCCTGAGGTCGAGCAGTTGTTCAGCATCATTCACGACCTGCGTCGCGACGGCATCGCAGTCCTCTACGTCACGCACCGGTTGGATGAGGTGACCGCGATCGCCGACCGTGTAACGGTCCTGCGTGACGGCAAGAAGCGCGGCACAGTGCAAGGCAGTGACATCATCCGCGAGCGGCTCGTCGAGTTGATCGTCGGCGAGGCAATCGCCAAGCGGCGTGCCACTCACTCTCTACGCCACGAGTCCGAGACCGATCGGTGTCTACTTCGGCTCGAAGGCTTCTCCGCGGGTCGGGTTGATGACGTCTCATTCACGCTGCGCGAGGGGGAAATCCTGGGCGTCGTGGGTCTCGCCGGGTCCGGACATGAGGACATTGCCCGCGCACTGATCGGGGCTATCCCCCGCGAGGCAGGCTCGTTGTGGGTCGGCGACACCGAAGTCCGGTCACTCACGCCCCGCAAAGCCGTAGACCTCGGGATCGTTCTCGCGCTCAGCAATACCGTGGCAGGGAGCGCCGTCAAGGAGTTCAGCGTCTCTGAAAACCTGACGATGTCCTCGTTGAGCCGATACAAGCTCCGGCTCGGTCTCATACGCAGGCGACCGCAGCGGCGCGATGCGCGAAAGTGGATTGAGGACCTGGATGTTCGCCCATCAGATCCGGACGCCACATACGGCCGCCTGAGCGGCGGGAACCAGCAGAAGGTGATCCTCGGGCGGTCGCTGAATTGTAATCCCAAAGTTCTGCTGCTTGAGAACCCGACAGCCGGTGTCGACGTCGGTGCCCGCCAAATCATCTATCAGAGGATCATCGAGCAGGCCAAGAGTGGTCTCGCCGTATTGATCTGTGCGACCGACCTTGAGGACGTCACGAGCACCTGCCATCGCGTCCTTGTGATACGAGCCGGGAAAGTCGTTGCCGTGGTCGAGGGCGACTACGACGAGCGGCGTTTGATGTCACTGGCCGCTAACGGTGGCGACGGTGATCCACCACGTACTTCTCAGGAAGGAGTGGGAGCTCATGACTGAACTTTCAGAAACCGAGACGACGCACCGGGAGGAGTGGGTCACGCCAATGACGGACAGTGCGAACCCAGTGGGCAAGCCTGACGGGCAGCCGAGGACTCTGCGGATCGGGAAGATCCTTGCGGTTCGCAATATCGGCGCGATCTACGTCTGGCTTGTGATTGTGCTGCTGTTCTCGGTGATCTCAGGGAGCACCTTTTTCACCTCTGATACGGCCAAGGCGGTCCTCAACCAATATGCGATCACGGGAATCGTAGGCCTCTCGGTGATCGTGCCGCTGGCTGCAGGCGTTTATGACCTCTCTATCGGTTCGATCATGGGTCTGTCCGGTGTGCTTGCGGCCTATCTGCTCCAGCACACGTCGATGAGCCCGGTGGTGGTCGGGGCGGTTGTGCTGCTCCTGTCTGTCGTGATCGGCCTGGCCAATGCATTCGTGGTTGCCGGGCTGAAGGTCAATTCATTCATCGCAACGCTCGGCACTGGCGCGATCCTGACGGCGATCACCACAGCTTTGTCGGGGGGTTTGGTGATCACCGGACGGATCGGCGGCACGTTCTCGCAGCTCGCCACGACGAGCTTCGGCGGTATCCAGATCGCCGTCGGCTACATGCTCTTGATCATGCTGATGCTCGGCTACTGGCTTGAGCGAACGCAGAGCGGCCGGCAGATCTATGCCACCGGCTTCGATGGCGAGACGGCTCGACTAACCGGTGCACCAGTGACCAGGATCGTGACCCTGTCCTTCGTTACGTCCGCCGCGATTTCGGGCTTCGCCGGCATGGTGCTGGCAGCGCAAGTCGCATCGGGCTCACCTGACGTTGGCCAGTCCTATCTGATCCCAGCGTTCTCGGCCGCATTCCTCGGTGCCACTCAGTTGCGAGGAGGACGGTTCAACCCGTGGGGGACGGTGATCGGAGTGCTGCTGCTTGGTACCGGCAACGTCGGTCTGTTAGTTGCCGGCGGCCCAACCTGGACGCCCAACCTGTTCGTCGGCTGCGTGCTCATCGCCGCCGTGGCGCTGAGCGCCACTCATGAGGGGGGGCGAAGCAGAATCCGCCGACTGCTCACCACGAAAGTGGGCAAGAGTTGAGCATCAATAGGTGGCGTTTTAGAGCGCGCCAGGCATTGGCAGCACATCTACGGAGCGTCCGGTGCGCCGGCGCAGCAGCCTGGTCGCCGCCACGCCGTGCAAGTCAATAGCCCGCGCACTACATGCCGCAAGGCGGCGGTACCCATGACATCGCAACGACGGCACGGTGCTCGTCGTTGGTCGTACCTCGAATAGCGTAGGAGAGATTCCGTGAGAAAGATCGACGCTTTTTGTCACACCATGCCGAAGCCGTACTACGACCGGTTCTTTGAGATGGACACAGGCCCAGAGGCCGCAAACCTGCGCAAGCGGGTCGCTTCTCTCCCGGTGCTTTGGGACATGGACATGCGCTTCGCGCAGATGGACGAGTTCGGCGACTACCGCCAGCTGATCAATATCGCTGCCCCGCCGGTCGAGACGCTAGGTTCGCCTCAAGTTGCCCGCGAGATGGCGCGACTCGGCAACGAATCGATGGCCGAGCTCGTCCGTGACCACCCCGACCGCTTTGTCGGCTTCTGTGCATGTGTGCCGATGGATGATCCAGACGCGGCCGTCGACGAACTCGACTACGCGATCAACGAACTCGGCGCGCTCGGCGCCCAGATCTACACGCACGTCGGGTTCGAGCCAATGGACGCCGCACGCTTCGATCCGTTCTACGAGCGGATGGCTCAAAGCGGCAAACTGTTGCAGATCCATCCTGGGCGTAGTGCCGCGTGGGCCGACTACCCGTCCGAGGAGCGTTCCAAGTTTGAGATCTGGTGGACTTTCGGATGGGAATATGACCTCTCCGCGTTCATGGCCCGGATCGTGTTTTCCGGTGTCCTCGAGCGCTACCCCGAGTTGAAGATGCTGATCCATCACGGTGGCGGCATGGTGCCGCACTTCTCCGGACGCGTTGGCCCCGGCTGGGATCAGCTCGGCGCCAGGACCCCGGCAGAGCACAAGAGCGACATTGAAGGTTACCCGCTGACGAAGCGGCCGATTGAATACTTCAAGATGATGTATGCCGACACTGCCCTCTTCGGTGCCGGGCACGCGCTGCGGTGTTCGACCGAGTTCTACGGTGTCGACCGGATGCTGTTCGCGTCCGACTCGCCGTATGACCCCGAGAAGGGCCCCGGCTACATCCGAGCCACGATCGCCAACCTCCAGGAGATTGGGCTAAGTGAGGCGCAGCAGGAGGCGATCTTCGCCGGCAACATCACACGCCTTCTCGGCCTGGAGCAACCGGCATGACCGAGGCGCCCGTCCTAATCGTCGGCGGGGGCCCAGTCGGCCTCACGTTATCGCTGGAACTCGCAGCGCAGGGAATCAAGAGCCTGCTGATCGACAAGCGGCCCGCGATGGGCCACCTGCCGAAGATGGAGCGCTGCAACGCGCGAACCATGGAGAACTTCCGTCGGCTCGGGCTCGCCGACCGGATCCGAAGCGCCGGGCTTCCTGGGAACGTTCCGATGGACGTCTTCGTGTGTGTGGAATCGATCCAACGCCCGCCCCTTACCCACCATCGCTACGCATCTGTTGATGCCCTGAAGTTTCGCGGTCGCACGGTCAACGACGGCACGATGCCGCTGGAGCCTTACCAGCTGGTCTCGCAATACACGCTTGAACCGCTGCTCCGAGATGCTGCTCTCGAGTCCGGACAGGTGACGGTTGAATTCGGACACGAACTCGTCTCCTTCGTTCAGGACCACGACGGAGTCACCGCAACGGTTCGCAACACAGAAGGGGTGGAGAAGACGATCCGTTCGGAATACCTGATCGGCTGCGACGGTGGCAATAGCACCGTCCGTGCCGAACTCGGGATCGAACTGCGCGGCGACTCGCTGCTCGAGTTGCGTCAAGCACTGTTCCGCTGTGACGACCTTTTCGAGCGGATTCCGATCGGCCCCGGCCGTCACTACCATGTAGCCGATGACAAGGCGTCATTCCTGATCGTTCAGGATGACCTCAAGCACTTCTCGCTGCACGCGATCGTCGACAGCGACGAGGACATGCCGAAGTTGTTCGAAGAGATCGTCGGTATGCCGATCGAGTACGAGACACTTTTCATCGGCCGGTGGACTCAGCGGCTAATGGTTGCCGACAAGTATCAGGATGGTCGGGTAATTCTGGCGGGCGATTCCGCTCACCTTGTCATACCGACTGGCGGGTTAGGGATGAACACCGGCGCCGGCGATGCGGTCGACCTAGCCTGGAAACTCGCAGGCGTGATGCAGGGGTGGGGCGGGGCGGACCTGCTTGCTTCCTACGAGGCCGAGCGTCGACCGGTCGGCGTTCGCGCAGTCAGCGCCTCGCGGCGTGCATCGACCGGGCGTCGACGGTGGCGGTCGGCCTGGCGCCCGGAGATCGTTGAGGACACGCCCGAGGGAGAGCTAGCCAGAATCGACTTGATCAAAGTCGCTGACGGCGAGCAGCGTTGGAGCAACGATCTACTTGGGATTGAACTGGGCTATTCGTACCGCGGTTCGCCGATCATCATCGACGCGCCCGGTCCTGGGCCCGACACAGATAGTTTCAGCTACCGGTCGAGCAGCTGGCCGGGAAGCCGTGTCCCGCACGTTTGGTTGGCAGATCACAGCGCGTTACATGATCACCTCGGGCGTACTTTCACATTGCTCCATCGAGGTGCGGCGCCGGCGTCGGCAACCGGGCTCGCCGATGCGTTCGCCGAGTTCGGCGTTCCCTTTGCGATGTTCGAGGTGGACTCACCCTCGGCCGAGGTGGTGCTTGAGGGTCATGACCTGATCCTGGTCCGTCCTGACCTTCACGTCGCATGGCGCGGTATCGAGTTGCCTGAGGACGTCAAGCAGATCGCGGCCGTGGTTGCGGGTGTTGGCACCGGCTCGACTCCGATCAGCACCAACCATCGCGGTGAACTAGTGGCGAGAACCCGATGACTGCCACGCCCATACGCGCGACGAGCGCCGATAGCGACATGGAAGTCATCGATCCGTCGACGCAGTCGGTGCTGGCTGTACGCAGGTCGACGAGCATCGACAAACTTCACTCGCTCGCTGAACAAGCCCACGCGACATTCAAAGACGGCTGGGCAAACGATGGTCAGTTGCGAGCGCGATGCATGAACGCTTGGGCCGACCAGTTGGAGGCACATCGGCAAGAGGTGACCCAGCTGCTTGTCAGCGAAACGGGCAAGATCGCTCGCGAGGCCGAGCGCGAAGTCGAGCTGTCGGTCGATGCGCTGCGTTACAACGCCGGGCTCTGTCGCCACATCGATGGAAGTGCGGCTGTGATGACAGACGGGTCTGCCGTGCACCTGTTCCGCGAGGCGGTAGGCGCCTGCGCTTTCATCGTGCCCTGGAACTGGCCGCTATTTCTGTTGATGCGAGATCTCGCACCTGCGCTCGCGGCCGGCACCACAGCCCTGATCAAGCCAGCCCCGCAGGCGCCACTGGCGATCGAGCGCGCCATCGAGTTGGCACGTGCCGCAGGTGTCCCCGACGGAGTGCTGGCAGTCGTTCACGGGGACGGCCAGGTAGGGCAGGATCTCGTTAGTCATCCGCGGATCCGTGCGGTCTCGTTCACAGGCTCAACGCATGTCGGTGGTCTAGTTGCGCAGGCAGCAGCCCGCGACTTCAAGCGGTCGCTGCTGGAGTTGGGCGGAAAGGGTGTCAGCGTTGTATTCGGCGACGCTGACCTGGAGGACGTTGTCAGAACCTGCGTGAGCTCCGCCTTCATCACATCCGGCCAGATGTGCATGGCGAGCGCCAGACTGCTGGTGGAGCAGTCGGTCTATGACAATGTGGTTGATGCGGTCTGCTCGGCCGTCGAAGAACTCGTCGTCGGCGATCCCTCCGACCCCACCAGCGACCAGGGGCCCTTGATCTCGCCGGCCCACCTGGAGCGAGTCCATTCCTATCTTGAGTTTGGACGCAAATGGGTGAGGACCGGTGGACGGAGGCTCGACGGCGCCCTGGCTCCTGGCAACTTCTTGGAGCCGGCTGTACTGACCGGCGCCGACATTCCGCAGAAGATCTTGACGGAGGAGATCTTCGGGCCGGTCCTGACGATCGAGCCGTTCAGCAGTGAAACGGAAGCCACGTACAAAGCCAACAGCTCGCCTTACGGGCTGGCGGCGAGCGTGTGGACTCGAGACGCCAACCGCGGCTGGCGGACTGCACGGGCGATTGAAGCCGGCACTGTGTGGGTGAACCGCTACAACCGCATGTACGCCGAGGTTCCCTCCGGTGGGATGAAGCACTCCGGCATGGGCCGGACACGAGGGGTCGAGGGCATGCTGGAGTTCACTGAGCTCAAGCACATCAACTGGAACGTGTCCTAATGGTTCGACACGACGTTGACCAAGCAATTGTTATCGGGCCCTCGTCTGACCACTTTGCAGCTGGTCCGTCGATCCGGATCTGGGCTGATTGCCCAGTCGAGGCTGCGTGAAAAGGCATGGACAAGGTGGTCGATTCAGCGGCGGAGGCCGTCGCGGACATTGAAGACGGCGCCACTGTCGCGGTCGGTGGATTCGGTCTGTGCGGCATTCCTTCGGTGTTGATCCAAGCACTCTTCGAACAGGGCGCCAATGACCTTGAGGTCGTTTCGAACAACGCGGGCGTGGACGACTGGGGGCTTGGCATCCTTTTGGGCGCTGGACGGTTGCGGCGGATGGTCTCCTCCTACGTCGGGGAGAACAAGGAGTTTGCACGGCAGTACCTCGCCGGGGAACTCGAGGTCGAATTGACGCCTCAAGGCACTCTGGCCGAGCGGATGCGCGCCGGTGGCTCCGGCATCGCCGCGTTCTTCACCCGGACAGGTGTCGGCACTCAGATCGCCGAGGGAGGTGTGCCGTGGAGGTACGCCCCAGACGGCAGCGTCGCCATCGCATCCCCGATCAAACCCGTTCAGGATTTCGACGGTCTGGACTATCTGATGGAGAGGGCGATTGTTGCTGACTTCGGGCTCGTGAGGGCATGGAAGGGTGACCGCCACGGCAATCTCGTCTTCCGAGAAGCCGCCGGCAACTTCAACGCACTCGCCGCGATGTGCGGCCGCACGACATGTGCCGAAGTCGAAGTGTTGGTCGAGCCGGGTGAGTTGGACCCCAACCAGGTCCACGTGCCTGGTGTCTATGTTCACCGCGTCATTCCGCTAACCCAGAAGCAGGCCGCCACGAAACGCATCGAGAAGACGACCACGCGATGAATGAGTCACACGCCGCCATTCAGCCGTTGACGCTGGACGAGTACGTGAAAGCGATGCTGTCGACCGTTTCCGACCGCGAGATTGCGGAGGGACCTGATGGCATGGACGCGTGACCAGATGGCAGCGCGCGCAGCTGCCGAACTGCGAGACGGCGACTACGTGAACCTCGGTATCGGCCTGCCGACCCTGGTCCCGAACCATGTGCCTGCCGGTGTCGAGTTGGTGCTCCAGTCTGAGAACGGAATCCTTGGGATAGGCGCATACCCCACCGAGGACGAGGTCGATCCGGATTTGATCAACGCCGGTAAGGAGACCGTCACGATCCAAAAAGGCGCCAGCTTCTTCGACTCCGCGATGTCCTTCGGGATGATCCGCGGCGGCAAGATCGACGCCGCGATCCTCGGCGCGATGCAGGTCTCGGCGGGCGGCGACATCGCCAACTGGATGATCCCCGGCAAAATGATCAAGGGCATGGGCGGCGCGATGGACCTGGTCCACGGCGCGAAGCGGGTGATCGTGCTGATGGAGCACGTCAGCAAGGACGGCGAGTACAAGATCGTCAACGAGTGCTCGCTGCCCTACACCGGCAAACATGTTGTGCAGCGCATCATTACAGACCTCGCCGTCATCGACGTCACCCCGCATGGCCTGGTCCTGATCGAACTCGCTCCAGGGGTCACCCGCGAGGAAGTGAATGAGAAGACCCAACCGGCACTGGCATAGCTGTTCGGAGGGCCGCCGTGCAGCGCGAAGTTGGCGACTCCACCGATCTCGCGGAGAGCTCGATCCATACAACTCCTCTCCCGCGGCTAGGCGTGCTCGGGCAGCGATGTGTTACTCCCCGCGCAAGTCCACCCCGCCATTCAGGAGGAACTCATGAACGTACCGTCGTCACCTGGTACAGGCACCGTCGGTCCGCCGGTTCCTTTCGATTCCGAACTCGCCGCGATCCTGGAGACCGTTCTGCCGTTCGTGCCGAAGATCGACTGCATGGACGCCATCGCCAGCGCTCGTCTGAGCGCCGCCAAAGGGCTGTCCATGACTGACGAGGCGCTGAGCCGCAACGGCGAATTTGAGATCAAGGAGCACGCGGTCCCAGGGCAGGCCAATGACCCCAACATTTCGGTGCTGGTGATCCGGCCAAAAGCCGCACCCTCTCCGATGCCAGTGCTGTACCACATGCACGGTGGTGGCATGATCTTCGGCACGAGCCGCGACATCACCGAAGAGATGCTCGATTGGGCGCACTCATTCGGGACCGCCATCGTGTCGGTCGAGTACCGGCTCGCACCCGAGGCGCGGCACCCGGCACCAGTCGAGGATTGCTACGCCGGGCTGCTCTGGACCGTAGAGCACTGCCACGAATTGGGCATCGATCCACAGCGCGTCGTGCTCATGGGTGCAAGTGCTGGGGGAGGACTGGCAGCCGCCACGGCTCTTCTGGCACGTGACCGTGGGGGCCCGGAGCTAACAGGGCAGCTGCTGATGTGCCCGATGCTTGACGACCGGAACCAGAGCGCGTCCGCCATCCAAGGAGAAGGTAGGGGGGTCTGGGATCGCAAAGCTAATGAGATCGGCTGGACAGCACTCCTCGGCGACTCTCGCGGCGATGAGAACGTTTCGCCTTATGCCGCGCCAGCGCGGGGGACGGATCTGTCGAATCTGCCTCCGGCGTTCATTGACGTCGGCTCCGCAGAGACGTTCCGTGACGAAGCGGTTGCGTACGCAACCGGCATCTGGCGGGCGGGGGGAACTGCAGACCTACACGTTTTCGCCGGCGGGTTCCACGCGTACGACGTACTGGCCCCACTCGCAGCAGTGTCGGTGGCCACCCGGCAGGCCAGGAGTGATTGGCTCCGGAGGATTCTGGGCGACTGACCGCGGGGCTCCTTAACGATCTTGTCGTTCAGCCGCAGCGTCAGGGGCACGACCCAGAGGAACTCGGACTGTATCGGGCCCAGATGGGGTCGCTTGAGTTGTAGAACTACTGCGACCGGATTGCCACACGCAGGTCCGATTTCGGTTCTGATCAAGACGCCGAATCGTCCCATTGAGCCCAAATGAGCCTCGCCCAGAGCTCGGGCCACATAAATCGGGCACATTCGGGCCCGGAAAACCACATCCCCACCAGGCTCGCCGAGTGTTACAAAAGTCTCACACGAAAGGCGATCTAGCGAGCGGAGGTGACGACTGCAGTGTTGGACTCAGGCGAAGGGCGTAGACGGCGGATCCTTGACCGGGCTCGGGTTGACGGGCGGATCGACGTCCTGTCGATGGCGGCGGAACTTGATGTGTCGAATGAAACCGTCCGCCGTGACCTAAAGGTCCTTGAGGCACAATCGCTGGTGCGTCGTCATCATGGCGGTGCAATACCGGTGGAGACGACCGGGTTCGAGTCGACGCTCGACATGCGCTCGGGGCACAGTGTTCCAGAGAAGCAGCGCATCGCCGTCGCCGCAGTCAACCTGCTCGACGAAGCTGAGAGCTTGTTCCTTGACGAGGGATACACGCCTTATCTGGTCGCCGAGAAGCTTCTTGTGCACCCGCAGAACTTGACGATCGTCACGGCTTCCCTTCAGATTGCCGGCCTCCTCGCCGCTGGCTCGGGCCACACAGTTCTGCTTCTCGGGGGCCTGGTCAGGGGCACAACGCTCGCGACTGTTGAGCATTGGGCAATCGGCATGCTGCGCGACTTCAATTTCAATGTAGCGATCGTCGGGGCAAACGGAATATCCCGAGAGGGCGGGCTGACAACGCCGGACCCTCGTGTCGCCGCGGTCAAGGCGGCAGCTTTGCAGGCGTCGCAGCGCCGAATCTTTGTGGGCATCCATACAAAGTTTGGCGTCACGTCATTCTGCCGGTTCGGGGACGTGGAAGATCTTGAGGCGATCGTCACCGAGACCGCACTGCCGCCTCGCGAGGCCAACATGCTTTCGGCACTAGGTCCAAAAGTTATCCGGACCTGAGCAATACCGAGAAGAAGGACCCCACCAATCAGGAGCCATCGGGGTCTGGCTCAGAACGCCCAAAAAATGGGCAGAGAAACTGGAGGAGACCAGTGAATGGTTCCATCACCCGGAGCCTAGGTATCGGTGCAATCGGCATCATGCTTAGCGCCTCGTTGGCTGCGTGTGGCAGTAGCAGCACGCCTAACAGCAGCCCACCAACCACCAAGGCTTCTGGCGCAAAGGCGTTGAAGTCATTGCAGTTCGTCAACCCGTTGCCAACGCAACCAGTATGGCAGCAAGTCGACAGCTGTATGAAGCAAGAGGCCCAAGCCAAGGGCTTGACCTACACCTCGAGCGGCCCGCCGGCATCAAGTCCTGGTGATCCGACAGTCATGATCCAGCAGATCCAGCAGGCGACTGCTCAAGGCGTTGGAGCGATCGTCACCTTCCCGGCTTCCGGAGCCTTCGGCCCAGTGCTGCAGCAGGCTCAGCAGAAAGGGATCATCACCGCCACTTTGTATGGCGACGGAACGCCGGCGAGCGGGGCCACGGTGAACGCTGGGGTCGACTGGACGCAAATTGGTCAACAGTACGTAGCTGCGATTGCGTCACTTCCCGGCGACCACCACGTCGGTCTGGTCGCAGAAGCTTCGACTGGAATCGGCAAGTCGTGGACGGACGGGGTCGAGGCCGCTGCGGCCAAGACGAGCAACGTCCACATTGCCGGCACCGTGTACATCGGCGCCGACGCATCCAACGCGCTGCCGCAGGTGACGAGTCTGCTGACGGCGCACCCAAATATCGATTTTGTCGCATCGAACACTGGCCTCATGACTCAGGGCGCAGTTGCGGCCATTAAGTCCCGGAACCTCGTCGGCAAGGTGAGGCTGCTAGTGATCAACAACGCCAACGGCGGACCTCAGGCAGTCGAAAACGGCATGGCTGTCGGTGTCTACCTCCAGGATCTCTGCGACCTGGCAAAACGTACCGTTGACGGTGTCGTGGAAGCGTCCCAGGGCGTCAAGGTTCCGCTCATTGCGGTTAACGCTGTGATCGCCAAGAAGGACGATCTGCAGGGATATCTGAACAAGGGCTGGAGTTAATGAACGTCCCCGTGCTGAACCTTCGCGGTATCACGAAGTCGTTTGGATCCGTGTCTGCTCTAGAAAGTTTCAACCTTGCGGCTTACGAGGGAGAGGTACACGCTCTCGTCGGCGACAACGGGGCTGGCAAGTCGACCGCGATCAAGATCATCACGGGGCTTCATCAAGCTGACGAGGGAGTGGTTGAGGTTCTCGGCTCGCCGCTCCCTCATCGGCGCTCACCCGCCAGTCTTAGCGAGCATGGAATCTCCGTGGTCTACCAAGATCTGGCGCTTGTCGAATGCTTGGATATCGCAACTAACCTGTCGTTGGGCGGATTGCCACGGCGATTCGGCATGCTCGACCGACGTCGCATGCACAAAGACGCTCAGACCGTGCTCGGAGACCTAAAGGTCCGGGTCACTGACGTTTCTACGGCCGTAGGCCTTCTCTCGGGAGGGCAACGACAGATCATCGCCATCGCCCGGGCGGTGAGATTGAACAAGCCGCTCCTGCTGTTGGACGAACCGACGGCTGCCCTTGGAGTACAGGAGACCGCCCACGTCGGCGAAATCGTCGACCAGCTCAAAGCAGACGGGAAGACCATCGTGTGCATCAGTCACGACCTGGAGTTCGTCTTCCAGCATGCCGATCGGATAAGCGTTCTGAGACTCGGCCGCACCGTCGCGAGCCGGAGAACCGAAGACACAACGAGGGCTGAGATCGTCGGACTTATCACTGGCGCAATCCGCCCAGACGAAGGCGCTGTCGCATGACACTCACAGCCCATCGCCCAGAGACAAACGCCTCGTTACCACCAAAGGGAAGGAGCATAGTGCCTCAGTTGCGCAAGGTCTTTGCGAGACAAGAGGTCTCGTTACTTTTCGTTGTCATTGCAATCGGTGCGGCCACGGCACTCAAGTCCTCGGCGTTTCTGACCACGTCGAACATCCAGCAGGTCTTCATCGCTAGCGTGAGTATCTTCGTCATGGGATGCGGCACCGCTCTCCTTGTCATCGGCGGCGGACTCGACTTTTCCGTGGGGGCCACATTCACATTAGGTGGACTGCTCACCGCCCAACTTATGGTTCACAGTGTGCCATGGCCATTGGCAATCCTTGTCGGACTCATCGCCTGTGTCTTCGTCGGCGTAGCCAATTTTGCGATCATCACCTACCTACATGTCCCCCCGATCATCGCGACACTCGGAAGCTTTTACGTACTCACCGGCATAACCACGGTGATGACGAACGGGCTCGACGTTCTTCCCCTGCCTCAAGGATTTCAGACGCTTGCCCAGGACAAGTTCCTTGGCATTCCGAACACAGTCGTGTTTGCCATTGTGGTCGGCGTGCTCACGTGGTTCGTCCTAGAGCGAATGCCGTTCGGAATTAACGTTCGAGCACTTGGGGGTAACCGAGACGCTGCGCTCGGCAATGGGCTGGCCGTCGCATGGCTGGATGTCGCCTTATACGGAACGGCCGCGCTCACAGGAGGGGCAGCCGGCGTGATGTACGCCGCTCAAGTGGGATCGGGGCAGGTGAACGCCGGTGGCTCTTCGTCCACGTTGACTGTCATTACCGCAGTCCTAATCGGCGGCGTAAGCCTCCTCGGCGGCCTTGGCAGCATCCAGGGTGTCGCAATGGGCGCGGTGCTCCTATCCCTCATCAATAACGCCCTAGTGCTGACCCAAATTCCGCCGACGCTAAACACGATCATCATCGGCTCAATCTTGATATGCGCAGTCGCTTTGGACCACTTGCGGCGCGAACGGCTGTATCGCAAGCGCTGAGGTAATCACGTCGCCAACATGCTTTCATAGGAGTTTCTGTGCCTAAAGCTCTCGATCCCAGCGTTGAGGCCCTTGTCGCGGAGTTCAACAGTTCACCGCTCGACCCAATTGTATTCTCGCCGGATTCGCTCAGGGCCGCCTCTTCAAGAACGCTTGCCAAATGGCAAGTAGGGCCGGCACCTGAACTTTGCGGCACTGTACGTGCGGATTCCCTCGTGCTCGACGACAGGTCAGTTCCGATCCGCCGTTACGCGCCGTTGGACGTGGTCCATGAAGGGAGCGTGGTCGTTCACCTCCACGGAGGGGGGTGGATTGCTGGCAGCCTAGATTCGGCGGATCGCTTTGCTCGCGATCTTGCCATCCACTTGGCTGTGAATGTGGTGTCAGTGGGGTACAGGCTGTCCGACGAGGCACCATTTCCGGCCGCGCTGCTCGACGCAGTTGCCGTAGTCAAGGCATTGCGTTCGGACGGCGCGTCGTGGATTGGCCTTTCCGGCGACAGCGCCGGTGGCAATCTGGCGGCTTCGACCAGCATCTCGCTGGTCCGATCCGGCGAACCCGTTGACGCCCAACTCCTGATCTATCCGTGTCTCGACCCGTCAATGACGTCGCCGTCGTACAAGGAGTTCGCGGACGGGTTCCTCCTCACGGCTGAAGCGATGGGCTACTACTGGCGCACTTACGCAGCTGGGCACCGGGCAGACGATGAACTTCTGGCCCCACTTGCCGCGACGTCTCTAGTCGGAATGCCATCGACGGTGATCGCAACTGCGGAGTCCGATCCACTGGTCGACGAGGGCGCAGAGTTCGCACGCCGGCTGATACAGGCAGGCGTGCGCACCACTTACCTGCCAGCCAAAGGCTTGGTTCACGCTTATATCGATTTCACCGATCGCTCGTCACGGGCACTTGCCGCACGAGACGAAGTGCTGGACGCCTTCGCTGAACTCCACCGAGCCCAAGTGGACGTGCGATGACGTGCGCACCTCCAGGATCGCTAACTGTCCCGCAGGCGGCGTCTGTGGAATGGCGTGGTTACGACCGTTCAGCCCTCACTCTCGGCATCGTGCACTTTGGCGTTGGGGCGTTTCATCGAGCTCACTTTGCCGAATACATCGACGACGCGCTTGCCGCAGGCGAGACAGGCTGGGCGATATGCGGCGTCGGACTCCTACCCGAGGATCGCGCGATCCTGGATAGCTTGCGCAACCAGGGATGCATCTACACCCGAACCGTCAAACATGCAGACGGAACATGGTCTCCGCGCTTGATCGGGTCAATCATCGAGGTTCTGTCTGCGCCTGACGATCCATCCGTGGTACTCGATCGACTCGACAACCCGACGGTGCGGATCGTTTCGATGACGATCACCGAGGGCGGTTATCTCATCGACGAACAGACCGGTGAGTTCGACACGGCCGCAAACTCCATTCAGGACGACCTCGACGGGATGTCGTCGCCGACGACCATCTTCGGGTACCTGGTGACGGCATTGGCAAGAAGGCGGGAGGCAGGTATCGAGCCGTTTACCGTCCTGAGTTGCGACAACCTTCCCGGCAACGGGGACGCTATCCGGAAGGGCGTTCTCGCTGTCGCGGCTTACAGGGACCCCGACCTAGCCGCATGGATTTCGGCGAATGTCGCTTTTCCAAACTCGATGGTGGACCGGATCACACCCGGAACCAGCGACGCCGATCGAGAGCGGTTGCGCGAGGAGTTCGAGATCGTCGACAACGCTGCGGTTGTCTGCGAGCCGTTCAAACAGTGGGTCTTGGAGGACGAGTTCACGTCTGGTAGGCCGTCACTCGACCACTACGGTGCGCAGTTTGTTGCCGATGTAGGACCGTTCGAGGGGGCGAAACTGCGGATGCTCAACGGCGGACACCAGGCAATCGCCCAGCTTGGATACTTGGGTGGGCACGAGTTTGTGCACCAAGCATGCACTGATCCCATCCTCATCAACTTCCTCCTTGCCTACCTGGCAGAGGTTCAAGTCACGCTCTCCGAGCAAGTGGACCTTGACCTCGATCGTTACGGTCGTCAGTTGATAGCCCGCTTCAGCAATCCCGAGATCGCTGATCCCGTTGACCGAATCCGCGCCTACGCTTCAGATCGAATTCCAAAGTGGGTCGTGCCGCCGCTTTGCGAAAATCTCGCAGCTGGCAGAGATCCGGTTTTCGGCGCTCTAGTCCTCGTTGCATGGCGCCGGGCGATCCAGCTCCGGCATTCCCTTCCCATCGCTGAGGCGGCACCGGACCGAATCGGCGATCGCTTGGCAATGCTCGCCGACGACGGAGACCCGATCGTGTTCCTTGGCGAGCGCGACCTATTTGGTCGACTTGCCGACGACGCGGCATTCGCTGGCGGCTTCGGCCGCCTTGCCGCTGGATTCGAGGCCTTCGGCGCGCCCCCCGAGGTGCTCCGGATCCTCTACAAGGAACTCTTCGGAGGACCGATTTCTGTTGGTGCGTAACTGAAGTCTCGGGAGGACGCCATGTACATGAGAGGAATCGAGTCACGTGCGTGACGAATCCGTCGTCAACCTAACCCGTGAAGAACGTCGATGTTCCCTAGCGGGACAGTTCGCCGCGACTGCCAACGTCGACGCATCGCCATATGAGGAGGCAAAAGCCGACCACCGTTGCTTCTGGGCGGAGCAGGCCGGCGCCGAATACAGAGTCGACTTGTCATGAGTTTGGAGGAAGGAAAGTGGATCTCGCAATCGCGAGCGCACGCCCTCATTGTCGGCGAGGCGCTGGTGGACATCGTTGTCAGTGCCGAGTCGTCTCGAGTGCACCCAGGAGGAAGTGCGGCGAACACTGCGGTTGCCCTTTCGCGACTGGGTCGGCGCACTCTGTTGGCCTCTTCATTTGGTACCGACTTGAATGGGAGGCTGATCCGCCGTCACCTAGCACGCGCCGGGGTTCACGTTGTTAACAGGCCGCGGGGGGCTGACCGCACGTCCGTGGCACGCGCGACCATTGCGTCAGACGGATCAGCCGAGTACACATTCGACGTCGATTGGGTTCTGCGTCTACCACGGCGGATGCACACGCCAACCGTGGTACATGTGTCGTCCCTCGGTCCTGTCCTACTTCCAGGCGCCGGTGCCGTGCAGCGCTTACTTGACCAGATAAAGGGCATCGCAACTGTGGTCTACGACGTGAATGCTAGGCCCGCGATAACTGGCCTTTCGCGACCGGTGATGGATCTGGTCGAAGGCACGGTCGCCAAGAGCGACATAGTCAAGGCATCCGACGAAGACCTTCGGACACTCTACCCCCGTCTCAACCCGGAGTCTGCTGCGAGACGTTTGTTGATGCTTGGGCCGCGCGTTGTTGTGGTCACGCGCGGAATCGCTGGAGCGGTGTGGTTCGCTCGCTCAAGGAGCGTGGAGGTTCCTTCGCACACGACAAATGTCGTCGACACGATCGGCGCCGGTGACACGTTTAGCGCCGCGCTAATCGATGGACTATGGAGTCGGAACCGCCTTGAGAAGCACTGGATGCTCAGCCTGCCGACAATGAGCGAGGCGGATGTCTCAGAGGTTCTCACCTACGCGTCGACGGCGGCATCGATTGCGGTCTCACGTGCCGGCGCGAATCCACCCTCGCGTAAGGAACTAGATGCGGCGATTCGCCTTTGACCTCGATTTGTCGACGGACTGCCTTGGAAAAGGAAGCGCGGACCTAGATCACGGACGAGTTCTCAGGCGACATTTACGCTCCGGTTGCTCACGGATCTGCATATCGCGCCGGGGCATCGAGAGATGGAGCAGAGGATGAAGGCAGCAATAGCTGGCATCACGGCGATCATGCTCACCGCCGCATTGGCGGCGTGCGGTGCGACATCGAGCGGTGGGTCACAGGCAACCTCGGGGTCTGCGCCCGGTGGGAATTACTTGTACACCGCTGCGAAGGTCAAGGGTGGAGTGCCTGTCAAGGCGGTCGCAGGTTGGAAGCCGCTGCACGTCGCGATGTTCGGGTACTGCGCCTGCAACTCGTATACCCAATCAGAAACCCAGGGCATGCAGCGGGCGCTCGACCAGCTCCATAACGGCTCGACACTCACCTTCTTCGACGGCAAATACTCGCCGACGACGCAGAACAACCAGATCGAGAACGCCATCACGTCGCAGAAGTACAACGCCTTCGTTGTTCTTCCGATCGACGGTGCATCCGCCGCCCCGGCAGTTCGACAGGCGGTCCAGGCTGGGATCAAGGTCGGGCAGGCGTCGTTCCCGCTTGGCCCGGGCTGGGACATCACTGACCACTCGCAGGTCCCGGGGGTCGTGATGTCGCTACTAAATAGCCCCACTTCCGACGGGAAGATCACAGGCGCACGCACAAACGTTCTTTGCCAGGGCAAAAGCCCGTGCAACGTCGTGGTGATGACCGGGCCGCGATCGGTTCCGAGTGAGGCACTTCGCTATGGCGCAGTCAAGGCTCAGCTCGGCTCCAATGTGAAGATCGTCTCGACGTGCGATGGTCAGTACACGGCGTCCGGTGGATTCACCTGCATGCAGGACGCGCTTCAGTTGACGAAGAATATCGACGTCGTGATGAGCCCAAGCAGCGATTCAGAGTTGGTCGGCGCCCAGAAGGCACTGACCGCGGCAGGCATCAAGCTTGGCGATCAGAACGCGCAAGGCTTGTTCAAGTTCGTCGGCCTCGGCGCGAGCCAGGCAGCTGTCACGCAGATCCGTGCAGGTCTCTGGGACTCCAGTGCAACCTGGCTTGGGTACCCGACGCTGTCGACCATCATGACGATGGCCCTCTATGCCAACGTGAACGGGCACGGATCGGAGTGGCCGCCTGCGTTCAACCTGAACGACATCAGCCCGATTGGGTCGCTCGCCGACAAAGAATCGCTGGCCAATGATCCTTCGTACTCGGGCGAGTGGTGTTGCTGATGGAACCTGGCTCGGCGCAAGCCGTGCTCGGCTCCGACCTGCAACGGTCGGAGCCGAGCGAGCCGGTCGTCGTTGCCACGGGCATCGAGAAGTCGTTCGGCGGCGTGAAGGTGCTGCAAGGCATCGACATCATGATCAAAGCAGGCAGTATCCATGCCCTGATTGGAGAGAACGGCGCCGGCAAGTCGACCCTCGGGCGAATTCTCGCGGGAGCAGTGCGCGCAGACGGCGGAACGCTCAAGGTCAGCGGTCACGAGGTGCAGTACCACTCGCCGCGAGACGCAATCCGTACAGGTGTCGCGCTGATCGCCCAGGAGCTCGAGCTCGTGCCTGGCCTTACGGTTGCTGAGAACATCATGCTTGGCCACGAGCCCGGGACGGGCGGCATGATCTCTCGCTCGAAGTTGCGGGCGCAAGCCATCGAGGTGATCGAGCGCGCAGCCTTTGATTTGCTACCCGACACCCCCGTGTGCGAGCTCCGCGTAGCGGAGCGACAGCAGGTCGAGATCCTGCGCGCGATTGCCCGCGAGGCGAAGGTGATCGTGATGGACGAGCCGACCACCGCCCTAACGGTCGCCGAGGTAGAGAAGCTTGGTGAGTTGGTCCGCAGCCTTGCTCACGGCGGAACGGCGATCGTCTACGTTTCGCACAATCTCAAGGAAGTCCTCGCGCTCGCTGACACGATTACGGTCCTGCGGTCCGGAGCGCTCGTGAAGACGACCGAGGGTGCTGGCGAAACGGAAAGCTCCCTTGTTGAGGCGATCCTCGGCCGCCCCACCGACGTCGTCTATCCGGCTCTGGTTCGCCCACCAGAAGACGCCCCGGTCATCCTTTCTGCGCGTGAACTCGGCCGTCGTGTCCAAGGTGACTCCGGATTGTCGCTGGAATTGCGCCGCGGCGAGATCCTTGGTGTCGCCGGTCTGCTGGGCAGCGGCCGCTCGCGGCTGGCTCGTCTCCTTTTCCAGGACCAGGACCCCGGTTCAGGCGAGGTGCTTATCGGCGGCGATCCCGTTGGGTCGTCGCCCCGCAAGGCTTACGACGCCGGTTTGGTACTGCTGCCCGAAGATCGTCGCGGTCAAGGCCTCCTCATGGGCCGCTCGATTGTCGAGAATGTGACGTTGCCGCACCTACGGCAACTCAGTCGCGGTGGGTTCGTGTCCACCAAACAGTGTTCGACGGCAACGGCCAGGTTGATCAACCAGTTGAACGTCGTGACAGCCTCGCCGCGAGCAGCGGTGGAGTCGCTGTCGGGAGGCAATCAGCAGAAGGTGCTGTTCGGAAAGTGCCTCCTGCGGCACCCGAAGGTGTTGATTCTCGATGAGCCGACCCGCGGCGTCGACATCGGCGCGAAGGTGAGCATTTACGCGCTGATCCAGAAACTCGCCCAAGAAGGGATGGGAGTCATCGTCATGTCATCGGACATTGAAGAAGTGCTCGGACTGGCGCATCGCGTCTTGGTGATGCGAAACGGCGAGATCGTCGCCGACCTTGCAAACGATGACCTCGATGCCTCGACTGTCATGCATGCGGCGTTCGGCGTCGATGTGCCGAGCGATGAGGGTGGGCTCCCGGCATGAGTGTGACCAGCAGGGTGCCAAGGAAACTCCACACAGCGCGGGTGGTGCCGCAGCGTGCCGGCGCGAATCGCCTGATCGCGGTGGTCGGGTTGCTGCGCGACTACGCCGTTGTAGTCACCGGCGTACTGATATTCATCGTGCTATCGATCACCCAACCGGTGTTCTTCTCCTCCAGCAACCTCGAAAACATCGTCAACCAGAACGCGCCACTCGCGATCATTGCGGTCGGCACAACGATCGCGATTATCATGCGCGGTTGGGATCTGTCGCTCGGCTCGATCTATGCCTTCTCCGGCGTGACGGCCGCGTGGCTGGCGAACCACAGCACTCCCTTCATCGGTCTGATCGGCGGTGTCCTTTCAGGAGTTCTGATCGGTCTGATCAATGGGGTACTTGTCTCCCGCTTGAGGATCAACTCATTCCTCGCCACTCTCGCGAGCGGCATGATCGTTCTGGCACTCGGTAACCTCTACTCAGGCGGGTTCGTGATCACCGTCGCGGCACCCAGTTTCCAGACCCTGGGAACCGGGACTGTGCTCGGCATCCAGGACGCCACCTGGCTGATGATCATCTTTGCGGTGATCGTCGGCCTGATTCTGGCTCGCTCACGGTTCGGCCGCTACAGCTACGCGATCGGCGGCAGTCCGACGGCGTCGCGTCTCTCGGGCGTACGGCTGGCGCTGATCGAAACGGCTGCCTTCGCGCTCAGTGGATTCGGCGCTGCGGCTGCCGGGGTGATCGCAGCGTCCCAGGTCAGTCAGGGCAGTTCCGATGTCGGGTCGGATCTGACTTTGCGAGCAATCGCGGCGGTCGTCGTCGGCGGGACCAGTATCGCCGGTGGGTCTGGCGCGATCTGGCGGTCGGTATGCGGCGTGCTGCTACTCGGAATGCTCGCAAACGGCATCAACTTGTTCGGCGTGAACCCGCTCTGGAGCGACATCATCACGGGTGGCGTGATCCTCGTCGCAGTCGGGCTTCAAGGAATTGGCCGGCGCACCTGAGGCTGACTCTCGCGCTGAGAAGCAAGTCGGGGCATGCCAACGCCAGGCGGCCCTTCCCATCTTCACACTAAGGAAATTGCGGCACATGCGAGCAGCTGTCGTCAGTCAAATCGGCTCAGCTCCTGCTTTCGGTGAGTTCCCCGAGCCTTCGAACGTTGCAGATGACGAAGTGGTCGTTGACGTGGCGCTAGCCGGGCTGAATCCCGTCGATCGCCTACAGGCCGACGGGTATGCGGATCCGGTGGTCCCGTTCGTGCCAGGTTTTGAAGGAGTCGGGCGGGTTCGATCGCGCCGTGTCTACTTCGGCACGACGGTGAACCCGCATGGATCGCTTGCTGAGAAGGCAGTGGTCAAGACCGAGGCCCTGCTCAAGATCCCGGAAGGTCTCAGCGATGAGCAGGCGATTCCGATCGGTATTGCCGGGCTATCAGCGTGGCTGCCGTTGACCTGGGAGACCGAGTTGAAGGGCGGCGAGCGCGTGCTGGTCACTGGGGCGACCGGCATGGTTGGCCAGATCGCAGTGCAAGCCGCGAAGCTGCTCGGTGCCGGTCATGTGGTCGCCGCTGGCCGCGACACCAGGATGCTCGCCAGACTCGCAGATCTCGGCGCAGATCAGACGGTCGCGTTGAACGACGACGTTGACACGGCGATCGCGGCAGCAGCGGGCCCGGGCTATGACGTCGTGATCGACTGCGTCTTTGGTGGGCCGTTCCGCGCCGCCCTGAACTGCGTTTCACCGCGCGGGACAGTGGTCGTCGTCGGTCTGGCCGGAGGTACTCGAGTGACGCTTGACTGGTACGAGTTGTATGCGCGGCGCGTCGTGTCCTTTGCGATGCCGGTGGTCCCGCCATCAGTCAAGCAACGCGCGTTCGACACCCTGGCTGCTCACGTCCTCGCAGGCGCGATCACTTTCGAGACTGAGCAGTTTGGCCTTGAAGACGTCGGACGGGCCTGGTTGGAGTTGGAAAACGGTGCTCACCGCAAGCTGTTGGTCGTGCCCTGACAGCTTCAGCCGAGTATTCGTAGATCCCTAAAGAAGAGGTTGGTTGCACATGGCTGACGTACTCGACCCCCGTCTGCAACGGCTCGTAGACAAGGACGAGATTCGCGACGTTCTGTATCGCTTCGCCCGCGGCGTCGACCGGCACGACTTCGAGTTGATCCGGTCCTGCTACCACGACGACGCGGTGGATTTCCATGGCGTGTTCGATGGTTCGGTTAGCGAGTACGTCGACTGGGCGGCAGAGAACTTGCCGAAGTTCGCAACAGCTACCACCCACCACGTGTCCAACGTGCTGATCGACGTCCGAGGCGACAACGCGCTTTGCGAGAGCTATGTGCTCGCGGCCCACCGATACACGCGCGAGAATGGCCAACGTGCGGACTTCCTCTGCGGTGCTCGCTACGTAGACCAGTTCCAGCGCCGAAGTGGCGAATGGCGCATTGCGCACAGGCAGCTCCTCTGGGACTGGGTTCGAGACGATGTCCTGCAGTCCGAATTCGAGGCCGTCGGCATCGATGCGACACAGCTACGGTTCGGCGAGCACGCTCCATCAGACGGTGTGTACAAAGCGGCTGCCATCGTCGCCTGAAGCAAAGCGAATCGGGTAGCGCAGCCCGGCAAAAGGGATCCGAAGCGAACCTAGGCTACCCGGGAGATCCGTGAGGCCTGGATCCCTCCGGTCTGCAGCCTCATCTCCGCGCGTGTCCAGGCTTCGTGACGACAAGTCTCATGGGATCGGCGTGACGACGATGCACGCGGGGACATGGTCGCGCCGCGCAAGAAGTTGCTGACCGAACGCGTGAAATCGCTTCAAATACTTGACGCTTCAAGTAAGTGTCCGTAGGTTTATGACTTGAACATTCAATACAACTTGGGAAAGGAAGCCACCATGTCTCTCTTCAGACTCGACGCCAGCATCCGTGTTGAAGGATCACAGAGCCGAGCCATCGCCGACATCGTCGAGCAGGAATGGCGCCACTACCACCCGGATGCGGTAGTGGTTCGTCGCGACATCGGTGTCAACCCGATCCCGGCCAATGCGTGGGGCACGGCTGCCCTCGCGGGGTTCGTCCCTCAAGAGAATCGCACCCAGGAGCAGCACGAAGCGATGGCCCTGGCGGGCAGATTGACGGATGAACTCTTGGATACTGACGCGCTGCTCATTGCGAGCCCTCTCTACAACTTCGGTGTCTCGCAACACCTGAAAGCCTGGATCGACATGGTCATCGCGGATCCTCGGATGGGCCCTGGAGCTGCACCACTACTGACTGGTAAGCCGGCCGTACTGGTGACGGTGCGCGGCGGCAACTACCGCGCCGGCACGCCTCGCGAGGGTTGGGACCACTCGATCGGCTGGATCCGGCGAGTGCTGGTAGATGTCTGGCAGGTCGACCTGAAGGTCGTCGAGACTGACTTCACCGGTGTCGGAGTGAACCCAGCGCTGGACGACTTTAAGGAGATGGCGGGCAAGTTGCGGCTTGAGTCCGAGGAGCAGGCCCGCACGCATGGTCGCTACCTCGGCGAAGTCGCCCTTGCGTCCGAGGTCGCCTGAGGATGTGGACGCCGTGGCCACCCTTGGCGCCGACCGCGGCCGTGGTACCCGCCGCGTCCAAGTCCACTTCTGTGAGCGGGCTTACCGAGTCCCGACATGGTGGTTTGAGATCCTCCCGAGCACTGCTGTCGAAAATGGGGTCTGCCCAGAGTCGAGTTGACTTCAATCGGTCTTGTATTTGCCATAGCTATCTTGGGTGACTACCGAGGTTGAGTAACAGCCCGGAGGTCGTGGATGATGTTCGGTGCTGCAGTTCGTTGCAAAGGCTCCATGTTCGAGCCGGTCGAGGAGGCCGGGGAGCCAGCGGTCGTGCCAGTCGGCGGCGGCGGTCATCGGCGGATCGCTTTGCTCATATGCGAACTGCCACGCAAGCCAGAGTGCTGTCAGTTCCTCGACGAACTCGGGGTGCTCGTCCCACCAGCGAGGGATCCGTTTGGCGAGCGGATACCGCGCGCGTAGCCAATCGACCCAGCCGCGGAGTTGAGCCCATAGCTGGTCCGCGGCGTGTGGGCCGATTGTTCGCCAGGACCACGCCGCCGGGGCCCTCGTCGTTCCTGAGGGATCATGCGGGTCGTCGAGTCTAGCGATGACGTCGGTGTAGGCGTCGGTGACCTCACTCGCGAGTCGGTCGAGGTCTTGCCGGAGTTGGCTGATGAGTTGGGCCTGGTGGACGACCTGGCTGGTGACAGGGTCTACGTCGATGTCGGACATCTGGTGCCTCGGAGGTGGCGGTAGCGGCGGTCGGTGTACCAGGGCAGTAGCCGGACTCGTGCTGGTGGGAGGTTCTGGTAGAGCAGGACGGCGTGGCAGTCGGGGAGCTGCTGGAGCAGGTGGAGGGGTGCGATCGGACGTGGACAGGTCGATCGGGCTGGGCAATGAATCCTTGACTCGATCGGCGCCGAAGGGCTGCAGACCTTAACTCGGCTGTTGAGAGAGATCGCAGACGCTGCCTCGATTTAGGCGGGGCCAAGGCTCGGTCGCCGGAGTCTCGAAAATGTGTGATCAGAGCCTCGCTGTGGGCAGCTTCACGTCGCTGAAGGTCGAAGTTGTGCCTAAGGGGAGAGGCATCTCTACCCCAAGGGGCACGCTTCGGGGATAGTCCGAAACTTACGTTTCCTGCATGACCAGCATCGTGCACCTCGGCTCCCAAGTCATCGGGGTCATCAGGAGGATCGAACGCGGCGGCCTGAACAGTGGTCTAACCCTGATGGCGCTGGCATGGGGCATTACCGGCATCTTGGCGGGAGCCGACGCCCTCGATGCTACGACCACCACCCCAAACGGTTCCGGGTTCGTCGCTGGATCCGTCGTTATCTCGACTCTGCAGGGAACGCCGCGGGCGGTACTGCAGATGCTGTGTGGACTGGCGCTCCTACTAGCCGCGGGCGGACTCTGGGCTGGCCTGCGCCAAGCCTTCCCGGTGTTGCTCATCGCTGCCGCTGTGGCCGGTGTTGCGAGCACGTCTGTCTGGGTGCCTGGCGCTCTCGCGGCCTTAGGTCTAGTCGGGACCCTCCCCCTGTTATTTACAAGCGCGCTCGACCAACTGTGGCCGCCGACCAGTTCGAAGGAGAACCAATGAACACCAACGAGTTCGATATCCCTCTTCTGTCTCGCGGCGCGTGGCGCGGCTTCTGTGTACTCCTTCTGGGCGGCATGGTTCAGCCGTTCGTCGAGATGGCGAGTCGACCACTGGGCTTCTGGTGGCTGGCGATCGTAGCCATCGCGGCCTTCGCCTTCGCAGCAGGTTCGGCTGTTAAGCCTGGGCGCAGCCAGCACCGCTTTCAAGGCGCCGTGGCTGCTCTGGCCAGCTACTTCCTCGTGGTGCCGCTGGTCGTGCTTGGAACTCACGTGGTCGACATGATCCAGATGAGTTGTACGACCGCTTTGGCAGCCGTCGTCGGAGCTGCAGTCAGCGTCTTTCGATCAGGAATCCACCCCGTAGGGGAGAGGTAACTCTCTCCGAGTGCGGAAGAACCAAACGCCGCTCCCAGAAACCATTGTCCCTGGAGCGCATGTGACCCAAGACACAGCACCAAGCCTAAGCATCAGAGGAGATATCGATGGCCGTTGTAGAGCAGGTAGCTGCGCCACGGGCAGAGGTTTCAGACGCTAAGAAGCGGATGGCGTCTCGTCCGAAGGTGTGGTCTGGGCTGGCCGAGACTGGCGAGATCACACGCATGCTGGGATCGGTTGTCGGCTCAGCAGTACGTCACCCGCGCGGCTATTGGGGTGATGTTCGAGAGAACATGTTTCTGACCCTCAAGCTCTGCTGGATCCCGATGATGGCATCCTGTATCGGGTTTGGTTTCGGTGCGCCCGGCCTCCAGGCCGGCAACATCTACATCCTGTTCGGCATTCCCGAACGCCTCGGCTCCTTCTTCGTGATGGCCAGCGTCCGAGAGTTCGCCCCATGGATCAACGCCATGGTCGTCGCCGGCGTGATGGGAACGGCGATCACCGCCGACCTCGGGGCGCGTCGCATCCGCGAAGAAATCGATGCGATGGAAGTGCTCGGTATCGATCCGATCCGCACCTTGATCCTTCCGCGAGTCGTGGCCATCACTCTCATGACCGGACTGATGGACCTCGTCGCCCTCGTCTTCGGCATCATCGGCGGTTACATGGCGGCACTCCTCGTCGGCTCGTCCAGCGCAGGATTCACCGCCAGCTTCTTCGACAACGCAACGATCTACGACCTACTCGGCAGCGTCATCAAGACCACGCTGTTCGGGCTCATCATCGGAGTCGTCTGCTGCTACAAGGGCTTCTATGCCAAGGGCGGACCGGCAGGCGTCGGGCGCGCAGTGAACCAAGCGGTCGTCATTTCCTTTGCCGCAATCTGGAGCCTTGACTTCGTCTTCACGACGATCCTTCTGGGCGTATTCCCCCAAATTCAGGTCTATCGCTGAGGGATGGTGTCCACGAATGACTGAAACGATTGAGAAGCGTCCCGAGGTTGAAGAGACCTCGAAGCAGCCCGATGTCCTGAAATCAGCCACGACGGCTCTGCGGAGTGGCCTGAGCACGGGCGGGGACATCCTCCACTTCTCATGGTCCGTCCTCCGCGAATTCCGCGACGTCCGCTTGTACGCGACAGAGGTCATCTACCAGGCCGGCACGCTGATCTTGTCGAGCGGCCTGATCATCTGGGTGATGCAGGGTGTCATGGGCACTGTCTGCGGCCTGGAGGCGAGCTACACCCTCAAACAGATAGGCGCCCCGCTTTACTCGGGCATCTTCAACGCGTTCTGCAGCCTCCGGGAGATGTCGCCCTACATGTGGGGCTACATCTTCGCTGCGAAGGTCGGATGCGGACTGGTCGCAGAGCTCGGTTCGATGCGAATCTCGGATGAGATTGATGCCCTCGAAGTCATGGGAATTCGCTCGAAAGCCTACCTTGTGGGCACCCGAATCCTTGCCGCTTGGCTCGCGATCCCGTTCCTGTACACCGTCGGCCTGGCGGTCATGTACATGACGATGTATCTCGTTACCGTCGTGCAACTCGGCGGAGTTTCGCCCGGTGGCTACCTCTACATTTTCTGGCTATATCAAAACCCGCTCGACTTCCTATATAGCCAGATAAAAGTGATGTCCTACGGGACCGCCATCGTCTTTATCGGTTGCTACTACGGGTTCAACGCATCTGGTGGTCCCGTCGGCGTGGGTAAAGCCACCGCCAAATCGATGATGATCAGCATGGTTCTGATCCACGTCATCGGTGTCCTTCTAACGCAATTGTTTTGGGGCCTCAGCCCCAATGCCCCGATCGCGAACTAAGGAGCCAGCTATGACTACGACCGACCTTCAGGACGGCTCCCGCATGACACCGCGGCCCCGGGTGACAGTCGAACCACGCGTCGACCCTGCGCACGATCCGATGGACGTACACCCCGACGGCAAGCCGCACAGCATGGAAGTACGCAATGTCTTCAAGTCGTTCGGAAGCTTCGACGTGCTCAAGGGCCTGAATCTGAACTTCCAGGACGACGCCATCACGACTGTCCTCGGCCCCTCCGGTACCGGCAAGAGCGTGCTCATCAAGCACCTGGTCGGGCTTCTGGAGCCGGACGACGGTGAAGTGCTGATCTTCGGCCAGGACCTTTGGAAAATCCCAACTGCGGAGCGATATGAGATTCGACAGAAGATGGGCGTGCTCTTCCAGGACGGTGCGCTCTTCGGCTCGATGAACCTCTTCGACAACACCGCATTCCCTTTGCGGAAGCACACCGAGAAGTCCGAGGACGAGATCCGCGAGATCGTCATGCAGCGACTCACCGAGGTCGGCCTCGACCGGTCGTGGTCCAAGTACCCCAACGAGGTGTCCGGCGGTATGCGGAAGCGTGCCGGCTTCGCCCGAGCCCTTGTAATGGACCCCAAGATCGTCTTCTTCGACGAGCCCGACTCCGGCCTAGACCCGGTCCGAACCAGCCTGCTCAACGACCTCATCCTCGAGATGCACGCCGAGCACAAGGGCACCTACCTGCTGGTAACCCACGATATCCGCACAGCCCGCAAGGTCAGCGACTACGTCGGCGTTATCTGGAAGGGCCAAGTGGTCCACTACAGCAAGGCTGAAGAGGCCTTCAACTCCGATATCCCGTTCGTACGCCAATTCCTTGCCGGCGAGTCGGCGGGTCCTCTGGGGATGGACTAACCAATGGCCATCCTCAACAAGTGGACCGTCGTCGGCGCGGCAGGCGTTGTTTCGCTCGGCGTATGGTTCTCCTCAGGATCCAGCGGCTACACAGCCAGCGTCGTCTTGGACTCCGCGACGAATGTCGTCGATGGTGGAACCGTTCTGGTGAATGGCTTCGATGCTGGACACATCGACTCCATCAATGTCGACGGCGGCAAGGCGAGGATCATTTTCAGCCTCGACCGCGGTTTTGGGCCCCTTCACTCTGGCGCCAAAGCCACGGTCACTTGGAAGGCGACGCTCTCAGAGCGGCAGCTCAACATCACGGACGGACCCGCATCCAACCCCGAGGTTGCCTCGGGCGGTGTCCTGCCCGGCCCTCAACCTTCGCCCGTCGAACTTGACGACATTCTCAACTCGCTTGATGCAACCACCCGCGTGCACCTCGCCTCACTCGTTGACCGACTCAACGGCCTCCTCAGCGGACAGGCCACGAACGTGCAGTCGACCATTGCCTCAGGTGGTCCGGCCCTCCAGGCGGCGGGTCAGCTACTTGAAGCGCTCGGAACCGATGGCCCTGCACTCTCAGATCTGGTTACGCGCACGTCGGGCATGCTCAATGTCCTGGCACAACGCGATGCCAGTCTGCAAAGCATCGTGGTCGATCTTGATAAGGCGAGCCGCCAAGTAGCCAGCCGACGCCAAGCGCTCGGCGCAACGTTGCAGTCGCTGCCCCAGACCCTCGCGCTACTACAGCAGACACTTAACATGCTCCCGTCGGTTGCGGGACAGGCTGTACCCCTGCTCCACGACCTCACTCCGGCGACTTCGCAACTCGCCAAGACCTCTGCGGATCTCGCTCCGGTGATGATGTCTCTAAACCCGTTGGTTGCTGACCTAAGGCCGGCGCTCGCATCCGCAAAGCAACTCCTCAACGTCGCCCCGGGGCTGTTGGACAGCACACACGCGGCGCTTCCCGGCCTGCAGACGGCGGCCAACGAAGCCCAGGTCGGCGTCAACTACCTGCGGGGCTACACACCCGATGCCATGGGCTTCCTCAGCACCTGGGCGTCGGCATTCGCGAACTACGACAACGAGGGCAACTATGCCCGAGTGCTTGGGATGGCCGGCGCTACCTCGTTCGACGAGAACCCGGGAGTCATCCCACCAGGTATCACCAACGACGAATACCCGCAGCCCGGCGGTCTGGTGAACCAGCCCTGGACTGACGCGGCAGGGAGCGGTGTCCGATGAACCAAGTCATCACAATCCTGCGCAAGCCGACAGTGATGATCGTCGGCCTCGCCGCGATTGCCGCCGGCTGTTCGATGGCAGCCACGTCCGGCGGTTCGCACGGATCGCTTCACTTGGTTGGTCAGTTCGCCGACGCCTCGCCGTTGCTCTCGGGCAACGAGGTCATGCTCAATGGAGTCGAGGTCGGAACCGTCGACTCGATCAAACTGGTAGGGCGGGCGGCTGACGTCTCGATCACCCTGAGCCGAACCGCTTTGCCAGTTCACTCAGATGCGCGGCTGACGATCAAACCCGTGACGCTCCTCGGCGAGCGCTACGTAGACCTGAACCAGGGTTCTGCCAGTGCTCCTTTGATCGCGAACAACGCAGTGATCCCAGAAAGCCGCACCGGATCGGATGTGTCGATCTCAGACGTTCTCAACATGCTGGACCATCCGACCAGCGAGGACCTCTCAGGCATGCTTGGCAGCCTGGGCAACGGCCTCGGCGGCAACGGCGCCCGGACCGCCGCCGCAATCAAGATGCTCGCCCCTGTGATGCAGAACGCCTCCGCATTCGCCTCCGTCCTTCAGCAACAAAACGGCACACTCACGAGCCTCGTCCAGGCCCTCAGCCGAGTGGCCTCGGGTGTTGCAACGGGCGAGGGCCGCGCCATGGAAAGCCTCGTCGGTGCTGCGAACACGGTCACGGCCAACACCGCTGCCAATGAGGCCGCTTTCCGAAGCACGCTGGCTCAGCTTCCTGGCACACTCCAGGCCGCTGAGGCGACTATGAGCCAGCTCACCGACACCGCCAACAACGTCACCCCAACGCTCGCGGCGTTGCGTCCGACAACCGACGAGTTGCCGGCCCTCAGCGGAGAGTTGCAGAACTTCGCCATCGCAGCCAACCCCGCCCTTGAAGCGGCAAACCCCGTACTGACCCGCGCGACAGCCCTGCTCGCTCAACTCCGACCGGTCGTATCGGTCCTACGGGCAAACGTGAACGCGACCACCTCGGATGCGCGTTCGCTCGGGACGCTAGCCGGCGTTCTAGGTCCGCGCTTCAACAGCGTCATGAACTTCGTCCGCGGTTGGGCACTTGCCACAAACGGACGCGACGGAATCGGACACTACTTCCGCGGACTCCTGGTCCTCTCGCCATATACAGCAACCAGCTTGCTGCCGATAGGCGGCAGTCACTCGGCGACCTCGAAATCGCTGACCGGCACCCTGTCGAACACGCTCGGAGGCCTCCTGGGGGGTGCCTCGAAGTTGCTCAATCTGCCCAAGTCGCTGCTCTCATCCACGACGTCGTCAAATGACGGCGTCACCGGCCTCACCCAGAACCAAGAGCTTGGCGCCATCTCGTCACTCCTAGGAGGTCTCTGACATGAGTGCCGTTGTCCGCCAACTTCGCTCCCACAACAAGTCAATCCGCGTAGGAGGGGTCACCATCGTCGCGCTGCTCCTCCTCTTGACATTTGCGGTCACCGCCCGCAACGGCGTCCCAAACTATGTGCCTGGTATCCAGCGCAAATCACTGGACGCGACCTTCGCGAATGTCACCGCCCTGTCGACCGGCGACGATGTGCGAATCGCTGATGTCCGCACCGGATACGTCACGTCGATCAGCTTGCGAGACGGTCTCCCCGTCGTCGGAATGGAACTCAACGGCTCGCCCAAGATCTACGCAAACGCCACTGCCACTATTCGGGCCCAGTCGGGTCTCGGCGAGAAGTACATCGACATCAACCCCGGAACGCAGTCCGCGGGGCTCCTCGCTGCCGGGCAGGGTATCGCCGAATCCCGCACGCAGAGCTCGACCGACATCAACGACGTCCTGGATGCACTCGACACAACGACTCGGGCACAAACCAAGTCGACCCTTCAACAGGTTGGTGGCGGTCTCGATGGCCGCGGTCAGGATCTCAATGCCGGACTTGCCGCGCTTCCCGGCGACCTCTCAGCAATCAGTGCGGTCAGCAGCGCACTCTCTAACAACAACGGTGCAGATCTGGCCAGCGTGTTGCGTGCTGCCAACGACCTTTCCGGCAACTTAGAGAGCCAACAGGGTGCGCTGGCACAGCTGACGCGCGACACCGCCACGACCCTTGGCGCCGTGGGGGCCGCAAACGGCAGACCCCTCGACCACCTGCTCCAGAGCGCACCGGCGGGTTTGAGCGCCCTTCACTCCGCCTTCGTCTCTCTCCACGCTCCGCTCAGCGCTCTCAGCAATGCCGGACGCGTCCTGCAGCCTGGCGCCGCGAAACTGGCGGCCGCTACGCCGAACCTCCGGGGCTTTCTTCGAGAGTCAGTGCCGGTACTCGCGGAGGTTCCCGGTTTCGCCGACCAAGCGATCCCAGCGCTCGACAACCTGACGCCGACGATCCGCACGGTCACCCCGCTGGTCGCTCAACTGGCGTCAGCGCTGCTGGATGCCATCGGACCGCTCGCAAACCTCGCAGGCTTCCGCTTCGACATCATGAACTTCTTCGCTCGCGCTGCCGACGCGCTGCACATGGGCGACGCCTCTGGACACTGGCTGCGCCTCGAGGTCGTGCCTGGCACAGAGATGGTCACCGGGAACGTGCCTGGACTCCGCGATCCCCTCGTACGGCGTCAGGCCTACCCGGCCCCCGGCGCCGCTGACACCCACCGAACGAACCGTTAGGACGAGCTGCCATGCACAAACTCCTGAAGCGGCCCGAGGCCGCCGGCATCATCCTGATCGTCGTCATCCTGCTCGCGTTCGGCCTCCTGTTCTCCAAGAACAAGATCCAGGTTCTGCTGATGTCCGGCAGCACCATCAAGGCGCAGTTCGCGCAGGACTACAAGTTGCGGCCCGACATCAGCGCCGTCAAGGTGGGCTATGTCGCCGTCGGTCGCGTGACCGGCGTGACACGGAACACCGACGGCACCGCTGAGGTGTCCATGAAGGTCTCCGACAGCGCACTAAAGGTCCTTGGATCGGCGCCCACTGCGACGATCATGCCAACCACTGTCCTCGGCGGCATCTACTTCGTCGATCTCGAGCCAGGTGGTGATCGCAGTGCCTTCCCCAGTGGTTCGCAGATCCCCCTGGCTCACACCCAAGTGCCCGTGGAACTAGACAAGATCGCTGCCATCCTTCCCACCAGTGCACGCGCAGGCCTGCAAGGCACCATCTCGGGCCTGAACTCGGCCCTCGGTGCTTCGGGAACCGCTGCACTGCAACGGCTCATGGCCCAAGCGCCCGCGGCTTTAAAGCCAGCGGCTGAGGTACTGAACGCAGCTCTTGGAACGAACCCAGAACAAGACGTCCCCAACGTTGTGTCCGGCCTCGAACACACAGCACGCGCACTCACCGCTAGACACGGCCAACTCGAGTCGATCCTCACCAACATGTCGACGCTGTCAGCAACGCTTGCCCAGACTTCGCCCTCAATCGGAGCGGCTCTCCAGTCGGCGCCGGCCGCGCTGTCGAACAGCGTTGCCGGTCTGAGCAGCTTGAACTCGACCCTGGCGACGCTGCGCTCGAGTGCGGCCAGCCTTCGGCCAGTCGCCTCACAACTCGACACCTTCCTGACCGCGCTCGATCCTGTCGCAGTTCAGGCACAGCCAGTAATGAAGCAACTTCAGCCGGCGATCCACGACGCGCTGCCAAGCCTGCGCGGTCTCGTCCCCGTATCTACCGGTGCCACTCAGGTATTCAGCAACGTCGCCGGTCCCGTGCTGCAGCGCGTCACCGGCCCGATCCTGCAGTGGTTCAACAATCCGTTCAACGGAACCGGTAGCTACTCCCAATCCGATTCGAGCCTTCCGATGTACAAGAACATTGCCGCGGCGGTCGGAAACATGGCCCGCGCTTCTGGGCGTATGGATGCAAATGGCAACTCGCTCGCTATCCAGCCTGGTATCGGCGCCGGCAGCATCGCTGGTCTGCCCTTGAACTTCGGGCAGATCTTCCAGACGCTCACGGCTTGGATTGAGCGACCCGCTAGCGCAACGTTGCCCTCGATCACACCGTCCCTAACGGTCAATGGCCTTCTCGATGCGCTTAAGGGCGGTCACCGATGAATCTCAAGACTCGACTTCAGCGAAACATCGCCAGAATCAAGCGCGAGCCCGGGCTTGGGCGCAACGTTGCGGCGATCGTTGCTGCCGTTGTGTTGGCCGTCGCTGCTGGCGCCTGGGTCCTGGGCAACGAGAGGTTCACGCCGCCGTGGGCAAACAAGTTCCAGCTGTCCGCTGAGTTCGCGGCCACGCCGGGCATCTCGCCCGGGAATGGACAAGAAGTGCGCATCGCGGGCGTCATCGTTGGTCAGATCAGTAAAGCGAGCGTGGGCAGCGACGGTCACGCGCAGTTACAGATGTCTATCGATCCCGGCTACAAGATCTACAACAATGCGGTCCTCGTCTTGCAGCCGAAGTCGCTGTTGAACGAAATGTTCGTCACGATCAACCCAGGCGGACCACCAGGAACCCTCTTGAAGTCGGGCGCCGTCTTGCCACTGACTAACACGCAGAGCCCAATCCAAGTCGACGAGGTCCTTAGCAGCCTCAACGACAACGCTCGCGGTGCGATCACCGCGCTGGTCCAGCAGGCCGACGTTGCACTGGCCAACAGCGCCAGCAACCTTCCACCGGGAGTGCAGGCCACGAACGTCTTCCTGCAGCGCCTCCAGCCCGTCGTCAGCGCGCTGCAGACACGGCGCGCGAGCATCCGGCAGCTCGTCACTTCGCTTGGACAGATCTTCTCTGCCGTTGGTGGCGACGACTCTCGGATCACCCGACTGGCTGCGAACCTACAGAGCACACTGGCGACCGTCGGAAGCCAAGACGGTGCGTTGAAGGCGACGTTGAGTGAACTTCCCGGATTTGTGCAGACGCTTGGCTCCAGCACGGCGGCTGTACAGGGCCTCTCCGCACAGTTGCAACCCACCCTGAACAACCTCAAGGCCGCGAGCAGCATGCTCCCCGACACTCTGGGCAAGCTGACGGGTACCGCGCACACCCTCCAGACCACGATCAGTGAGCTGAAACCGTTCGCAGCGCAGGCACAGCCTCTCTTTGCGGGTCTATCCCCGGTTGTTTCGGGCCTGCAGGCGAGCGTGCCGTCCCTGATCACGACCTCACGGCAGCTTGACCCAATCACCAGCCTCGCGACGGCCGACCTGCCAGACCTCGGAGCCTTCATGATCAACACGGCATCGATCTCCGCCCTCAAGGACGGAAACGCAGGTGTCATCCGTGCGCTCCTGGTCCTTGCACCGACCTCACTACCCACCAACCTCAGCGCGGGTCTCGCCTCGACCCCAGCGCACTAGCAGGAGACGACGACATGAATCCACGAGCATGGTCTGCTGGGCTGCGACAGAGCGTCGTCGTCGTGACGTTCACCGGGCTCTGCGTGGTGATCTTCGGCTACCTGTGGGTCAACTCGGGTGGCAAGATCCCGTTCGCGAGTAGCGGCTACCACGTGTATGTCGACATCCCGCGGGTCGGCAACCTGGTCTACTTCTCCGATGTCGAGATCGCCGGTGTCAAGGTGGGCAAGGTGATGAACGTTTCATACGAGCGCGATCATGCGGTCGTTGAGTTCAACGTCAATCGCGGCGCGGCTCCTCTGCACAGCGGCGCCACCGTGCAAATCGGCGCCAAAACCCTTGTCGAAGAGTCCTACCTCAACGTCGCCGACGGGCACGGGGCAACGATCCCCTCGGGGGGGACCCTTCCAAGTGGCTCGGGACGTGGTCCAGTCCAACTTGATGACGTGTACCGGACGCTCGACCCTTCAACCAGGAAGAACCTCAGCGAGTTTCTCCGGACTGCAGGAGTCGCCACGGCCGGACAAAGAGATGCAATCTCCGCAGCGGCCCAAGGTATCGGCATGTTGGGCGGCGATGGCTCAACTGCGCTCACCGCGCTCAAACAACAATCCAGTGCGATCGACCAGTTGGCGGCCAACGGAGCCCAGGTTCTGGCCGCGCTCGATAAGCGCCACGTGGAACTCAGCAACCTAGTCGACGATGCATCGGCCATCATGCACGTGACGGCAGGCCAAGCCACGCAGGTCAGGGCCGTCATCAACGGCCTCAATGACGTGATGGCGCTTGCTCCTGCGGGCGGGCAAGGACTAACGAATGTCGGCAACGCGCTGGCACCAGTAGCTCGCAATCTCGGCGCCGCGGCTCCCGACCTCAATCTAGTCCTCGACCAACTGCCATCTACGACGGCAAACCTGCGCGGACTGCTGCCTCCGCTCTCCGGAGTCTTGACCGGCGCAGGACCGACACTCAGTCGTGTTCCGACGCTGAGTACGGACCTCAGTAACATCACGCCGTCGGCTGAGCAGCTGCTCAGCAACGTCAATCCGATGCTCGCCTATCTGGCGCCGTTCGGGCCCGACATGGCCGCGTTTTTCTCGAATTTCGGCGCCACCTTAGACACGGGCGACGCCAACGGGGCTATGTGGCGAATGCTGGTCCAGTTCAGCGGACAGAGCTTCTTCGGGAACCCGTTCAACATCAACGAAGGGCCGCTTGGCGGGTACAACCCGATCCCTGCAGCGGGCAGCCTCCAGAACCCGAAGACGTTTAACGGGACCTATCCGCGAGTCACTAAGCAGGCAGTGCCGCGATGAGCCCCTTCGGGAGGCGCCCCTGGGCGTTGCCGAGGTACCGAGGACGCTGGGTCCTTCTCGTCCTCATCACTGTCTTGGCGCTCCTCGGTGTCGCACGGCTCTCTGTCGAGACCACCCTTCGCTCGTTCCTGCCGCAAGGTGACCCCGCCCTGGTCAACTACGACCAGTTCGCCAGCCAGTTCGGGGGAGACCCGCTCGTTGTTCTCGTACGGTCTGATCGAGATCTCGGCCTGTTCCAAAATCAGGAGATCCTCAAAGTCCTCAACGCCGAGGGTCAACTCTCGAAACTCCCCGGAGTCAAGACGGTTTACGGGCCGGCGACGATGCTTAACGAGATTGCTGGGCAGGCCCAGCAGCTGATCTTGGAACTGACAGGTCGCCGCGACGCCTTGGCAGCCCAAGCACGGGCCCTCGCCAAGGCAAAGGGAGACAGCGCTCAACAAATTCGAGCCGCCGGAGCCACAGCCAACGCCAAGTTCGATGCGCGCTACGGCCCCGTCCTCGTCAGCGGGATGCCAGCTGGACTCCCAACACTGCTCAACCCCCAGTTCGCGACCGCCGTCGTCTTCGACGACGACGGCAATCCGCGAAGCCGGTGGCGTTTCATCGTTCCCGACCGCAGCACCATCGCGATCCTGGTTCGGCCCCAAGCAGGAATCGACGCACACGCTTTAAGCTCGATCGTCTCGGAGGCAACGGTGATTGCGTCGTCGTTAAGGACCGCGCACATTCATGTCGATATCACCGGCTCGCCGGCACTTATCTCGGCCATGAGCAAGCAAGTACAGCGGGAAGGCCCTTGGCTAGCAGGCGGTGCACTCCTTGGCGTCGCCCTCTGCTTCCTGATCGGAGCGCAGGCGCTTCCGCGGCGCCGGCGTCTTGCACCAGTGGCCCTCACCTGCATGTCAGCCGTCGTCGCTTTGGGCTTCTGGGGCTGGCTGGGAGGCGCAGCTTCGCTGGGTGTCGTCGCCTTCGCGCCGATCGTGTTGGGTATCGGAGCCTACTATCCGACGTACTTCGCCCTGGGAGCATCCCCCCGGACAGTCGCGACCGTAGCGCTGGCAACGGCTTCGGGACTCGGAACGATGGTGCTGTCGCCGCTCCCGGTTGTTCGAGATCTGGGCGCAATGCTCGCACTTGGTGTCTTGTGTGCAGTTGGCCTCGCCCTCCTCGCCCGACCCATGCTGAACGTGTCGGCATCGCCGGCAGCAGTTGAGAAGTCTTCGATTCGGGCGAACTACAGTCGGCGAGCGGTGGCTGCGATTCGCGTCAGCGCCGTTGTCCTAGGGCTGGGTGCCATCGCGGGCTGGGCGCTCTTTCCGAGCATCGGCGTGCGAGCCGACGTCGCGCACTTCGCTGGCGGGGTATCGGCGCTGGGCACGGCGAACTACGCCGAATCTATCTTGGGCAGTTCAGGCGAGGTCGACCTGATGATGACGGGTCGCGATGTGACGACCCCCGCCGCCCTCGGGTGGCAGCAGCGGGCCGACAACGCGATCGCGCTGCAAATCGGTGACTCCATGAAGACGGCGGCGTCGTTGACCAGCATTCTCAGCTTCCTCGGAACATCGCCCACGTCCAGCGAGGTCAGCGCCGCCTTGAGGCTGATGCCGCCGTACCTTCTGAGTTCGGTCTTGAACCCGGAACGCACGCACGCTTTGACCGCATATGGAGTGCGCGTAGATGACCTTTCTGCGCTGCGGCAGACCTTGCAGACGGCGGCAGCCGACGTACCCAAGCCACCCGCCGGCTACAGCGAAAGCATGGTGGGACTGCCTGTCGTGTTGATTCGAGCTACCCAGCTAGTCCAGAACCACCGGCTGCTCGCCAACCTGTTCGGAATCGCCGCTCCACTGATCGTGTTTGGCATCGGCCTTCGGCGTCGGGCTGACGTCCTCCGCGCGGCAGCGGCAGCCTTGAGCGCCACTGGCCTCGTGTTCCTGGGAGTCTCCGCCCTCGGGACGAATCTCGACCCGCTGACCGTAGGCCTCGGAGCGCTGACGTCGGGCATTGCATGCGAGTTCACGATCGTGTATTCCGAGGCGATCGCGAGCGCCGACAAACGGCTGAGGTGCGCCGTGGCCCTTGTCGCCGTCTCCTCACTTGTCGGCTACGGCGTACTTATCGCCTCCGGTCTGACCGTGATTCGGGGATTCGGAGGCCTCCTCGTCGCAAGCATTGCGATGGCCGCCGTCACTTCGATGCTGACTGTCGAGGCAACGACCCGTCGTAAGAGCGGCACCGAGGCACAAATCAATGACACCGCTCGCCTCATGGAAGGAGCGTCGCTGTGACTCGTATCCGTAGGAAAACGGCCGGGCTCATCGCAGGCATCGTCGTGGCAGTCGCGATTTCCGCCGGAGCAGGGGCACTGTGGTGGCGCTCGGATTCACTTCCCAGCACGGCTGCGTTCCGAGCCGACGGCAGGGTAGTGACCATCCCACAACTGCAGAGCTGGGCGTCGTCGATGCACGCCCTCTATGGGGTACAGATACCCGATGAGCCTACCCAGCAGGCGAAGTTCTGGCGCGCAGCCGCGAAATCAATGGCGGTTGAGACCGTCGTCGCGGGCGCCGCGCGGAAGGTGGGTGTCTCGGTCACGCAAAGCCAGGCGAATACATATTTGGCTCAGTACGTGGCGAGCGTTTACGGCAGCGGCGAAACGGGCCAACAGGCCTTCGCTTCGGCACTCATCAACGCCGGTACCTCACTTCCCGCCGTCGAGTCTGAGTTTCGCCGCGTGCTCCTCGACGAGCGACTTTTCGCCAAAGTGACGGAAAAGACTTCGACTCCGAATACGAGTCAACTACAGGCGGGCTTCCTCCGATGGTCCTGCCACCTCGGCACGCCCGAGAGTCGGCACATCCAGAACATCGTGGTCCTCGACACCGCGGCCGCGACTGCCGTCAAGCGTGCGCTGTCAACCGGCACACCTTGGGGCGTTGTCGTCCGGCGATGGAGTCAGGACAGCACTACCGCCGCCAAGGCCGGAGATCTCGGTTGGCAGTCTGCGGCGTCGCTGCAGAGCCAGTTCGCCGCCGCAGCATTTGCAGCAACACCAGGCGAAATCTTCGGCCCCGTTAAAACGACTGTCGGCTACGACATCGGACGAGTGCTTGCGATCCGACCCGCATCCCCGCCGACACTCGAGGCGTCGCACACGCAGGTAACTCAGTGGATCCAAGCACAGCAGGCGTCAGACGTCTGGTCAACTTGGATCGATCAGCAGCTCAGAGCCGGCGACGTCCAGTACGCATCCAAGTACTCGCCTGATGCATCCACCAAGACGACCTCAGCGGCGCCTGCGCTCGGCAGCGTCGCCCCAGCGGCATGCCCGAAGAGCTGATCGAGCGTGAATGGGCCCCAAGGTGCAGTGCTGGCGCAAGTGCTCGTGGTTGTGCTTGCCGCCGCCATCGGGCGTTGGTCCCGCAACATCACCGAGGACAGCTGGCCGCCCGCCATGCCACTCGAGTGGCGCCAGGCGCGCACAAAGACATGCCATCAGACCGGACGTCTTTGCTATGTCCTCTCGATCGCCATGCTGGCGGCCACGGTTGTGACCGCAATCCAAACGGGGGTCATCTAAGTGATGCAGGTCGAATGAAGGTGGCAAGGCCAGAACACCCACTATCTTGCGAGGAGGCAACGGACCTTATGACCCCAGTTGATAGCGGCACCCGCCGGCGCCGACACGACGCTCTTAGGGTCGGCGGGCATCAAACGGTACGGCCCGACGGCAATGCTCGTGCGGATCTCGCCCCACGCCGCGGAAACGCCTTCTGCCGCGTTGGTCCTGTGCTCTGGGTCACATTAATAGTAGGCTCTCGCTTTGGGCAAAGGGCATCGAATTGGATGCGCTAGAGGCGGCTGGCCGAATTTCCGGGCGGGTGTTTCTGGCGCTCGGAGGAGGTCATGTGCCTGTTGACGCCTTGCCGGAGAACCGCCTGGGCGGACGTCGGAACTCAACCTTTCGGCGTGCCTTGGGCGAACAAGGTGCCGCCGACCTTGTTTCGGTCCTCGAATCGGCCTCCCGAATTGTCGAAACCGACGAATCGCTCGAATTGGATTCTGTCCAGGACTTCAAGGCGGCGAACCGAGCACTAGACAAAGCTTGGGGTGCCGTTTCATCCGCACTCTCCGGTGACCAGAAGAAGTCGGAGGCGGTCTCCTCAAGCACCGACCTCGTCGACCTCCTGACCAAGATCCGCGAAGAAGACACGGCCATCCACATCGCTGAGAATGCACGCCAGGTGGGTGCCTTCCAGGCGATCCGGCCGGCGCTTGCGCGACTGCAAAATGTCAGCTCAGTCTCAGAGCTGATCGAACTCGTGCCCGAGGCCATTTGCAGTCTCGGCTTCGACCGCTCGATCTTGTCGCGCATCGAGGACTCGAAGTGGGTTCCCCAGTCGCTTCTGATTTCAGGGGACCAGGAATGGTCGTCGGAGGTGCTTGAATTGGGAAGGCAGTTCCCGCCGCCCATCGTGCCGAGCCTCTACGAGGCCGAGATCGTTCGTCGGCGAGTGGGCATCCTGGTCGCGGACGCCCAGGACCACCTCGATAAGACACACACGGCCGTTGTGTCCTCGTCGCAGTCACGCTCATACGTAGCTGCACCGATTATGCCGGGCTCCTCAGTCATCGGATTCCTCCATGCGGACCGCTATTTTCAACGCGGAGAAGTGGACGAATTCGATCGCGACATCCTCGTCAACTTCGCCGAGGGCGTCAGCTACGCGGTTCACCTCGCCGTCCTGGCTGAGAGGTTCCGGAACCTCAAATCCGAGGTCTTCCAGTTGACCGAAGGACTTTCCACGAGCGTCGACGGCCTGATGACGCTGCCAACATCGATGATGGCGGTCCAAGGTGGTCCGAGCCTGAGCGGACAGCGTCCTCTTGAATTGCCCCAGTCCCCTCCGGACTACGCGGCGTACGTCCTGGCACCTGAATCTCCGCTTACGCGTCGAGAGTTCGAGGTCTTGAAGTTGATGGCGACGGGCGCATCAAACGATCGGATCGCCAACCAATTGGTTATCGCTGTTGGCACTGTCAAGACGCACGTCAAGAGCATTCTTCGGAAGTTGCAGGCGAATAACCGTGCCGAGGCCGTCGCCCGCTGGCTCAACTTTGAACGGAAGGTGGAAAACGTCCGACACACCCGCTGACCGAAGCTAGTTGTCTCGGGCGGGGCGGCGGCCCGGGCGCTCCTCAGTCGCGTTCGATCCGTAGTGCTTCAGTCGGGCACGCTGCGACCGCAGCCTCGGCTGCGGCTAGCTGGTCGGAACCGATCGTTTCCTGGTGGATGATCAGCGATCCGTCCGGGGCCACCTCGAAAATGTCCGAGGCTTCTGCTTCACACATACCCAGGCCGGTGCACTTTGCCTGGTCGACAACGATGCGCATGGTCGGCATCCCTTCTGCATGGACACATTCGGCTGATCGCCTCGTCAGTGGACTTTCCACCTTTGCTTCCATGTCTCATCCAGTCTCTTTGCGATGCGTCTCATATACATCTCCCGCCGAGGGCGTCGTGCTCTCCCTCTGGGGGGAACTACCTAGTTCGATCCTCCGCCGGCCGCCAATCGCATGGTTGTGATGTCGACCTAACCTGAGCGGGGGATCGCGTGGGATCTTGCGGGCTTTGAGCCGTACTTGTACCCAGCGGACGACGAACATCTCCCTCAGGGGAGAGGTATGGCCCTCCCGCCGCTCTTAGCGTTTGTCTATCCGGCCGACCAGTCGGGTCCTCCACCGGTGAGTGATGGTGGCGAGACTATTGAGAGGACGTCATGGAAGAGACCTGCGACGTTGTCATTGTGGGAAGCCGGCTTGCTGGTGCGGCCGCAGCTGTGCCGTTTGCGCGCGCAGGCCGTCGAGTGGTGGTACTGGATCGGTCGCGCTTCCCCTCCAACCAGCTGTCGACGCATCTGCTGTTCCCGAGCGGTGTCCACGAGATTCAGAAGATCGGTGCCCTCGACGCGATCCTGGCGAACGATCCGGTCAAGTCGCCGTGGGTTTCGATTCAGATTGGCGACGACCTTGAGCTAAGTGAGCGTTGGCGCCCAAGCGGTGACATCGACTACTGCCTCTGCGTGAACCGGCTGATCCAGGACATGGAACTGGTGAATGCCGCCCGGCGTGCAGGTGCCGAGGTTCGCGAAAAGAGCCGCGTCGTCAAAATGCTGTGGCGCGGAGGTCGCGCCGCGGGTGTTCGCTACGCCGACGCAGAGGGCAACGAGCACAACCTCTATGCCAAGCTCGTGGTTGGCGCTGATGGTCGACGGTCGACGATCGCCCAAGAGGTCGGCTCCTTCCGCCCCTATCGCGCGTCGCGTAACGGGCGAGGCCTCATCTTCCGGTACGGCAAGGATCCGCTGGTGAACACGCGTGCCGGCGAGACAATCTTCCAGTGGTGGGAGGGCGACTCTCTCAGTTTCATGTTCCCCTCGGTTCCCCGCGGCACCGCTCTCATCCTCTTCATGGGCGCATCTGAGGAAGTCGAGCGCGCGAAGGTCGACCCGGAGGGATATTGGGCCGAGAAACTGAAGCGCCATCCCCGAATGGCGAAGCGCCTCGAAGGCGTCACCGACATGACACCCCTCATGTCGACCAACACGACAAGCTCATTCTTCCGCGCATCCAGCGGCCCGGGATGGGCGCTCGCTGGCGACGCAGGACACTTCAAAGACCCAGTGATCGGCCAGGGACAGCGCGATGCAATGTGGTCTGGACGAGTTCTCGCGGAGACAGTTGCCGGTGTGCTCGATGATCCAGCTGAACTGGATCAAGCCCTCCGTCGTTGGGAGCAGAAGCGGGACAAGGAGTGCCTCGCCTCCTACCACTTCGGAAACCTCGAGACGCGCGTTGAAGCCGTACCACCGGTGCTGGCAGAGATCGTGCGACTGAACTCGAAGGGTGTGAAGCCCGACCTGAGCGACCTTTACGGTCGGGCACGATCGATGCCCCAGGTGCTGAGCTTGCCCCGTCTTACAGTGGGTCTGACCTCTGCGCTGGTGCACAACGACTCTGACCAGAGCAATCGTGAGCTGATCGCTGCAGCCGTCCGTGACCTCAAGGTCCACCTAGGCGTGCGCCGTGAACTACGACGCCAGCGATTCCGTAACCCGATTCCACTCACCGGATCCGAGCACGGAAACGCCGAGCCGCCCGCATACCGCGCACCGGCGCCGGTGCGACCGGCACCCGCCGCCGAGTCGGCAACGCCAGTACAGGCCGAAACCAACGCGCAGAAGCCATCAGCCCCAGAAGCACAGAAGACTCCCGAGAAGCACGAGGTGAACGTATGAGCGGCAATCCTGACGGGCGGATGCGACGAGTCAAGGTCGCGGTCGTCCAGACCGCACCGGGTCTCGAGGCGGTCGAGGAGAATTTGCTTGTACTCGAAGACCTGGTTCGCGATGCCGTGCGTGTACACAACCCGCAAATCGTGGTCCTGCCCGAGGCGGCAGTCTCACCAGCAATTGCACGACCGGGCAGCACAACCAGTGGTGTCAGGCCGGTCGACGGTGCCCCGATGCACCTCTACCGGCAACTCGCCCGTGAGCTCGACGTCGTCGTCGGTGGTGGCTTCCTCGCTCGCCGCGGCCCACACGTGTACAGCACCTACGTCGTTGCTGAACCGGACGGCCGCGTCCAACTCCACAACAAGTCCGCACTGGGACTGTGGGATGGAACCACCAACATCGCGGGTCGCAGTCAAGGCCGGAAGGTTCTTGACGCGTTCGGTAGCACGAATGTCGGCGTGGCATGCGGATGGGAGTGGGCGCGCACCCACACTGCACGCAAGCTCAGCCGTCGCGTCGACCTTGCGATCGGTGGCATGTCCTGGCCAACGCTAGGCACCGACCGGACCGGCGCGTTCGGAAGTTGGGTGCGACGCGAGAACGAACGCCAGGAGCACATGGCAGTGACCCTGCCGCGCCTGATGGCGCGACTGATCGGTGCTCCTGTAGCCGTAGCCGTGACTGTTGCTCCGGACGCATTGAAGACGACGCGTCGCAGCAGTCTGCCCGAGAATGCGCGACTCGTTGGGCAGAGCCAGATCGTCGACGCCAGCGGCACGGTTCTCGCAAGCATTGACCCCGGATGCGGTGCTGGCCACGTCGCTGCCGAAGTAGCCTTCGCCAGGCCTGAGCCGCGGGATGTGATCCCGACCGGCGACTGGATCACGACCCCGAGCATCGGTGCACGGGCGGCGATGCCAGCAATCCGGATCCGCGACCGTGTGCTTTACGAGGGCAAGCGGACACTAAGCCGCCACGACTGGCAGGACTGGCCCGCGGCCGACTTCGAGGCCGAAATCGGTGCAGGCGATGCAAACGAGCAGGCCGTCGCCACGGGCGCGCCTGGGCTCTTCCACCCATCGTGGTGAATAACCGACAGATTGAACTGTGAGGAAAGAGAATGACATCAGTACTTATCGTGGTCTCCGCGGCTGACTCGTGGACCCTCAAAGATGGGAGCAAGCACCCGACCGGATACTGGGCCGAGGAACTTGTGCAGCCGCTCCAGATCTTCTCGGCGGCAGGCTGGGCCATCACGGTAGCGACGCCGAGGGGCGTCGCTCCCACCATCGACAAGGCAAGCCTCGGGATCTTCGGGGGTCTCCCGAGCAAGACCCGAGAACTCGCCGCTTACCTCGCATCGCAAGGCGAACTGCTGTCGAAACCGAAGGTGCTCTCGGACGTCAAAGTCACCGACTTTGACGTGGTCTTCTATCCGGGCGGGCATGGCCCGATGGAAGACCTCGCAGTCGACCCCGATTCCGGTCAGCTCCTGAGCGAGGCCCTGCGTTCGGGAATGCCCGTTGCGCTACTGTGCCACGCTCCTGCAGCCGCGTTCGCCTCCCACAACCCCGATGGCAGCTGGCCCTTCGAGGGCTATCGCATGACCGGGCTCTCCAACGTCGAGGAGCGACTGAACGGCCTGGTCGGCAAAGCCGAGTGGCTACTCGAGGACCGCCTCATCGAAATGGGCGCCCGTTATGTCAAGGGCAAAGTTCCGCTGGCACCGTTCATGACGGTTGACCGCAACCTCTATACGGCTCAAAACCCCGCGTCTTCAGCCAAGCTGGCCCGCCGACTCGTAGCCGACCAAGTGCAGCCGGCGCTGAACATCTCCGTCAGCCGAGTCATCCCGGCCTCGCCGGAAGAGGTCTACAACGTGATCAGCGACGTCACCTCGATCGGCGAGCGCAGCCCCGAGACCCACGGGGCGCGGTGGATCAAGGACGGTGAGAAGTTCCTCGGAAAGAACAGGATCGGACCTCTCTACCGCTGGAGCAACGTCTGCACCGTGACCCGCGCTGAGCGGGGCAAAGTCTTCGAGTTCAAGGTCGCCTGGCCGTCAAAGTCCACGTGGACCTATGAGCTCGAAGCCGTCAAGGGCGGCACTAAGGTCACCGAGAGCATTCGCAAGGAAGACCCGCAGTACGCGGCGATCCGGACGATGCAGAACATGGTCGGCGTCCGCGACCGCGGCACCAACCTCCGCGAAGGTATGCGAACCACGCTCGACCGCTTGGCCGAAAGCTTCGGGCCAGATGGCCGGCACGCATCCACCAACAAGCGTCCAGCCTCGACCGACAAGGCGGCGGTCTAGCTGGTCACCACGCGGTGGCGGTTGGCCGAGGCGCAACCAGGCCAATCGCCACCGCACCCTAAACACCACGAGCTGATCCGCGCGTGGTCCAGCCGGTCACTGGTCCGGCTGTATTGGTCGTTGGCTCAATGCACAGGAGTACGAAGTGACAGGTATCGGTCTCGAGAGTTCGCTTATTGAAGTCCGCCGAGTGCGCAGCCCGTTTCCCATCGACGGCGTCTATCGCGACGAACACGGGATCCCGCGCTATGAAGCCCTTCCTAAGAATCTCGTTGAGCTCCTCCACCATCACGCCCTCGCGACTCCCAACGTCGAGGCTGTGATCGAGATCGGGGGAGCCCGCTTGAGCTATCAGGAACTGTGGAGCCGAGCATCACGCGTTGCCGGCGGCCTCCGCGAGATGGGCATCGGCGTCGGCGATCGCGTCACTATTCGCTACGCGGCCGGGACCAATTGGGCGTTAGCGTTCTGGGGAACGGTGATGTGCGGCGCCATCGCGGTTGCGGTCAACACGCGCTCGTCGCAGGAGGAGATCGATTTCCTCATTTCCGATAGCGGTGCACGACTCGACCTCGTCAACGGTGTGCCCCTGCCGGACGGCGACCCGTTCGTCCTTGAAGATGTTGCGTCCGACACCGTTGCCGCGATGTTCTACACCTCTGGAACGACAAGCCGTCCGAAAGGTGTACCGACAACCCATGAGGCCTTTCTCACGAACATGGAGAACGTGCGCCGTTGCTTCGGCTTTCCAGCTGGCATGGGCGCGGAATTTCGGACGCTCGTTTCCGCTCCGCTCTTCCATGTGACTGCTTGCAACTCACAGTTCCTCGCAGCGACCTATCTGGGCGGAACATCTGTCATCGTTCCGGTCTTGGATCTCCCCGCGATCATCCGCGCCCTTGCCCAGGAGGCGATCACCTTCATGGTCACGGTGCCCGCCGTCTACGCGCTTATCCTTCGGCATCCAGACTTCGCGGCGACCGACGTCTCAGCAGTGCGCTGGGTCGGCTACGGCGGCGCGCCGATCGCGCCGTCGCTGGTTCAGTCTCTTCGCTATGGCTTCGCCAGCGCAGTGACGATCAACGGCTATGGCATGACCGAAACCGCGTCCCTCATCACCGTCCTGCCCGGTGACGAGGCGCAGGCCCATGCAGACTCCGTTGGCTACGCGGTGCCGTCGGTTGATCTGGCGGTGTTCCCGATCGACGACGATCCAAACGTAGGTGAACTCCTAGTACGGGGTGCCAATGTCCTCACGGCGTACTGGAACCGACCTGAGGAAACCGCCGAGGCGATCGCTCACGGCTGGCTCCGGACTGGCGACGTGGTGCGCGTCGATGACGACGGGCGCGTGCACCTCATCGACCGCACCAAGGACGTGATCAACCGTGGCGGCGAGAAGGTCTCGAGTATCGAGGTCGAGGCCGTGCTCGCCAGCGCGCCCGGCGTCGCGGACGCCGCCGTCATTGGAGTTCCCGACGACGTGATGGGCGAAAAGGTCGGCGCGGTCCTCGTCGCGCAGGCGGACACGATCGACGTCGAGCAAGTGCTGAAGCACTGCCAGGAGCACCTCGCTGACTTCAAGGTACCTCAATACCTCACGGCGGTGGATAGCCCACTGCCGCGCAACGCGGGAGGAAAACTCCTCAAGAACCTCCTGCGAGACCAGGTTCAGTGGGGGAAACCTCTCCGCTGAACACGAACCGCTGGACTCGAACTAGCCGGATCCGACTAGGAGCCCACACATGCCAGGTAACTCAAAATCAGGCGTATCGAACAAGCCGAAACGACCAGCAATGAAATCCGAAGACGAGGCGTCGACAAGCAAAAGGGAAACCGGGCGACCCGTCGTTGTACAGGTGTTGCCTACGGCCCCGCGGCCTATCGCCGCAGGCGACAACGCCACGGCCAAGATCGGTCCCGAAGCGGCTGCGGCGATCGAGCGCGCGAAGACGCGCGCGTCGGGGGGTGGCGCCTTCGAGATGGTCTTCGCTGCAGCGTCCCTACGTGGTGCCGCTGGCCTCATACCTCGCAAAGAGCTCGGTGCCCTAGTCAGAGCACTTGCAGCCAAGCCCGAGGTTCCCGCCAAGCATATTGGCGCGCTCGGTTCGACACTCAAGGAAATCCTCCGGAAAGTTGACTCCGACGCTCTGAGTAGCGACACACGCTTCAAGGACCGCGCCTGGCACGACAATCCGTTGCTCAACCGGCTCGGTCGCGGCTACGTCGCGGCGTGCGACACCGCGCTCGACATCCTCAACGATGTCGATCTCGACTGGCGCACCCGCGAGCGATTGCGGATGCCGGCAGACAACCTCATCGCGGCACTATCGCCCACGAACACGGCCATCCTGAACCCGCTTGGATGGAAGGAAACTATCGACACCGGTGGCGCGAACCTCGTCCGAGGCGCGAAGAGCCTCATGAGCGACCTTCAGTCACCCACGCGCCTTCCGGGTAGTGTCGATCGCGAGGGCTTCACGATCGGCGAAAACATTGCGGCGACCCCGGGCGGCGTTGTCCAGCGGGAGCGCTTATTTGAGCTGATCCAATACGCGGCCACCACCGAGACTGTGAATTCGGTTCCGATCCTCTTCGTTCCCTCGCCCGTCAACAAGTACTACCTGCTGGACCTCGAGCCCGAGCGATCGGTCGTGGCCGAGCTCGTTGCCCAAGGGCGCCAGGTCTTTGTGATCTCGTGGGTTCAACCAGACGTCTCGATGGCGGACGCGGGATTCGACTCGTACATCGAAAGCGTGATCGCGGCCATGGACACGGTCGCCACCATCGCCAGGGAGGGGACAGTCCATCTCGCTGGTCTGTGTGGGGGCGGACAGCTGGCCGCCCTCGTGGCCGGTTACCTTGCGGCAACCGGCGTTCAGGATCGCCTCGCGACACTGACTATTGGAATCTGCATTCTCAACTTCGAGCGAGAGAAGGCCCTTGCCTTCATCGACCACGAGTCTGGTGAGCGTGCCATACGGCGTGCGACAGCTCGCGGCTACTTCGCTGCCGTTGACTCTGCTCGGACCTTTGCGCTGATGCGGCCGTTTGAGGGCATTTGGAGCCACGTAGCGAACAACTACGTGATGGGACTCAAGCCACCCCGGATGGCGTTGCTGTATTGGGCAGCAGACCAGACGAACATGTCGGTTCAGTTCGGTGCGGACTTCATTCGCAACTCGCTCAACAACACCATGGCCAAACCGGGAGGCGTTGAGATTCTCGGCGCGCCGATCGATCTGACGAAGATCAAGGTCGATACCTACGTTCTCGGTGGGTCCACTGACCACATTTCGCCGTGGGGATCCTCGTTCGAGACCGTCGCCATGCTTGGAAGCAATCCACGCTTCGTACTAGCCGAGGGTGGCCATGCGATGGTCATCGCCAAGCCCCCTTCACATGCCCGCAGCACGCATTGGGTTGGCCCGGCCGTCGGGATCGACGCGGCAACTTGGTTCGAGAACGCGGAGCAGCGACCCGGCACCTGGTGGACCGACTGGTCCACCTGGATCGACCGCCACAAGTCCAGCCAGATCGATGCGCCCAAGAAACTCGGAAGCCGAAGGCACCCTGTTCTAGGCGCCGCCCCGGGCGACTACGTCCGTGTGGTCCTCACCTGAGTAGAAATAGCGAGGCTCAAAATGCGAATTGCCGACATGTATCGCCTCGACGGCAAGGTAGCCGTCGTCACCGGGGCGTCAAGCGGTCTCGGCGTCACCTTCGCCGTCGCCCTTGCAGACGCGGGTGCCGACGTCGTGCTGGGCGCACGGCGTGAGGACAAACTCGAAGACACGGTGTGCATGGTTGAGGCCAAGGGTCGCAAAGCAGTTGCGGTGCGCACCGACGTCACCAAAGTTGAGGAGTGTCGGGCCCTCGTACACGCTGCGTCCAACAAATTCGGTCGGCTGGACATCCTGGTAAACAACGCCGGAGTCGGCACAGCGGTACCGGCCTACAAGGAAGGCCCGCAACAGTTCCGTGACGTCGTTGAACTGAACCTGAACGCCACGTATTGGATGGCCCAGGCGGCGGCCGAGGCCATGGGCCCTGGCAGTTCCATCATCAACATCAGCAGCGTTCTTGGCATGACCACAGCAGGCCTGCCGCAGGCCGCGTACTCGGCTAGCAAGGCAGGTGTCATCGGCTTGACTAGGGACCTCGCTCAGCAGTGGGGGATGCGCAAGGGGATTCGCGTCAACGCGATTGCGCCTGGCTTCTTCGAGACCGAAATGACGGCGGCCTACGAGCGCAGCTACATCGACGGAACCATCATTCCCAGAACGTTGCTGGGACGTCTTGGACGCCACGAAGAGATTGGGGCCGCGCTGCTCTTCCTCGCCAGTGACGCGAGCGGCTACGTCACCGGAACGACGCTGCCCGTGGAAGGCGGCATGCTGGCGACCTGACGTCCCAAACGTTCGACGATACCGCATTGCAGGTCAGCACCCGGTCTGCCTAAGGGCCGACCACGATGGAAGGCAAGTTGCATGTCGAGCTCCACCAGTTACGAGATTCCGCCGAAGCTCGCCTACGGTCTCGTTGAAGGGCCGCGGGCGCTCAGCGAACTTGGGCTCTTCTACGCGCTACGCCCATGGCTGGCGTCTCACAGCGTCGAGGAGGGGCGCCCCGTTCTGGTTATCCCGGGGCTCAAGGCCGCGGACTACACGACGTACCCGCTGCGACGGCTCCTAAGCAGAGTCGGCCACACCCCATATCGATGGGGCCTCGGAACAAATATCGGACCGACCTCCAAAGCAATCGAGGGCCTCGACGCGCTGTCGGAGATGATCTGTCACGAGCACGATGCGCCCATCAGCATCATTGGGCAAAGCCTCGGCGGCTATCTCGGCGCCGAGCTTGCGCGCAGGCATCCCGATCGCATCGACCGTCTGATTACGCTTGCCGGCCCAATGGCGATCAGGAGTCTGAAGCAATCGCGCGCCGAGGCCACCTACGCGAAGCTGCGCAGGTTGCATCTACCCGAGTACGAGTTCGTTCTTTGGCGGACCGCGACCCGGCCTGAAATTCCATCGACTTCGATCTTCAGCCGAAGCGACGGCATCGTTCATTGGCGGGCATGCATGTACCCCGACGGCGCATTGGTAGAAAACGTTGAGGTTCGATCAAGCCATCTCGGCATGGGCGTCAATCCCGCAGCCGTTTATGCGGTTCTCGACCGGCTGGCAACCTCTACCGAGAACTGGTCCAAGTTCGTTCCGCCGGAGAACCTTCGCTCCTACTTTCCGGAGTCGACCAGCGAGCATCTCTTCGATCAGGGCTGAGCGTGGCTGTGGCGGGAAATCTTGCTTTGAGGGCATAGAGACGCTACCAGGGAGGGAGGTGACGCAGAGCACGAAAAGGAAGGCTTGGAAGTGCTCACCGGCGGCAATCCTTTGCCCCGCCGCCGGTGAGCCCCAAGACCAATCGGAGGAACTGGAATGTCTGAGCGCCTTGTCGTTGTGGGGGCATCGTTGGCCGGCCTTCGCGCGATTGAGGCTGCTCGTCGCCTCGGCTTCGTCGGACCAATCACGCTAGTGGGTGCCGAACCCCACCTTCCGTACGACCGCCCGCCCCTCTCGAAGGCCGTGCTGAACCCGGGGCTCGAAGCCGATATCGAGCCCTTCCGTTCGCGTGAGCACCTCAAGAACGAGCTCGGCGTCGAGCTCATCCTGGGCGAACCCGCTACGGCCCTGGACACCGCCGCGAAGGTCCTTCATACACGAACGCGCCGGATCGGCTACAGCAACTTGATCATCGCGACAGGTGGCTCCGCACGACAACTCCCCAACACTGACGGGATTTCCGGCGTCCATACCCTCCGAACCAAAGACGATGCACTCGCCGTGCGTGCGGCCCTCGACGCCGGCGCTCGAGTCGCTGTTGTAGGGGCGGGCTTCATTGGCTCTGAGGTCGCCTCGGCCGCGCGTAAACGGGGACTCGACGTCACCATCATCGAAATGCTCCCTGTTCCCCTGACCCGTTCAGTGGGGCCATTTGTTGGCGCCGTGTGCGCCGAAATCCATGCACAGAACGGGGTTGACCTCCGATTCGGTGTCGGCGTTGAACGGCTCCTAAGCGACTCGGGAAAGGTAACGGGTGTGGTGCTCACTGACGACACCATCGTGCCCGCGGACTTGGTCGTTGTCGGAGTTGGTGTTGACCCGGCGACGGCGTGGCTCGAAGGCTCAGGCGTCAAACTTCACCCTCGTGATCGCGGAGTCGTCTGCGACTCCTACCTGAGAAGCTCTGCAGCTGGCGTGTTCGCGGCCGGGGATGTCGCTCATTGGACACATCCATTGTTCGACTACGAATTGATGCGTCTCGAGCACTGGACCAGCGCCGCTGAACACGGGGCAACCGCCGCACGAAACGCACTCTTCCCAACGACGGCCGTCGAAGCTAATGGCGTCCCCTACTTCTGGTCCGACTGGTACGAGCACCGAATCCAATTTGTGGGCATCCCGAATGCCGAGGACGTCGACGTCGTCGACGACGGCACCAAAGATGGACGCTTTCTCGCGTTCTATCGACGGGGCGATCGGCTGGTCGGTGTTTTGACGATTGACCGGCCGACCCAAATCATGAAGTTCCGCAAGTTGATCGCCGACCGGGACAGGGTCGAGGCGGCCAAGGACCTCGCCATCACCCTCGGCTAACGCCAGACGTCAGTAGACAGTGTCCTTGACCCAGAGTCGAGCCACGCGACAAAGAGTTCAAGGAGTTTGAGCATGCTTGATCAGACAAAGATCGTTTCGCCGTGCGACGCTTCGCCGGCGAGCGCGCCGTGCGGAGCGTCATGAGACGCGCACCGTCTGAGAAATGGTCAAGGGAGCGGATCGCGAGTGTGCTTAACGGCGGCGCACGCAGCGACGCAATCCAGCGGACCTTCGACATGGAGCCACACTGCAATCTTGCAACTACCGTTTCCACCCCGGTTCGTGCCCGAGGAGGCGACGAAGCGTGCAGTGTGCCGCGATCCAGGCCAATCCCACTCCTTGGGGGTAGTTCGCCTCTCAAAGGGGTAGTCCTTCGGCCCTAGCCACGGATTCGGCGAAGACAAGCCCATTTGGGGCCAAGTCCAGGTTGAGGTCGTGTTGGATGCCGGTCACAAAGACGAGCAGCGGCGTTCACCTCGCGCGCCATCGGATGCTTGTGGCGCTGCGCGACGCAGCGACGGGATCTCGGCTTAGAGGGCGAGAAGTGCGTCGAGGGCGCGCACGCAGTGGGAGACCTCGACGTCGATATTTTCTCGGGTAATGGCGGCGCTCCACTGCAGTGCCCGGTCCTCGACGTACGCGATCCAGGCGTGGACGACGCAGGCTGCGGATTGCGGCAACTGTGAGGATGCAATCAACTCGCGTGCCATCTGTCGGCGGTGGGATCCGACGCCGTCGCCGCCCACGGAAAGGTCACCGTTGCCGAAGACGAGTGCCACATACGAGTCGCGGCGCCGCTCAATCTGCGAGTAGAACCGCTCGGCGAACTGCTGAACCGCCGCCTCCGGCGGCGCATCGGGGTCAGGTGCCACGTTGCGCCAGACGCGCCGCAGCGCCGCAGCAATGACTTCCTCGTAGTAGTTGGTCTTTGTTGGGAAGTAGTGGAACAGCAACCCGCGTGAGATTCCGGCCGCTTCAGCGACCTCGTCAATGGAAAGCTCCTGAATGGGGCGGTCGACCAGCATCTGCAGGCCGATCGACAGAAGTTGCCGCCGCCGTTCCTGCTTCGGCATCCGAGGGCGGATGGAATCTTCGTTCCCCATGCTATTGAGCATTGCTTAACAATGTGAGACAGTCAAGCACATGGACTTCAGGCCGTCACCTCGTGCCACCGAGATCAGTCGTCTCGTCGCGGACTTCATAGAGAATGAGATCGAGCCGATCGAGGCGGCCTATCACCAAGAGATCAAGCGCCGTCGCGAGTCGGGTACGGGGGAGAACTGGCAGGAGTTGCCAGTGCTGAAGGATCTGCAGGCCAAGGCGCGCCGCGCTGGGCTCTGGAACCTCTTCTTGCCAGCGGGTCACGAAGGCCCGTATGCCGGGCGCTTCGGCACTGCGGGCGGGACCGGTCTGAGCAACGTCGACTATGCGCCGATCGCCGAGCTCACGGGACGGTCGTTCATCGCCCCTTACGTCTTCAACTGCAATGCGCCAGACAGCGGAAACATGGAGGTGCTGCTCAAATACGGGAGCCAGTCGCAGAAGGATGTGTGGCTTGAACGGTTACTTGATGGACAGATCCGAAGCGCCTTTCTCATGACTGAGCCCGACGTCGCATCGAGCGATGCGACGAACATGGAAGTTACCGCCTCGATCGATGGGGACGAGATCGTCCTCAACGGCAGAAAGTGGTTCTCTACGGGGGTCGGTCATGAGGATTGCGAGATCTTCATTGTCATGGCTGTGACGGACCCCGAGGCGGACCGGCACCGACGACACTCCATGGTCTTGGTCCCGAGGCACACGCGGGGAGTCAAGGTCGAGCGGATGCTCACGACGATGGGGTCCTTCGACGAACCGCACGGGCATGGCGAGGTCAACCTCTCCGACGTCCGCGTTCCGATGGACAACTTCATTTCCGGACCGGGAGAGGCATTCGCAATTGCACAGGGTCGGCTCGGGCCCGGTCGGGTCCACCACTGCATGCGACTGATCGGACTCGCGGAGAAGTCCCTTGACCTCGCCATCAAACGCGGCACTTCCCGAACAGCCTTTGGGAAGCCGCTCATGAACCTAGGTGGTAACCGCGAGCGGCTCGCGCAGTCGCGAATCGCAATCGATTCGACCCGGTACCTGGTGCTGAATGCGGCTTGGAAGCTCGACACTTACGGGCCGGAGGGGGCGATCAGCGAGGTTTCCCAGATCAAGGTGGCCGCGCCGCGGATGGCGATGGACGTTATCGACTTCGCGATGCAAATCCATGGAGCGGCCGGGCTCACTGATGACCTCCCCCTGGCCGCCGCCTGGACAACCGCCCGCTCCCTCCGCTATGCCGACGGGCCGGACGAGGTGCATTTGGGCCTCATCGCCCGGCTCGAACTACTCAAGCACGGTCACTGAAAGGACGTGAGATGACGCTGAGATCGGTGCTGCCGACCATGCCGCGTAGTCTTCGAGAAGGATCTGCGGGTCGCGGCGCGCGCGCGGTCAGGGCCGCCGTGATGAAGGCCCGATGGACGCTGACGTGATGTCTGAGGTCGAAGGTGCTCGCGATGTCCGCGGGGAGGACGCATTCGATGTAGCTGCAGTTGACGCATGGTTGAGAGCGACTGCCGTGTCCGCGGCTTCGGCGCTGTCAGAGTGGGGTGTCGGGCTTCCTGATGTCAGCCAATTCTCCGGTGGTGCCTCCAATCTCACCTATCTGCTGAGGTATCCCAAGAAGGACCTAGTCTTGCGACGCCCGCCCGCCGGCACGAAGGCGGCGGGCGCTCACGATATGGGTCGCGAATACAGGATCCAGTCATGGCTCGCGCCCGTGTTTCCGTATGTGCCTCCGACGGTCGGACATTGCGCCGACGAGGCCGTCATGGGCTCGGAGTTCTACGTGATGGAGCGCATGATCGGCAACATTCCACGTAAAGACTTTGACGGGACCCCGACTCCCGCAGAGGTTCGTGAGATGTGCACGAACACGCTCGATCTGCTTGTTTCGCTTCATGCCGTCGACCCGGCTCAAGCGGGACTTGCTTGGCTCGGGAAGGGCAGTGGCTACGTTGAACGCCAGATCATTGGCTGGTCGGCCCGCTACCGCAACGCTCTCACAGAGAACGTCTCCGGCATGGAGGACATCATCGCGTGGCTTGTGGCAAAACAACCTGCCGATAGCGGATCCTGTTTGATCCATAACGACTTCCGCTTCGACAATGTGGTCTTTTCTGAATCGGATCCGACGCGCCCAGTTGCGTTGCTCGATTGGGAACTGGCGACGATTGGCGACCCGTTGATGGATCTTGGCAGCGCGTTGGCGTATTGGGTAGAGGCCACCGACGATGATGACTGGCAGGTCTTCCGCCTGCAGCCAACGAATGCTGCAGGCATGCTGACTCGTGCCGAGGTCGTTGCCTACTACATGGAAAGGTCTGGGCTCGATGTAACGCCCGAGCAGTGGACGTTTTACGAGGTCTTCGGCCTCTTTCGCCTTGCGGGCATCGCTCAGCAGATCTACTACCGCTACCACCATGGTCAGACGACGAACGAGCGATTCGGATCGTTTTGCATGTTCGTGAACATGCTCGGCGAGCGCGCCCGGACATTGATTCGGTCGGCCTCCTGGGAGCCGTGACCGCGACATGGGCTGGTCCCATTCATGCTCGGCCGATGTCGATTTGTGCCCGCGCGCGGCGGAAGTGATGCTGTTGGCCCCTTATACCGCGATCGGCTAATGAGGCGTCTTAACGTGGTTCTCCTCTTCGTGATGCTGGTCGCGTGCTTGCATGCGAGGACGCGTGAGTTCAGACCCTTTTGGCCGTGCTGGGGCCCACCCGGTCCCACTTGCCAACCTGCGGAACACGCTGACGCGCGTCCTTTCCCCGGGTGAAGGGTCGAGGGCGCCCATCGGATTGTCAGCGCCTAGGCGCGGCCGTCCCGCCGACGTACGGATCGGGAGGTCTGGGCGCCTGTGAGTCGCGATTCCTGCGTGATTCGCGCTCGCTCACTATGGCTCGGTCGCGGATGCGTAGACGCCAGCCGGGCGTTCTTGATGGTGCATGGCGCAGTCGAGTGCGAATGATCCGTGTTCCAGCCTGTGCAGTACGCCGGGTAGCCATCTGTCGTGCCAGTCCGCTGCCGCTGTCAGGAAACCGTCGTGCTTTTCATACGCTGCTTGCCAGGCGACCCAGAGTGCGGTGAGTTCTTCGACGACTTCGGGGTGTTGGCCCCAGCAGCGTGGGATCTTCTTCGCGAGCGGGTAGCGGTGCCGGATCCAGGTGACCCAGTCGCTGAGCTGTTTCCAGAGTTCTTCGGACGCTTTCGGGCCGAGCGTGCGCCAATTCCATGCCGTCGGGAAGGCGGATGAATTGTCCTCGGCGGTGGCTACTGCTTCCACGCGTGAGACCAGGTCGGCATAGGCATCGGTGATCTCGCTGGCGAGGCGGTCCACGTCGTGGCGGAGGCGGCTGATCTGCTCTGCGTGTTGAACGACCTGCCGGCTGACGAGGTTGGTGTCTAGGTTGGGCATGGGATGTCTCGGAGGTGGCGGAATCGGCGGTCGGTGTACCAGGGCAGGAGACGGACCCTGGCTGGCGGGAGGTTCTGGTAAAGCAGGACGGCTTGGCCGTCGGGGAGCTGTTGGAGCTGGTGGAGGGGTGCGAGGTGGTCGGTGTGTTCATTGGCCGATCGGCTGCGTTTTCCGTCGAAGCCCGTTGTGACGCCGTGGGTTTGGGTGCGGGTTTGGCCCATGAGGTCAGACCAGTAGCGCAGGGTCTCCAGGTCACCGACACCGGGCAGCAGCATCCGCATCTTGGCATTGGAGACCACGGTGCGAGCGACTTGTCGACCGCCGTAGAGGTGCTCAACTTGGGCGAGGTCGTGGTAGATGAGCATGAGCTGGATGCCGTTGCCGCGAGCAGTGGTGAGAAGGTGCGGCAGGCGCGGGTAGCGGAAGACGTTGCCGGCTTCGTCTAGGGCGAGCAGGAGCCGCGGGGTCAGTGGTCCACCTTGGGTTGCGGCGCGGGATTCGGCCTCGTGGATGATCGCGGAGACCAGGGCGGTGAAGTACGGCGCGTATCGGTCACCTTCAGAGCTGGGGGTGACGATGCAGATGGTGCCGGATCCGTCGAACAGGTCGGCGGGCTGGAATCCACCGGTGTCGGCGGCCGCGGCGACGCCAGGTCGTGAGTACGTGTCGGCCAGGCCGAGAGCGGTGAACAAGACGGAGCCTTTGCCTTCTTCGTGGATCTGCCAGGTCGAGAGGTATTCCTGGGCGGCGTGGGTGAAGCGGGCGTTGACCAGGATGTCTTCGACGTGGTCCTTGGCCCGTTCGCCGGTGTGGATCCATCCGATCCACTGCTCCAACCCGCCACCAGAAGCTTGGGCGGCGAGGAGCAGGCCTTTGAGGTACTTGCGGGCCTGGGCATTCCACGGGCGAGCTTTGGGGTCATCGGTCATCCCGGAGGACTCGACCATCCACTCGGCAATCCGGTCAGCCGATTCCTCATCGGTCGCAGCTGCAAGGGGTGACCAACCCACGCATTGGTAGCCGGGCGCACCACCAGGGGCGATGACCCACACCGGACCCTGCGCGGACCGGGCCCGGACGATCGGTTCGAGGTCTTGGGGTTTCGCGGTGGTCATCACGACCGGGCCGCCCCAGTCGATAACGTTGGGGACGATCAGGCTGGTGGTCTTCCCGGAGCCGTTGGGCCCGAAGACCACGGCCGAGACGCAGTCGTTTCCGGCGAGGAGGTGTTTGCTGGCAATGCCTTGGCCGGCGGTCAAGCGCCAGCGTCGTTTGGCCGGATCGCTGGGTGCAGCGAGCCTGGTCTCAGCGCGCTTCGTGGCCCATTGGGCCGGATCGCCGATCGTTTGTCTCCGGCCTCTGGCGCGAGCCAAGATCGCGCCGGAGGCGAAGAGAGCGACCAGGGTGAACACGCTGATCTGGACCCAGAACAGGACCGGGTCCAAGGGCGCCGCTGTCGGGTACGCACGATGCCAAGCCCCTGCCGCGTCGCGGCTGCGGAGGAGTTGGATCGCGAAGCCGGGTGATCGGCCGAACGCTGCGTTCGTGGATGCTTCGCCGGTCAGGACGAGGGCGCTTCGTGCAGCGACCCAGCAGATTCCAGCGACGATGAATACCAGAGCAACTAGGAGACCGATGATCCACGCACCTTGGTCGGGGAACGTATCGTGCCTACCTCCCGATGGACTCGCGGTCGCGGTCATCGGTGATCACCCCGCATCCGGGCGTCGGTGTCGATGACTGGCCACTCGGCGGCGCCGAGGATGTGGTCGACGATCGCTGCGTGCCGCCCGATGCGCCACAGGCCGCGCCCACGCGGGAGGTGAACGAGCTGGTCCGCTTCAACATCCGAAAGCCCGAGCGCAGTCGCAGTCGTCTCGACCTGATCGGATTCCTGGGCGTACACGATCCGGGTCGAGCAGTCCGCCAGGAGACCTTGAGCCAGCGCGACGGCTTCGGAGCCGGTGGCACCGACGGCACCGAGGTCGGAGATCCGGTGCACCACGGCGAGGTTGGCCACGCCCAGTGCACGGGAGAGTTTCCACTGGGACTGCATCCGCCGTACGAGAGCGAGGTGGCGCAGCATCCGCCAGGCCTCGTCGTAGACGACAAGACGACGCCCGCTGCGGCCACTGGCGCCATCGTGCCCGCTTGCATCTGCAGCGAGGGTGGTCTCCATCCAGGCCGAGGCACACGTCATGAGCAGGGCGATCGCAGTGTCGTCACCAGCAAGGCGGGAAGTGTCGAGGACCTGGATGGGTGCGTTGAAGTCGAGCTGGTGGGTGGTGGGGCCGTCGAACAGGCCGGCGAGGTCACCGACCACGAGACGCCGGAGTTCGAGAGCGAGGTTGCGGGAGTCCAGGGCGAGCTCGCGTGCGGTCATGCTCAACGTTGCGGCGGTCTCATCGGTGGGGTTCATGAGGGCCGCGACGATCTCGGGCAGCACTGGAGCAGGCCCGCGCTCGAGGTCGCTGGTTGCTGTGATTGCAGTGAGTGCGACGAGCAGGGCGTTTCGCTCGACCGGTTGCAGGCGTCGATCAAGGGCGGTTTCAGCCAGCGATGCGAGCAGGCTGTTACGACGAGCCAATACCTCGCGCTGCCATTCGTCGGAGGACAGGCCCTGTGGTCGCTCGCCCGGGTCGAGCGGGTTCACCCGTGCAGAAAGGCCGCGGCCCAAGACGATCGGTTCGGTTCCCAAAGCCCTGGCGACCTCTCCCCATTCACCTTTCGGGTCTCCGGGGACATAGACCCGGACCCCGAAGGCGGTCATCCGTAGGGCCACGGATTTCGCCAGCGCGCTCTTGCCGCGGCCGATGACTCCCGCGAGCAGGATGTTGGGATTGGTGATCACGTTCTGGGCGTAGAGCTCCCACGGATCGAACACAAAACTCGCATCCGAACCCGCCTGGCGTCCGACGTAGACGCCATGGGAACCCAGGGCGGAGTCGACGATGAACGGGTAGGCCGCTTGCAGGTTCCGGGTGGTCGCCCGGTGAACCGGCGTTCTCATCGTCCGGAACGGGTTCCCGGTCGCAGTACCGGCGCGACCGAACGGCCGGGTGTGGGTGCGGGGCTTGGTCCTGGTGTGGGTCGGGTTGGTGGCGACGTGGGTGTGGAGGTGCTTCATCGCGCGACTCCTTGGGTGAGTGGGAGGCTGCCACGCAGGAAGGCTTGGTCGACCTCGCCGTAGACCCGGCGCAGTTCCAAGGCGCTGCGCACGGCAGCTTGTTCGACGGTCGCGCACGCTGCCTCGAGTTCATCCGTAGTGGTGGCGGTGACGGTGATCCAGCCGGTGTAGCGGTATTCAGTGTGGCCGCGCACCAGCTCGCGTTCACGCCGGTCGATCGCGGCGTACTCCTCGTCATCTTGGGCGGTCTCGACCTGTCCGATCCGCTGCCGTTGGGCCTCATCGGCGCGTTTGGCGACCCGTTGACTGCGCAGCTCTCGCATCGAGCGCGAGGGTGGGATGGGTTCGGCGGTGACCGAGACGGTGCGCCGGATCCCGCCCAAGGAGATCAGCGGGTAGATCCAGGCCGCCTCGACTGGCACCGAGGGCCATTCGGCGATCCAGTACACGGCGTGGATTCCGGAGTCGGTGCGGTAGTGGTCCCAATGGGTTTCGGCGGCCATCGGGCCGGCAGTTTCGACCTTCGGTCTGCGGGCGTGTTCCTCGAGCAGGGTCGAGGTGGTGGGGTCGTACGCGCTGCGCACGATCCTGGCCAGGTCTTGGGCGTCGGCGGTGCCGAGGACGTCGATGTCGGCCCGGGCGAGGGCTTGGCGGATCCAGGTGATCTCACCGAGCAGCACTTTGGTGGTGCCTTCGGGTCCACCGCCGGCCTGGCGGATCGGACGCCGCAGCTTGTGGGCGTCGATCGAGACCGCGAAGTAGGACTCGTGCTGGGTAGCGGCCGGCCCTGCTTGATCGACGAGCTCTTTGTACGCGGCCGCGTACGGTGCGCTGGGGTCGCCGTGTTCGGTCCACCAGTTCGCCAGGTCGTGTCCGCTGTCGGGAACGGTGCGTTCGAGCCACTGGACCGCTGCGATCCGAGACCCCTCTTGGCCGGCTTGAGCCAACAGGGCACCCCAGTCCGCGATCCTCCGTTCCTGGGTGGCCCTATCGGCCAGCACGTAATTGCGGCCCCGGACCTTAAGCACGACTGTCCACCGATCTTCGAGTCGCATCAGCGCGATGGGGCCGTCGAACGGGCGGGCTTGGTAGAGCCGGAGTTGCTGGCCCAGCCCTGGGAGGTCGAGCCGCAGGTCCTTGCAGCGGCGTAAAGAGCTCGCCCCACCCAGGTACCTCGACCCGCCGAGCACACGCGCGTGGGCGTAGTTGGCTAGCGGGCGGGCCCAGTCAACGACCGCGCGGCCTTGGATCGGGTACAGCGCGACGAACCCGCAGATCGCGAGAGTGGTGAACCCCAAGACACCGCCAAGGGTGCCCGCAGTTAGGAGGCCGACAAGCACGGCCCCGAAACCGGTCGCCAGCACTGCGAGTTGGGTTCCTTTGAACCCCAACAGAAGTCCGCCTCGGTCGCGTCGCCCGAAGGTATAGGTCGGTGGCTCCTTCGCAAGGGTGCTCATCATGCGCCTCCTTCATCGGGGGTGGTTCCTGGGTTGTCGCCGGGGTTGGGGCCGCGCATTGGTTGGTCGGGTTGGCGCTCAAGAAGCGCGGTGCCGGTTGCGGCGGCGGCGCCCGCGACTTTGCTTGGCGTGTCCTTGAGCGTTTGGGCTGCATGTGTAGCGGCGAATGCCGCGGTGGTAGCACCGCCGGTTGCTGCACCCGCGGCGGCTTCGCCTGCGGCCGCACCACTGCCAGCGCCGGCCGCTCCTCCAGATGTACCGGCAGTGGGGTTCAGCGCGCCCGCGCTCGACGGTCCAGGACCGTCAGGGGTGGAGGCGGTGGCTTGGGAGCGGGCCAGGTCGCCGCGGCCCATGGCCGCTCCTGGGGCGAGCTTGCCGAGCCGTTGTGCGACGGGTTGGACACCGGAGTGCAGGGAGGAGAGGGCGTCGTGGGCCAGGTGGGTGTCTCCGGCGAAGTGGACGAGCTTGAGCATCACCAACGGGGCGAAACAGGCTCCGCACATCAGCACGGTGGTGCCGACAAAGTCAGACAGTGATTGGTCGGTGCCGCGTGACATCAGCGCCAGGCCGATCCCGAAGAGGGTGTAGATCGCGGTCTTGGTGAACACCAACGCGACCAGGACCTCGGTGGTGCGTCGGACCCAGGCCCTGGTCGGGGTCCAGCCGTAGCCGGCGATCAGTAGGGGTGCGAAGGCGACCACGACCAGGATGGCGATCTTGCGGAGCACCAGCACGAACCAGAGGATCAGCCCGGAGACGAGCATGATCAGCATCAACAAGATCAGCAGCATGTTCGCCGCCATCTCGCCCGGGGTGCCGGCGATGTTGTGGAACCCGACCGCGATCTGGCTGATCGACGTCGTCAGGTCATAGCCCGTCACGTCGACCACCCCGTGCGAAAGCCAGTCGTCAACCGCGACCAAGAGCTGGGCGAACACGATGTACAGCGCCCCACCCAGGGCGGCGACTCCGACACCGACCGCGGCACGACCCAGAGTCGCAATGTCGCGTCTGATGCTGGCGATGATCAGTGCGATCAGCAGCACGATCGCGATCAGCGTTGCGGCTAGGCCGAGGAACCCGAAGTACACGTGCCGGTAGACCGGGTCAGCCAAGGGGACGGTGGAGGACTGATCGATGATCCGCACGATCTGGCCGAGCAGATCTTCTGCACCGGAGGCGATGGATTTGGTGATCGCGGACAGGCCGGCGTTCGCGACTTGCTCACCGCCCTTGCAGGCCAGGTTCCACCAAGCACATCCCGTGCTGGGCAGGGCAATGGTTGGTGGGGCGGCGCCGGCGAGTTCGGGAAGCATCGCCGCTCACCTGATTTGGGAGCCGAGGTTGGCGAAGAAGTTGATGATCGGTGCGGCACCGCCAGCGACCATGGCGGCGGCACCGCAGACCAGGACGCCGGTCTTGCCGCGCGAGACGGCGTGGTAGTTGCCGCCGTTGCTGCCGATCGACCAGACGATCACGGAGACCAGCAGACCGCCTAGTGCCGCGAGAAGGGCCCAGGCGCCGAGGCCGTCGAGGACCTGCTGGATCTGCTGGCCACCCGGCAGGCCGCCCGAGTTCGGGTTCACATGAACATCAAGTGGGTTCAACGATTGGTTCAACGTGGGGTTCATCATCGTGCTTCTCCTTCTCCTTGGTGTTAAAGGACTTGGTGGGCGTGGAGCCAGGGCATCGGATCGATCGGAACGCCCTCGCTGGCGGGCGACGCACCGAGGCGCACTTCGAGGTGCAGGTGAGGTCCGGTCGCGTTACCTGTTTCTCCGGACAGCCCGATGACCTCACCGGCGGTGACCTGGGCCCCGACTCGGGTGCGGATCTGGCTCAGGTGGCCGTACCAGGTCGCGATACTGCCGGGGTGCAGAATCCGGATCAAGTTCCCGTACGGGCCGGACCAGCCGGCGAACACCACCACACCGTCACCGGCTGCACCGATCGGGGTTCCCGTCGGCACGGCGAAGTCCTGACCGGTATGGCAGTGCGCCCAGAGGCCACCGCACTCACCGAACCCCGCGGTCAGAACGTAGGGGGTGTGGCCGGTGGGCAGCACCCACGGACCGTGCGACGTGCACGATCCGTCCTGGCCGGACAGGCGGCTCACGGTCTGGGTGGCCAGGGGCTCCCACTTCGCATACGCATCCGCATACGCGCTGACTTGGACCGCCTGCGCCGCCTGCGTCAGCGGTAGCTGCTCCCACCTCGGGATCGAAACCAAGCCGCGCTCTCCGTGCAGCCCTCCGAGGAAGAACATCCGTGCCGCCGACGCAACGTCCATCCGTGTCGCGACCGGTCCCCACCCGGAGCGTTGTTGGAAGACGCCGACCGAGTCGCGGTCGCCGTAGGGGAGCGGACGCAAACCGGACTCCTGGAACCCGGTCGCGATCGCGATCACCCAGCCCCGCGGTGAAACCTTCAACTGCTTGCCGACCGAGATGATCGTCCGTGCGACGCCGACCTGTTCGGAGTCCAGCTTCACCCCAGAGATCGAGCTGGTGTCAGACGACAGACAACCCGAGGCCGTCAGGCTCAGCGCCGGGCTTGGTTGGAGCGGGGCGAGCACAACCACTACCGCGAACAGCATCGCCATCACCGCAACAGCCGGCGACACGAACAGCGCCACGGCCTTCACAACCCACCCCCGGTCGCTGACGAGACCCGCCACTGACCGCGATCTCGGTCCAGGTCAACTGTCACTTCGACAAAGTCGCGCACCGTCCCGAAGGTCGTCACTGTGATGCGCTCCGCCTCAACCACCACGACGACAGGGCTCAATGTGGTCGGAACGACGCTCGGCGAGCTGGCCACCGAGGTGCCGGTTACCTGGATGGATGTCCTTTCGTGCCGCGTCCGCAGTGCACGCCAGTCCAGGCGAGCCCTGGCCGAATGACGCAACCGGCCCAGTTCAGCCGGCGCCGTGACCGGTCGCAGGATCCTGATGAACGCAGTGGGGGAGTCGGAGGTGCTGTCGTAGCACAGTGCCGCGCGGACGAACTGATCGCTCAGTTGGGCGATCTGCTGCGGAGCGTCGACGTACGGGACCGGCGCGGCGGATGTCGCCGGCTCTAACGAAGGATTCTCGGCCGTGCGAGGTTGCGGATCGGTGGCCGCGACCTGCCGGTTGGTTCCGCAACCAGCGCAAGTCGCGCCGAGGACGACCACTGCTACGAGCCAGGTGCGCCGAGTTGCCACCGAGATCACCTCGAGCCGAGTCGGTGAAGGACTAGAACTCCTTCACCGTCGGCCAAGGCCTCCGACGGGCGGTACCCCGTGCTCGAAATCTGTGGATAACTGGCGACCTTTCGTCGCCTATCGGCGGGTCACTGGTGCCAGTTCTGGATCAGCACAGCGATGAACGCGGCGAACAGCAGCATGAAGAACATCAGCCGCAGCCGACTCATGCGGCGTCGCGGGCGCAGGACAACGTTGATCGGCCGAGAACCCTCCGCGCGAACGCCGTCGCGGAAACCGTCCTCGTAGGCGCGCTGCCTCACGGCATCGACAATCTGCTCATGATCCTCACGCCAAAAGAACTCCCCATGGATCTCCTCCATGGGATTGTCCGCGTCCAAGATCACGACCCGCTTGGGCCGAACTGACTCCGACATAGCGCCACCTCCCGAGTCGGCAAGAGTCGCTGACGACGATACGCCGCGTCACCGACACGGGCAGTGGCGGCGAAATGACGCGGGGGAGTTCCTGGCATCACATGGCTGGAAAGACCACCTCGGATCAACAGCGCATATGCCAACGGTTTCATCGCATTGCTCCGCAACGTCCCGGTTGCGCTAGCTAGCCCAAGAACGGACGACGTAAGTTCTCGGTGTCCGAATAGCAATGCATACGACGGTAGGGACGAGTCTCATTCCTTACGCTCTATCGACCACCTTAGGACCAGTCAGCGACAGGACGGCAGAGAAGCCGATCCGACGTTCGAGCCCACTCAATTCTGTCCAGCACATAACTCGGTTGCTTCTGTGATAGGCGGTGATAGTTGCGCAGCGCGCACACTAGGTATTGACAGTCGCCGAGAAGACTGAGTTCTGCTGGCAAGGGCGCTTCCTCTGCCAGTGTCTGTTCGCTCACGTATGGGTTATCGACTACCAGGCCAACTACCCACAGTTCGCTGGGCGGGTCGGCATAGGGGTCGTGTGTCACGACGAAACCTACGACACGCAGGTCCGGCCTAAGTGGTCGCAACCAGTGGCGATCGACCGACTTCTCCGTCCTGGGCCGCGCGTGAATGGTTTCGTGAACGCCGAGCGCCCGGGAGAGATGAATGAGGGGCGCAGGGTCAAGCGGAAAGCCGACGAGCTCAAACGACAGCTGCGCAGCCCTCGCCGTACGGACTTCGCCCGCCATCATGTCGGCCGTGAGCGAATAGAACCCGCCTTCAAACTGATCCACATAGGCGACTTGTTCGGTACCGTGTTCGCACCGCGACTTCCATCGTGGAAGGCATTCGATCAGACTTCGAACGCCGATCCCATGCAAGGTGCGCGACGACTCTTCGATCACCCATCGTCCGGCCTCGCTCAGCCAGCCAAGGTCGCCTAGGGTTTCTAGGGCGCGGACAAAGTCTGACTCGTCAGCCAGTCCGAGACGCAGGTCGAGACTAGCGCCCGCGCCTCCGGCTGACGTCCAGTCGATATCAGGGAGCTCGTTTAGGAAGACAGGCGAGTCGTAGCCGCAGTCGAACTCCATGACCGAGGCGGTCCCATTGGCGTGAGTGAGTGCGAACTGGTGCTCCGGGATGGGAAATGGCAGTGACTGCGCACGACGAACGCTCTTCGGCGTGACGCCGCCGTCGACAAGGACTTGCGCGTCGCGCAGGAGATGTTCGGTCTTGCGATAGAGGAGATCGGGAAGAGACGTGTGGAAACCAGCGTTGAGCGCTCGCAACTCTGCGCCAGAGATCAGCAACACCGGCTGATGTCGCTGGTGCCTAACGTCAGCTTTCACCTGTTGAGTGAAACCGCGATCGCTAACGAGAACTCCGACGACATCCGCGGTCGTACGGCGCATCCTGGACCGGAGCGAATCAAGATCATCAATGTTGGCGGGTTTGCGGCGCCACTTGCATTCGATCAGGTAGCGCTCGCCCAACTTGATGGCAATTAGATCGGTCTGCCGAGGCTTCGCTGCGTGCGCGTCGAGGATGACTGTGAAATGGTGCCGCCGAAAGAGGTCAGCGACGAAGCGCTCGAGGGCCTGCCCTCGAGCAGCCGGACTCGCAAGACTCGCAATCTGATCTAGGCGAGCGGCCGAGTGTGGTCGGGTCCAAGACACGTGACTGTCTACCACGAAACGGCCTACGCGCTCCCGCCAACGTGCGGCCGTCGATCCGGAGCCTCGCGCGCTCATCGCGGCACGAGCCGGCGCGACACCGAGCCGCTCTGGCGGCCCATTCAGCGCGCTGGGTCAGCCATTCGCTCCGTCGAACCAGTCAGGCCGAATCGTGCTCCCATTCCGGTTCATCACGCCGGAGAATCAGCTCGCCTCTGGCATGCGTGTACCGAAGTTTTATCCGCCTCGATGCTGAATATTGGGATCACGACGGACGCGCCGACCTGGCGCATTCGGGCCGAAACTCGCATCTCTGGCAGCAGGCTCCGCACAAGTCGGGATTCCGGACGCGAAGCGGTGCTACGGTGCTCGCGCAGACTGAAGATATCGCGCCAAGACCGGGAACGATGCGTGTGGCGGATCAACAAGTGCACACCGTCACGATGCCTGCTGCATTGTTAGTGGGCTCGGCCGATGAGCTCTGGGTTGCGGGCGACAGCAACGTTGAGCACCTGTGCCTGGATCTGTCCCAAGTCACATTCCTCGACGTCACCGGGATGATATATATAGTTGCGAGACTTTCGGAACGGACGCGGCTAGGTGGTCGAACGACGGTCCGGCTACCGCAATCTAGGTCTGTTCGCGAACACATGCGGAACTGGGACTTCGCGAAAGCGGTTATGGACGCCACCGGCGAGAGTTTCTACGCCCTCGTCCACCCCGAGGACCACGCCTATTTCGGGGAACGAGAAGACGACCCTCAGCACGCAATATCGGGACGGTCGGATCGGATCCCCGGTCATTACTTCCCAATCCAATCCTTCTTTGCGCTCAGCGGGCAGTTTACTTACGACCTATTGGTCCGTGAATCTGGGGCGTGGCAAGAGCGGTACGTCTTGACGGTACTGAACACCTACCTGGGTGACTATGGGCGCCTCATCGCTACGAACGTGATTCACGAAGCACTGGACAACGCCATCCTGCACCCACACGCTCGGCTCCTGCAGACCGGATCACTGTTCCAAACCGGACCGGACAACAGATTGGCTTGGCTCACGATCGTCATTTGGGACGACGGCGAGAGTATCGTCGACACGCTCCGAGCCGGACTGTTCAACCATGGGCCGCAGAACCCAAGCGATCTCGAGAGTCTGCACCGCGACTTTCATGTCCGTCTCCTTGACGAGGCCAACGGACCAGAAGTTGTCTCGACGGTGCGATCCGACGTTCCGGTTGGGGCTGACGCCACAGCTCACGAGTTGTTGCTTGCGTCCCTGTTTCCGGGTGTGACGAGCCGGCCCCCGCACGCGTTCCCGCGTGAAGGGGCGGGAGAGCCGATGGGCGCGCCGATCGGAAACGGCATGGGACTGCACATCCTCACCAACACCGTCCTTGATGTCTTTGGCGGAAGTCTCGCCATACGCACTGGCGAGTATTTTGCGAACCTGAAGGGGGCCAAGCCCAATAAGGCTGCCGTTGCCCCTGGTTTGCCCCCGGTGAACGCCAAAGTCGTCAGGCGTGCTAACGATCCCTTTCCTGGCAACATGATCACGATGCGTATCCCCCTTTCGCCCGGCGCGACACGCTCGGGAACGTCCAAGTGAACGGACCGACCGGGGCCGTACGCTTCGACGTTGTCCGCGTTCGTGTCGGGGCCGCGACGGTCCCTCTAATGGACGACGACCGGCTCGAGTTCTATCGCTCCGCTGTTCACGCCTTGACAGGCTCCGCCGGTTCATTCGTAGGAGATGGGCAGGACTGGCGCTGTATCACCACTGAGACCGCCAATGAGAAAGGCGAAACAGTCAGGAAAGTCGCCCGCGAGGCGTTGGCGAGTACAAGCCCTGAAGCCACGTGGCTCATTCTCGATCTGACCCTTGCAAGCCTTGAAACATCACCGTCTCAGGTACACCTGCGTGGTTCTGTCAACCTTCTTCTTGCCCAAGAGATCAACGAGCTTCTCGACTCGCGCGCGCACGAATGTACGGTCGTCGTGCTGCTGTCCGAAGTCCCTCCCGAGCAGGACCTTGTCAGGGTCCTGCTGAGCGACGCGATCGACGGTGGCCGAGTAGTGCTAGTCGGCGACAACGGTGACGCCGCACCTCCGATCGATCCGACCCGAAGCGGCGCGTACAAGCGAGTAATTGCCAACGAGCGTGGCAACGACCTGGATCTCCTGCGTGCGAAGTTGGTGCGGCGCAAGGGTTGGTTTTCGAGAGGCGACCGAGGCTATGTCCGTTTCTTCTACGAGTTGTCTAGGGCCCGCGACGAGCTGCACCACGAGTTGACACGACGCCTGAGCGATCTGCCCGTTGGGGCAAGGATCGTTTCTTACGGTGGAATCTCGCGCTGGCTGGAGGAACCACTCAACAGTGCCGCGCTTCAGGTGCTCGGCCCTTCCGCCGCTGGCGTCTCACACTTCGCCACAATGCAGGAATTGGAGGAAGCGCTTTCGTCAGCCGATCCGACGCAGATTGCGGTGGTAGTGCCGATGGTCGACACCTCGAAAACCATCAAGGCGATCCGGGACAAGCTGGTGGCACTGTTCCCCACGATCCCGTTGAGGTTGCTATCGGTGCTGAGCAGCCAAGGACCAGTTGAGACCGACGGCGTGAGGCAGTTAGCTGGCGGGCTGGAGGTGTCGTACCTGTTGCGTGTGGAACAGATCCACGTTCAGAACACCGCGCAAGACTGCGATGCCGAACTGCTCAGGTTTCAAGACTCACTGATGGAAGAGGCAGGCGGGCACCCGTTGCGGCCCTATCAATTTTGGGACCTGATTCGCGATGCAAACCCAGTCGACGAAAGCAATCCACCGGAGTGGCGACCAGAGGACACAGGCGCCCTCATGCCCGACTTCGAAGCCATGATGGTGGCGCACGGGTACGGCCCCTGGCTAGCCGTACGCCTGTGGAGACTGTTCGACGGCCATGTGTCTGCCTTGCCGCGCGACACGTTGTTCGTCTGCCCCGAGGGCGAAACGAACTCCGACACTCTGGCGGATTCCATGAGAAGGACCGTTGGCGTGCGGATCGTCCGCATTCCACGGTCGGCAATCGAGCACGTCAAGCGCGCGCGATTCAGCCCAGAAGCTGCTCGAAATTTGTGGGACGCGGACAACTCACCGTGGATGAGGCTTCTGCGATCCTCTGGTCAGACCGACGTCGTGATCATGGACGACATCGTCGTGACATCGGCAAGCGTGCGAGCCATCCGAACGATCCTCGAAGCTGGAGGTTTCCTAGTCACCGGCGTGGCATGCCTAGCTGACTACTCAGTCACTGCCAACCCAGAGGTGCGCGCGCTCTACTCCTATCCTCGCCCCAGCTTGGCAGATCCGGTGCAACGATGACTCTGTCCGCACGAGCTCGCGACCGCGGAGATGCCGAGGCGCTCCTCTATCTATTGGATCAGGCGCCGCAAGCTTCTGCGATGCGCGAGATGCTGCTGGAGGATCTCTCGCACACTGCGGCCGTGCTCCCGGACTACCGCACAGCGATCATGACCCGCATCGGCGAGGTCGTTGCCGGGTTGCCGGTGACAGGTTCCGTGTTGGAAACGGACTCGAAGAAGCCATCCGAGGTCGATATCGTTATCGTCACGGTCAAGCAACCGGAGTTCGATGCCGCGAAGTTGGCTTTCGGTGTTGATTTGCTGAGGGAACGCGACGAGCTGGTTGGTGGAGCCGACTGTTTCCGCCTGGAAGTCCCTCGCGATCGTGACCCAAATAGAATGGTCTCGATCGTGCTGACCATGAACGGCGAGGACAGCCAGTACGCGATGGCAAGTTTCTGCGGCACCCTCGCACGTGTGTATAGGGCCAAATATTGGGTCCTGATCGGGATGGCAGCGGGAGGCAAGGGTCTGTCGCTCGGTGACGTCGTCTGCGTGAGCAGGGTCGTTGACCACGTGCGCTCCGTTCGTGGCCCCGACGGCGACGTTAAGAACCCGAGGGATTACAAAATCGAGGGCAGCGTGGCTCGCCAGGTCAACCACTTCAAGCCCGAACGCTGGCGGTGGCACGAAATCCTGCGAGCCCAGATGGACGACGCTTCCGCATGGTCCGCATATCTATCGCTTCCTTCCCGCGAACTGGCCGACTGGGCACCGCGGCACAAAGTGGGCACCTCGCTGGCCGGTGATGTCCTGATCGAGGACGGCAGCCTCGACGATCTAGCGGTGGCACTGAACGTCCGAAAGAACTACACAGGCGAAATGGAGGGCGTCGGGTTCGCATCGTTTGTCAGCGAAGATAAGTCCCGTGAGTGGCTGATGTGGCGGGGCGTCGCCGACGACGGTTCTCGTCCGCGTCCAACTAACTGGCAGTTCGCGGCATCTCTCGCTGCTGCGACGGCGGCGAGGATCATGTTGACTCGCCATCTCGACCTCGACGACGAGGATTTGGCGTTCTGAGAGTTCAGCAGCTCGGTTCGTGGGTGCGAATGCGCGAGACTCTGCCCGGACTCGATTGAACTTGTGCACGTCGGAACATCGGCACCAGGATCGTAAACTTGCGTACCTCGACGCGAACCAGCTGAAGACTTGGAAGCGTAGAAGTTAGGCTCACGCTACGGATTCAATGTCGGTCGACCTCCGCTCCGGGATAGCTGCAGGTCGGTGTTCGGCTGGAACTTCTCTGCAAGTTCCGGCGCGCGTGGCAGGTCGAGGTCATACCCTTCGTCTGTGTCCATCAATGCTCTCGTGATCGATGACGACGAAGACAGCCGCGCGTCGGTCAGCATGCATCTTCAAGACTTTGGTGTCTCAGTCCACGCTCCGTCGCGGACCTATGCAACCGTTGGCGAGCTTGTTGAGTTTGCAATCTCTGAGGCGCCGGACGTGACGATCCTTGACCACCGCCTACAGACTCGTCACCTAGCGCCGTTCTTCGGAGCTGAAGCAGTGGCTGCATTGGTCCAGTCATCCAAGATTGCAGTCCTGATGACTAGCTACGTAGATACGGACTTCGATACGTCGATTCGCCTATATCGGCAGCATATTCCGGTGCTCCTAGGACGGGATGAGCTGGAAGAGCCAGAGTCCTTGGACCGCATGATCGAAGTTGTTCGGAATGAAATCGACGGGGTCTTCTTGCCCGAGCGAAAACTACGTCCGACGGTGGTCCGCGTGGGAGACGTTGTCAACGCCAGCAAGCCGGATCAGTTTGCGATCGACGTTTTCATCCCGAACTGGAACCCGGACCGCGCCGTTCGTATTCCGGGCCAACTGCTCGCGGAAGACGTTCGCAGCCGAGGCGAAGAGTTGATCGACCAATACCTGCTTGCGCAGGTGAACGTTGCCGAGCCGCGCGCCGAGAACCTCTACTTTTCAGAGGTCTCTGGACCGGTGGATCCGGGCGAATGGCCAGTGTCAGAGGTTGGCACCGGGGCTTCATTTCCACCTCGGGATAAGAGCTAGGCGGACCAGAGTGCGGGCGATAGTTGCCGATGTCGGGCACGGAAACTGCGCGGTGATTCAGGACGAAGGCTACGTCGTCATGGTCGATGCTGCTCCCGGCGGGATTCCAGAGGAAATGTTGGAGCACCTCGGCGTTACGTACGTCGATGAGGTCATCATCAGCCATGCTGATCGGGATCATATCGCCGGATTGCCCGGCGTTCTCCGAGGCTTTGAAGTCGGCCGCGTTTGGATCAACGCAGACCCAGCGCGATCCGGGCCCGCGTGGGATGCGGTTCGTGCGGCGGTGCGAGACGCAGCGACGAGCGGCCGTACGGTCGTGCGGGCCGAGGTCGGTGCCGGCCAAGAGTTCGTCAGCCCAGGCGGACGACTCCTCATACGTGTCGTGGCGCCTCTGGGAGCAGACCTCCTATTCGGAACGGGCCAGTCAATCGACGGCGGCCCGAAACTCAATGCGAACGGCTTGTCAGCCGTTGTTGGCATCTTCGTTGACGGGGAGTGCAGTGTGTTGCTGCCCGGAGATGCTGGCCTTGAGGCGTTCACATCTCTGCGCGACTCCAATCAGGACATCAGGAGTCGGGTACTCGTCTTTCCTCACCATGGGGGTCGACCCGGACAAGCTGACCCTGTTGCGTTCGCATCGTTGGTCGCTGGACTGGTCGAGCCTGAGGTCGTGATCTTCTCTGTCGGTCGAAATCGCTCGGGTTTTCCACGCGCTGACATCGTCGCTGCCGTGAAGGCTGCGCGACCCAGCACGTATATCGGCTGCACGCAGCTGGTCGAAGAATGTGGTCACGAACCGGCTCCCGTTCACCTGCACGAGTTGCCTGCGCAAGGGCGCCGCGACTCTGGCGCGTGTTGCCTGGGAAGCGTTGAGATCGACCTCGACACGCCAACCAGATACCTTCCCCTACTTGGCGATCATGCGATGTACGTCAACTCGCTTGCGGGATCGCCTATCTGTCGGCGTTAGATTCAGGTGGCATGCGCGCGAGGGAAATGCACGATGAATGTGGCGCCGCCGAGTTCGCCAGGACTTCTAACGTCTGATGTACCGCCGAGATCGTCGAGCGTGTCACGAACGATTGCTAGTCCTAGGCCACTTCCACCTTCGCGGCGCGTCACCCCCAACTTCCAAACATCTGCGGGTCGAATGCCTTGCAGACCGGGTCCGCTGTCACTGATCACGAGTTCGATGCTTGATTCCTGGACGGATGTTGAAACCCTAAGCGTTCGAATAGCTGTCGCGCGGGAGTCGATGTAGAAAGCCGCGACCGCGTTGACGATCATGTTCGCAGCGATGACCTCGATTGCTGCTGGAGCGGCGCGGACTAGGTCGCCCATCGCAAACTCTCGAACAACCGTTACCTGAGCACGGTCAAGGAAGTACTCGAAAGTATCGAGCGTCTCCCCGACGACCTCGCCCACTGAGCAGTTCCGAGTCCGGCGCCGGTCTGCCCCGAGGAGTCTTAGCGGCATCCGGGCGATCGCTCGTAGGCCCGCAACAACACGGTCGAGTTGTTCAAACGGCTCAACGATCTGACTATCGAGTTGACCGCCAAGAGCGGCCTTGACTCGCCGCTTCAGAGTCTTCAAAAGGGACTGCAACTGTTCGGTCGGCTTGTCCGTCTCGTGCGCTAGTACAGCTGTCGCTGCTCCAATTGTTGACAGCGTGCGGTACAACTGAATGTCTTTGAGGCGGTCTTCATCTGCTTTCCGCGTCGCCGTCTCGTATCGAAGAACCGCCTTCTCGATGACCTGCCGTTCTTTCGGCGGAAGCGATTGGACGGCATCGTCGAGTTTGTCCCGTGCGCCCGCGAGACGTGAGACATTCTTGCTCGCTGTCGCCTTACGGCGCTGCCGCGAGTCTTCTGCGCGCCAGCGCGCCATCCACTCCGTGGCATCTAGCGCGAATCGCTGTAGTTCCCGTAGGGCTTCGTTCTCGACGAAGCCAACCCGGTCTGTCTTCGGCCGAAGCAGATCGTTCTGGTCGTCGACCACAACTCGTCCGACGAGCGTGTTGGTGCTTGGACGATCCTCGGGGCTTCGTGCGCGCGCTAGGTCTAATCCGAGCCAGTCGAAACCGGGATCGCCGTACGGGCGCACTCGCAGGCCGCGGTGATAGAAGTGAACGCCGCCGACTGCCGATAGCCATCGCCTCACCTTCGCGACCCCGACTTGCCGAAGGCGAAGGTTCAGGTTCGCAGGGTTCGGGCCCGATCCCAGGCGAAACACATAGAGTTCGAAATGTGCTGACGGGGCGGCATACCTCTCCTCCTCGGTTAGATCTTCGTGGCTTGCCTTGGCTAGTTCGCGCCCTTCGATACCCACCAACTCTGCCGTCGCGCGCCCGGAGCCGTCGATGCTCGCTGAGAGTTTAAAGTCGGCTGCCGACAGATACTGCTCGCGAATTACCTCGGCGAGGTCAATATACGAGTTCGTCTTTAGGATCGCTTCGAACTCGCCAGGTGTGCCGAATGGATCGCTCAGGAGTAGCAGCGATCTAGCGAGACCAGCTTCTTGCGCTTCTGAGAGCCCTTGCTTCACGCCGGAGATAAGGATGTCGGTGCCAGGGAGTTCAGTCGTGTTGTTCTGGCGGATCTCGATCTCGACATCTTCAATGACGTCGGCTTTGTCGAAGGCCTGCCAGTTCAGGTCGACAACGAATTCCGATCCTGAATCTCGTGGTCGAGTGCGAATTAGCGCAGTCGAACCTAGTCGGAGGGCCGCAAGGCGACCAAGCCCCTTTTCGCCGACCGTAGATCGACCGCGAATAGTTCGAGGTTTCTGGCTTCGACCGACGACGAGGAAGCCGTTAACGAGGGCATCCCTGTCCATACCGTCCCCGTCATCCGACACCTTGATCGCCAAATCTCCGGAGTCGGCAACGCCGATCTCGATCAAGCATCGCGACGCGCCGGCGTCGTATGCGTTTCGTGCGAGTTCAAGAAGGCCCTGATCTGGATCTGGAATCAGTTCTTCGCCGAGCCGCGCGAGAATGCTCGAAGCGAATCGCAGGCGAGCCGACTCAAGGTTGCGCCCCGCGCGGGCGTTCACTCGTCGCTCCCAATGGGAACCTGGCGAAGCGCTGCAACTGTGAGATGGCGCAGGCGAAGCCGCTCGTTCAGCCACGCCGTCACCCGAGGCTGCCGCAGGGACTTGGCAATTCGCTTACATTCAGCCACGCTTCCACTCGCTGGACGGATCACTATCAAATGGTTCTCAACCACAGTTGGCTCCGAGCCCACGTAAACGGAAGGATTTAGGCGCGGATTGTCGCCCTTGCTTGGGGCCGAGGTGCGCCGAATCAGAACGAAAGGCGGCTGGTGAAGGCGTCCAGCGAACCGGAATGTTTCGCTCACTGAGTCGACGACTTCTCCGGCAGGCACGTTGTGCGGGCGAAGGAACGGGGAGGCAACCGCTTGTTCGTCCTCGTCATGCCGGTGTGGAACCAGATCTCCGACTGCCACCGTCGCGATGTCGGCAAGAACCTTGGAGCGTTCATACTCTCGTTGCCATCTTCTCGATTCGGGATGCCGGGACCGGCTTCGCGCGATCTCCAAATGAGCAACGAACACGTCGACGTTCGTCCAACGGTCGAACTGTCCATACACGTCGATAGCAGCCACTCGTGCCTGACGCTCGATGGCTCGCCGCCACTTTTCGTATCGCGTTCCACTGCGGAGAACGTCGGGCAAGATTGCGGCCACTCGAGTCCCGTCGTCGCAGCGCTCCAATGCGCTCATAACAAACGGTGCGGCAGCAGTCACAGTTCCACTAGCCCAGGAGGTTGGGCGATCCAGAGCTTGAAGCGTGTAGGGCGGATTTATAAGCACAATGTCTTGGCCCGACCAATTCGCGTTTTCCGCAAAGGCGTCACCTGCGTTGAAGGTGATGTTGGTGAGGTCGGAGTCATCAGATGAGCCGTCCACGGCCAGCCAAAGCGCCAGACGCCTAGCAGCCACACGAGCGAGGAGGTCTAGTTGGTCGCCGCCGCTGACGCAAGACGTCAAGTATCTCGCACGCTGTGTGGGCGTCCAAGACCTAGGGAGGGCATCAGCTACGGCCAACATCAGATCGCCGATTCCGCAGGCCGGATCGAAAACTCGTGCCCCGCCTGCGATCCGCCGCCGGTACGGTCGAACAGTCCTAGCTCGAAGAGTTGAGCCCGTGAAGAAGGTGCCCGCGTTACGGCGATCGCGTACGGTCGTCGACTCCCGGAACACGGCGCTCGCTTGACCATCGAGGTGCAGTTTCGCGTCACGTACCAAGTCCGCGTCCGCCGACCGCGCGAGCAGGACGGCAAGGTCAGCGAGTGTGTCCTCATATGCCCCAAATTTACTCAGCAGAGGAAATCACCCGCCCTTTCGCTAGACCCAACGACTCTAGCGGTCTCGATGGGTCTAGGGCTGCCACATTCACCCGAGTCAAGAACGTTCCGTGGTCCTTTGAAGTTGGCCGTAACGAACCTGGCTTGCCACCGTCGCGCGCAGCACGTGGCGAAACGGTTCAACGGTCGGTGTCGGCTCCGGTCCACGTTGCCAGGCCAGCCCGCAGCGCGACGTGTCATTAAGCTGTCTTACCTCGACGTGGGACCAACTACTGACGCGGACGTCCGGAGCGCCCCCGGATTCTTGGGCCTGTCCCCGAGCATGTCGGCTGGAAAGGGGAAGCCCGCAGCCTCAAGCAAGATTCGACCGGGGAGTGGGCGCGTCAATATGGGCTACTAGCCGCGGCTGATCCCTCGAGCGGGGCCACGCAGGCTGGAGCGAACTGATCCGCCTACGGGGATGTCGGCGACGAGTTCGCGGGTGATCGTCGTGTGGTCGAAGGGGAGTAGGGCGGCGAGTCGTCCGACCTGGCGGGCGATGTCGGGTTTCGGCATTCGTCGCACGTCGCGCAGTACCTCGCGGAGTAGGCAGAGCTCGGCTTCTGCGCCGGTTTGTTCTGTTCGCCAAGTGCGTAGGTGGTGGTCAACGACTTCGTCGGCGGCCGGCCTGGTGCTGCGGATCGCCTCAGCGAGGGCACGCGCCCCTTGTTCCCGGAAAAGGTCTGCTGGGTCGGTGCCGCTGGGGAGTCGGACAGCGCCGAGCTGGTTCGTGTCCTTGAGCTGTTCGTAGGTTCGCAGGAGTCCTTGGCTGCCGGCGGTGTCGGGGTCGAGCGCGATTGTGATCGCGTGGGGTCGCAGGTCGGCTACTGCGCGTGCGTGGTTCGGGGTGAATGCGGTGCCGCAGGTGGCGAGGGCGACGGTGGTGGCGCCAGTGGACACGTCGATGGCGATGGCGTCGAGTGGGCCTTCGGCGATGACGAGGGTCTGTGGGGTTTCGCTGGATCGTTCGGCAAGTCCGAACAGCGCGACGGACTTGTCATAGATGGGGGTCTTGCGGGTGTTGAGGTATCTCGGGGTGGCGGGTCCGGCGTTGGGGCCGGCCCGGCCGACGAAACCGATGACGCGCCCGGCGGGGTCTCGTACGGCGAAGGTGATGCGGTCGCGGAAGGTGTCGAAGACCTGGCCCTTGGTTCCATTCGAAGTGAGCCCGGCGGCGGCGAGTACCGCTTGGGAGTAGCCAAGGGCTGCGAGGTGATCTCCGAGCCGGTTCCAAGGCCCGGGCGCGTAGCCGATGGCCCATTTGGTGTCGTCGAGCAGGACTCCGAAGCCGCGCTCGGTCAAGTAGCGGCGCGGGCGCGGGCCGGCGAGGCCGAGGAGTTGTCGGCGGAAGAAGTCGGCGGCGTCCTCGTTGGCGGCGACCAGTTGGTCGGCCGGGATGTCGGGAGTCATCGGGTCCATGACGCTGCCTCGACTCGGGGCTGCTCACGAGTGACCTGGTCCTCATGCCTGCGCGAAGCCGAAGTCCGGATGGTAGGCGTGTGTTCCAGGGCGAGCAGTGCCGTGGCGGCGCGTTTGGTGGTGCGTTCGGCCAGTTTGAACTGGGTCGCGAGGTGGTGGCCTTGTTCGCGGGTGATGGGTCGCCAGGCGTGGCGGGTGGCAAGCCGGTCGCGCTGGAGTGTCACGAGGTTGCCCTGTGCGGTGAGGTGTTCGACGACCTGGGCGGCGTCGCGGGCAAGCGCGGGAAGGGCGACCATCAGTGCTCGTTGTTCGGCCCCGCTTGGATCGTTGGTTACGAGGGTGGTGACGGCTTCGGCGTAGGCGGCTGGGGCGCGGGTGAGACCGCGGATCGAAGTACTCAGTCCGGTGCCGGCAGTGCCCCAGGCCTCGTGGGCGGCCTCGAGCAGGTCGAGGGCGTGCGCCCTTCGGACGCTGTCGAGGCCACTCTTGGTTCCGAGAGCAGTGCTGTGGTCGATCGCGCGGGAGATGACCCGGGATCCGAGCAGGGTCAGGTCGCGGAGACTAGCGGGGCTCGCGGCGGCCTCGGTGCTGGCTTGGTGCCGGGCGATCTCACGCAGCAGGCGAAGGGCGTCCAGGGACGTCTCGAACGCAGCGCTGCGGATGTCACCTGCGATCTGCAAGGCCGGTCGGAGCTGCCTCAGCGTGGGGGTGGTGCCGGTGTCGTTGCCGCTGTTGAGGTGGCGTAGTTCCCAGAGGGTGGAGCGTGCTGACTTGGCGGCGCGGCGGTTGGCTTGCTGGAGTCGTCCGAAGGTCGCGAGCTTGATGGGGTTGCCGGTGGGGTGGTGTTGGGCGTGGGTGCGGCTGGCAGTACGGATCAATGGCGCTGAGGCGGCGATCGCGTCGAGCAGGAAAGTAGTCACGTCCACGCAGGTGGCTGCAGCAGCGGGGCCGATCACGGCTTCTTGTGCCTCTACGGTGCGGGGGACGTAGACACCGGTGAAGTGGCTGGCGGCCAGGTCGTGAGCAGTCCCCAGGGTCTCGGCAGCGCGGTGCCAGTACCCGGCCCCGATCCGATGGCGGTCGCTGCTGGTACCGGGTTCGGGCACGTGGTTGGTGTCCCAGTGCGGGCCGGCGGGGATCTCGGCGATCCGCAGGAGCGCCTGGATGTGGCGGGTCGCGGTGGCCAGGAACCGTTCATAGCCGTCGAGCTCGTCACCGACGACGCTTGCAGCCAGGCCCTTCCCATGTGGTGGGGAGACGAGCTGGGTCGCGGCGGCAGCAGCCTCGCGTGAGGCATCGAGCAGGTCGCCGTAAGTGACAGTCGAACCACCTGCCGAGCCGGCTTGCGAGTTGGCGCTGAGGCCTGTTTGTCGAGGCACGGCGGGCTGGATTGTGGCTGATTTTGGGCGTGAGAGAGCAGGCTGCGACATCGCACCTCCCGAGAACGGTGCAGCAGAGTGGGTTGGTTTTGGGTCAGGTCAGCGGGTTAGCTGGGGATGCGGACGATCGGTCACTCTGTGATCGGGTCGTCGCACGGGGACCGGCACACCTTGGGCGTCGTGTGTCGGACTTGTTTGTGCCTCGCCGAGTGACGCGAGAGCTGCGTCGTAGGCGGCGGCTTGCCGGCCCTCAGGGGGTGGGACCGGCCCGAGGTCGTGCTGGTGAACTGTCGTGATGCGGTAGGCCTCGCGGTAGATCACGGCTGGTGACCCGAGCTCGGCGGCTCGGTCGCGGATCAGTGCTGCCCGTGCGGTCAGGTATTGATCCCAGGCCGGGTGCCCCACCGTCGGGGCCGGCAGCCATCGCAGCGGAGACCTCGGCCGATCATCGCCCGGGTTGCCCGGTTCGGCCGACTCGTAGTGCGGTACCTGTCGGCGAGTGGTTCGGGTCGCGAGGTCATCGATTCGCGATGCGAGCACCAGCGCAGGGGAGCCAGTGTTGTTCAATGGCTCCAGATCGAATGCCGTGCGCAGCACCGCCGCCGGTGCTGAACCGGCGGAGGCAGTGGCGGAGGCGAGGGCTCGTGCGAGCCGCGGTGCGCCCTTGTCGTCAAGGACCCTTTGCCGTTCGGCGACCGGCAGCGAGCCGACTGCTTCGCGTAGCACCTGGGTCGACGCCACCCCGAGGGCATGGTCGTAGGCGGCGATCAGCGCGGGCAGTGCTGCGGCTTCTTCAGTGCTCTTGCGGATCACCAGCGTTGCGGATTCCTCGGCACCGGACCGGTTCAACACCGCAGTGAGTACCTCGTGCGCAGTGCTCGGAGCTTGGGGTTCGGTGTGGCAGTCGACGTCGATGGGTTCCTCGACGGCGGTGTACCAGGTCGTGGACTCCCGGCCCCGGGTCGAGGCGACGTACAACGCCTCACGGGTCATCTCCGGTGTCACCAGTGCGTGCGTCGTATCCGTGGTCGAGCCCTGAGCCCGATGCGCCGTGCAGGCATAGGCCAGCTCGACCGACTCGGAGACGTAGGCATGGGGGAGACGCACGTGTCCACGGCCGGCCAGCGGGCCGACCGTCATCGACCCGTCGGAATGGAGCTTGGTCACCCGCCACACATCGCCGTTGCGGACCCACTTCCCGTGCCCCCAGCCCAAGGTGCGCTGGTTGGCCCGCGTCACGACCCAGTCCCCGTCTCCCGCGAGGTTGCCGTCGCCGACCGTGATCCCGTCGGCCTCGACTTGTCCGGCCAGGACCCGTTCGGTACGGGCTCGCGCATTCAGCGCGGAGACGTCACCGGCGGTTGCGGCGACCAGGACTGAGAGCTTCCCGGACCGGACATCGTGCGCCCAACTGTCGTAGGCCTGCTCGAGCATGACGTCACGAGACCCGGTCCGGACCCGGTCGCGGTCGTTGTAGAACACCAGTGCCGAGGTATCGCCCGTGCGAAGCAGCAGGGTGGCAGCACCTTCGTCGGGGTCGGAGAACCGGTGCAGGTCAGTGAGGTAGGTGGCGCCGACCTCGTGCTCCAGCAGCCCGAGCGCACCGCCGGCATCCACCGCCGCGAGCTGGGCCGGATCACCCAAGAGCCGGACCGCGGCACCTCGATCCTGGGCAAGAGTTACGAGTTCGGCGAGTTGCATCGTGCCGGCCATCCCGGCCTCATCGACCACCAACACGTCCCCGGCCCGAACATCGAACCACTGATCATGCTTTCCGAGTTGGTCGGTGGCGCGATGGTGTTCGTAGAGGAACTTGTGCAGGTTCTCGGCCCGCATCCCGAGTTCAGTGCCGAGGACGTCGGCTGCTCGTGCGCTGGTGGCCAGCGGGATCACTCGACCGCCCCCAGGTCCGGGACTACCCTGTTGCCACACAGCGGCGAACGCGTTCATTGCTGTGGTCTTGCCGGCGCCTGCGGGCCCGATCCCGACCACGATCCGCTCCGCACGACCGGCGAACGCAGTAACCAGGGCTCGCTGGCCCTCGTCCAGTCGCAGCCCGGTCGTGGATTCGTGGACCGCCAGGGCCGCCTCCAGCACGACAGCCTCAACATACGGACCAGACCGATCACGGGCCGCAGCGACCAATTGGTCCTCGGCGGCGAGCACTCGGCCGGTGGTGAACCGGTCCGACCCGTGCACCACGAACACACTCTCCTGATCGCTCTCACGGACCAGTGCGGTTGGTTCGGCGATCAGTTCGGGAGGCCGGATCCGGATCGACATGTCCGGACTGGTGGCGTGCTCGACAACGGCCCGGGTGAACTCCTCACGCGCCGTGGCCGAGGGCAGGCGAACGGGACGAAGGAGACGCTCGGCCTCGGCATGCAGGTTCCACAGCGTCCAGGTCGACCGCTCAGCCGAGACCCGCCGCACCACCTGTTCGGCCAGCGCGCGCGCACGATCCCCGGTGAGGGCTTCGGGGCCAGACGGCTGGCGCACGGACTCAGCCTTCCCCACACATTCCGAAACAAACCGCGCAAAACGTCGCGAACCCAACACCGTCCTGGCTTGGCTGGTCCAGTCCTCCACCTGCTCGGCCAGCGCCCGTGCGTTGCCCTTGGCGTCCCTGGTTTCGAGGGTGGCCTGCTGCGCCAGCTGGAGCTGCGTCGAGCGGTCCGGCTCGCGTCCGTGCGCCGTGCGGTAGTCGCTGCGGAGCTGGGAGTAGCGGTCCTCGATCGCCGCCCGGCGACGTGAGAAATGCCGGATCAACTCCACCGGCACTCCGCCGATCTCGCGGATGGCCCGCTTGTCGCTCCTGGTTGGCTTCGCCTGGGCATCGACGAACCGAACACCCAGACGACTAGCAAGCTCGTCCTCGACCCGGGTGTTGTAGCGTTCCGAGGCAGCGACCCCGAGCGCGTAGAGGATGCGGGCATCCAGTGAGCGCCACTTGCCGTCGACTCCGCACACCTTGTTCGCCACCGCCACGTGGGTGTGCAGGTCCGGATCTCCGGCCCGTGACTCGCGGTGTTCGAACGCCGCACACACCAGACCCGTTGTGTCGATCTGCGCCGTGCCACCTTTCCCTATCCGGGTGTAAGCAGCGTGCTGCTCAATCCAACCCAGGGCATTCGCCACCGCTGCCCGGTGCGCCTCCTCGACTTGTTGCCGCACCTCGGGACCACCCAAGGCCCACAACAACGACACCGACTTCACCGGGGTAAACACCAAGTCATAACCCGACACCGCTCGCCGGCCGCGCCTGGCCTCCATCGCCGCGATGTAGTTCCGCGCGGTCTGCGACGGCGGTCGACCGTTCGCCGCCTCGAAGTGCGCCACCCGGGCAGCCACCCGCTCGGCGTAAGGAGCCAGGTCGGCATAGGTCGGGTAGGCAGCACCGAGTTTCGAGTTCCCGTCCGGATGCAACCCGCGGCCGAACAACGCCCGCATCTGCGCCTCCGAGACCTCTGCCCCAGCAACACCAAGTTGGGCCGCGCCGGCGCCCATCCACGCCCCTGCTGGGTTGCCCCGAGCCACGTAATACGCCGACAGCGACTGACCTGGAGCACGACGCTCGTCAGCCGAGGCAACCTGCCTCGTCAGGTAGGTATAGCCATCACCAGCACTCAGCTTGTGCACGGTCATCACGGGCGGTAGCGATCGGTAGACAACATGCATCAATCCAGCCAGTCAGTCACCCGCCGGAAGAAGGTCCGGCTTATGGTCTTGTACTGGTCCTCTGGATCTGTGGAACCTGCTCGCGGAATGCGCGCGGACGGTAGGCGTGTCGACAGCAAACTTGCAGGTCAGCGGCGAGCGGCCGACGGACTGTAAATCCGTCGACTTATGTCTCCGAAGGTTCGAATCCTTCATCTGCCACAGCCAGGCCCCCGATCCGAGATCGGGGGCCTTTCTGCTGCGATACTGCGACCCCGGCCGTCGAGACCCCGAGGTTGTGATGTCGTCACGCGAGCGCTTCCGGCAGCGTCTGCGTGCTTCGCCTGCCTGGGAGACGCTGGTGCTCACCAAGGCGCTCCTTGAGGGAGGACAGCGACGGCAGACCGCCGTCGCCCGGATCCTGCGTCCTGACAACCTCTTCCAGCCGTACGCCACGACGTCGTCGGACCGGTATCCCACCGAGCTCGCCGCGGTCCACACCGCTCTCGAGGTGGCTGCGCCGGCGATCCTGTCCTTCGGGTGCTCCTCGGGTGAGGAGCTGCTCAGCCTGCTGCAGAGCTTCCCGACCGCACGCATCCACGGCATCGACATCAACCCGCTGGCCGTCAGGAGCGCGCGCAAGCGCGTGGCGGCGGCCGGGGTGAGCGAGGCCGTCTCCGTCGCACGTGGCGGTGACGCGAGCGCAGAAGCCGCGTCGTCGTACGACCTGGTGCTGGCGTTGGCGGTGTTCCGTCACGGCGACCTGAACGACGGGCCGCCCAGGTGCGATGCCGTGCTGCGGTTCGCCGACTTCGAGCGGACCGTCGACGGCCTGGCTGCCTGCGTGAAGCCGGGCGGGCTCCTGGTGATCCGGCACGCCAACTTCCGGTTCACCGACTGCGCCGGCGCCGCAGGATTTGAAGCCGTCGCGGTCGGCTACCCCTCGGTCGGTGAACAGGGCCTGCCGACGCCGGTCTACGGCCGGGACGACACCCTGATGGACCTCGGGCTGCGCGACGACGGGGTCTACCGGCGGGTCCGCTGACCCGCCGAGTCAGGTAGGTGTCAGGTAACCGGACCTAGCCTCCGCATCATGACGTCACGTGTCTTCCGCGCGCCCAAGGTCCCGGAGGTCTTCCTCCTGTTCTGGGTGGTCAAGCTGCTGACGACCGGCATCGGTGAGGCCGGCGCGGACTACCTGGGCACTGTGAGCATTCCGCTCGCGGCCGTGGTCGGGATAGGTGGTTTCTTCCTCGCGCTGTGGCTCCAGCTGCGCGCCACCGAGTACCACGCTGTCCGCTACTGGATCACGGTGCTGACGGTCGCGCTGTTCGGCACGATGGTCGCCGACGGACCGCACGTGGTCCTCGGTACGCCGTACTACGTCGACTCCCTGGTCTACCTGGCCATCCTCGCCAGCGTGCTGACCCGCTGGCAGCGCAGCGAAGGCACGCTCTCGGTGCACTCGATCACCACCCCGCGTCGCGAGCGGTTCTACTGGGGGACCGTCCTGCTCACCTTCGGCCTCGGTACGGCGGTCGGCGACACCACCGCGATCGACATGGGCCTCGGCTTCTCCTGGTCGATCCTCCTGTTCGGCGTGCTGATCCTGGTCCCGCTGGTGCTGTGGCGGACCGGCGTCCTGAACGCGACCATCGCGTTCTGGGCCTCCTACGTGCTGACCCGACCGCTGGGCGCCTCGGTCGCGGACTGGCTGGGCAAGTCGCACCACAACGGCGGGATCGGGTGGGGTGACGGTCCCGTGTTCGGCATCGGACTGCTCGGCTTTGCGATCCTGGTGGCCTACCTGACCCTGACGCACGCGGACGAAGAGGGCGCGCACGTCCTCCACGAGCTCGAGCGCGACCTCGAGCACCCCACCGGTTCCGAGGTCGGGCGAGAGCCCGACCCGGTCAACGACTGACGGAGGCGAGAGATGGACAGCCGCGCTTTCCGGGCACCGAAGGTTCCCGAGGTCTTCGTGCTCTTCTGGGTCGTCAAGCTGCTCACCACGGGCATCGGTGAAGCCGGCTCCGACTACCTGGCGAAGACCAACCTGCTGCTCGCCGCCGCGGTCGGCGTGTTCGGCTTCTGGTTCGCGATGCGCGCGCAGCTCCGGGCAGATCACTACCACCCGGTCCGCTACTGGATCGCGGTCCTGATGGTGGCGATCTTCGGGACGATGTGCGCCGACGGCCCGCACCTGATCCTCGGGACGCCCTACTGGTTCGACTCCGCTGTCTGCGCGGCAGCGCTGGGCGGACTCTTCGTGTGGTGGCAGCGGTCCGAGGGCACCCTGTCGGTGCACTCGATCACCACCGCGCGCCGCGAACGCTTCTACTGGACCGCCGTCCTGCTCACCTTCGGCCTCGGTACGGCGCTGGGTGACACGACCGCGTTCAACTTCCACCTCGGGTACTCGTGGTCCACGCTGCTGTTCGGCGTGGCGATCCTGATCCCGTTGGCGCTCTGGCGGACCGGCGTTCTCACTGGTGTTGCAGCGTTCTGGGGCTCCTACGTCCTGACCCGACCGCTCGGTGCGTCCATCGCGGACTGGCTCGGCAAGCCCGCGGACAAGCACGGGCTCGGCTTCGGGGACGGCATCGTCTTCGCTCTCGGCCTGGTCGTGTTCGCGCTCCTGGTCGCCTACCTCACCCGGACGCACAGCGATGTCGAGGGTGCGCACGCGGGGGCGCACCGCCACCTCGCGGCACCGGCGGACGATTTGGATCCTGCCTGATCTGATCAGGCCTTGATCCGTTCACCGTCCGGGTCCACCAACGCGCGGAGTGACACCGTGACCGGGGTCAGCGCCCCGCCCACGTTGACGGCGTAGTCGCCTGCTCGCACCCAGGCCGCATCGATCGGCTCCCCGGCCCGGTCCCAGACCCAGGCCAGACCGACGGCGGCTCCGACCGTCGCGCCCCACGCCGCCGAGGTGACCTGGCCGGCAGGTACGCCGTCGCGCAGCACGAGCTCGCCACCCCAGAGCATCACCTCCGGGTCGGTCGCCGCAAACGAGACCAGCTTGCGGCGCGGGCCGGCCGCCTTGGCCTTCACGACGGCATCCCGGCCGATGAAGTCCAGGTCGGTGCCGAGCTTGCACGCGAAGGTCAGCCCGGCCTCGACCGGGTTGTACGCCGGATTGAGCTCGCGCGGGAACGCCCGGTAGCCCTTCTCCAGGCGCATCGACTCGATCGCGGAGTAGCCGGCATCGCGCGCGCCGCCGGCCGACACCGCGTCGTAGACCGCGACGGCGCGCGCGACCGGGATGGTGAGCTCCCAGCCCAGCTCGCCGACGTAGGTGATCCGGGTCGCGCGCAGACCGACCCCGGCCAGGGTGATCTCCTGGCTGGTGGAGAAGGCGAATGCGGCATCGGACAGGTCGGCGTCGGTGAGCTCGGTGAGCAGCGCACGGGAACGCGGACCCATGACGCCGAGGACGACGTACTCCTCGGTGACGTCGACCGCGCTCGCGTCGTCGAGGTGCCGACGCAGCCAGTCGAGGTCGCGGACGGTGGTCGCCGACGAGGAGATGACCAGGAACGACTGCTCTCCGGTGCGCGTGACGGTCAGGTCGGCCTCGTAGCCACCGTGGGCCGCGAGCCACGGGGTGTAGACCGCGCGGCCGATCGCGACGTCCACGTCGGCGCCGCAGATGCGCTGCAGGGACGCCAGCGCGCCGGGCCCGGTGACGACGTACTTGCTGAACGAGGTCTGGTCGAACACCGCGACGTCGGCACGGCACGCCAGCTGTTCGGCGATCGAGAAGGGCAGCCAGTCGGGCTTGCCCCAGGAGTAGGTCAGCTCGAGAGAATCGTCGGCCGGCCCGAACACCAGCGGCCGCTCCCAGCCCATCTTCGACCCGAAGACGGCCCCCTTGGCCGCCAGCCGCTCGTGCAGCGGGGAGACGCGCTGGGGCCGTCCTGTCACGAGCTCGAGGTTGGGCCATCCGATGGCGTAGTGGTTGCCCAGAGTCTCGGCCACCCGCGATCGGAGCCAGGCGTTGTCGCCGTGGAACGGTGCGAACCGGCGTACGTCGACGGCGACCAGGTCGTCCTGCGGCGACCCGGCCACGATCCACTCCGCAAGGGCGCGGCCCGCGCCTCCGGCGGACGCGATGCCGACGGAGTTGAAGCCGCAGCCGACGTAGAAGCCGTTCAGCTCGGGCGCCTCGCCGAGCAGGAACTGGTTGTCAGGAGTGAAAGACTCGGGGCCGTTGTAGAACTTCCGGATCCCGGTGCGCTCCAGACTCGGGATCCGCAGCAGCGCCTGGTCCATCAGGATGGAGAAGTGGTCCCAGTCCTCTTCGAGCAGCTGGAACTCGAAGGGGTAGGGGAGATCGTCGGGGGAGCGCCAGGGCTTGGCGTTCGGCTCGAAGCCGCCGACGACGAGGCCCCCGACCTCTTCCTTGAAGTAGGTCCAGCCGTCCTGGTCGCGCATGATCGCGAGATCGGGGTGGGTGCCCTCGACCTGCTCGGTCACGACGTAGAAGTGCTCGGCCGAGTGTAGCGGGATCGTCACCCCGACCAGGTCACCGAGCGCCTTCGCCCACTGACCGGCACAGTTGACGACGACCTCGGCCTCGATGTCGCCGTGGTCGGTTCGAACCCCCGTAGCCCGCGGGCCGCGTGGTCCCGGAGTCGTCGAGATGCCCGTCACCCGCACTTTCTCGACGATCCGCGCGCCGCGCTGGCGTGCTCCGCGGGCAAGAGACTGGGTCAGGTCGGCCGGGTTGACCTTGCCGTCGCCGGGGAGCCACAACGCTCCGAGCAGGTCGTCGACCTGCATCGGCGGCCACAGCTCCTGGGCACGGGCCGGATCGATCAGCTCGGTCTCCAGCCCGTAGGCCTCGCCGTTGGCCGCTGTGCGGGCCAGCTGGACCATCCGTTCCGGTGTCCGCGCGAGGACCAGGCCGCCCACGTTGCGGTAGCCGGTGGCCAGCCCGGTCTCGGCCTCGAGCTCGGCGTAGAGCTGCGCGGAGTACTGGACCAGCCGGGTGCCGCTCTCGCTGGCGCGCAACGGCCCGACGAGACCGGCCGCGTGCCACGTCGTACCGGAGGAGAGGCGGCCCTGCTCCAGCAGCACCACGTCGGTCCAGCCGTGCCTGGTGAGGTGGTAGGCGACGCTCGTGCCGATCACCCCGCCGCCGATGATGACGACCCGGGCCCTCGCCGGCCAGGAGACGCCCGTGTCAGCCATGGGCCACATCCTCCAGCAGGCGGGTGAAGCCCGGATCGGAGAACGTGTGCTCTGCCTTGTCGAACCGCTCGAGCCCCCAGCCCCAGAAGTCGAAGTCCAGCGGGCTGGTCGCCGCCTGGATGAAGCCCCACAGCGACCACCCGTAGCAGCTGCACAGTGCCTGGAGCCGGACGCGGGCGAAGTCCGCCGCGGTAGGGCTGCCGAAGTACGCCGACGTCCAGGCTTCGGTCAGCTCCGGGCTGAAGCCGCACTCCGTTGCTGTGTTGCCCAGCTCGAAGCAGGGGTCGTTGTTACCCGAGTACTCGTAGTCGATCAACCAGACCCGCTGACCGTCGTCGAGGTAGTTCGCGGCGAGCAGGTCGTTGTTGCACGGCCTCGTCCTACGCGGTGACGCAGCCAGGGCCGCGCGGACCTCGTCCCACGCCGCCGTGTGCGACTCGTAGGCATCGGGAAGCCGGAAACCTCGCTCGCGGATCGTGGCCAGGTACCCGGCCTGCCGGGAGAACATGTCGAAGTCGTCGACGAACCGGGGTCCGGCGTGCAGCGCCCGCACTGAGCTCGCAGCCCGCTCCATCACCGCCGAGTCGGTGAAGTTCTCGTCGACCAGCGCCTCAGCGTGCAGGTAGCCGATCGCCAGCATGCCGAGGTCGGGGCGGTACTCGACCACGGGTGCGCCGACGCCGGCACGTGCTGCGGCGTCGGTGTTGCGGTACTCGGCGTCACGATCGATCCCCAGCAGGTCGGGATCGTTGTCCGAGCACCGCACCACGAGGTCGAGCGCGGGTTCGAGGCCGTCGGTGCTTCGGACCCGGACGTTGACGTTGGTCAGGCCGCCCGGCAGCGGGGTGACCGACCACGACCGCCCCGCCAGCACGGCGAGGCGGTCGAGGTCGTCTGCCGTCACCGTCAGACGGTCGCGGGCTCGGCTGCCGGTTCGGCCGGTGGTTCGTCGATGGTGCGCACTGGACCCGTGAACCAGTGCTTCGCCGAGACGTTCCACCAGATGACGAGCACGATCAGCACGCCGACGGTCGCGATCGGTGCGTAGTTCACCGACGCCCAGGCGAATTCCTTCCGCCAGGGCGCCGCGGCGGGCACCGTCGGCAGCATCAGCATGATCGACACGAAGACGATCTCGATGACTGCGATCGGGTTCATCCACTTGTACTTCTCGCCGTTGGTCCAGCCGCCGGTCTCGAATTTGTCGCCGTGCCGCCAGCGCAAGAAGATCGGGATCGCGAAGGAGAGGTAGAGGCCGATCACCGACACCGAGGTGACCGCGTAGAACGCGGTCGGGATGCCGCCCACCGACTTCAACGCCGGCAGCGTGATGATCCCGCCGATGACAGCCGCACAGATCACAGCGTTCACCGGGGTGCGGTTCGCGTTGACCTTCGACCAGAACTGCGAGCCCGGGACCGCACGGTCGCGGCTGAACGCGAACATCATCCGGGATGTCGACGTCAGACACGCCGTGGCGCAGAACAGCTGCGCGCAGGAGGAGATGAACAGCAGCGTGCCTGCCCAGTTACCGCCGAGCGCGGCGTGAAAGATGTAGTCGACACCTCCGGCGGGGATCGACCCGTAGTCGGGCTGGCCCTTCACCTTCGGGATCGCGAAGGTGATGGCGAGCAGCAGCAAGTAGCCACCGACCGCTGAGTAGAAGATCGACTTCCACAGGCCCTTCGCGGCCGAGTTCGCCGCCCCCTGGGTCTCCTCGGACAGGTGCACCGACGCGTCGAAGCCGGTGATCGTGTATTGGGTCAGGATGAACCCGAACGGGATGATCGAGAGCCAGAACTGCCAGGACGAGGTGGCGTGGTGCCCGCTCTGCCACCCGGAGCCGTTGAAGCGGTCGCTGAACACCTGCGCGAAGCTCAGATGCTGGTCCGGAACGATGACGAGCACAGCGATGAGGAAGATAGCGCCCGCGACGTGCCACCAGACCGAGACGTTGTTGATGACCGCCAGCAGGTGGCTCGAGAAGATGTTGAGCAACGCGATGACCACGAGGATCACGAGGAAGTAGATGAACACGACGTTGAGCGAGAAGTGGCTGACCCAGCCCCACTCGAGGAACGTCAGGTCGAAGAAGGTCGCACATCCGTATGCAACCGAGGCGGTGACGGCGATCAGTCCGATCAGGTTCAGCCAGCCGGTGAAGAAGCCGGCCATCGGGCCGCCGAGCTTGGACGCCCAGTAATAGATGCCGCCTGAGGTCGGCATCGAGGACACAAGCTCGGACATCGTGAATCCGATGATCATGATGAAGCCAGCAATGATCGGCCAGGACCACGAGATCGAGACCGGACCGCCGTTGGCGAGACCTGCGCCGTACGTCGTCAGGCATCCGGCCAGGATCGAGATGATCGAGAACGAGATCGCGAAGTTCGAGAATCCGGACCAGGTCCGGGAAAGTTCCTGCTTATAGCCGAGCTTCGCCAGATGTTCTTCGTCTGCGCTCAGTGCGTGATGTTCGGGGACGGGCTCGTGGGCTTCCGGCATGGTCCACCTCTCGGTTGGTGCGGAGTCTTGAACGGACGTTAGACCCGGCCTCACGCGATGTAAACACCCTCACGTTAAATTGGTATGAACTCCGACCTTTGTGCTCGTAGGTCGTTGACACCCTCACCCAGTGAATCGAGACTGGCCCCATGCCTGCAGCACCCCACGCACTCCACCTGCCGCAGGCAGTGCTCCGGCCCGTGCGTGGGCACCACGCGTTCGAGGCGTGCGTGGAGCAGCTGGCGACCGCGATCCGGCTCGGCGTCTATCCGACCGGAACGCAGCTCCCCGCCGAGCGCGACCTGGCCGAGACCCTCGGTGTCTCCCGGGCCACCTTGCGGGAGGCGATTGCGGCCCTGCGTGCGGCCGGACTGGTCGAGACCACTCGCGGCAGAGGCGGCGGGACCATGGTGCAGGCGCGGCCGGCGCGGCGTCAGTCGACGGCGCGGGCTGCGATCCGCGGCCGGCACGCGGACCTGCTCGACTCGCTGAACTTCCGTGCCGTCGTCGAGCCCGGAGCAGCTGCGCTGGCTGCGTCGCGCGATCTCGATCCCGGAACCCGGGCGATGCTGGAGGAGAGCGAGGCCGCGGTGACGGCGGCCCCCTCGGGACCCGAGCACCGGCAGTGCGATTCGCGGCTGCACCTCGCGATCGCGGCGGCGACTGCCTCGCCGCGGCTGATGGCAGCGGTCACCCAGGTCCAGGCAGAGCTGGACGAGATGCTCGCTGCGATCCCGGTGCTGTCGGTGAACATCGCACACTCCAACAGCCAGCACCGAACGATCGTCCGGGCGATCCTCGCCGGGAACAGCGGCAGGGCAGCCCGGGTGATGACCGAACACTGTGAGGACACGGCGGCGCTGCTGCGGGGTCTGCTCGGATGACGACGAAGGGACGGCCATGAGCCAACGCAATGACAGGTACCTGACCCTCGAGGGGCTCACCGGGGCGGTGGCATCGGGCAGGATCGACACGGTCATCGTGGCGTTCACCGACATGCAGGGCCGTCTCCAGGGCAAGCGGCTGCACGGCCAGTACTTCCTCGACTTCGTGGTCGAGCACGGCACCGAGGGCTGCAACTACCTGCTCGGCGTCGACATCGACATGAACACCGTCGGCGGGTACGCGATCACCTCCTGGGACCGCGGGTACGGCGACATGGAGTTCGTCCTCGATTTCGACACGCTGCGCGAGCTGACCCACCTGCCGGCGACGGCGATGGTGCAGTGCGACCTGATCTGGCCTCCCAAGGAAGGAGCACAGCACAAGCCGGTCCTGCAGTCACCGCGGGCCATCCTCAAGAGCCAGATGGCGCGCGCATCGGCACTTGGCTTCACCGCCTTTGCCGGCACCGAGCTCGAGTTCATCCTGTTCGAGGACACCTATGAGGAAGCCCTCGAGGCGAACTACCAGCACCTGACCCCGGCCAACCAGTACAACGTGGACTACTCGATCGTCGGCGGGACGCGGGTCGAACCGCTGCTGCGCGAGATCCGCAACACCATGTATGCCGCCGGCATGAACGTCGAGGGCTCCAAGGGTGAGTGCAACTTCGGCCAGCACGAGATCGGCTTCCTGTACGACGACGTCCTGGTCACTGCCGACAACCACGCGGTCTACAAGACGGCGGCCAAGGAGATCGCGTCGGCGTACGGGCAGTCGCTGACGTTCATGGCGAAGTACAACGAGCGTGAAGGCAACTCCTGCCACATCCACCTGTCGCTGCGCGGCCAGGACGGGTCGATCGTGTTCTGGGACGAGGCATCCGGCACGCGCACCCCGCTGTACGACCACTTCGTGGCCGGCGTACTGGCCACGACGCCGGAGCTCACCTTGCTCTACGCGCCGAACATCAACTCCTACAAGCGCTTCGCCGACGGTTCCTTCGCGCCGACGACCATTGCCTGGGGCGAGGACAACCGCACCTGCGCCGTCCGGCTGGTCGGACGCGGCGCGGGGGCCCGGATGGAGAACAGGGTCCCCGGCGGCGATGTGAATCCGTACCTCGCGCTGGCCGCCATGATGGCCGGCGGGCTGCACGGGATCGAGGCCGAACTCGAGCTCGAGCCCGCCCTGGAAGGCAATGCCTACACTTCGGGCCGACCGAAGGTCCCGGGGTCACTGCGCGATGCCCGCGACGCCTTCGTATCCTCGGCCGTCGCACGTGCGGCCTTCGGCGACGAGGTCGTGGACCACTACACGAACCTGGCCGACGTCGAGATCGCTGCCTTCGGCGCCGCTGTCACCGACTGGGAGCTGCGTAGAAGCTTCGAGAGGATGTAATGAGTACGTACACCGTCATCAACCCGGCGACCGCGAGCCCGGTCACCGAGGTCGCGCTGGCCTCCCTGGACGAGACCGATGCGCTGATCGAGCGGGCCCAGGAGGCCTTCCCCGCCTGGCGCGACGTCGCCCCTGGTGAGCGTGCGCGACTCCTGCGGTCGTTCGCCGCCGTGGTCGATGCGCACCTCGAGGAGCTCGCCCAGCTCGAGGTCACCAACTCGGGCCACACGCTGGGCAACGCGCGCTGGGAGGCCGGCAACGTCCGCGACGTGCTCAACTACTACTCGGCTGCGCCCGAGCGGCTGTTCGGTCGCCAGATCCCGGTGGCCGGCGGCATCGACCTCACCTTCCACGAGCCGTTGGGCGTCGTCGCCATCATCGTGCCGTGGAACTTCCCGATGCCGATCGCAGGCTGGGGCTTCGTCCCGGCGCTGGCGGCCGGCAACACCGTCGTCCTGAAGCCGGCCGAGCTCACGCCGCTCACCGCGATCAGGCTCGGTGAGCTGGCTCTGGAGGCAGGCCTGCCTCCGGGCGTCTTCACGGTGATCCCGGGCAAGGGGTCCGTGGTCGGCGAGCGGTTCGTCACGCACCCCCTTGTTCAGAAGGTCTGCTTCACCGGCTCGACCGAGGTCGGCAAGCAGATCATGCGCGGCTGCGCCGACCAGGTGAAGAAGGTGACCCTGGAGCTCGGCGGCAAGAGCGCCAACATCGTCTTCGCCGACGCCGACATCGCGAAGGCGGCCGCGACGGCGCCGTACGCGGTCTTCGACAACGCGGGCCAGGACTGCTGCGCCCGCTCGCGCATCCTCGTGCAGCGCTCGGCGTACGACGAGTTCCTCGGCCGTCTCGAGACGGCTGTCGGGGCGATGAAGGTGATCGACCCGGCTGACCCGGCCAGCGAGATGGGCCCCATGATCTCGGCGAAGCAGCGCGACTCGGTCGAGGGTTACCTCTCCGGGGTCGAGGCGGCCTTCACCGGGCCCGTGCCCACCGGCACCGACGGTTTCTGGTTGCCTCCCACGGTCGTGCTCACCGAGGACACGACCATCCCGGTCTGGCGCGAGGAGGTCTTCGGACCGGTCGTCGCCGTGATGCCGTTCGACGACGAGGACGATGCAGTCCGACTCGCGAACGACACCGAGTACGGGCTCTCGGGTTCGATCTTCACGCGCGATCTCGGGCGTGCGTTGAGGGTCGCCCGGGCAGTCGAGTCCGGGAACCTGAGCGTCAACTCGCACTCGTCGGTGCGGTACTGGACGCCGTTCGGCGGCTACAAGCAGTCCGGCCTCGGCCGGGAACTCGGACCGGATGCGCCGAATGCGTTCACCGAGGAGAAGAACGTCTTCATCGCCCAGGACTGATCGGAAGGAACGAACATGACTCGACCCGCACGTCTCGAGGGCCGCACCGCGGTGATCACCGGAGGCTGCTCCGGCATTGGACTCGCGACGGTTCGCCGGTTCTTGGAGGAAGGTGCGAACGTCGTGATCGGCGACGTCGACGACGCCCGAGGGGCAGAACTGGTCACCGAGCTCGGGATCACGTACGCACACGTCGACGTGACCAGCAAGGACGAGGTCGACGCGCTCTTCAAGACCGCGAAGGACACCTACGGCTCGGTCGACATCGCCTTCAACAACGCCGGCATCTCGCCGCCGGACGACGACTCGATCCTGACCACCGAGCTCGACGCCTGGCGCCGGGTGCAGGAGGTCAACCTGACCAGCGTGTACCTGTGCTGCAAGGCGGCGCTGCCGTACATGCTGGAGCAGGGCAAGGGGTCGATCATCAACACGGCCTCGTTCGTCGCGGTGATGGGGGCCGCGACGAGCCAGATCTCGTACTCGGCATCCAAGGGCGGGGTGCTGTCGATGACGCGCGAGCTCGGTGTCGAGTTCGCGCGCCAGGGGGTGCGCGTGAACGCGCTCTGCCCCGGTCCGGTCAACACGCCCCTGCTGCGCGAGCTGTTCGCTAAGGACGAGGAGCGCGCCGCACGCCGGCTGGTGCACGTGCCGATGGGCCGCTTCGGCGAGCCCGAGGAGATGGCGAACGCAGTGCTGTTCCTGGCCTCCGACGAGTCGTCGTTCATGACGGCCTCGACCTTCCTCGTCGACGGTGGCATCTCCGGTGCGTACGTGACGCCTCTGTGATCATGACGCGACCACTGATCGGGTTGAGCTCGTACCGGGAGCAGGCTCGCTGGGGTGTCTGGGAGACCTCAGCGGACCTGCTCCCGAGCGACTACGCGCTCGCGATCGAGGCGGCTGGCGGGACTCCGGTCCTGCTGCCGCCCTCGCTCCCGTACGACGACGCCGCTGCCGCAGTGGTCGCGCGTCTGGACGGCCTGGTGATCACCGGAGGTGCCGACGTCCAGCCGGACCGGTACGGCGAGCCGGCACACGAGAAAACCGTGGTCTGGCACGAGCAGCGCGATGCCTGGGAGCTCGCGCTGCTCGATGCCGCCGACCAGCGCGGGCTGCCGACACTCGGGGTGTGTCGGGGCATGCAGGTGATGGCCGTGCACGCGGGCGGATCGCTCGAGCAGCACGTGCCCGATGTGGTCGAGCACGAGGGCCACAACCCGGGCGGCGATGCCTATGGCGACATCCAGGTCCGGATCGAGCCGGGAAGCCGGCTCGCGGGCATCCTCGGTGAGGCCCCGATCGTGGCCTGCCACCACCACCAGTCGGTGAGCAAGCACCCGGGCTTCACCGGCGTCGCCTGGGCCGCCGACGGACTCCTGGAGGCGATCGAGGCGCCGGGCGAGCGGCTGGTCGTCGGGGTGCAGTGGCACCCGGAGGTCACCGACGAGCGTGGCCTGTTCCGGGCGCTGGTCGAGGCCGCGCTCTAAGGTGACTTCCGTGGTCGACGGAACCTGCACCGATGCCTTCAGCCCGCTACGGGACCTGCTCGAGACGAACCTGACGAACGGTGAGGACGCCGGCGCGAGTGTTGCTGTCGTCCACGACGGCGAACTGGTCGTGGATCTCTGGGGCGGTGAGGCTCGTCTCGGCGTGCCGTGGACCCGCGACACCATCACCCAGGTCTGGTCGGTGACCAAGACGATGGCAGCGCTGACCCTGCTGACCCAGGTCGAGCGCGGCCTGATCGACCTGGACGCACCCGTGGCCGAGTACTGGCCGGAGTTCGGCGCGGCCGGCAAGGAGGGAGTCCTGGTCCGGCAGCTGCTCGGCCACACCAGCGGCGTTCCGGGATGGACGCCGCCGGTCACCGTCGAGGACATCTGCGACCTGGAGAAGTCCGAGGCGATCCTGGCGGACCAGGAGCCCTGGTACGAGGCCGGGTCTGCGCCGGCGTACCAGCTGATCTGCCACGGGCACCTCATCGACGGAGTCGTCCGCGGCGCCACCGGCAGGACCGTCGCCGACATCCTGCACACCGACATCATGGGCCCGCTCGGCGGCGGGTTCCGGCTCGGCGTACCGGCCGAGGAGCTGGACCTCTGCGCCGACCTGCTGGCACCGCCGCCGTCGACGATCGACTTCGCGGCACTCGGCCCCGACCACTTCCTGCTCCGCGCGATCCTGAACCCGCTGCTCGACGCGGACACCTGCAACGGTGCCGCTTGGCGGCAGAGCGCCGTCGGTGGCGCCGGCGGCCACGGCAACGCGCGAGGCATCGCACAGGCCCAGGCACTGCTCTCGCACGGCGGCGAGTACGGCGGTGTCCGACTGCTCTCGCCGGAGACGATCGCGCGAGTCCTCGAGGTGCAGGCCGAGGGCCCGGACCTGCTGCTCGTCTTCCCGATGCGCTTCGGCATGGGCTACGCGCTCCCGATGGAGATGGCTCCGGCGATCCCGGCCGGTCGCGTCTGCTGGTGGACCGGGTACGGCGGCGCGATCGTCGTCAACGACCTCGACACCCGTACGACGATCGCCTACGCGCCGAACAAGCTCGCCGACCACATGGTCTCCTCGCCCCGCACAGATGGGTATGTGCGGACAGCCTTCGAGTGCGTGGGCCGCCCATGACCCCGCACGTCTGCATCATCGGCGCTGGCTGCTCGGGCATCACGACGGCCAAGAGACTCGCCGAGTTCGGGATCTCCTACGACCAGTTCGAGCTGTCCGACGACGTCGGGGGCAACTGGTACTTCCGCAATCCGAACGGTCGCTCGGCGGTCTACGAGTCGCTGCACATCGACACCTCGACCGCACGCCTGCAGTTCGAGGACTTCCCGGCACCGGCCGACTACCCGGACTTCCCGCACCACGGCCTGATCCACGACTACTTCCGCGCGTACGTCGACCACTTCGACCTGCGTGACCGCATCGAGTTCAACACCGGTGTGCAACACGCGACCCGTCGTCCGGACGGCGGCTGGGACCTGACGCTGACGACGGGTGAGACGCGGTCCTACACGGACCTTGTCGTGGCCAACGGTCACCACTGGAAGCCGCGGCTGCCGGACTACCCGGGCCACTTCGACGGCGACCTGATCCACAGCCACGCCTACGTGAATCCCTTCGAACCGGTCGAGATGCGCGGCAAGCGGGTGATCGTGGTCGGGATGGGCAACTCGGCGATGGACATCGCCTCGGAGCTCTCGAGCCGGTGGATGGCCTCGACGCTGTACGTCTCGGCCCGTCGTGGCGTGTGGGTGCTGCCGAAGTACCGCAACGGCGTCGCCGCCGACAAGGTGATGGCGCCGCCCGACGTCCCGCGCGACGTCGCGCTGGCCGCCGGCCGACAGCTCATCCGCGAGCTGGTCGGCTCGATGAGCAACTACGGGCTGCCCGAGCCCGACCACGAGCCGCTGTCCGCCCATCCCTCGGTCAGCGCCGACTTCCTGACCAAGGCAGGATCCGGCGACATCCACATGCTGGCGGCGATCGAGCGCCTCGACGGCCATACGGTCCACCTGGTCGACGGGACGTCGGTGGAAGCGGACGTGATCGTCTGCGCCACCGGGTACGAGATGAGCTTCCCGTTCTTCGACACCGCCGAGACCGACCTCCATCCCGACAGCGAGCACCGCTTCCCGTTGTTCAAACGGATGATCAAGCCCGGCGTCGACCACCTGTTCTTCCTCGGGCTGGCCCAGTCGTCGCCGACGATCGTGAACCTGGCCGAGCAGCAGTCGAAGCTGCTCGCGCGGCTCCTCGTGGGGACGTACGCGCTGCCGAGCGTGGAGGCGCAGGTCGAGATCATGGCAGCCGACGAAGCCGCGCACCTCGAGCAGTACTACTCGGCGCCGCGGCACACGATCCAGGTCGACTTCGCCCGCTACGTCGTGGACCTGCACGCCGAGATCGAAGCCGGCGAGGCGCGCGCGCTCAGCGGATAGTGCCGACCCCCGGGATCAGTGGCAGGTCCAGGGCGGTCACCCAACCGGACGGCAGGTCGTTCACGGCCGGTACGGCGTTCAGCGCACGGAGCCCGGTGGCCAGGCAGCCCGCGACGGCCGGTGCGCGTCCTGAGCCGTCGGTGAAACGGAACGCCGTCTCCTGCACGATCGAGGGGGAACCCTCGATGTCGACGCGGTAGACGTCGTCGGCGGATCCCGCCGGCCAGTCGGGAGCGGCGTCCAGACCGATCCGGTTGACGTGCTCGAGGGTGATCACCTCGCGTCCCTTGAACACACCGTTGATGGTGAAGCGGATGGCGGCGACGTCACCGGCCTTCACGATGCCTTTGGCCGTCGGGCGATCCGTCGGGGTCACCCACTTGTCCCAGGTTGTGGTGATCTCGTCGAGCTCGATGCCTGCGGCGTGCGCGATCATCGGCACCGTCGCGCCCCACGCCATGATCAGGATGTCGGGGATCTCCAGCAGCGGCGAGAAGTCCGGCGACCGGCCGATGCCCATCTCGTCCTCGTAGTCTCCCTCGTAGTCGGTGTAGTCGAGGAGCTCGGAGGCGCGCACCGACGTCACCTCGCCGCACAGCCCCATCAGCGTCAGCGGGAACAGGTCGTTGGCGAACCCCGGGTCGATCCCGGTCGTGAAGCACGAGGAGCTGCCCTCCGCGCACGCCTGCGTGATCGGGTCGATCCAGTTCGGCGGGTTCTGCGCCATCCCGGGCCACACCCAGGGCGTCATCGCGGTCGAGCAGACATCGATCCCGGCCCGCAGGAAGGCTGACATCACCCGGATGTTCTCGTCGGCGTACTGGGCGGTCGGGCCGTAGTGCACCAGTGCGTCGGGCGCGAGTGCGACGAGGTCGGCGACCGAGTCCGTGGCGATCACGCCGGTCGGGTCGATCCCGCAGATCTCGCCCGCGTCCTTGCCGACCTTGTCGGGATTGCTGACCCCGACACCGACCAGCTCGAACGCCGGACTCTTCACGATCTCGGCGATGACCATCTTGCCGACGACACCGGTACCCCAGACCACTACGCGCTTTGTCATGCCCGCATCAGATCATCCGGAGTCGCTGAAAACAAGAACACGTTCTAGTTCTGAAGTCGCCTTCAGCACATCCAGTACCCGTGACGCGCGGTCACACCTACCCTTGCGGCATGGAACTCTCCGGTCGTGGCATAGCCCGCTCCGTCGTACGGCGCGCAAATTCGTTCGGCGCGACGCCGATCAGCTCCCGCGGCGTGTTCAACCGCGCCGTCGGCCGGCTCGGTGACGCGGACGGCTCGGGCGCCCTCCACAAGGCCGTCGGCGGCAAGATCGTGCTGGTCACCGGGGCGTCCTCGGGGATCGGTCGCGCCGCTGCCGTCCGGATGGCCGCAGCCGGCGCGCTCGTGCTGGTGGTCGCCCGCAGCGAGGACCAGCTGGCCGAGGTCGTGGAGGAGGTGACCGAGGCCGGCGGGCTGGCCGTCGCCTACCGGTGCGACCTGGCTGACCTCGAGCAGGTCGATGCGCTGGTCACCAAAGTGCTGGACGCGCACGGCCACGTCGACATCCTGGTGAACAACGCCGGCATGTCGATCCGGCGCAAGGTGCGGCACTCCCAGGACCGGTTCCAGGACTTCGAGCGGCCGATGCAGCTCAACTACTTCGCAGCAGTACGGCTGACCATGGGCCTGCTGCCGACCATGGTCGAGCGGGAGAGCGGCCAGATCATCAACATCTCCAGCTGGGCTGCCATGCTGCACCCGGCCCGGTTCTCTGGCTACACCGCCTCCAAGGCAGCGCTGGAGGCATGGTCGGACTGCGTCCAGGGGGAGGTGCACGACGACGGGATCGTGTTCACCAACGTGCGTATGCCGCTGGTGCGCACGCCGATGATCACGCCCACCAAGCTCTACAGCCGGATGCCCGCGCTGAGCATGGAGCAGGCGGCCACGGTGGTCTGTGACGCCGCGGTCAGCCGGTCGCGCCGGGTGACCCCGCTCGTCGCCGCGTGGGCCGCCTTCGCCGAATCGATCAGTCCCTCGCTGGGCGACGCGATCCGGAAGAACGCCATCTAGCCTGCTGCTGCGACGAGCCGGTCAGCGAAGCACTCCAGGGCCTCGGTAGCGACCGGCCAGATCCCGGCGAGCGCGTGGAACACGTGCCACAGGCCGGGGTAGTGACGATGGTCGAGGGTGCCGCCGGCAGCGCTGATCGCCTGCGCGAAGGCCACGTCCTGGTCGCCGAGGAGATCGTCGGCCGCGGAGTCGAGCACGACCGGCGGCAGGCCCGCCAGGTCGGCGTACAACGGGGAGAGCAGCGGGTCGCTGCGGTCGTGGGTGCCGACGTACGCGTCGAACATCTCAGTCAGGACGCGACTGGTCAGCAGCGGTTCCCGGTGGCTGTCGACGACCCGGTCCAACGCGGACCGGGTGACGTAGACCACCGGGCACAGCATTCCGAGTGCAGCCGGCGCGACCAGCCCGCGGTCGCGCACGGCTACGCCGAGCGAGGCCGTCAGACCGCCGCCGGCGGAGTCCCCGGCGACGACGATGCGCTCGTGGCCGGCATCGAGCAAGGCCTGGTACGCCGCCACGCAGTCGTCCAACGCTGCCGGGAACGGGTGCTCCGGTGCCAGCCGGTAGTCGATCGACCACGTGCGCATCCCGGTCAGCGCGGCCAGCCGGGCCACCAGGGATCGATGGGATGCCGGTGATCCGACCGTCCAGCCGCCGCCGTGCAGGTAGAGCAGCACCAGGCCGTCGCGCATGGTCGACGGTGCGGTGATCTCGCACGCCAGGTCGCCGAGCCTGCCGCTCTCGACCCGGACGCCGTGAGGCACCCGGCCGACCCGGGCGGCAACTGCCGACCACCAGCGCCGCTGGTCCCAGTTCGTGCCCGGTCGCAGGCTCCACCGGGCTGCGAGTGACATCACCGTGCGCAGGACGACGCCGGGGACGCGGTGCCGGAGCTTCACGAGGCCGCCGAGGTCATGACGAAGTCGCCGTCATCGATGCGGCCCAGCAGCACCCGATGACGTTCGGGTGCCCAGGGGAACAGTTCCGGCTTGCCGTTCGCGCCGAGGTACCAGCTGGTGCAGCCGGTGGCCCATACCGTGTCCGGCAACGCTTCGTCGACGCCGACGTAGAACCGGTCGGTCGCTTCCGCGGTCGGCATGGCGGACTCGAACTCCTGGCGTCGCCAGCGCGCGATCCAGGTCAGCGCGTAGCCGGCCTGGGTCTCCGCGATCGCCGTCAGGGCGTAGTTCCCGACGGGTGAGTTCGGGCCCATGAACATGAAGAAATTCGGGAACCCGGGGACCGCGACCGTCTGGTAGGCGCGAGGCCCGTCGGCCCAGACCTCGTCGAGAGTGAGCCCGCCGGGGCCGATCAGGTTGATCGGACGCAGGTAGGCGTGGGCGTCGAAGCCGGTGGCCAGCACGAGCACATCGACCGGGTGCAGGGTCCCGTCGGTCGTGACGACACCGGCGGGCTCGATGCGCGCGATGGGGGTGGTGATCACCTCGACGTCGGGGTGCTGGACCGCGTCGTAGTAGGTCGGAGAGATGATCAGACGGCGGCACATCGGTGCTGAGTCCGGGGTCAGGGCGGCCCTCAGGTCGGGGTCGGTGACCCTGGAGAGCTGGCGCTTCGTCAGCCAGGTCAGGAAGCGGCGGGTCCGGCCAGGATGGAGAAGCGCCGGTGAGAGCGCCTCGATGATCTTCCGGTTCACGTGGTAGCTGAACCGGTCGTACGCAGGGAAGCGGCCGTGCAGCCGTCTGGTGAACTCGGAGAACGCCGGGTTGGCCAGGTGCACCACCCAGTGCGGTGTGCGCTGCAACAGCAGGAGCCGGTCGACCTTGCCGGCCAGATCGCCGAGGATCTGCACACCGGTCGACCCGGTGCCGATCAGCGCGACCCGTTTGTCGGAGAGGTCGACGTCGTGGTCCCAGCGCGCCGAGTGGAACGCCGGCCCGGCGAACGTCTCGAGGCCCTCGATCCTCGGGTACGCCGGGTGGTGCAGGATCCCGGTCGCCGAGACCAGGAAGTCGAATTCCTCGCAGGTGCCGTCGCTCGCTGAGACGGCCCAGGCCGTCCCTGTCCAGCGCGCCTCGGTGATCGTGGTCGAGAACCTGATCCGCTCGGCCACGCCGGTGTCCGCGGCGACTCTCTCGAAGTACGCCCAGATCTCCGCCCCGGGGGAGTAGCGGTGGGTCCAGTCCGGGTTCGGGGCGAAGGTGAACTGGTAGAACCGAGACGGCACGTCGCAGGCGATCCCCGGATAGGTGTTCTCGCGCCAGGTGCCGCCGACGCGCGCGGCCTTCTCGAAGACGACGAAGGTGTCGATCCCGGCGCGCTTCAGCATCGCGCCCATGCAGATCCCGGACATGCCGGCTCCGACGATCGCGATCCTGGGGTCGCGCGGCGCTCGGGTCATGCGGCGACGCTAGGGGTGGCGAGCGCAGCGGTCAACGACCTCGTGCGCTCAGGTCATGGGGGCCCACGCCCGCTCGGACCTAGCGTTGGTGACCATGAAGACCCATCGCTCGCCCTGGCTGGACAAGGACCTCGACGACCTGGCCGATGTCGCCCGGACGTTCTTCGAGAAGGAGTGCGCCCCGCACGAGGAGCGCTGGTGCGCCCAGCAGCACGTGGACCGGGGGGCCTGGACCAGAGCCGGTGATCAGGGCCTCCTGTGCATCAGCATTCCCGAGGAGTACGGCGGCGGAGGAGGCTCGTTCGCACACGAAGCAGTCCTCGCTCGCCAGCAGGTGCACGCCTACGCGCCGAGCCTGGGGATCACCCTGCACAACGCGATCATCACCCACTACGTCAACGCGTACGGCACCGAAGCGCAGAAGCAGTACTGGCTACCGAAGATGGCACGTGGAGAGGTGGTCACCGCGATCGCGATGACCGAGCCCGGCACCGGTTCTGACCTCCAGGGGATCAAGACCAGGGCGGTCAAGGACGGCAGCGACTACCTGATCAACGGCTCGAAGACCTTCATCTCCAACGGCCAACTCGCCGACGTCGTGCTGACGGTGTGCCAGACCGACCCCGATGCCGGAGCGATGGGCTTCTCGCTGATCATCGTGGAAACCGATCGACCCGGGTTCTCGCGCGGCCGCAACCTGCGCAAGATCGGTCAGCACGGCCAGGACACCTGCGAGCTGTCCTTCGACGACGTGCGGGTACCGCAGACCAACCTGCTGGGCGAGGCCGAGGGGCAGGGGTTCATCGCGCTGATGCAGCAGCTGCCGCAGGAGCGGCTGATCCTGGGCGTCGCCGCGGTCGCGACCATGGAGAAGGCACTCGAGGAGACGATCCGGTACACCAAGGAGCGCGAGGCGTTCGGCAAGCCGATCATCAGCTTCCAGAACACGCGGTTCGAGCTGGCCGAGTGCGCCACGCTGACTCGGGTGGCGCAGAGCTTCCTCGACGACTGCATCACCCAGCACCTCGCGGGGGAGCTCGACATCGAGACCGCGGCGATGCAGAAGTGGTGGCTCACCGAGCAGCAGAACATCGTCGTCGACCGCTGCCTGCAGCTCTTCGGCGGCTACGGCTATATGGAGGAGTACCCGATCTCCCGGATGTTCACCGACTCCCGGATTCAGAAGATCTACGGCGGGACGAGCGAGATCATGAAGGAAATCATCGGGAGGAGCCTGTGACCGGGCCGCTCGCCGGCGTACGAGTCATCGAGATCGCCAGCCTCGCGCCGGCCCCGTTCGGGTGCATGATCCTGGCCGACCTGGGCGCCGAGGTGCTGCGGATCGACCGCGCGTCGTCGAGCGCGACGGCGCTGGTGCCGCCACCCGGACCGCTGGACCGAGGTCGTACGACGCTGGCGGTCGACCTCAAGAGCCCTGAAGGGCTCGCCCGCGTCAAGGAGCTGGTCGCCGACGCCGACGTCTTCGTCGAGGGCTTCCGCCCCGGCGTGGCCGAACGGATCGGTATCGGCCCCGATGACCTGGCTGCGGTCAACGAGCGCCTGGTCTACGCCCGGATGACCGGGTGGGGCCAGGAAGGACCGTTGAGCCGAGCCGCCGGCCACGACATCAACTACATCGCGGTTGCCGGCGCACTGGAGCCGATCGCCCGCCGGGGCGAACGGCCGTTGCCGCCGTCCAACCTGCTGGGCGACTTCGCCGGCGGCGGGATGCTGATGGCCCTCGGCATCGTGGCTGCGCTTCACGAACGCACTTCGAGCGGCCGCGGCCAGGTCGTTGACGCCGCCATGGTCGACGGAGGCTCGCTCTACTCGTCCTTCATGCGGGGGATGCACGCCGCAGGCGTCTGGAACGAGGAGCCCGGGACCAACATGCTCGACGGTGCTGCTGCGTTCTACGACACCTACCCCTGCGCCGACGGCAAGTACGTCGCCGTGGGCTGCGTGGAGCCCCACTTCTTCGCCGAGATGCTCGAGAAGCTGGGCATCGAGGAGCCTGACCTGCCGCACCAGATCGATCCGTCCGGCTGGGACGCGTGGCGCACGGTGATCGGCGAGGTGTTCCTGACGAGGACCCGCGACGAATGGGCCGAGCACTTCGGGGATTCGGACGCCTGCGTCTCGCCGGTGCTCTCGCCGTGGGAGGCCCACCAGCACCCGCACAACATCGCCCGGAACTCCTTCGTCGAGGTCGACGGCATCGTCCAGCCGGCCCCCGCTCCGCGGTTCAGCCGGACCCCGACCTCCACCCCCGCCAGCCCACGCCCGTTCGAGGGCTGGGGTCAGTCGGCGGCGCCTGGCCGATAGGCCCCCGGCGCGCTGCCGGTCCAGCGTCGGAACGCGCGGTGGAAGGCGCTCGGCTCTGAGAAGCCCAGCCGCTCGGCCAGCTGCGCGACAGTCTCGTCGCCGCGGACCAGGGCGGTGACGGCGGCGTCGCGGAGCAGGTCCTCCCTGATCTTGGTGACCGAGGTGCCCTCCTCGCGCAGCAGTCGGCGCATGTTCTGGGTGCTCATCGAGAGTTGCGCGGCGGCTTCGTCAGGGGTGGGCCAGTCGCCCCGGAGGCCGCGCTCGAGAATCCGGCGTACCTGGTCGGCCACGGTGGTGCCGTAGTCGCGGAGCATCAGCAGGTCGGCGGGGGAGTCGTGCAGCCACTGCTCCAACGACGCCTCGTCCTGCACCACCGGCAAGGTCAGCAGCTCGTTGCTGAACACGATCGCTGCCGCAGGCTGGTCGAAGGCGACCAGGCTGCCGAAGACCAGGTCGTAGTCCTCGGCGCCCTCGGGCAGTGGGTAGGGCAGCTCGACCGACTCGATCGGGAGACGTCGTCCGGCCAGCCAGCCGAAGAACCGCAGCGCGACCGACATCATGATGTCGGTGATGAAGTGCGCCGGGTCGTACTCGGGGTCGTGGTCGTAGACGATGCGGGTGATGGTCGGGCCGGTGGTGACCGTGAACGTCGGCATGCTCGGGACGACGCGGCTGAACTCCTCGAAGCGCCTCAGCACCGTGCCGATGTCCGGTGAGGTGATCACCGCGAGGCAGATCATCCGGAAGGTGCCGCGCGGGGCCGGCTGGGTGCCGAGGCCCACCATCTCGTCGCCGGTGAGCCGCCAGAGTTCCTGGACCAGCTTGGTCGCCTGCTCCAGGGTGATCCGGGTCCTGTCGTCGAAGAGCAGCGCCGGGTCGATGCCCAGGTGATCCATCCACTCCTGCAGGTCGACCCCACGCAAGGTCGCCGTACTGGTAGCTGCGCGCAGGAACCGCACCGGGATGGTGCGCTGCGTCTTCAGCTTGCTCATCTGGGTCACATTTCTCGCGAGGTGAGGTCATTCGATCACGCGCCGCCGGTGCCTAGGTTCGAGGCATGACAGAGACAGATCATGGCTTCAACCTCGACGTGATCGGGCAGTGGAGCGAGTCGATGACCTTCGAGGTCACCGGTGACCGGCTGATCGCCTACGCCGCGGCGACCAACGACGACCTGGCCCCGCACGCCCGCGGCGAGTACGGCGTCCCCGTCTTCGCGGTGGTTCCCCCGTTCCCGATCCTGGCCTCCTCGACGATGGGCGCCGTTCCCGACGAGCTGATGATGAAGGTCCTTCACGGTGAGCAGGACATCCGCATCCACCGGCCGATCCGCCCGGGCGAGACGCTCACCTGCCGGGCCAAGGTCACCGGCGTCCACGGCCGCTCCTCCGGCGTGGTGGTCACAGCCCTGGTGGAGACGACCTCGAACGGCGAACCCGTCAACGACCAGTACTTCACGGCGTTCTTCCGCGGCGGCAAGCTCGACGGCGGGTACGGCGAGGAGCCGCCCTCGCACTCCTTCGACGAGTCGCTGCGCGCGCGCCAGCCTGACGCCGAGGTGATCCAGAAGTACGACGACGACCAGACCTGGCGCTACGCCGAGGCCTCCGGCGACCCGATGCCGATCCACACCGACGAGGAGTTCGCCAAGGCGATGGGCCTGCCGGGGATCATCATCCACGGCCTGTGCACGATGGCCTTCACCTCGCGCGCGGTCATCGAGACGGCTTGCCCCGAGGACCCCTCGCGGCTGAAGCGCCTGGCCGTGCGGTTCAGCTCGACGGCCTTCCCGCGCAACACCATCACCACGTCGATCTGGAGCATAGGCGACGGTAGGTACGCCTTCGAGACGAACTCGGACGAGGGCGCCTCGATCATCAAGGACGGTCTCGCCGAGATCGCACCGAAGAAGGAGCAAGCATGAACAAGGTCTTTGTCATCGGCGTCGGTATGACCAAATTCGAGAAGCCCGGCCGCGAGGGTGCGGTCGACTACCCGGTGATGGCCAAGGAGTCCGGGACCAAGGCGCTGGCCGATGCCGGCATCGACTTCGACCAGGTCGAGCAGGCCCACGTCGGTTTCATGTACGGCGAGTCGACGTCCGGGCAGCGAGCGATCTATGAGCTCGGCATGACCGGCATCCCGATCACGAACGTCAACAACAACTGCTCGACGGGTTCGACCGCGCTCTACCTGGCGGCGAGTGCGATCCGTGGAGGCCTGGCCGACTGCACGCTGGCGCTCGGGTTCGAGAAGATGCAGCCGGGTTCGCTGGCGACGTCGTACGAGGACCGTGAGCAGCCGCTGATGAACCACATCCAAGCGCTCGCCGAGCTGCGCGAGTTCGCCTTCCCGCCGGCTCCCTGGATGTTCGGGGCGGCCGGCCTGGAGCACAACGAGCGCTACGGCTCCACGCCGGAGCACTTCGCCAAGATCGCCGAGAAGAACCACCGGCACTCGGTGAACAACCCGTACGCGCAGTTCCAGGACCTGTACACGCTCGACGACATCAAGAACGCCAAGATGGTCTACGCCGAGGCAGGTCTGACCCGGCTGATGTGCTCACCGACCTCGGACGGCTCGGGCGCCGCTGTGCTTGCCAGCGAAGCGTTCGTCGAGAAACACGGCCTCGGCGAGCGGGCAGTCGAGATCGTCGGGCAAGCCATGGTCACCGACATGCGTTCCACCTTCGACACCAACAGCGCGATCAACCTGGTCGGCGCCGACATGAGCAGGAAGGCGGCCGACAAGGTCTACGCGAGCTCGGGCCTCACTCCCGACGACGTGGACGTGATCGAGCTGCACGACTGTTTTGCCCCCAACGAGCTGCTCACCTACGAGGCTCTCGGCCTGGCCGACGAGGGCGAGGCGCACAAGCTCGTCGACAACAACGACACCACCTACGGCGGCCGCTGGGTGGTGAACCCGTCCGGCGGGCTCATCTCCAAGGGCCACCCGCTCGGTGCCACCGGGCTCGCCCAGTGCGCCGAGATGACCTGGCAGCTGCGCGGCGAAGCGGACAAGCGCCAGGTCGACGGCGCCAAGGTCGCCCTCCAGCACAACATCGGGCTCGGCGGCGCCGTCGTCGTCACCGCCTACCAGCCCGCCAACCGCTAACGCCTCAACGTAGAAGGAGCACCACCATGGCTGAAGTACACGTCACGCAGGACATTGCTGCGAACCAGGAGGACACCTGGAAGGTCTTCTCAGACTTCTCGAAGTTCGCCGACTGGCTGACCATCCACGACAAGTTCTACGGCGAGCCGCCGACCGAGATCAGCGTCGGCTCGACCTTCACCGAGCAGGCCACGATCATGGGAATGTCCAACAAGATCGAGTGGACGGTCGAGGCGTACGACGCCCCGAAGAGCCTGACGATCACCGGCTTGGGGTTGGCCGGTGCGCAGATCACCTTCGTCCTCAGCCTCGAGGCCACCGGCGACTCCTCGTGCATCGCGAGGATCGACGCCGACTTCGTCGGCACGATGGTCGTCGGTGCGATCGGCGCCGCCGTCGAGCGCGCCGCCAACAAGGAGGTCACCGCCTCCCTGGAGAAGCTGGCAGCCCTCCTGAACTCTGCGAGCGTCGCATGATGGCCGCACTGGACGGCCGCGTCGCCATCATCACCGGCGCGGGTCGGGGCATCGGTCGTGAGCACGCGCTCTTCATGGCACGCGAGGGTGCCGCGATCGTGGTCAACGATCTCGGTGGAGCCAACGACGGCTCGGGCTCCGACGCCGGCCCCGCTCAGGAGGTCGTCAACGAGATCCTCGCCCTCGGCGGGCGCGCGGTCGCGAACACGGACAACGTGGCCAGCTGGACCGGCGCGAAGGCCATGGTCGAGCAGGCCGTCTCGGAGTTCGGTGGGCTGGACATCCTGGTCAACAACGCCGGCATCCTGCGCGATGCCTTCGTCGCCGGGATCACCGAGGAGCAGTACGACTCGGTGATCAACGTGCACCTCAAGGGCCACTTCGCGATGCTGCACCACGCGGCGGCGTACTGGAAGGACAAGTCCAAGGCGGGCGAGCAGGTCGCCGCGTCGGTGATCAACACCGCGTCGGCTTCGGGCACGTTCATGCCGAACCCCGGCCAGGCGAATTACGGTGCGGCCAAGGCCGGCATCGCGGCCCTGACGCAGGTCGCTGCCAACGAGCTCGGCCGGTACGGCGTCCGGGTCAACGCGATCGCGCCGATCGCCCGGACCCGGCTGACCCTGGCCACCCCCGGGATGGGCGCGATCTTCGCGGCCGAGGTTCCTGAGGGCGAGTTCGACATGTTCGGTCCCGAGAACATCGCGCCGATCGTGGGGTACCTGGCGAGTGAGAAGTGCCCGCTGACCGGTCAGGTCTTCGGGGTGCAGGGCGGCGCGATCCAGCGCCTCGTCGGCTGGACCATCGCCGACACCGTCGAGACCAAGGGCCCGTGGAACCTCGACGACCTGCCCGAGCAGCTCGCCGCCTGGTCGTGACGACCGGAGTCCTGACGCTCGAGCGGCCTCCAGTTGTACGCTCCGCCCAGATGGCTGAGTCCGAGTTGACCGCTGACGTCGCCCAGGCGTGGAGTCTGTTGCAGGCGTTCTTCCACTCCGCCCAGCAACCGGGCGGAGTGGAGGAGTTGGCCGACGGCCTCAACAAGGCCCTGGTCGACGAGGTTCCGGAGCTTGGTGCTCTGCGCAACGATCTGGACGCCAGTACCCGTACGTTGCTGGTGGACTTCTTCGCTGCCGCGGGCAACGGGCCGGCGACCCCGATCGAGATCTCTGGTGCGGTGCTCGACCTGGCGCGCACGCTGGCGATCCGGACCCCTGATGTCGGGGTGCTGCTGCGGGCCTACCGGGTCGGTCAGCGGTTGGCATGGCGCGAGTTCACCGTGATCCTGAACCAGGAGATCGCTGACCCCGAACTGCGGCTGGCCGCGATGGCGTTCCTCTTCGAACGCCTCAGCGTCGAGCTCGAGCGCGTCGTCGATGCCTCGGTCGCGGTCTTCACCTCCGAGCGTGACCAGTGGCTCGGTGGCGCGCTCGCCCGTCGCGCCGAAGTCATCCAGGCACTTCTCAGCGGGGAGCACACCGACCCGGACGAAGCGACCCGGATCCTCGGGCATCGACTGCACCCGGGGCAGCTCGCAATCCTGCTCTGGCAGGACGATTCCGGCGACGGAGCCGATGCGCTCCAGCGGCTCGAGTCAGTTGCCCGGGCAATGGCGACGACGCTGCAAGCGCCAGCCCCGCTGACCTTGCCTGAGGGCGCCCGCGCGCTGTCGGCGTGGATCAACGTCAAGCAGGACCCGGACCCAGAAGCTCTCCGGGAGCTGACCTCAGGGGCGGGTCGCGGGGTGCATGTCGCGCTGGGCGCTGTGGCCTCCGGCGCAGCCGGCTTCCGGTCGAGCCACCGTCAGGCCGTCCTGGCTCGCCGCGTCGCGCAGGCGTCCGACGTGGCCGCCATTGTCACCGACTACCGATCCGTTGCCGCGATCAGTCCCTTCCTCGACGACCCCGAGGCACTGACTGAACTGGTCGCCACAGAACTCGCCGGGCTCGTCTCCCGTGACGAGAACGGCGAACGCCTCAGGGAGACCACGCTGGCCTACTTGCGTGCCGGTGGGAGCGCCCGCGATGCCGCGCTCGCGCTCGGCGTACACAAGAACACGGTGCTCTACCGGATGCGCGGGATCGAGGAGGCCCTCGGGCATCCGCTGACCGAGCGTCGGCTCTCGCTGGAGGTCGCCCTCGAACTGGTCGACCGGTTGGGCCCGAGGGTGCTGCCGTGAATCTTGTGCGATCCGTACAACCCAACAAATCAAGATCAGGCGCGCAGAACAGGCGCCCGATGCCCGTCACTTCCTAGGTTGGTTCCATGACTCCCTCACTGAACGGCAAGGTAGCCGTCGTCACCGGCGGCGCACGGGGCATCGGCCTGGCGACCGCGAAAGCGCTCGTCTCGGCAGGTGCGAAGGTCGCCATCGGCGATCTCGACGACGTCGTCCTCAAGGACGCTGCGACGACGATCGGAGCCGCGTACTACGCACACCTCGACGTGACCAGCCCCGAGATCTTCCGCGGGTTCCTGGATCAGGTCGAGAAGGAACTCGGCCCGATCGACATCCTGGTCAACAACGCCGGGATCATGCCGGTCGGTCACCTGCACGAGGAGTCGGAGGAGGTCGCGCGCCGGATCATCGACATCAACGTGTTCGGCGTGATCACCGGCACCAAGCGCGCCCTGGAGTCGATGCTTCCGCGTCGTGCCGGACACATCGTCAACGTCGCCTCGATGGCAGGCGTCGTCTACGCGGCGGGCGCTGCGACCTACGTCGCCTCCAAGCACGCGGCACTGGGCTTCACCGAGACTGCCAGGCTCGAGTACGCCAGGAGCGGGGTCGAGTTCACCTCGATCCTGCCGATGTTCGTGAACACCGACCTGACGGCCGGCACCAAGGGTGTGCCCGGTGTGAAGACCGTCCAGCCCGAGGACGTCGCCGCGGGGATCATGGAGGCGCTCGCCAAGCCGTGTGCTCGTGTCTACGTGCCGAAGGCGGGCAAGGCGCTCGCGGGGGCGCAGCACACCATGCCGCGCCGTGCGATGGAGTTCCTCAACAGCAAGCTCGGTGGCGACTCGGTCTTCCTCGACGCCGTCGACCAGGCCGCCCGCAGCGCCTACGAGGAGCGTGCTCGCCACTCATGATCACCCCCCTGAACCTGGTCGGCGATGTCCTCGACCGCGTCGGCCTGGAAGCCATGTCGCTGCGCGAATGCGTGCGCACGGGTCTGCTGCGCGTCGACCCTCCGCACGTGCTCGCGCGCGGCCTCTGGGGGATGTCCAAGTTCGGCGCGATGGGAGGCGTGCTCTCGATGTCGGCCGCACGCTACCCCGATCGTGTCGCCGTCCTCGACGAGCTCGGGCCGCTGACCTACGCCGAGCTCGACGAGCGCACCAACGCCCTCGCGAACGCCTGGCTCGACCGCGGGTTCACCCCTGGCGGTGGCATCGCGATCCTGGCCCGCAACCACCGCGGGTTCCTCGATGCCGTCTACGCGGCGGCCAAGGTCGGTGCCCGGATCATCCTGCTCAACACCGACTTCGCCGGACCGCAGATCACCGAGGTCTGCGCGCGTGAGGGTGTCGACATCCTGGTCCACGACGAGGAGTACGCCGAGATGGTCGGCGGCGTGCGGGCTCCGGTCGGCAAGTTCCTGGCGTGGAGCGGGACCCGCCGCCCGACTTCGATCGAGACCCTGATCAGCGCGAGCCGGACCGACTCACCGCCGCGCCCCGGCGAGGTCCCCAAGATCATCATCCTGACCAGCGGAACCACCGGGACGCCGAAAGGCGCCCAGCGCGCCGAGCCGCGCTCACTGGCCCCGATGGGCGGCTTGTTCGCCAAGGTGCCGTACCGCAGCGGTGAGGTGATGGAGTGCTGCGCGCCGATGTTCCACGCCCTCGGCTTCGCGCAGGCGATCCTGGCGGCCGGGCTCGGCCACACCCTGGTCATCCGCCGGTACTTCGATCCGGCAACCGTGCTGGCCAGCGTGTCGACGAACGGGGTCACCACGATGATCGTGGTCCCCGTGATGCTTCAGCGGATGATGGACCTGGGTCCCGAGGCTCGCGCGGGTCTGGACCTGAGCAGTCTGCGGATCGTGTTCGTGGCCGGCTCCCAGCTCGGCGCCGATCTGTGTACCCGGGTCACCGAGGCGTTCGGTCCGGTGGTCTACAACCTGTACGGCTCCACGGAAGTGGCCTACGCCACGATCGGGACGCCGGCCGAGCTCGCGATGGCGCCCGGCAGCGTCGGCAGCGTCGTGGCCGGGACCACCGTCCGCATCCTCGACGACGAGGGACGTGAGGTGCCGACCGGGGTGACCGGGCGGATCTTCGTGGCCAACGGGATCCAGTTCACCGGATACACCGGGGGCGGTGGCAAGGAGGTCATCGCCGGACTGATGTCCTCGGGCGACGTCGGTCACTTCGACGACAAAGGGCTGCTCTTCATCGACGGGCGCGACGACGACATGATCGTCTCGGGCGGTGAGAACCTGTTCCCCGGCGAGGTCGAGGAACTCCTGGCAGCGCATCCCGGCATCGTCGAGGTGTCAGCGATCGGGGTCCCGGACGAGACGTTCGGGATGCGGCTGCACGCGTTCGTCGTACGGCGCGATACCGCGCTGACCGAGGACGAGGTGAAGGACCACGTGAAGTCGAACCTGGCCCGTTTCAAGGTCCCGCGCGAGGTCACCTTCCTCGACGAGCTGCCCCGCAACCCCACCGGCAAGGTCCTGAAGCGTCAACTAGCGGAAGAAGCGACCCGATGATCGAGTGGTCCGAGACCGACCTCGCCATCCGCGAGGCCGTCCGTGAGTTCATCGACAAGGAGATCCGTCCGCACGTCGACGAGCTCGAGACCGGGGCGATGGCGCCGTACGCCATCATCCGGAAGCTGTTCGCGGCCTTCGGCATGGACGCGATGGCCGCAGACGCCCTCAAGAAGCGGCTCGAGAGAGAGCGCGAGCCGCGCGAACCCCGGGAACCTCGCGCTGGTGAGGAGCCGGCCTCGGACGGGATGGAGTCGATGGCGGCGGTCGTGGTCAGCGAGATCGCGGGTGTCAGCCTCGGTGTGGTTGCGGCGATCGGCGTCTCGCTGGGCCTCGCGGTCTCGACGATCCAGTCGAAGGGCACCCTGGCGCAGAAGGAACGCTGGCTCCCCAAGCTGGTCACCTTCGAGCACGTCGGTGCCTGGGCGATCACCGAGCCGGAGTCCGGCTCGGATGCCTTCGGCGGCATGAGGACCACCGTGAGGCGCGATGGTGACGACTACATCCTCAAGGGCCAGAAGACCTTCATCACCAACGGTCCCGACGCCGACGTGATCGTGGTGTACGCCAAGCTCGACCAGGGGGATGAGACCCCGATGCGGGACCGCAAGGTCCTCACGTTCGTGCTGGAGAAGGGGATGCCCGGTCTGATCCAGTCGAAGCCGTTCAAGAAGATGGGCATGATGAGCTCGCCCACCGGTGAGCTCACCTTCGACGGCGTACGGCTCACCCGGGACCACCTGCTCGGCGAGACCGAGGACACCAGTGGGGGCGACGGGCGCGACAGCGCCCGGGCGAGCTTCACGGCGGAGCGGATGGGCGTGGCGATCCTGTCGCTGGGCATCATCAACGAGTGCCAGCGGCTGTGCATCGACTACGCGAAGAGCCGTGAGCTCTGGGGCAAGCCGATCGGCGACTTCCAGCTCATCCAGCTCAAGCTGGCCAAGATGGAGGTGGCCCGGATCAACGTGCAGAACATGGTGTTCAGCTCGCTCGAGCACGCACGAGCCGGCAAGCCGCTGACGTTGACCGAGGCCTCGGCGATGAAGTGGTACTCCTCGGAGGCGGCCACCGACGTGGCGATGGACGCGGTCCAGCTCTTCGGCGGCAACGGCTACATGGCCGAGTACCGGGTCGAGCAGCTGGCGCGGGACGCCAAGTCGTTGATGATCTATGCAGGGTCGAACGAGATCCAGATCACGCACGTCGCCAAGGGGCTGCTTGCGTAGCGATGTCAGGTCCGGTTGAACGCGACGGCCTCGAGGACCAGTTCCTTGAACGCGGCGTCGTTCAGCGTGTCGCCCTCGAACGTGTCGAGCGCGCGCCGGGTGGCGCCGTCCAGGCTCGAGTTGAAGAGCTGGCCCGGGTCCGGGAGCGAGGCACCCTGGGAGAAGGTCACCTTCACCTTGTCCTTGTAGGTCTCGACGGTGCAGATCAACCCGGAGCAGGAGAACGTGGGTACGCCGTCGGGGTTGGACGCCTTGCGCCATTTCGCCTCTTCGAGAGCCTCGGGCTCGGCCTCGAAGATGAGCGCGCGGATGTGGTCGACGAGGTCGGATCGCCAGTCAGCAGCCATGGGCCGACCCTACCGATCGTGAACCAACCCTGCCTGCCTCAGGCCTGCGGGCGCGGCTCACCGTCGTCGTCGGTTTCGCGCGTGCCCGCGGCGTGCACGACCCGGATCCCGGCCTTGAGCTCGGCCATGGTCCTGTCGGCCCGAGCCTGCGCGGTGTCTCCCTCTCGCCGCTGGCGCGGCACTACCGGTGTGGTCACTGGTCAAGGATCCCTCGCTGTGGCGCTCGGCGCACGTGGAGGTCTAGTCCGATCGTGCCGAGCTACGCCGGGTGGGCGTCGAGGAAGTCGTCGATCAGGGCCCAGGTGGTTGCGCGCGCCGAGCCGCCGGCGAGCACACCGAGGTGGCCGCCGGGAGCGGTTTCCAGGCGTACGTCGGGCGAGTTCGGCAGGATCTCGCCGACCTGGTGGGCGACCGCCACCGGGACGAGAACGTCGCTGGTGCCGGCGATGTTCATCACTGGCACCGTGATGTCGGCGAGGTGCACGACCTTGTTCGGGCCGTGGATGATGCCGGTCGCGAGCTCGTTCTTCAGCGCCAGGCGTTGATACGCCTGCAGGGTCGCCCGTCCGGGGTAGGCGAGCATGTTGTTCATCAGGCCGTCGACCGCCTCGATGTGCCCGAGGAACTCGCGGTCGTCGCGGTACTTGAACAGGGTCAACGGTTTCTTCACGTAGGTGGCGACCGAGGTGAGCTTGAATGCCGGGCCGACGATCCTGGCCGGCACGCCGCCCATCGCCTGGACCACGCCGCCCAGCAGGTTCCCGCCGGTGACCTTGCCGAGCATCCGCACCGGGGCCAGCATGGGGTTCTTGCTCAGGTCGAACGGGCTGGCCACCATCGCCACGGCATTGACGGGCAGGTCCTCGTGCGCGGCGGTCGCCATCAACGCGATGAGCCCACCCATGCACCAGCCGACCAGGTTCACCGGTGAGCCGTCGTTGTCCTCGGAGACCTTGCGGACCGCTGGGGCGACCACGTCGTTGATGAAGAACTCGAGACCGAGGTCCTTGTCGTCGTACGACATCGCGCCGTAGTCGACCAGGTAGGTGGGGCGCCCGGCCTCGACGAAGTGCTCGGTCATCGAGCAACCGCGCCGCAGGTCGAAGCAGGTCGCCTGCGAGCCCAGTGGCGGCACCATCAGCACCGGCAGGCCAGGTGTGAAATCGGAAGGGCGTACGACGTCAGCCGGGTGGTACCGGTGGAGCGTCGCCTTGTGACCGTCGTCGATCACGTCGGACGGCATCCGGGTCGTGTCGGCGATCCCGCCCTTGACCAGGAAGTCGTACAGGTTGGCGACGGCCTGGCGGCGTTGCTCGAGCGTGCGGCGCGGATCGAAGATCGAGCTCATTGCTGGAGTATCCAGCACAGCTCCGAGACGTCCTCGCGGAAGCCGGGCCGGTCGCGGAGGTACGACGTCCGGACGACCGAGTTTGCCATCATTTGCGCGGCTTGCACCTTGATCCGCGACACCGTCAGGTCCTCGTCCGGCCGGATCTTCTGGACCAGTCCGACCCATTGCGCGATGTAGCCGAGCTGGGCTCGTTGGGCGAAGTCGCCGTACTCGGGTCCCAGGTGCCGCGACTCGGCGATCAGGTTCGTGATCACGTCGCTGTTGTCCACGGTCAGGTCGACGTACGAGTCCGAGACCTGCCGCAGCACCTGTTCCGGTGTCGTACCGGACTCGACGGCATCGGCGAGCGCCTCCTGCAGCATCGCGTAGCCGCGGCCCAGCGACTCCCACAACAGCGCCTGCTTGCTCGGGAAGTGGTGGTAGATGCTTGGTCCGGCCATGCCGACCGCTGCCCCGATGTCATCGAGGCTGACCGCGTCGAAGCCGTCCCGGGCGAACAGGACAGTGGCGGTCCGGCTGATCTGGTCGCGTCGGCTCTCCGGCTCGGGCGCCGCCCGCTCAGCAGGGGGTGCGGCTGCGGTCACCGGGAAGTCGTAGGACAGCACCCGCAGTGCCAGGCCGGCCAGCAGATCCTCGAAGTGCTCGGACGTCGGCGCGAGCCGGTGGAACGAGATGCTGCTCATCGCGTTGACCCCGGCGGAGGCCAGGAAAGCCGCCTGCTCCCGGCACAGCTCCGGCCTGATCTGCTGCAGCGTCTCCGCCAGGGTCCCGATCGCTCCACGCAGTCGCCCACGCAGGACTGATCGCTGCGAGTCGGCCAGGTTGCGGGCCTCGCGCTGCCACAGGACGCCCAGCGGACGGTAGGTCAGCGCTGTGCGTGCTGCGATCCGGGCGATCCCGTCGAGATCACGCGACGGCAGGTCCTCGACCATCGCACCGAAGGCGTCGACGATCTCGTCGATCGCGGCGTAGAGCAGGTCGGCCTTGCCGGCGAAGTGCCGGTAGAGCGCCGAAGGCCCGACATTCACCGAGTGCGCGACGTCGGCGACCGAGACCTGTTCGTAGCCACGCTCGTAGAACAGCCTCGCAGCGGCGGTCCGGATCTGGGCACGACGGTTTCGAGGGCGCGTACCGCGCGCAGGAGGCGGTACGAGCAGACCGTCAACCGGTGTGACCATGACCACATCCTCTCGTGATCGTTGGTGTTGCAGACCGGTCTCCGGATGCCGTGACGAAGGCTAGTCAGGATTCACTTAGTGTGGCACGATAAGTGAATCGTGACTAGTTTGATCGCGGGAACGATACTCACCAATCGTCAGGAGTGGGGCTCGATGGCGACTCAGCAGGCAGTGCTTCGCACCCTGTCGCGTCCGCTCGTGCCCATCGGAGACCTTTTCGGGTTCGCACTCGACGTGCTCAAGGAGCTCTTCGTCCGCCCGTTCCAGTGGCGCGAGTTCTTCGACCAGTCCTGGTTCGTCACCCGGGTCTCGCTGCTGCCGATCTGCGCCATCACGATCCCGTTCGGGGCTGTCCTCTCCCTGCAGATCGGCTCGCTGTTCAACCAGCTCGGTGCGCAGTCCTTCACCGGGGCCGTCGCCGTGATCGGCATCGTCCAGCAGGCCGCCCCGATCGCGACCGTCAGCATCGTCGCCGGAGCTGCCGGAACAGCGGTGGCCGCCGATCTGGGCGCGCGCAAGATCCGCGAAGAGCTGGACGCGATGGAGGTCCTCGGCATCTCGGTCATCCAGCGCCTCGTCGTGCCGCGGGTGCTCGCGATCGCCTTCATCGCCGTTCTGCTCAACGGCGTCGCCACCCTGGTCGGCGTCATCGGGGGGTACGTGTTCAACGTGCTGGTGCAGGGTGGGTCCCCTGGCGCCTACGTGCACGCGTTCACCGCGCTGGCCCAGCTTCCGGATCTGTACGTCGGCGAGGTCAAGGCCTTCGTGTTCGGGATCGTCGCCGGGATCGTCGCCTGCCACCAGGGGATCCGCGCCAAGGGTGGACCACAAGGCGTCGGCAACGGCGTCAACCAGTCCGTGGTCGTCTCGTTCGTCCTCCTCTTCGTGGTGAACACGGTCCTGACCGTCGTCTACTACCAGATCGTCCCGCCGAAGGGATTCTGATGACGCTCGTACGACAGCCGGTCGAACCTGTCCGAGAGCCCGGCCCCCTGGCCAGGGCGTGGCAGTCGACGTACAACGCGCTCAGCGACCTCGGCGACCAGGTCGAGTTCTACGGCCAGGCACTGATCGGCATCCCGAAGGTCCTGGCCCGCTACCGGCGCGAGGTCCTCCGGCTGCTCGCCGAGGTCGCCCTCGGGCGCGGCGCGCTGGTCCTGGTCGCGGGCACGCTCGGCATCATCGTGTTCGAGGTGCTCGCCGTCGGCAGCGTGGTCGGTCTGGTCGGCTACCAGGGCCTCAAGCAGGTGGGCATCCAGCCGTACGTGGGCTTCCTGTCGGCGTACTTCAACACCCGAGAGGTCGCCCCACTGGTGGCGTCCAACGCGCTGGTGGCCACCGTCGGTGCCGGCTTCACCGCCCAGCTCGGCGCGATGCGGATCTCCGAGGAGATCGACGCCGTCGAGGTGATGGCGATCCCGTCGATCCCGTACCTGGTCAGCACCCGGGTGATCGCCGCGTTCATCGCGGTGATCCCGCTCTACTTCGTGGGCCTGATCGGCACCTACGCAGCCACCCAGGCCGTCTCGATCCACTACTACGGGTTGACCGGTGGCACCTACGACCACTACTTCAACCTCTTCCTGCCGCCGATCGACGTTCTCTACTCGTTCATCAAGGTGCTGGTGTTCGCGGTCATCCTGACGATGATCTGCTGCTACTACGGCTTCACGGCCAAGGGCGGTCCCGCCGGGGTGGGCGTCGCGGTCGGCCGCGCCGTCCGGCTCTCGCTGGTGATCATCGTGATCGCTGACTTCTTCCTCAGCCTGGCGCTGTGGGGCTCGACGACGACGGTTCGGATCGCGGGCTGACCTGTCATGAGTTTCTGGCGCCAGCACTCGAAGCCCGTTGCGGGGGTGGTCTATCTCGCGTTGATCGCGCTGATGATCACTACCAGCATCCTGGCCTTCGAGAAGGCGCTGCCCTGGCAGTCGGCGGCGTCGGTGACGCTGACCACGACGGCCGCCGGTCTCGAGCTCAACCCGCACTCGGACGTGAAGTTCCAGGGGCTGCGCGTCGGAGAGGTCCGCAGCATCTCCTCGAACGGTCGGGTGGCGACCATCAAGCTTGCGCTCGACAAGGACAAGCTCGGCCTGCTTCCGGCCAACATCGACGCGGCGATCGTTCCGAAGACGCTCTTCGGCGAGAAGTTCGTCGACCTGCGGATGCCCAAGAGTCCGGACAGCGCGCGGTTGGTGGCCGGCGACGTGATCCGGCAGTCGACCACGTCGGTCGAGATCGGGGCCCTGTTCACCAAGCTGGTCCCCGTGCTGGACGCGCTGCAACCCCAGCAGCTCTCGATCATCCTGAACTCCCTGGCCCAGGCGCTCGACGGGCGCGGCCAGACGCTGGCCACCGGCCTCAACCAGCTGACGGCATTCCTGGTGAAGGTCGACCCGAACGTGGACACGCTCACCCACGACATCAGTCAGTTCTCGGCCACGGCGGACATCTACGCGAACAGCGCTCCCGACCTGCTGAAGGTGCTTTCCTCGGCAGCCGGGATCAGCCGAGAGCTGCTGATCCCGAAGGAGCAGGAGTTCGGGTCGTTCCTCGACCAGGTGACCGCCACCGCAGCCGAGGCCAAGCAGGTCCTGGCGCAGAACACCGCCAACCTGATCCGGCTCTCCGGTCGCTCGTTGCCGGTGCTGGCCCTGCTCGACCAGTACTCCAGCGCGCTTCCGTGCTTCCTCAGGGGCCTGCACACGTTCAGCATCCTGTCCGACCAGGCGATCGGAGCCCGCGGTCCGTTCACGAACCTGATCATCGACGTGATCTCCAACAACGGCCCGTACACGAACCCCGGCGACCTGCCGACCAACCCGACCAGTGACGGCAGCAACAACGTCCTGCCCGCGGACATCCCGGGGTGGGCGCCGCACTGCCCGCAGTTCTCCGACGAGGTCCTCGCGCTCAAGGACGCGGCTCCGAACTCGGAGCCGCTCCAGGGCACGCCCCTCAACGTCTCCTCGGCGGCGGCGAGTTCTGCACCTCCGAGCGCCGCCGTCGCCGAAGCCCGGATGGCGTTGGCACGGGCACTCGCGGCGCAGTCGCTCGGCGTACCCCAGGCCGAGGTTCCCGGCTTCGCTGACCTGCTGGTCGCGCCGATGCTCGGCGACGGGCAGGTGACGGTCCCGTGAGCCAGCTCCAGTCCCGGATCCCGTCGTCGGTCTACAAGGTCGCGATCTTCGCCGTGGTCACCGTGCTGATGATCGGGTTGCTGGGCAGCCTGATCGGCAACATCAGCCTGGTCTCGCAGCGCAGCTACTACGGCCTGTTCACCGATGCGACCGGCGTCTTCAAGGGAGACCGGGTGCGGGTCTCCGGTGTCGAGGTGGGGTCGGTCAAGGGACTCAAGCTCGTGAGCTCGGGCGGGCACCAGGTGGCGCGGGTCGAGTTCAGCGTCGACTCCTCGGTCCCGGTCTACGCCAATGCCCAGCTGCAGCTCCGCTACGAGAACATCGTCGGCCAGCGGTACCTCAACATCGCCGAGTCGCCGCGGGCCGGCGGCCAGGCGCGCGCCGGTACGACCTTCCCGGTTGCGCAGACGACTCCGGCGCTGAACCTCACCGAGCTGTTCAACGGCTTCCAGCCCCTCTTCCGGGCGCTCGACCCGGCTCGTCTCAACGAGTTCAGCTTCGAACTGGTCCGTGCGCTGCAAGGGGAGTCAGGCTCGCTGGCCAGCCTGATGAGCAACACCGCCCAGCTCACCAACACCATCGCCGACAAGGACTCCGTGATCGGCAGCGTCGTCGGCAACCTGGACGCGGTGCTGCAGACGGTGGGGGACCGCGACCAGAAGCTCACCGGTCTGATCGTCCAGTTCCGCAACCTGATGTCGGGACTGGCCAGCCAGAGCGACGTGATCGGCGCGAGCCTGCCGCCGCTGGACCGGTTGCTCTCGGCGACCTCGGGCACGCTGGAACAGATCCGCGCCCCGCTGAAGTCGAGCATCGGGTCGCTCGGCAGCGTGGCCGCCAGCCTGTACGCCGATCGGGCGACCCTGGACCACTCGCTGCGGAGGTTGCCGTTCGCCCTGCGCACGCTGGCTCGTACCGCGTCGTACGGGTCCTGGTTCAACTTCTACGTCTGCGGCCTGCAGCTCAACGTCACGCTGCTCAACGGCACCGTGAACCTGGGCAACGTCGGCGGCGCTGCCAACGAGCGCGACACCGTCTGTGGCGGGGGTGTCGGATGAGCGTCCCCCGTACCGATGCGCAGCTGGTCCGGATCGCCGTGATCGGCCTGCTGCTGATGGTCGTCGCGTTCACGCTGGCGATCAACTTCCAGCGGTTGCCGTTCCTCGGCAACGGCACCGAGTACCGGGCGGAGTTCACCGATGCCTCCGGGCTGGTGCCCGGTGAGGAGGTGCGGATCGCCGGCATCAAGGTCGGCACCGTGACCGGCCTCCAGCTCGCTACAGGGCGTCCTGGTGCCCGGGTGATCGTCACCTTCACGGTCAAGGGAGTCGACCTCGGGACCTCGACCACCGCCGGGATCGAGGTCAAGACGCTGCTCGGCCAGCACTACCTCAGCGTCACGCCGGCCGGCGGTGGCCGTCTCGGGAAGGACGCGGTCATCCCGCTGGCCCGGACCGCGACGCCGGTCAACATCGTGCCTGCGTTCCAGCAGCTGACCACCGACACCCAGCAGATCGACACGGCCGAGGTCTCCAAGGCGTTCGACGTCCTGGCCACCACCCTGAGCCGGACCGCACCGCAGATGACGCAGACGCTGCGCGGGCTCTCGCGTCTCTCGGAATCGGTGACCGTGCGCGACGAGCAGATCCGCGAGCTGTTCGAGCGCACCAGCCAGGTCTCCGGCATCGTGTCGGCGCGCGACGCGGACATCGCCCAGCTGCTGACCGACACGAACACGGTGCTCGCCGAGCTCGACCGCCGTCGGGCGACGATCACCAGCATCATCAACGGGACCGGCGCGCTGGCGCGCCAGCTCAGCGGCCTGGTCACCGACAACCGCGCCCAGCTCGCGCCGGCGCTCGCCAAGCTCAACGGAGTGCTGGCGGTGCTGCGCGCCAACAGGGCGAACCTGGACCAGGCGCTCCGCGTCGCTGCTGTCTACGGTCGCGAGTTCGTCAACGTGGGTGGCAGCGGGCACTTCTTCGACACCACGATCAAGTCGCCGCATGGTCTCGCCCTGTGCGAGAACGGCCAGCTCCCGGTAGGGCTCGGGGCGATCCTCGACCCGATCCTGTCCGCGTTGAACCAGGCCCAGAACAACAGCAACAAGCCCTGTCTCCCGGTCGGCCCTGCGGCGGTGACGCCATGAGCTTCCTGGGAACCCGCAAGATCCTGACCGGCCTGGTCGTCCTGCTGCTGGTGCTGGCCGGCGTCATCCTGGTGCGCACCAGCGGGACTAAGGACCGCACGCTCACGGCGACGTTCACCCGCACCACCAGCCTGTACGCCGGCGCGAAGGTCAAGGTGCTCGGCGTGCCCGTCGGCACGGTCGACTCGATCACCGTCATCGGCACGGCGGTCCAGGTGAAGATCTCCTACGACGCGAGTGTCCCGCTGCCTCGCGACGTGCACGCGCTGATCGTGCCGCCCTCGATCGTCGGCGACCGCTTCGTGCAGCTGGCGCCGGCCTACTCCTCGGGCGCGACCTTGCCCGACGACGCACACCTCGGCCTCGATCGCACCGCTGTCCCGGTCGAGCTGGACGACACCTACAGCGCACTCGACAAGTTCGCCGCCGGTCTCGGCCCGAACGGCGCCAACAAGGACGGTGCGCTGTCCCGGCTGGTCGCAGCGACCGCCGCCAACATCAGCGGTCACGGCGCGGCGTTCAACACCACGATCCGCCAGCTCTCCGGCGCTATCAGCACCCTGACCGGCAGCAGCGGTGACATCAACTCCACCGTGGTCAACCTGGCGGCGCTGACCGGGACCCTGGCCGGCAAGGACGCCGAGCTGAGGGCCTTGGTCACCAACCTGGCCCGGGTCGGCGGTCAGCTCAACGGCCAGCGCGGCGACATCAGCAGCTCGGTGGTCCAGCTGCAGCAGGCGCTCGCCCTGGTGTCGACGTTCCTGAAGGACAACCGCGCGGCGATCCGGACGACGATCAAGGGGACCACCGACGTGACGGCCGTCCTCGCACGTCGTACGACGGAGCTGTCCCAGCTGCTCGCCCTGGCTCCGGTCGGCCTGAGCAGCCTGGCGAACATCTACATCCCGACGAACTGGGACCCGAGCAAGCCCTGGCTCAGCTCGTTCACCGGGCGTACCGGGTCGGCAGACCTGCGTGGAGCCCTCGCGGGCGACCTCGACACCCAGCTCGGCTTCACGCTCGAGGCCCTGTGCTCAGCGCTTCCGGCCGCACAGCAGGTCCAGCTCACGACGTTCTGCACGACGCTGACCTCACTCGGGGGCAACCTCGGTGCCCTGCTCAGCATGGCGATCGAGCACGGTGTGACAGCGCCGGCCCCCGGGGCGACCTCGTTCCGCAGCCTGGTGGTGGGTCCGCAGTGAATGCCATGACGAGGTGGATCCCGCTCGCGGCACTCGCCGTGGTGGCAAGCGGCTGCGCCTACAACGGCGCCAGCAGCTTGCCGCTGCCCGGCGCGATCGGCGGCAAGGACACCTACGCGGTGACGGTGGTCCTGCCCGACGCCACGAACCTGGTGGCCAAGGAGACCTGCCGCGCCAACGACACCGTGATCGGCAGCGTCGAATCGGTGACGCTGGACAAGAACCTGCACGCCAAGGTGGTCTGCCGGATCCGCAACTCCGTCAGCCTGCCGGCCAACGTCGTGGCGTCGCTGAGCGAGACGAGCCTGCTCGGCGAGCGCTTCGTCGCGCTGGACCCGCCGCAAGGCGTCCCGGCGACCGGGGCGCTGCCGCACGGTGCCGTCCTCGCGATGAGCAGTGCCCGGTCCGACCCCGACGTCGAGGTCGTGTTCGGGGCCCTGTCCCAGGTGCTCAACGGCGGCAGCCTGGGCAGTATCGAGACGATCACCCGCGAGCTCAACACGGCGTTCGCCGGGTCGAACGTCGCCGGCAGCATCGACGAGATCGACAAGGTGGTCACGAAGTTCAACGACCACCGCTCCGACATCACCGCGTCACTGGTCTCGCTCGACCGGCTGACCAGCCGGCTCGCGGCGCAACGGGCGACGATCGCCCAGGCGCTGGACTCGATCCCCGGTGGGCTGGCCGTGCTCGATCGCCAGCGCACCAGGCTGGTCGCCACCCTGCAGAAGCTCTCGGACCTGTCCTCGACCGCCGTCCCGTTGATCAACGCGACCCGGGCGAACACGGTCGCGGACCTCAAGCACCTCGCCCCGGTCCTCTCACAGCTGAGCAAGGCCGGCGACGAGCTCGCGCTCAGCCTCGGGCGTATTGCGACCTTCCCGTTCCCTGCCAACGGGTTGTCGACGATCAAGGGCGACTTCGCCGGCTTCTACGGAACGGTCGAGATCGATGTCGATCTGCTCAACCACCTGCTCGGCCTGAACACCCAGGCTCCGATCGGCGCGTCCTCCCCGACGCCGGTCACGAGCGGCGCAGCAACGGTGCCGAGCAACCCTCTGGCCGGCATCCTCCAGCCGATCACCGGTGGCCTCGGCAACCTCCTGAACTCGCTGCTGGGAGGCACGCCATGACCACCATGCTGACCCGCATCCAGCTGATCGCCTTCACCCTGGTGACGGTGCTGGCCGTGAGCTACGGCGCAGTCGCCTACTTCCACGTCTCGACGGTGTTCGCGCCGAGCTTCGACGTCAAGGCGCAGTTCCGGACCGCGGGCGGTATCTACGCCCGCGCCGACGTCGACCTGCTCGGCACCAGGGTCGGGTCGGTGAGCCAGATCGTCCCGGGGCCCGGGACCGGGACGACCGTCGTCCTGGCGCTCGACCACGGGGTGAAGATCCCGAAGGACGTCACCGCCGCGATCGGTGACAAGTCAGCCATCGGTGAGCAGTACGTCGAGCTGGAGCCGAAGAGTGCCGGCGGGCCGATGCTCGCCGCAGGCGACGTGATCGGGATGGACCGGACGTCCGCACCGATCGACGTGGCCCAGCTGCTCGGCGACCTGGACTCCCTGGCCGGTTCGATCCCGGCCAACGACCTGGCCACGGTGATGAAGGAGCTCTCCACCGGCCTCGACGGCGTCGGCGGCACCCTGGGACACCTGATCGACAACACCGACAGGCTCACGAAGGCGTCGCTCATGAGTGCCGACAGCCTGAACACCCTGATCACCGATGCCAGCACGGTCCTGGGCACCCAGGTTGCCGAGGGCCCGCAGACCACGTCGTACCTGAAGTCGCTGGGCAGCCTGACCGCACAGCTGCGCTCGATCGACGGCTCGTTCGACTCCCTCTTCGTCAACGGCATCAGGGCCGGCACGCAGGTCAGCAACCTGCTCGCCGACAACCAGGCGGCCCTGCCGGTCCTGCTCAACCAGCTCGTCTCGGTCACCACCGTCGCGAGCGATCACATCCCCGCGATCCGCAAGACCCTGGTGATCTTCCCGTACGTACTCGAGGTCGGCGCCACCGGCGTCCGTCGCTGCGGGTCGTACAACCCGAAGACCGGCGTGCCGGTGCAGGCGACCTGCCGGTACGACGCCGAGGGCCGTCCGATCTACAGCGCCTACCTCTCGTTGCAGCTGCCGTTGCCGCCGACCGCGCCGTACTTCCCGTGCACCCAGGGCTACCAGGGCACGGTCAAGTACACCCCCAACGGCATCCCGCTGAAGGGTGGCGCGAAGGAGACCCGTGACAGCCCGGTGAACTACAACGCGCAGTGCACCGCGAAGCCGACCGACCCGAACACGCCACTGGTCCGGGGTGCCCAGAACGTGATCGGGACGACGACCGACTCGCCGCGGGTGGCTCCCGGCTACGGATTGGCGCTCTACGACCCGGTGTCGGGCGTCGTCGCAAGCCCCGATGGCTCGTACCGTGTCAATGGCTCGAACACTCCGACGCCGCCGACCGGCCCTGCCGGCCTGGCCTGGTTGATGAACAGCCCGATGGAGGGCGCTGAATGACCGCTGGACCCCGATGGCTGGCCCGGCTGGTTCTGCCCGCCCTCGTCCTGTCTACCTGCGCCGTGGGCGGATGCTCGTTCGGCGGTGGCGGAAGCGCCGGAGTCGACCCGGGCATGCTGGTCGCTGCCCGGCAGGAGGCCACGAACTTCTTCAGCCTCGACTACCGGCACGCGAGCGCGGACGTGAGCCGGGTCCTGGCGCTGGCGACCGGCACCTTCAAGAACCAGTACGCCGCCCGGCGTGCCGAGGTGATCAGCGGAGTGACCAGCAAGCAGCTGGTCGTGACCGCGACGATCCCCAAAGACGGCGCCGCTGTCGAGTTCTTCGACAAGACCCACGGCCAGGTGCTGATCGGCGTCGACGTCACGACGACCACCGGGACGACCGGCGCGAGTGCCGGCACGAACTCGGTGGATCGCTATCGCGCGCGGATCATCCTGACCAAGGTCGGCGACCGCTGGCTCGTCTCCGGCCTGGACCAGGTCGGGTGATCGAGGTGAAGAAGCACGTGCTGGTGGCCGGGCTGCTCCTGGTGACCCTGGCCGGGTGCGGTTCGTCGGCTCCGGCGCCGACCGTCACGCCGAAGCTGAACGCGGACGGCAGCTATCGGGTCGGGACCGTCGGCAGCGCCGACGCGATCGCCGCGGTGAAGGCTGCGACGAAGGCGCTGCCGATCGCGTTGTCGTACGACTACCGCTCGCTCGACACCTCGCTTGCCAGGGGCACCGCCTTGATGACGCCGGCGTTCGCGACGAAGTTCCGGACGACGTTCGACGCCACGACCCGGACGATGGCGACCCAGAAGCAGGCGATCACGAGCGCGCTGGTCCGGGGTGCCGGGATCATCGGGACGATCCAGAACGGTCGCGCGACCGTCCTCGTCTTCCTCGACCAGGTCCTGGTCTCCAGCAAGGACAAGAAGGCCAGCGACCCCCTCGACGTCAGCCAGAACCGGGTGCACGTGTCCCTGGTCAAGCAGAACGGCCGGTGGAGGGTCAGTGACATCGAGCCGTTCTGACGCCGTCACCGTCAGCCACCCGACGATCGCCCGCTGGCGCACCCGCGCCCTCGAGGTCCTGGGCGACGGTCCCGTGTTCCTGCTGCTGCACGGCTTCGGTGACCACGCCGGCACCTGGCTTCCCGTGCTGGCAGAGCTCGAGGCGGCTGGCGGTCGGGCCGTCGCACTCGACCTCCCCGGGTACGGCGAGGCTGCTCCGGCCGGTTCGGGTGCCGCGCTGCCCCAGCTGGACGAATTCGTGACGGCGGCGGTCGAGCACTGGACCGTGGACGGGGTCGCGCCGATCGTCGTCGGCAACTCCCTCGGCGGCGTCCTCGCCATCAGGGCCGGCCAGGACCCGAACACGGCTGTTGCGGGGGTCGTTCCGGTGTCTCCGGCCGGGTACGGGCACGCCTGGTTCGTCGACCTCCTCGAGCGCTTCCACCAGCTGAACCCGCTGCTGTTCGTCCCGGTCGTGCCGATGAACACCTTCCGCACGATGGTGGCGACCGGCTTCGCCTGGGCCGCGGCAGGTGGCGGCTCCCGGGTCCTGCCGGGCATCGCGCGCGCTGCCGGCGACCAGTTCCGCACGCGCGCCGACGTGAAGCGGATCCTGGGTACGGCGCCGGACCTGCTCCAGGAGATCCGCGCGGTTGCCCCCGCAGCCGTCACCGTGCCATGCCTGATCATCTGGGGACGCCACGACCGACTCACCCTGGTCTCCGGCGCGGCCGTCCTGAAGGCGATGGTGCCTTCTGCCGAGCTCCTCGTCCTGGACGACTGCGGACACTGCTCCCAGGTGACGCGCCCAGACCTGGTCGCGACCCACCTGGTCGGCTTCGCACGCAGCCTGACGTCCTCTCCTGTCTGATCGTTCGTCGATGACGCACTCGCGGGTCTCCGGTTTGGACTTGTACTGAATCTGTACTATCTTTATAGTCTTACAACAAGATGCATCGGATTCGACCGGTGCACAGGAGCAGGCGGGAGGGGATCGGGATGTTGCTGCGTTTGACCAGCCGCCGTCACGTGGACCTGTGCCGCGTCTCCTCCGGCATGTGTCGCTGAGGAGTCGCTGAGGCCGTCCGAGCCTCCCTTCCGCCGAGAAGGTCCTTCGGTCGTGGCGTGCCCGCACGCCACTCAACGCCCATCACCACGCCTCGACGCGTGTCAAAAGAGAGTCCTCCCATGATCACCCGTACCTCCGCCCGGGTCCGTCTCGCCGCGGCCGTTGCCCTCTCGCTCGCCTCCCTGTCCTCGCTGGCCGCCTGCGGCAGCAGCCAGAGCGGCGAGGCGACCACCATCCGCTACCAGTCCTACTCGGGGACCGTCGATGTGCTCCAGCTGGCCGACGCCCTCGGCTACCTCAAGGGACTGAAGCTGGACAAGGTCGGCGACGTGACCGGGGGGCCGCAGAGCCTCCAGGCGCTGGTCAGCCACCAGGTCGACATCAGCTCGAGCGCCTTCTTCGGCGCGATCGCGCAGGTCGTCGCCAGCGGAGCTCCGATCAAGGCCGTGGTGTCGACGTACGGCTCCAACGCCAAGACGAGCTCGGCGCTCGTCACGCTGCAGGGATCGCCGATCACGACGGCCAAGGACCTGATCGGCAAGAAGGTCGCGGTCAACACGCTCGGTGCCAACTCCGAGGCCATCATCGACGTCTGGCTCCAGAAGAGCGGTCTCACTGCCGACCAGATCAAGCAGGTGACGCTGGTACCGCTCCCGCCGCTGAACATGTTCCAGGCGCTTCAGCAGCACCAGGTTGATGCGGCGTCCGTGGGGAGTGGCCAGCTGCGAGCGGTGGCAGCCACGGGCCTGAAGGTGAAGACCCTGGTCAAGGACACCGACGTGATCGGTCCGTACAACGGCGGCGGCGTCTCGCTCACCGACGACTTCCTCAAGAACAACCCGAAGACCTCACGTGAGCTCGTGACGGGCATCGCCAAGGCCGTGGCCTACATCGAGAGCCACGACCGGGCGAGCGTCCTGAAGGTCTATGACGCCTGGCTGACCCACCACGGCTACAGCAGCTACGTGCAGGCGGTGGACCAGAACTGGTCCGGCACCACCGGGGTGGCCACGCCCACGACCGCTGCCATCGGCAGCAACGACTTCTCGATCTGGGTCGACTGGCTGAAGGGTCGCGGCACGGTGAAGGACACCCTCAAGAACAGCGAGATCTACACCAACCAGTACAACGACCTGGCGAAGGGCTGAGCGATGAGTGCGCAGATCGATCTACGAGACGTGGGACAGGTTTTCCAGGTCCGCGGCAACGACGACAAACGCAAGCGGGACTTCGTCGCACTGGACGGGGCGAACCTCACTGTGCGGGCCGGCGAGTTCGTGACGCTGGTCGGGCCGTCGGGATGCGGCAAGTCCACGGTGCTCGATCTGATCGCCGGGCTCACCAAGCCGACCTCGGGCAGCGTGAGCGTGGACGGGCGACCGGTCACCGGGCCGGGTCCGGACCGGAGCATCGTGTTCCAGCAGTACACGCTGCTGCCGTGGCGCACGGCCCAGGCCAACATCGAGTTCGCGCTCGAGGCCGTCGGTGGCTGGAGCAAGGCCGAGCGTGCCGAGCGCGCCCTCGAGTACCTCGATCTCGTCGGTCTCACGGAGTTCGCCAACCGCTATCCGCACGAACTCTCCGGAGGCATGAAGCAGCGGGTGGCGATCGCTCGGTCGCTGTCCTACGAGCCGGGGGTGCTGTTGATGGACGAACCGTTCGGCGCGCTGGATGCCCAGACGCGCGAGCGCCTCCAGGAAGAGCTCATCGACATCTGGCGGCGAACCGCTACCACCATCGTGTTCATCACCCACGACATCGAGGAGGCCGTGTTCCTCGGTGAGCGGGTCGCGGTGATGAGCAGCCGACCCGGAACCATCCACACGGTCGTGGATGTGCGTCTTGATCGCTCGGGAGAGGCAGCGGAGGACATCCGCGGCACCCGTGAGTTCGCGGCGTACCGGCACGAGATCTGGAGCCTGTTGCGTGAGCAGCGGTCGGCGCCCCGGTCGGTCAGGGTGGAGGTGGCTTCCGTTGCCTAGCCTGTTGGAGGAGCGCACCGAGCCGGGCCTGAACCCACGGCAGCAGGCGTCGGCCCGCGCCACGCACGTGTCGTCGTACGTCACCCGCCTGGGTCGGGTCGGCCGCGGCCTCCTCGGCGTGGTCATCCTGGCCCTGGTCTGGGAGTTCGTGCCGCGCCTCGGTCTCGTCAACAGCTACTTCCTGCCTCCGCTGCACACGGTGCTCGCTGCGTGGTGGGATCTGGCCAAGAGTGGCGAGCTCGAGCGGAACCTGCGCGCCAGCGTGCTGCGGTCGGGGATCGGGTTCGCCATCGCGATCGCAACCGCGATCCCGACCGGAGTGGCCATCGCCTGGTACCGCCCGGTGCGCGAGGTGCTCACCCCGCCGCTGGAGGTCTTCAGGAACACCGCCGCCCTCGCGTTGCTGCCGGTGTTCACCCTCATCCTCGGGATCGGTGAGAGCTCGAAGATCGCGATCATCATCTATGCCTGCTTCTTCCCGATCCTGCTGAGCACCATCACCGGAGTGGCCACGGTGGACCCGCAGCTGCTGCGGTCCGCGAAGGTCCTGGGACTGAGCCCGTCGGCGACGTTCCGCAAGGTGGTGTTCCCGGCTGCCGTTCCCACGATCTTCACGGGCATCCGGATCTCCGGTGCCGCGGCCATCCTCGTGCTCATCGCGGCCGAGCTGGTCGGTGCCACGGCCGGTCTCGGATTCCTCATCAACTACACCGAGCAGAACTTCCTGATCCCGCAGATGTACGCCGCCATCCTCACCACCACGTTGCTGGGTCTGGCTGTCAGCTATGGCCTCGTCCTGCTCGAACGCCGGTTCTCGCGCTGGCGTCCCGTCTGATCGACAACCCCTCAAGGAGAAATCTCATGACCACGCAGTCTCGGAAGCTCAGCCTCAACGCGTTCCTGCACGACACCGGCCACCACGAAGCGTCCTGGCGGCACCCGGAGTCGTCGGCTGAACGAGCACTCGACATCGACTTCTACACCGAACTTGCCCAGAAGGCCGAGGCAGCCAAGCTCGACGGCATCTTCTTCGCCGACGCACCCGGCCTCTGGTCAGCCACGGCGTACCGTCCTGCCTCGCACATCGAGCCGATCACCCGGCTGTCGGCGATCGCAGCCAAGACGTCGAAGATCGGTCTCATCGCCACGGCGTCGACGACGTTCTACGAGCCGTACAACCTGGCACGCCTGTTCTCCTCCCTCGACATCCTCTCGGGTGGACGGGCCGGCTGGAACATCGTGACCACCCAGTCCGATGCGGTGGCCCGGAACTTCAGCCTCAAGGAGATCCCTTCGCCCGAGGAGCGGTACGCACGAGCGCAGGAGTTCGTCGACGTCGTCACCAAGCTGTGGGACAGCTGGGAGGACGACGCGATCCTCGTCGACCGTGAGAGCGGTCGCTACTTCGACGTGGACAAGGTGCACAACATCAACCACATCGGCCGGCACTACCAGGTCGAGGGCGCTCTTGCCGCTCCCCGCAGCCCCCAGGGACGTCCGGTCTATGTCCAGGCCGGGTCCTCCAACGAGGGCAGGGCCTTCGCCGCCCGGAACGCCGAAGCGATCTTCACCGCGCACCAGACCATCGGGGACGCGCAGGCGTTCTACGCCGACATCAAGAGCCGTGCGGTGAAGCTGGGTCGCAACCCGGACCACGTCAAGGTGCTCCCGGGGATCAGCGCGTTCCTGGGCGACACCGAGAAGGAGGCCCGGGAGCTCGAGGGGTACGTCAATTCCCTGACGGTGCCGGAGTACGGCATCGCGCAGCTCGAGCAGCTCAGCGGCAGGTCGATCGCCCACCTCAAGCTGGACGAGGCTGTTCCGGCCGACACCTTCGGCCTCGCCGGCAACGTCCTCGACAACAACCGCTCGCGGCTCCAGGTGGTGGCGAACATCGTCGAGCGAGAGCGTCCGACACTGCGTCAGCTCCTGCACCGGTTGGCCGGCGGTCGCGGGCACAACGTCGTCGCCGGTACGCCGACCCAGGTGGCAGACATCATCACCGACTGGTTCACCGGCAACGCCGCCGACGGATTCAACGTGATGCCGCCGCTGTACCCGCAGCTGCTCGACGCCTTCACAGCGAAGGTGGTCCCGCTGTTGCAGGAGCGTGGAATCTTCCGCGAGGACTACGTCGGCTCGACCTTGCGGGAGCACTACGGTCTCCCGCGCCCCGAGTCCCTGTATGCCGGGTCCTCCCGCGCTTCGGCCGGAGCGTGAGCGGGCGGGGAGGGAGCAGCATGAGTACCGCCGTGGTCGTGGGCAATCCGAAGCCGCTGAGCCGAACCCTCGAGGCCGCCACCTTCCTGGCGCGCGAGCTGAGCGGTGCCGAGCCCGACCACGTTGTGGACCTCGCGACGCTCGGGGCGGACCTGCTCGAACCGAGTGCGCCCTCAGTGGCGGCCCTGGTCGAGCAGGTCGGTGGCGCAGACCTCGTGGTGGTGGCGAGCCCGACGTACAAAGGCACGTTCACCGGCCTGCTCAAGCTGTTCCTGGACCGGTTCGCCGGCGGGAGCGGACTGTCCGGCGTCGCGGTACCGCTGATGCTCGGCGCCTCGCCGGCGCACGCGCTGGCCCCGGAGCTCTCGTTGCGCCCGGTGCTCACCGAGCTCGGCGCGACCGTGCCCGGCCGCGGGCTGTTCGTCCTCGATTCGGCGTACGACGATCCTGCTGCCTACGCGGCCTGGCTCGCCGCGACCCGACCCGTGGTGGAGGCACTGGTGACGGGAAGGACTGTGTCGGCATGACCGAGCTCGTCACGAACCAGGACCTGGATCCGGCAGCGCTGCGCGAGGCATTCGGCATCTTCCCCAGTGGAGTTGTCGCGGTTGCGGCCGAGGTCGACGGTGAGCTCGTCGGTCTCGCGGCGAGCTCCTTCACCAGTGTCAGCCTCGACCCGCCGTTGGTGTCCTTCTCGATCGCCCGGACCTCCAAGACCTGGCCCGACCTGCGCCGCTCGCCGCACGTCGGGGTCACGGTCCTGGCCGCGACCCAGCACTCGGTCTGCCGCCAGCTGGCCGGCGAGCCCGCCCACCGGTTCGACGGCGTCCCGATCCGCGTCAGCGAGGACGGGGCTGTCACCCTGGACGAGGGTCTGGCCCGGTTCGACTGCACCATCTACTCCGAGGTCGAAGCAGGCGACCACATGGTCGTACTCCTCGAGTTGCACGCCGTCGACCAGAGTGACACCAGCAGCCCGCTGGTGTTCCACCGAAGCGCGTTCAGCCAGCTCGCTGTCTAAGGGCCGTGTCCGGCACTAGCCGACCTTCCCGATCCGGCGCTTGCCGCGACCCGCGAGAGCCCGCAGCATGCGGTGAACCACTGTGCTGCGAGTCTTGGTGTACGGGTACCACATCAACTCGTTCTTCGGCGCGACCTTCGGCGTCGTGATCGCCTTGGCCCGGCAGTACTTGCGGATCGCCGCCTCCGCCCCGAACCGGCTGCCGATCCCGGACTCCTTCCAGCCGCCGTGCGGCAGCGTGAAGGAGAACAGGTTGGCGAGCACGTCGTTGACGTTGACCGCGCCGGCGTCGAGGCGGGCGGCGATGTCGAGCGCACGGGCCTCGTCCTGGCTCCAGACCGAGGCCGAGAGGCCGTACGCCGAGTCGTTGGCCAGCCGGACGGCTTCCTCGGCGTCAGCGACCTTCATCACCGGGATCGTCGGGCCGAACGTCTCCTCGCGCATGCACGACATCGTGTGGTCGACGTCGACCAGCACGGTCGGCTCGAACGCGGTGCCACCCGGAACCCGACGCCCGCCGGTGAGGACGCGGGCACCGGACGCAACGGCCTCGTCGACGTGGCGCTCGACGATGTCGACCTGCGAGGCGGTGGCCATCGACCCGACGTCGGTGCTGCCGAGCGGCCCGGGTCCCTGGCGCAGATCGGCAACCTTGGCGGCCAGGCGGGTGACGAAGTCGGCGTACACCGGGGCCTCGACGTAGACGCGCTCGACCGAGACGCAGACCTGGCCGGAGTTGAACAGTCCGCCCCACGCAGCCGCGTTGACGGCCCGCTCGATGTCGGCGTCGGCGAGCACGATCATCGGATCCTTGCCACCGAGCTCCAGGCTGCAGCCGATCAGGCGCTCGGCAGCCCGTACGGCGATCTTGCGGCCTGTCGCCGTCGACCCGGTGAACTGGATGTAGTCGACGACGTCGACCAGCGCGGCACCGGCGCCGCCGGCGCCCGTGACGGCGGCGAAGACATCGGGAGCACCGATCTCGCGCCAGCCCTCCAGCGCCGCGACGAGCGAGAGCGGGGTCACCTCGGACGGCTTGACCAGGACGGCGCAGCCGGCCGCGAGTGCGGGGGTGACGTCCATGAACGGTCCTGTGATCGGGAAGTTCCAGGGCGTGATCACGCCGACCAGCTGGTGCGGCTGGTAGCTCACGCTGAGCCGCTTGGCGGCGCTCATGATGCTGTGCGGCTTGCGCTGCTCGGTGGCCAGCGCGCCGCCGGCGATCTTCGAGAAGTAGTTGATCAGGTCGGCGGCCATCCCGACCTCCATCGCTGCCTCGTGCCTGACCTTGCCGGTCTCGAGCTGGAGGAGGTCGGTCAGCTCACCGGCGTGGTCGAGCAGCCAGTCCCGGTACGCCGCGAACCACGGCGCCCGTCCGTCGGCGCCGAGCTGGTGCCAGGCAACCTGGGCGGCGCGGAGCTCGGCGGCCCGGGCGGCGATCGCGTCGGCCTCCATCACCGGGACGGTGCCGGCGATGCGTCCGTCGGCGGGGGACAGTACTTCGAGGACCTCGGTCTGCGTCATGGGACGAGTCTGTGCCCGAACTCGGGCGGCGTGCTTGTTCGCGGTGCACGGGTTGTCCGTCGCCGGGTTGTGCGATCCGTCCAAAAGAAGGTCGGCACTGCGATGATGTCGCCCGTGAGCGCCCGCCGGAACGCACCCTTCGGGTCTGTCCTGCTCGGGTCGACCAACCAGTCGCCCAAGCGGCTGCGGGTCCGGCTCCAGCTGCTGCTCACCACGATGCTGGTCACCACCCACCTGGTCGGGGCGGGCGTCGTGTTCGTGATCTCCGCCCTGGTGCTCCCGACCAGGGCGCTGAACCACGCGAGCATCGTCAGCCTGGCGATCACCGTTCCGACCTACGTTGGCGTCGCGGTGCTGGTCGGCGGCTTCTGGGGAACCATCAGCAGCCTGCGCGGACTGCGCTGGGCGATCGAGGGTCGGACGCCGACGGCGAAGGACCGCCGTACCGCACTTCGTACGCCGATCCGGCTGACGCTGATCCAGGGCGGCCTCTGGTTCGGCGGGCTCGTCGTCTTCACGACCCAGGCACTGGTCCTGCAGCCGGCGCGCGCCTTCGGGACGGCGTTCGCGATCCTGATCAGCGGCATGGTGGTCAGCACGATCGCCTACCTGCAGGCAGAGTTCGCGCTGCGCCCGATCGCAGCGCAGGCGCTGACCGGCCAGGCGCACCGACGTCGTGGCATGACCGGGGTCCAGGCCCGGATGCTGCTCTTCTGGGGGATCGGCACCGCGGCGCCGGTGGTCGGGTTGGCGACGACGACGATCGTCGCGCTGACCAGCCACGAGATGTCGCGGGACAGGCTGGCGATCATCGGGCTCGTGCTCTCGGGCGTCGTGCTCGTGTTCGGCCTGCTGGTCACCGTGTTGAACGCCCGCGCGGTGGTCGCGCCGATCGCGTCGGTCCGCTATGCCCTGGGTCGGGTCCGCAAGGGTGACTTCGACGCCGAGGTGACGGTCTTCGACGGGACCGAGCTCGGGCTGTTGCAGGCCGGGTTCAACGACATGGCCCGCGGGCTGCGGGAGCGGGAGGCCATCCGCGACCTGTTCGGCCGCCACGTGGGCAAGGAGGTCGCTGCGGCCGCAGCAGCCGGCGAGGTCGTGCTCGGCGGTGAGGCACGGGTGGCGTCAGTCCTGTTCATCGACCTGATCGGGTCGACGGCCTACGCGACGCAACGGGCACCGTCCGAGGTGGTCGAGACCCTCAACCGCTTCCTCGCGGTCGTCGTCTCCGAGGTCGACGCTCAGGGTGGCTTCGTCAACAAGTTCATGGGCGACGCCGCACTGGCGATCTTCGGGGCACCCGTCGAGCAGTCCGGCCATGCCACCGCGGCGCTGCACGCCGCCCGGCGGATCGCGACCCGCCTCGCGACCGAGGTCACTGCGATCGAGGCCGGGATCGGCGTGGCGACGGGGGAAGTCGTGGCCGGCAACATCGGCGAGGAGTCGCGGTTCGAGTACACCGTCATCGGCGACTCGGTGAACTCGGCGGCGCGACTCTGCGACCTGGCCAAAGGCGTGCCCGGTCACGTGCTCGCCTCCGCCACGTCGGTCGAGCAGGCCGACGAGGCGGAGCGTGCGTACTGGATCTCCGAGGGTGAGCACGTGCTGCGCGGTCGGTCGGCTCCGACGTCAACCTGTCGGTTGCGCGACGCCTCGGTGCTGGCGTCGCGGTCGATGTCGGAGCCGACCGGCCCTGCGCACTAGCCGTTGCAGCTACCCGTGCCCGAGTCGCTGTAGTCCAGCGCGCTCGATCCGAACCCGGCCCCGGCCAGCGTGGGCTGGTAGTCCCAGGCGTAGCCGCCCGGCTTCAGGGTCAGCTTCATCACGCCGTAGGCGGATGCCTGCGCCGTGACCACGTTCGGGTTCGCGTAGCTTCCGTCGGCGTTGGTCGCCAGGGTGTCCAGAGCCTCGCCGCCGCTACCGACGATGAACTCGGGGATACCGTTCGTCGGGTCGTAGTTGCCGGCGGGGTCCATCGGCTTGAACCGCGCGTACGCGTGCTCGTGACCGTTGAGGATCAGCGTCGCGTGGTTGTTGTAGAGGAGCTTCCACCACGCGTCCGATGCCAGTCCTTCGGCTCCACCGGCACCTGGCGCGCTGGCCGGGATCGTGCTGGTCGCTGCCGTCGTCGCGCTGAAGGCCGGCTGGTGCCAGTACGCGATCGTACAGGGCTTGGTGTTGTTCTGCAGGTCGTCCGACAGCCACTGCGTCTCCTGTGACAGCAGGCCGCCGTCGGTCGTCGAGCAGTCGTTGTTGAACGGCGCCGAGCCGCACTCGACGTTCAGCGAGATGATGTGCCAGTTGCCGAGGTCGTAGGAGTACCAGCCCTGGTTGCCGGCGGTGTCGTCGCCAGCCTGGCCCTGGGAGTTCGGCGTACCGGTCTGGTCGTGTCCGTTGAAGTACCCGAAGTAGCCGGTGCCGTTCTGGGCTGCCTCGTTGTCGCCCTTCTTGGTGTACGCGTAGTACTCGTGGTTGCCCGGTGCCGGGCGCTCGAGCATCTTCAGGCCGCCCCAGGCCTGCTCGAACGAGTTCTCGAAGTCACTGAGCTTGCCGACCTCGTACTGCTCGTCGCCGAGCAGGGCGACGGCGTCCGGCTGCATGCCGGCGGCCTGCTTGGCCGTCGCGAACTCTGCTGGAAGCCGCCGAGGCTCGGGCTGCCGCACTTGAGCGCCGAGGGCGTCGGCGTGTTCTCGGCGGTGGTGGGCTCGCAGGCGATGTCGCCCACGGCAGCGAGGGTGTAGGTGCGACCGTGCGAGTTCGAGTACGGCCAGTTGTTGGTGACGTGGCCGGCGACAGCTGCTCCGGCAGCCGTGAGGACGAGCACGCCTGCGACGACGGCGGGCAGCTTGCGGAGGTGAGTGGGCACAGCGAGGGTTCCTTCCCCTGGATGGACGAGTGGAACGTTCCATTCCGGGGGCGGAAATACATCGAACTCCGGGCAGCCGAGAGGTGAACAGTCAGATTTGGTCGGGCGGAGCATGCTGGGCACGCTCGGCCAGGGTGGTGATGCCTCGTCGCGCCAGGACACCGCTCACGATGGCGGCAGGTATCTCCAGGAAGACCGCCGAGAGCAGCGCCTGGACATGGGCCGCACCGACGGCGGCTGTCGTGACGTCGAACCAGGCGTCGGTGAGCAACAACGTGGCACCTGTCGCCGCGGTGAGGATCACCCTGGGGTCACGCCGGTGGGCCAGCCAGGCGAGGCGCGCCAGCACGATGATGAGCGCGACGTTGAAGCCGACCCAGGTGTTGCGATAGTGCAGGCTCAGGCTGCGCTCGGGGAGGCTGACGGCCAGGTAGGCGGACCACGGCACGAGGATCACCGCGAAGCCGAGATAGACCCGCGGGACCCAGACGCGCAGCATCTCGGGGCGCAGGCTGGTGATGCGCAGCGGAGAGATCACCGTTGCTCCAGCCACTCGTCGTACGTCTGGATTCCGACCGTCCCGGGGTTCGCCGGGATGAGGGCGCCGGTCGCCATCGCCCGGCCGGCCTTCCCGACGAGGCGCGCGGTGAGGACCGGCCGCCTCGAGCCCTGCTTGCGGAGCAGCCGTCGGGTCATGTCCGGCACCGATTCGGTGCGCGGACCGCCGACCTCGGGCGCCATCCCCCGAGGCACTCCGAGCGCGACGTCGGCAAGAAGTGCCGCGACCTCGGCTGCCGCGATCGGAGCCGACCTCATCCGTGGCACGACCAGGACCGGGCCGACTCTGGAGCGCTCGATCATCTGCTCGGCGAACTCGTGGAACTGGGTGGCGCGGATGATCGTGAACGGGACCTTGCCGTCCTTGACCAGCTCCTCCTGGGCGAGCTTGCCGACGTAGTAGCCGAACGGCGTGACATCGATACCGACGATGGAGAGCAGCACGTGGTGCCGTACGCCGGCGGCGTACCCGGCCTGGAGCAGGTGGCCGGTCGTTGTGGTGAAGAACTCGGTGGCAACCTTGGCCGAGATGGTCGCGGTGCTGGTCACGTCGACGACGGCTTCGACGCCGTCGAGCTTGTCCTCGAGGCCGCCTCCGGTGACCAGGTCGACCCCGGCGGCACGCGCCAGGACGACGGGCTCGTGACCGCGGGCCTTGAGCTGGTCGACGACCATCGCCCCGACCATGCCGGTCCCGCCTGCGACTGCGATCTTCATGGGCGAACCGCCATTCCTCGGACCTGGGACAGGCCGAGCCTGCCACGCCAGTCGGATCGGAGCGCGGGGTCGGCAAAATTTGGAACCTTAATCGGGCAAACGGTAGGCATAGGACTATTTCCGGCGTACCGTCCATTTCAGGCAGAGCTCTGCGGGGGCGACTCGGCGCCTGGAACAAGAAGGTCGAGCATGGGAACTCATGGGGGAGAGCGCGGCAAGGGCCGGGAGAGCGGTCCTGAACGAGCGCGTCCGCGACTGAAATGGGGCCGTGTCGTCGCCCCGGTCGTCGCCCTGGTCGTCGCGTCCGCGTCCGTGACGGTGGCCCTTGTCTCGGCCAACGGCTCGAACCGCCAGGAAGGTCAGCTGCTCAGTGAGCGAGCCAGTGAGCTGGCCTCATTCCTGACGGTCACCTTGGCCGACACCCACTCCCTCCTTCTCGTCGCCGAGAACGCTGCCTCGACTCCCGCAGGTGCGAAGACTTTCGGCGCAGTCACCGCGACAGCGACCGTTGGAGGAACCACGACGGTCGCGATCGTCCATCGGGTCGCCAGCGGTTTCAAGGTTGTCCTCGCGGCCGGCGGTCACGCACCTGCTCGCGGATCGTCCCTCGATCCCGTCGCGGCCGCCGTCGCTGCCCGCGCGCAGGTCGCGCACGACATGGTCGCCGGAGTCACCACGGTGGCGGGCGCCAAGCACCTGATCCTGGCTCTGGCCGGCGCACTGGATCCCACCCAGGTCGCGCTCATCGACTCGGTCGTGGCTGCGGCCACTCCGGCGCCGACGGCTGCCGAGTCACCGTTCCGGGAACTGAACGTAGCCGTGTACGCAGGTCGGGTTGTCGCTCCGGGACAGGAGGTGCTGGTCTCGGGCAGCGTCCCGGGTGCGGGCAGCAAGGTCGTGGTCAAGCAGTTCCAGGTCGGTGCGGACACCTGGTCGCTGGCAGTCGCAGCGCGGACGCCGCTGATCGGAACCCAGGCGCGGGCCTTTCCGTGGCTCATGGCCGGCGCCGGTGTGGGGATGGCGATCATCCTCGGCCTGCTGATCGAGACCCTGATCAGGCGCCGGGCGTACGCACTGAGCCTCGTCGCTGAGCGCACCCGACTGCTGCAGGACGCCCAAAGGTCGGCGGAGCGAGCCAACAAGGCGAAGAGCGAGTTCCTCTCGCGGATGAGCCACGAACTGCGAACGCCCCTGAACGCGGTGCTCGGGTTCGCCCAGCTGCTGGAGATGGACGACCTCAGCCCGGAACAGATCGACAACGTCGGACAGATCGCCAAGGGTGGATCGCACCTGCTCGACCTGATCAACGAGATCCTCGACATCAGCCAGATCGAATCGGGGCGGCTCTCGCTGAGCCCGGAGCCCGTGCTCGTGAGCGAGGTGATCGATGCAGCCGTCGCGCTCGTGCGTCCTCTCGCGGACGAGCGGTCCATCCATCTCATGGCCGGGACCGACGACGAGCCTGACTGCTACGTGTTCGCCGATCGCCAGCGGCTCAAGCAGATCATGCTCAACCTGCTGGGCAACGGCATCAAGTACAACCGGCAGGGGGGCTCGGTCTCGGTCAGCTGCGTACAACCGGGCAGCGGCGTGCTGCGGATCCAGGTGACCGACACCGGTCCCGGGATCGCGCCGGAGAACCGCGAGCTGCTGTTCGCTCCGTTCGAGCGCCTCGGCGCCGAGCAGACCCTGATCGAGGGAACCGGCGTGGGTCTGGCTCTCTCGCGCGGGTTGGCCGAAGCGATGGGGGGGCGGCTTGATGTCGACACCACGCCCGGGCGCGGGAGCACGTTCTGGGTCGAGCTCCCGGTCGTGGAGAGTCCGCTCGGGGTGCTTGCTCGCCGGGATGCCTCCGACCTCGACGACGTCGAGGACAAGATGGTCGTGCTGCACATCGAGGACAACCCGGCGAACCTCGCGCTGGTCGAAAGAGTTCTCGAACAGCGACCCGAGGTCGAGGTGGTTCCGGCGATGCAGGGTCGGATCGGCGTCGAGCTCGCACGCCGGTACCGACCGACCCTGATCCTGCTCGACCTGAACCTGGCCGACCTCCCGGGCGTGGACGTGCTCCGGGAGCTCCGGGCAGATCCCACCACCGCGACGATCCCGGTCGTCGTGATCAGCGCCGATGCGATGCCGCGGCAGATCCAGCGTCTGCTCTCCTTCGGTGCCTCCGCCTACCTGACGAAACCGATCGACATCCGTGAGCTGCTCAAGCAGGTCGACGGCGCTGTCTCGGCGGCCAGGGAAGGTGGCGTCACGACGTCGGCTGCAGTCGGGTCCCCACCCGGCCAACCGGACTGACATGGGTGTGCTGGACGCTTTCTCGTGGTCTCGGGTCGTCGTGGTCGATGACACAGAGGCAAGCGCCCTGCTCGCCCGGAAGGTCCTGCTGCGCAGCGGCCTACGCCAGGTCGACACCCTCGTCGACTCCCGTCTGGCCCTCGACTGGATAGCGGAGAACGATCCCGATCTGGTTCTCCTGGACCTGCACATGCCGCACCTCGACGGGTACGAGGTACTTCGTCGGCTCCGTCAACGATCGACGTCCACGGAGCTGCCGGTCATCGTGCTCACCGCCGATGTCACCGTGAACGCCTCACAACGTGCGCTGGAGCTCGACGCGAACGACTTCCTGGTCAAGCCGCTGAACGCGGTCGAGCTCAGTCATCGGGTGCGCACGATGCTGGACATGCGCTCAGCCCACCGGACGATGCGACGACACCAGGCGTGGCTGGAGGCGGCGGAGCTTTTCTCGCACGAGCTGCTGAGCGGCGAGATCGATCGTCCGTTCGACCGGCTCGCGAGAACAGTGGGCGAGATCGCCGGCGCGACGCGCGTGTGCCTGGTCCCTCCGGTCCAGCGCGCCGATTGCGGAACTGGCGTGTCGGCTGCCCGGGCATGGGACAGCACGGGGGAGGTCGCCGCACTGCCCTCCGAGCTGGCAGCGATCGCGCGGGAGCGGGCCTTCGCGGTCGACCGGACATCGGCACGTGTGAGCAGCAGTTCGATGTTGGTGATCCCGGTAGCCCGGAGCGAGGGTCCGATCGCCGCCGTGGCCCTGAGTCGGGATGCCGACCGGGAGCCCTTCACCCAGGCCGATGGCGACGACGCACGCCTGTTCCTCGACAGGGGTTCGGCTGCTGTCGAGCTGATGGAGCGCCGCGAGGAGCGGCGACGGTACCTCGACTTCTTCCAGACGATGGTCTCCCAGGTCGCCGAGTACGCGATCGTCGGTCTTGATGCCCAGGGCGCGGTCGCGTCGTGGAACGCCGGAGCCGAGAGGGTCTGGGGGTATGCGGGTCGGCGGGTGCTCGGCCAGCACTACTCGACGTTCTACGGCGCGGACGAGCTCGATGCCGGCGTTCCCGAGGATCTGCTCCGGTCGGCCCGGGACACCGGGCGGGCTCACTTCCAGGGATGGGTGCCGCGTGCGAACGGCGTGAAGTTCTGGGCGGAGTCGTCGATCAGCGGCCTGTACGACGATCGGGCGGTCCACCTCGGTTTCGCCGTGGTGACCCGGGACATGACCGAGACCAAGAACCTGGAGCAGGCCAGGGAGTCGTTCTTCGCCTCGGTCTCGCACGACATCCGCGCACCACTCACCGCGATCCTGGGTTTCACCGAGATGCTGTCGGCGGCCGAGCCCAGACGCCAGGAGGAGTTCGTCCAGCGGGTCAGGAACAACGTCGCGACCCTCGGCGTGATGGTGGACAACATGATCGATCACGCCAGGCTGCAGGCGGGCGCCCTGGATCTGACGCTCGAGGCGCTCGACCTGGACCGCCTGGCCGGGGAATGCGTTCGCGATCTTGCGCCGGTGCTGACCGAGCACAAGGTCGCCATCTTCGGGCCAGGAGCCACGGTGATGGTGGACCGGCTCGCCTTCAGACGGGTCCTGGCGAACCTCCTGGTCAACGCTGCGAGGTACTCGCCACCGGGTACGCCGATCGAGATCGTCGTCGATGCCGAGGCAGAGGTGGGCAGACTGGTCGTCAGTGACCGCGGCCGAGGCATCGAGCCAGAGGATCTCGAGACGATCTTCGACGAGTTCGCGCGAGGTTCCGCGGCCGAGGCCGACGGCGGATCGGGTCTGGGGCTGTTCAGCGTGCATCGGCTCGTCACGATGCAGCAGGGCACGGTGGCCATCGCCAGCATCCCGGGTGAGGGGACCTCCGTTACCATCGAGCTGCCGCTGGCACCTTGACCTGTTCGAACATGTGTTCGATCATGAGGAGATGTCCTCGACCTCGATCAAGTCTCCGCGCGAGCACGTCGTACGAAACGGTGCCGTCGTACCAGACGGTGCAGTCGTCCTGCGCCTGCAGGAGCGGATCGCCGGGATGCAGGACGGTGTCCCGAGGATCCCGGTCGCGACCCATCCTGCACTGTCGGGGCTGCTCCAGCTCCGGACCGGCGGTGCCTACGAGGTGGACTCGGCCAGCCTGGCGATGATGTTGCTGGCAGCGCCTTCCCAGGAAGGGGCCTGGTCGGCCGTCATCGGTGCAGATGACTTCGGGATCGAGGCAGCGGCAGAGCTGGGGGTCGACCTGACTCGGACTGTCCTCGTGCCCGACCCCGGCGATCAGTGGCTCGAAGCGACTGCCGCGCTGGTCGACGTCGTCACCCTGGTCGTGCTCCGACCGCCAGTCGGGGTCACCGAGCGCACTGCCAGCCGGATCTCGGCACGACTGCGGAAGCGCTCGTCGGCGCTGATCGTCTGGGGCACCTGGCCCGGCAGCGAGGCCAGGCTCTCCTTGCGTTCCTCGGTCTGGTCGGGCCTCGATGCGGGACACGGACGGTTGCGGAGCAGGCGGGTGACGGTCGCCGTACGGCGCGGGTCTGCTCCGGCCCGTGAGGCCGAGCTCTGGATGCCGGCCGAGGAAGGGCCGGTACGTCGTACGGCGACGGACCTGCCGACGCGGACGACTCTTGATGGTGCGCTCGCATGAGGGTCCCGTGAGAGTCACGTGAGAGTCACGTGAGAGTCACGTGAGAGTCATGGTCGTCTGGTGCCCGGACTGGCCCGTCGTGGCAGCCGAGGCAGGTCAGGCGACACCCGCAGCGGTGGTGACCCGCAGCGCCGTGGTCGCCTGCAACGCCCGAGCCCGTGATCACGGAGTACGACGGGGGATGCGACGTCGTGACGCCCAGTCCCGCTGCCCCGAGCTCGTCCTGGTTGCCGACAACCCCGATCGGGACGTCCGCGCGTTCGAGCCGGTGCTCGCCGCAGTCGAAGCACTGCGTCCCGGCGTTGCTCCGTTGCGTCCGGGGTTGCTGGCGATCAGGGCACCTGGCCGGTTCTACGGCAGCGAGGAGCATGCAGCAGCGGTCATCGCCGAACGCCTCGTCTCGATCGGGATCACCGATGTGCGGGTCGGGGTCGCCGATGACCTCTTCACTGCCGAGCAGGCAGCTCGAGGTGCGGAGGTCCAGGGCTGGCTGGTGATCGAAACGGGCGGCTCGGCGGCGTTCCTGGGCGACCTCCCGGTCGAGGTTCTCGACGACGGCGACCTGGTCGGGCTGCTCCAGCGGCTGGGGTTGCGGCATCTCAGAGACCTGGCAGCCCTGCCTGCACGAGACGTCCTGACCCGCTTCGGTGCGTACGGCGCCAAGGTGCACCGGCTCGCCCGTGGGGTCGACCCGGTCGAGCCGGCTGCCCGGACCCCACCCCCCGACCTGGTCTGCGAGATCGCCTTCGAGCCACCCCTGACCTCGACCGAGGCGGTCTGCTTCAGCGTGCGTCGCAAGGCCGAGGAGTTCGTTGCCGGTCTCGGTGAACGTGGACTCGTGGCCACCGCAGTCCTCATCGAGGCCGAAGGTGACGACGCCCGGCGCACGCTGCTCTCCTCCAGGTCCTGGGTGCACTCGCGCTGGTTCGCGGCCGGGGACGTGGTCGACCGGGTGCACTGGCAGCTCCAGGCCACGCCGGCAGGGAGTCTTGTCGGTGCTCCGGTCGGGCTGGTCCGGTTCGTGCCCGAGACCGTCGAGCCGGCGGCCGCCCATGCCGACGGGCTCTGGGGTGGGGGGACCGACGACCGGGTCGACCGCGGGGTGGCCAGGGTGCAGGCGATGCTCGGGTACGACGCCGTGGTGGTCCCGGTCCGCCAGGGTGGTCGCTCACCGGCTGATCGCCAGGCGCTGGTGCCGTGGGGTGAACGACCGACCGGCTTGCGACCTCCCGACCTGCCCTGGCCCGGACAGGTGCCCTCGCCGGCACCGACCCGGGTCTTCGCCGAGCCCTGGGCGACCGCGGTCGTCGGACCGGCCGGGCAACCAGTGACGGTCACGGCCCGGGGCGCGGTCTCGTGCGTGCCGACGATGTTGTTGATCAAGCACTGCCACTCGGGGAGCTCGAACCGGTGGCAGCCGATCGATGCCTGGGCCGGTCCCTGGCCGGTCGACGAGCAGTGGTGGGAAGGCGGCCGTGGACCGGCTGCGCGCTTCCAGATCGTCGGGGTCGACGGTCGTGCCTGGCTGATGCGTTGCGAGGGCGGGCAGTGGTGGACCGAAGCGAGCTATGACTGATGGGGTGGAGCAACCCGGCCATTCCTTGGTCCGAGCTCGAGAAGCGGCTCTCGGCCAGACCTCGCCGCGGGCCAGCAGACGACGGACCGGGGTCGCGCAAGCGCAAGGCCTACCAGCCCAGGGACGAGGTCCGGGCGCCGGACGGTCCGCTCACGCCGTACGCGGAACTGCACTGCCACAGCAACTTCAGCTTCCTCGACGGTGCCAGCGGACCGGACAAGCTCGTCGAGGAAGCGGTACGGCTCGGGCTGCACGGGTTGGCGCTCACCGACCATGACGGGTTCGCGGGTGCCCCGCTGTTCGCGGAGATAGCCCAGAAATATGCCCCGAAGCACGACCTCAGGACTGTCTTCGGGTCCGAGCTCTCCGTGGGTCTGAGCGGTCCGCAGAACGGCGTACCGGATCCCGAGGGCAACCACCTGCTCGTCCTGGCCGCTGGCGTCGAGGGCTATCACCGGCTGGCTGCGGCGATCACCGACGCCCAGTTGCGTGGTGACGAGAAGGGTCGCCCGGTCTACGACCTCGAGGAGCTGGCCGGAGCTGGTCGGGGGCACTGGCGGATCCTCACCGGGTGTCGCAAGGGCACGGTCCGTACTGCCTTGAGGGTCGGAGGACTGAGTGCAGCCGCAACCGAGCTGGACAGGTTGACGGCTCTCTTCGGGCACGACGGCGTCGTCGTCGAGCTCGTCGACCACGGCTACCCGCTCGACCACGATGCCAACGACGCGCTGGCGCTCCTGGCCCGCGACCACGGTCTGCCGCTGGTGGCGACCAACAACGTCCACCACGCGACACCCGACGGCCATCGACTCGCCTCGGCGATGGCAGCGATCCGGGCACGACGCAGCCTGGCCGAGATGGACGGCTGGTTGCCGCCGTACGGAGCGGCGTGCCTGCGGTCGGGAGAGGAGATGGGCGAGCGCTTCGCGCGCTACCCGGGTGCCGTGGGGTACTCGGTCACCCTGGCCGACGAGCTCGCGTTCGACTTGCAGCGGGCGACACCGAAGCTGCCGAAGCAGGGCATCCCCGAGGGTCACACCGCGACCACCTGGCTGCGGGTGCTGACCGAGCGCGGGTTCGAGACCCGCTACCGCGGGACCCCGCACGAGGAGCGTGCCCGCGAACGGGTCGAGCTCGAGCTCGAGGTGATCGGGCGCAAGGACTTCGCCGGCTACTTCGCGATCGTCCACGACATCGTCGAGTTCGCTCGCAATCAGGGAATCCTCTGCCAGGGCAGGGGATCCGCCGCAAGCTCGGCAGTCTGCTACGCACTGGGAATCACTGCGATCGACTCGGTGCTCTACAACCTCCCCTTCGAGCGTTTCATCTCCCAGCACCGTGACGAGGAGCCCGACATCGATGTCGACTTCGACTCCGATCGTCGCGAGGAGGTGATCCAGTGGGTCTACGACCGGTACGGCCGGCACAACGCAGCCCAGGTCGCCAACGTGATCACCTACCGCCCGAAGATGGCGGTCCGCGACGCCGCCAAGGCGCTCGGTCATTCGCCCGGCCAGCAGGACGCCTGGTCGAAGTCGATCGACCACTACAGCGGGACGGTCGACTCCGGCGAGATCCCGGAGCAGGTCGTCGAGCTGGCCAACCAGCTGATGAAGGCGCCGCGTCATCTGGGCATCCATTCGGGCGGGATGATCCTGACCGAGCGGCCGATCGGCGAGGTCTGCCCGATCGAGCGGGCGCGGATGGAGAAGCGGACCATCCTGCAGTGGGACAAGGACGCGTGCGAGTGGATGGGGCTGGTCAAGTTCGACCTGCTGGGCCTGGGGATGCTCGGCGCACTGAACCACATGATGGTGATGATCGGCGAGGACCTCGGCGAGCACTGGACGCTGCAGAGCCTGCCCAAGGAAGAGCCCGGGGTCTACGACATGCTCGACCGGGCGGACTCGATCGGGGTCTTCCAGGTCGAGAGCCGGGCGCAGATCGGCACCCTGCCGAGACTGAGACCCAGGACCTTCTACGACCTCGCCATCGAGATCGCCCTGATCCGTCCGGGGCCGATCCAGGGCGGTGCGGTGCACCCCTACATCCGCAGGGCGACCGGACGCGAGGAGGTCAGCTACGCCCATCGCGACCTGGTACCGGTGCTCGAGAGGACCCTGGGGGTGCCGCTGTTCCAGGAGCAGCTGATGGAGATGGCGGTCGCGATCGGCGACTGCTCCCGCGATGACGCCGATCTGCTGCGTCGGGCGATGGGCTCCAAGCGCGGCATCGAACGCATCGAGTCGATCAAGGAAACGCTCTTCGCCGGGATGGAGCGGCGAGGCCTGGTGGGGGAGGAGGCGAAGCAGATCTACGTGCAGATCCTCTCGTTCGCGAACTTCGGCTTCGCCGAGAGCCATGCCCTCAGCTTCGCGCTGCTCGTCTATGCCAGCTCCTGGTTCAAGCTGCACTACCCGGCCGCGTTCCTGGCCGGGTTGCTGCGCTCCCAGCCGATGGGCTTCTACTCTCCTCAGTCGCTGGTCCAGGACGCCCGTCGGCACGGCGTCACCGTGCTCGGTCCCGATATCGAGGCATCGGCTTCCCAGGCTGCGCTCGAGGGAGCCGGTGAACCGACAGGCCTTCCTGAATGCCTCGAGCCCTACCACCAGCCCACCCCGTACGACGCCGAAGCACCTGACCCGACACTGACCCACCGACGCGACGGCAAGTTCGCAGTCCGCCTGGGGCTGGACGAGGTCCGCGGGATCGGTGCCGATGTTGCTGCCAGGATCGTGGCCGCACGCGATCAACGCCCGTTCCGCGACATGGTCGATCTCTCCCGCCGGGCAGATCTTGACTCGGGACAGCTCGAAGCACTGGCAACTGCCGGTGCTTTCTCCTGCTGGGGGCTGAGTCGTCGCGAGGCGCTGTGGAATGCAGGGTTCACCGAACGCGAGGACCAGCTCGAGGGCGCGGGTGCCGTCGTCTCGGCGCCGATGCTTCCGGGCCTCGACCCCGTGGGCGTGACGCTCGCTGATCTCTGGGCAACCCGGATCTCGCCGTCCTCGCACCCGGTCGGACACCTGCGGGGTGTGCTCGATCAGGTGGGCATCCTCGCAGTCGGCGCGCTGGCCTCCGCCGAGTCAGGACGTCGGGTCCACGTGGCCGGACTGATCACCCACCGCCAACGACCGAGCACGGCAGGCGGTGTCACCTTCCTCACCCTCGAGGACGAGACCGGGATGCTCAACGTGATCTGCACCGAAGGTGTCTGGAACCGCTATCGCAAGGTGGCCAGGACGGCCTCAGGCATGGTGATCCGGGGGATCCTCGAGCGCAACGACGGTGTCACCAACCTGCTCGCCGACAAGATCTCGTCCCTGGACAGCGTCAGCCCGTCGGCCGAGCAGGCGCTTCAGGCGCGGCACCAGCCCCGCAACTTCCAGTGAGCAGCCTGGGTGGAACTCCTAGGTTCTCCTGCTGAACGTGACCTTGCCGTTCTTGGCGGCTTTCAACTGGTAGCGATCGTCGTGGGCGAGCGAGTGATGCCGCGGACACAGCAGCATCCCGTTCTTGATCGACGTATCTCCACCCTTGCTCCACGGGACCGGGTGGTGGGCATGGCACATGCTCGGTGGCCAGTCGCAATGTCGTTCAACGCAGCCGCCGTCGCGGAGTGCGAGAGCTATTCGCTGAGGCTCGGTGTGGAAGCGGGTCTTGCGACCGAGGTCGAGGACCTGACTCTTCGTGCCGAGCACGGCCGGGATGATGCCTGCCTCGCAGGCCAACCGGCGCGCCTCGGAGGCACTGATCGCCTCGCCGGTGTCGAGCGTCGCCGACTTGTCGCCACCGAGCAGGTCGTTCATGGTCATCGTGACAACGACCGTTGCTGCGATGCCGCCAGCGTGGGGGACGGCACTAGCAGCCCGTGTCTCGATGTACTCGGTGAACGCCTGCCCCAGGCGCAAAGGCCGGGACACCCGCTCGCCGAGCGAGCCTGATGCGGCTTGGTGCTTCGGTGCCGCAATCGCGTTCAGGTGCTTGGCGAGCATCTCGCCAGCGAGAACGGGAACCTTGAACCGTCCGAGCATGGAACCGTGCCCGTCGTGGTGCATGGTGAACGAAGCCGTCGCTGCCGCGTTCTGCTCTTCTCTTTCGAGCACCTTGCGCTCGTGCTCCTCGGCGACCTCTGGTGCGATCACGTCGAGGATCCGGCGCCCGAGGATCTTGAGCTCACCCGGATCGTGATGCGCCGCCAGGGCTACCAGGTGCTGCTCGGCCTCTCGTCGCAGGTTCGCTTCGACGAGCTGTGTGGGCAACGCATCTGTCGCATCGAGGATCACCGCTGCCTGGTCGACCGTGACCGCGCCCGAGACCAGCGCCGCGGTCGTCGGTTCATGAGCACTGTCGTCCAGACGCTCGGCCAGGACCACCTGACGGCGCGCGGCCGACTTCGTCATCCTGGTGGTGGTCGCCCACCAACCTGCGGTGTTGGCGAACCCCAACGGATCGCCGACCTGATGCCGGTCTGCTTCTCGCAGCATCTGCAGCTGAACCCCGGAGAGTTCGTTCATCGCAGTCGCAAGCTCCGGCAGCTGTTCGACCAGATCACTCGGATTCATCGTCCACACCGCAGTCCCGGCATGCTCAGCGAGTAGTGCGCGCACGCCAGCGACAAGGCGCACTGTTGGATGTCGGGCGCCGGTCCCGATCTGATCGACGGTCATCGGTAGCTCAGGCGACGCTGCACCGCCATCTCAGACAGCCGTCGGACTACTACGGCCTGGTCTGCATCGGTCAGTTTCGGTCGCTCCACCAGGGCGCGGATCCTGCCGAGGAGGCGAGCCACGACGACGCACTCGTTGAACAACGCCTCGCGGTCGCCAGGATCCAACCCCGTGGGATCGATCGCGGCCGCGCGTGCGAGGAAGTCGTTGACGTGCCGTAGGGCACACGCGATCGTGGCGTCGGCGGTTCTGACCGTGCGGTGAGTCATACCTAGATCGTTGTTCGAACATACGTTCGAGTCAAACGCCGATCCACAAGGTTCCTCAGGCCTCAGCCGAAGACGGCCGCGATCTGGTCCAGTGCGTCACCGACAGCCGGTGCTGCCTGGTCGTCGAAGCTCGGCCCGCGCAGCGGGATCGCATCTCCTGGCCGGACCTGTTCGCCGCAACGGTCGCAGCACGCGACCGCCGTACTGATCTCTCCGCAGCCGAGGTGTCGCCACTGGATCGGCGGTGCGCCACCGAACGCCCACTTGTCGCCGAACTGCTGGAGGGCGAGCAGGACCATCGCCAGGTCGTTGCCCTTCTCGGTCATCCGGTAGTCGTAACGAGGCGGGTTGTCCTGGTAGGCCACCCGCACCACCACGTCGTGGTCGACCAGGTGTGCCAGCCGCTGGGTGAGCACCTTGCGGGACAGGCCGAGATCACCCTGGATGGCGTCGAAGCGCGAGATGCCGATCGCGATGTCGCGCAGCACCAGCGCGGTCCAGCGGTCCCCGATGATGTCGAGGGTCCGGGCCACCGAGCACGGCTGATCGGGGAGCGATGCGCGTTGCATGGCTCACACCGTATCCGAGTGAGTTCCCAAAGGAAACCCGCACTGCTAGCGTGCACCCATGCTCGAACGGATCGCCCACCTGACGTGGCTGCACCCGCGCAAGGTCCTGGCCGCAGCGCTGCTGTTCGTTGCCGTGGCCGGCTTCTTCGGGCACGACGTCGAACACCACCTCAAGGCGGCCGGCTTCACGGACCCGGCGTCGCAGAGCGAGCAGGCGGGGGTAGTCCTCTCGAGCGCGCTCGGTTTCAACGCGCAGCCCGGGGAGGTGGTCCTTGTCCGCGCCAAGGGTGGCGGCAGGCTGCACCTCGATGATCCGGTGATCAAGGCCGAGATCGACCGGCTCGCGCACCAGCTCGCCCGGTCGGACTACGTCGGCCGGGTCACGAACCCGCTCGACGGCGCTCCGGGCACGGCCAATCTCATCGCAGCCGACGGCGACTCGATCGCACTGACCGCCCAGCTCTCCACCAACGACCTCGAGGACAAGGGTGGTCTGGCCGACGACTCGATCCGCAAGCGCGTCACCTCGACCATCGTCGAGGTCCGGTACGGCGGCTACGCGCCGAGCTTCAACGAGGTCAACGACCAGACCCGCAGGGACCTCACGCACGCCGAGCTGATCGCGTTCCCGTTGCTCGCCATCCTGCTGCTGATCGTGTTCCGCAGTGCCGTCGCAGCGATGGTGCCGTTGATCATCGGAGGCCTCTCGATCATCGGGACCCTCTTCGCCCTGCGGATCATGGCCTCGCTGGTCGGCACGTCGCTGTTCGCCCTGAACATCGCGACGGCGCTGAGTCTCGGCCTCGCGGTCGACTACGCCCTGCTGCTGGTCTCCAGGCATCGCGAGGAGACGGCAGTCTCCGGCTTCACCGAGGAAGCGCACCGCAGGACCGTGCTGACGGCCGGGCGGACGGCGATGTTCTCCGGCCTGACCGTCGCGGGCGCGATGGCTGCGCTGACCGTGATGCCACAGCGGTTCCTGTACTCGGTGGGCGCAGCCGGTGCCGTGGTCGGCGTGATGTCGGCAGTGATGGCTGTCTTCGTCGCACCCGCCCTGCTCGCCGTACTAGGCCCGCGCATCGACGCACTGTCGGTCCGTCGTGGTCCGAGGGTCTCCGACACCTCGTCACGCTGGCTCCGCCTCGCGCGCGGCGTGATGAAGCGCCCGATCCTGACTGCTGTCGGGACGACGGTCGTGCTGCTGGCGCTGGCCGCTCCGCTGGTGGGCACCCACCTGACCGGTCCCAGTGCGCAGGCGGTGCCGCCCGGCCAGCAGTCCTACAAGACGAACATCTACCTGCAGGACCACTACGGCCGCGAGGTCACCGAAGGGGTCTCACTGACGGTCCAGGGGCGCGTGTCCGATGCCGACCTGGCCACGTTGAGGACGCAGATCCTCGGCATTCGCGACGTCGGTGAGGCCGCGCCGTTCACCCGTGTCCGAGGAGACGTCGCGTTCACCGCCGCCGCGCTGGAGCAACCGGCGCTGAGCGACGCATCCCAGAAGGCGGTGCGAGCCATCCGGGCACTCGCGGCTCCACCCGGCTCGCGGCTGCTGGTGGCCGGCAACACCGCGAGCTTCCTGGACGAGAAGAGCAGCCTGATCTCGAACGCTCCCAAGGCGATCGGCCTGATCGTGCTGCTCACGGTGATCCTGCTCTTCCTTCTCACCGGGTCCGTCCTGCTACCGCTCAAGACGCTGCTGATGAACTCGATGACGCTCGCGGCGTCGCTGGGCATCCTGGTGATCGTCTTCGAGAAGAAGTTCCTGGTCGGCGTACTGAACTACCCCGGCCCGTACAACATCGAGGTCACCAGCCTGGTCTTCCTCTTCGCGGTCGCGTTCGCCCTGGCCACCGACTACGCCGTCCTAGTGATGGCGCGGGTCAAGGAGCTGCGCGACTCGGGGATGAGCAACGAGGACGCGGTCGCGCACGGCGTCGCGAAGACGGGGCGGATCATCAGTGCGGCTGCGCTCATGATCGCCGTCGTGTTCGCTGCCTTCGCGGTGAGCCCGGTCTTCTTCATGAAGCAGATCGCCGTCGGGATGGCGCTCGGCGTGATCATCGACGCGACCATCGTCCGCGGCCTGCTGGTGCCATCGCTGATGCGCCTGCTCGGCGAGGCGAACTGGTGGGCACCGGGTCCGTTGCGCCGGCTGCACCAGCGCTTCGGGATCAAGGAGGGCTAGTACACCAACGGTGCCAGGTACTGCCTGGCGTACGCGCGTACGACGGTGTCGTCGCCCATGTCGAGGTGCCCGTGCGGATTGAGGATGTAGGTGTACGCGACCCGCATCATCAGCTCGGCCACCACGTGCAGCTCGCCGTCCGGCATGGTCGCGCCGCTGCGACGCAAGGTGCTGGCCACCTGGTCGGAGAGTGCAATGACCAGACTCGTGTTCGACAGCCCGCCCATGCCGGTGATGATCTCCGGCTCGGTCTCCACCAGCCGGGCGAGCAGCGGGATCTCCCTGGTGAGCGCGATGCCGCGGGTGAACGCCTCGACGACCGCGTCGCGCGGCGGTAGGCCGGCACTGGCCTCATCGAGCTCGGTGAGGAACTCGCTGGCCTGTCGGGTCAGGACGGCCTGGAGCAGGTCGTCCTTGGTGGCGTAGGTGCGGTAGAGCGTGCTCCGGCTGACACCGGCTGCCCGGGCGACGTCCTCGACGTTGGCGCGCCGGGCGCCGTACTGCTCGAAGACCCGCTGGGCGGCGTCGAGGATCGCGGTCGTCACGTTGGGGTGCTCATAGCCGCTCCAGGGTGACGGGGAGCCGGTCGCGCGGGAACGGGAGCGCGACCAGGTCCAGGGGCCACTCGTAGTCGTCCGGCACGGACCAGCGGTAGTTGAGCAGGAGCTCGTGGAAGATCGCCCGGACCTGGATCCCGGCGAAGTACATGCCGATGCACTTGTGCACGCCACCGCCGAAGGCGTGGAACGCCATCCTGTGGACCTTGTCCTCGCGCCGGTCCTCGGCGAAACGGTCGGGGTCGAAGCGCTCGGCGTCCGGCCACACCGTCGGGTCGTGGTGGTTGTAGTACGGCGAGACCGCGACGAACGAGCCCTCCGGGATCCGGTACCCGTTGATCGCGGTGTCACGCACGGCGACGCGCGGCATCGAGGGCACCGGGCTGCACAGCCGCAGCGACTCCTTCATGATCCGTTCCTGCAGGTTCAGGCCGCTGATGGCGTCGTAGTCGGAGGACCCGGCAGCGATCGCCTCGGCGCGCGCCTTCTCCTGCCACTCGGGGTTCTTCGCCAGGTAGTAGGCCATCGAGCTCATCGTGATCGTGCTGGTGTCGTGGGCCGCCATCAGCAGGAAGATCATGTGGTTGACGATGTCGGAGTCGCTGAACTCGTCGCCCTCCTCGCTGCGGGCGATGCAGAGCTGGGCGAAGAGGTCGTCTCCGCCGTCGCGGCGCTTGGCCGGCAGATGGGTGTAGAAGAACTCCTCGAGCACCTTGCGGGCGGCCAGTCCCTTGGCCCACGGCGTTCCGGGCACATTCGCGCGGATGATCGAGGTGCCACCGCGGACGGCATGGATGAACGCCTTGTTGAGCTTGTCCTGCTCGGCCTTGCTGAGGTCGACACCGACGAAGGTCTCGAGCGCGAGGTCGAGGGTCAGCTGCTTGAAGAGCTCGTTCATGCGGGGCTTGGGGACGTCGCCCCAGTCGGCCATGCCGGCGCGGATGTGCGGCACCATCACCGCGTGGTAGCGGCGCATCGCGTCGTTCGTGAAGGCCGCCTGCAGGATCCTGCGGTGGTGGAGGTGCTCGTCGAAGTCGAGCAGCATCAGGCCACGACGGAAGAACGGTCCGATGAAGTGCGACCAGGCCGGCCCGTTCGCGAAGTCGCGGTCGCGGTTGATCAGCACCTGTTCGGCCGCGTCGAGCCCGAAGGCTGCGTGCAGGGTGACGCCGAAGACGTTGAGCTTGAGGACCTCGCCGTACGAGGCGCGGAGCACGTCGTTGTGGTGGATCGGGTTGCGGCGGAGCCGGAGCAGGTGGGGCAGTCCGACCAGAGGCCCCCGCACGGTCTTGAGGTCGGCGCCGCCGGTGTCCGGCTGGTGGGGGATCGTCGCAGTCACGGGCAGCTCCACGGTGAGTTGAATGCGAAACGTTGAAACAAACTTGATTCAATGTACCATCGACCCATGTCGATCGCTGAAGACCGCGCCGGGCCTCCGGTCGTCGAGCTTGCCGAGACGTCGGGACGTGGGCTGCCGCTGGGTCCGGACGCCCTGGTCTGGAAGTTCTTCGCCGACAACCGGATGGCCCTGCTCGGGCCGCGCGCCGCGGTCCTGCAGAACATGCTGCCCTCGCTCGGCCAGGGCGTCGAGGACCACTCGGTCTGGTTCGCCGAGACGCTCGCCCGGCTCCAGCGCAGCGTCCCCCCGATCTTCAACACCGTGTACGGCGCGGACGGGGTCGCCGCCGGTCACGAGGTGCGCGACTTCCACAAGCCGATCAAGGGCAAGCTCCCCGACGGGGAGCCGTACAGCGCCCTGAACCCGAGCACCTACTACTGGGCGCACGCGACCTTCATCGAGCACACGATCACCGCGACCGACCGCTTCATCCGACGCCTGTCCGAGGCCGAGAAGGAGCAGCTGTTCGACGAGTCGATCACCTGGTTCGCCCGGTACGGCGTGAGCTCGACCGGCACACCGCAGACCTATGCGGAGTTCAAGCACTACTGGCAGAACGCGCTCGACGAGCGGTTGATCGCGCACCGGACGGCGGCCTACGGCGTCGGGTACGCCACCAAGGGCTGGCCCCGACCGAAGCAGATCCACCCGCTGCTGTGGGCGGTCGTGAAGCGTCCGGTCAACGCCGTCAGCGCGTCGATCACGATCGGTGGCCTGCCGCCCGAGGCTCGCGAGATCCTCGGCCTGGGATGGGACGACAAGCGCGAGCGGCGCTACCAGCGGTTCGCAGCCCTCAGTCGTGGACTCGCTCCGCTGTACGCGCGGCTGCCGGGCAAGCTGCGGATGCACCCGATCGCCCTGCGTGCCTTCTCCCGCGTGGGTCGGCGCGCGTGAAGCTGCCACCGCACCTGGCCGCCTCCGACCTCACCCGGTACGCCGCCCAGGTGTTCACCACCGGCGACGAGGTGGCCCGCTCCGTCGCGCCCTTCACCGGCGAACCGCTCCCCGCAGTCCCGCAGTCCAGCGCCGCAGACGTGGCACTGGCGGCGTCCCGGGGGCGGGTGGCCCAGGTCGGCTGGGCAGCTCGCCCGGCCTCGGAACGAGCCGGCATCGCCCTGCGCTTCGGCGAGCTGCTGATCGCTGAGCGCGACAAGCTGGTCGACCTCGTCCAGAGGGAGACGGGAAAGTCGCGGATCCATGCCGGCATCGAGGCGCTGGGCGTCGCGACGGTGGCTGCGCACTACGGCGCCGAGTCTGCCGGCTACCTGGCTGCGAGGTCGGTGCGCTCCGGCGTACCGGGTGTCGTGCAGGCGCGGGTGACGCGGCATCCCAAGGGCCTGGTCGGCGTGATCGCGCCGTGGAACTACCCGTTGTTCCTCGCCGTCGGTGACGTGATCCCAGCGCTGATCGCCGGCAACGCGGTGCTCTCCAAGGCGGACTCGCAAGCCCCGCTGACTCTCCTGGCGGCACGCGACCTGGCCATCCGCGCGGGCGTGCCGGCGGACGTGTGGCAGGTCGTCGCGGGACCGGGCAGCAAGCTCGGTCAGGCGATCATCGACCAGGTCGACCACCTGGCCTTCACGGGGTCGACGGCGACCGGGCGCCGTCTGGCCGCGGCTGCCGGCGAACGCCTGATCTCGACATCGCTCGAGCTCGGCGGCAAGAACCCGATGATCGTGCGAGCCGACGCGAACCTGGAGGCCGCCGTCACCGGTGCCGTCCAGGCCTGCTTCGCCAGCGCCGGCCAGATGTGCATCGGGATCGAGCGGATCTACGTGCACGAGACGCGCTACCCCGAGTTCGTCGAACGGCTCGTCGCCGAGACCGGCAGGATCCGGATGGGAGCCTCCTACGACCACGACGTCGAACTCGGTTCGCTGACCTCCGCCGAACAGCTCGAGGCCACCGTGGGACATGTCGCCGACGCCGTCGCCCAGGGCGCGACGGTCGCGGCCGGCGGGAGTCCGCGACCGGAGCTCGGTCCGTTCTTCTTCGAGCCCACCGTGCTGACCGGGGTGCTGCCCTCGATGCAGGTCTTCACCGAGGAGACCTTCGGCCCGGTCGTGTCGGTCTACCCGGTCGTGGACGACGACGACGCCATCACCCGTGCCAACGACACCGAGTACGGACTCTCGGCAAGCGTGTGGAGCAAGGACCTGGCTGCGGCGCTGGCGATGGCGCAGCGGATCCAGGCCGGCGCCGTCAACATCAACGACGGGTACCTGTCGGCGATCTCGTCGCTCTCGGCTCCGATGGGCGGGATGAAGGCGAGCGGCGTGGGACGTCGGCACGCGGCCGACGGGATCCTGCGCTTCACCGAATCCCAGACGACGACCAGCCAACGGGTCTCGACGCCGTACCCGTCGAGGACCAAGGTCTACCTTCAGGCCACCCGGCTCGTCGTGCTCGCCCAATTGAAGTCAGCTCGCCGCAAGGCGAGGAAGGACATCTGATGGCATCTCTGACCGGTACACACCTGCGCGGCAAGGTCATCGCGATCACCGGTGGCGCTCGCGGCATCGGTGAAGCGACTGCGAGGGCCCTGGCAGCAGCCGGAGCGCGCGTAGCCGTCGGTGACCTCGACGCCGATCTCGCTGCCAGCAGCGCCGAGTCCTACGGCGGCCTCGGCCTGCCGCTGGACGTGACGAACGCCGAGTCGTTCGCCGGCTTCCTGGACAAGGTCGAGGCCGAGTACGGCCGGATCGACGGACTGGTCAACAACGCCGGGATCATGGTGATCGGCAGGGTGCTGGACACGCCGCTGGATGCCCAGCTCAAGCAGCTGGACATCAACCTGCGCGGGGTGATCCTCGGCTGCCACACGATGGCGCCGCGGATGGTCGCGGCCGGAGGCGGCCAGATCGTCAACATCGCCTCGCTGGCAGGACGCTTCGCTGCCCCCGGCTGCGCCGTCTACAGCGGGACCAAGGCCGGCGTACTGGCCTTCACCGAAGCGCTCGACGCTGAGCTCTCGCCCTCCGGAGTGCGGGTCGCTGCTGTGCTCCCGTCGTTCACCAACACCGGGCTGATCAGTGGCACCACAGCACCGCGGCTGAGCCCGGCGATCGAGCCGGAGCAGGTGGCCGCCGCGGTCGTGAGCCTGTTCGGCAAGCACCGGCCGACCCGGGTCGTGCCACCCGCGATGGCGTTCTCCAGCGTGTCCTGGGGGATGTACCCGAACCGGGTACGACGCTGGATGGGCCGCAAGACCGGGATGGACACGATGTTCCTCGAGGTCGACCACACCGCCCGGGCGGCGTACGAGGAGCGGACCAGCGGGAACTAGTAGCCGATCACCTGGGTGGTCCGGTCGCGGGAGGCATCAGCGGCGCAGGCGATCAGGAACTCCGCGACGTCGGCATGGCTGACTGACTTGGCCGGGGTGATGCTGATCGCGACACCGGTCCGGTAGCCGCCGCGTGCCGGCTTGTGCACCAGGGTCGGTGGCCGCACGATCACCCAGGCCAGGTGGCTGGACCGGATGGTTGCCTCGGCGATGACCTTGTCGTCGTACAACTTGCGGTACAGGGCTCGGAAAGCCCCGACCGCCGTCCGGGCGAAGAGCGAGAGACCTACCCCGTCCGTCGTGATCAGCCCGCTCTCGAAGACGAGCTTCGGGACACCGGTCTCGCCGCACGCCGCGACGATGTTGGCGACGCCGTCGGACATCAGCGTGCCGGGTTGTTTGTTGCTGGCCGGACCGAACGCCGAGATCACGGCATCGCACCCGACGATGGCGGCCGCGATCGAGGCCTTGTCGAGCACGTCGCCCCGCGCCACCGTCAGTGCGGCGTGGGTGGTCGTGATCGCTTCGGGCTTGCGGGCCACCGCGACGACCGAGTGCCCGTCAGCGAGAGCCTGCTCGAGGACCTGCTTGCCGGTTCCACCGGTCGCGCCGAACACTGCCAGCTTCATGGCACGGAGACTACGCCCGGGTCAGCCGGCCGACGATGACTGTGGTGCGATCGCTCTCGTCCGTGACGTACGACGCGTCGAGACCGGCATCGCTGAAGGCGGAGAAGGCTGCCACGGTCTGGCGCTCGCTGATCTCGATCAGCAGGTGCCCTCCGGGCCTCAGCCACTCAGCAGCCTCGGCGGCGATGCGGCGCAGGAGTGCCAGCCCGTCAGGCCCGCCGTCGAGGGTGTGCAGCGGTTCGTGGTCGCGAGCCTCGGGCGGAAGGAAGGCGAGCTCGTCGGTGGGTACGTAGGGGGTATTGGCGACGACGACGTGCACGTGTCCGCGCAGCTCGGCCGGCAGACCCTCGAACAGATCGCCTTGATGGACGATTCCGTCGATCAGGTTCACCCGCGCGCAGGCGACTGCTGACGAGTCGATGTCCGTCGCATGGATGGTGGCGTTCGGTGCGTGGTCCTCCAGCCAGGCAGCGATCGCTCCGGATCCGCAACACAGGTCGACTGCGACGCCGTCTGCGGGCAACCGCTCGAAAGCATGCTCGGCCAGCATCACCGTGCGCTGCCTGGGCACGAACACGCCGGGACGCAGGACGATCCGGATCCCGTCGAAGTCCATCCACCCGAGCACCTGCTCCAGGGGCTCTCCGGCGATGCGCCGTGCCAGCAGGTCGTCGAGGTCGCGCCCGTCGGCGAGCACCAGCGCTGCCTCCTCCTCGGCGAAGACACACCCCGCGGCGCGCAGGGCGGCGACTGTTGCGGCGTAGGTGCGGTCGTTGCTGGTCATCACCGGAAGAGTTGCAGGTCACACGCCCGGGATCCACCAGGATTCTTCGTTTGGCTGCCCGGTCCCGTAGGCTGGTCCCACCGGGATCGTCCAGTCTTACCTCGATCCTGATGGCGTGTTGTCAGCCCGCAAGGTGCTCCACGCCGGTGCACGACCAAACGCAGCTTCTCTCAGTTGCGGCCGTGGTGAGACACCACATGAGATAGCGATACCCCTTGTCTACCAATGCTTTTGAAGATTTCGGCCTGCCCGGAGACCTGATCCAGGTCCTCAAGCAGTTCGACATCACCGAGCCCACTCCCATCCAGGCAGCCACGCTGCCCGACTCCCTTGCCGGTCGCGACGTCCTCGGACGCGGTCGTACCGGCTCCGGCAAGACCTACGCGTTCCTGCTCCCGCTCGTCGCCCGGCTCATGGAGTCGAACGGCCGTCGTCAGCCCAAGCGCCCGCGCGCACTCATCCTGGCCCCGACGCGCGAGCTCGTCGCGCAGATCGACGAGGCGCTCGCGCCGCTCGCCGAGGTCGCAGGTCTGCGGACCCGCACCGTCTTCGGCGGCGTCGGCCAGCACCCCCAGGCCCAGGCCCTCAAGGCCGGTGTCGACGTGCTCGTCGCCTGCCCCGGTCGGCTCGAAGACCTGATCCAGCAGGGGCTGTGCGACCTGTCGGCGGTCGAGGTCACGATCCTCGACGAGGCCGACCACATGGCCGACCTCGGCTTCCTTCCCGCCGTACGCCGGCTGCTCGAGAAGACCCCGGCCGGCGGGCAGCGGATGCTGTTCTCAGCCACCCTCGACGGTGCCGTCAACGTCCTGGTCAAGCGCTTCCTGGTCGACCCGAAGACCCACCAGGCCGACTCGGCCCAGTCCCCGGTGACCAAGATGGACCACCACGTCCTGCACGTGCAGCACGAGCAGCGGGTCCCGGTCCTGGTGGACCTGACCAGCGCGCCCGGCCGCACGGTCGTCTTCACCCGGACCAAGCACGGCGCCAAGGCGCTCACCCGTCAGCTCAACGCGCGCGGTGTGCCGGCCGTCGAGCTTCACGGCAACCTGGGCCAGAACGCCCGGACCCGCAACATGGATGCGTTCCACTCGGGCAAGGCGACCACGCTGGTGGCCACCGACATCGCGGCGCGCGGCATCCACGTGGATGACGTCGCCCTGGTGATCCACGCCGACCCGCCGGCCGAGCACAAGGCCTACCTGCACCGTTCGGGCCGAACCGCCCGCGCCGGTGCCGCGGGCACGGTCATCACCCTGATGACCGACCAGCAGGTCCGCGACGTGCGCGACCTGACCCGCGCCGCCGGCATCACGCCGACGACGACGAAGGTCAGCGGACCGAACCACGAGTTCTTGCGCGTGCTCGCCCCCGGTGAGCGCGTCCTGGTCGCCGGCGGCCTCGGCACCGAGCTGGCCAGCGGAAACGGCGACGGCGGTGGCGGTGGCAATGGCGGTCAGCGTCGTCGCAGCGGCGGCAACGGTGGCGGCAACGGCGGCGGTCAGCGCCGCGGTGGCGGCCGGCCTCGGGCCGGTTCTGCGCCGGCTGCCGGGTCGGAGTCGTCCGGTCGCCCGCGTCGTTCACGCAACGGTCGTCCGGCCGGGCAGGGCGGGCCCTCGGGCAACCACAGCGCCGCGAGCTTCTCGGGTCGTCGCAGCCGCTGATCGAACTCGATACCGTGCACGGCCGCGTGGCACGCTGTACGGCATGGAGATCCTGACGGCGCGCGACGTGCCACTGGGTGGTCTGCGGGCGATGAACGTACGACGCACGCTCCCGCAGCGTCGTCGTACCTTCGTCGGGGCCTGGTGCTTCGTCGACCACTACGGCCCCGACCACGTCGACGAACGTGGCGGGATGGCCGTCTCGCCGCATCCGCACACAGGCCTGCAGACGGTCAGCTGGTTGTTCAGCGGAGAGATCGAGCACCGTGACTCGGCAGGGTTCCGGGTGCTGGTGCGTCCGGGCGAGGTCAACCTGATGACCGCAGGTCGCGGGATCAGTCATTCCGAGTACTCCACCCCCTCCACGACCGTGCTGCACGGTGCACAGCTCTGGCTCGCCCTGCCCGAGGAGTCCCGGCAGACCGATCCGACGTTCGAGCACTACGCGCCCGAGGTCGTCGAGGGTGGCGGCTGGCAGGCGCAGGTCTTCCTCGGCTCGCTGCTCGGCTCGACGTCGCCGGTCACGACCTTCACCGCGATCCTCGGTGCCGAGCTGCGGATCTCGGCCGGGACCCGGATGGAGATCCCGGTCGACCCGGCGTACGAGCTCGGGCTGCTCCTCGACCACGGCCAGCTGATCGTGGACGGCGAGAAGCTCAGCGCCAACGAGCTCGGCTTCCTCGATCCGGGCCGCGAGGTACTCGTCCTCGAAGCTCAGCAGGATGTGCTGGTCCTCCTGCTCGGCGGGCCGCCGTTCGGGGAGAAGATCGTGATGTGGTGGAACTTCATCGGCCGCGACCACGACGAGGTCGCGGCGTACCGTGCCCAGTGGCAGCGCGTCGTCGAAGGGCTGCCTGACGATCGCTTCTCGCTGCCACGCGAGGACGACATGCCGCCGATCCCTGCGCCGGCACTTCCGAACGCGCGGATGGTCGAACGCGGGTGAGCGGACCCGTGACCGGCGAGGACGGGATCGCACGCTGTCCGTGGGGGAGCAGCGGTGTCCTGCGTGCCTACCACGACGAGGAGTGGGGCCGCCCGGTCGCCGGCGAGGCTGCCGTGTTCGAGCGACTCTGCCTCGAAGGCGCCCAGGCCGGCCTGTCCTGGCTGACGATCCTCAACAAGCGCGAGGGGTACCGAGCGGCCTTCCACGGGTTCGACGTCGACCGCGCCGCAGCGATGACCGACGACGAGCTCGAGGCGCTCCTGGTCGAACCCGGCATCGTGCGCAACCGGGCCAAGATCGCCTCGGTGCGCACGAACGCGCGCGCCGCGATCGAGCTGCGTCCCGACGGGGGCCTGGAAGTGTTCGTCGAGTCGTTCGCCCCGACCCGTACGCCGAAACCGACCCGCGCCTCGCAGCTGCCGACCACGTCGCCCGAGTCGGTCGCCCTGTCCAAGGCCCTGAAGAAGCGGGGCTTCGGCTTCGTCGGACCGACCACGGTGTTCGCGCTAATGGAGGCCACCGGCATCGTCGACACGCACCTGGTCGGCTGTTACCGCCGAGGCGTTTCCGGGCGCTGGCCTGCTTAGTCCCGCGGCCGGTGGCACACTGCTCCGGTGTCGAACGCACCCGTCCTCAGGGGCCTCCTGGCCCTGCTCACCTGCCAGCTGGTCGGTGAGGTCCTCGTCCGGTTGAGCGGTGTGCACGTCCCGGGCCCGGTGGTCGGGATGCTGCTGTTCGTGGTCGTCCTGCGGCTGCGCAAGCCGGCCGAGACCTCCGGGCTGGTCACCGCGCCCAGCCTGCTGCTGCGACACCTGCACCTGCTCTTCATCCCCGCCGGCGTGGGGATCGTGGTCTATCTCGGGACCATCCGCGACAACGCGTGGCCGCTGGCTGCGGGGCTGTGGATCTCCTGGCTGGTCGGGTTCGTCGTGACCGCTCTGGTGGCCTCGGCCCTTCTGCGGTTCGTTCGGGAGCGTCCGTGACGGTGATGAATTCTGGCGTCCTCCTGCACGGTCACGAGACCTGGACCTGGCTGACGACCTCGCCGCTGTTCGGCATCACGATCACGGTGGCGGCCTACGCCCTGGGCCGGGTGCTGCACGAACGCACAGGGAGTCCTGTCGTTCAGCCGGTCCTGGTGGCCATTGTGGTCATCGTGGTGGTGCTGAAGCTCTGCGGCATCTCCTACGCCCGCTACCTGGTCGGCGGCAGCTACGTGGGCTTCTGGCTGGGTCCGGCCACCGTCGCGCTCGCGCTTCCGCTGCACCACGAGTGGCACCTGGTACGTCGGGCAGCGGCACCGATCCTGACCGGCGTCCTGGCCGGCGCGCTCGTCTCGGTCACGACCGCCATCGTGGTCACCCACCTCGCCGGCGGTTCGCGCGTGCTGCAGCTCACCATGGCCCCGAAGGCCGCAACGACGCCCGTCTCGCTCGCCCTCTCCACGCAGATCGGCGGCATCCCCGCGCTGACTGCGGTGCTGACGATCATCGCCGGGATCACCGGCGCGATCTGCGGCCCCTGGATCCTCGACCGGATCGGCGTGAAGGACCTGCGCGCCCGCGGGATCGCGATGGGCAGCGTCTCGCACGGGATCGGCACGGCCCGTGCCTTGACCGAGAGCCGGACCGAAGGTGCGTTCAGCGCCCTGTGCATGGGTCTGACGGCCGTGGCGACGAGCATCCTGGTGCCGCTGCTCATCCTTGTTGTCTGAGCCCGGTCGATACCAGGAATCCGACCGGGGGAGGATCCCGACCGGGCGTGCGGACCACTACGGTCCTTCCATGACGTTGCCGCCCGCCCGCTCCAGGGTCCACGCCTTCACCTCCGACGATGCGCTCGGCGACCACGACGCGGTCGGGCTCGCTGAGGAGGTCCGGGCCGGACGCATCTCGGCGGCCGAGGCGGTAGACGCCGCGATCGTGCGGACCGAGAAGCTGCAGCCCGAGCTCAACGGCCTCGCCTGTGCGGACTTCGACCGGGCCCGGGCCCGTGCTGCCCGGCCGGGGACGGGCTTCTTCGCCGGCGTACCGACGTTCGTGAAGGACAACTCCGACGTGCAGGGACTGCCGACGCAGCAGGGGTGTTCGGCCTATGTCGGTGCTCCGGCAGCGGAGGACGGCGACTACGCCCGGATGCTGTTCTCCCAGGGCCTCATCGGGCTCGGTAAGACCCAGCTCTCGGAGTTCGGCTTCAGCGCGAGCGCCGAGTTCGCTCGCTCCACGTCGGAGGGGGGTGCGGACCCGGTGCGCAACCCGTGGAACACCGCCTACTCCTCAGGTGCGTCGTCGGCCGGCTCGGCCGCCTTCGTGGCCGGAGGTGCGGTCCCGATCGCGCATGCGAACGACGGTGGCGGGTCGATCCGGATCCCGGCGGGCTGTACCGGCCTGGTCGGCCTCAAGCCCACCCGCGGCCGGGTGCCGCAGGACAAGATGCTCCGCGAGCAGCCCCTGCGGATCGTCGCCGACGGCGTCGTCACCAGGACTGTCCGGGACACCGCGGCGTTCCTGCGCGAGTCCGAGAAGCATCACCGCAACCTGAAGCTCCCGCCGATCGGCGACGTCCGCGGGCCCGGCACCAAGCGCCTCAAGATCGCCCTCGTGATCGACTCGATCGGCGACCTGCGCACCGATCCCGAGGTGGCCGAGGCCGTCCGCGCCGCTGCCAAGCAGCTCGAGTCGCTGGGCCACCACATCGAGGAGATCGACGTGCCGGCGCCGGAGTACTTCCTGGACGACTTCCTCGCCTACTGGAGCTTCCTGGCCACATTCCTGCTCGGCACCGGCAAGCACACCTTCGGGCCGAGTTTCGACCGCACGCTGACCGACAACCTGAGCAAGGGCCTGGCCAGGCACGGGCTGCGCAACGCCTGGAAGCTGCCGCTGACGCTGAGTCGTCTGGGCGCCTCGAAGCACGTCTCGGCGAAGTTCTTCCGCACCTACGACGCCGTGCTCACGCCGGTCCTGGCCCTGCCCACGCCGGAACTCGGCTGGCTCGATCCGACGCAGCCGTACGAGGTGATCATCGAGCGCCTGATCCAGCTGGTGAACTTCACGCCGCTGCAGAACGCCACCGGCGACCCGGCCATCTCGCTGCCCCTCGCGATGGGTCACAACCAGATGCCGATCGGCGTCCAGCTCGCCACGGTCCAGGGCCACGAGGCCCGCCTGCTGGAGGTCGCCTACGAGCTCGAGGAAGCGGTCGGATTCGCCAGCATCACCGACGCCTGAGGCCCGGGTCACAGTCGGCCCCAACCGATTTCGCTTCCCGGGTTGCGCCTGTGTATCCTTCACGTCGGCCTCGAAGCCCGAGAACGTCTGCGGGCAATCGAGGCAGGCCCCTTTAGCTCAGACGGCAGAGCGTCTCCATGGTAAGGAGAAGGTCTACGGTTCGATTCCGTAAAGGGGCTCTGGGAATGGTCGCCCACCTGCGACTGTTACCGAGGCGGGGTAGCTCAGCTGGTTAGAGCGCACGACTCATAATCGTGAGGTCGCGGGATCGAGCCCCGCCCCCGCTACCAGCATCCGCTCAACAGCAGCATCAGGGATTTTTCACAGCAGGAAGAAGGCACACCGTGGCCAGCAAGAGCTCCGACGTCCGCCCCAAGATCACCTTGGCGTGCGTGGACTGCAAGGAACGCAACTACATCACCAAGAAGAACCGTCGCAACGACCCGGACCGCATGGAGCTGAAGAAGTTCTGCCCGCGCTGCCGGACCCACACCGACCACCGCGAGACCCGCTGATCCAGCGCCTGGCGTCGCACGAGCGGTACCCCGTCCGGGGTACCGCTCTGCTTGGTTCTGGGCTTGGTTCTGGGCTTTCTTCTGGGCGCGTTTCCGCCTGATAGCGTCGATCTGTGCCCGTTGATCCCGCCCTCGTCGGCCGCAGCTTCGGCCCGACGGCCCTCTTCGAGGTCACCGAGGACCGGGTGGCCGCCTTCGCGGCAGCGACCGGTACCCCGTATCTGGCCGGTGAAGCCGCCCCGGTGACCTTCCCGATCGTCGTCGCGTTCGAAGCGATGACCGCGTTGATGACGGACGGCACCGTCGGCATCGAGCTGCACAACGTGATCCACGGCGAGCAGCGCTTCACCTACGAGCGCCCTCTGTACGCCGGAGCGCAGGTCGCCGCGACCCTGGTCGTCGACAGTGTCCGCTCGATCGCCGGCGCGGACATCATCGCGACCACCAGTGCGGTCACCGATGCGACAGGCACCCTGGTCTGTACGGCGAAGGCCACCCTCGTGCACCGCGGGGACCAGTCATGAACGCTTGGGTCGAGGGGTCCGTGCTCCCGGTGCAGTCCTACCGGATCACCCGCGCCGACCTCGTGGCCTACGCAGCCGCGAGCGGTGACCACAACCCGATCCACTCCGACGACGAGATCGCCCGCGCTGTCGGCCTGCCCGGGGTGATCGCGCACGGGATGTACACCCTCGCGCTCGCCGCCCGCGCGGCCGATGCCTGGGCCGGGGGACCGGGCAGGGTCCGATCGCTCGGCGCCAAGTTCACCCGACCTGTCGTCGTACCGGCGGGAGACGACGGTGTCGAGGTCGTCGTGGCAGGACTGGTCCGGTCGGTTGCGGACGGGTTGACCACCGTGGCCCTCGAGGTCACCTGTGCCGGTGAGAAGGTGCTCGGCGGCGCGACGGCGGTACTCGCGTGAGCGAGCACCTCGCGGCGTACACGACGCTGCACGTCGGTGGACCCGCGTCAGATTTCGTGGTGGCCGGTACCGAAGCCGGGCTGATCGACGCCGTTCGGAGTGCCGACGAAGCCGGCGTCCCGCTGCTGGTCCTCGGGGGTGGTAGCAACCTGCTGGTCGCGGACTCCGGATTCGACGGCCGGGTCGTGGCCGTGCGGACCTCCGGGGTCGCGGCGGATGCCGATGCCTGCGGCGGCGCCGTCGTGCGGGTGGCCGCGGGTGAGCCGTGGGACGCGCTGGTCCGCCGGGCCGTGACCGAGGGCTGGATCGGCATCGAGGCGCTCGCCGGCATCCCGGGACTGGTCGGTGCCACGCCGATCCAGAACGTCGGCGCGTACGGGCAGGAGGTCGCCGAGACGATCGCGTCCGTGCGCTGCTGGGACCGTGAGGCCCGGTCCGTGCGCACCCTGTTCGCCCACGACCTGCGCTTCGGCTACCGCACCAGCGCCCTCAAGCAGCAGCCCGGCCGCTGGGTCGTCCTCGAGGTGGTCTTCCAGTTCCGGCTCGGCGATCTGGGGACGCCGGTCGGGTACGCCGAACTCGCGAACCGGCTCGGCGTCACCCTCGGCGACCGGGCTCCGGCGGCGGCGGTCCGGGACGCAGTCCTCGGGTTGCGCCGGAGCAAGGGGATGGTGCTCGACGAGGACGACCACGACACCTGGAGCGCGGGCTCGTTCTTCACCAACCCGCTCCTCGAGGAAGCCTCGGTCCCTGACGGTGCACCGGTCTGGCACCAGACCGACGGCACCGTGAAGACCAGTGCCGCCTGGCTGATCGAGCAGGCCGGCTTCAGCAAGGGCTACGGCAACGACCGGGCAGCGCTCTCGGGCAAGCACACGCTGGCCCTGACCAACCGCGGTGACGCCTCCGCCGCCGACCTGCTCGCCCTGGCCCGCGAGATCCGCGACGGCGTGTGCGAGCGTTTCGGCATCAGCCTGGTCAACGAGCCCGTGCTGGTGGGTGCGTCGCTCTGAGCTCAGGTCGGCGCCGTGTCCAGCCAGGTGTCGATGTCGGCGAGGTGTCCGGCCCTGGCGGTGTCGTCCGCACGGGAGGCCTCGATCGAGGCACGCGCGAGTCCGGCCAGCTGTTCGTCGGTCAGTGAGTGCGCGGCGCGCATGGTGGCGTACTGCGCGGCCAGCCGGGAGCCGAACAGCAGCGGGTCGTCGGCCCCGAGCGCGATCCGTGCGCCGGCGGCCATCAGCTCGGGCAGCGGCACCGAGGTGAGGTCGGAGTAGACCCCGAGGGCGACGTTCGAGACCGGACACACCTCGAGGGCGACGCCGGCGGCCACCACGCGGTCGAGCAGTGCCGGGTCCTCTGCGACCCGGACGCCGTGTCCGAGGCGTCCGGCGTGCAGCTCGTCGAGGCAGGTCCGCACGGACTCGGGGCCGAGGAGCTCGCCGCCGTGGGGGGCGAGCAGCAGACCGGCACGTTCGGCGATCCGGAAGGCCGGCGCGAAGTCTGCCGTGCGGCCGCGGCGTTCGTCGTTGGACAGACCGAAGCCGACCACCCCTCGTCCGGCGTACTGGGCAGCCAGGCGCGCCAGCGTACGGGCGTCGAGAGGGTGCCGCGTCCGGTTGGCCGCGATCACCACCGCCATCCCGATGCCGACCTCGCGCGCGGTCCCGGCGACGGCGTCGAGGACCAGGTCGGTGAACTCGGTGATCCCGCCGAAGCGCGCGGCGTACCCGGAGGGGTCGACCTGGATCTCCAGCCACCGGCCGCCGTCGGCCTTGTCGTCCTCGGCAGCCTCGCGGACCAGGCGCCGGACGTCGGACTCCGTCCGCAGCACCGAACGGGCCACGTCGTAGAGCCGCTGGAACCGGAACCAGCCCTTCTCGTCAGCCGCCGAGAGCTGCGGCGGCCAGTCCTCGACGAGGGCGTCGGGCAGGGTGAGGCCGTCGCGCTCGGCGAGCTCGAGCAAGGTCTGGTGCCGCATCGATCCGGTGAAGTGCAGGTGCAGGTGCGCCTTCGGCAGGGTGCGCAGGTCGCGACGCGCGGTCGCCGGGTCGGTCACGTCTCAGCCGTGCAACTTCTCGGCCGCAGCGAGCAGGACACAGGTCGCGACGCCGTCCATCGCGGTGGTGACCTCACCGAGCACCGGGAACGTCGGCGCGAGCCGGATGTTCCGGTCGTGGGGGTCGTTCCCGCCCGGGAAGGACGCCCCCGCCGGGGTCAGTGCGATCCCGGCTTCCTTGGCCAGCGCGACCACCCGTGACGCGGTCCCGTCGAGGACGTCGAGGCTGACGAAGTAGCCGCCGGTCGGCCTGGTCCAGGTCGCGATGCCGAGTCCGCCGAGGCGCTCGGTCAGGATCCGGTCGACCTCGTCGAACTTGGGCGCGATGATCGCTCGGTGCTTGGTCATGTGCTCGCGCACGCCACGTGCCGATCCGAAGAACTGGGCGTGCCGCAGCTGGTTGAGCTTGTCCGGGCCGATGGCGCCCTTGCCGAGATGGCCGATGTACCAGCGCACCGTCTCGACCGATCCGCCGAGGAAGGCCACGCCCGCACCGGCGTAGGTGATCTTCGAGGTGGAGGCGAACAGGATCGGCCGGTGCGGATGACCCGCGGCCGAGGCCAGACTCAGGATGTCGGCACTCTTCGCCTCGTCCTCGGTGAGGTGGTGGAACGCGTAGGCGTTGTCCCAGAAGATCTTGAAGTCCGGCGCCGCGGTCGGCATCGACGCGAGCCGTTCGGCCACCTCGAGGGTCACCACCGAACCAGTCGGGTTCGCGTAGGTCGGCACGATCCACATGCCCTTGATGCTCGGGTCCGACGCGACCAGGGCAGCGACGGCGTCGGCGTCCGGACCGTCCGCGTTCATGGGGACCGTGACGGTGTCGATCCCGAACCAGTCCAGCAGCGTGAAGTGCCGGTCGTAGCCCGGGACCGGGCAGATGAAGGTGACCTTCTCCTCGGCGTTCCAGGGCCGCTCGCTGTCGACGCCGCCCTTGAGCATCAGGTCGGTCAGCACCTCGCGCATCATCACCAGGCTGGAGTTGCCGCCGGCGACGATCTGGTCGGTCTCGACCCACAACAGCTCCGCGAACATCGCGCGCAGCTCGGTGATCCCCTCGAGACCTCCGTAGTTGCGGGTGTCGACCCCGTGGGCGTCGACGGCACTGGTGGGCAGCGAGAGCAGTGCGTCGGAGAGGTCGAGCTGGGCCGAGGACGGCTTGCCCCGGGTCAGGTCGAGCTTCAGGCCCACGTCCTGGAGCGCCGCGTACGCCGAACGCTGCTCGTCGAGGAACGCGTGCAGATCCGCGTGGGACCGCTCGGACAGGGGACCTGACGGCTGCAGGATCGACTCGCTCACGGGCCCATCGTTCCAGAGATGCAGCCGGGATCGCGAGGCGGTTACCGTGGAACTGCGTCGGTTCGACTTTGGCTGGCGTGCACCCGTAGACTCTGCGATTGGTGTCTTCGGGCAATGCTTCTGCCTGCCCTCCGGACGCCCTAGGGCACTAGCTCAACTGGCAGAGCATCGGTCTCCAAAACCGAAGGTTGGGGGTTCAAGTCCCTCGTGCCCTGCGCTGGATCTGTAACGCATGAGAACTGAAATCAATCTAGGAAGAAGGCAGTCGTGGCGGAATCGGCGAAGTCCGAGCGCACGAGCCCGGTCACGTTCTACCGGCAGATCGTCGCTGAGCTGCGCAAGGTCGTCTGGCCGAGCCAGCAGCAGCTGGTGACCTACTTCCTGGTGGTGATGGTCTTCGTCCTCTTCATGATCGCCCTCGTCTCGGTGCTCGATCTCGCCTTCGGCAAGGCCGTCTTCGCGGTCTTCGGCGGCAATCTGAGCAAGGCAACGAGCACGACCAAGTAGGACGCACGGGACCCAGCACCACAAGCGCACGACGAATCAGTACGGAGTAAAAGTGTCGGAGCAGTACGACGAGGCAAGCAAGGTTGTCGACCTCGAGAACGACGAGGTCGCCTTCGAGGCCGAGACTGACGCCGCGGTCGCGCCGGACGAGACCCCTGACGAGACCCCTGCGGTGGTTTCGGACGAGGTCGCTGTCGAGGTGCCCGAAGCTGTGACCGACGAAGCGTCCGTCGAGACCGCCGACGAGACGGCCGATGAGACCTCCGACGAGACCTCCGACGAAGACGAGTTCGACCCGCTGGCCGAGTTCCGCGCCGCGCTGCACGCGAAGGTCGGCGACTGGTTCGTCGTGCACACCTACTCGGGCATGGAGAACCGGGTCAAGGCCAACCTCGAGAACCGGATCACCTCGCTGAACATGGAGGACTACATCCACGAGGTGATCGTCCCGACCGAAGAGGTCGCCGAGATCAAGAACGGTCAGCGCAAGCTGGTCAAGCGCACCGTGCTCCCCGGCTACGTCCTGGTCCGGATGGACCTGACCGACGAGTCCTGGGCAGCGGTCCGGCACACCCCGTCGGTGACCGGCTTCGTCGGGCACAGCCACCAGCCGGTGCCGCTGAGTCTCGACGAGGTCGAGAACATGCTCGCACCGGCCGTCCAGGCCGAGGCCGAGGCAGCCGCAGTGGCCGAGGCCGCCAGCACCGGCGCTCCGGTTCGCAGCAGCACCCGCGCTCCGGTCACGGTCGCTGACTTCGACGTGTCCGACTCGGTGATGGTCGTCGACGGCCCGTTCGCCACGCTGCACGCGACGATCACCGAGATCAACGCAGAGTCCCAGAGGGTCAAGGCCCTCGTCGAGATCTTCGGCCGGGAGACCCCGGTCGAGCTGAGCTTCAACCAGATCGAGAAGGTCTGACGAAGCAGAAGGTGGTTGAGGTGGGCCGGCAAGGCCCGTCTCGAAACCAGGTACATGTGGCAGGGGCACCAGCCCCGTCATGACCACGAGATAGAAGGAAGAAAGAGCAATGCCTCCGAAGAAGAAGATCGCCGCACTGGTCAAGGTGCAGCTCCAGGCCGGAGCGGCCACCCCGGCGCCGCCGGTCGGTACCGCGCTCGGCCCGCACGGCGTCAACATCATGGACTTCTGCAAGGCGTACAACGCCCAGACCGAAGCCATGCGTGGAAACGTCATCCCTGTCGAGATCACCATCTACGAAGACCGGACGTTCGACTTCATCACGAAGACGCCGCCGGCCGCAGAGCTGATCAAGAAGGCCGCCGGCATCGCGAAGGGCTCGGGAGTCCCGCAGAAGGACAAGGTCGGCAAGCTGACCAAGGACCAGGTCCGCGAGATCGCCCAGACCAAGCTGGTCGACCTGAACGCCAACGACATCGAAGCCGCGATGAAGATCGTCGAGGGCACCGCCCGTTCCATGGGCGTCACCACGGAAGGGAACTGACCATGCAGCGCAGCAAGACGTACCGCGCAGCGGCCGAGCAGTTCGACCAGGACGAGCTCTACGCCCCGCTGTCGGCGATCAAGATCGCCAAGACCACCTCGAAGAAGAAGTTCGACGAGACCGTCGACGTCGTCATGCGACTCGGCGTCGACCCGCGCAAGGCCGACCAGATGGTCCGCGGCACCGTGATCCTTCCGCACGGCACCGGCAAGACCGCTCGCGTCCTGGTCTTCGCGAACGCCGAGAAGGCCGAGGCCGCCCGTGAGGCCGGCGCCGACATCGTCGGTGGCGACGAGCTCATCGCGAAGGTCGAGGGCGGCTGGACCGACTTCGACGCCGTCGTCGCGACGCCGGACATGATGGGCAAGGTCGGTCGTCTGGGCCGCGTCCTCGGTCCGCGTGGCCTGATGCCCAACCCGAAGACCGGCACCGTCACGCCGGACGTCGCGAAGGCCGTCAACGACATCAAGGGCGGCAAGATCGAGTTCCGGGTCGACCGGCACGCGAACCTGCACTTCATCATCGGCAAGGCCTCGTTCTCCGAGGTCCAGCTCGCGGAGAACTACGCCGCGGCGCTCGAAGAGGTGCTCCGTCTCAAGCCCGCCAGCTCCAAGGGCCGCTACCTCAAGAAGGTCACCGTCTCGACGACCATGGGCCCCGGTGTCCAGGTCGACCCGAACCGCACCCGCAACGTCGCGGTCGAGGACGAGAACGCCTGAGTCACACGCGAGCACACGCTGGCCCGGTACCGCGAGGTACCGGGCCTTCGTCGTACCCGGTCCCGATTTGGCGGTGTGCACCCGAGCCCGTACAGTTCTCCTGTTACCAAAGACCGCCGGTTCATCTCGTCCATAGTTCCCGGGGAGATGTGAAGGTTCGCGAAAGCGGACGGCCTGCGCAGGAAACACAGAAGCCAGACCGCCTCGCGCTGTCCGCCCCGTGTGCCCTGCACCGGGGCGTTCGTCTTTCTCTAGCACGTTGGAAGGAGACCCATGGCGCGGCCAGACAAGACCACAGCCGTCGCGGAGATCGTTGATGCGTTCAACGAATCCGCTGGCGCTGTGCTGACCGAGTACCGCGGGCTCACCGTGAAGCAGCTGCAGGACCTGCGGCGTGCCCTCGGCGAGAACGCCAACTACGCCGTGGTCAAGAACACGCTGACCAAGCTCGCGGCAGGAGAAGCCGGTGTCGAAGGATTCGACGACCTGCTCAACGGCCCGACCGCGATCGCCTTCATCAACGGTGACGTTGTCGAGGCGGCCAAGGGTCTGCGTGACTTCGCCAAGGCAAACCCCGCCCTCGTCATCAAGGGCGGCTTCATCGACGGAGCCTCGATGGACGCGAAGGAGATCGCCAAGCTGGCCGATCTCGAGTCGCGCGAGGTGCTCCTGGGCAAGCTTGCGGGCGCCATGCTCGCGTCGCTGTCCCAGGCCGTCTACCTGCTCAACGCCCCGCTCGCCCAGGTTGCCCGGCTCGCCGGTGCGCTGCAGGCGAAGGCCGAGCAGGACCCCTCGATCCTCCAGGGTGGTGCAGGCGAGCCTGCCGCCGCTGCTGAAGCCCCGGCCGTCCAGGCCGAGGTTGCGGAGGAAGCCCCTGGCCAGGAGTCGGAGGTCTCGGCCGAGGTCGAGGCCCCCGTCGCCGAAGCCGAGGCTGCTGACGCCGTCGAGACCGAGGCCCCCGAGGCCGAGGCCGACGCCGACGCTCCCGCCGACGCTGAATCTGACTAGAAGCAGCACGGCAACCACCCACCAAGAAAACCTTGGCTGACGTCGGAACCGACGCAGCCACGAACGGAAGGAACGCCACCATGGCGAAGCTCAGCACCGACGAGCTGCTTGACGCTTTCAAGGAGATGACCCTCCTGGAGCTCAGCGAGTTCGTGAAGCAGTTCGAAGACACCTTCGGCGTCACCGCGGCCGCTCCGGTCGCCGTTGCCGCGGCTCCCGCCGCCGGCGGTGGCGCAGCCGCAGCCGACGACGCTGCCGAGCAGGACTCGTTCGACGTGGTCCTTGAGGCTGCCGGCGACAAGAAGATCAACGTCATCAAGGAGGTTCGCGCGCTGACCTCCCTCGGTCTGAAGGAGGCCAAGGACCTCGTCGAGGCCGCGCCGAAGGCCATCCTCGAAGGCGTCAACAAGGAAACTGCCGAGAAGGCGAAGGAAGCCCTCGAGGGCGCCGGCGCCACGATCACCCTCAAGTGATCGGGTAGTTACCCAGGTTTCACACGCACGAGCGGTCGTCCCCTCCGGGACGGCCGCTCGTCGCATGTCCGCAAGCCACCGCTGTGCTCGCGGACCAGCAGATCGTGAACGTTTTGTGATGAGCCGACTTCCGCCCGGTGTCGAATATCTGAGACGGTGAAGCAACATCGGCTCACACAAGTGACTCTGCAGTAATGTCCGCGTAACTTAGCCACCAATTGTTCGTTGGTTACCGAGGCGGGAGTGTCGGGAGTCACACCGGCCGCGGAGCGTCACATCTAGAGGGAGTGTCCATGGGCGTCGAGATCAAGATCGAGCACCTGACGAAGTCGTTCGGCAAGGCCCTGATCTGGAAAGACGTCAGCCTGACCGTCCCTGCCGGCGAGATCAGCGTGATGCTCGGCCCCTCGGGTACCGGCAAGTCGGTGCTCCTGAAGACGATCATCGGACTGCTCAAGCCGAACGAGGGCCAGGTCATCATCGAGGGCGTCGACATCGCCTCGTGCCCCGAGAAGGAGCTCTACGAGATCCGCAAGCTCTTCGGGGTGCTGTTCCAGGACGGCGCCATGTTCGGCTCGATGAACCTCTATGACAACGTCGCCTTCCCGCTGCGCGAACACACCAAGAAGTCCGAGTCCGAGATCCGCAACATCGTCATGGAGAAGATGGACCTGGTCGGTCTCCTCGGCGCCGAGGACAAGCTCCCCGGTGAGATCTCCGGCGGTATGCGCAAGCGCGCCGGCCTGGCCCGTGCCCTGGTCCTGGACCCCGAGATCGTCCTGTTCGACGAGCCGGACTCCGGCCTGGACCCGGTCCGCACCTCGTTCCTCAACCAGCTGATCATCGACCTGAACACGCAGATCAACGCGACGTTCCTGATCGTGACCCACGACATCAACACCGCCCGCACGGTGCCCGACAACATCGGCCTGCTCTACCACAAGCACCTGGCGATGTTCGGTCCCCGGGAGATGCTGCTGAGCTCGGAGGAGCCGGTGGTCCGCCAGTTCCTCAACGCCCAGCGCGTCGGCCCGATCGGCATGTCGGAGGAGAAGGACGCCGACGAGCTCGAGGCCGAGAAGGGCCAGGACCTGCCTCCGTTGCCCCCGATCCCGCTTCAGCAGGAGCCGTCTTCCGGCATCCCGCGCCGAGCCCAGCGCCAGCCCGGTGCCTGGTGCCGCGACAACGGCGTCACACCCCCGCCGGGGTCGTTCTCTCCCACCATGTCCATGGCCCCGGGGGCCTGACGAGGGATGTCATCCGCCACCGCGGACCGGATCCTGGCTCCTATCGGGACGGCCGGCAAACTCTTCGCCTTCGGGCTCGACGTGGGACGATCGCTGTTCAAGCGACCGTTCCAGACGCGTGAGTTCCTGCAGCAGGCCTGGTTCATCGCTTCGGTGACGATCGTGCCCACGGCCCTGGTCGCCATCCCCTTCGGCGCGGTCATCGCGCTGCAGGTCGGTGGCCTGATCAAGCAGTTCGGCGCGCAGTCGTTCACCGGGTCGGCCTCGGTTCTCGCGGTCGTCCGTGAAGCCGGGCCGATCGCGACCTCCTTGCTGATCGCCGGAGCCGGCGGCTCGGCGATCGCGGCCGACCTCGGTGCCCGCAAGATCCGCGAGGAGCTCGACGCGATGATGGTGCTCGGGATCGACCCGATCCAGCGCCTCGTCGTACCGCGGGTGCTGGCGTGCATGCTGGTCGCGGTGTTCCTCAACGGCCTGGTCAGCGTCGTCGGCGTGTGTGGCGGTTACTTCTTCAACGTCGTCCTTCAGGACGGCACGCCGGGTGCCTATCTGGCGAGCTTCACCGCGCTCGCCCAGCTGCCAGACCTCTATCAAGGCATGGCCAAAGCCCTGGTGTTCGGGCTGATCGCCGCGATCGTGGCGTCGTACAAGGGCATGAACGCCGGTGGCGGCCCGAAGGGCGTCGGTGACGCCGTCAACGAATCGGTCGTCATCACCTTCATGCTGCTGTTCGTGGTCAACTTCGTGATGAGCGCGATCTACTTCCAACTCGTTCCTCCGAAGACGGGTTAGCGCGATGGCGAACATCAAGGCGATCTACGAGCGACCCCTCCAGACCCTGGACCTCCTGGGCGAGGAGTTGGCGTTCTACATCCGTGCGCTGATCGCGACTCCCAGGTCGATCACCCGCTACCCCAAGGAGATCCTGCGGCTGCTGGCCGAGGTCACCCTCGGCAGCGGCGCGCTCGCGGTCATCGGCGGCACCGTCGGCGTGATCACCGCGATGGCGTTCTTCACCGGCACCGAGGTCGGCCTGCAGGGCTACGCCTCGCTGAACCAGATCGGTACGGCGGCCTTCGCCGGCTTCGTCTCGGCGTACTTCAACACCCGCGAGATCTCGCCGCTGATCGCCGGCATCGCGCTCGCCGCGACTGTCGGCTGCGGGTTCACCGCCCAGCTCGGTGCCATGCGGATCTCCGAGGAGGTCGACGCCCTCGAGGTGATGGCGATCCCGTCGATGCCGTTCCTGGTCACCACCCGGATCGTGGCAGGGCTCGTGGCGATCACGCCGCTGTACGTGATGGGCCTGCTGTCGTCGTACTTCGCGACCCGGCTGGTCGTCACCAAGTTCTTCGGCCAGAGCTCCGGCACGTACGACCACTACTTCAACCAGTTCCTGCCACCCCAGGACGTCCTGTGGTCCTTCGGCAAGGTGCTGATATTCGCCGTCGTCGTCATCCTGATCCACTGCTATCACGGCTACACAGCCAGCGGCGGACCTGCCGGAGTGGGCGTGGCCGTGGGTCGTGCCGTGCGGACCTCGATCGTGGCCATCAACGTCATCGACCTGTTCCTGAGCATGGCGATCTGGGGCTCGACCACCACGGTCAGGCTGGCGGGTTAGGTATGCGGAAGACACTACAAATTCGCCTTCTCGGCCTCCTCTTCATCGCGATGCTGGTCGGTGGCGTCTGGGTCGTGAACGCGGTCTTCACGCAGAAATTCCTCTCGTTCGACCACGTCACCCTCGAGACCGACACCATCGGCCTGCAGCTGCCCGCGCGCGCCGACATCAAGGTCCGCGGTGTGATCGTGGGCGAGGTCCTCAGCGCCAAGTCAGGGCCCGATGGCGCGATCCTGACGCTCGGGATCAAGCCCAACCAGATCACGTCGATCCCCGCCAACGTCACCGCCTCGATCCTGCCCAAGACACTCTTCGGTGAGAAGTTCGTCGAGCTGGACATCCCGCAGGGCACCGACCCGCTGACGGCGCCGTCGCTCAAGCAGGGCGACACGATCACGCAGACGAAGCTCCCGATCGAGGTCGAGCGCGTCCTGAACGACATCTACCCGCTGCTGCGCACGGTCCAGCCGGCCGAGCTCAACTACACGCTGAACGCGCTCGCCGACTCGCTCGACGGTCGCGGTGCAGCGCTGGGCCAGAGCATCGACACGTTGAACAGCTACCTCGAGCGGATCAACCCGCAGGTGCCGGCGTTCATGAACGACATCCGCCTGCTCTCGCAGGTGAGCGGCACGTATGCCAGCGTCGCGCCGCAGATCGCCGACACGCTGCGCAACTTCACGACGACCGGCAAGACCCTGCTCTCGCGCCAGGTCAAGCTGCACGCGTTCCTGACCGACTTCAGCGCCTTCTCGAACACCGCGAAGTCGTTCCTGGACGCCAACGGGGACAACATCGTGCGGCTCGGCGCGCTCTCCGCCCCGCAGACACAGCTGCTCAACCGGTACTCCGCTGAGTTCCCGTGCCTGCTCAACGGACTGGTCAGCCAGGCCCCGATGCTGGCCAGCACCTTCCGTGGCTTCGTCTTCCACATCGACCTGGTCACCCTGCCGCGCCAGCCGCGCGGTTACGGGCCCGGTGACCACCAGGTGTACGGGGCGGACAACGGCCCGAACTGCGCCGGCCTGCCGCACCCGCCGATCCCGTACACGCACATCCCGAACTTCAACGACGGTGTGAACAACCTCGGGCGCGGTGACGGCCAGCGGGTCGCGCCGAACCTCGACGGTTCGAGCACCAACGCCGCCGCCTACGACAGCCAGAAGGCCTTCTTCGATGCACTCACCGCTCCGGTGATGGGAGTTCCCGAGAGCCAGGTCCCCGACCTGACGACGCTCCTCTTCGGTCCGCTCGCTGCCGGGACGGAGGTGAACGTCGGATGAAGATGCTCGACAAGCGCACCCGCGGCGACCTGATCAAGCTGGTCACGTTCATCATCATCACCTCGTTCGCGACCGGCGTCCTGGTGGTCCTGATCGGCAACCTCGACTTCGAGAAGACGCAGTCGTACAAGGCGATCTTCAGCGACGCGACCGGACTGGTGAAGGGCGACGACATCCGTGTTGCCGGCGTCAAGGTCGGCAGCGTGAAGAACATCCAGATCTACGACCGCGACAAGGCCGAGGTCACCTTCACGGTGCGCGTCGCCACCCCGGTCACGAAGAGCTCGACCGTGACCATCCGGTACCGCAACCTGGTCGGTCAGCGGTACATCTCGGTGACCCAGGGCGTCGGCGACATCACGCCGCTGCGAGCCGGCGCGGTGATCCCGGAGAACCACACCCAGCCTGCGCTCGACCTGACCGTGCTGTTCAACGGCTTCAAGCCGCTGTTCGCAGCGCTGAGCCCGACCGACGTCAACAAGCTCAGCTACGAGATCATCCAGGTCTTCCAGGGTGAGGGCGGCAACCTTGAGGGCCTGCTGCAGAGCACCGGATCGGTCACCAACACCCTGGCCGACCGCGACCAGCTCATCGGTGATGTGATCACGAACCTCAACGTGGTCCTCAAGACGGTCGGTGACCGCGACGGCGAGCTGTCCAACTTGATCGTCCAGCTGCAGAGCTTCGTGGGTGGCCTGACGCAGGACAAGGACGCGATCCTCAACTCCCTCGACGCCGTCTCCAACCTCGCGCAGCAGACGGCTGACATCACCACCGGCATCAGTCCCGGCCTGGTCGCCAGCATCAAGAGCCTGCGTACGGTCGCCACGAACCTGAACAAGGGTCGCGACGAGATCGACCGGGCGCTGCAGATCCTGCCGATCAAGCTGACCAAGATCGGTCGTACGGCGATCTACGGCTCGTTCTTCAACTTCTACCTGTGCGAGTTCCAGGCGAAGGTGGTCCTGCCGACCGGTGTCGTCAAGGTGCCGTACGAGGTCTACCCAGGTGGAAACGGGAGGTGCAACCTCTCATGACGAGTGAGCGAAGCGAGCGAGAAATCAAGCACCGTGCCCCCGGTTTGCTCTGGCTGCCCGATGCGAAGCGAGGGCGGGCATGAGCAAACCGTTCCGCGAGCGCAATCCCGTGACGATCGGCGCGATCAGCATCCTGGCGATCATCGGCCTGATCCTGGTCGCCTTCAAGGCGGACTCGCTGCCGTTCATCGGCGGCGGCGACACGTACCACGCCGCGTTCACCGACTCCTCCGGGCTGAAGGTCAACGACGAGGTCCGGATCGCCGGCGTCCGCGTCGGCAAGGTCACCTCGGTCGACCTCCAGGGCGACCACGTCGAGGTCACCTTCAAGATCAAGACCAGCTCGGGCTTCGGGACCCGGACCGGCGCCGAGATCAAGGTCAAGACCCTCCTCGGCGCCATGTTCCTGGCGCTCGATCCCGCGGGTTCAGGGCAGCTCCCGACGGGTTCGACCATCCCGGAGTCGCGCACCAAGTCGGCCTATGACGTGGTCACCGCGTTCTCCGGCCTGGCCAGTCGTGCCGAGAAGATCAACCTCGACCAGCTGGCGACGTCGCTGAACACGCTGGCAGCAGCGACCGCGAACACCCCGGATGCCTTGAAGAGCACGTTGCACGGGCTCTCGGCACTCTCGGCGAACGTCGCGGCGCGCGACGCCCAGGTCAACACCCTGCTGACGAACCTCAGGAAGGTTTCCGGCGTGCTGGCCACCCGTGACGGCGACATCGTCAGCCTGATGAAGCAGAGCGACGTCCTGCTGACAGCCGTCGTCGGTCGTCGCGAGGCCGTCCACCGCCTGCTCGTCTCCACCAGTCAGCTCTCCCTCCAGCTGACCTCGCTCGTCCAGCAGTCCCGCGGTGACCTGAAGCCGGCGCTGGCCAACCTCGAAGGCGTGGTCGCCGTCCTGCGCAAGAACCAGAGCAACCTCGACAACTCGCTGCGTCTGCTGGCCCCGTTCTACCGGGTCTTCACCAACACGCTCGGCAGCGGACCGTGGTTCGACACCTGGATCTCCAACCTGCCTCCGGGCCCGTCGCTGGGGGTGGGGCAGTGAAGTTCCTCCGCTCGGTGAACCCCGCCGTCGCCGTGGTCGCGGTGGTGGCCCTGATCGCCGCCGCGCTGCTTCTCCTGCTCCCCGGAGGCGGCGAGACGCACGTGACCGCCGACTTCCCGCGCGCACTCTCGCTCTACAAGGGCTCGGACGTGCGGATCCTCGGGGTCTCGGTCGGCAAGGTCGACGACGTGACACCGAACGGCACCGACGTCGTGGTCAAGTTCCACTACGACAGCAAGTACAAGGTGCCGGCCAACGCCAAGGCGGTCGTCATCTCGCCCTCGATCGTCGGCGACCGTTTCATCCAGCTGACCCCGGTCTACCGCTCCGGCCCCGCGATGAAGGACAACGCGACACTCGGTCTGGACCGGACCGCCACTCCGCTCGAGCTCGACGAGATCTTCGGGTCCATCGACGACCTGACCAAGGCCCTCGGCCCCCAAGGCGTCAACAAGCCCGATGCGACCGGCACCGGAGCGCTGACGCGACTGCTCGACTCGACCGCCAAGAACTTCGGCGGCCAGGGCGTGCAGTTCAACCAGACCCTGCAGAACCTGAGCAAGTTGACCAAGACGCTGGCCGACAACAAGGACCAGCTCTTCGGCACGGTCTCCGAGGTCGAGACGTTCACCCAGGCACTGGCGGCCAACGACACCACGGTCCGCAAGTTCAACGACTCGCTCGCTGCCGGTGCAGGCCTGCTCGCTGCCGAGCGCACCGACCTGGCCGCCGTACTCCAGAACCTGTCGGTCGCGATGACCCAGATCCGCAGCTTCGTGGCTGACAACAAGCAAGCGCTGTCGGTCAACATCAAGGGTCTCAACCGGGTCTCGCAGGCCTTCGCGAAGAACCGGGACGCCCTCGACGAGTCGCTCAAGGACGCACCTGAGGCGCTGAACAACCTCGCGCTGGCCTACGACGGCAACGCCGGGACGCTCGACACCCGGGCCGCGATCGGCGAGACGGCCAACGAGCTGGTCAGCAACCCGAAGGTCGTTCTCTGCGCCCTCGTGCCCGACGCCTGCGGCCCGCTCACCTCGATCCTCGGGGTGCTCGGACTCGGCCGGCCGGCAGCGCTCAGCCCGAACCCGAGCACCACGGTCACGACGGTGGAACCGATCGACCGGAGCCTCGGCGGACTGGTGGAGGTGAACTGATGAAGGCCTTCCTCAGCCTGCGCTTCCGGGCCCTCGCGGTCATCGGGTGCATCGTCGGCGCGCTGACGCTCAGCAGCTGCTCGATCTACGACGTCCAGCTCCCGGGTGGCCCGAACGTCGGCAGCAACCCGATCAAGGTGCACATCCTCTTCCGGGACGTGCTGGACCTGGTCCCGCAGTCGACGGTCAAGGTCGACGACGTGACCGTCGGCAAGGTCACCACGATCAACCTCAAGGGCTACATCGCCGATGTGACCGTCGAGCTCCCGAACACGGTCGACCTGCCGGCCAACGCCCAGGCGGAGATCCGTCAGACCAGCCTGCTCGGTGAGAAGTTCGTGTCGTTGAGCAAGCCGACCAACCCGGTCGGCAAGCTCCGCAGCGGCGACGTGATCGGCCTGAACAACTCCGGTCGCAATCCGGAGATCGAAGAAGTCTTCGGCGCGCTCGCGCTGCTCCTCAACGGCGGCGGCGTCGGTCAGCTCAAGACCATCGCGGACCAGCTGAACCTGGCGTTCGGCGGCCGCGAGCCCGAGGTCCGCTCGATCCTCACGCAGCTGCGCAGCTTCGCCAGCCAGCTCGACGCCAACAAGGGCTCGATCGTGACCGCGCTCCAGAACGTCGACAACCTCGCCGCCGAGCTGCGACGCCAGGACGGGACGATCAAGTCAGCGCTCGACAACCTGCCCGCAGCGATCGCGTCGGTCAACGGCCAGCGCAAGGACCTGGTCAACGTCCTGGAGGCGCTCGCCAGGCTGAGCTCGGTCGGCGTCCGGGTGATCGAGGCCTCGAAGGCGACGACGATCAACACCCTGGACAACCTGGCACCGATCCTGGCGGCACTGGGCCGGGCCGGCCAGGACTTCCCGAAGTCACTGCAGGTCGCGCTGACCTACCCGTTCATCGACGAGGCCGTCGGTCGCTCCCCCGTAGTGGCCCGCAACCTGCACATGGGTGACTTCACGAACCTGTCGATCAACTTGTCCCTCGACCTGTTCAACCTCCCGAACATCCCCGGTCTGGCTCCGGGCGTCAGCCTGGCCGATCTGCTCGCCACGTGCTCGAAGTCGCCGCTCGGTGCCGTGTGCGACTCGCTCAAGGGCCTGCTGTCGGGCACCCAGCTCCAGCAGCTGTGCGGTCTCATCGCAGCGTTGTGCAACGGGACCAAGGGCAACGGCGGCGGCGGGCTTCCGATCCCGGGGATCGGCAACCTGACCGGCACCGTCCTGCAGCCGGGCAACGGCGCCACGACACCGAGCAACCAGCTCGGCGCGCTCCTGGGCGGTCTGTTCGGAGGACTCGGCAGGACAGCTCCCGGGGCGGCGTACGACCCGAGGGCTCCACAGGATCCGTTCCTGCTCACCGGTACCGGGTACGACCCGGGCGTGGGCACGTTGCTGCTGCAGGGGGTGGCCGTCAAGTGATCACCTCGCGGACCAAGAAGCAGTTGCTCGCGTTCGTCTTCATCACGCTCGTGGGTGTCTCGTATGTCGGTGCGCGCTACGCGCGACTCGACCGGCTCGTCTACGACTCGTCGTACAAGGTCAATGCCGAGTTCAGGGACTCGGGCGGCATCTTCGTCGGCTCCGAGGTCACCTACCGCGGCGTCGGCATCGGCCAGGTCTCCGACATGCATCTGACCAAGCAGGGCGTCGACGTGGTGCTGGACATCGGCAACAGCTACGACAAGATCCCGGCGAACACGATCGCCCTGGTCGCCAACAAGTCCGCGGTCGGTGAGCAGTACCTCGACCTGGAACCCAGGACCAACAGCGGCCCCTACCTGAAGGACGGCTCGCAGATCCAGCCGGCCGACACCGAGATCCCGGTCTCGACCACGGCATTCCTCACCGACGTCGACCAGCTGGTCAACTCCGTGCCGCAGGACCAGCTCCGCACTGTCGTCTCCGACCTCGGGGCTGCCTTCCAGGGCACGGGTGCCGCGCTCGGCCAGATCATCGACACATCGGACTCGTTCATCAAGACCGCGAACGACAACTTCAACGTGACCACCGCGCTGATCAAGGACGGTGCCACCGTGCTGCAGACCCAGGCCGACAAGGGTTCGGCGATCCAGAGCTTCGCCCGGGACCTGTCGCTGTTCAGCGGCACCCTGGCTGCCAACGACACTGCGCTGCGGGCCCTGATCGACAACGGCTCGGCGACCGCGAACGAGCTGCGGACCTTCCTGGTCGACAACGGGGTCGACCTCGGCGGCCTGATCAACAACCTGGTGACCACCGGGTCGGTGATCAGCAAGCACCTGCCGGGCGTCCGCCAGATCCTTGTCCTGTACCCGTACCTGGTCGCCGGAGCGTTCTCCGTGGTCGCGAAGAACGCCGACGGTTACAACGCACGCTTCGGCCTGGTCCTGACCCAGAACCCGACCGTGTGCTCGGCGGGCTACGACGTCAAGCAGCGGCGCTCGCCGACCGACACGTCGAACAAGGCGATGGACATGACGGCGCACTGCTCGGAGTCCGCCGCGCAGGGCAACGCCCGCGGATCCCAGAACGCGCCAAGGGTCGGAGCCAACTACGGGCCGGCCTCCACCGCGGCCTCGAACCCTTCGGTCGCCACGTACGATCTGGACACGGGCAAGCTGACCTGGAACGACCAGGTCACGCCCAGCAACGTCGTCTACGACGGCGGCGCAGCCCAGATGTACGGGGAGGACTCGTGGAAATCTCTGCTTCTCCAGCCGGCGATGTGATCGTCTGATGCAGCAAGCTTCCGGCACGGGCCGGCGTTCGGGCGTGCTCGTCGTCGGTGCAGTCGCGGTGGTGGTCCTGGTCCTCGGCATCGCGGCGTCGGGGATCCTGGCGTACCGCTCGGCACACCTGACCACCTCCCCGTTCTCCTTCTCCAACAGCGGCAGCCCGATCCCGTCCGACACCGATCGCCACCTGGTGATCGGCGTCGCCGAGCAGTTCGCGCTGCGGATGGACGCGGTGAGCGGCAAGGACCCCGGCACGTACGTCAAGCAGGTGTCCCAACTGCTGACGACCAAGCAGAAGACGAAGTTCACCGCCGAATTCGCCCAGTTCCAGAAGGTCGGGGTGGACCCCACGCTCAAGGGCACCGGCACGGTTCTCTCGTACGGGATCGCCGACATGGACAACGACAGTGCCACGGTCCTGGTCGCGCACGATGCCTCCGTGGTCTCGTCGGCCGGGACCACCCAGCGGCACTACCGCTGGTCCGTCGTGCTGCGCAAGGTCGGCTCGAAGTGGCTCGTCGACGACTTCACCCAGGTGAGCTGAGGGCTACGAAATGACGACGAACTCACCGGGCCCGACCTGGTACGACATCCTCGGGGTCGACCCGATCGCTGGCCCCGCCGAGATCAAGGCCGCCTGGCGGAACGCGACCGACAAGTTCGAGCCGGGCACCGGTGCTTCGCAGTTCCGGTTGTTCAACGAGGCCGCGGACGTGCTGCTCGACCCAGTCAAGCGCTCCGAGTACGACGCCGGCCTCGGCATCGACGAGAAGCCCGACGCCCCGGTCGTCGAGCTTGCCGAGACGCCTGACGCCGCGGTCACCGAGCCCGAGCCCGAGACCGACACTGCACCGGTCGTCGATCTCGACAAGCTCGATCCAGGGAGCGAAGCCGGGACGCCTGACGCCGAGACGCCTGAGGCCGCGGTCACCGACCCCGCGCCAGGCCGCAACTACCTGCTCCCGGTCGCGATGCTGGTCGTCCTGGCGATCGCCTCGGTCGCCGTGGCCGCCGTCCTGGCCGTGAAGGTGCACCACCGCGTCACGGACGCGAACGCTGCGAGCGATGCCTCGGCGGTCGCTTCCCGCGCACTCACCGCCGTGCTGTCGTACAACTACCTGCACATGGACGCGGACCGGAACCGGTCGGTGCTGTTCCTCACGCCGGCGTACCGCAAGGAGTACGTCAAGACCTTCTCGCTGCTCACCGACGGCCCGAACGGGACGCCCGGGGGAGCGGAGAAGACCAAGGCCGTGGTCACCGCTGACGTCCTCTCGAGCGGAATCGTGGATGCGAACAGCAACACCGTCCGGGTCCTGGTCTTCGTCAACCAGACCTCGGTCAAGGGCACCTCGGCCCCGGCGATCTTCCAGAACAGGGTGGTCGCCACCATGGTCCGCAGCGGTGATTCCTGGCTGGTCAGCGACATCACCAGCTACTGATCCGGACTGTCCGGGTGCACCCGCGGATCAACAGATTCGGCCGGGGTGCTTGACCTCGGCGTGCTGGGCGTTCATGCTGGGCGCCATCAACAGCCGTCGTGGCGCCTGAGTCCGACGAACTCGTTGTTGTGTTTTTGCGTGCCCGTCGGGTACTGTTCTTCTTTGCGTCTACCCTCAAATGCACTCCGCCTGTCCGGTGGTCGGTTTGTGGTGGGCTGACGCCGTCACACATGTGCCTCGGAAGGACCTCCACTCTTGGCCGCCTCGCGCAGCAAGAACAGCAAAAACCAGAGTCCCCGCCGCATCTCCTTCGCCAAGATCTCCGAACCTCTCGAGGTTCCGCAGTTGCTTGCACTTCAGACCGACAGCTTTGACTGGCTGATCGGCGACCCGAAGTGGCAGGCACGCGTCGAAGTGGCGAACGCGAACGGTGAGGAGCTCTCGCTCAAATCGGGACTCCACGAGATCTTCGAGGAGATCTCCCCGATCGAAGACTTCTCCGAGACGATGTCGCTCTCGTTCGAGAACCCCGTCTTCCTCGACCCGAAGTACACCGAGGAGGAGTGCAAGGACAAGGACTTCACCTACTCCCGTCCGCTGTACGTCTCGGCCGAGTTCACCAACGGTGACACCGGCGAGATCAAGGGCCAGACGGTCTTCATGGGTGACTTCCCGATGATGACCCGCAAGGGCACCTTCATCATCAACGGCACCGAGCGCGTCGTGGTCTCCCAGCTGGTCCGTTCGCCGGGTGTCTACTTCGAGCGCACCGCCGACAAGACGTCGGACAAGGACATCTTCACCGCCAAGGTGATCCCGTCCCGCGGTGCCTGGCTCGAGTTCGAGATCGACAAGCGCGACATGGTCGGCGTCCGCCTGGACCGCAAGCGCAAGCAGAACGTCACGGTGCTGCTCAAGGCCCTCGGCTGGAGCGACGAGCAGATCCGCGAGGAGTTCGGCGAGTACGAGTCGATGATGCTGACCCTCGAGAAGGACCACACCGAGGCCCAGGACGACGCGCTGCTCGACATCTACCGCAAGCTGCGTCCCGGCGAACCGCCGACGCGCGAGGCTGCGCAGACCCTGCTGCAGAACTACTACTTCAACCCCAAGCGCTACGACCTGGCCAAGGTTGGTCGCTACAAGATCAACAAGAAGCTCGGCACGCACGAGGCCTTCGACCAGCAGACGCTGACCGTCGACGACATCGTCGCGACGATCCGCTACATCGTCGAGCTGCACGCCGGCAAGGACAGCCTGGTCGACGCCAAGGGCAAGGACATCAAGGACAGCCACGGCGAGTCCATCGTGGTCCGTCCCGACGACATCGACCACTTCGGCAACCGTCGCATGCGCACGGTCGGCGAGCTGATCCAGAACCAGCTGCGCACCGGCCTGGCCCGGATGGAGCGGGTGGTCCGTGAGCGGATGACGACCCAGGACGTCGAGGCCATCACGCCGCAGTCCCTGATCAACATCCGTCCGGTCGTCGCGGCGCTGAAGGAGTTCTTCGGGACCTCGCAGCTCTCGCAGTTCATGGACCAGACCAACCCGATCGCCGGTCTGACCCACAAGCGTCGTCTCTCCGCGCTCGGCCCGGGTGGTATCTCCCGTGACCGCGCCCAGATGGACGTGCGTGACGTGCACTCCTCGCACTACGGCCGGATGTGCCCGATCGAGACGCCGGAAGGCCCGAACATCGGCCTGATCGGCTCGCTCGCCTCCTACGGACGTATCAACCCGTTCGGGTTCGTCGAGACGCCGTACCGCGTGGTCAAGAAGGGTCGCGTCACCGACGAGATCCAGCACCTGACCGCCGACGAGGAGGACTCGAAGGTCATCGCCCAGGCCAACGCGCAGCTCGACGACAAGGGCAACTTCGTCGACGACTTCGTGCTGGTCCGCACCCGGGGCGGCGAGACCGTCGACATCCCGCGTGACCAGGTCGACTTCATGGACGTGTCGCCGCGGCAGATGGTCTCCATCGCCACCGCGCTGATCCCGTTCCTCGAGCACGACGACGCCAACCGCGCGCTCATGGGCGCGAACATGCAGCGCCAGGCCGTGCCGCTCATCAAGAGCGACGCGCCGCTGGTCGGCACCGGCATGGAGTTCCGTGCCGCCGTCGACGCCGGCGACGTGGTCACCTCCGATGTGGCCGGTGTCGTCAAGGAGGTCTCGGCCGACGAGATCGTGATCATGGACGACGAGGGCGGCAACAAGTCCGTCCGGCTGCTCAAGTTCACCCGCTCCAACCAGGGCACCTGCATCAACCAGCGCCCGCTGGTTGCCGAGGGTGACCGGGTCGAGATCGGTTCGCCGCTGGCCGACGGACCGTGCACCGACGAGGGCGAGATGGCGCTGGGCACCAACCTGCTCGTCGCCTTCATGCCCTGGAACGGGTCGAACTACGAGGACGCGATCATCCTCTCCCAGCGTCTGGTGCAGGAGGACGTCCTCACCTCGATCCACATCGAGGAGCACGAGGTCGACGCCCGCGACACCAAGCTGGGCCCGGAGGAGATCACCCGAGACATCCCGAACGTCGGCGACGAGCTGCTCGCCGACCTGGACGAGCGCGGCATCATCCGCGTCGGCGCCGAGGTCACCACCGGTGACATCCTCGTCGGCAAGGTGACGCCGAAGGGCGAGACCGAGCTGACCCCGGAGGAGCGCCTGCTGCGCGCGATCTTCGGTGAGAAGGCCCGCGAGGTGCGCGACACCTCGATGAAGGTCCCGCACGGCGAGTCCGGCACGGTCATCGGCGTTCGCGAGTTCTCCCGCGAGGACGGCGACGAGCTGCCCCCGGGCGTCAACCAGCTGGTCCGCGTGTACGTGGCCCAGAAGCGCAAGATCTCAGTCGGTGACAAGCTCGCCGGTCGTCACGGCAACAAGGGCGTCATCTCCAAGATCCTGCCGATCGAGGACATGCCGTTCCTGGAGGACGGGACCCCGGTCGACGTCGTGCTCAACCCGCTCGGTGTCCCGGGCCGGATGAACATCGGCCAGATCCTGGAGATCCACCTCGGCTGGCTGGCCAAGACCGGCTGGCAGGTCGAGGGTGACGACGAGGACTGGAAGAAGCGCCTCATCAAGATCCACGCGGACTCCGCTGCGCCGGACACCAACGTCGCGACCCCGGTCTTCGACGGTGCCCGTGAGGACGAGATCGTCGGCCTGCTCGGCTCGACGCTCCCGACCCGTGACGGCGTCCGTCTGGTCAAGGGCAACGGCAAGGCCCGGCTCTTCGACGGTCGCTCCGGCGAACCGTTCCCGGACCCGGTGTCGGTGGGCTACATGTACATCCTGAAGCTCCACCACCTCGTCGACGACAAGATCCACGCGCGCTCGACCGGCCCGTACTCGATGATCACCCAGCAGCCGCTCGGCGGTAAGGCCCAGTTCGGTGGCCAGCGCTTCGGTGAGATGGAGGTCTGGGCCATGGAGGCGTACGGCGCTGCCTACGCGCTCCAGGAGCTGCTCACGATCAAGTCCGACGACGTGCCTGGTCGCGTCAAGGTCTACGAAGCGATCGTGAAGGGCGAGAACATCCCAGACTCCGGCATCCCCGAGTCGTTCAAGGTTCTCATCAAGGAGATGCAGTCGCTCTGCCTCAACGTCGAGGTGCTGTCCCAGGACGGCTCCGCGATCGAGATGCGCGACGCGGAGGAAGACGTCTTCCGCGCCGCCGAAGAGCTCGGCATCGACCTGTCCCGCCGCGAGCCCAGCTCCGTCGAAGAAGTCTGAGTCCGGTCCCGGGCCGGCCATGGGCCGGCCCGGATCCCTCAGTCACTGCTTGATTTTTCAGAACTAACGAAGGACAGAAGCCATCGTGCTCGACGTGAACTTCTTCGACCAGCTTCAGATCGGCCTGGCCACCGCGGACGACATCCGTACGTGGAGCCACGGCGAGGTCAAGAAGCCGGAAACCATCAACTACCGCACGCTGAAGCCTGAGCGTGACGGCCTCTTCTGCGAGAAGATCTTCGGTCCCACCCGGGACTGGGAGTGCTACTGCGGCAAGTACAAGCGCGTGCGCTTCAAGGGCATCATCTGCGAGCGCTGCGGCGTCGAGGTGACCC
>JAOPYE010000023.1 GCA_025964775.1 Marmoricola sp.
GGCTGCTGCGATCGGTGCACGAGCCCGACGACCTGCTGGAGGCGGCGTACGGATTGGCGCGCAGCTTCGTCGTCGGTCGGTCCCCGGTCGCGCTCGCCCTGGCCAAGCAGATGCTCTACCGGAACTCCTCGCTGGAACACCCGCTCGAAGCGCACCGGGCCGACAGCCTGGCGATGTGGCACTCCTCGATCGGTGACGGCAAGGAGGGCGTGGCGGCGTTCCTCGAGAAGCGTGACCCGGTCTTCACCGGCAAGGCGAGCGAGACCCCCACCATCTACTGAGCTCTCGCGCCGCTGTGGATCTGACCCGACTCAGAGCGTCCGGGCGAACAGCTCCTGCAGCTCGGCGAACTGGCGCTCGGCGCCGGTGCGGTCATACATCGAGGTGTCCGACATGACGTACCCGTGCGGCGATCCCGGGAAGATCTCGTTGGTGTGCTCGAGTCCTGCGGCAGTCAACGCCTCGCCCAGGGCAGCCACTGCTTCGGGTGACATCGAGCCGTCGTTGTCGGCGTGGCCGAAGACGAAGGCCGCGCGGGCACGCTGCAGGCCCAGGTGCGGACTGTCCTCGGCATCGGTGACGATGTTGCCACCGTGGAAGCCGCCGACCGCGGCCACGTGCTCGGGATCGATCGCAGCAGCCCGTACGGCGAGCCGTGCACCCAGGCAGTAGCCGGTGACGCCCAGCGATCCCGGACGGACGCCGTCGAGCCCGATCAGGGCCGAGAGGTACGCGGCGATGTCGCGCTCGGCGTTCTCGGTGGTCAGACCGCCCATGCGCGGGCCGACGGTCGCAAAGAACGCATCGCGTTCCCCGGGCTGCGTGAGGTCGCCGGTCGGGGCGAGCTCGGCCGCCGTACCGGTGCGGTAGAAGAGGTTCGGCGCCAGCACGACGTATCCCCAGGCGGCGATCCGGTCGGCGATGCGCTCGATCTCGGGGCGCAGGCCGATCGCGTCGATCAGGAGAAGCACTCCCGGATGGTCAGCGGCGTCGTCGGGTCGGCTCAGCCACGCTTCCACGTCTCCGTCGGGGGCAGCAATCTCGATCATCGTCACGAGCGTCAGGCTAACCAGAACCCGAAAACGTGTATCAACCGCGTGGCAGCCGTCTCTGAACCGGTGTGAGCAACCAGGACCCGAATCCCCCGCCCAGCGAGCTGAGTCTCGACGACGAGCTCGCCGAGCTCGTCGCCGAAGCACTCGCCGAGGAGCACGGTGTCTTCACCGATCTCTCCGATCGCTCGTTCGCCGGTGTCCGGAGCATCGCCGCCGTGGGCGCGGCCCAGGAGATCGGCACCTGGGCGCTGGAGTACCTCGGGCCAGGTTTCCACGTGCAGCTGAGGATCGCGCGCCGCAACCGGCAGGCACGCGTGGATGGCTGGATGTCGCCTGCCCGGCCCATGAAGGTCCTGCTCTCCTCACTGCTGCGCCACCCGGTGATCCTCGAGGCCGAGGTCGGTGAGTCCGGCCGCTTCGAGTTCCCGATCGCACCGTCGGGTGCCTGCCGGATGAGCTTCCTGACCGACACCCATGGCCGCCCCCCGGCGACCCCGCCGTTCTGGATCTGATCCGACCGGTCGGCATGGGGAGACCGGGGAATGGTGCGGACACGCACCTTCCGTGGCGTTCCGGACAAACTGGCCAATGCTGGTGGCGCACCGCTCGCCTCCACTAGATTTCACCTGGCTGTATCAGGAGCAGGATCCGCGCCTCTACAGGGATGTGATCAACGTTTCCGAAGTGCCTGGAACCCAGGATGCCGAGCCCGGCGCTCGCTGGTCCGCGTCCGCGGCTGCGTTCGTGGCGTGGCGCGACGGCGATCAGGCGGCGCTCGAGGAACTCGTCCGGCTGCTCAGCCCGACGCTGTGGCAGGTCGCCCGCGCTGCGGGGCTCGACCGCTCGCACGCCGAGGACGTCGTCCAGACGACCTGGCTGGCCCTGATGGATCACGCGGACTCGATCGCCCACCCGATGGCAGTGGCCGGCTGGTTGTGCACCAGCGCCCGCCGGGAGAGCTGGCGCGTGAGCAAGCGCGTACGCCGCGAGCGACCCACCGATGACGACGTCCTGCACCCGACGCTGCCCACCGCCGAGGGCCCTGAGACCGAGGTCGTCCTGGCCGACGACCACCTGCGGCTGCGGCTGTGCCTGGATCGGCTCACCGAGCGCTGCCAGACCCTCCTGCGCATGCTGGCTGCCGGACCACGGCCCGAGTACGCCGAAGTCTCGGCCGCGCTCGGCATGGCCGTCGGCAGCATCGGCCCCACGCGCGCCCGCTGCCTGGACAAGCTCCGCCGTGAACTGATCTCGGAAGGCAGCCTCTGATGGCCGATCCTCTGGACCCGATCTCGGACGACCAGATCCTCGATGCCGTCGCCGGGCTCTGGGAAGCACTCGACCCGCCGCCGGACGACCTGGCCGAAGGTGTCCTGGCGCGCCTGGACGCCAACGACCTCGATGCCGAGCTGCTGACCCTGGTCGAGTTCGACAAGGAGCTCGCCGGCGTCCGGTCCACCACGATGCTGCGCGCACCGAACGAGATCGGTACGTGGTCGCTGGAGTACCTCGGGCCAGGCTTCCGGGTCCAGGTGCGCATCTCCCGCAGCCAGCGTGAGGCTCGCCTCGACGGTTGGGTCGTCCCTGCCCAGCCGATGACGGTCTACCTCACCTCGATGGGCAGCAAGGACAGCACCACCGAAACACAGGTCGGCGACTCGGGTCGCTTCGAGTTCCCGGTGACACCCACCGGAGCTTGCCGACTCACCTTCGTCTCGGATCCCACCAGCACCCGTCCTCTCGTCACCCCTCCGTTCTGGATCTGAGGTTCCTGCTATGACCGACGAAAGTTTTGCGCGCCCCGTTCGCGTCAACCTCGAAGGAATCGAGGCCATCCCACCCCAGGGCGCCGAGGAGACCGAGCGCCAGGCGGCGCTGAAGCAAAAGATCCTCGACGAGGTCGCACCACGGTTCCTCGACCCGAGCACCACGCTCAAGGTCGACGGGATCTCGGCGCTCCCGACGTTCTACGCCGGCCAGCGTCTGCTGATCGCGCGCCAGTCCGTGACCCCGGAGCTGATCGAGGAGTTCACGACGGTGGCACGCAATCTCGGATGGGACCTGGAGACCTCCGACGCCACGAACCGCGATCATCCGTCGCACGTGCTGGCCACTGGCGTGGCGCGGGTGCGGCTCACCTCCACGGACCCGACGGCAACGACCCCGCCCGATGCATGGACGTTCCTCCAGCAGGTACGGGCCGCGCGGGTCGCGGCGGGAGGCTCGCCCACGATTCCTGGGGTGAGCCTGGACCACCTCCTGGTCATTGGCACCTTCACGTCGGGCCACACCTTCACGTCCGGCCACACCTTCACGTCCGGGCACCCGTGGACCGATGACGGCGGCGGCGGTGCGGTCGACACCTACGCGTATGCAGGGACCGGCGGTCGCCAGCCCATCGCGTACGTGGGCCCTGACCTTCCGCGCAGGGACGACGGCGAATTCACCACCGAGCGGCGCCCGGTCGTTGCCATGCTTGACACCGGGTGCGGGCAGCACCCCTGGCTGACTCCCTTCGTGCGCCGCGACGTGACGATCGACGGACAGCTGATCGGGTACGACGACCCGGCCACGGATCCGGAACGACACCCCGACCAATCCGGCCCGCTCGACGGCGACATCGACACCTACTCCGGCCACGGAACCTTCGAGGCGGGGCTGGTCCGTCAGGCCTGCCCGGACGCCGACCTCATCGCCTGGCGCATCATGCCCTCGGCCGGACCGATCACCGAAGGCGACCTGATCGACGCCCTGACCCACATTGCCGAGCTCGCTCGTCGCCACCGCGCCGGCGAGCCCGGCGGCGAGGCGATTGACGTCCTGAACCTGTCGCTCGGGTACTACCACGAGACCATCGACGACCTGAAGACCGACCCGAAGATCTACGACTCCCTCAAGATCCTGGGCCAGAACGGTGTCACCGTGATCTGCTCGGCGGGCAACGACTCCACGACCCGGCCGTGCTTCCCGGCTGCGTTCTCACCGTGGTCCAAGGGTCAGGGGCCTTACACCGTCGATCCGAACATCGTGCCGGTCGTCTCGGTCGGAGCCCTCAACCCGAACGGCAGCGACGCCCTGTTCACCAATGCCGGGCCCTGGGTGCGTGCGCATGCGGTCGGTGCGTCGGTCATGAGCACGGTACCGCCGTACTTCCAGGGCGGTTACCTGGCGGCCGCTGAGGTCGAGCTCGACAGGCGGACACGGCAGTCGATCGATCCGGACGACTACCGCGGCGGCTTCGGGCTCTGGAGCGGCACCTCGTTCGCGGCTCCGATCTTCGCCGGCCAGGTCGCCGAGGAACTGGGGCCGATCCCGAAGAATGCCGACGATGCCAAGGCCGCGGTGGCCCGGGCGTGGGACGCAGTGGTCAAGGGATCCGACCCACACCCCAAGCTGCTGCCGTGAGGTCGCGTGGACGACGCTGAACACCTCCACCAGCTGGCGGTCGCTGCCGGACGCGAGAACAGCTACCCGCGAGCCCTCGAGCTCGTCGCGGAGGCGCGCGCCCGGACGACCGACCCGAACCTGCTGGCCCGACTCGATGTCACGGCGGCGTACGGCGAGGCGGAGACCGGCAATCTTGCTCGAGCCATCGCGTTGTGCGAGGGGGTCCTCGAAAGCGACGGCGTCGAACCGCTCACGATCGGCCTCGCGCTCGGTCAGCTCGGGTTGCTGCACACCCGCAACGGCGATGCAGCCGAAGCCGAGCGGCGGCTCACCGCGGCGATCGCCCAACTCACGGGAGTACCGGAACATCTCGGCGTCGCGTCGCTGAACCGCGGCGTCATGTTCCTGGAGCACGGGAACGCTGACCGGGCGGCCGAGGACTTCACGACCGCGGCCGAGCAGTTCGCCCTGGCCGGCATCCCGACCGAACGCGCGAAAGCGATCTACAACCTCGGCTGCGCCCAGCTCCAGCGCAACGACCTGATCGCCGCGATGAAGGGGATGGACGAGGCCGGCCCGACCCTGGCGGCGCTGTCGCCGGTCAACAGCGCGATCGTCGCCCAGGACCGTGCGGAGATGCTCGTCGCCGCCGGGCGGGCACACGAGGCGATCGAGGCGCTCCAGTCCGCTGCGGCAGCCTTCGGACGCGAGGGTCTGCGACGCTTCCAGGCCGAGTGCGAGTTCGACCTGGCGCGCACGCTGCTGGCCCAGGACCCGGCTCGCAGCAAGTCGGTGGCCCAGCACGCTGCGCGGGTGTTCGGCGCGCAGGGCAGCACGTCGTGGGCGGCTCGAGCCAAGGCCATCGCGATCGAAGCCGAGATCCAGGACGGCGCCACGGGCAAGGATCTGCTCACACGCGGGGATGTCCTGGCCACCGAGCTCACCGGCTCCGGCCTGCGACCGGAGGCGCACCGGCTCGGTTTGAACCTCGCCCGGCTCGCACTGCGGCGCAAGGACCTGCCCGGCGCCGCCTTACGGCTCGCCAAGATCCCGGTCACGACCGACTCGGCGATCACCACCCGTCTGCTCGCACGCGAGGTCCGCGCCGAATTGGCCGCCGCCCGCGGTCAGGACGGCCGGGCCCGGATGTATGCCCGCAACGGCCTGGCCGAGCTCCACGCCTGGCAGGCGACCTTCGGCAGTCTGGACCTGCAGACCTCGGCTGCCGGCCACGGGCAGCACCTGGCCCGTCTCGGCCTGCGCGCGGCGATGCACGACGGCAACCCCGAGGTGGTCTTCGAGTGGTCCGAACGCGCGCGAGCCCTCGCCTCCAGGGTCTCGGCGCTCCGCCCTCCCCCGGACCCCGAGCTCGCTGCCGACCTCACCGCCCTGCGGGTCGCCGACCCCAAGGACCTGGCGACCCGGCGGATGCTGCGCGACCGGATCCGTGCACACAGCTGGTTCGCGGCGCAGGGCACGATCGGCGAGCCCACCGATCTCGCCACGCTGCAGGCCAGGCTGGCCGCTGACGACAGTGCCCTGATCGCTCATGTCGTCCTCGACGGCACCCTGACGGCGCTCGCGGCAACCGGGACCGACGCTGCCGTGATCCCGCTCGGTGACGCTGTCGCCGTTCGTACGCTTCTCGACCGGATCGCTGCCGACCTGGACTTCGCGGCCCAGAACCGGGACGGCGGCATGGCGGCAGCGATCCGCACATCGCTTCGCGCCGATCTGGCCCAGCTCGCCGATGTCCTGGTCCGGCCGGTGCTCGCGACCGTCGGTTACCGCCGTCTGGTGCTCACGCCCTCGGCGCTGCTCTCCGGTACTCCGTGGACCGAGCTGCCCGGACTCATCGGACGACCGATCACGGTGCCGACCTCGGCGACCCGGTGGGTCCAGCAGGCGGCCGAGCCGATCGCTGCGGTTCGTGAGGTCGGCTTCCTCGCAGGGCCACGACTCTCACGCAGCCAGGAGGAGGTCCAGCGCGCCAAGCAATCCTGGCCACGAGGTCATGTCCTGGGCGGTGACGAGGCCGACGCCGCCCGTGCCGGCTGGCTTGCGGCTCGCGTCGATCTGCTGCACATCGCGGGACACGGCAGCCACCCCGGCGACCACCCGCTTTTCGCCGCAGTCGAGCTGGCCGACGGACCCTGGTTCGGGCACGACATCGACCTTCTTCCGCGGGTCCCTGAGGTGGTGGTGCTGTCGGCCTGCGACCTCGGCCAGATCTCGGTCGTGCACGGCGAGGAGTCGGTCGGGATGAGCGCGGTCTGGCTCCATACCGGCACCCGCGCGGTCGTCTCCTCACTCGCACTGCTCTCCGATGACCTGGCCTGCGAGGTGTTCGCCTCCTGGCACCACCTCGTCTCGACCGGCGTCGCTCCGGCGGACGCCCTGGCCCAGGTCAGCGCCGCCACCGACGACGTACTGCCGCTGCTGTGCTTCGGCGCCGGCTGGTGAGAATTCACCGCCCGGGGTGTATCACCGGGAACTGACGCGCCTCTTCACCGCTGCAGGGCGGATTCACCCGGGACGGCGGTTGGGGGTTTCGACCTCAGTCCCGCGTGAACGACTCCTGACGGCGAGGCGGGTCGGACACACAGATGTCGGGCCCGTCTCGTCCGCCGCGCCTGCTGGTCGTTGCTCAGATCATCGACTGGACGCCGGCGAGCAGCTGACGTGCCATCACGATGCGCTGGACCTGGTTGGTGCCTTCGTAGATCTGGGTGATCTTGGCATCGCGCATCATCCGCTCGACCGGGTAGTCGCGGGTGTAGCCGTAGCCGCCGAGGACCTGGACGGCGTTGGTCGTGACCTCCATCGCGACGTCGGAGGCGAAGCACTTCGCGGCCGCACCGAAGAACGTCAAGTCAGTGTCACCACGCTCCGAGCGACCGGCCGCGGCATAGGTGAGCTGGCGCGCGGCCTCGACCTTCATGCCCATGTCGGCGAGCAGGAACTGCATGCCCTGGAAGTCGGCGATCGACTTGCCGAACTGCTGACGCTCGATGGCGTACTCCAGGGCGTAGTCGAGCGCGCCCTGGGCCACGCCGACAGCCTGGGCAGCGATCGTGACCCGGGTGTGGTCGAGCGTGCGCATCGCCGTCTCGAAGCCGGTGCCCTCGTCGCCGATGATCCGGTCCGCCGGGATCCGGACGTTGTCGAGGTACACCTCCTTCGTCGGAGAGCCCTTGATGCCGAGCTTCTTCTCCGGCGCCCCGAAGGACACGCCTTCGTCGGACTTCTCCACCACGAAGGCGGAGATGCCGCGGGTCCGGGAATCCGGGTCGGTCACGGCCATCACCGTGTAGTACTCCGACTCGCCGGCATTGGTGATCCAGCGCTTGACGCCGTTGAGCACGTAGCTGTCACCGTCGCGAACTGCGCGCGTCGTCATCCCACCCGCGTCCGATCCGGCATCGGGCTCGGAGAGGCAGTAGGAGAAGCCGCCTTCGCCGGCAGCCAGCTTGGTGAGGTATTTCGTCTTGAGCTCCTCGGAACCCGCGATCTGCACCGGGAGCGAGCCGAGCTTGTTGACCGCCGGGATCAGGCTGGAGGACACGCAGACGCGCGCGATCTCCTCGATCACCAGCACCGTCGCGAGCGCGTCAGCACCCGCGCCGCCGTACTGCTCGGGCACGTGCGGGGCGTGGAAGTCGGAGGCCAGCAGCGCAACGGCTGCCTCCTTCGGGTAACGCGCTTCCTCGTCGACGACAGCGGCGAACGGGGCGATCTTCGCCTCGGCGATGTCCCGGACCACCTTGCGGATCTCGCGGTGTTCTTCGGACAGGCCGTACAGCGGGAAGTCGGAATCCATGGGTCCCATACTAAATCTCAGGTGAATGCCCGTTAACCGCCGCGGTGGTGATCTCTGTCTCGGGAACAGGCGTCCGGCGACTGGCGTTACGTCCGTTGTGAGCAGCAGCTGGCAGGACCGCGCGACCGTCGAGGAGATGCTCGACGAATCGAAGACCTGGGCGATCGTGGGACTGTCCGGCGACCCGGGCAGGACGGCGTACCAGGTCGCCGCCGCGCTCCAGCGGGCCGGCAAGCGGATCGTCCCGATCCATCCGGCCGCACCGACCGTCCTGGGCGAGCAGGGCTACGCGACGTTGGCGGACGTCCCGTTCCCGATCGATGTCGTCGACGTGTTCCGCCGTTCGCAGGCTGCCGGTCAGTTCGCCGACGAAGCCGTCGCGATCGGCGCTGGCGGGGTCTGGTTCCAGCTCGGCGTCATCGACGAGGACGCGTTCGAGCGCACCCGTGCTGCGGGAGTGCCGATGGTGATGGACACCTGTCCGTTGATCGAGTGGCGCCGAGTTTCGAGACAGGCCTGACGGCCTTCCTCAACCACCGTCAGAAGCCGAGTCTGCGCGGCGCCGTCGCCGCCTGGTCGCGCACGACCTTGCCCTTGTCGCGGGCAGTCGTCCGCAGGGTCTCCTGGAACTCGACCATCTTCTGCTGGAGCACCGGATCACCCGCCGCCAGGATCCGGACGGCGAGCAGCCCGGCATTGCGGGCGTTGCCGACGGCGACCGTGGCGACCGGCACGCCGGCCGGCATCTGCACGATCGAGAGCAGCGAGTCCATACCGTCGAGGTACTTCAGCGGGACCGGTACGCCGATCACCGGCAGCGGCGTGACCGACGCGAGCATGCCGGGCAGGTGCGCGGCTCCCCCGGCTCCGGCGATGATCACCTTCAGCCCCCGACCGGCGGCCTCGCGCCCGTAGGCGAGCATCTCGTCCGGCATCCGGTGCGCGGACACGACGTCGGCCTCCAGCGCGATGTCGAACTCGGCCAGTGCCTCGGCAGCCGCCTTCATCACCGGCCAGTCGGAGTCGGACCCCATCACGATGCCAACAACGGGGCCAGCGGTCGCGTCGCTCATTCGCTCTCTTCTCCTAGGTCGCCTGCGAACCATGCTGCCGCATGGCGGGCACGTTCCAGGCAGTCATCCAGATCATCGCCGTAGGCGTTGACGTGACCGACCTTGCGACCCGGACGCATCGCCTTGCCGTACAGGTGCACGCGCAGCCGCGGGTCGCGGGCCAGCGCATGGGGGTACCCGTCGTACAGGCGTGCGGTGAGCTCGGTGGAACCGAGGATGTTGACCATCACCGTCCACGGCGCACGCGCGTCCGGCGCGCCGAGCGGGAGATCCAGGACGGCCCGCAGGTGGTTCTCGAACTGCGAGGTCACCGCGCCGTCCTGGGTCCAGTGGCCGGTGTTGTGCGGGCGCATCGCGAGCTCGTTGACCAGCACGCGACCATCGGTGGTCTCGAACAGCTCGACGGCGAGCACCCCGATGACGTCGAGCTCGCCGGCGATCCGCATCGCGATCTGCTGTGCCTGCACGGCCAGACCGGCGTCCAGGTCGGGGGCCGGCGCGATCACCTCGCGACAGACACCGTCGCGCTGCTCGCTGGCCACCACCGGCCACGCGGCGACCTGCCCCGACGGCGAGCGGGCCACCAGGGCGGAGAGCTCGCGGCGGAAGTCGACGAGCTCCTCGGCCAGGATCTCGACCCCCGCGGTGCCCGCGACCGCGAACGCCTCGGCGCACTCGGCCTCGGACCGGACGAACCAGACTCCCTTGCCGTCGTACCCGCCGCGGGTCGTCTTGAGCACGCACGGCAACCCGAAGGCGACCGCCTCGGCGGCGTCGACGACGAGCGCGTTGCGCGGGCACGGGACGCCCAGCTTGCCCAGGGCTCGGCGCATCACGCCCTTGTCCTGCGCGTGCACCAGGGCTTCCGGTCCCGGCCGTACGGCGATCCCGTCGGACTCGAGCGCGTGCAGGTGGGCGCTCGGCACGTGCTCGTGGTCGAAGGTGACCACGGCGCAACCCTTCGTGATCCGGCGCAGGTCGGCGAGATCCGTGTAGTCGCCGACCTCGTGGTCGACGATCACCTGGGCTGCCGAGACGCCCTCGGCCTCAGCCAGCAGCCGGAGCGGGATCCCCATCGCTGCGGCCGGTTCGGCCATCATCCGGGCCAGCTGGCCCCCGCCGATGACGGCGATCGTGGGCGCAAGATCCTCAGGCACCCTTCGACCCTATCCGGGACCGTGTCGGGGACCTATCTGGGGCGGACGCGCCGGACGGTGACCGGTTCGATGTCGCCGAAGCCGCGGATCGGCCGGGCCGGCAGGGGCCTGGTCTCGAACTCGGCGGGGGAGAGGAGCTCGGCGGTGCGCTCGTCGATGATCACGCGGTTGCGCCGGGCCACCGCGGTGAACCGTGCGGCCAGGTTGACCGGCGGGCCGTAGACGTCGCCCATCCGCAGCACGACCGGTCCCGTCGCGAGCCCGATCCGTACGTCGGGCAGCCGCTCGTCGCCACCGATGACGCGGATGATGTCCAGCGCGATGTCGATCGCCTGGGCGGGATCCGACTCCAGGAACAGCACCGAGTCGCCGAGCGTCTTGATCACCCGCCCGTTGTGCTCGGAGATGACATCGGAGCAACGCGTCTCGAAGACCTCCACCAGATCGCCGATCTCGTGTTCGTCGAGCTCGTTGCTCAGCGCCGTGAACGACACCAGGTCGGCGAACCCGACGGTGGCCTGCGGGACGTGCAGGTCCTCCTCGTTCGCGCCGAGCAGCTCGATCCGGCTGACAGCGGCCGCCAGGTGCCGGCGCCAGGCGTAGACCAGCAGCCCGTCGAAGTGCGGCGCCAGCGCATCGATCAGGTCGAGGGCGGAATGCATCGCGTGCGGCGCGTTCGGGGAAGCGGTCGAGAAGTCGTCGATCGCGGTCGAGAGCGTGGCCACCTCCCAGTCGGCGAGCCGGGCGACGGTGTGCCCCACCGCGCGGATCACCCGCAGCATCGTCTCCATGTCGATGCCGGCGTCCTTCGCGGCACGGTCGACCAGGGCGAGCGCGTCGACGTCGGCGTGCGTGAAGGCCGGCTGGTTCGCGGTGTCCGGGAAGCCGAGCGCGCGCCAGAGGCGGCGCGCATCGCCCAGCGAGACTCCGCTGGCCGTCGCCACCTCGCTGCCGCGCAGGCTCGGGACCTCGCCGAGGATGGCCCGTTCGAGATCAGCGACGGTGGGCGGTTCGGTCCGCGCTCCGCGTTCGGGCTCAGGCTCCTGCATCGCGTTGGGAGTCCTGGAACAGGAGCTCCGAGAGGATCCTCTGCTTCTCCTCGACGCCGGGAACGTCGGGCAGCCGCACGCCGAGTTCGCTCGCGTCCTTGATGATCAGCGTGCCGCACCCGAGGATCCGGTCCAGGATCCCCTTCTCGTAGGACACGTCGCTGATCCTGGAGAGCTGGATGTCGTGGCCGGTGCGGGACAGCACGCCCTGGTGGGTGGTCAGGCGACGGTCGGTCACCGTGTAGGTCGCGGTCAGCCAGTTCAGGAACGGCCGCACGCAGAACCAGAGGATCAGCACGCCGGCGACGACCGCGATCGCGATGTAGAAGGCGTTCTTGTGCTTGGTGTCGCTGCTCGGCACGCTGGCGAGGTAGCCGGAGACCCCGGCCACGACGAGGAGGATGAGCGCAGGCAGGGCCAGGGCCTTGATGTGGGTCCGGGTGCTGAAGACCACCCGTTCGCCCGGGTTCAGGAGCTTCTTGTTGATCACCACGCCTCGGATCATGTCACGCCGGGCGGACGTGCACGACGTCTCCGGCGCCGATTGTGGATTCCCCCACGACCAGTCGGCCGTGCCGGTCGATCCCGCTCGCCGTACCGACCAGCAGCTCCCCGTCGGGCAGGTGCACCTCGACCTCGCGCCCGATGGTGTCGCACTCGGACCGGTACCGCTCGAGCACCGCACTCGGTTCGCTGCGCAGCGCGGTCAGGATCGCCCCCAGCGCCGGCACCACGGCCGCGAAGACCGCTGTCCGGTCGACGTCGGCCCCGGCGATCCGCAGCGAGGTGGCGGTCGGCACCGGCAGGTCCTCGACGTCCAGCCCGACGTTGATCCCGATACCGATGATGGCCAGCGGCCGATCGGCCTGCACCCGTTCGAGCAGGATCCCGGCGACCTTGGCCCCCTCGATGAGCAGGTCGTTGGGCCACTTGACGGCCACCGACACCCCTGCCGCGGTGCGCAGCCCGTCGGCCACGGCCAGGGCGACCGCGAGTGGCAGCAGCGGCCAGTCGTGGTCGGCCAGTCCCGGGTCGACCACGGCGCTGAACGTCAGCGCCGTCCCGGGCGGGGTCTCCCAGGTCCGGTCGAGGCGTCCACGTCCGGCGGTCTGGTGATCGGCGACGACCAGTGAGTCCGCCACGGGATCGAGGGCAGCGAGCTCGTTGGTCGAGGTCGCCTCCGGGTGCAGGCTCACCGACCAGCCGGGTCCTGCCGCGGCGGCGAGCGCGTCGGGTTCGAGGGGTGACCAGTCGGATTCAGGTGTCGGCACAGGCACTAGATTGGCCCACGATCCACCCCGTGGCCAGCAGACGGCCGGCCTGAGAAGGAGTCCCAGCGTGAGTGCACATCCCGGTGAGGGCACCGACGTGCCCGCTGACATCGACATCCACACCACGGCGGGCAAGCTCGCCGACCTGGAGCGTCGCATCGACGAGGCCGTGCACGCAGGTTCCGAGAAGGCCATCGAGAAGCAGCACGCCAAGGGCAAGAAGACTGCCCGCGAGCGCATCGAGACGCTGTTCGACGAGGGCTCCTTCGTCGAGCTCGACGAGCTGGCCCGGCACCGCTCGGTCGCCTTCGGCCTGGAGAAGAACCGACCGTACGGCGACGGTGTGATCACCGGGTTCGGCACGATCGACGGCCGCCAGGCCTGCGTGTTCTCCCAGGACTTCAGCATCTTCGGCGGATCGCTCGGCGAGGTGTACGGCGAGAAGATCACCAAGGTGATGGACCTGGCGATGAAGATGGGCTGCCCCATCATCGGGATCAACGAAGGCGCCGGTGCACGCATCCAGGAAGGCGTCGTCAGCCTCGGCCTGTACGGCGAGATCTTCCGCCGCAACGTGCACGCCTCCGGCGTCATCCCGCAGATCAGCCTGATCATGGGCTCGTGCGCCGGCGGCCACGTCTACTCCCCCGCCGTCACCGACTTCACCATCATGGTCGACGGCACCTCCAACATGTTCATCACTGGACCCGACGTGATCAAGACCGTCACCGGCGAGGACGTCACGATGGAGGACCTCGGCGGCGCCCGGACCCACAACACGAAGTCCGGCAACGCGCACTACATGGGCACCGACGAGGACGACGCGATCGAGTACGTCAAGGCGCTGCTGTCCTACCTGCCGCAGAACAACCTCGACCCGGCGCCGTCGTTCGACGCTGGGTTGAATGGATTTGGCGCCGACCTGGAGGTCAGCGACCTCGACCGCTCGCTGGACACGATCATCCCGGACTCCCCGAACCAGCCCTACGACATGCACACCGTCATCGAGGCCGTCCTGGACGACGAGGAGTTCCTCGAGGTGATGCCGCTGTTCGCCCCGAACATCCTGATCGGCTACGGCCGGATCGAGGGCAAGTCGGTCGGCGTGGTGGCGAACCAGCCGATGCAGTTCGCGGGCTGCCTGGACATCAACGCCTCCGAGAAGGCGGCGCGGTTCGTGCGCACCTGCGACGCGTTCAACATCCCGGTGATCACCTTCGTCGACGTCCCCGGTTTCCTGCCCGGCACCGACCAGGAGTGGAACGGGATCATCCGCCGCGGCGCGAAGCTCATCTACGCCTACGCCGAGGCCACCGTGCCGCTGATCACCCTGATCACCCGCAAGGCCTACGGCGGCGCGTACGACGTGATGGCCTCCAAGCACCTCGGTGCCGACATCAACCTGGCCTGGCCGACCGCCCAGATCGCCGTGATGGGCGCCCAGGGTGCGGCGAACATCATCCACCGCAAGGAGCTGCACCAGGTCGAGGCCGACGGCGGCGACGTCGAGGCCCGGCGCGCCCAGCTGATCAGCGAGTACGAAGACACCCTGGCCAACCCGTACATCGCCGCCGAGCGCGGCTACATCGACGCCGTCGTCTCCCCGCACGAGACCCGGATCGAGATCGTCCGGGCCATGCGCCTGCTCGCCTCGAAGCGCGAGACGCTGCCGCCGCGCAAGCACGGGAACATCCCCCTGTGACCGAGGACCAGCAGGCACCGGCCCTGCGGATCGTCACGCCCGACGCCACGCCCGAGGAGATCGCGGCACTGGTTGCGGTCTTCGCCGCGCTCGAGACGGCCGCGGTGCCGGTGAAGAAGCCGGCCGCGGCCTGGTCGGACAACCACCGCCGGCTGCGCCCCCAGCACCCGCACGGGCCCGGTGGCTGGCGCGCGAGCAGCCTGCCCCGATGACTCCCGCCCGGCTGATCCTGGCATCGGCGAGCCCTGCCAGGCTCGCCACCCTGCGCGCGGCCGGCCTGGATCCCGAGGTGGTCGTCAGCGGGGTCGACGAGGACTCCGTCGAGATCACCGACGCGTCGTCGTACGCGCTGCGGCTGGCCCAGCTCAAGGCGGTGGCGGTCGCGGCCGACCAGCCGCGCGCCGTGGTGATCGGCTGCGACTCGGTGCTCGAGTTCGACGGCGAGGTGCTGGGCAAGCCTCGCGACGCTGCCGACGCGACCGCACGCTGGCAGCGGATGCGCGGCAACTCCGGCGTGCTGCACACCGGCCACTGCGTGATCGACACCCACCGGGAGGTCTGGCTTGCCAGGTCGGCAGCGACCCAGGTCAGGTTCGCTCCGATCAGCGACGACGAGATCGCCGCGTACGTCGGCACGGGAGAACCACTGCGAGTGGCCGGGGCGTTCACCCTCGACGGCCTCGGGTCGGCGTACGTGTCCGGGATCACCGGCGACCCGCACAACGTCGTCGGCATCAGCGTGCCGTTGCTGCGCGTGATGCTCGACGAGCTCGGCTTCGTCTGGCACGAGTTCTGGCACCAACCCTGACTGTCCCCAGGTCGACCCTCCGTTAGGGTTGGCGCGACCTTCCACCTGCACAGAGGACCAACGTTGAAATCCCTGAAGTCCGCTCTCTCGATGGTTCCTGCCTACGTCGGCCTGCAGAAGGTGGTGGGCGCCGACCTGCTGCGCTACCGCTCGATCGAGGCCCTGGCACTCAAGCCCGGTGACACCGTGATCGACGTCGGCTGTGGTCCGGCGTACTACTTCAACCGCCTTCCGAATCCGCTGACCTACCACGGGTTCGACACCGACCAGCGCTACATCGACCACGCGACCCGCAAGTACGGCGACCGCGGCACCTTCCACGTCGGCATCTTCGACTCCGCCGCGGCCGCCGACCTGCCTGCACCTGACGCCGTCCTGCTCCTCGGCCTCCTCCACCACCTGACCGACGACGAGTCCCGCGCCCTCCTCGAACTCTCGGCCAGCATCCTCGCGCCGGGCGGCCGGGTGGTCAGCGTGGACACCGCGTTCGTCCCCGACCAGGGCCGGGTGTCGCGCTGGATGTCGGAGAACGATCGTGGCGAGTACGTCCGCGAACCGGAGGGTTTCGTCGGACTCGCGGACGACTACTTCGATGAGATCGACGGCGAGGTCGTCTCCGGGCAGGGTCGGATACCCGGTGCCTACTGGCTCATGCGCATGACAGCACCGAAGAGCGCTTGACCCCGTGCGCGGAATCATCCTTGCCGGAGGTACCGGTTCCCGGCTCCACCCGATCACCCTGGTGACGAGCAAGCAGCTCGTCCCGGTCTACGACAAACCGATGATCTACTACCCGTTGTCGACCCTGATGATGGCGGGCATCCGCGACATCCTGATCATCACCTCGCCCTCAGAGGCCGGCCGCTTCGCCGAGCTTCTCGGCGACGGAAGCTCCTTCGGCATCAACATCAGCTACGCCCAGCAGCCGAAGCCCGAGGGCCTCGCGCAGGCGTTCACCATCGGCGAGGAGTTCATCGGCACCGACACCTGTGCGCTCGCGCTCGGTGACAACCTGTTCCACGGCCCCACCTTCGGACGCAGTTTCCGGGAGGTCCAGGAAGTCGACGGGGCGACGATCTTCGCCTACTGGGTCGCCGAGCCCGAGGCGTACGGCGTGGTCGAGTTCGACGAGGACCGTAAGGCCATCTCGCTGGAGGAGAAGCCCGAGAAGCCCCGCAGCCACTACGCGGTGCCCGGGCTCTACTTCTACGACAACGACGTCGTCGAGATCGCCAAGGAGCTCAAGCCCTCGGCGCGTGGCGAGTACGAGATCACCGACGTCAACCGGACCTACCTCGAGCAGGGCAGGCTCAACGTCCGGGTGCTGCCGCGCGGCACGGCCTGGCTGGACACCGGGACGTTCGAGACCCTGAACGAGGCCAGCAACTACATCCGCACGGTCGAGAAGCGCCAGGGTCTCAAGGTCGGCGCCCCTGAGGAAGTCGCCTGGCGCCAGGGCTTCCTGAACGACGACCAGCTGCGCGAGCGCGGTCTGGCCCTGGAGAAGTCCGGGTACGGCAAGTACCTGCTCCAGCTCCTGGAGTCGGACGACTACCGCTGAATCAGGGGTGCTCGCCCTTTGAGGCGTCGGATCCGGCCACGTGCTCCAGGATCAGCGGCGACCTGCCGGTGAAGACGAAGCGGCGGAACGCCCAGAACCTGAAGACGTTGCCGAGGATCGCACCGATCACGTTGCCTGAGAGGTTGTCGGCGTAGATCGTGTCCCACCCGAACACGTTGCGCGAGACGAACAGGCAGGTGATCGGGATGACGAACGACGCCAGGTTGATCACCACGTAGTTGATCAGCCCGTTGCCGACGCCCTCGACCTGCCGGTGCTTGAACGCGTAGAACCGGGCGCCGTAGTAGCTGACGAACATGCCGACGCTGTTGGCCAGCAGGTAGCCCGTGATCGGGTTGCCGTTCATCGGAGGGGCGAACCAGCCGGTGATGCCGTGGACGAGTGCGTTGAACAGGACCAGCGCGATCGCGGTGGCCACGATGTTCACCGCCGAGAAACGGGCCACCTCTCCGGTGATCCTTCGCAAGCGCCGGCCCATGCAGCCCTCAGCGCCCCAGTGCTGCGCGAGCCTTGAGCGGTTCCCACCACTCGCGGTGGTTGCGGTACCAGTCCACCGTGTCGGCCAGGCCCTGCTCGAAGTCGACCTGCGGGGTGTAGCCCAGTTCTTCGGTGATCTTGGAGATGTCGACGGAGTAGCGCAGGTCGTGGCCGAGCCGGTCGGTGACGCGGTCGACCCGGTCCCAGTCAGCTCCGGTGGCCGCCAGGAGCAGACCGGTCAGCTCCTTGTTGGTCAGCTCGGTCCCGCCGCCGATGTTGTAGGTCTCGCCCACCCGTCCGCGCAGCAGCACCAGGTGGATGCCCCGGCAGTGGTCGTCGACGTGGAGCCAGTCGCGGACGTTGGTGCCCTCGCCGTACAGCGGGACGTTCGCGCCGTCGATCAGGTTGGTCACGAACAGCGGGATGACCTTCTCGGGGAACTGGTACGGCCCGTAGTTGTTCGAACAGCGCGTGATGCTCACGGGTACGCCGTGGGTTCGGTGGTACGCGCGGGCCAGCAGGTCGCTGGAAGCCTTCGAGGCCGAGTACGGCGAGTTCGGCAGCAACGGCTCGTCCTCGTCCCAGCTGCCCTCGGGGATGGACCCGTAGACCTCGTCGGTCGAGACGTGCACGAACTTGTCGATCCCGAGCCCGAGCGCGGAGTCGAGCAGCGTCTGTGTGCCGACCGCGTTGGTCATCACGAAGTCACGCGCGCCGAGGATCGAGCGGTCGACATGGCTCTCGGCGGCGAAGTGGACCACCGCGTCGGCCTGCCCGATGAGCTTGTCGACCAGCTCGCGGTCGAGGATGTCGCCCTCGACGACCCGCAGCCGCTCGTCGTCCCGGACCGGAGCGAGGTTCTCGATGTTGCCGGCGTAGGTGAACTTGTCGAGCACCACGACCTCGTCGGGTTCGCCGAGCCCCCAGGCCCCGTCGAGGACCGTGCGGACGTAGTGGCTGCCGATGAATCCGGCGCCACCGGTGACCAAGAGCTTCATGCCCTGCCTTCCATCAAACACAGACTCCCACGGGACACCGAAGCGTAACGTCGTCGTCCCGGCTCCCGGGCCGCGGGCGCGACCGGACTATAGTCTCAGCGCGGGATCCGAGCCGGACGACCGGGACCGGACAACGGACTGCGCGTGTTGCGCCCTGATGAGGAGGATCGACCGTCTCGATGCCCCTTGTCACGAGTTCACCCCGGACCCGGCTCATCGAACTGATCCGGACCGCCTGGCTTCGCCGTGAGGTCCGCTTCCTGGTCGTCGGCGGCGGGAACGCGGTACTCGCCCTGGGGCTGTTCATCGTCTTCCACGCCCTGTTGGGCCACCACGTCCAGTACCTGGTGCTCCTGGTGCCGACCTACGGGTGCAGCGTCCCGATCGCGTTCGCCGCGCAGCGGATCATCGTCTTCGACACGCACGGCAACGCCTGGGTCGACTTCACGCGCTACTGCATCGTCCAGCTCGGCGGCATCGGCGTGAACGCGGTCGTGCTTGCGCTCGCGGTCGAAGTGGTCGGTCTGCCGGTCGTGATCGGACAGCTGGTCGCCCTGGTCGTGACGATCGTGCTGACGTACTTCAGCCACAAGCTGTTCAGCTTCCGGCGCCCGGCGCGACCCGCGGACGCGCCCTAGGACGAGGCGGGGAGGCGGATCGACGCCTCGATCGACGCGAGACAGTTCCCCACCCCGACCGCGAACGGCGTCCGTGCGTACTCGCGCAGCGACGGCTCGACGACCGAGCGCATCCGGAGGTCGGCACTCTGGAACCGCGCGGTTGCCGACGGGAACACGACCAGAGGAGGACGCCGCCGGGTGATCCGTCGGATCTCGCCGATCACACCGGCGATCGTGTACGACTGCTCGCTGGCCAGGATCTTGGTGCGCGAGACCCGGTCAGCCGCGACATGCTCGAGGCCCGCCAGCACCATCGCGGCGGCGTCGTCGACGTACAGGTAGTCGCGCATGGTGTCGAGCGAGACGTAGATGTCCAGGGGTACGCCGGTCAGGTGCGCCCGCAGCAGCAGCGAGATCAGCCCCTGCCCCTTGGAGAGGTCCTGGCCGGGGCCGTACAGGTTGGAGAACCGCCCGGTGAACAGTGGCACGCCGGCGCGCTCCGCGAAGTCGGCGAAGAGCGCTTCGGACCGTAGCTTGGTCTCCCCGTACGGCGAGAGCGGGACCGGCACGGTCTCCTCGGTGAACGGCGGCGCCGACGAACCTGCGTAGACCCCGCCGGCGGACGAGGCCAGGAAGACCGCTCCGTCCGCGCCGGGGCGCCACTGCTCGAGGAACCGGCCGAGCACGTCGAGCTCGGCGGCGAGCTTGTCCGGCGAGCTCCCGACCACGCCTGAGCCCGCGCACCACAGCATCCGCCAGTCGTGTCCTGGAAGCGCGGACGCCCCGCGGACGAGGGCCTCGACGGCGGCGTCCGGGTCGTGCCACGGGATCGCGGTCAGGTGCAGCCGGTCGCCACGATCGGCGGCGGCATGCAGTACCGCGGTCCCGAGCAGTCCGGACGCGCCGACGACCCAGGTCGTGCGCACCGCCTCAGGACTTCCGGTCACGCCCGAGCGGTCCCTCCGCGGGGTCCTGGGTCAACAGGTACAGCGGCTTGCCGAGAGCTGTGTTCACCGCGACGCCGATGTACTCGGCGATCACTGCGAGCGAGAACAACAGGGCGCCGGAGCTGATCAGGATGACCACGACGGTCGACGACCAGCCCTGCACTGCGGTCGGGCTCACCAGCTGGTCCGCGGCGATCACGGCCGCGAGCACCAGTCCGAGGAGCCCGAACACGACGCCGAGCAGACCCACGATCCGCAGTCCGCGGGTGCCTCCGGTCAGGATCATCCGCAGGAAGTGCCCGAGCAGGCGCCGCAACGAATAGCTGGAAGTGCGGTCGTCCCCCTCCGGGCGCAGCTCGACCGGCGTGGTCGCGGCCCTGCCGACGACCCAGCCGAGTGCGACATCGAGGTACACCCCCGACCCCGCGTACGCCGCGATGCTCCGGCCGATCTCGCCGAGGATGAGCCGGTAGCTCTGGAACTGGGTCGCGTCGGCGGCGCCGGAGAGCATGTTGATCATCCGCTTGGCGCTGCGCGAGCTCGCGTTGCGGAACGCGCTGTGGTGCGGAGGGTTGATCGGCTTGGCATAGACGACCTTGGCCTGCTGCGAGACGGCGACGTCGATCATGTCCGGGATGTAGCGCGGGTCGTGCTGCCCGTCCTCGTCCATCGTGACGACCCAGTCGCCGCCCGAGCCGGCGATCCCGGCGAGCGTCGCAGCGTGCTGCCCGAAGTTGCGGCTCATCCACAGGGGCCGGACGAAGGGGTAGCGGGCTGCCAGCTCACGCATCACCCGTGGCGAGTCGTCGTGCCCGCCGTCGTGGACCAGGATCACTTCGCTGACCCGGTACGGGCGCCCGCCGGGCGTCGACGAGAGCTCGGCGTACGGGGCGAGTTCGTCCACCACGGCTGCCAGGTGGTCCTGTCCTCCGTACACCGGGATCACGACCGAAATCTGGTGCTCGCGGACGGGGTGGTCTTCGTGGGCGGTCACGGCACCCGACTATAGTCACCGGGTGTCCGGATCCGAGCAGACCCTGATCTCAAAGCCCTCCCGAACTGATCCGAGCGACACGATCTCGGTGCTGGACCGCGTTCGTTCCCTGCTGCTGTCGGGCTGGATCCCGTTCGCTCTGGTGGTCCTCGGGTTCGTCGGGGTCGTCCACATCTCCGCCGCAGTGTCTCTGGTCGACGCGGCCAAGTTCGTCGGCTACCTCGCGGTCTGGGTGACCTTCCCGGGCACCGTGATCTGGCGCCTGGTCGACCCGAGGGGCGGCCGCGGTGCCGGTTCCGCGGGGCGCCGTCACGTCGGCGAGGACCTGCTGATCGGCTCCCTGGTCGGCTACGTGGTCGAGTTCCCGATCTACATGGCCTGCCTTGCCCTGGGACACCCGCACGGCTACCTCCTCTGGCCGCTCGTGCCACTCGCCCTGCTGCTGTCACCCGTCGGCCGGAGCGCGCGCCACCTGGGCAGCGGCAGGCTGCCGCTGTGGTGGTCCTGGTCGGCCGGCGTCGCCGGCCTGTACCTGGTGTCGTGGTTCGGACATTTCGTGTGGCGGACCACCTCCGTGCGTCCGGAGGCCCTCCGGGCGCCGTACGTCGACGAGCCGTTCCACCTCGCCCTCGCGAGCGGCCTGAAGCACTTCTTCCCGCCGCGGATCACCTACGTCGCCGACACCCCGCTGAACTACCACTACCTGTCGCACGTGCACGTGGCGGCGTCCTCCTGGGTCACCGGCATCGAGCCGATCGTCCTGCTCCGGGCGCTGGCGCTGCCTGCGCTGGCGATCATCGTGGTGCTCGCGGCCGCGTTCATCGTCGTCCGTCTCAGCGGCGCGCTGTGGACGGCTCTGGTCCTGTTTGCCACCGTCCTGATCGCGCCGGCGGCCTTCGGCGGGTGGGGATCGGGCGCCGGCGAGGGGCTGATCAGCACGCGACTGATCGCCTCACCCAGCGCGGGGTTCGTCAACGCCGCCCTGCTGCTGGGCGTGCTGCTGTGCATGGAGCTGCTGACGCTGCCGCGGCGCGCTTACGGCGCCACTGCTCTCGTGTTCGTCGTGTTCGTGGCCATGGCCGGGGCCAAGTCCACCTCGCTCCCGACGGTCCTGGCCGGACTCGCCGCGGCGACCGTGATCACCAGCCTCGCCGCGCGCAAGGTGAACGTGCGCGCGGGAGTGCTGACCATCGGTGCCGGGATCGCCTTCGAGGTCGCGAAGATCATCTTCTTCGGCCCCGGCTCGCACGGGCTGGCCCTGGACCCGCTGGCGCTGAGCACCTCACGTCTGACGTCGTACCCGGGACTCGCGGGCGCCGACGGCACCATGTCGTTCGGCGTGCGGGCGATCGTGGCGACCTTCATGCTGGCCTACCTGACCCTGGGGGTCGCCGGGTTGGCCCTGCTCAGCCGCCGGGGCTGGGCGAAACCGGCGAACGTGTTCCTGGTCGCCACCTGCGCCGCCGGGATCGGCGCCGGACTGACGTTCCACCAGTCCAGCTTCAGCGAGTACTACTTCATCTACGTCGTCGCGCTGCCCATGATGCTCGCCGCGACCCTCGGCATCCACCACCTCGTGGACGGGCCGCACCTCGCGCGGTTCGCCGGACCCGGCCTGGCGGCGCTTGCGGCCGGCGTGCTCGGGACCTGGGCCTTCCACGAGTTCGCCGTCCACGAGGCGCCGCACAACCTGCACGGGTCACCCGCCTCGCTCGCGCTGCGGCTGTTTGCGCTGCCGGAGGCGCTCTGGGTGGTGTTCGTGCTCGTGCTGGGCGGGCTGGTCCTCGCAGGCCGTTGGCTCCTCGTGCGCGGGACACCTGCCCTGCCCGGAGTGTCGCTCCTGGTCATCGCTGTGGTCTTCGTGGGCTTCGGGACCGGTCCGTTCGTCCGGACGGCGGTTCCCGGGATCCTGGGCGATCCGATCTCCCGACCGGTCGCGTCGACGAACTCGACCCTGATCGGCAAGGGTGGGATCGAGGCGGCACGCTGGTTGCGGGCGCACAGCCGCACCGGCGATCTCCTCGCCACGAACGTGCACTGCCAGTGGGCCACCGCCGTGCCCTGCGTCCCGCGGAGCTTCTGGATCGCTGGGTACGCCGAGCGACAGGTCCTCGTCGAGGGCTGGTCCTACGTGTCCCGGTGGAGCATCGGCGAGCACCCGCCCGCCGACGAGAACGTGACCAAGGGTCCGTTCTGGGATCCCGTGCGGCTCCGGAACAACGACGCGGCGTTCAACCACCCGTCGCCATCGACGATCGGCCTCCTGCGCCAGCACTACGGCGTGCGCTGGCTGTTCGTCGACACGCGCTACCCGGCGGACGTGGCCGGTCTGGAGAAGTACACGACCATCGCCTACCAGCAGGGCCGCTACCTCGTCCTGAAGCTCGGCTGACCTCAGCCGGGCTTGGTCGCGACCGCGACCACCGAGGACCCGAACGGCAGGTTCCGCGTGCGCAGGATCCGCCCGTCCACGTTGCACAGGCCCAGCAGGATGCGCTCCGCGACCGTCGAGATCTGCGGGAGCCCGGTGTCGGGCCCGGTCGGCTCCTTGCGCACCTTGCGGGCCAGTCGTTCGGCGGTGAACATCGGCAAGGTGCCGGCGAACATGTAGGTGGAGCGCTGGACCTCCAGGCCCGCCGCCTCCAGCGCCCGGACCAGCCGCTTGCGGGTGTAGCGGCGGTGGTGGCCGATGTCCCGGTCGAAGGACGTCCACGCCCACTGGTACGCCGGCACGGCGATCAGCAGCCGCCCGCCGGGCCGCAGCACCCTCGCGATCTCCTCGACCGCCCGCGACTCGGGCTCGCAGTGCTCCAGGACGTCGAACGCCGCCACCAGGTCGAAGGACCCGTCTCCGAAGGGCATGTCGAGCGCCGAGGCACACACGTCACCCGGACCCAGCGCCTCGAAGTCGAGGTCGAGTGCGACCCGGTGGCCCCGCTGGCGCATCCAGCCGACGCTGGGGCCGTCGGCGCTACCGACGTCGAGCACCGTCGCGGGATCGCCGATGAACGGCTCCACGATCGTGCGCAGCAGCTCCGAACGTGCCCGGTACCACCAGTAGTCCGGCTGGGCCATGGACGGGGACGGGGGCTGAACCATGGACTCGGTCATCTGCGGTGGTCAATCCCTTCGAGTGGTCTACGACGTCGAAGGGATCATTCCACGGGTAGGCCAAGTCCCCGTGCGATCAGCATCCGCTGGACCTCCGAGGTGCCCTCACCGATCTCGAGGATCTTGGCGTCGCGGTACAGCCGGGCGACCGGGTACTCCTCCATGAACCCGTAGCCGCCGAAGATCTGGGTCGCGATCCGGGTGGCGGTCACCGCCGACTCCGAGGCGTACAGCTTGGCGATCGAGGCCGCCTGCTTGAACGCAGCGCGCGGCGCGCCGGCGTCCTTCATGGCGGCAGCCCGGTAGGTCAGTGCGCGACTCGCGGCGAGCATCACCTCGAGATCGGCGATCTGGAACGCGACACCCTGCTTGCGTCCGATCGGTACGCCGAAGGTGGTGCGCTCGCCGGCGTACCTGACGCTGTGCTCCAGGCAGGCCTGGATGCAGCCGACGGCGACCGCCGCGATCGCCACCCGGCCGTCGTCGAGGGTCGCGAGGAACTGGGCGTAGCCGCGACCGCGCTCACCGAGCAGGTTCGCCTCCGGCACCCGGGCGTCCTCGAAGCTCAGGGGGTGGGTGTCCGAGGCGTGCCAGCCGAGCTTGTCGTAGGCCTTCTCGGCAACGAAGCCGGGAGTACCGGCAGGCACGATGATCGCCGAGATCTCGGGCTTACCGTCGACCTCACCGGTCCGCGCGGTGACCGTGACCAGCGAGGTGATCTCGGAGCCCGAGTTGGTGATGAACTGCTTGGAGCCGTTGATCACCCACTCGCCGTCGGCCAGCGTCGCGCGGGTCTTCGTCGCGGACGCGTCCGAACCGGCGCCCGGTTCAGTCAGGCCGAACCCGGCCAGGGTCCGGCCGGCGACCAGGTCGGGCAGCCAGGTCTGCTTCTGCTCCTCGGTGCCGTAGGTCAGGATCGGGTTGATGCCGAGACCGACCGCGGCTTCCAGGGTGACGGCCATCGACTGGTCGACCCGACCGATCTCCTCGATCGCGAGGCAGAGGCTGGTGAAGCCACCTTCCTCGCCACTGAGTCCGGCGCCGCCGAACTCCTCGGGGGCCGTCAGGCCGAAGAGCCCGAGATCACCCATCTTGCCCATGAGGTCCACCGGGAAGTGGTGATCGCGATCCCACTGTGCTGCGTGCGGCGCGATCTCCTTGTCGGCGAAGTCACGGACGGTACGACGGAACTGCTCGTGCTCGGCAGACAATTCGAAGCTCATGGACCCATCGTAGACACTCTGGTTAGCGTTTGTTAACCCGAGCGCCCACCGAAGGCGGCCCGAACCCACCCTCCGACCTCGAGGAGGGTCCGGCGTAATCTCTGCGACGTGTACAACATCCTCTTCGCCCTGCACCTGTTGACCGCGATCTTCGCCGTCGGACCCCTGGTCCACGTCGTGACGACCGCCTCCCGCGGCCTGCGCACGGCCGACGCCGGCGCCACGGCAGCCTCGGCGCGGACCGCGCGCCTGTACGCCTACGTCTCGGTCCTGGTGGTGATCTTCGGGATGGGGGTGATGTCCTCGAAGCAGGACGGGAAGACGGTCGCGACGTTCTCCGATCCCTACATCTGGATCTCACTGCTGCTCTGGCTGGTCGCCATGGCGCTCACGCTCGCGCTGATCGTCCCGGCGCTCCAACAGGCCACCACCCGGATCGGTGCCGGCGAGGCGGTCGACAACCTGACCGCGAAGGTGGCCGCGTCCGGCGGTGTCGTCGGCCTGATCTTCGCCGGGATCGTGTTCCTGATGGTCTACAAGCCCGGCAGCTGAGGGCAGGCCGGATGCGGCCTAACTGAGACCCCGGGGCGACCGGAACGCGGCGACCAATAGACTCCCGAAGGATTCAAGAGACTTCAGGAGAGCGCGTGCCCGAGAACGCTGGTTTGCAGAAGGTTCTGATCGCCAACCGTGGCGAGATCGCTGTACGCGTGGTGCGTGCGTGCAAGGACGCCGGCATCGGAAGCGTGGCCGTGTACGCCGATCCCGACCGCGACGCTCTGTTCGTGCGGCTGGCGGACGAGGCGTACGCCCTCGGTGGCACCACCCCGGCGGAGACCTACCTCGACATCGCCAAGATCATCGACATCGCCCGGACCAGCGGCGCCGACTCGGTCCACCCCGGCTACGGCTTCCTGGCCGAGAACGCGATGTTCGCCCAGGCCGTGCTGGACGCCGGACTGATCTGGATCGGGCCCTCCCCCGCGGCGATCGACGCGCTCGGCGACAAGGCCAAGGCCAAGCAGATCGCCCTCGCGGCGGGTGCGCCTCTCGCCCCGGGCCTCAAGGACGCCGTCAAGGACGCCGACGAGATCGTCGAGTTCGCCAAGGCGAACGGCCTGCCCGTCGCCATCAAGGCCGTCTTCGGCGGTGGTGGCCGCGGACTGAAGGTGGCACGCACGCTCGAGGAGATCCCGGAGCTCTACGAGTCCGCTGTCCGCGAGGCGATCAGCGCCTTCGGCCGCGGCGAGTGCCTGGTCGAGAAGTTCCTCGACAAGCCGCGGCACGTCGAGACCCAGTGCCTGGCCGACCAGCACGGCAACGTCGTGGTGGTCTCGACCCGCGACTGCTCGTTGCAGCGCCGGCACCAGAAGCTCGTCGAGGAAGCACCGGCACCGTTCCTCACCGACGACCAGGTCAAGCGCCTCTACGACTCCTCCAAGGCGATCCTCAAGGAGGCCGGCTACGTCGGCGCGGGAACCTGCGAGTTCCTGGTCGCGGCGGACGGCACCATCTCGTTCCTCGAGGTCAACACCCGGTTGCAGGTCGAACACTGCGTCTCCGAGGAGGTCACCGGGATCGACCTGGTCCGGGAGATGTTCCGGATCGCTGCCGGCGAAGAGCTCGGCTACGACGACCCGGCCATCATCGGGCACTCGATCGAGTTCCGGATCAACGCCGAGGACGGCGGCCGCAACTTCATGCCGGCCCCGGGCACGTTGACCGAGTGGAGCCCGCCGCAAGGACCCGGCGTCCGCGTCGACGGCGGCTACGAGAAGGGCGAGACCGTCCCCGGTGCGTTCGACTCGCTGATCGCCAAGCTGATCATCACCGGACGCGACCGCACCCAGGCGATCGAACGGTCGCGGCGCGCGCTGTCGGAGTTCGTCGTCGACGGGATGCCGACCGCGATCACCTTCCACGAGGCGATCGTCAACGACCCGGCCTGGGTCGGGGCCTCGAACCCGAGCGGTGAAGGTCAGTTCACGGTCTACACGACCTGGATCGAGACCGACTTCGACAACCAGATCACCCCGTACGGCGGCGAGACCGGCGAAGCAGAGGAGCCGGCCGAGCGGCAGAAGGTCACCGTCGAGGTCGGCGGCCGGCGTCTCGAGGTGATCCTGCCCGGTGGCCTCGGTGGCATCGGTTCGGCCCCTGCAGCCAAGAAGCCCAAGCGCAGCGCCGGCAGGAAGGCCGGCTCGGCCGCCTCCGGGGACGCGGTCACCAGCCCGATGCAGGGCACCATCGTCAAGGTCGCCGTCGAGGAGGGCGCCGTCGTAGCCGAGGGCGACGTGGTGGTGGTCCTCGAGGCCATGAAGATGGAGCAGCCCCTCAAGGCGCACAAGGCCGGCACCATCACCGGCCTGACCGCTGAGGTCGGCGCCACGGTCGGCAACGGCGAGGTGCTCGCGGAGATCAAGGACGCCTAGGAGCGTTCTACGCGGTGAGCCCGAGGGACAGGACCCCGGCGACCAGGTCGATCAGGTGCTCGGCATCGAGCTCCGCGGGCTTCTCCAGGGCGATCCGCAGGCAGCTGCTCAGCGTGATACCCATGGCCAGGTAGATCCGCGCCTCCAGTTCCCCCCGGGACATGTCGGGTGCCCGCTGGATGACGTACAGGCGGGTGAACTGGGCCAGCCCGCGCTCGACCTCGGGCAGCGCGTTGGTGTGCGAACCGAGCGGGACCTCGTTGATCATGGCGCTGATCAGCGGCCCGCGGGCACGCAGGGAGTCGACGAGGGTCGCGACCACGTGCCGGGTGCCCTCGTAGGCCGGGAGCAGCGCCGCATCGGTCATCGCCGTGGTCAGCTCATCGACGATGCCGTCGGAGGCCCGGGCCTGCAGCTCGGCGATGATCTCGTCCTTGTCGGCGAAGTAGCGGTAGAGCGAACCGATGCTCACCTCGGCCTCGTCGGCCACCCGGTTGGTGCTCATCTGCGCGTACCCGCTGGTTGCCAGAACGCGAGTCGCCCCATCGAGAATGCGCTCGACCATCGCCTTCGAGCGCGCCTGGACCGGGCTGGTACGCCGGGATGCGGCCATGCTCAGCGGCCCATGAAACGCGAGTAGAAGTCGAGCATTTACTCACTTTAGCCTGAGAGGCATGACATCCGACGTGATCACGGTCCCGACCCGCTACGGAGCCGGCGGCGACTGGTCCGAGCGCTTCGCCCGACCCATGCTGCGCCTGGCCGGGCCCGGTGCACGGATGCGCGGCGAGGAGCTCGAGGACCTGAAGGCGGGGCTGCTACGGCGCGACGAGCTGGCCGACGCCTTCGTGCGGTCCGTGCGCGAGGACCACGTCGTCACGATGCCGCAATTCCGTGCGGCACTCGTCGACGGCCTCGGAACGGTTCCCGACGTCCCTCTGCCGCTGCGCACGCTGTTCGAGCAGCTCGAGGACCGGCCCACCTGGGTCGACGACGACCTGCTGGAGCAGGGCGGGGCCGCAGCGCGTCGTATCGGCGGCGACGGCTTCGACATCCTCGCCTTCGGGTCGCTGCTCGGCGGGTACCGCAGCGGCGGCGCTCTCCAGCCGCTGGTGCGCACCGGGCGGATCGGCCAGGACACCCTCACCCGGGTCGGCGAGACCGGCCAGTGGTGGCTCGGGGTCACCTCGCCCGGCGGGATGGCTCGCCAGGGCGAGGGCTGGAAGCTCAGCGTGCACGTCCGGATCATGCACGGCTTCGTGAACTACCAGCTCGAGCGCGAGGCCGACTGGGACTGGGCCTTCCGCGGCGTACCGATCAACGCCTACGACCGGGCCGGGACGATCGGGTCGTTCTCCACCAGCTACCTGCTCCAGGCCCGCGCCCTCGGCATCCGGATCCCCCGCGAGGACGCCGCCGCGATCATGCACCTGTGGTCCTACGTCGGCTGGTTGATGGGCGTCGACGAGCGCTGGCTGCCGCGCACCGAGCGCCGGGGTCGCCGGGTCCTGGGCAATGTCATCGCCGGCTTCTCAGGTCCCGAGGAGTCCAGCCGCCAGCTCGGGGCCGGCCTGATCCACATGCACGACCACGCACCCCGGATCTCGCGCCTGCGTCGGACCTATGAGCGCGAGCGGTCGTTGAGCGTCGCGACGTACCTCAACCTGGGCTACGGGATGCGCGACGTCGGCCAGCCGGCCCGTCCGCCGTGGTACCCGGCGCTGCGGATCGCCTCGAACGTGTTCTGGTCCCAGCTGGTCGGACGATTCCCGGGTGGCACGGCCATCCTCGACCGCCGGGCCGAACGCGCGCTGGTCCGGATGGAACGGCTCCAGTACGCCGGCGTGCGACCGCCGATCGCGCCCGTTGGTTGAACGGGCCCTATTTGTCGGTTGAGTGGGCCCAGTTAGGCGAAAAAGAAGCCCGTTCAACCGACAAATACGGCCCGTTCAACGTTTACTTCAAACCCGGGTGCTGACGGGCCAGCACCGGCAGCAGCAGGCGGGTCGGGGTCATCTTGGCGAACGCCGCACCCATCTTGTTGCCGACACCGGGGATGACGACGAGCTTGCCGGAGGCGAGGCCGTCGAGGGCCGTGATCGCCACCTTGTCCGCGGCGACCCACATGAACGCCGGCAGTGCCTCGTCGGCCTGCTCCTTGGTGAAGCCGGCCGTCTCACCGAAGCCGGTGTCGACGGGTCCCGGGCAGAGCACGGTGACGTGGACGCCCTTGCCCTTGAGCTCGGCCGAGAGGCTCTGCGTGTAGGACAGCACGAAGACCTTCCCGGCGCCGTACCCGGCCTGGCCCGGCAGCGGCTGGAACGCCGCAGTGGACGCGACGTTGAGAACGGCCCCACGGCCGCGCGCGACCATGCCGGGAAGGAAACGGCTGCACAGGTCGACGACCGCCATGACGTCGACCTCGACCATCCTCATCTCGGCCTCGGGATCACTCGCGTGCACCGGGCCGAGCGTGGACAGGCCGGCGTTGTTGATCAGGATGTCCGGCTCGAGCCCGAGCTCCGTGATGCGCCCCAGCAGGCCGGCGCGCGCGGCGCGGTCGGAGAGGTCAGCGGCCAGGACATGGGCTCCCTCGCCGAGCTCGGCAGCCAGCTCGGCGAGCTTCGACTCGGTGCGTGCGACAAGGACCACCTGGTGGCCGCGGCGGACGAGCTCGCGCGCGAACTCGGCACCGATGCCCGAGGAGGCCCCCGTGACGACGGCGGTGCGGTCGGGTGCGGGTGCGGGCAGGCTCATGGACCAACCGTACTGGTCCCCGGGGCCTACGGCGTGAGGGTGAACAGGCTCGACCGCAGGCCGAACTGGGAGCGGAAAAGCGATCCGGAGATCGTCTGCGGCTGGCCGGTCGTGAACCTGATCCTGATCGAGGTGACCCGCCCACCCCACTCGCCGTTGCCGTCACGCGCGAGGATCTGCAGGCTCACCGGCGCTCCCTGACCGGGGTACGCCGCCTGCAGCGCGGCCGGGGTGACCGTCTTGGTCCAGTGCCGGTAGGCCATGTCCCACGGATCGGCCTGGGCGATCAGGTACGGATGTCCCCCGGCGACCGAATAGCCGCCGTTGCTGGCCGAGAACTGGGTGAACGCCGGAGCACCGCCCGAGGTCTGGATCCACCCGGACGTCGCGGCGACCGCAGCATTGGTGCTCGGCTGCTCGGCCGAGTAACCGTTGTAGACCTGGCACGCGCTGGTGTCGCAGATCTGGTACCTGCTGGTGAGGTTCGCCGCCCGCTCGAACGCCGCGTAGGTGCGCGCGGCCACGGCCTGGGCGCGCAGGGCCTCGGACTGCCACAGCGCCGGCATCTCCGAGGGGATGACGCCCTTGAGGTAGTTCTCCAGGTTCAGCGCGTTCACGGTGTGCCCGCCGGCCAGCCGCATCCCGCCACGATAGACGTGATCGGCACCGCCGTACACGAGCGTGATCAGGCCCGACTTCGTCCGGAACTCCCCGACGCCGCTGAGTACCTTGCCGCCCGGCAGGTACGTGTGCCAGACCCCTGCGCGTCGCCAGGAGACCCTCGTCTTGCCCGCGACCACGTCGAGCCGCCAGGCATTCGCGTTGTTCGCGGTCGGCAACAGGTACGCCCTGCCGGTGGCGAGGTTCGTCAGCCTGAGACCCGGCGCCGCTCGCACGATGGTGTTGTGGTCGCTGTCCCTGCTGATGAGCACCCTCACCATGGCGGTCAGGCTGCTGCGAGCGGTGCCGGGGTAGTAGAAGGCGATGATCGTCGCGGCCGTGCGGTTCGCCTGTGCCTGGGCCTGGGCGCCGTACTGGGACAGGCCGATGCCGTGGCCGAAGCCGTCACCGGTGATGGTGACGCCGGCGCTGGTGACCGGGACGACCGGCTCGGGAGGAGCCGTCGTGCGGGCTTGCGCCCCGGGGGCGAGGACGACACTGGACGTCAGAAGCAGTCCGACGGCTGAAGCCAAGAGTGGACGCATGAGTCACCTGTTGCAGTTGGGGTCCGAGTCAACCCGATGGTAGCCCGGCAACCTCATCGAGAACTGGTGAACGAATTCCCGCGCAATAACTACACGACTGACGTTAGGTCTGCGGGTGGTGGAGGCGTCGGGCGGCCTCGGCGATCGAGCCGCTGTTGGACGGGTAGACGGTGAAGGCGTTGGCGAGCTGGTCGGCGGTCAGCGACTCGGCGACCGCGATCGAGACCGGGTGGATCAGCTCGCTGGCCCGCGGCCCGACCACGACACCGCCGACGATGATCCCCGTCCCCGGACGGCAGAACAGCTTCACGAAGCCGTCCCGCACGCCCTGCATCTTCGCCCGCGGGTTCCCGGACAGCTCGAGCCGGACCACCTCGGCCACGATGTCGCCGGCGTCGACGGCCCGCTGCGACCAGCCAACGGTGGCGATCTCGGGGGCGGTGAAGACGTTCGAGGAGACCTTCTTGAGGTCCAGTGGCGCCACCGCGTCGCCGAGGAAGTGCCACATCGCGATCCGGCCCTGCATCGCCGCCACCGAGGCGAGCATGAGGACTCCGGTGCAGTCGCCGGCGGCGTACACACCCCGGGCGCTCGTGCGGGAGACCCGGTCGACGGTGATGAAGCCGCCCTCGTCGACCGCGACGCCGGCCTCGTCCAGGCCGATGCCGGCCGTCTTGGGGATCGATCCGAGTGCCAGCAGGCAGTGCGAGCCGGAGACCGAACGGCCGTCGGTCAAGTTGACCGTGACCACGTCGCCGTCGCGGGTGACCGAGTCCATCCGGGACCGGTCCATGACGGTCATGCCGCGCCGAGTCAGCACGTCCTCGAGCACCGTGGCCGCGTCGGCGTCCTCGCCGGGCAGCACGCGATCGCGCGAGGAGACGAGGACGACCTCGATCCCCAGGGCCATGTAGGCGCTGGCGAACTCGGCGCCGGTGACTCCGGAGCCGACGACGATCAGCTTCTCCGGGGTCTCGGTCAGGTCGTAGACCTGCTCCCAAGTCAGGATGCGCTCGCCGTCGGGCTCGGCTGTCGGCAGGGTGCGCGGCGCTGCTCCGGTGGCGATCAGCACCGCATCGGCGGGCAGGTCCTCGGTCGAGCCGTCCGGCAGCTCGACCAGGACGCGCTCCGCGCTGACCAGGCGACCCCGGCCGGTGACGACCCGGACGCCCTCACGCTCCAGGCGTCGGCCGATGTCGCGGGACTGCTCGGCAGCCAGTCGCAGCACCCGGGCGTTGATGCGGGCCAGGTCGATCTCGACCCGGGACGCGTCGTCGCCGTCGGAGTCGATCAGACCGATCCCGAGCTCCGGCGCCGCGGTCAGCTCGGTCATCAGCTCGGCGGTCGCGATCAGGGTCTTGCTGGGGACGCAGTCGGTCAGGACGGCCGATCCGCCCAAGCCGTCGGAGTCCACCACGACCACCTCGGCGCCCAGCTGGGCCGCCACCAGCGCCGATTCGTAGCCGCCGGGTCCGCCACCGATGATCACCACACGAGTCACCGGGTCATTGTGTCGTACGTCGGCGGCGGTACCTGACTCCCCTACGCTGTGCGCGTGACTCTCTACGCCGCCTACGGGACCAATCTGGACCCGGCCCGGATGAGTGAGCGCTGCCCGCACTCCCCCCTGCGCGGCACGGGCTGGCTGGAAGGCTGGCGCCTGACGTTCGGCGGCGAGGAGCACGGCTGGGACGGCGCGCTCGCCACGATCGTCCAGGACCCGTTCGAGCAGGTCTTCGTCGCGCTCTACGACATCACCGACGACGACGTCGCCGTCCTGGACAGCTGGGACTCGGCCGACACCGGGCTCTTCCGCAAGACCAAGGTCCGCGTTGCCACCCTGACCGACGAGGTCGTCGCCTGGGTCTACGTCCTGGACGCGTTCGAGGGCGGTCTGCCGTCGGCGACCTACCTCGGCGTGCTGGCCGACGCGGCCGAGGCCGCCGATGCGCCGGCGGACTACGTGGCCGACCTGCGGCGGCGTGAATGCCGCAGCACCTTCGGCGGTTAGGGCCCCCGAGCGACTACGCTCGAGCACCGTGACCAGCACCCCGTCGAGAACACCGGCAGAAGCAGCCGCGGAAGCCGCCGCCGTCCTGGCAGAGAAGACCGGCGTGGCCCGGCACGACATCGCCCTGGTGATGGGCTCGGGCTGGCTTCCTGCCGTCGATGCCCTCGGCGAGGCCGTCGCCGAGATCTCCACGACCGACCTGCCCGGCTTCGCTGCTCCTGCCGTCGCCGGCCACGCGGGCAAGATCCGCTCGGTGCGCTCGGGTGAGCGCACCCTGCTGGTCTTCCTCGGCCGTACCCACTTCTACGAGGGCCTCGGGGTCGCCGCCGTCGTCCACGGCGTGCGCACGGCGGCCGCAGCCGGCTGCTCGACGATCGTGCTCACCAACGGCTGCGGCGGCCTCAAGGAGACCTGGTCGCCGGGGACCCCGGTGCTGATCAGCGACCACATCAACCTCACCGCGACCTCCCCGATCGCAGGCGCCAACTTCGTCGACCTCACGAATCTCTACAGCCCACGGCTGCGGGCCCTGTGCCAGGAGATCGATCCGGGCCTCGACGAGGGCGTCTACGTGCAGTTCCCGGGCCCGCACTACGAGACGCCGGCCGAGATCGGCATGGTCCGCGCGATCGGTGGACACCTGGTCGGGATGAGCACGACGCTCGAGGCGATCGCCGCGCGCGAGGCCGGGATGGAGGTCCTCGGGATCTCGCTGGTCACCAACCTCGCTGCCGGCATGACGGGCGAACCTCTGAACCATGCCGAGGTGCTCGAGGCCGGCAACGCCGCCGCGACCCGCATGGGTCAATTGCTCGGCGCCATCGTGCCGCGGATCTGAACCCGAGCGCACACATCAGGCGCTCTTGCGCAGGACCGCCTCGCCGACCAGGGCGCGGAAGTACGGCTGGGTGTCGTGGAGGAGCTCGAAGGCCTCCCTGCTCAGGTGCAGCACCGTCGCCTCCGAGCGGGTCACCACGGTCGCGGTGCGCAGCCGACGGTGCACGATGCCGAGCTCGCCCAGGATCTCGCCGGGCCGACAGCGGCCGAGGTCCACACCCCCACGGTGGACCTCGACATCGCCGTCGAGCAGGACATAGGCCTTCTCCGGGGCAGTGTGCTCGTGGAGCAGTGCCCAACCCGGCTTGATCATCACCACGTGACCGGCCTCGACCAGGGCGGCGAGCACGGCACCCGGAGCGTCGGTGAAACTCGGAACGCTGCCGAGCAGCCGCATCTCGGCGCGGAAGTCACCGCGAGGTGGCGGGCAGTACGTGGTCATGAATCGCTTCGACATCGCCGGTACCCCTTACGAAAGCGGCTGGTACGAGTGCGGGTGTTGCCCCTCAAGAGCAGGCTCGCCGGGTCCTGATACATCGGCCTTGACTTGGAGTGCACTCGAAGGGTGAAGATGGCCCGGTGACCTCCCTGACCATCGCCGAGGCGGCCGAGAAGACCGGTCTGACCGCCCACACCCTGCGGTACTACGAGCGTGACGGGCTCATGCTCGGGGCGGTCGACCGGTCGGCTTCCGGGCACCGGCGCTACAGCGCGCAGGACCTGACCTGGATCCAGCTGATCACCCGGCTCCGCTCCACCGGGATGCCGATTCGCGACGTACGCCGGTACGCCGGGCTGGTACGCGCCGGCGCCGGGAACGAAGGTGAGCGTCTCGCCATTCTCAAGGGTCACCGCGACCGGGTCCAGTCTCAACTGGCAGAGACTGCCAGGCACCTGCGGGCGATCGACCACAAGATCGGGATCTACGAAGGCCAGGTCGGCGCCGTCGCTTGACTTGGAGTGCACTCGAAGGCGTTGAGTGGATCCATGACTGAATTGAGCACACGCACTCTCGGAACCGTCTCACCGCTGACCGTCTCGACCCTCGGCCTGGGCTGCATGGGCATGTCGGAGTTCTACGGCGCGACCGACGAGGCCGCCGGGATCGCCACGATCCATCGCGCCCTCGACCTCGGTGTCACCTTCCTCGACACGGCCGACATGTACGGCCCCTTCACCAACGAGCAGCTGGTCGGCAAGGCGATCGCGGGTCGCAGCGACGAGGTCCAGCTCGCGACCAAGTTCGGCAACGAGCGAGCCCCCGACGGCACCCGCATCGGGATCAACGGCAGCCCGGAGTACGTGCGGTCGGCGTGCGACGCCTCGCTGGCCCGGCTCGGGGTCGACCACATCGACCTCTACTACCAGCACCGCGTCGACAAGTCCGTCCCGATCGAGGAGACCGTCGGTGCCATGGCCGAGCTCGTCGAGGCCGGCAAGGTCCGCCACCTCGGACTCTCCGAGGCGTCCGCCACCAACATCCGCAAGGCGCACGCGACCCACCCGATCACCGCCCTGCAGACCGAGTACTCGCTGTTCACGCGCGACCTGGAGGACGAGATCCTCGGCGTCATCCGCGAGCTCGGCATCGGTCTGGTGCCCTACTCGCCGCTCGGCCGCGGCATGCTGACCGGCAAGCAGGAGTGGACCACGCTAGAGGACGGCGACGGTCGCGCGTCGGCGTACTTCCCGCGCTTCCAGGGCGACGCGCTCGAGGCGAACCTGAAGCTGGTCGACGCGATCGGCAAGGTCGCCGCCGACAAGGGCTGCACCCCCGGTCAGCTCGCGCTGGCGTGGGTCCTGGCCCAGGGCGATGACGTGGTCCCGATCCCCGGCACGAAGCGGGTCAAGTACCTCGAGGAGAACGTCGCCGCGGCCGCGGTCACCCTGACGCCCGAGGACCTCGCCCATCTCGACCAGGTCGTCCCCCGCGACGCCGTCCTCGGAGACCGGTACGGCGACATGACCCACATCGATCGCTAGACGACATCTCCCGCAGTGGCCCCGCGTCGTGCGCCGGGGCCACTGCGTGTAGAAAGGGCGCATGGCAACCATTGCGTTCGGTGACTCAGAAGCACACACCGTCGGTGACATCCCCGCGAAGGGCGCGAAGGCACCGTCCTTCACCCTCGTCGGCGCCGACCTCTCCGACCTGTCCTCGGCCGACCTGACCGGTCGCACCGTCATCAGCATCTTCCCGAGCATCGGCACCGGCGTCTGCCAGGCCAGCGTCCGGAAGTTCAACGAGCTGGCCGCCGGGCTCGAGGACACAGAAGTCCTCAACGTCTCGATGGACCTGCCGTTCGCCCTGGGTGGCTTCTGCGCGGCCGAGGGACTGGAGAACGTCACGGTGGCCTCGGGCTTCCGCTCGACGTTCGGACAGGACTACGGCATCACGTTGACGGACAGCAAGTTCGCCGGCCTGTACGGCCGCGCCGTCGTGGTCGTCGACACCGACGGCACCGTGCTGCACAGCGAGCTCGTCCCGGCCGTCGGCCAGGAGCCGGACTACGACGCCGCGATCGCGGCGCTCGGCTAGAGCGACCCGAACCGGGTGGCCAGTCCGTCCTCGGCGCCGCGCATCATCGCGTGGTGGTTCCACCTCAGCAGCGGCTTGACAAGCGCTGAGGCGAGGGCGAACAGCGGATCGGTGGCGCGCACGCGCTGCTCGAACTCGAGCCGGGTGCCGCCGGGGACCGGCGTCAGCCGCCACTGCGCCGTTCCGCTGATCGGGCCGCCGATGGCGACCCGCAACAGCTGCGGATCGCGGCTCTCGGCGTGCAGGTGCAGCTCGAGGTCGTAGGGCAGGCGCGAGCGACAGATCACGAGCGCGTCCTCGGGCCCCAGGCTCGCCACGGCGACGACCTGGGGCCACCAGGACCCGAAGTTCTCCAGGTCGACCAGCAGCGCGTGCACCTGCTCGGGGGGTGCGGCCACATCGGTGGTGTGGCTGAAGAAGTAGTCCCGGACGCTCACCCCCACGACGCTAGTACGTCGTGCCACTAGTCTCGCGATCATGAGTGCAGACCTCCTTGCCTCCGCTCGCGCCTGGGCCGCTGCGGACCCCGACCCGCAAACGCGCGCCGAGCTCGAGGACCTGATCGCTGCCGAGGACCTCGACGAGATCGCCGACCGTTTCGACGGCACCCTGGAGTTCGGGACCGCCGGCCTGCGTGGTGCCCTCGGTGCCGGCCCGAACCGGATGAACCGGGTTGTCGTCCTGCGTGCGGCCGCCGGGCTCGCGGCGTACCTGAAGGACCGCGGCGCGGGCAGCAGCGACGCCGTGGTGATCGGGTACGACGCCCGCCACAACTCCGACGTGTTCGCCCGCGACACCGCCGAGGTGATGACCGGGGCGGGCCTGCGGGCCCTGCTGCTCCCCCGGCCGCTGCCGACGCCGCTCCTGGCCTTCGCGATCCGCGAGCTCGAGTGCGTCGCCGGCGTGATGGTGACTGCCAGCCACAATCCTCCGCAGGACAACGGCTACAAGGTCTACCTCGGCGACGGCAGCCAGATCGTGCCCCCGGCCGATCACGACATCGCGGCCCGCATCGCCGCCGTCGGCCCGGTGGCCGACATCGCGCGCGGGACCGACGCCGTCGTCCTCGACGAGGCCGTGATCGAACGCTACGAACGATCGATCGCCGCCCTGGTCGGGCCCGGCCCGCGCGACCTCCGGATGGTCTACACGCCTCTGCACGGCGTCGGCGGTACGACGGTCCAGCGGGTGCTGGAGCTGGCCGGCTTCGCGGCGCCGTACGAGCCTCCGGCGCAGTCGGACCCGGACCCGGACTTCCCGACCGTGGCGTTCCCGAACCCCGAGGAGCCCGGGGCGATGGCCCTGGCGATGGCCCTGGCAGCCGAGGTCGACGCCGACATCGTGGTCGCGAACGATCCCGACGCCGACCGGTGCGCGGTCGCGGTGCCCCCCAGGAAGGGGTACGAGTCGCACGGCTGGCGGATGCTGCGCGGCGACGAGGTCGGCGTCCTGCTGGCCCGACACCTGCTGGCCCGGGGCAAGCAGGGCGTCTACGCGGCCTCGATCGTCTCCTCCAGCCTGCTCGGCGCGATGGCCGAGGAGGCCGGACAACCACATCAGGTGACGCTGACCGGCTTCAAGTGGATCGGCAGGATCCCCGGTCTGGCGTTCGGGTACGAGGAGGCGCTGGGCTACTGCGTCGACCCGGATCACGTGAAGGACAAGGACGGTGTCTCCGCGTTGCTGCTGGTCTGCGAGATGGCGGCTGCCGCCAAGGACGAGGGCCTGGACCTTCGCGACCTCCTCGACGACCTGGCCCGGACCCACGGTCTGCACGCGACCGACCAGCTCAGCGTCCGGTTCACCGACGTGGCCCAGATCCCGGCGACGATGGCACGGCTGCGCGAGAGCCCGCCGCAGACCCTCGGCGGCCTCCGGGTCGAGACCGTGGTCGACCTCGCCGCCGGCTCCGCGGACCTGCCACCGACCGACGGCCTGCGATTCACGCTCGCCGATCGGGCCCGCGTGATCGTGCGGCCCTCGGGGACCGAGCCGAAGGTGAAGTGCTACCTCGAGGTGGTCGTCCCGGTGGAGCCTGTCGAGGACGGTGTGGATGCCGCACGGATCGTCGCAGCCGGTCGGCTGGACGCGATCCGCGCCGACCTGTCGAAGGCGGCGGGTCTGTGAGTCTCGGCGATCGGGTCGCCGGTCTCTGGAACGAGCACCTGCTCCCGCGCGCGGTCGAGGTCACCTGCTCGGAGCGGGCGACCGGGAAGTGGCGTCACCAGGTCTGCGCCCCGGTCTCCGGTGAGGTGCTGGAGGTCGGGTTCGGATCGGGCACCAATCTTGCCCACTACCCGGCTGCGGTCTCGACCGTCCTGGCCGTCGAGCCGTCGGACCTCGCGTGGAGACGCGCGCAGGACGCCGTGCGCGACTTCGATCGACCGGTTGTCCGGGTGGGCCTCGACGGGGCCTCGCTCGCGATGTCCGACGCATCGGTCGATGCCGTCGTGTCGTCCTACACGATGTGCACGATCGGGGACGTGGCCTCGGCGCTGAGCGAGTTCCGCCGGGTGCTGCGGCCGGGCGGACGACTGCACTTCGTCGAGCACTCCCTGTCGCCCGACGACCCGGTCGCTGCCCGGCAACGTCGCTGGCAACCGCGCTGGGAGAAGGTCGCCGGCGGCTGCCACCTGGACCGCGACATCCCCGGACTCGTGTCCGCCGCCGGGTTCACGATCGCCGACCTCGAGGCCTTCTACGCTCCGGGCCCGGCGTTCGCACGCCCCTTCGGCTGGCTCACGATCGGGACCGCAACCCCCTGATCAGACCAGCCAGGTCAGCGCCAGGGCCACCAGCATCGCGCCGATCAGCACCAGCTCCAGGATCGCCCAGTCCCGGCGTACGCCTACGTCGGCGGTGCGGGCCTCCCGGGCCCGGGCCGCCGCAGCGAGGATCTGCTCGATCATCAGGTCGGCGATCGCGTCGGGTCCGTTGGTGCGTGCGTACTTGGGCTTGACCGACGTCGGTTCGGGCGCGAGCTCGACGCGACCGCCGAAGCCCCCGATGCCGAAGGACCGCCTCTGTTTGCGACCGGCCAGGGTCCTGATCGGTCGTCCGACCGCGACCGCGTCGTACGAGCCGCCGGAGGTGGTCCGGACCCGGGTGACCGCCCGGACCTGCACGGCGTCGACCTCAGCCAGCCCCAGCAGCCACGAGGAGAGCGGGTTGCGCAGCTCGAGGGTCCCGTCCTTGACGATGATCCGTGGCCGGAGCATGAAGGACCAGAGCAGGACCGCGGCCGCACCGGCGCCCAGGGACCAGCGGGTCGTCAGCAGATCGTGACCGGCGAACGGCAGCCCCACCGCCAGAACCAGGCAGCCGAGGACCCCCAGCATCCCGGTGATCGCCCCCGACGTGGGCCCGTAACGCTGCTCGACCTTCGCCTTCGCCATCCGGCCAGCCTAAGCGGACCCTTGCCCGAACCCGGGATTGGCCGGGGACGCGAGAACGCTCCTAGACTGCTGAGATGACCACCCTGAAGGCAACGGCGCCTCCGGTCGGGCCAGACCCCTCGGCAGCGTTCGCGGACGCGACCGCCTCGGAGTCGGCGCTCCGGCGCTTCCTGCACGGACTGCCCGGCGTGGACCAGGTGGGTGCCGAACAGCGCGCCGCAGCCCTCGGGACCCGGTCCATCAAGACCACTGCCAAGGCGTTCGCGCTGGACCTCGCCATCAGGATGGTCGACCTGACCACGCTCGAGGGGATGGACACCCACGGCAAGGTCAAGGCGCTGTGCGCCAAGGCGATGCACCCCGACCCGACCGATCCCGGATGCCCCTCGACGGCCGCCGTCTGCGTCTACCCCGACATGGTCGCGACCGCGAAGAAGGCCCTCGGCTCCTCGGAGGTGCACGTCGCCGCGGTGGCGACAGCCTTCCCCAGCGGCCGGGCAGCCCTCGACATCAAGCTTGCCGACACCGCCGACGCGGTCGAGGCCGGTGCCGATGAGATCGACATGGTGATCGACCGCGGCGCCTTCCTCTCGGGCCGTTACCTGGAGGTCTTCGAGGAGATCCTCGCCGTCCGCGCGGCGTGTGCCAGGCCCGACGGCGGGCACGCGCACCTGAAGGTGATCTTCGAGACCGGCGAGCTCCAGACCTACGACAACGTACGTCGTGCTAGCTGGCTGGCGATGATGGCCGGCGCGCACTTCATCAAGACCTCCACCGGCAAGGTGCAGCCGGCCGCGACCCTGCCGGTCACGATGATCATGCTCGAGGCGGTCCGCGACTTCCGGGAGGCGACCGGCCAGATGGTCGGTGTGAAGCCGGCCGGCGGGATCCGGCACAGCAAGGACGCCATCAAGTACCTCGTGACGGTCAACGAGATCGCCGGCGAGGACTGGCTCGATCCGGACTGGTTCCGCTTCGGGGCCTCGACACTTCTCAACGACCTGCTGATGCAGCGGTCCAGGATGAGGACCGGACACTACTCCGGCCCCGACTACGTGACGTTGGACTGAGGACGATGCCAAACAACTCAGCGCAGTTCGAATACGCCCCGGCTCCGGAGTCGCCCGCGATCGTCGACATCAAGCCGTCCTACGGCCTGTTCATCGACGGTGAGTTCGTCGACGGGCACGGCAAGTCGTTCAAGACGATCAGCCCGAGCACCGAGGAGGTGCTGGCCGAGGTCGCCGAGGCGAACGACGCCGACGTCGACCTGGCCGTGAAGGCGGCGCGCCGCGCGTACACCCGGGTCTGGTCGAAGATGTCCGGAGCCGAACGCGGCAAGTACCTCTTCCGGATCGCGCGGATCATCCAGGAGCGGGCCCGCGAGTTCGCGGTCCTGGAGTCGATCGACAACGGCAAGCCGATCAAGGAGACCCGCGACGTCGACATCCCGCTGGTCGCTGCGCACTTCTTCTACTACGGCGGCTGGGCCGACAAGCTCGAGTACGCGCTGCCAGGAAACGGGAACCGCGGCGCCGATCCCCAGCCGCTCGGGGTTGCCGGCCAGGTCATCCCGTGGAACTTCCCGCTGCTGATGCTGGCGTGGAAGATCGCGCCGGCACTGGCGTGCGGCAACACCGTCGTGCTGAAGCCGGCCGAGACCACGCCGCTGACTGCGCTGCTGTTCGCGGAGGTCTGCCAGCAGGCCGACCTACCGCCCGGCGTCGTCAACATCATCACCGGCGCTGGCGAGACCGGACGCGCGATCGTCGCGCACCCGGGAGTCGACAAGGTCGCCTTCACCGGTTCGACCGATGTCGGCCGGGCGATCGCCAAGGCCGTCGCCGGGACGAACAAGCGGGTCACCCTGGAGCTCGGTGGCAAGGCCGCCAACATCGTGTTCGACGACGCGCCGCTGGACCAGGCGATCGAGGGCATCGTCAACGGCATCTTCTTCAACCAGGGCCATGTCTGCTGTGCCGGGTCGCGGCTGCTGGTCCAGGAGTCGGTGGCCGACGAGGTGATCGCCAAACTGAAGCGCCGGATGAAGACCCTGCGGGTCGGTGACCCGCTGGACAAGAACACCGACATCGGCGCGATCAACTCCGCAGAGCAGCTCGCCAAGATCCGCGAGCTCTCCGACATCGGCGAGGCCGAGGGCGCCGGCCGCTGGTCGCCGGCGTGTGACCTGCCCCAGACCGGCTTCTGGTTCCCGCCGACGATCTTCACCGGCGTCAGCCAGGCGCACCGGATCGCCCGCGAGGAGATCTTCGGTCCTGTGTTGTCGATCCTGACCTTCCGGACGCCGAAGGAGGCGGTCGAGAAGGCGAACAACACCCCCTTCGGGCTGTCCGCGGGCATCTGGACCGACAAGGGCTCGCGGATCCTCTGGATGGCCTCGCAGCTGCGCGCCGGCGTGGTGTGGTCCAACACGTTCAACCGCTTCGACCCGGCCTCGCCGTTCGGCGGGTACAAGGAGTCGGGCTACGGCCGCGAGGGCGGCCGTCACGGACTGGAGGCCTACCTGCGATGAGCGCGCGCCTTGATGTGAAGAAGACCTACAAGCTCTACATCGACGGGGAGTTCCCGCGTTCGGAGTCGGGCCGCAGCTACGTCGTCGCCGACGCCAAGGGCGGCTTCCTCGCGAACGCGTCCCAGGCCTCGCGCAAGGACGCCCGTGACGCCGTACGGGCTGCACGGTCGGCCTTCGGCGGCTGGTCGGGGCGGACGGCGTACAACCGCGGACAGGTCGTCTACCGGATCGCCGAGGTGCTCGAGTCCCGCCGTGACCAGTTCGAGGCCGAGCTGCGCAGCAGCGAGGGCGTCACGCCCGCCAAGGCACGAACGTTCGTGGACGCGGCCATCGACCGGCTCGTCTGGTACGCCGGCTGGGCGGACAAGATCGCCCAGGTCGTCGGCGGTGCCAACCCGGTCGCCGGCCCGTACTTCAACCACTCCGCGCCCGAGCCGAGCGGGGTGATCGCGATCATCGCCCCCGCCGGCCCGCTCCTCGGTCTGGTGAGCGTGGTCGCTCCGGTGATCGCATGCGGCAACACCTGCGTCGTGATCGCCAGCGAGCCGCATCCGCTGACGGCGATCACGCTCGCCGAGGTGATGGCGACCAGCGACCTGCCCGGCGGCGTGGTCAACGTGCTCACCGGGTCGGTGGCCGAGATCGCCCCGTGGCTCGCCTCGCACTCGGACGTCAACGGCATCGACCTGACCGGGGTGAACGACCCGGACCTGGGCCGCACGCTGGAGGAGGCGGCCGCCGAGAACCTCAAGCGGGTACGCCGCCCCGGCCTCGAGGACCTGCTGGCGACACCCGCCCTGGACCGGATGACGAAGTTCCTGGAGACCAAGACGGTCTGGCACCCGATGGGTCTGTGAACGAGGGTCTGGGAGGTTGCCTCAGGTCATCGTCGTCGCCGGGCCGTCCGGCTCCGGGAAGTCGCGGCTCTGCCGGCGGCTCGGACTGCCCACCCTGAACCTCGACGACTTCTACAAGGACGGCGACGACCCGAACGTCGACTGGGACTCCCCCGAATCGTGGAACGCGGCAGATGCCGTGGCAGCCATCGTCGAGCTGGCAACGTCGGGGACCGCCGAGGTGCCGACGTACGACATCGCCACGAGTCGGCGTACCGGCCTGCACCGGCTCGACCTCGCCGGCGCTCAGTACTTCCTCGCCGAGGGCATCTTCGCTCCCGAGATCGTCAGCGACTGCCGCCGCCTCGGGCTCCTCGCCGACGCGGTCTGCGTCACACAGCACCCGGCTCTCACCTTCGTACGACGGCTCGGTCGCGACCTTCGTGAGCACCGCAAGCCACCGCTCGTGCTCGTGCGTCGTGGCCTCCGACTCGCACTGAACCAACGTCGGGTGGTGGATCTGGCGGTGGCGTCGGGATGTCGGGCGGCATCTCCTCAGGACGCGTACAACGAGATATTCCACCGAGCCATGACCCACTGAGGAGCCTCGGTCAGCTCCTGCGGCTCCTGCGTACGACTCGTAGCGCCACACCAAGAAGTGCGATGACTCAGATCCCCAGGGGTAGCAAGCCGACCGGCCCCCAAGCCCACATAACAATCGCTGCACCGAAGTAGACCAGCACCAAAGCGACCAGGCCCACCATCGCGGCGAGTGCAAATGGAACGACTCGTTGAGCGGGAGTAAGGGCTTGGCGGTTCACACGGGCGAATGTATCCAAGCATCGGCTGACCTGACGAAGGTCCTAGAACGCCTATGGATCAGCGTCGTCGACCCGATCAGCGGCAAACTGGCCGAAGTACGTTAGTACGGAGAAGGTCCTATCGGCGACCCGACGACATCGTGCATCGCGAGGTCCGCGCCCCGGCGATGTCGGTTCAGAAATAGTTCGAGCAATTTCTTCCGAAGGCCCTGTTTGACGGGGTTTCTGTCGGTGGGGGTTCCTAGAATTTTTTCATGACCTCGACCACCGCCCTCGCGTCCTCGCGGGTGCTGGCGGCTGCGCGGCGGTTCCGGGCTGAGGCGGATGCGGCTGAGGTCGGGGTGTTCGTGGAGGCGTTGGCCTGGGCTCGGCTGCATGTTGTGACCGACCCGGAGGACTCGGCGACCTGGGGAGACAGCCCGGTGCCGCTGGCCGGTGATGGCGCCCCGATGGTCAGCGAGTTCTGCGTCTCCGAGCTCGCGGCCGCGTTGGGGATGTCGCGCGAGTCCGGTCGGTTCCTGCTGGCCCACGCGTTGGAGATCGCCTACCGGCTCCCGAAGGTCTGGGTGCGGGTGCAGACCGGGGAGCTCCCGGTGTGGCGGGCTCGGCGGATAGCGGAGAAGACCCTGCACCTGAGCCTTGAGGCGGCCGGGTTCGTCGATGACCAGATCGCCGGGTTCGCGCACCGGATCGGACCGGCGGCGACCGAGCGGCTCGTTGATGAGGCGGTCGCCCGGTTCATGCCCGAGGAAGCCGCGAAGATCGCTGCGGCGGCCGCGGATGGTCGGTTCGTGACGATCGATCACACCCAGCAGTCCTTCGCCGCGACCTCGCTGATCCGCGGCGAGCTCGATCGGGCCGACGCGCTCGACCTCGACCAAGCCTTGATCCGGGGTGCCGAGACCCTGAAAGCCGCCGGCTCCGAGGACTCCCTCGATGCCCGCCGGTCCATGGCGCTGGGCGCGCTGGCCCGTGGCGAGGACGGGCTCAGCCTGCAGACTGCCCGCTCGGTGACCCTGTTCGTCCACCTCGCCCCAGATGCGCACCAGAGCGGCCTCGCGACCGTGGAGAACAAGGGACCGAACCTGGTCACCCTCGAGCAGGTCAAGACCTGGTGTGCCGAGGCGAACGTGACCCTCCGACCGGTCATCGACCTCAACACGTCCATCACCAGCACCGGCTACCAGCCCTCGAAGACCATCCGCGAGCAGGTGATCGTGCGCGACAAGACCTGCGTGTTCGCCTACTGCAACCGGTCAGCACGCTCAGCCGACCTCGACCACATCGAGCCCTACGACCCCGACAAACCACCCGACCAGACCACCACCAGCAACCTCGCTTCCCTGTGCCGGCCCCACCACCGGCTCAAGACCTTCGGCGGCTGGAACTACACCCAGATCGAACCCGGCACCTACCTCTGGCGCTCACCCCACGGCTACCAGTACCTCCGCGATTCCGACGGCGGCACCCAAGACGTCACCCCCAGACCGGTCGATCCCCCAGGTTCTTGACTGCTCCTTGAATGAATGAGAAAGTTTTCGTACTTTCTCTCATTGGGGCAACCATGACCGCCACCCAGCTCGAGACCACCGGGGCCAGGCCATCGACCGACGGTCGGCGACCGGTGCTCGACGCTGCCCTCTCGGCGTTCCTGGACTTCGGCGTGCGCCGGACCAACATGGCTGACATCGCCCGTCGTGCCGGGATCAGCCCGGCGACGTTGTACCGCCGCTACGCGCAGAAGTCCGACCTGGTGATGGCCGTCGGGATGCGCGAGGCCGAGCGGATCCTCGCTCATCTCGAGGAGTGCATCGACGTGACAGCTCCCCCGCTCGAACAGCTGACCCGGCTGCACCTCGAGGTCACCGGCCAGCTGCGCTCGAACGAGCTGCTGCACCGCGTGCTGGCGACCGAACCGGAGAGCGTGCTCCCGAAGCTCACCGTCGACGCCGACCCGATCCTCGAGATCGGTCGTGGCTACCTGGCCAGCTTCCTCATCCGACTCCAGGCCGAAGGGCACGTGCCGGCGTACGACGTGGCACCGGTGGCCGACTGGATGGCACGGCTGGTGCAATCCGAGATCCTCACCCCGTCGAAGGTCCCCCTGACCGACAGCCAGGTCGCGGCGTTCGTCCGCGACCACCTCGCCCCGTTCATCCGACTCTCTCCGACCGAAGGAACTGATCGATGACCAGCACCCTGCCCGCAGGATTCCGACAGGCTCCGTCGCCGGACGCGGACGAGCGGCCGGCGCCCGAGCGGCCCCGCCGCTGCGCGGAGCCCGGTGGCGTCCTGTGGGACGGGGTCGGGATGATCACGTTCTCGTTCACCAGCGGCAGCGCGTTCCTGCTTCAGACGATGGAGCCGTCGATCGCCGCCGTCGTCGACAAGCACTCCACCTTCCGGACCGACCCGATCGGCCGCGGCCTGCGCAGCCTTGCGTCGGTGATGATGTGGGTCTACGCCGACGAGGAATCGCTGGCCGAGGTCGAACGACTCCGCGAGATGCACTCGACCCTCGACGCCGTCGACGCCAACGGTGTGCGGCACACCGCACTGTCCTCGGGCCCGTGGGCGTGGGTGCTCCTGACCGGCGTGCACGCCTTCACCGTGGGCGAGAAGTACTTCGGCACCCATCGAGGCGGCAGCGACGTCGATGTGATGTACGAGGAGATGAAGCAGCTGATGCGCGGCTTCAAGGTCGCCGAGAAGGAGATCCCCCCGACGTACGCCGAGTTCGTGACCTTCTTCGATGCCAAGATCGCCGAGCAGCTCGACACCAACAACGTCGCACAGGACTTCCTGGTCGGCGTGCGCCATCCGGGCCCGCCGCTGGGCACACCGCGCTGGCTGCGCCCGCTGTGGAACGCGCTGATCAACCCGATCGGGTACGTGCAGTACCTCTCCGTGGTCGGCACCCTGCCCGAGGTGGCCCGCACGAAGCTTGGTGTCGGTTGGAGCCGGCGTCAGGAGGCCCAGCTGCGGATCTTCGGCTGGATCGTGGCGCGCACCGTCCCGTTGCTCCCCGAGCGGCTGCGCTACTTCCCGATCGCCTACGAGGCCCGCCGCCTCGAGCGCGACCGTCAGCGCCTTCGGAAGGTCATCGACCTCCGTCCGATGTGATCAGCGCAGCGCCGCGTAGCCGGGCTTGATCACGGTGTTGATCAGCGCGAGCCTCTCCTCGAACCCGAGGAAGGCCGACTTCATCGCGTTGACCGTCATCCACTGGAGGTCGTCCAGCCCGTAGCCGAAGGCGTCGACCAGTGCGCCCATCTCACGACTCATCGACGTCCCGCTCATCAACCGGTTGTCGGTGTTCAGGGTGACCCGGAAGCGCAGCTTGACCAGCAGTCCGATCGGGTGCTCGGCGATCGAGGCGGCGGCACCGGTCTGGATGTTGGAGTGCGGGCACAGCTCGAGCGGGATCCGCTTGTCCCGCACGTACGCCGCCAGACGCCCCAATTTCACCACTTGTCCTGAGCCTGTCGAAGGGTCCGGCTCCACGGTGATGTCGTCGATGATCCGCACCCCGTGTCCCAGCCGGTCGGCCCCGCACCACTGGATCGCCTCCCAGATCGAGGGCAACCCGAAGGCCTCGCCGGCGTGGATGGTGAAGTGCGCGTTCTCGCGCTGCAGGTACTCGAACGCATCCAGGTGCCGGGTCGGCGGATAACCAGCCTCGGCGCCGGCGATGTCGAACCCGACCACACCACGATCCCGGTAGGCGACGACCAGCTCGGCGATCTCGCGGGAGTTCGCCTGGTGCCGCATCGCGGTCAGGAGCTGGCGTACGACGATCGGCCTCCCACGAGCGCGCAGCGCGGCCGACTGCCCGTCCTCGAAGCCGGCCTGCACGGCCTCCACGACCTCGGCGAGCGTGAGTCCGCCCTCGAGGTGCTGCTCGGGGGCGTACCGGATCTCGGCGTACACGACACCGTCGGCGGCCAGGTCCTCGACGCACTCACGCGCCACCCTGCGCAGGTTCTCGGCCGACTGCATCACCGCGACGGTGTGCTGGAAGGTCTCGAGGTAGCGCACCAGCGAGCCAGAATCCGCGGATTCGGTGAACCAGCGCCCGAGTGACTCGGCATCCGCCGCCGGCAGCTCGTGCCCGATCTCCGCGGCCAGCTCGACGATCGTTGCTGGTCTCAGTCCGCCGTCGAGGTGATCATGGAGCAAGACCTTGGGGACCAGACCGAGGGCCGCAGCGGTAAGTTCTGCCATGCCTCATCCAAGCATCCCGATCCAGGAGCGTCACCCATGCGTGTGTTCACCACCTTCGAGGAGATCGAAGCCGCAGTCGGCCACGAGATCGGTACCACCGACTGGGTCACGATCACCCAGAAACGTGTCAACGAGTTCGCCGACGCCACGGGCGACCACCAGTGGATCCACGTGGACGTCGAGAAGGCCAAGGGCGGCCCGTTCGGCGGCTCCATCGCGCACGGGTACCTGACCCTGTCCCTGATCCCGTGGCTCGGATCGATGCTGTTCAACCTGCAGACGCCCGGCGCGAAGCTGAACTACGGCGTCAACAAGGTGCGGTTCCCGAACCCGGTGCTGGTCGGCTCCCGGATCCGCTCCACGGTCACCATCAACGCCGTCATCGACATCCCGGCCGGCAAGCAGCTCACGGTCGGCCACGTCGTGGAGATCGAGGGCCAGTCCAAGCCTGCCTGCGTCGCCGAGACGGTGGTTCTGCTGCTGTCCTGACGTCAGGGTTTCGAGACAGGCGCCAGAGCGCCTTCCTCAACCACCGGTGGTTGAGGAGCTTGTGCAGCAAGCGTCTCGAAACCTCAGCTCAGTCGTTCGATCACCAGCGGGAACGGCTCGTAGGCCGTCCCGGCGGCGTCGATGTCGAAGCCGCCGGACAGTGCCTCCAGCGCCCGGTCGAAGCGCTCGGGTTCGTCGGTGTGCAAGGTCAGCAATGGCTGGCCCCCGGTGACGTCGTCCCCGGGACGCGCGTGCCAGACCACACCGGCGCCGTCCTGCACCGGGTCGCCGAGGGCCGCCCGTCCGGCACCGAGCCGCCAGGAGGCGAGCCCGACCGCCATCGCGTCGAGCCGGGTCAGCACGCCGGACGACGGTGCTGCCACGACGTGGGTCTCGCGCGCGACAGGAAGCGGCGCACCGGGGTCTCCTCCCTGGGCGCGGATCATCGCGTTCCACGAGTCCATCGCCGCGCCGGACGCGAGGACCGCCGCTGGATCCACGTCACCGCGGCCGGCTCCGGCGAGCATCTCGGTCGCCAGCGCCAGGGTCAGCTCGACGACGTCGGCCGGTCCACCGCCGGCGAGCACCTCGACCGACTCCCGGACCTCCAGGGCGTTGCCGGCGGTGAGTCCGAGCGGCGTCGACATGTCGGTCAGCAGCGCCACCGTGGGCATGCCAGCGTCGGTCCCGAGAGCGACCATCGTCTCGGCCAGCTCGCGGGCGCGGGCAAGGTCCTTCATGAAGGCGCCGGTCCCGACCTTGACGTCCAGGACCAGTGACCCCGAGCCCTCGGCGATCTTCTTGCTCATGATCGAGCTCGCGATCAGCGGGATCGCCTCGACGGTGCCGGTGACGTCACGCAGCGCGTACAGCTTCTTGTCGGCCGGCGCGAGCCCCGCGCCGGCCGCGCAGATCACGGCGCCGACCTTCTCGAGCTGCGCGCTGAACTCCTCGTTGGTCAGGGAGGCCCTCCACCCGCTGATCGACTCGAGCTTGTCCAAGGTGCCGCCGGTGTGTCCCAGGCCCCGCCCGGAGAGCTGAGGGACCGCGACCCCGCACGCAGCGACCAGCGGAGCGAGCGGGAGGGTGATCTTGTCCCCGACACCACCGGTCGAGTGCTTGTCGGCGGTCGGTCGGGAGATCGCGGAGAGGTCCATCCGCTCCCCCGACGCGATCATCGCCGCGGTCCAGCGGGCGATCTCGTGCCTGGTCATCCCGTTGAGCAGGATCGCCATCGCCAGTGCCGACATCTGCTCGTCACGCACGACGCCGCGCGTGTAGGCATCGACGACCCAGTCGATCTGGGAGTCGGTGAGCTCGCCGCCGTCCCGCTTGGCGGTGATCACCTCGATGGCGTCGTGCTCGCTCATGTCATCCTCCGCCGGAGATGTGCAGGTCATCGGCACCGAACGCGTCGGGGAGCACCTCGTCCATCCGTCGTACGCCGGTCGCGGTCAGCACCTCGAGCTCGGGCCCGCCGTGCTCCCAGAGCAGCTGCCGGCAACGCCCGCACGGCATCAGCACCTCGCCGTGCCCGTTGACGCAGACGAAGTGGGTCAGCCGGCCGCCGCCGCTGAGCACGAGCTGCGAGATGAGCCCGCACTCGGCGCACAGCGTCACGCCGTACGCCGCGTTCTCGACGTTGCAGCCGGTCACGAACCGACCGTCGGTGACCCGGGCAGCCGCACCCACCGGGAATTTCGAGTACGGCGCATAGGCGTTCTGCCTCGCCTTGATGGCAGCGCTGACCAGCACGTCCCAGTCGAAGTTCATACCGCGAATCCCTTCCGGTGCGCCCGGGCGTCGACCGGCTCAGTCCTTGACATAGGGCTCACCGTCGGCCGCCGGGGCGCGGACCCTGCCGACCAGCCCCGCGACGGCGACGATCGTCGCGACGTACGGCAGCATCTGCAGGAAGTTCGACGGGATCGACGGCACCGTGATCGACAGCATCACCTGCAGTGCCTGGGCGAACCCGAAGAGCAGCGCTGCGGCCACCGCGCCGCGGGGGCTCCACCGGCCGAAGATGAGGGCGGCCAAGGCGATGAAGCCGTTGCCCGACGTGATGTTCTTCGAGAAGCCACCCACGGAGCCGACCGTGAAGTATGCGCCGCCGAGACCGGCGATCGCGCCGCCTATCACGACGTTGCGGTACCGCATCGCGAGCACGTTGATGCCCACGGTGTCGGCTGCCTTGGGGTGCTCGCCGACGGCACGGGTGCGCAGACCCCAGCGGGTCCGGAACAGCGCCACGTCGACGACGATGATGAGCACGTACGCGAGGTAGACCACGAGGTTGGCCTGGAACAGCAATGGACCGATCACGGGGAGGTGGCTGAGCACGGGCAGGTCGATCTCGCCGAGCACCTTCGGCGTGTTCAGGGACGCGGTGTTCGACTGCATGAACGCGTCGTAGAAGAACCCGGTCAGCCCCAGGGCGAAGACGTTGAGCACCACCCCGAGGACGACCTGGTTGACCAGGTAGCGGATCGCGAAGACCGCCAGGAGAAGTCCCATGAGCCCGCCGGCGACGGCCGCCGAGACCAGTCCGAGCACACTGCCCAGGACGGTGCCGAACAGGGCCGCGGCCCAGGCGCCCGCGAGCATCTGGCCCTCGATCGCCACGTTGATCACGCCCGACCGCTCACACATGACACCGGCCAGCGCACCGAGGATCAGCGGCACGGCGAGCCCGATCGAGTTCTGCATCAGCCCGAGCACGTCGACCTGGGTGCCTTGGGCCCTTGCCGAGACCCAGCACAGGAACGCGAGCATGAAGGCGAGTCCGACGACCGCGGTCGCGATCGGCAGCGTGCCCTTGCTGAACCCGCGCAGCGCCTGCCAGAGGCCGAGCAGCACGACGATCACGCCGAGGGCAATGATCACCGCCCGGCCGGGTAGGTCGATGTTGTGCACCGAGAAGTAGGTGTTCGGGGCGTCGAACTTCAGGGCCGTCTTGTGCCCGGCACGCACGGCGGTGCCGAGCGCCCAGATCGTCACGATGCCGAGGGCGATGAACACCCCGCCGGTGCCGAGTCGACGGGCAACGGTGCGGGTGGTGTCGACCACGTCGTGCTCGACGACGACGCCCTCGGTGCTGGCCAGGGTGGTCATCCGTTCCATCCCTTCGCCAGCGCGGCCCCACTGGAGCCGGTGGTGGCCTTGATCCGGTACAGCGCGCGGATCAACGCCGGTGCCGCGATGAACAGCACGATCAGGGACTGAAGGACCTGGACCAGGTCGATCGGGGTGTAGGCCTGCATCGTGGAGCCGCCGGCGTGCAGCGCCCCGAACAGCAGCCCGGCGAACACGATGCCGACGGCATTGGCCCGGCCGAGCAGCGCCACCGTGATCGCGTCGAACCCGATGCCGGCATCGATGTCACCGGTGATCTGGGTGTTAGTCCCGAGGATCTGGCTGACACCGGCCAGGCCGCACAGCGCCCCGGCGATGAACATCACGGTGACGTAGGAGTTCTCGACCCCCATGCCTGCCGTACGGGCGGCGAACGGGTTCGCCCCGACTGCGCGCAGCTTGAAGCCGAGCGTGGAGTACTTCAGCAGCCACCACACGAACGCCGACGCACCGAGGGCGAGCAGCAGCCCGGCGTGCACCCGCATGCTCGAGCCCAGCAGCGGCCAGAGGTGGACGTTGCCGTCGACCGGGTTCGAGATCGCCTGGCCGTACGGCGGCGCCTGGAACCCGCGCACCGACAACAGGTAGGCGAGGGTGAAGAAGGCGATGTAGTTGAGCATGATCGTGGTGATCACCTCGTGCGCGCCGGTGCGCGCCTTCAGCAGGCCGGCGAGCCCGCCCCACAACCCGCCGCCCAGCATGCCGGCCAGGATCGCCAGGACGACGTGGAAGGGCGCGCTCATGTGCCAGTGGAAGCCGACGTAGCCCGCGAAGATCGCACCCATGATGATCTGGCCCTGGCCACCGATGTTGAACAGGCCGGCCCGGAAGGCGAGCCCGACCGAGAGCCCGCCGGCGATCAGCGGCGTCGCGTTGACGAGCGTTTCGGAGATCGGGCCGAGATACCCCGCCGCCGTGTGGTTCGCCGCCGTGTGCGGGTTGTAGATCGCACCCTCGAACAGCGCCTTGTAGGCGTTCCCGATCGCCGATCCGGCCCGGGAGAACGTGTCCCAGGGGTAGGAGAAGAAGTACGACGCCGCGTCGCGGGTCGACTGGTCGGAGACGGCGATCAGGATCGCGCCGATCGCCAGCGCGGTCACGAAGGCGAGGAGCGTGACCAGGATCGTGCCGCCCACCGTCGAGCGCGGCGAGGACCCGGAGCCCGGTGGGACCACGGGCGGATCCGCCGGCGCCGCGACCTCCGCGGTTGCCGACGCCTCCGCCGGTACGTCGTCCGGTACAGCTCCCGAGTCGGTCATGACACCTCCTGCGCCTGGTCGAGCCGGGTACCGGCCATCAGCAGCCCGATCTCCTCGGGTGCGGAGCCGCCGGGAAGCTCGCCGATGATCTTGCCGCGGTACATCACCGCGATCCGGTCGGCGAGCCCGAGCACCTCGTCGAGCTCGGTCGAGATCAGGATCACCGCGGCACCGTTGTCGCGCTCGCGGACGATCTGCTTGTGCACGAACTCCATCGAGCCGACGTCGAGGCCGCGGGTCGGCTGCGCCACGATCAGCAGCTTCAACGGCCTGGACAGCTCGCGGGCGAGCACGACCTTCTGCTGGTTGCCCCCGGACAGCGTCGAGGCCGTGTGGTCGATCGAGCCGGTGCGGACGTCGTACTCCGAGATCCGCTGCTCGGCGTTCTCGGCGATCTTGCCCAGGTCGAGGCTGCCTGCCCGCGAGAACGGCGCCCGGTCGTACAGGTCCAGGACCAGGTTCTCGGCGACCGTGAAGCTGCTCACCAGCCCGTCGTGCAGCCTGTCCTCGGGGACGTACCCGACCCCGCTCTCCAGGATGCTGTCGACGTGGGCCCGGGTGACGTCACGGCCGTCGAGCGTGATCTTCCCGGACTTCACCTGTGTCAGGCCGACCAGGGCCTCGGTGAGCTCGGTCTGGCCGTTGCCCTGCACCCCCGCGAGCGCGTAGATCTCGCCGGCGTGCACGGTGAAGCTGACGCCGTCGACGATCAGTGCGCCGCCCCCGTCGATGATGCTGACGTCCTCGACCTTCACGACCTCGGTGCCGGGCTTGGCCGGGGACTTGTCGATGTTGAGCTGCACCGGGCGGCCCACCATCATCGACGCGAGCTCAGCCGCGGTCGAGGTGGGATCGGCCTCCCCGACGACCTTGCCGCGCCGGATGACGGTGATCCGGTCGGCGACGGCACGGACCTCGCGGAGCTTGTGGGTGATGAACACGATGGAGGTGCCGGCCGCCTTGAGCGTCCGCATCACCTCCATCAGGTCGTCGGTCTCCTGGGGCGTCAGCACGGCGGTGGGCTCGTCCAGGATCAGCACCTTGGCGTTCCGGACCAGCGCCTTGAGGATCTCCACGCGCTGCTGCACCCCCACCGGGAGGTCCTGGACGAGTGCGTCGACCGGCACGTGCAAGCCGTAGCGCTGCGCCACTTCCTCGACCTCGCGACGGGCGCTGCGACGGTCGAGGAACCCGAACCGCTTGGTGCGCTCGTGGCCGAGCTCGACGTTCTCCGCGACGGTGAAGACCGGGATCAGCATGAAGTGCTGGTGCACCATCCCGATGCCGGCCGCCATCGCGTCACCCGGGCCGGAGAACTTCACCGGGACGTCGTCGATCAGGATCTCGCCCTCGTCGGGCTGGTAGAGCCCGTAGAGCGTGTTCATCAGCGTGCTCTTGCCGGCACCGTTCTCCCCCAGCAGGGCGTGGATCTCGCCGGGCTCGACCACCAGGTCGATGGAGTCGTTGGCGGTGAGCGTGCCGAACCGCTTGGTGATGCCGCGCAACTCCAGCTTCACGAACGTCCCCTCTCAAGCGTCGCGTTTCACCCTAGTCGTGCTGCCCGACCGACAGTCGACCATCAACGGGCAGAAGGCGGCAACAGGGGAGCACCAGCGAACTGGTGCTCCCCTGCTGCTCGTGCTTCGGTTCAGCGGCTTCCGGAGTCGATCACTTCGGCTGGCTCGGCGAGGTGATCTTGATGGTGCCGTTCTCGATGCCGGTGGTGATGGCAGCGAGCTCGGTCTTGGTGGACGCCGGCACGACCGAGTCGAAGTTGTGGAACGGCGCCAGGCCGGTGCCACCGTTCTTCAGGGTGCCGATGTAGCTCCCGCTCGGGAAGGTGCCGCCGGCAACCGCGTTGGCGTAGGTCGTGACCGAGGAGGCCAGGCCCTTGGTGACGCTGGTCAGGAAGTACTTCGCGTACTGCGGAGCACTCACGAAGCCGTCGGTGTCGACCCAGATCACCGAGACCTTGCCGCCCGAGGCGGCCGCAGCAGCTCCGGAGCCGAGGCCGGTGCCACCGGCGACCGGGAAGATGATGTCCGCACCCTGCTGGATGAAGGCGTTGGAGATCGTCTTGCCCTTGTTCAGGTCGGTGAAGGAAGCCGCGAAGGTGCCGGCCTTCTGGTTCTTCTCGTTCCAGCCGAGGACCTTGACGTCCTTGTGCTTCTGGGCGTTGTAGTACTGCACGCCCTCCCAGAAGCCGTCCATGTAGATCGTGACCGGCGGGATGTTGAGTCCGCCGTACGTCGCGACCTTGCCGGTCTTGGTCATGGCTGCGGCCAGGTAGCCGCCGAGGAACCCGCCCTGCGCGGTGTTGTACTGCAGGCCGTAGACGTTGGCCAGGCCCTGGTTGGAGTTGTCGATCTCGGCGTAGTGCTGGTTCGGGTTGGCCTTCGCGATCGTCGCGACGGCCTGGTACATCAGGCCACCGACGGCGATGACCGTGTCGCAGTTCGCGTTGGTCTCGGCCGTCAGGTTCGGCGTGTAGTCGTTCTGCGAGTTCGACGCCACGTAGGACACCTTGATGTTCGGGTTCGCCGCGGCCGCTGCGGTCAGGCCGGCGTACGAGGACTGGTTGAACGAGTGGTCGTCGACGCCGCCGGTGTCGAGCACCATGCAAGCGCTGATCTTCTTCCCGGAGTTGGTCGGGTTGTTGCTGCTGTTCGACGCGGGCTTGCTGCCGCATCCGGCAGCGACCAGCAGTACGGCGCTGGTCAGGGCCACGATCTTGGTTGCGTGACGCAAGGGCTTCTCCTCAATTGGGACGCCCGGCGGCGTCGCGAAACGATGGCCCACCCTAATCACACAATCAGGCTCCACCCGGGCCGCGACACATTTGTTATCGGTCGGTGACCTCAGCGCCCACCGCGGTCGACGCGAGCACCTTGGCGCCGATCGCGACCGCGCGTTCGTCGACCCGCAGATCCCCCTGGTGGAGGTCGTACGTCGGCCCTCCCGGCGTCCGGGTCCCCAGGCGTCCGAGCGCTCCCGGCACGTGCTCGAGATACCAGGCGAAATCCTCGCCTCCGAGGCTCTGGGCGGTCGGGACCAGCCCATCCTCCCCGGTCGAGGCGACGACCGCGCGAGCCATGGCGGCGGTCGCGCCCGGAGCGTTCACGACCGGCGGAACACCCCGGACGTAGGTGATCTCGGTGGTCACCCCGTAGGGGAGCATCAGCTGGCCGATCGCCTCGGTGACGACCGCTTCCGCGTCGGCCCACGCCAGCGCATCGAGCATCCGGACGGTGCCGACCGCGCGCCCCACCGACGGGATCACGTTCGCCGCCGACCCCGCCTGGACCAGGCCCCAGACCACGCTCACCCCGGACCGCGGGTCGAGGCGGCGCGACAGCACGGCCGGCAGGTCGGTGACGAGCTTGCCGAGGGCGAAGGTGAGGTCCTCGGTCAGGTGTGGCCGCGAGGTGTGGCCGCCGCGGCCGCTGAGCACCACGCTGAGCGAGTCGGCCGCTCCGGTCTGGGGCCCCTCGCGCAGGCCCACCAGGCCCACGTCCGTGGCGGGGTCGCAGTGCAGCATGAAGAGCGCCTCGACGTCCTTCAGGGCCCCCGCCTCGATCATCGCCAGTGCGCCGCCGGGCATGATCTCCTCGGCAGGCTGGAAGATCAGGCGGACCCGCGTGGTCAGCCGGTCGGCCACCGCGGCGAGCGCGATCCCGGCCCCGAGCAGCGAGCTCGTGTGCACGTCGTGCCCGCACGCGTGCGCCACGCCGTCGACCGTGCTGCGCCACGGGTCCGGAGTCAGGTCCGGCACCGGCAGCGCGTCCAGGTCCGCGCGCAGCGCCACGACCGGTGCGTCGGGCGGACCGATGTCGACGATCAGGCCCGAGGCGCCGACCCGTGACGGCGTCAGGCCGGCCGCGACGAGCCGGTCGGCAACGCGTCCCGCGGTGCGTTCCTCGTGCCAGGAGAGCTCGGGGTGGGCGTGCAGGTCGCGGCGGAACTCGATCAGCTCCTCGGCCACGGCGTCGATCCGGGCACGGACCAGGTCGCCGAGTTCGTCAGCGGGAGCAGGCGCACGGGAGGACACGGACACCGAGGTTACCCGCAGTGGCAGCCCCCGGGGCGTTCAGTCCCCGTCGTACGCGGCCAGCAGTCGGTCCGCTGCCACCGGAGCGGTCAGCTCACCGGCCAGGACGGCGTCGCGCACGTCGTCCCGGATCCTCGCCACCCCTGGGGAGCGTCGCAGCCGTTCGGCGAGCTCGTCGCGCACCAGTGCCCAGGTGAACTCGAGCTGCTGCCCGGCACGCTTGGTCGCGAGCCCCTGCTCGCCGAGGGAGGAACGGTGGTCGACGACGCGCTGCCAGACCGTGTCGACGTCGACTCCGTGCAGGCCGGAGCAGGTGAGCACCGGCGGCACCCAGGCCTCGGTGCCGGAGTAGACCAGGCGCAGCGCACCGGCGAGCTCGCGAGCAGCCGATTTCGCCTCCAGCTCGCGATCACCGTCGGCCTTGTTCACCGCGATGACGTCGGCGATCTCGAGGATGCCTTTCTTGATGCCCTGGAGCTGGTCACCGGTCCGGGCGAGGGTTATGAACAATAAGGTGTCGACCAGGCACGCCACCGTGATCTCGGACTGACCGACGCCGACGGTCTCGACGAGCACGACGTCGTACCCGGCTGCTTCGAGGACCAGCATCGCCTGGGTCGTCGTCCGGGCGACACCGCCGAGCGTGCCCGCCGAC